>DATMQY010000006.1:0-226696 GCA_035566635.1 Rhodanobacter sp.
TCAACACAAGACGTCCACACAATTCACCTGCGCACACTGTCAAAGATCGTTCGCTTGCGCCCCGTTTCCGGTTTGCGTCCCAAGACGTTTCGTCCTAGGTGAGCCGCCCATTCTACATCGCTTTTAGTGACCGTCAACACCCTCGTTGAAGCTTTTTTTCGAGGTCCCGGCGGTCCGTCTGGCGACGTCTGGGCGACTGCGGGCCGCGAATAATACGATCTGTGCTTTTTTTAGCAAGCGTTTCTTGAGGTCAATTTTTCGGATGTGCCGCAAGCGGCTGACCTCACGCGAAATTTTCTTTTTTGAAGTGCCGTTCGCGGCCATCAAATCCAGGCCGAGCGGCACCTCGATCAAGCCTGCACAAGCTTTACTCGCGCGAAGTTGCGCTTGCCCACCTGCAGCACGCCTTCGAAACCTGCCGTGAAAACGCGCTGCGCGTCCTCGACGACTTCGGCGTCGAGGCGGACAGCACGCTCCTTCAATTTGCGACTGGCTTCGGAGTTGCTCGCGGTCAGCCCAGCCGCGGTGAGCAAGGCGGCGAGGCGCATGCCTTCGGCTGGCACCGCGATGTCGGCTTGCGGCAACAGCGAGGTATCACCTTCGCCACGCACTACCGCGTGCCAGCCGGCTATCGCCAGCTCGGCCGCGGCCGCACCGTGGAAGCGGGTAGTCAGCTCGCGCGCGAGACGCAACTTGGCATCACGCGGATTGAGCACACCGCTGGCAATGTCGTTCTTCATCCGAACCAACTCGTCCAGCGACACCTCGAAACTGAGCAGCTCGAACCAGCGCCACATCAGCTCATCGCCGATCTTCATGGTCTTGGTGACGATATCGATCGCCGGCTCGTTGATGCCGATGTAATTGCCCAGCGATTTGGACATCTTGTTGACGCCGTCCAGGCCTTCCAGCAACGGCATGGTCAGCACGATCTGCGCTGTCTGGCCGTGGTGTTCCTGCAGCGCGCGACCCATCAGCAAGTTGAACTTCTGGTCGGTGCCACCGAGTTCGACATCCGCTTTCAGCGCGACCGAGTCGTAACCTTGCACAAGCGGATACAGGAACTCGTGGATCGCGATCGGCTGCTGCGCCGCATAGCGCTTGGTGAAGTCGTCGCGCTCAAGCATCCGCGCCACGGTGTGCTGGGCGGCCAGCTTGATCATGTCGGCCGCCGACATCTGGCCGAACCACTCGGAATTGAAGCGCAGCTCGGTCTTCTCGCGGTCGAGTACCTTGTAGACCTGCTCGGCATACGTCTCGGCGTTGGCCAGTACATCCTCGCGGGTGAGTGGCTTGCGAGTGACGTTCTTGCCGGTCGGGTCGCCAATCATGCCGGTGAAGTCGCCGATCAGGAAAATTACCTGGTGACCCAGATCCTGGAACTGGCGCATCTTGTTCAGCAGCACGGTGTGGCCCAGATGCAGGTCCGGTGCGGTCGGGTCGAAGCCGGCCTTGATCCGCAACGAGCGGCCGCTTTTCAGGCGTTCGGCCAGATCCTCCCGCTTGATGATTTCGTCGGCGCCACGCGCAATCGTGGCCAGCGCCTGCTCAAGCTCACTCATGTATTCCTCTCAAATGACCGTAGGCAGACAGCGGCCGGAAACCGGCCGCTGTCTGCGTTAATTGTGTGTTAACCAGGAATGTCGTGCAAACCCTTGATGGAAAAGGCGTTGACGCCATTTACACATGACCGTTATGGTACGCGCAGTTCGTTACTTTGTACCGCAGAGCGCTCACAGCATGGCTGAAGAAAAGCAGGGGGCGCGGCATGCCCGCAAGCAGGCGATCTGCCGCAAGGCACAACGTCGCCACTCCCATTTCTACGAGCGCTGCTCGCATTGGTCGTTCAATCGCTCGGGCGAAATCGAACCGATCCACTGGCATCGCGAACGTCACGTACTCGCCGGCACCGCGCTGCTGATCACCTTGTTGTCCGGCTTCATCATGCCAGCCTGGGCCAGCGCGATGCGTCCCGCGCCGACACCTGAGGTGCATTCGCTGTTGCCGCTGGCGCTGCCGAAAGTCGCCCCGGTCAACACGACGGCTGCCACCGTGGACGATTGGCAGGTGGTGCGGGTGCAACCGGGCCAGACCCTGTCGGACATCTTCAACGCCCGCGGCCTCGGCATGACCGATCTGCAGAAAGTGATGGATGCGGCCGGCAATACCAAGTCCGCGTTGCACAACATCCGTCCCGGCCAGGAATTCGATTTCCTGCTGGGCAGTGACGGCAGCCTCAGGGGCTTCCGCTTCGATGAGGATCAGGCCAGTCGCGCGATCATCCGTCTCGACGGCGCGCAGCCAGTCGTGTCGGTCCAGCAACGCGACATGGACACGCGTGAGCAGGTGGCTCATGGTGTTATCCGCAGTAGTCTGTATGCCGCTGGCGACCAGGCCGGCATGGACGCGGCGATGGTCGGCAAGTTGGCCGATCTGTTCAAGTACGACGTCGATTTCGTGCAGGATCTTCGCATCGGCGACAGCTTCACGGTGATCTACGACGACGTCTACCGCGACGGCGTGCGCTATGGCGAAGGCAACATCATTGCCGCCGAATTCATCAACCAGGGTACCCGCTACACCGCCTATCGCTTCAAGAAGGCCGATGGCGACTACGGCTGGTTCAGCGAGGATGGCCGGCCGATCCAGAAATCGTTCCTGCGCATCCCGGTCGACTTCACCCGCATCTCCTCGACCTTCAGCGCAGCGCGCATGCACCCGATCCTCGGTCGCATGCGGGCGCACAAGGGTGTCGACTATGCCGCACCCACCGGCACGCCGATCCATGCCGCCGGTGATGGTGTGATCAAGTTCAAGGGCTGGATGAACGGTTACGGCAACTTCGTGATCGTCCAGCACAACAGTACGATCAGCACTGCCTATGGTCATATGTCCCGATTCGCCAATGAGCGTCTCGGCCAGCATGTCAGCCAGGGTCAGGTGATCGGCTTTGTGGGGATGACCGGCCTGGCTACCGGCCCGCATCTGCATTACGAATTCCGTGTCAACGGCGCGCAGCGCAATCCGCAGACCGTGACGCTACCGCAACCCGAACCATTGCCGGCCACCCAGATGGCACGCTTCAAGGCGCAGACAGTGAAGCCCCAGCTGGCACGGCTGACCGAGCTGGATGCCCGCATCAAGCTGGCCCGCACGAACGCCCCTGCCAACAACGACAACTGAGCGCCACGCAAGCGTGAATGACTTCGCGGCGCTTTATATCGGGCTGATCTCCGGCACCAGCGCGGACAGCATCGATGCCGTGCTGGTCAGCTTCAATCGCGGCACGCCGCAGATTCAGGCCACGCATGCTCATCCGTGGCCGTCCGCCCTGCGCGAACGCATGCTGGCATTGGCGCAAGGCGAAACCGCGTTGGACCTGGATGCGTTTGGACGGCTGGACGTCGAAATCGGCCAGCACTTTGCCGACGCCGCCCTGCATCTGCTCGAGCACAGCGACATCCCGGCAACGGCTGTTCGGGCGATCGGATCGCACGGTCAGACCGTGCGCCATCGTCCCACCGGTGAATACCCGTTCACGCTACAACTGGGCGATCCGACAACGATTGCCGAACGCTGCCGCATCGACGTGGTGGCGGATTTTCGACGTGCTGACCTCGCCGCCGGCGGGCAGGGTGCACCGCTGCTGCCGGCATTGCACGCGATGCTGCTGGCCCGACCGGGACATGCGCGGGTGGTGCTCAATCTCGGCGGCATTGCCAATATCACCGTGCTGGGCGCCGACGGCAGCGTGCGCGGTTTCGACACCGGCCCGGCCAACGGCCTGCTCGATGCCTGGTGCCTGCGTCATCGTGGCGAACCGTTTGACCGCGACGGCACGTTTGCGGCGAGTGGCCGTATCGATCCTGAGCTGCTGGATGCCATGCTGGCCGACCACTATTTTGCGCAGCCGCCACCGAAGAGTACGGGCCGCGAACATTTCCACCTGGATTGGCTGGCCACACATGCGCCACTGGCGGCATTGAGCCCGGCCGACGTACAGGCCACCTTGCTGGAACTCACCGCGCGCAGCGTCGCCAGCGCGATCATGCAGCACGCGCCGGACGCGGAAGAGGTGCTGGCTTGCGGTGGCGGTGTGCACAACGGTGCGCTGATGCGGCGACTGGACGAACTGCTGGCGCCACGCATGCTGGGCAGTACCGCCCGGCACGGCATCGATCCGGATTTTCTCGAAGCCACCGCGTTTGCCTGGCTGGCGCGACAGCGCCTGCTCGGCCTGCCCGGCAACCTGCCGGCAGTAACCGGTGCACGCGGACCACGGGTGCTGGGTGCGATTTATTCCGCGCCGCTCGCCGCAGCTCCGTAGCGGATACTCTCCGGTGCCAGCTGGGTCGGGCGTGTCTGCGCCAAGGCACGCAATGCCTCCTGGAACACGCCTTGTTCCACCGCTTCCCAGTGGCCATCGAGTTCCGTCTGCGGCTCGCGCAAGGTTTCGCTGAGCTGCTGCGCGGGCGACATGCCCAAGCCATTGCGCAAGGCGTTCAGAAGCACGTCATTGATCGACCACTGCCGATCCCTCGCCAGCGCCTTGATGCGCTCGACCAGCAGGTTGTCGACGTGCTGCAAGATCATGTCCGGCATAAGCGTCACTCCGTGTTGCACATGCCCCTATGCGATCGAATGTTTGCACAGCCACGGCGAAGCCAGGCAGCCGCAACTGCGATTTCGTGGCTGATTTGGCAGTTCCACTGTGAACGCCGCCACGCCGGTATGACGTCTGCCGCTTACCCGACGCAATGGGTTAAGCCGCCTCCACCGCCGCGCGCGCACGTTCGAGAGCGCGAAAACGTGGCGACAGATACGCGAACAGCACCATGGCGGGCAGGATCGACATCACCGTGATGACGAAATATTCGCCATAACCGGTCGCCGCCACAATACCGCCGGCAAAGAAACCGAGCACCTTGCCAGGCAGGTTGACCAGCGAACTCAACAGCGCGTACTGAGTTGCAGTGTGCTGCTTGTTGACCAGCGACGACAGGAACGCCACCGTCGGCGGCCCCAGCAGGCCTTCGGCGAAGTTCTGTCCGGAAATAGCCACACCCAGCATCATCAAATTGCCGTGGTGGCCGAGCAGCAGCAAGTACAGCAGGTTGCTGCAGCTTTCCAGCACGATGGCTATGCCGAGGATTCGCCACACCCCCCATCGCGCCACCGCGGCACCGCCCACGAACGCGCCAGCGATGCCGATCCAGACGCCGTAAATCTTGGTAACCGCACCGATTTCCGTCTTGGAAAAACCCATATCGCGATAGAACGGGCTCATGACGCCACCGACGATCGCCTGCTCGGGAATCTTGAACAGCAGGATGAACAACACGATGAGGGCTGCGATGGTCCAGCGGTAACGGCGAAAGAAGTCAGTGAAGGGATCGATCACACTGTCGCGCATCGCCTCGCGCCACGACGAGGGCAGCCTGCGGCGCACCTCCGGCTCATACATCACCAAAGTGGTGATGACCGGTACCACCATCAGGGCGGCCATCAGTGCATAGACCGTGGTCCATGCCATGTGATCGGCCAGAATCAGCGCCAGTGCGCCGGCAGCGAGCAGGCCGAGGCGATAACCCAGTGAATAAGTGGCGACCAAGGCGCCTTGTGCCGACATCGGTGCGATCTCGATACGGTAGGCATCGATAGCAATGTCCTGGGTGGCGCCCATGAAAGCGACAAACAGCGTCGCTGCCACGAAAGGCGCCAATTGATGCGGCGTCAGCACCGCCATCGCCAGCAATCCCGCAAGCACGCCCAACTGGGCAAACAGCAGCCAGCCGCGGCGTTGCCCCAACCTCGCGAACACCGGCAGGCGCCAGTGATCCAGCAGGGGAGCCCAAACAAACTTCAGGGCATACGTCATGCCTGCACTGGCAATCATCGTGATGTCCTTCAGCACGATGCCGTTTTCCTTGAGCCAGAATGCCAAGGTTCCCGCGACTAGCAGAAACGGCAGGCCGGAAGAGAAGCCGAGCAGACACATCGTCCACGCCGCCGGTTGCGAAAACGCACGCCACACCGACGGCTTACGCAGCACCGTAACGCTGGGCTCAGTCGGCATAATCCACCGTGTACGGCGCATGGTCGGAGAAGCGCTGTTCGCGGTAGATCGAGCAATCACGCAGGCGTTCGCGCAGTGACGGCGTGCAGACCTGGTAGTCGATGCGCCATCCGACATTGTTCGCGCGCGCCTGACCACGGTTCGACCACCAGGTGTATTCGACCGCCTCGGGCTTGATCGCACGGAAACTGTCGACCCAGCCGCGCTGCTGAAACAGCAGGTCCAGCCACGCGCGTTCCTCCGGCAGGCAGCCGGAATTTTTCTGGTTCGAGCTCCAGTTCTTGATGTCGTTCTTGGTGTGCACGATGTTCCAGTCGCCGCAGATCACGTAGTCGCGGCCGCTCTTCAGCCACGTGTCGAAGATCGGCGTGATCCACTCCATCGCCTTGAACTTGAACTGCTGGCGCTCTTCGCCTGAGGTGCCGGACGGGAAGTACAGCGACACCACCGAGAGATTGCCGAACCGCGCCTCGATGTAACGGCCTTCGTTGTCGAACTCGTCCCAGCCCAGCTCGGTCAGCACCTGGTCGGGCTCGCGCTTGGCGTAGATCGCTACCCCGCTGTAACCCTTCTTGCTCGTCGCATCGCGGTAGAAGCAGTGATGGCCGTCCGGACGGAACATCGGATCGCTCAGCTGATCTTCCTGCGCCTTGGTTTCTTGCAGGCAGACCACGTCCGCATTTTGCGTACGCAGCCAGTCGAACACACCCTTGGTCGCGGCCGAACGGATGCCGTTGGCGTTCAAGCTGATGATGCGCATATGGACTCCTGAAGCAATGGCGCATCATAGCAACCATGCACGAATCGCCAGCCATTACTCTATCGTCGACCTCGCCGAACGCCTCTCCGGTGTGCCGGCTGATGTTTACAGTGAACTGCGACAACGCCGGCACGCTGGCGCTGTACCGCCACGCCCGCTTCGTGGACAGCGGCGAGCTGTACCATGGCGGCCGTTCCGGGCCGCGACATCTGATGTGGCGCGGCCAGCCCTAGACGACCCTGCCGCGAGATCACCCATGCACGATTACCAACGCGATTTCATCGACCTCACCCTGCAGCGAGAGGTGCTTCGTTTCGGCGAGTTCACCCTGAAATCCGGCCGGCAAAGCCCGTACTTCTTCAACATGGGGCGGATCGATTCGGGCGCCGCGCTCGCCCAGCTCGGCCGTGCCTACGCCGCCGCCGTGGTGAACTCCGGTATTGAAATCGACATGCTGTTCGGCCCGGCCTACAAGGGCATTGCACTGGCCGCGGCGACTGCGATCGCGTTGGCCGAGCAGCATCAGCGCGACCTGCCGTGGGCGTACAACCGCAAAGAGGCGAAGGATCACGGCGAGGGCGGCGTGCTGGTCGGCGCACCGCTGCAGGGTCGCGTGCTGATCGTCGATGACGTGATGACCGCCGGCACCGCAGTGCGCGAGTCGCTGGCGCTGATCCGCGCGCACGGCGCGACGCCAGCCGGCGTGCTGATCGCGCTGGATCGGCAGGAGCGCGGCCAGGGCGAGCGCTCCGCCGCGCAGGAAGTGGCGGCCGACTACGGCATTCCGGTGATTGCGATCACCGCCCTCGACGACGTGCTGGCGTATGCCGGCGAACAACCCGAGCTGGCCGCCGAGCATGCCCGCCTGCTGGCCTATCGGGAGCGCTACGGGGTTCAGCGCTGAGTTCATCCGCGACCCCATAAACTCCACGAACCCGATCACAATGGCGACCGTTGCCGCTGGCGCGGAGCTAGGCAGCGCGATGGCGACAGCTATACTGGGAAACAAGGGAGAATCCATGCGCAAGTCACTACTTGTTTTTGCTGCTGTCGTGCTGATCGCGAGCCTGCCCGCGCACGCCCAGAACACTGGCAACATCCGCTACAAATGGTACGACGGGCAGGGCCTGATGCATTTCAGCGACAGCCTGACCACCGAAGCGATGAAGTACGGCTACGACCTGGTCAACGACCATGGCATGGTGGTGCAACACGTACCGCGCCAGTTGAACGCCGAAGAACGCGCCGCTGCCAACAAGCTGGCCGACCAGCAGGCGGCCAAGCAGCGTGCGGCGCAGGAAATCGCCAACGCCGAAACACAGATGCTGGCGGCTTATCCGGACGAGGAGTCGTACAAAATCTCGCTGCAGCAGTCGCTGGACACCATCGATCAGCAGATCCACACCACCCAGATCAACCTGCGCAGCCAGGAAAAAGCGCTGACTGATCTGCTCGGCCGCGCCGCCGACATGGAGAGCGCCAAGCAGCCGGTGCCGAAACTTCTGGCCGACAGCATCGCCCAGCAGCGTGGCGTCGTCACCGAACAACGCAACACCCTGCAACGTCTGCAAGCCGAGCGCGCAAAGACCGTGCAACAGCAGGTCAGACAGCTGGCGCGCTATCGCGAACTCAAGGCGGTGCAGGAAAAGCCTACGGGCTAGAGCCGATTGTCGGCTCGGCGCGCCATCATTCGGCTGCCGCCAATGCCCGTTTCCGGAAAGGGGCATTGGCGGCAACGTGAGCCCCTCATCCGCCCTGCAGGTACCTTCTCCGCGCGGGGGAAAAGGTATTCGTCGAGGCCTGCGGCTCTAAAAAGGCAGCTTCAGCTTGAAATCCACCGCAAGCAGCTGCTTGCGGAAGACCTGCTGGATGCGCTTCAGCGCGACCGCATCGTCCGCCTCGAAACGCAGTACCAATACTGGCGTCGTGTTGGACGCGCGCACCAGGCCCCAGCCGTCCGACCAGTCCGCGCGCAGTCCGTCGATGGTGATCAGGGTGGCGGCGTCGAAGCTGGCCTGCTGGCGCAGCTTGTCCATGAAGCGATAGTGCTCGCCCTCGGCCAGCTCGACCTTCAGTTCGGGCGTGGAAACGCTTTTCGGCAACGTGGCGAAGATCTCTTCCGGGCTACGCCCCTGCAGGTCACCGGCAAGGATCTCCAGCAATCGCGCAGCAGCGTAGATGCCGTCGTCAAAACCGTACCAGCGCTCCTTGAAGAAGAAGTGCCCGCTCATCTCGCCGGCCAGCTCAGCGCCGGTCTCGCGCATCTTCGCTTTGATCAGCGAATGGCCGGTGCGCCACATCAGCGGGCTGCCGCCGGCGTCGAGAATCTGACCCTTCAGATGGCTGGTGCACTTGACGTCATAGATGATGGTGGCGCCGGGCTGGCGCGACAGCACGTCGCGCGCGAACAGCATCAGCAGGCGATCCGGATAGATGATCTCGCCATCCTTGGTGACCACGCCAAGGCGATCGCCGTCGCCATCGAACGCGATGCCAAGATCGGCGCCGGTCCGCTTCACTGACAGGATAAGATCTTCCAGATTGTGCGGGTCGGAGGGATCCGGGTGATGGTTCGGGAAGGTGCCGTCGACATCGCAGTACAGCGGAATCACCTCGCAGCCGACGCCTTCCAGCACATGCGGCGCGATCGCGCCCGGAATGCCGTTGCCGCAATCGACGACGATCTTCAGATGGCGCTCGGCGAGCACATCGGAGACGATTTTCTCGATGTAGTCGGGCGCCACGTCGACCTGGCGCAGGCTGCCCCGACCATCGCTGTCCAGCGCGCCGCTGGCGATGCGCTGGTACAAGTCCTGGATCGCGCCTTCGGACAAGGTCTCACCGCCAACCACGATCTTGAAGCCGTTGTAGTCCGGCGGATTGTGGCTGCCGGTCACCGCCACCCCGCAGCCCGTGTTGAAACGATAGGCCGCGTAGTAGACCACCGGCGTGGGCACCGCACCGATGTCGATCACGTCGATGCCAGCCTCGCGCAGGCCATCGGCCAGCGCGCCGGCCAGCTCCGGTCCGGATAGACGCCCATCGCGACCGACCACGATGTCGCGCAGGCCCTTCTCGTTCATCAGCGTGCCGATCGACTGGCCGAGCGCGTGTGCCACCTGCTTGTTCAAACTCTGGCCGACCACGCCACGCACGTCATACGCGCGGAAGATGTTCGGATCCACATTGATGGCTGGGACGATCGCCGCGGCGGGCGGTGATGGCGGTGCTGCCGACCTGACGACTGGGGCAGGGGCTTTCTCGATTCTGGGCGGCAGCTCGACATCCTCGGCTTCTACCGGCGCGAGCTCGCGCGAACGCAGGCGCAACGACAACAGGTACCCGCCACCGGCCAGACCCAACAAGCTCAGCAATCCGCTCAGCAGCCACGAGCGCGGCAGCGCGATGAAGGCGCCGGGCAGGCCGGCACCGACGCTGAAGACGCTGCCGGCGACTGGCTTGCTGGTCACCTCGGCTTCGGCCGAGGCGGAGCCGTGTGAAAACAGCTGCACGTTGCCGCGCTCATCACCCTGGCGCAGATCCAACCGGCCATCGGCCGGCGAGATCGCATCGAAACGTTGCCGCAACGGTGCAAACGGCAGCTCGACCCAGACCCACGCCTGTGCTTGCTGTGGCGGCCCGAGCGGGATCACCAGGCTCAGCCGGCGATCACCAGTGCCGTAGGAAACACTCTGCGCCAGCGGTACGCCTTCTGCGCTCTGTGCGGCCATCAACTGGGCTGCCTTGGCATAACCGAACTCGCGGTAATTGGCCTTCAGCACCTCATTCAGATCACCGCTGTACAGCTCCAGTTTCCTTGCCTGCGGTAGCTGCTGGCGCAGAGCAGCCGCGGATTGCGCCGGAGCGCTCATCAAGGTTGCCGGATCCAGCCCAGCCAGCACTTTTTCGATCTTGCCGCGTTGGGTGGCGACCTCATCGGCCATCGCCTGCACGGCCTGATCCTGGGCGGCATGCACCCGCTCGATGGCACTCCCTTCATCGGCAATCAGCCAGGTCTGCCATGCACAGAACAGCCCCAGCAGCACCAGCACGGTGCCGCCAGCCAGCGGCAACAGGTGCTGCCAATCGACCTGCAGGTTGCGCAGCCGTTCTCTCGCGATGTTCAACGCCATCTCCCGCCCCCCGCGGCTGTACTTCTGGACTGGCCCGATTCGGCTCGGCCCAACCCGCCTGTTCATTGGATACCGGTCGAGCCAAAGCCGCCGATACCGCGTTCGCTCGGCGCAAAATCGGTGACCACGTTCAATCGTGCCTGCGCCACTGGCACCAGCAGCAACTGCGCGATTCGGTCGCCCACCGCGATGGTGTACGACTGCGTGCCGCGATTCCAGCATGAAATCATCAGCGGGCCCTGGTAGTCGGCGTCGATCACTCCGACCAGGTTGCCCATCACCAGGCCGTGCTTGTGGCCCAGCCCCGAGCGCGGCACGATCAGCGCGCACCAGCCAGGATCACCGATATGGATCGCGATGCCGCTGGGCACCAGCGCACTTTCGCCCGGACCCAGCGTCAGCGGCTGCTCCAGCGCGGCACGCAGATCCATGCCGGCACTGCCGGATGTGGCGGCTTGCGGTAGCGGGATACTGTCGCCGAGGCGCGGGTCGAGAATTTTCAGTTCGACGTCGAGGAGCTGTCGATCACTCATCGGCGCGTCGCCCGATAGCGTTCGGCGACTTGGGCGATCAACTGTCGCGCCAGCTCCGGTTTGGCCGTCCGCGGCAACTCGACCGCGCCATCGGCCCAGTACAACGTCAACGCATTGTCAGCTGCCTCGAAGCCGAGGCCGCCTCCCACCTGATTGGCCGCAATCATGTCCAGCCCCTTGTGTCGCAGCTTGCCCTGCGCATAGCTCGCTACATCATGCGTCTCCGCAGCGAATCCGACTAGGAACGGGTGCGCGGTTTGCGCCGACAAGCTGGCCAGGATGTCCGGATTCTCGCTGAGCTGCAGGGTCAGACTCGCGCCGTCGCGCTTTTTCAGCTTGTGCGCGGACAGCTCCAATGGGCGGTAATCGCCGACAGCCGCCGCACCGATGTAGATGTCCGCCTGCGCGGCAGCGGCCAGCACCGCCGCATGCATCTGCGCCGCGCTGCGCACATCGACGCGTTGCACCACACCCGCCGGTGTAGCCAAGCTCACCGGCCCGGCAATCAGGGTCACCGTGGCGCCGGCCTGTGCAGCAGCGGCGGCCACCGCAAAACCCATCTGGCCGGAACTGCGGTTGCCGATGAAGCGCACCGGGTCGATGTCCTCATAGGTCGGCCCGGCGCTGACCAGCACGTTCAATCCGCTCATTGCGCCGCTGCCGAACGAGGCCCGCAGCGCATCGCGCAGTTCGTGCGGCTCCAGCATGCGGCCGCTGCCGACATCGCCGCAGGCCTGATCGCCCACGGCCGGCCCGAGCAGTTGCGCGCCGCGCCGGCGCAGCGTGTCGATATTCGCCTGCACCGCCGGATGTGCCCACATCTGCTGGTTCATCGCCGGCGCCAGGTACAACGGCGCGGCGCTGGCCAGGCACAGCGTGGTCAGCAGGTCATCGGCCATGCCATGCGCCAGCCGCGCCAGCAGATCGGCGCTGGCCGGCGCGATCAGGATCCGTTCGGCCCAACGCGCCAGTTCGATATGGCCCATCGCCGCCTCGGCCTGCGCGTCCCACAGGCTTACCCGCACGCTCTGGCCGGACAGTGCCTGGAACGTGGTCGGGCTGACGAAATGAGTGGCGCCCTCGGTCATCACCACGCGCACCTCGGCATCGAGATCGCGCAGGCGGCGAACCAGTTCGCAGGACTTATAGGCGGCGATGCCGCCCGACACTCCCAGCAAGATGCGGCGTTGGGCAAGACTCATGTAAGGCGGGCCTGACAATCGGGCAGACGCGTAGCTTACCGGATTCACTTCCCCTGGCCGCTGCCTGGCCACGACGTTATCCGGCAAGTTGCAGGCATGAGTATCCGCGACTGGCCCGATGGGGAACGCCCCCGCGAAAAACTGCTGACTCGCGGCAGCGCCGCGCTGTCCGACGCCGAACTGCTGGCCGTGCTGCTGGGCAGCGGCAGCCGTGGCAAGGATGCCATCGCGCTTGGGCGCGAGCTGATCGCCAACGCCGGCAGTCTGGGCGCATTGCTGGGCCAGCCGGACCGACAGATCCGCGCCGGCGGACTGGGCCCGGTCAAGCGCGCGCGGATCGCCGCCGCGCTCGAGCTGGCCCGGCGCAGTCTGGCCGAGGAGCTGCAGGAACGGCAAAGCCTGGGCAATCCGCGCGACAGCGGCGACTACTTGCGCGCGCGCCTGCGTCATCTGCCGTACGAGGTGTTCGGCTGCCTCTACCTGGACAATCGCCACCGCGTGCTGGCATTCGAGGAACTGTTCCGCGGCACCATCGATGGCGCCAGCGTGCATCCGCGCGAGGTGGTCCGGGCCTGTCTGCAGCACAATGCCTGCGCCGTGATCTTCGCGCATTTTGTGCCACGCAACATAATGAGCATTATGTGTCTTAGCTTTTTATGTGTCCGATAGGAGCAATTTCGGCGCAGATCAAGGTTATAGCCTCGATCGAGACACATAACGGTTCGTCCCTGAGAGCGGCTAGTGACCGCTCCATGTGAAGACGGATGGTTATCTCGAGGCGCTGCGGCTTAATTCAGGCGTTGACCCTCTGCTCCTAGCGGATAGCGGCCCCTGCAGTATCGTCTGGCTGCGTATTCCGGCCCAACTGACCACCGCGTCCGATAATGGCTGACCAGCGTGCTGGTGTTGACCACCCTGCTAGTGCTGGCCGGCCAGTTCCCCGCGCTCAACGTGACGCTACCTTGTTATCCACATCACGGGTGGCTGATTCAGGATGCTCCGGCTCACATCGCTCTCGACGGCATGAAGCTCCTCATGCCCGATATTAAATATGCGAAGCCCTGCAGTTCCGACGTCAAAGCGCCCTGCGTCGGCCATGTCTCCAGCGACGTCGCCCAGCAGCACCAAATTGCTGAGCGCGACCATGCGACATTGCTCATCGGTAACCTGATCGCCTAGCCGCCATCCTTTGCGCAGCGCCTGGCAATCGATACGCGCGACGTCCCCAGAACCGACGCCCCACAATGTGAGACTGCAATCTTTGAGCGTCGGTGGGCAAAAGTTCACTTGCGTGCGCATTGGGACTCCTCGCTCAGTAAGCTTTCGTGCAATACAGGCGCAGGCGTCTTCAATGAGCAGCCAGTCACGTCGCTGATCCGCTTCCTGGTCATCTGATCGCCGGTATGACTGTGGCGCAAAGCCTCGATTCCGCAGCTTGTAGAAGCTCACTGTCAGCGAACCCAGGGTGGCCAAGCCGCGGTCCAGATCAACCTGCCACGGCGCCGCTGGGCCTCCGCGCGCCTCCACTCGTCTGAGCAAAGCATCAAGGTCAAGGGCATGCTGGCGATGGCGAGCAATCATCTCTGAGTCATCCATCGAGATGGCCTCGCTGTCCGGTCGCCAGGCTAGGCCGCGGCGATGAAGTCCGAGCCATGCCCGCAAGGCCATTTCTGCTGGGCCGGGAATGTCCTGAGATCCCTCAGCCCAACGGCGCACCGTACGCGCAGACACAGATAGCAGCCGTGCAGCCTCGACTTGTGTGAGGCCAAGGTCCGTTAGGTGGTCGAGGAGCTCCGAGTTCGTCATCATGACCATATTTTATGGACAAAATGTCCTATGTCAAGAGAGCGCCACGGCAAAGACGCCCACTGTGGTGCACCAGCGCAGGGACCAACCATTGTCGGAACGCTGGTCCACAGTTACCGGAATCCGCAGTCTGGCGGTCAATCAACACCAGTAAGCTGATCAGGCCAGCCTGGAACGGTGTTCAGACATCACCAGCACCCGCACTCTGAACTACCTGAGGAGTTCGCACCGATGGCTATCTCCATCTCTAACTTGTGGAAACCAACGGCGCGAGACTTGCGTGAGATCGCCGAGAATGCCAAGGCGGCATCGGCCATCCTGGCCATGCCGCTTCTCAAGCGCCGAGCACACATGATCGAGTTCGGCTATCGGAGGCACCTATACAAGTTCCGCGACATTCCGGACGACCTAGGGAAGCGCAAGCGACTAGAGCAGATGCTGTTGGATAACGAGCTATTTGCGGCTACGTCGGACACGTTTAATGATCCGTTTGATGCGCAAGCGGATTACCGTATCGAGCAGCAGGGAGATGCCCTGCGCGAAGTGGTTTATCGCTATTTTAGGTCCCAAGGTGCCGACGACCACCTTGCTCGGGGCCTCGTGGCTGACGCATTGTTGGACGATTCCGCGGCACTCGCTGCGTCCATAAAGGCGAACCACCAACAACTCTTGCAGCAGTTGGGTGTGTGCTGCCTGGCGGAGACTGCTACCGATCCGCTGCTTTGGGCACACTACGCGCAAAATCATCGCGGCATTGCTGTTCAGTACCGACCAAGCCTGGACCCGATGAGCCTCCAGCCGCATCCGGTCCACTACAATGCGACGTACCCGATCATCGAAAACTTCTTTGACCGGGAGAAGCGTGACATCTTTTCGCCCCTGCTTCGCAAAGCGCCGTCTTGGGAGTACGAGCGAGAGTGGCGAATCCTGCGTCCCAACGCGCCAAATCGCGGCTTTCAGGTACGTCCAGAAGCGCTGACCGCCGTGCTGCTGGGCATGCGTATTTCCGACGATGACCGCGAATACATTCGGGGACTAGTTGCCGAGCGGGATAAGCGCTATGAGGTTAAGACCCTGGTCTTCCAGGCAGAGGCAGCTGTGGGCGAATATCGAGTACGCATGCGGCGGCTCCGTACAGCCGCCGCCACTACCGGGGGGAAATAAGAAAGGGCCAGGAAATGAAGCAGCGTAGCCGCAGCCCGGAACTAGATCGGTAGTGGTATGGCGGCCCGCGCGGACATGTCACTTGCGAAAAGTGAAGTTCACTTTTTCGGTTTTGTCAGTTTCTCGATCCGCCGCTTAAGCGTGGCGACCTGATTCAGCTTCTTCGCTTCTGCTTCAAGCTCACGGGGGGTTTTATTTTTCGAGCCTTTGGGTCTTCCCATGCGATACACCATCTATGATCGAAGTAGGTGCAACTATAAAATATAAATACTATAAATGTAAAGTATTTTATATCGGCGTTAGGCGCTTCGATTCGATGGCAGACGCCCAAAACAAGCTGCCGCATAGCTTCGTGGCTTGTTTGTAGGTGTACAGCAGCTCAGTGATCCACCAAACGGCTCCACGGCGCGATGCCGGCGAACCGGCATGGAGCAGTCAATTACGGGTGTGGCAAGGAAGCTCGGCCGCCGATCGGGACGGCAACAATCGCCACCCTGTCGGGGGATAGGATGCACCGCCGGTTAGAAGGCGATCATCGAAACATGATCAACCAACCAGCCGATGATGACGACCAGGAAGGCAGCACCATGGATGGCGGCAAGGATCTCGCCAAGCGCGGCGAGGTAACGGAAAGTGGTCTTGGCGACCTGCGAGATGGCTTTCAATGTGTTCATAAGGAAGTGCCGTCCTTAAGCTGTTGTTATTCGGCACCTCTCTATTTATTGATTTGCACTTTTGGTGATTGACCAACACCGAAAACTGCACAACGGCGCGGGTTTCGGCCAGCCAGCACTTTGAAAACTCATCTGCGCATTTGTGCGAGGCGGTGGCGGCAAAATCGCTGCCGCTGCGGCGTCCATGTCTCGCCTGCGGCGAGAGGCTGACCACAAACTCTTCGCTAACCACCTTTCGTCAACTTGTGCCGGAAATAGGATTCGAGCCCAACCAACGTTCTCGGGTCGGTCTCTGCCTGTCGCAGTTTGCCCAGCTGACATGGCATCAGCGTTCGCCCACACGCTCGCACACGCTCCGCTGATGATCGATCAACCATCCACGTTACATACTGACATTGCCCCGCAAGTCCGGCGAGCAATCCGGCAGGTGTCAGGCCATGCCGACGCCATTCACGTCAGGTGGAACCGATGACCGGGGCAGCTTCTCTCTGAGAGAGTTCCTCTCATGCTCGAAGTTCGCAGCGAACCTGATGGCTTCACCGTGTACGACGCCGATGCCAGCGAGCCCATCATCAAGTTCGCCAGCCGTGCGGAAGCGGACGAACTGAACACTGAAGTTAAGCGGCGGCGAAGCCGTCCGCCTTGAGCGAGTAGTTACCCACGTCGAGCAGTCCGTCCGTCGGCATCATCAATAATTTCGCTGTCCCCATTCGGCAACCCACGCACTAAACGCCCGAGTTCGTCGTAACCGACACCACCGCCCTGTTCACGCATTTGCGCAAAGAATGCCAACTCTTCTGTCGTTGGCACCGCAAGTACCTGACCTAAAAGATCATCGAAAATCTTTCGTTCGCTTGGCGCCAGCTGATCAGGGTCGTACCTTCCTTCCAAGGCAGCTTGCACACGTTCCAGCGTATGACCTGAATTAAGTTTCATCGGATTTCCTAAGATCGTCACATTCTGTATTTGTGCTTCACCGCCAAAATACACCGATGTTCTAATGCCATCCAGGTAGTGCAACTTGACATACAACTGCAGATGCTTCGAGCGGATCAGACTCCAGATTTCGGGATTGACTGAACACCATTCCGGCGAGGCTGCGGATTCCGGCCACGTTGAACATTGATTCCGGCGAGCGCTGAACACCCCGCTGGTACTGACCAGAGGCGGGCGGTTTGCCGCTGTCTGTAAAGATCTACCGGCTATATTGCGAGAAAGTCCGTTTCGACCCGTAGCGGTCATTTCTTTAACCCAAGGAAAGCCCAATATTCTCGTTGGCCAGGCATATGACGATACCTATAACGCAGCAAGCACTCGAACATTGGGAAGAATTTTTCATAAAGCGAGGTGTTGAGATTCCAATTTTTCAACTGGCAGAGATAGTCGTTTTGGAAGCGCTCGGGCTGGACTGGTTTGATCGTTTCGAACGTTACCTTACTGAACGCAAGGATCTCCGAGAGTTGCCAGGTGATCTTGCAGATCGAGAACGCGCAGTGTCGCGGGTACGTATCGGTCACATGATTTATCTTCTGCAATCTTGCGATGGCTTTGTTGATCGCATTGAAGAGTTTCGTACAGCAGAAATCGAGGCCTCTTTCTTTGAACTGCATTTCGCTTCGCTATTTGTTCAGAACGGCTACACCGTACGATTCGTAAAGCCGAGCGGCCGCAAGCAGGAAGACTATGACTTCGACGTGTTGGTCGATCACAAATGGATCGCCGTTGAAGCAAAGACTCGTCGCAATGGCCCGCTCAAGGACGCGAACACCATCCGGAACGCCCTGAAGAAAGCCCGATCACAGCTGCCAGTCGACAGGCCTGGAGTGATCGGTATTTCGATCGCCTCAGAGTACGAGGGCCACAATCTAGGTGAGCACGCGATTCAAGTGATAGAACAAGAGATCCATGAATTCCTGCATAAGACAAGTAGAGTTAACAAGGTGATCGTTTTCCGCCACACCTGGGACGGCCAACCTCCGGCATGTCGTACCAATGTCAATGAAATTGGGAAATGCGTTCATTGCAAAAGTATCCCTGCTAGAAAATGGATCGATCAGCAGTTCCTAATTTCCGACGTCTCCGAGCTAGAACAACGAGGCGCAGGAACTGCATTCCCATCCTTCGCCCCCAAGTATGGCTATCTGTTGGGTCGGACCAATCCTTCCTAGCGGTGTTCGAAACGTCTGCTTTTGGCCGGTCACGGTCCTAGCGGCCGCTGATGCCCGGGAAAGCTGGACGGGCAGAGGTCGACCCTTAGCGGACCTTCCAAAAAGGCCCCAATTGCGCAACAGCAGCAAGGTACTCAACAACGACACCGTGTTCAGACCGCGCCGGAACGGTGTTCAGCCATGACCGGAATCCGCACGAGGCCTGGTCTGAACACGCTGTGGATGCCCGGACTGGACGCCCTGCCGGTGGTTCACAATCACTCATTGCCGGGAGTTCTTCAGCGCACGACCCTGGCGCAACGTACATGAGAACAACCGTGTATCACAGTCATTGAGACGGCTCGTAACCAAGTTGTGGACTCCCCCGGTGATGATGAGCGTCATTGAAGAGGTCACTGTCGTTGAGCAGTGGAAGCAAGCGGCCGGAGTCCTCCGACTGACCAATGGGCGACGGGTGATCAGCGTGACGAATCCGTACGCTACAAGGAAGACAGCCAAGCCAACATTCCAGCGTCATCTTGCCATGCAGATTTGCGTGCCCGCCCCACATTCGCGGCAATCGGCTCGCACAGTTCCAAGGCATCAGCCTTCATACGGATTGTGATCTCAGCGTATCTGTTGGTGGTGTTCAGATTAACGTGCCCCAACCACCCCCGAATAACATTCACCTCGACGCCTGCCTCCAGCAGATGGACAGCGGTGGTATGACGGAACACATGCGGCGTAACCCGAATCCGTGATGAAGGCTTTGCTGAAGCCTCCCAAGCTTCGGCAAGGTGACGAATGCGCTTATATATCCCGAATCGGGTCATCGGCTCTCCGCTGCTCCCCACGTACACTGAGCCTGTCGGCTCCAGAGTTGTGGGGCGTTCTTGAAGCATCACCTGCAAGGCCTTTGCCGTTTGGCTCCATAGGGGGCACGTTCGCCACTTCCCGCCTTTGCCCAGCAGCCGGACCTGAGCTGGAGATTGGAGGTCGAGTTGGCCAATAGTGAGTTGGGCGACTTCGGAGACACGAGCGCCCGTGTTGTATAACAACATCAACAGGGATCGATCCCGTATAGCGAGCCTGCCATCACCGGGAATGCTGGCGAATAAGGCCTCAATATCTTCGCGCGCCAGGAACTTCATTTCCGGCAGAGGGCAGCGCTTCAACGGTATGGTTGCAACTTTTGCGCAGAACGGGAGCATCTCCGGGACTTTGCGACCGATGTATTCGTAGAACGTGTGCAGTGCCGCTAAACGTTGGTTACGCGTCGCAATGGCGTTTCCCCGCTCTTTCTCCATGTCGCGTAGGAAAGCCAGCACTAATTGATAATCCAGGTGTTCCAACGCAAGTTCGCTCACGCCTCGGCGATGCTGCTTGGCGACGAAGATAAGGAACAAACGAAGGCTGTCCCGGTAGCTGCGGATCGAACTTGGCTGCAGGCCTTTTTGTTGCGGAAGGTAGTCCAGAAAATAGCTATGAACGATCGTTGAGAAACTCTCAGGCTTCATGGCGCCACCTCTTCAAGAAGGATGGGTGCGAAGGCTTCAAACCGCTGACTAGCTGCACTGAATAGTTCGCTGGTGATGGTTAAATACACCGCCGTACTGGCTGGCCTGAGGTGACCGAGGAAAGTCGACAGATGGTGCAATCGCTCGGCGGGCGATACCCCCTGGCGGTACCAGCTCAATAGAGTGCGCACGGCAAACGAGTGGCGTAGCCCATGGACATGGGGGCCAAAGACGCCGGCCGGCACTTGCAGGGCCAATTGAGGTAGCAAGACGTCCCGGAACGTATTGCGGATGCTGTTCGTACTGATGTGAGCACGACCATCCCAGGAAAACAGGAAACAAGCGCCGACACAGGGGTACCCATGCGCCTCACGTTGCGCCAAGTAACAGCGCAGCCTAGCCGCCAGCTTGGGGCCAAAGGGGACCAACCTGTCCTTGCCGAATTTGGTGTCACGGATCTCCAGGACTTCACGTTCCAGATCGATATCCCCACATTGGAGACGAGCTACTTCACTGACGCGCAAACCGAGCCCCGCGAGCAAGGCAAAGATCGTCTCGTAAGTAGCGCCTCGTAATGGAGCACGAGGGTTGTCCTGCAGTGCGTGGGCTTGGGCCAATAACTGTTTGATAGCCTCGGGCGGGAACAGGAAGGGTAGCCGCCGGGTCGAATC
The DNA here is from genome assembly GCA_035566635.1 of Rhodanobacter sp. GTDB lineage: Bacteria > Pseudomonadota > Gammaproteobacteria > Xanthomonadales > Rhodanobacteraceae > Rhodanobacter. The sequence goes on from DATMQY010000006.1 coordinate 20,684, forward strand.
CGCCTTCGCCTTGGCTTGCAAAGGTGAAGTCTTCAAAATCTGTTGGCTGACGATCCAATCAAACAGACGACGCACGACTCCCAGAAGATGGTTGTAGCTGCGTGCATTGAGGCGGTTTCGTGAGACCATGAATGCCTCCAGACACGTCGGATCTATGGCCTCAACGCTTTTGACGCCCTGATCGTCCAGGAATCGATCAAGCAGGCGCAGCATGCGATCCTCGCTGGCGAACTTGCACCCCAGAGCGCGCTTTGTGGCCAAGTACTGTTCAATGTAGGGGGCGAGCTGGCTATGAAAGCCATTCCAGAGAGCGGTCATAACACGTCCTCCGCATCTCCGATCACTAGTTCACGGAGCTTGTGCACGGCGACCTTGCCGTAAGCCAGCGTGGAAGTCGGATCGCTATGGCCCACATAGTCGCCAATGTTCTTGAACGGGACGTTGGCCTCAACAAGATGCTGTATGCAGGAATGGCGCAGGGTGTGTGATCCCGCCCGAGACACCTTAATGCCGGCCGCTCGTAGTCGGACGCCGACCATCGCTGAGACCGTGAAATGCTGTACCGGCACGTAGGGAGACTTGGTCGTGAGGAAAATACTGCGGTGTTCCACGTCAGTGCGTCTGACTTGCAAGTACTCGATCACTGCCTCACCCACAGTCGCTGATAGCGGATAGCGCGTCGAATGACCGCCTTTACGCATGGGAATGCTGACTTGTGAATGCGTCCAATCGAAATCGCTCAATTGCATGGCAGCGATTTCACGAGCACGCAGCCCGTAGCTGGCCAGTAGAGCCAGAATGGCGTAGTCCCGCTTGCCCAGCACCGAACGTTGATCGACGCTGGCTAGCAGCTGTTCCACGTCCTCCCAACGGATCGCACGAGGAATGGAAGCGTGTCTATAAACACGTCCCCGCGGCACGCTGGAAACAAGGTTCGACGCCAAGATGCCTTCCCGGTGCAGATAGCGCACAAATACTCTCAAGGCAGTCGTGCTACTGAGCATGCCCGACTTATGCAGAGCCTTGGCACGCTCCGTCAGGAAGTCGCTGATACATGCCGGAGTCAGCTCGGTCAGATTAAGCCCGACACGCTCCAGGTACGACTCGAATGGGCGCAGCGTATAGGTGTAGTTGTGTAGCGTGTTAGTCCGCAACCCCTTCTCTTCGGTTAAGAATGTAAAAAAGCCCGGTGCGGTAACGGAGAATGGCCAAGATAGCTTGCTGGTCGGTCGCTGATAGCTAGGCAACACCACGCACAACATCCGCTCAACGGGGATACGGCTTTGCGAGACCACCGCTGCGCGATCCTGAGCGTTCTTGCACCAAGCGCCATGATCGGCCTTCCATTGTTCGACAAACGCGTCGACATGATCGGGAAGTTCTCCAAGCTGTCTTGCGCCGCGAGCCTTCACAAAATCGTCGAAATGCGCGAGTGCCCTGACGTGCTGCCGAACAGTTGCATGAGACGTGTGCTGTTCGTCCAGCGACTGCACATAACGCTCAATCTGCGGCCCAAGCCATAGCGCTCGAACCCGATCGATGGCCTTGAGTGATTGGAAATGCTGTTCCAACATGACAACCACCTCTCTACGAAAAAGAAGGGGAGGTCATGTTGCTCCTAGCCTGTCGTTATGTGCCTTGAGATCGATCATCTGATCCACGCCTGTCCCCGGCTGCCATTACCGGGCACATAAAAAAACAGGCCACATAACGCGCACAACCACCCGAGCGGCGTGGCCGAGCCCAGCGCGGCCGACCGCACGATCACCCACGAGCTGCGCGACGCGCTGCAGCTGGTCGGCGTGCGCGTGCTCGATCACCTGGTGATCGGCCACGGCGAACCGGTGTCGATGGCGGCGCGTGGCCTGCTCTGAGCCGCCGGCATAAAAAAACGGCGTGGGATGAGCCACGCCGCTGGGCCGATTGGGGAGGGGAGAGAGCGGCGTCTCCGGTGCCGTTTCATGGAGGGGAGTCATGTCCGGGCACCGCCAGTGTCGCAGTGCCGCATGACAAACCAGTGACATTCCGCGCGTACGCGAAGTACCGCCAAGTCGCCGAAACTTATGCACAAAACGGAGACATCGGCACTTGCCGACCAGATCGTGCCTTTAACCGCAAGTTCGCCACGTAACTATTTGATATAAATAATTTATATCTTTCACGAAACGAACTTCAAGCCAGTCTGGCCCAATTTCAAGCCAGCTGGCACGGCTTTCCCCACAGACTTATCCACAGGCCGGGCTGCCGCGGCGCATCACGCTCCGCAGACGGCCCGTGCCACTCGTGCAACGCACACGGTCGTCCGCCATGCCGGCGCGTTTCGTCGGCATGGCGGTCTGTTAGGATTGGCGGTTCCATTACGAAACCGATCCCACCCGTGAAAGAACAGTTGCGCGACCTGGTGCTGCAGGCGATCAAGACCCTGCAAGACGATGCCACCCTGCCTGCCGACCTGAGCCTGCCCGGCTTCGTGATCGAGCGCGCGCGCAGCCGTGAACACGGTGACTTTGCCTGCAACGTGGCGATGCTGCTGGCCAAACCGGCACGCGCGAAACCGCGCGAACTGGCCGAGAAACTGGTGGCGGCACTCCCCGCGAATGCGCTGGTGGAAAAAATCGAGATTGCCGGTCCCGGCTTCATCAATTTTTACTTGGCCGCCGGCGCCTACCACGCCGAGCTGCGCCGCATCATGGCCGAAGGCGATGCCTACGGCCGCAGCAGCGCCGGCCATGGCAAGACCGTTGGCGTGGAATTCGTCTCGGCGAATCCGACCGGCCCGTTGCACGTGGGCCACGGCCGCAACGCCGTCATCGGCGACTGCCTGAGCCGCCTGCTCGACGCCACCGGCTGGAACGTCAAGCGCGAGTTCTACTACAACGACGCCGGCGTGCAGATCGCGAACCTGGCGATCTCGGTGCAGGCGCGCGCGCGCGGCGTCACTCCGGACGACAGCAGCTGGCCGGAAAATGGCTATCGCGGCGACTACATCGCCGATGTGGCGCGCGCCTACCTCGATCGCGAATCGGTGAGCGCCGACGGCGCGACCGTGACCGGCGCGGGCGATGTCGACGATCTCGACGCGATCCGCCACTTCGCCGTGGCCAGCCTGCGCCGCGAGCAGGATCTGGATCTGAAGGCGTTCGGTGTCGGTTTCGATACGTATTTCCTGGAGTCCTCGCTGTACAGCGACGGCAAGGTCGAAGAGACCGTGCGCGAGCTGGTCGCCCACGGCCACACCTACGAGGAAGACGGTGCGCTGTGGCTGCGCAGCACCGACTACGGCGACGACAAGGACCGCGTGATGCGCAAGTCCGACGGCAGCTATACCTACTTCGTGCCGGACGTGGCCTACCATCTGAGCAAGTGGCAGCGTGGCTACGAGAGCGCCATCACCGTGCTGGGCTCCGATCACCACGGCAGCCTGGCTCGCGTGAAAGCCGGGCTGCAGGCGCTGGATGCGGGTATTCCCAAGGGCTGGCCCGAGTACGTGCTGTACCAGATGATCACCGTGATGCGTGGTGGCGAGGAGGTGAAGATCTCCAAGCGCGCCGGCAGCTACCTCACCTTGCGCGACCTGATCGACGAGGCCGGTTGCGACGCCACGCGCTACTTCCTGATCGCGCGCAAGACCGATTCGCAGCTGGTGTTCGACATCGACCTGGCACGCTCGCAGAGCAACGACAACCCGGTGTACTACATCCAGTACGCCCATGCCCGCGTCTGCAGCGTGCTGCGTCAGGCGCCGGAGAAGGGCTTTACGTTCGACCTGCAGAATGGCCTCGCCAACCTGGCGCGGCTGGACAACGAACACGAGCAGATCCTGCTCACCGAACTGTCGAAGTATCCGGAGCTGGTCGATGCCGCCGCGGCGAATCTGGAGCCGCACCTGGTCGCTGCGTGGTTGCGCGAACTGGCCAACGCGTTCCACACCTACTACAACTCGCACCAGTTCCTGGTCGAGGACGTGGCGCTGCGCAACGCGCGTCTCGCGCTGGTGGTGGCGACGCGGCAAGTGTTGAAGAATGGCCTGGAATTGTTGGGCCTGAGCGCCCCGGAGAAAATGTAATGGCAGCACGCAAGGGCAAGGGCCGGCAGGCCGTGCGCAATGGCAGCAACGGTTTTCCGGGCTGGGGTTACGCCGTCATCGGCGTGGTGATCGGCGCCATCCTGATGGCGGTGATGATGCGCGGCAGCCTGCTGACCAGCCTGCGCAAGGCCGATGGCCCGCAGGCGAATCCGCAAGCCACCGCCGAACGCGGCAGCGATCCCGGCGTGCTCGAACCGGCGGCCGGCGAAAGCGCGCCGAAGAAGCCGCAGTTCGATTTCTATTCGGTGCTGTCGGAGAAGGAAGTCCGCATCCCCGACGCCGTGATCAGTGCGCAGGCACGCGCCGAACAGCAGCAGAAACAGCAGGCGGCACAGCTGCAGGCTCAGCAGCAGGCCGCCGCCCAGCAGCAGGCGACTGCCGCCCCGGTGGCTGCGCCGACCGCCGTCACTGAAAACGTCACCGCCGCGCCAGCCACCGCCGTACCGCAGCCCGCCGGCGGCAGTGGCTACCTGCTGCAGGTCGGCGCATTCCCGAACTCCGCCGATGCGGAAACCCTGAAGGCGAAGCTCGCCATGCAAGGCTTTGTCGCCAACGTGCAATCGGTCAGCATCGGTGGACAGACCTATAACCGCGTGCGCCTCGGCCCATTCCATTCTGCCACCGAACTGGAATCGACCAAGCGGCGGCTGGCCAGTGCAGGGATCAATGCGATTGCACTGAAGGAAGGGAAGTAACGCGTTTCGCCTGCACCTTCGGTACAAAAGGCCGCACTACCAGCGCGGCCTTTTTGTTTTAGCCATCCAAAATTCAGCTTTTCCGCTTCAATCTGATCAACGCCGAAATATCGTCGTCGCCGTAACCCTGGCGCATCAGCTCGGCGTAGTCGGCCAGCGAGCGGTCGATCACGCCGGTGGCGCTGCCGGCCTGTCCGGCGATACCGCGCACGATGGCCAGATCCTTGTGCAGCAGGGCGAGTTTGAAGCCCACGCTGAACTCGTCGCGCAGCATCGTGGCGCCACGCTTGTCGAGAAACCAGTTGCCGGCGGCGCCGGCACCGAGTGTGGGAATCAGCCGCTCCGGGTCGAGTCCGAGCGCCTCGCCCAGCGCGAGACCTTCGCACACCGCCTGCGCGATGCCGGCGACCAGGATCTGGTTGATCGCCTTGGTCGCCTGACCGGCGCCGACGGCGCCGAGATGGGTGACCCGCAACGCATAGGCTTCCAGCACCGGACGGGCGCGTTCCAGCACGTCCGTATCACCACCGACCATCACCGACAACTTGCCGTTCTTCGCGCCTTCGACGCCGCCGGAGACCGGTGCGTCGAGGAAGTTGGCGCCGACCGCAGCAAGCATTGCCGCCGCCTGTTTCGCGGTGGCCGGCGCATCGGTGGAATGATCGATCACGATCGCACCACGCTTGAGGTGCGGCGCCAGCGCTTCGACCGCACCAAGCACGTCGGCGTCGGCGGTGACGCACAACGCGATCACGTCGCACTGCGCGGCCAGTTCGGCCAGCGTAGCCGGCGCACTGACTTCCAGCTCACGTGCGAGTGCCTCGGCTTTTGCATGCGTGCGGTTGGCCACGGCAACCAGCAGACCTTTCGCCTTGAGATGGCCGGCCATCGGCGCGCCCATCGCGCCGAGTCCGATAAATGCTGCCTTGAGGGTCATGTGGTGTCCTTGATGCTCAGTCAGAAACGGGGGCGCGATGCACGTCATGCGTCACGAAAGGATCTTGGGGATCGGGGGCGGCCAGCCACTGCGGATGCGCCAGCGTATGGCGCATGTCGTCCAGGCCGCTGTGCCAGTGACCGTGCATGCTGGCGGCGCTGAATTCGTAATCCTTGTAGTGGCTTTCGTACGGCTTGTCGCGGTAGATCAGGTGGATCACATTGGTCAACGCGGCGGCGGAACGCTCCACGGCACGACGCCAGGCCGGATCGTCGCGCCGGTCTTCCGGCACCAGTGCCATCACGTCGTGCAGCAGGCGCCGATGCTCCTGCGTACGCCGCATGAATTCGGTGATCAGGCGGGTGCGGCTGGAGTACTGGATCTCCTTGCTGCGCTCGGCCACCTCCATCAGATCGCGCGGCAAGCTGCCGCGTGCACTCCAGAGGTCGACCTGGAACACCAGCGTGTCGTGGCTGGGGCGTTCGCTCAACACCTTGTACAGCGGCGTATTGGAGACCATGCCGCCGTCCCAGTAGAACTCGCCGTCGATCTCCACCGCCGGAAAACCGGGCGGCAGTGCGGCAGAGGCCATGAAGTGCTCGGGCCGCAGCGTGTCGCAGGTATTGTCGAAGTAGGTGAAGTCGCCGGTGCGCACGTTCACCGCACCCACGGACACGCGCATCGTGCGCACGTCGTTGATGCGGTCGAAGTCGGCCAGCTGCTCCAGCGTGGCGCGCAACGGCGCGGTGTCGTACCAGCTCGCACTGGCCGGACTCGTATGCCATGGCAACAGCGCACCCAGTCGCGGCTGGAAAAAACCGGCCTGTCCTTCGGTCAACGCCCGCCATGCCGCGAGACCACTGATGCCGTTCTGCCACAGCAGTGGCCACGTGCTCGCATCGAAGGCAAGCGGCGCCGGCAGCAACGGCTGCCGACAGATCGTCTCCCAGAATTCGCGCAACCGCTCGACCCGCAACTCCGGCGGGTTGCCGGCGATGATCGCCGCGTTCAATGCGCCGATCGAGATGCCGGCCAGCCAGGTTGGCTGCAGGTCAGCCTCGGCCAGCGCCTGATACACGCCCGCCTGATACGCTCCGAGCGCACCGCCACCTTGCAGCACCAAGGCGACGGTGCGGTAGTCGCGTGCCACCGTTTCGGCCAGCGACATCGATGGATTCGAACGCCTGGTGCCGGCCACGTCGTTTACTGCATGTACCAGCCGTGGCTGACCACGATCGATTGACCGGTCAGCGCGGCGGACGGGAAGGTCGCCAGGTACAACGCGGTCTGCGCGATGTCCTCGACGGTGGTGAACACGCCGTCGACGGTGTCCTTCAGCATCACGTTCTTGATCACGTCCGCTTCGCTGATACCCAGCTCCTTCGCCTGCTCGGGGATCTGCTTTTCGACCAGCGGCGTGCGCACGAAACCGGGGCAGATCACGTGCGAACGCACGTTGTGCGCAGCGCCTTCCTTCGCCAGCGTGCGGGCGAGGCCGAGCAGGCCGTGCTTGGCGGCGACGTAGGCCGACTTCAGCTTCGACGCCTCATGCGAGTGCACCGAACCCATGTAGATCACGATGCCGCCGCGGTCGCCCTTGTACATGTGCTGCAACGCGGCCTTGGTGGTGAGGAAGCCACCGTCGAGATGGATCGCCAGCATCTTCTTCCAGTCAGCGAACGCGAACTGGTCGATCGGGTTGATGATCTGCACGCCGGCGTTGGAGATGAGGATGTCCAGATGGCCAAACGCGGCGACCACCTTGTCGGTGCCGGTGTTGACGGCATCCTCGCTGGTGACGTCCATCGCGATGCCGAGCGCCTTGCCGCCGGCTGCGTTGATTTCCGACGCCGCCTTGTCCGCCGCATCCTGATTGATGTCGGCAATCGCCACGCTAGCGCCGTGCCGTGCATACAACTCGGCGATCGCCTTGCCGATGCCGCTGGCCGCGCCGGTGATCAGCGCGACCTTGCCGTTGAGACTTGTCATGACCGTTCCCGTTTCGATGTGGATGTCATCGTGCACCGCCTGCATGCCAATCAATGCATGTCTTCGGCGAGATAGGTATAAGCCGTCAGCCCGCCGTTGAGCGTGTCGTACAACTGACCGGCTTCCGCACCCGTCACACCCGCGCTCGCGATGCGCTCGCGGTAGCTCTGGCGCAGCGCCTCGAGGTCGTAGCCGACGTAGTCGAGCATCAGGTCGGTGGTGTCGCCGCGGCGCACATGCGCGAACGTGTAGCCGTCACCGTCCACGCGTACGTTCACCGCGTCCGTGTCGCCGAACAGATTGTGGATGTCGCCCAGCGTCTCCTGGTACGCGCCGACCATGAAGATGCCGAGCCGATAGCTTTCGCCTTCCTTCAAGGCATGCAGTGGCAGGCTCACGTCGATGCCTTCGGCGTCGACGTAGTGATCGATGCGGCCGTCCGAGTCGCAGGTAAGGTCGACGATCACGCCACGCCGGATCGGCTGCTCGTCGAGCCGCGCGATCGGCGTGATCGGGAAGATCTGCCCGATCGCCCAGATATCCGGCACCGATTCGAACACCGAGAAATTGACGAAGTACTTGTCGACCAGCTTCTCATCCAGCTCGTCCAGCGCCTGCCGGTGCGAACGCTCGGCTGGCAGCAGGCGGGTGCGCACGGCACCAGCGATCGCGTAGTACATCTCGTCCAACCGCGCACGGTCGGCCAGTGCCAGCTGACCCAGCGCGTACAAGGTCTGGCCTTCCTGCAAGTGGTGCTGGGCTTCGTGGAACAGTTCCAGTGCGGGACGCCGATCCAGTTCATCCCAGGTCTCGCGCAACCGGCGCAGCACGGCCGGTTCATCCACGCACAGAGGCGGAATCGCACCGGCAGGCACCGGCTCGACTTCGGTCACGTTGACTACCATCACCGCGTGATGCGCAGTCATCGCGCGACCGGCTTCGGTGAGGATATGCGGTGCAGGCAGGCCTTCTTCCGCGACCGCCTCGGCCAGCGACTGCACGATGGTAGCGGCGTATTGCTCGATCGAATAATTGATCGAATTGTGGCTGCGCGAACGGGTACCTTCGTAATCCACGCCGAGACCGCCGCCGACGTCGACGATCTCCAGCGGCACGCCCATCCGCCTCAGCTCGACGAAGTAGCGGGTCGCCTCGCGCATGCCGTTGGCGATGTCGCGCACGTTGGAAATCTGCGAGCCCATGTGGAAGTGCTGCAGCTTCAGCGTGTGCTTGAGCCCCGCCGCGTCGAGCCGTTCGATCAGGGTCAGCACCTGGTTCGGCGACAGCCCGAACTTGCCCTTGTCGCCGCCGGTGTTTTGCCACTTGCCGGCGCCGATCGAGGCCAGCCGCACGCGCACGCCGAGCAGCGGCTCCACGTTCAGCGCCTTCGCCTCGCTGAACACGTGATCGAGCTCGGACAACTTCTCGATCACGATGTGCACGCGCAGGCCGAGCTTCAAACCGATCAGCGCCAGACGGATGTATTCGCGATCCTTGTAGCCGTTGCAGATCACGATCGAGCCAGGCCGCGCCATCGCCAGCACCGCCATCAGCTCGGGCTTGGAACCGGCTTCCAGCCCGAAGCCGTGCGTACCGGCAGCGACCAGCTCGCCGGCGACGCCACGCTGCTGGTTCACCTTGATCGGATAGATGGCCGTATAGCCGCCCGCATAGCCGCTGTCAGCGATCGCCGTAGCGAACGCGCCCTGCAACCGCGCCAGACGGTCGGCGAGGATGTCGGGGAAGCGCACCAGCAGCGGCAGACGCAGGCCGTCGGCACGAGCGCGCTCGACAATCTGCGGCAGCGACAAGGCCGGGCCGTTCGCGCCGCGCGGGCGCATCACGATTTCGCCGGCGCCGTTCACGTCCACATAGCCGTCGCTCCAGTGCGGCACGGCGTAGGTGTGGCGGGCGGAGTCAGTATTCCAAGGGTTCGACATCAGCGAAGCTCCATTATGTAGGCGCTTGTTACATGCATGGATGATGTCGTCGCAGCGGCGAGCCTTGACGGTGTTGCTCCACAAGAGCACGAGCCCGAACGACCGGAAGCCTCGCACGCCGCGGGGCCGATCGGACTTGTCGGCCGCCGACGCGCTGCGCCGGCGATGCCAGGTCGCCATTGTAATAGGCGCCTGTGACGATATGCGCATGCGTCGTCGACTAGCTCTCGGGACGTTCACCGCGGTTATCGCTACAATTGGCGGTCTTTGTCCTTCCACCCGGTTCGTCAGGAACACTCCACCATGTCGCAGCAGCCCACGTCGAATGAAGTCCGCTGGTTCACCGAAGCCCACCAGGCTTCCGGTTCCTCCATCGGTTTCCGCACCGAGCAACTGCTGCACGCGGAGAAGACACCGTTCCAGACCATCGAGATCTACAAGACCACCGATTGGGGCAACCTGATGGTGATCGATGGCTGCGTGATGCTGACCACGCGCGACAATTTCTTCTATCACGAGATGATGACTCACCCGGCGCTGTTCACCCATGCGCGCGCCAAGCGCGTGGTGGTGATCGGCGGCGGCGACTGCGGCACCTTGCGTGAAGTGCTCAAGCACGAGGAAGTCGAGTCCGCGGTGCAGGTGGAGATCGACGAACGCGTGACCCGGCTGGCCGAGGAATATTTCCCGGAACTGTGCGAATCGAACCACGATCCGCGCGCCGAGCTGCTGTTCATCGACGGCATCAAGTACATGGCCGAAGCCGAGCCCGACTCGCTGGATCTGGTGATCGTCGACTCGACCGATCCGGTCGGTCCGGCCGAAGGCCTGTTCAACGCCGCGTTCTACGCCAGCTGCCACAAGGCGCTGCGCCACGGCGGCCTGCTGGTGCAGCAGAGCGAATCGCCGCTAGCGCATATCGACCTGATCAAGTCGATGCGTTCGGCCATGCGCACCTCCGGCTTCAGCGCGGTGAAGACGCTGCCGTTCCCGCAGCCGTGCTATCCCACCGGCTGGTGGAGCTGCACGATGGCGCGCAAGGGCGGCGACCTGTCCGGCTTCCGCGAGCGCGGTGCGATCAGCAAGAACTTCCCGACCCGCTACTACAACGCCGACATCCACAAGGGCGCGTTGGCCCAGCCGGAATTCATGCGCGAGGCGTTCGGCGAGTAAGCCATTTCGACGTTCACGTGTACGTGCAGCTTCAGAACATCTTGGAGCGCACCTTCGGCAGCAGCACCAGCAGCAGCGTGGCGAACGGGCCGCACAGCAGTGACAGCAGGAACCACAGCAACCCGCTGCGGTTCTTGCCCTGCGCCAGTGCGGCGTTGATCAGCGCCAGCGTGCCCCAGCCGACGAACCACGGGGCGCCTTCGGCAAATGTCGACAAATGATCCACTACGCGTCTCCCAATCATGCGGGGCGCAGCCGTGCGCCAAAACGATCATCCTAGCAAGCCTTGTCGCGGCCACCCGTTGCCGCGGGCACGCGGATCAGCCGCGCTTAATCTGCCCGAGGTATGCTGAACGCTTTGATTGCGGACCTGCCCATGATGCGTGGATTGCGCTACCTCGCCCTGACTTGCGCGTTGTCGCTGCTGGTCACGCCGGTGTTCGCCGGCAAAGTCCCCGCCAGCAAGAACCCGCCTGAACCGAGCAAGACAGCCAAGGCCCGCGACAAGGCCCAGCTGGCCTTCCAGCGCGATCTGGTCAGCGTGCTGGCACCCCGCGCCGATGCCCTGCCGCTGCTTGGCGCCGCCTTGCTCGCGCGGCCGCTGTTCAACCAGCCATCGAGCAACAGCTTCCACGCACTGATCGGACGCGCTGTGCAGGCCGAAGGCGCCGACGCCGCGGTCAGCTGGGCGCGACTGGCCGACTGCGACGCCAAGGCCGATGCCTGCCCGAATACCGCTGCGCTGGAGCAACTGCTCAGCCAGGCACCGGACAACGCCGCCGTCTGGCTGCTCAAGCTCGGCGCCGACACGCACAACATGAAGCAGGACGCTGCCCGCGAGGACCTGGGCAAGGCCGCCGACGCCAAGCAATACGACGACTACACCGGCACCAGCCTGAAGGCGCTGGCCAGTTCGATCGGCGTACTGCCGCCGCCGGCCGACACCTTCGATCCGGCCTCGAAGGCCGGCGCCATGGGCATGCAGGCCATGCTGGTGTACGGGATCGCCAGCACGCAACCACAACCTGCCATGCAGATCGTTGCCAAATTGTGCGAGAACGCCGGTGCAGACGCTTCGATCAAGGCCGATTGCCTGAAGCTGGGCAAGACCCTCGAATGGGGTTCCAGCCCGCTGGCACGCTCGCTGGGCCTGCATCTGCGCGAGGTGCTCGCTGACGACCCGACGCAGCAGCAGGAGGCGAAGGACGCCCGCCGCAACCTGATCTGGCAGGTGCAGAGCTTCGACCAGCTGCTGGCCCGCGCACAAGACGACCCGGCGATGGCCCAGCATCTGCTGGCGCTGGCGCGCAACGGCGGCACCGAGATGAGCCTGCTGCTGGCCGCCTTGCGCGATAGCAGCATCCCGGTCGACCCGCCCGCCGACTGGCAGCCGCACAAGGCGGGCTGAGCCCGGGCGCAACGCCGCTTTGCGCCGCATCCGCAGCCGTGTAGGCTTGGGTCACCTTCCGCGACAAAGGTGAGTCGATGCTTACGACGCTGGTGGCAAGCAGCAAGGGCGGTTGCGGCAAGAGCACGCTGGTCACCCAGCTGGCCTCGCACTGGGCACAGGCGGGGCAGCACACCGCCATCATCGATACCGACCGGCAAGGCTCCAGCTACCGCTGGGCCTCGCTGAGACCGGACAACGTTCCGGGCGTGCTGGCCATGGAAGGCGGTCGCCGATCCCTGCAAAAGCTGCCGCCGGATACCCAGCAGCTGCTGATCGACACCCCCGCCGGCTCCGGCGAGCACGAACTCGAACCATATCTGGATCAGGCCCACGTACTGCTGGTGCCGGTGCTGCCGTCGTCGTTCGACTTGCACGCCACGCTCCACTTCATCGAGGAGCTGCGTTCGATCAAGCGCATCCGCAGTGGCAAGCTGCCGGTGGGGCTGGTCGCCAATCGGCTCAAGCCGTGGACCCACGCCAGCCAGGACGCGATCGCCCAGCTCGCCGAGCAGTCACCGTTCCCGATCATCGGGCAGCTGCGCGACAGCCAGGCATACGTGCTGCTGAGCGCGCTGGGCAAGGGCATTTTCGACTACCAGTCCGAACAGGTACGCAGCCACCAGCAGGACTGGAAGGCCGTGCTGCGCTGGATCAAGCGCCAGCCTTGAAGCGAGTCCCTCTTGATGCAGTCATCGCGCGCGCCGCGCGACCACAACCCGCCGGAGTCCTCCATGCAAGAACTGATTTTGTTGCGGCACGCCGAAGCCGTGCCAATAGAAACCTCGGCTGACGACCTGGCGCGCCCGCTCAGCGCACGCGGCGAGCAGGAGGCGCAGGCGGCCGGGCTATGGCTGGCCGCGCACGGCATCCGGCCCGAGCGCGTGCTGTGCTCGCCGACCCGGCGCACCGACGAGACCACCCGGTTGGCGCTCGCCGCGATCGACTCCGCACCGGTGCCGCAAATGGCCCGCGAGATCTACGATGCCTCGCCCGGCGAGCTGCTGGCGCTGCTCGACCAGCACGACGACGCCGGGACGGTGATGCTGGTTGGCCACAATCCCGGTATCGAGCGGCTCGTCGCGCTGCTGGTCGAAGGCCGTTCCGACGAATTCCGCGGCATGCCGCCCGGTGCGCTGGCCGTGCTGCATCTGGACGGTGCGCTGGAACCGGGCAACGCCCGGTTGGACGCGTTCTGGTCGCCATAGCGCGACGCGCCATCCTGCACTCGCTGATCGGTCAGCGAATCGCGCTGCTCGACCCGCTGGCCGATCAGCGCGATTGAGCGGCATCTGCACGGGAAACCATCCCGGCGTTGACACGCATTCTCCGTATCATCTGCGTATGCATCGCTTCCTGCGTCAGCTCAGCCTTCCGCTCCTGCTCGCCACCTTGCTGCTGCAAGGCTGCACGCTGTCACGGGCGCAGATCCGGCGTGCCGACGCCGTGGTCGTGGCCACCACTGATCGCAGCGTCACCTGCAGTCAGGCCGATCATTGCGCGGTACCGTCGCCGCTGCTCGACGCCGCGACCAAGGCACTGACCGAGTCCACCGAGCAGCAGCCGGTGCACGTGGTGACCCTGCTCAATGAGAGCGAGCCGGCACTGGCGGCACGGATCAACCTGATCCGCGCGGCGCGGCAATCGATCGACGTGCAGACCTACATCTGGGATCAGGACGACACCGGCCAGCTGGTGCTGGACGAGCTGGTGCAGGCGGCACGACGCGGCGTGCAGGTGCGCATCCTGGCCGACCAGCTGTTCTCGTTCGACGATCTGAATCTGCTCGACCGGCTGGCGCGGATCAGCGCGAACCTGCAGGTGCGGCTGTACAACCCCACCTTCCACAAGGCCCACACGCAGCCGCTGGAATTCGCCGCCGGCGTGCTGTGCTGCTTCATGCATTTCAACCAGCGCATGCACAACAAACTGATGCTGGTGGACGACAGCATCGGCATCACCGGCGGACGCAATTACCAGGATCGCTACTTCGACTGGGACGACGACTTCGACTACGTCGACCGCGACGTGATGGTCGGCGGTCCCGCCGCGAAACAGATGGCCGCGAGTTTCGAGCTGTTCTGGCAGCACAAGCGCACGGTGCCGCTGACCCATCTGCGCGACGTCAACCAGCGCATCCTGACCGACCGCACAACCCCGGTCTGGCCTGCACCACATTATCGGCGGCCGTTGCGGGTGGCCCGCCTGCAGCAGGTCGCCGAAGATTCGACATGGCTGCAGGCATGGCTGGTCGATCCTTCGCTGGCGGCCGGCAAGGTCGACTACTTCAGCGACCTGCCCTCGAAGACCGACAAGCCGGACAAGCAGCGCGCGCTGGATTTCACCCACCACATCATGAGCATGATCGGCGCGGCCAAAAGCGAGGTGCTGCTGCAGACACCGTACCTGGTGATGAGCAAGAGCGCGCAGCGCATCTTCAAGCGGCTGCATCAACGCGTGGACCCACCGCGGGTAATCGTCTCGACCAACTCGCTGGCCTCGACCGACGCGTTTGCCGTGTATGCGATGTCGTACAAGCATCGCAAGCGTTACCTGAAGACCTTCGGCTTCGAGATCCACGAGTTGAAGCCGCACGCGCCCGGCCCCACGGTGGACAACGAGCTGGCCAACCTGGGCATGGACACCACCACGCTGCCGGCGGAAACCGCCAGCCCGGCCAGCGCCAAGGTGGCGCGCTTTCATCTGCTTGGCAGCCGTGGCAGTAACAACCGTCCGGCACCTCTACTCAGTGAGGGCCGCCGCTTCGGCCTGCACGCGAAGTCGATCGTGATCGACGATGCGTTCGCGATGGTCGGCTCGCACAATTTCGATCCGCGTTCGGATCACTACAACACCGAGGCTGGCGTGATCGTCTACGACGCTGCGTTCGCCGACCAGCTGCGTCAAAGCATCATGCGCGATACCCAGCCGGAAAACGCCTGGGTGATCGCACCGCGGCGGACTGTGGTGCCGTTGCTGAGTGACCTCAACCAGGTCATCGGCAGCGTCTCCGAAAGCCTGCCGCTGTTCGACCTGTGGCCGTTCCGCTACGCCACCAGCTACGACATCAGCCCCGGCTGCCAGCCACTGCGCGCGACCGACCCTAACTTCTACGCGTGCTACGAGCCGGTCGGCGATTTTCCCGACGTGGCGCTGTCGCCCAAGCTGATCATCACGCGGCTGTTCACCGCATTCGGGAGCGGTGCGAAGGACATTCTCTGACGCCTACGGCGACTGTGCGACGCGTTCGCCCTGCGCGGAGAAACGCATCGGCAGATCGCCGCTGACGCCGTTGGGATGATCGCCCGGCACCGCGAAACGCCAGCCGCGCACGCTGCGCAGTGCATGTTCGTCGAGGATCGGATCGCCGCTGGACTCGACCATGCTGGCGGCGTGGACACGGCCCAGCCCGTCGGTGTCGACATGCAAGACCACGCGGCCGTCCAGATGGCCGCGCAGCTCGTCCCATGATTGCGAGGTATCGCCAGGCATCGACAACGGCATCAGCGCGGCGACCGGGGCCAGCGCGGCAGCCTGGGCGGTGCCCATGTCGTCGATGGAACGATCCGTGGCGGCGCGGGATGCCCGCACCACGCTGACCGCGCCATGCCGGCGGCGCGGCGAGGGCAGGGCACGCGTGGCGGACGATACCTGTCCGCCACCGGCGAGACGTGGCGCCGGCCCGCGCCAGCCGACGGTCAGCGTGCTGAGCCAGCCGGTACCGGCGATGCCGATCGCCAGCGCCAGTACGCTCAGACCTGTAGTGGTGCGCAGACGCAGCATGGCAAAGTGTCGGTGCAGTTGGTGATGGTCACGCTGGCGGCGACCGCGGTTCCGTTTGGCATGGAAAGCATCGCGGCTGAAGCCGCACCCACGACAGCAAGTTGTGCAGCGCGCATAGTCACGGCCGTTCGAGGATCGCGGTGACGCCCATGCCGCCGGCGGTGCAGATCGAGATCAGGCCACGGCCGGAGCCTTTCTGTTCCAGCATCTTCGCCAGCGTGGCGATGATCCGCGCGCCGGTGGCGGCAAACGGATGGCCCACCGCAAGGCTGGAGCCGTGCACGTTGAGCTTGGCCGGGTCGATCGAACCGAGTGGCGCATCCAGGCCGAGCCGGCGCTTGCAGTAATCGGCCGACTCCCACGCGCGCAGCGTGCACAGCACCTGCGCCGCGAACGCCTCGTGGATCTCGTAGTAGTCGAAGTCCTGCAAAGTGAGGCCTTGACGCGCCAGCATGCGCGGCACCGCGATGGTCGGCGCCATCAGCAGGCCTTCGCCGTGCACGAAATCCACCGCAGCGACTTCGGCATCGCGCAGATAGGCCTGGATCTTCAGGCCGCGCTGTGCGGCCCAGTCGTCGCTGGCCAGCAGCACCGCAGCGGCGCCATCGGACAGTCCGGTGGAATTGCCCGCAGTGAGGGTGCCACGACCAGAGCTCTTGTCGAACGCAGGCTTCAACGTAGCCAGCTTTTCCAACGTGGAATCCGGGCGCAGGAAACCGTCACGCTTGAGACCGCGGAACGGCACCAGCAGCTCGTCGAAGAAGCCGTCGGCGTAAGCAGCAGCCAGCTTGTGATGGCTGTCCAGCGCTAGCTGATCCTGCGCCGCGCGGGTGATCTGCCATTCCTTCGCCATCTGCTCGCAATGATCGCCCATCGACTTGCCGGTGCGCGGCTCGGCCACGCCCGGGAACGAAGGTTTCAGCTCGCTGAAGGAGAACCCGCGCAGCGCCGTCTTCAACTTGTCCAGCGGCGTCTTCGCGCGGTTCATCGCCAGCAGCCGCTTGCGCAGGCGCGTGCCGTAGACGATCGGTACGTCTGAGGTGGTGTCCGAACCACCGGCTATGCCGGCCTCGATATGCCCGACGGCGATCTTGTTGCCGATGATGATCGCGTTGTCCAGCGAGGTGCCGCAGGCGCGCGCGGTGGTGATGCCCGGCGTGGTCGGCGCCAGTCCGGAACTGAGTAGCGCCTCGCGCGCCAGGTTCCAGTCGGACGAGTGCTTGATTACCGCACCCATCGCCACTTCGCCCAGCTCCACGCCATGCAGTCCGAAGCGTTCGACCAGCGCGCCAAGCACCTTCACCGACATGCCGAAGTTACCGACGTCGGCATACGCGGTGTTGTTGCGGCAGAACGGGATGCGTACGCCGCCGATGACCCCGACGCGCCTTAGCGTGTTTTCCATGCTCGAAACAGTCCGCAACTCAAGTCGCTCAAGGCTAACCCGCCATGCCGCGCGGCGGAAGCCCAAAACGCTGAATGGTAGAATTGCATCTCTCTAGCCGTTCGGATGTCTGCCACGTGGAAGCACAAACGCTGCTCGCCCTGCCCATCGTGCTGGCATTGGAACCGTTCGCTGGCGAGGCGCCGGCGCGCATGACCTTGAGCCGCGACGAGGCCGCCGAGCTGGCGCAGCTGATCGCCACCGATCTGCACGCGCTGGTGCCACAGGTCAGCGCAACCCGGCTGGCACTGGCTGGTGCGCTGTTCGACCAGGTCGAGCTGCTGCGGCCGGGCTTTCCGGTGTGGGCCACGCTGGACGAGCTGGCCCGACGCGTGCCGCGCGGCCAACTGGACAACGTGGTTGCGTTCGGCAGTCACGACGGCCACATGCCGGCGCAACCGCTTGAGCCGTCGCCGCTGTTCGCCGACGGCCCGATGCGGCTGCTGCCGCTGAGCCTGCTGGCACCGGCCGCACTGGCTGACGAGCTGTCCGAGCAACTGGAGATCCAGCTGGTCGGCCGCGGTGAAGCCGGCGCGCTCACCGCCGACTGGCTGATGCGCACACTCGGCATCCGGTTGGAACATGTGCGCTACCTCAGTCGCAACGACCTGCTGGCGCTGACCTGCGTGCAGTACGAACACGTCAACCTGGCGCCGCTGTGGACGCTGCTGGAAGCGGCGCTGCTGACCCCGCAACGCGCCGAGGCGACGATGAGTGCACGCGGACTGAGCCTGAAATACGCCGACGGCAAGGTGTTCGCGCAATCGCCGGCGAAATGGCTCGTCGCCCAGACCGGCGACGACGTACAGCGCGCGCACGCGTTCGCCGGCATCATGTTCGAGCTGCGCCAGTACGCCGCGCTGCTCGACGCGCATCAGCTGCCACTGCTGCTGTCGGGCACGGCTGCCGACACCGAGGCCGCAGCCGGCTATCTGCTGGAAACCCTGGCAGTGGCCACCCCCGGGCAGGAACCGCCGGCGCTGTACGCGCACGAGGCGGCCGGCCTCGGCATAGTCGCGGTCAGCGTGGCCCAACGCGACGGCGTGGGCATGCGCGCGCTGGCGCATGGCTATCCGCTACAGCCGCAGGCGCTGGGGCCGCTGCTGGCGCGGCTGGCCGACCGTTACGGCATCGCCGCCGAGTTGCACGCGCTGGGCCGTGTGGTGCTGGACGGACGCGGCCAGCTCGGCGCACCAGCGACCGTGCTGCATTGAGCCGGTCACGGTTGATCAACGCGGCATTTGTATCGCGACGGAAACTCGGCGCATCATGGGCGACGCGCTGACTAGGGGGCGCGCTCCAGCTGACGGAATGACCATGCGGCCGAACAAGTCTGCCGAGGTATTGCCATCGCTACTCCACGGATCGGACTGGTCTGCGCGCATCTTGCGCGGTGCGCCGGTGCTGCTGGCCTATCTCGATGCCGAACAACGTTTTCGTTACGCCAACGAGACCCATCGCAGCTGGCTCGGTGTCGACCCGCAGACGCTGCTCGGTCAGCGCCTGCTCGACGTGGTCGGCCAGCGCAACTACCAGAACGCTGCACCGGCGTTGGAAAAGGCCTACGCCGGCCAGATGGCCAGCTTTGAAAGCGAGCTGTACAACGGTGGCGAGCGGCGTTACGCGCACGGCAACTTCCAGCCGGATTTCGACACCGACGGTCGCGTGCGCGGCGTGTTCACCGCGCTGATCGACATCACCGAACGGCGCACTCTGGAAATGCAGCTGCACGAGAGCGAGCAACGTTTCTTCGGTGCATTCCAGCACGCCGCGATCGGTATGGCGCTGGTTGCACCGGATGGCCACTGGCTGCGGATCAACGCCGCGTTCTGCACGATGATCGGCTACCACGAGGCCGAACTGTTGCTACTCACCACACGCGACATCACCTACCCGGACGACATCGCGCATAGCGACGTGCTGCATGCGCAAATGCTGGAAGGTCGCGTCGAATCGTGCCATCTGGAAAAGCGCTACCTGCACAAGAACGGCAGCGTGGTGCATGCGCAGCTGAGTGTGTCGCTGGTGCGCGGCGACGATGACGCCCCGCTCTATTTTGTCGTCCAGATCCAGGACATCAGCCAGCGCAAGGCGTTCGAGGAAGCGCTGCACCGCGAGCGCGAGCTGGCCGAGGTGACCCTGCGCTCGATCGGCGACGCGGTGATCACCACCGATCCGCAGCTGTGCATCACCTCGCTCAACCCGATCGCCGAGGCGATGACCGGCTGGACCGACGACGAGGCGCGGGGCCGACCGGTCGAGGAAATCTTCCAGCTATACGATGCGCAGCACGGCAAGCCCGTAGCCAACCCGCTGCGTGCGGCGATCGAGCACAACACCATCGTCGATCTCGCCGGCAAGACCCTGCTGCGGCACCGGCACGGCTTCGACACACCGGTGGAGGATTCCTCTGCGCCGATCCACGACCACGCCGGCAACGTGATCGGCGGCGTGCTGGTATTCCACGACGTCAGCGAGACCCGCTCGCTGGCGCTGAAGATGATCCACCTGACCCAGCACGACACGCTGACCGGGCTGCCCAACCGCAGCCAGCTGCATGCGCACATCGGACAGGCGCTGGTCACCGCCAACCGCCGCCAGCAACGCGCCGCGCTGCTCTACATCGACATCGACAATTTCAAGCAGGTCAACGAGCTCCACGGCCACGCCGCCGGTGACCGCGTGCTGCGCGCACTCACCGCGCAGCTGCGCCGTTGCCTGCCCGGCGACGAGCTGCTCAGCCGCTATGACGGCGACGAATTCGTAGTGCTGCTGCCGCACCTGAAAAACGTCGGCGACGCGGCCAGCCTGTGCCAGAACCTGCTCAACCAGTGCGAGCAGACCCGTGTTGACGACTTGCCCGAACTGGCGCTGCGCATCAGCATCGGCATTAGCGTGTACCCGGACGACGCCACCGAGCCGGAGGATCTGCTGCAGCATGCGGAAACCGCACTGATTTCGGCGAAGGCGCAGGGTCTTCATGGCTACCGTTTCTTCACCGCATCGATGAGCGAGCGAGCGCAGGCGCGCAGGCGGATCGGGACGGCATTGCGCCAGGCGCTGTCACGCCACGAATTGAGCCTGCATTACCAGCCCAAGGTGGATGCGCAGAACGGCCGCATCGTGGGTGCCGAGGCGCTGCTGCGCTGGCAGGTGAACGGGCGCGAGCTGTACAAGCCGGATCAGTTCATCCCGGTCGCCGAAGACAGCGGCCTGATCCTGCCGATCGGCGCCTGGGTGCTGCGCCAGGCGTGCAAGCAGGCACGGCTGTGGCAGCTGCATGGTCAAGCCATTCCGGTCTCGGTGAACGTCTCGCCGCTGCAATTCCAGCATGCCGATTTCTACAACTGGCTGGACGACGTGCTGAACGAAAGCGGGCTCGATGCCGGCCTGCTCGAACTGGAGCTGACCGAACGCATGGTGATGTCCGGCGGCGACGCCACTACCGGCCTGCTGCGCCGGATCAAGCAACGCGGCGTGCGGCTGTCGCTGGACGATTTCGGTACCGGCTATTGCAGCCTGTCCTATCTGCGGCATTTCCCGATCGATGCGCTGAAGATCGATCGCGCGTTCGTGCACGACCTGATCAGCGACCGTGACACCGCCACAATCACCAGCGCGATCATCGCGATGGCGCGCAGCCTCAACAAGGTGGTGATCGCCGAAGGTGTCGAGACCCGCGAGCAGGGCGAGTTCCTGTGCAACGCCGGCTGCTCGCAGCTGCAGGGTTTCCTGTATGGCGCGCCGATGTCGGCCGCGGAATTCCAGCAGCGGCTGGCCGACAGCGCCTGAATCGCAACAGGACCACGCGCATGACTTCGCAGAGCGGGCAGTAGCCGCCCTACGAAGCTGGAATCGCCAGGTGCGTTTCGTACATCCAGTAGTGACAGCGTTGCATCCCCAGCTCGGCATAGGTCGCCTGCGCACGCTGGTTTTCGGTTTCCACGTACAGCCGCAGGCCGACCGCGCCAGCCGCCGCCGCGCGCCGCTCGACCTCGGCGTACAGCGCGCGGAACACGCCGCCGCGACGCGACGCGGGGCTCACATACACGCTCTGGATCCACCAGAAATCGCCGCAGCGCCAGTCGCTCCATTCATAGGTCAGCAGCAGGCTGCCCACCGCCACGCCGTCACGTTCGGCGATCAGGTAGAAGCCTCGCTGCGGCTGCTCGAACACGCCGGTGATGCCGCGCGCCAACGTCGCGGCATCGAGTTGCTTGCGCTCGGTTTCCCACGCCATCGCCGCATTCCAGGCGACGAGTTCGGGCAGGTCGGTAATAACGGCGGCGCGAATCAGCAATGACACGGCATGACTCCGGTGCAGGGGGTTGCACATCGTAGCGTGCACGATCTTCACGCGCAGGCGCGTAGGGTCGGCGCGGAAGCCGGCTGCTGCTACCGATAGCAGCGCATGACCGCCGCATGAGTGGCAGGTCAGGCATTGAACTCCAAGGAACGACGGATTTGAACATCGGCAGCCTTCTCGATCTGCTCAAGCTGCGTCGCCTGCGTGCATTCCGTCGCCGCCGTGCGGCGGCGCGCGGCAAGCCGGAACAGGAGCCGGCGCTGCGTTCGGAACTGTTCAGTGCCGAGCAGATGGAACGGCATGGCGCCGCGCTGGCCCGCCAGCACCGCTTGAGTACGCGGTCGAGCGCGGATCTGCTGCTGGTTCGACTCGCCGACAACGAGGCGGTGCTGACCCACACCTGCGAGCGGCTGACCAACGCCACTCGGCGCAAACGCCGCGTCACACCGGCCGGCGAATGGCTGCTGGACAACTTCTACCTGATCGAGGAACAGATCCGGATCGCCCGCCGGCATCTGCCGAAAGGCTACAGCCGCGAGCTACCGCGGCTGGAAAGCGGCCCGTCGGCGGATCTGCCGCGGGTGTACGACATCGCGCTGGAAATCATTTCGCACGGCGACGGCCGCGTCGACACCAGCAGCCTGCACCGTTTCATCAACGCCTACCAGAGCGTGACCCCGCTCAAGCTGGGCGAGCTGTGGGCGATCCCGATCATGTTGCGGTTGGCGCTGATCGAAAACCTGCGCCGGGTCGCCGCGCGGGTGATGGCGGACTGGCGTTATCGCGGCAAGGCGGTACGCTGGGCCGACGCGATGACCAGCACCGCCGAGCGCGATCCGAAGAGCGTCGTGCTGGTGGTCGCCGACATGGCGCGCTCGAACCCGCCGATGACCGGCCCGTTCGTCGCCGAGATGGCGCGTCGGCTGCAG
Organism: Rhodanobacter sp.; assembly: GCA_035566635.1. Taxonomy (GTDB): domain Bacteria; phylum Pseudomonadota; class Gammaproteobacteria; order Xanthomonadales; family Rhodanobacteraceae; genus Rhodanobacter. The sequence goes on from DATMQY010000006.1 coordinate 43,414, forward strand.
GGACAGAGCCCGGCGCTGGCGTTGCCGCTGAGCTGGATCGAGCAGCGCCTGTCCGAATCAGGTCAGAGCATCGAGCATCTGGTGCAACTGGAGGCGCAACAGCAGGCGGCCAATCAGGTCTCGATCAGCAACAGCATCGGCAGCCTGCGCGCGCTGTCGGCGATCGACTGGCGTGACTTCGTCGAGCACAGCAGCCTGGTCGAACAATGCCTGCGCGAGGATCCGGCCGGCGTCTACGCGTCGATGGATTTCGCCACCCGCGACCGCTATCGCCACGTGGTGGAGGCACTTGCGCGCCACCATCGGCTGACCGAACTGGAGGTGGCCACAGCGACCGTCGCGCTGTGCCAGCCCGGCGCGCCAACCGACACCACCATCTCGCTGCCGCAGCATGTTGGCTTCTATTTGGTCGACCGCGGTCGCCGCACACTGGAGAGTCAGCTCGGCATCCGACCACAGCTGAGTGAAACGCTGCGCCGGGGCTTCGACCGTGCGCCGTTGCCGATCTACCTGGGCCTGCTGGCCGTGCTGACATTCGCATTCGCGCAACCGCTGGTCGCCGCTGCCACGCACAATCAGCTGCCGCTGTGGGCATTGATCGCGCTCGCGCTGCCGGCCACCTTGCTGGCCAGCCAGCTCGGGCTGAGCCTGCTCAACTGGATGGCTACGCTGACGGTGGCGCCGCAGCTGCTGCCGCGGATGGATTACTCGGACGGCATCCCGGCCAGCGCGCGCACGCTGGTGGCGATACCCAGCCTGTTCGCCAGCGCACAGGATGTCGAGGACCTGGTCGAGGCGCTGGAAGTGCGCTTCCTCGGCAACCGCGACGAGCACCTGCACTTCGCCCTGCTCACCGATTTCACCGACGCGGACAGCGAAACCTTGCCCGGCGACGATGCGCTGCTGCGGCTGGCACGGCGACGCATCGAGGCGCTCAACGAGCATTACGCCAGCGCTGAGTCCGACCGCTTCTTCCTGTTCCATCGGCCACGCCGCTGGAACGCGACCGAACGCTGCTGGATGGGCCACGAGCGCAAGCGCGGCAAGCTGGCCGATCTCAACGCGCTGCTGCGCGGCAACGCGCACGACCGCTTCATGCTGATCGTCGGCGACATCGCGGCGCTGCCGCGGGTGCAGTACGTGATCACGCTGGACACCGACACCGAACTGCCGCGCGATTCTGCGCAGGAGTTTGTCGGCACCATCGACCACCCGCTCAACCGCGCGGTATACGACGCCGAGCAGCGGCGCGTGGTCAGCGGCTACGCGATCCTGCAGCCGCGCGTGGGGATCAGCCTGCCCAGCACTGCTCGCTCGCGCTACGCGCAACTGTATGGCAGCGACGCCGGCATCGATCCGTATACGCAGATGGTCTCGGACGTCTATCAGGACGTGTTCCGCGAAGGCTCGTTCATCGGCAAGGGCATCTACGCGATCGATGCGTTCGAGCGCACGCTGGACGGCCGCTTCCCGGAAAACCGCATCCTCAGCCACGATCTGGTCGAAGGCTGCCACGCGCGCGCGGGCCTGCTCAGCGACGTGCAGTTGTTCGAGGAATACCCGGCGCGCTACGGCGCCGACGTGAAGCGACGTCACCGCTGGATCCGCGGCGACTGGCAGCTGCTGCCGTGGCTGCTGCCGTGGGCACCGACCGCGCACGACGGCTGGCGCCGCAACGCGCTGACCGCACTGTCGCGCTGGAAGATTCTCGACAACCTGCGCCGCAGCCTGGTACCGACTGCGCTGCTGGTGCTGCTGGTGACCGGCTGGCTGCTGCTGTCGCCGGCGTTCTCGTGGATGCTGGCCGTGCTGTCGATGGTACTGGTGCCACCGCTACTGTCGGCACTGCTGGAGCTGGTGCAGAAGCCACGCGAGGTGCAGCTGGATCAGCACCTGCGCGCCGGCTACAAGGCCGGCCTGCAGCATGTTGCGCGGATCGCGCTGGGACTGGCGTGGCTGCCGCACGAAGCGCTGTACCAGCTCGATGCGATCGGGCGCACGCTGTGGCGGATGACGGTCAGCCACCGGCATCTGCTGCAGTGGCAGACCTCCAGCGAGGTGGAGCGGCGCAGCAGCAACGCGCCGGCGGCCTTGTGGCGAACGATGTGGCTCGGCCCGCTGCTGGCGCTGGCGCTGGGCGTGACACTGGCACTGCAGCGACCAATGGTGTTGCTGCTGGCCGCACCGTTGCTGCTGTTGTGGCTGCTGTCGCCGGCGCTGGCGTGGTGGATCAGCCAGCCGCGCAAGCCCGACACATTCGCGCCGACGCCGACGCAGACACGCTTCCTGCGCGTGCTGGCGCGGCGCACCTGGGCGTTCTTCGACACCCACGTCGGCCCGGCCGACCACTGGCTGCCGCCGGACAACCTGCAGGAACAACCGGGGCCGGTGATCGCCCATCGCACCTCACCCACAAACATCGGCATGGCGCTACTGGCGAATCTGGCCGGCTGCGATTTCGGTTTCCTCAGTACCGGCCGCCTGCTCGAGCGCACACACCAGACGCTGGCGACGATGCAGGCGCTGCCGCGCCATCGCGGCCACTTCTACAACTGGTACGACACGCTGAGTCTGCAGCCGCTGGCGCCGCTGTACATCTCGGCGGTGGACAGCGGCAATCTCGCCGGTCACCTGCTGACCTTGCGCCCGGGCCTGCTGGCCCTGCTCGACGAACCGGTATTCCAGCCGCGCGTACTGCAAGGCCTGCTCGATACGCTGAGCGTGCTGCACGACACGCTCGACAGCAGTGGCGTCGCCTTGCTCGATCCATGGCGACACGAACTGCAGGACGAACTGGCCACGCCACCGGTACTCGCCAGCACCGCCACGGCGTTGCTGCAGCGGCAACTGGATCACGCCCATGCACTGGCGCAGGTGCTCGCCGTCGAACCCGGCAGCGAGGCGGAATTCTGGCTTACTGCTCTACTCGATCAATGCAGCGACCTGTGCGACGAGGCCGCCCTGTTCAAGCTCGATCCTCCGCACGACGACGACGCGGGCTTCAGCGGCATTCCCACACTGCGTCAGCTCGCCCGTATCGAACCGCTGTGCTGGCCCGCCGACGCCGATGCCGATGCCATGCGCGAACGCGCGCGCGAACGCATCACGCTGATTGAGCGCCTCGCGCAGCAGGCCGGCGAACTGGCGTTGATGGACTACCGTTTCCTGTACGACAGCGCGCGCGACCTGCTGGCGATCGGCTACAACGTCGACGAGCGTCGGCTCGACGCGGGTTACTACGACCTGCTCGCGTCGGAGGCGCGGCTGGCGAGTTTCGTGGCGATCGCGCAGGGCCAACTGCCGCAGGACAACTGGTTTTCGCTGGGCCGGCTGCTGACCACCAGCGGTGGCGAACCGGTGCTGCTGTCGTGGACCGGATCGATGTTCGAATACCTGATGCCGACGCTGGTGATGCCCAGCTACGAAGGCACCCTGCTCGACCAGACCTGTCGCGCCGCGGTAGCGCGGCAGATCGAATACGGCAACCAGCTGGGCGTGCCGTGGGGCGTATCCGAATCCGGCTACAACATGCTGGACACGCACTTCACCTACCAATACCGCGCGTTCGGCGTGCCCGGCCTCGGGCTGAAGCGTGGGCTCGGCGACGATGTGGTGATCGCGCCCTACGCCACTGCGCTGGCGATGATGGTGGCCCCGGCCGCGGCCACCAGGAACCTGCAAAGGCTGGCCGAGGCCGGTGCGGCCGGCCGCTTCGGCCTGTACGAGGCGATCGACTACACCCCCGCGCGTTTGCCACTGGGACAGAGCTCGGCGCTGGTGCGATCGTTCATGGCGCATCACCAGGGCATGAGTCTGCTGGCGTTGGACTACGCGCTGTTGCAGCGGCCGATGCAGCGACGGTTTGAATCCGATCCGCAGTTCCAGGCCACCAGCCTGCTGCTGCAGGAGCGCGTACCGAGGACCGCCGCGGAATATCTGCATGCCTCCGGCTTCCCCGAGCAGGACGGCAACCTGCGCGCAGCCGAAGCGCGGCTGCGCGTATTCGCCGATCCGGACCGGCAGCTACCAGCCGTACAGCTGCTGTCGAACGGCCACTACCACGCGATGGTGAGCAGCGCCGGCGGCGGTTACAGCCGGCGCGGCGAGCTGGCGCTGACGCGCTGGCGCGAGGACATCACGCGCGATCACTGGGGCATGTTCTGCTACCTGCGCGACGTCGCCAGCGGCGACTACTGGTCCACTGCATACCAGCCGACGCTGAAGAAGACCGAGCTGTTCGAGGCAATCTTCTCCGACGCGCGCGCCGAGTTCCGCGTGCGCGAACGCGACTTCGACGCGCACACCGAGATCGTGGTGTCGCCGGAAGACGATATCGAACTGCGCCGCACCCGCATCACCAATCGCAGCCGCACGCGGCGCACGATCGAGCTGACCAGCTACGCCGAAGTGGTACTGGCGCCACCGCTGGCCGATGCGCTGCATCCGGCCTTCAGCAAGTTGTTCGTGCAGACCGAACTGCTGCCGGCGCTGCAGGCAATTGTGTGCACGCGCCGACCGCGCGCGCATGACGAGGCGGTGCCGTGGATGTGCCATCTGCTGGCCGTGCACGACGCCGACATCGATGCGATCTCGTACGAGACCGATCGCGCGCGCTTCATCGGTCGAGGTCGCAACGTCGCGCAGCCGCAGATGCTGGATCGCGAGCAGGCGCAACTGTCCAACAGCGCCGGCTCGGTGCTCGATCCGATCGTGGCGATCCGCTGCCGCATCACGCTGGAGCCGGAGCAGTCGGCCACGATCGACTTCGTCACCGGCATCGCCGACCACCGCGACGGCTGTATCCAGCTGATCGGCAAATACCGCGACCGCCACCTCGCCGACCGCGTGTTCGACCTGGCCTGGACGCACAGCCAGGTGCTGTTGCGCCAGCTCAACGCCAGCCTCGCCGACGCGCAGCTGTACGAGCACATGGCTACCTCGATCATCTACCCGAACGCGAACCTGCGTGCGGAAACCGGCATCCTGCGCGGCAACCGGCGCGGCCAGTCCGGGCTGTGGGGGCAGTCGATCTCCGGCGACCTGCCGATCGTGCTGCTGCAGATTGCCGATCCGGCGCGTATCGAACTGGTGCGCCAGCTGGTGCAGGCGCACGCGTACTGGCGGCTGAAGGGACTGGCGGTGGATCTGGTGATCTGGAACGAAGATCGCGCCGGCTACCGGCAGGAGCTGCAGGATCTGATCATGGGTCTGATCGCCTCCGGCAGCGAGGCGAGCCTGCTCGATCATCCCGGCGGCATCTTCGTGCGGCCGGCACAGCAATTGTCCAGCGAGGATCGAATGGTGATGCTGGCCAGCGCGCGGATCATCCTCGTCGACAACCGCGGCAGCCTGACCGAACAGATCAGCCGGCGCCGCGCGGAAACGCATGCGCCACGCTTCGAGCCGAGCCGGCCGCGACGGATCTCGTCCAGCGCACTCGCGCCTGCGGCATCGGCCATGTTGCAGCTGACCAACCCCCACGGCGGCTTCAGCGCGGACGGTCGCGAGTACGTGATCACTCTTGACGCTGGCGACGCCACTCCGGCGCCGTGGGCCAACGTGCTGGCCAACCCGCACTTCGGCACGGTGATCTCCGAGAGCGGCAGCGCGTATACCTGGGGCGAGAACGCGCACGAATTCCGGCTCACGCCGTGGCACAACGACCCGGTCAGCGACGGCAGCGGCGAGGCGCTGTACCTGCGCGACGAGGAAACCGGCCAGCTGTGGTCGCCCACCCCGCTGCCATGCCGCGGCAGTGGCGAGTACATCACCCGTCACGGCTTCGGCTACAGCGTGTTCGAGCACGTCGAAGACGGCATCCATTCCGAACTGTGGATCTACGTGGCGCTGGATGCCTCGGTGAAATTCTCGGTGCTGAAACTGCGCAACGACTCCGGCCAGCCGCGCCGGCTCAGCGTCACCGGCTACGTCGAATGGCTGCTCGGCGACCTGCGCGAGCGCACGTCGATGCATGTGGTGACCGAATCGGATCCGGCCAGCGGTGCACTGTTCGCACGCAATGCGTACAACAGCGAGTTTCCGAATCGGGTGGCGTTCTTCGACGTGGACGACCCCGCCCGTGGCATCGACGGTGACCGCAGCGAATTCCTCGGCCGCAACGGCAGCGCCGACGCGCCGGCCGGGCTGGCTCGCGCGCATCTGTCCGGTCGGCTCGGCGCCGGACTGGATCCGTGCGCGGCCTTGCAGGTGAACGTGGCGCTGGACGAGGGCGAGCAGCGCCAGCTGATCTTCCGCCTCGGCGTCGGCCGCGACGGCGCCGACGCCAGCGCGCTGGTGCAGCGTTTCCGCGGTAGCGGCAGCGCCGCCGATGCGCTGGAAAAAGTTCGCGCGCATTGGATGCGCACGCTCGGCACCGTACAGATCAGCACGCCGGAGCCGGCGCTCGACGTGCTGGCGAACGGCTGGCTGCTGTACCAGACCATCGCCTGCCGCATGTGGGCGCGCAGTGGTTACTACCAATCCGGCGGCGCGTTCGGCTTCCGCGACCAGCTGCAGGATTCGATGGCACTGCTGCACGCCGCACCCGAACTGTCGCGCGCACAACTGCTACTGTGCGCCGCACACCAGTTCCCCGAAGGCGACGTGCAGCACTGGTGGCATCCGCCGCTGGACCGCGGCGTGCGCACCGCGTGCTCGGACGACTACTTGTGGCTGCCGCTGGCCACCAGCCGCTACGTGCTGGCCAGCGCCGATACCGGCGTGCTGGATGAATCCGTCGGCTATATCGAAGGCCGCCCGCTGCATCCGGGCGAGGAGTCCTACTTCGACCTGCCGCAATCGTCGGGCCTGCGCGAAACGCTGTACCGGCATTGCGTGCGCGCGATCGAACACAGCCTGCCGCGCGGCGCGCACGGCCTGCCGCTGATCGGCAGCGGCGACTGGAACGACGGCATGAACCGGGTCGGCGAAGCTGGTCGCGGCGAAAGCGTGTGGCTCGGCTTCTTTTCCTGCGAGGTGCTGACCCGCTTCGCCGAAGTGGCCCGGCTACATGACGACGAAGCGTTCGCGTTGCGCTGCGAAGGCGAAGTCAGCCAGCTGCGCGTCGCGCTGGAACAACATGCGTGGGACGGTGCCTGGTATCGCCGCGCGTACTTCGACGACGGCACCCCGCTTGGTTCCAGCGGCAACGACGAGTGCCGCATCGACTCGATCGCGCAGAGCTGGTCGGTGCTGTCCGGCATCGCCACGCCCGAACGCCAGCAGCAGGCGATGAACTCTCTCGACCAGCATCTGGTTCGCCGCGAGGCAGGCCTGGTGCAATTGTTGGAGCCGCCATTCGACAAGTCGCCGCTCGATCCCGGCTACATCAAGGGCTACGTCCCCGGCGTGCGCGAGAACGGCGGCCAGTACACGCACGCCGCGATCTGGGCCACGATGGCGTTCGCCGAACTTGGCGACAGCGCGCGCGCGTGGGAACTGCTGCGCATGATCAACCCGGTCAGCCACGGCAGCGACGCCACCGAGCTGGACGTCTACAAAGTCGAGCCCTACGTGGTCAGCGCCGACGTCTACGCCGTCGAGCCGCACATCGGCCGCGGCGGATGGAGCTGGTACACCGGCTCCGCCGGCTGGATGTACCGGCTGATCGTCGAGTCGCTGCTCGGTCTACGATTGGAAGCGGGCCGCCTGCGCTTCACGCCGGTACTGCCCGCCGAATGGGAAGGCTTCTCGCTGGACTATCGCCACCGCGACACGCCGTACCGGATCAACCTGCGGCAGAGCGACGTCGGCACGCTGAGCACGGTGTGGCTGGATGGTGTGGTGCAGGCGGATGGCTGTATTCCGCTGGTCGATGACGGAGCAGAGCACAGCGTGGAACTCAATCATCCACGGGCGTAAATGTCTCTGACCCTTTTGAGACCCCTACCCCTTTGAGACCCCTTTGATTTGAGCGATGCCAAAGGGTAAATAGCTAATTTCCTTACACTGACATCTCAACGCCACATCGTGCACATGGACTAGGTCGCAGTATTACACTGCATTTTAAATCTACATCGTCGTTAACTCTGCATGCAGATATCGAAAAGTTCGCGGCATTCCAAGATCACTGGTGACTTCGCCGAGCGCCTAGTGCTCTATTGGCTCTCCAAGTATGGCTTTGAGTGCGCCTTTGTTGATCATGTCGGCTTAGACATCATCGCCCGCAATCCGCACACCCGCGAGGTTATGGGAATTTCTGTCAAATCACGCTCCCGCAATACCGGTACTGAAGGTACGTACATTGGCATTCCTAACGATCAACTGACCAAGCTTGACGCGGCCTGTGCAGGCTTTGGGTGCATTCCTTACTTTGCAATCGTCGCGGACGAAGCGGACAGCATCGTTGTTTTCATTCTTAGCCAAGAGCATTTGGTTAGAGTCTGTCCGCCCGGGAAGGAGATGGTCGTTTGGAAAATGCGACCGTCCGCTGTACAGGCTTACGAGTGCGATCCAAATATTCGCGCCTTTCGCTTCGTTACCAAAACAGGAAACTGGTGGCAAAGTGAGCAGAACTAACAATGCATTCAAGTCGAATCCGCTGAGTGGTGCGGCCTAATTCAGACGTCTGATGACATCAGTTACGGAGGCGTATATGAAGGGAAATATCAGCCTTGGCGACTTTATCCAGCAGGTCAAACGAGAGCTCGTCTCGGCCCAGGACGGCAGTGACGGAGCTTTTCTCCTACTGAAGGAGGTCGAGCTTGAGGTCTCGTTCGTTCTCGATGCTTCGGCGAGTGCCGAAGGCCAGCTGCTGGTTGTCAAACTGGGCGGAGAAACCAAGGCAACCCAAACGCACAAGGCCGTCCTCAAGTTCACACCTTTACCCAGGTCGGCCCCGGCACTCGCTACCGACGGGCCTGCCTATAGCGTAAGTACCGATGGACCCGGTCGATCCAAGGCTCCGCTCCCTGCCGCTGCCGCTCCGGTCAGCCGCGCAAAGGATCCTGCTAAAGGTTAGCGCGTCGGTCGTAGATCTGGCTTTTCATTCCAACGAAAGCCTCCCGCGCCGCTTGATGCAGCAACTGTCTTGAACCCGTGCGTTGACCGGACGATGCAAACCATCGCCTTTTTTCCCCGCGACTCCTCTCTGCAACGTGCAACATGCACGATGGCCAGCACCTTGCCCAGGCACCGGTGTAGATTCCTGCTGCTGTCTCATCCAGCCAGGTGCGTGCAGACTTATGCATCGACTTAACCTCGTTGCGTGCAGGCTGAAAAGTAGACCCGGCTTGCGGCGCAGGGATGAAACCTCCCGCATGGCCGGCTAGTCTGATCGTGCACCGTCTGACTGACGGTATTTCACCAGCCCCATGGAGAGAACAACCGCTATGCCGATACCCCGCTCGGATGCCCTGGTCTTTTTCGGCGCCACTGGCGACCTGGCCTACAAGCAGATCTTTCCCGCACTGCAGGCGATGATGCTGCGCGACGGGCTGGACCTGCCGATCATCGGCGTGGCGCATTCCGGCTGGAATGTGGAACAGCTGCGCCAGCGCGCCCACGACAGCCTGGCGCAGGCGGCGAAGAATCACGGCGGCGACGTCGATGAGGCTGCGTTTGCGAAATTCTCGGCACGTCTGCAATACGTCGATGGCGACTACAACGATCCGGCCACGTTCACCCAGTTGAAACAAGTTCTCGGCAGCGCCAAAGCGCCGCTGCATTACCTGGCGATTCCGCCGAGCCTGTTCGGCGTGGTGGTGAAGAACCTGCAACAAGCCGGCTGCGCCGACAACGCGCGGGTGGTGGTGGAAAAACCTTTCGGCCGCGACCTGGCCTCGGCGCAGGCGCTCAACCGCACCCTGCACGAGGTGTTCCCGGAGTCGTCGATCTTCCGCATCGACCACTATCTGGGCAAAGAGCCGGTGCAGAACCTGCTGTACTTCCGCTTCGCCAACACCGTGCTCGAACCGGTGTGGAACAACCGCTATGTCGACAGTGTGCAGATCACCATGGCCGAGCAGTTCGGCGTGGACGGCCGCGGCAGTTTCTACGAAGGCGTCGGCACCATCCGCGACGTGCTGCAGAACCACCTGCTGCAGGTGACCTCACTGCTGGCGATGGATGCGCCGATCGGCAACGATCCCGTCTCGCTGAATACGGAAAAGCTGCGACTGTTCCGCGCGATGCGCCCGCTCGATCCGGCCGAAGTGGTGCGCGGCCAGTTCAACGGCTATCGCAAGGTCGACGGCGTGGCGCCGGATTCCAACGTGGAGACCTTCGTCGCGCTGTGCCTGCACATCGACACCTGGCGCTGGGCCGGCGTGCCGTTCTACATCCGCGCCGGCAAAAATCTGCCGCTCACCACCACCGAGGTGATGGTGGACATGAAGACGCCGCCGCTGTCGGTGTTCGACGAGATCACGCCACCGCAATCGAACTACTTCCGCTTCCGGCTCAGCCCCGAGGTGATCATTGCCGAAGGCATGCGGGTTAAGCAGCCCGGCGAGACGATGCAGGGCGAGCCGGTGGAACTGGTCGCGCGTCACCATGCCGCGATGGAAAAGCCGCCATACGAGCGGCTGCTCGCCGACGCGATCCGCGGCGACAACGCGTTATTCACCAGCGACGAATGCGTCGAGGCCGCGTGGGCGGTGGTCGATCGGGTACTGCAGCATCCGGGCAGCGTGAGCTTCTACGAGCCCGGCAGCTGGGGACCAGCCGATGCCGCGCAGATCGTCCGCAGCGCGGAGGGCTGGCACAACCCGCAAGCTGAAGTGAGCGAGCCATGCTGAGCGACCACGCAACCGGCGCCGCATCGGTGGTGTTCCTGCTCGATGTCGACAACACCCTGCTCGACAACGACCGCTTCGCCACCGATCTCGGTGGAAAACTGGAACAGTCCTTCGGTCCGGCCGAACGCGACCGCTACTGGGCGATCTATGCGCAACTGCGCGACGAGCTGGGCTATGCCGATTACCTCGGCGCCTTGCAACGCTTTCGCGCCGGCCTCGACAACGACCCGGCGCTGCTGCAGATGTCGGCGTATCTGCTGGAATACCCGTTTGCCGAGCGGCTGTATCCGCACGCGCTGGACACCGTCGCGCACCTGCGCACACTGGGTCCCACGGTGATCCTGTCCGACGGCGACGTGGTGTTCCAGCCGCGCAAGATTCAGCGCGCCGGGCTGTGGGACGCGCTGCACGGCGAAGTGCTGATCTACCTGCACAAGCAGCACATGCTGGTGGCGATGCAGCAGCGTTATCCGGCCGTGCATTACGTGATGGTCGACGACAAGCCGCAGATCCTGGCCGAGATGAAACAGCGCCTCGGCCACAAGTTGACCACGGTGTTTGTGGATCAAGGCCACTACGCCGCGCAGGCGCCCGCGGACGTGCGTGCGGCGGCCGATATCCAGATTGCGTGCATCGGCGATCTGCGCGAGCGTAAGCTTGACGATTTCCTGCCGAGCGCGCCCGTGATCAGCCTTCCGGCAGACTGAAACCCCCACCCGTATCGAACTGGAGTCATGGAGCAAGCATGAAAGCGACCCGTCAATTGCATGAACTCGGCCAGAGCCTGTGGCTGGACAACATCACCCGCACCCTGCTCGACGACGGCACGCTGGCGCGCTACATCGCCGAGGACTCGATCACCGGGCTGACCTCGAACCCGAGCATCTTCGACGCTGCGATCGGCGACGGCGACGCCTATGACGCCGGCGTGCACGCCAAGACGCTGGCCGGTTTGTCGGGCGAGGCGCTGTTCATCGAGCTGGCGCTGGAAGATCTGCGTCGCGCCGCCGACCTGTTCAAGCCGGTGTTCGACGCCACCCGCCAGGTCGATGGCTGGGTCTCGATGGAAGTCTCGCCGCTGCTGGCCGCCGATACCGCCGGCTCGATCGCCGCGGCGCGGCAGATCCACCACAAGGCGCAGCGCGACAACCTGTTCGTGAAGATTCCCGGCACCCCCGAAGGCCTGCCGGCGATCGAGGAGGCGATCTTCCTCGGCATTCCGATCAACGTGACCCTGCTGTTCTCCTGCGCGCACTACCAAGCCGTGGCCGAGGCGTACATGCGCGGCATCGAGCGGCGCCTCGCTGCTGGGCTCGATCCGAAAGTCGGCTCGGTCGCCTCGCTGTTCATCAGCCGCTGGGACGTGGCCAGCAATCCACAGCTACCCACCGAACTGCACAACAAGCTCGGCATCGCAGTGGGCCAGCAGACCTACCGCGCCTACCGCGAACTGCTCGCCTCGCCGCGCTGGCAGAAACTCGCCGCCGCCGGTGCGCAGCCGCAGCGCCTGCTGTGGGCCAGCACCGGCACGAAGGATCCGTCCGCGCCCGACACGCTGTACATCAGCGCGTTCGCCGCGCCCGACACCATCGACACGATGCCGGAGAAAACCCTGCTCGCGTTCGCCGACCACGGCCTGCTGCACGGCGTGATGGCGACCGACGGCGGTGATGCCGACGCCACCCTGGCGCAGATCGGCAAGGCCGGCGTAGACATCGACGCGCTGGCGCTGAAGCTGCAGCAGGAAGGTGCCGCGGCGTTCGTCAAATCCTGGAACCAGCTGCTGCAGCGGATCGCCGACAAGGCCAGCGCGCTGGCCGACAAGTCGAAAGGACCCGCGCTGCGATGAGCCGCCCGAAACTCACCACTCTGCCGCAGTGGCAGGCACTGCAGCAGCATTTCGCCGCGGTCGGCCCGCAGCATCTGCGCGAACTGTTCGCTGCCGATCCTCAGCGCGGCGAACGGCTGACCCTCGAAGACGTCGGGCTGTATCTGGATTATTCCAAGCAGCGCGTCACCATCGACACGCTGCGCCTGCTGCGCGAACTGGCCGAAGCCTGCGCGCTGCCGCAGCGGATCGAGGCAATGTTCCGCGGCGACAAGATCAACCGCACCGAGGGTCGCGCGGTACTGCATGTGGCACTGCGCGCACCGACCACGGAAAAGATCCTGGTCGATGGTCACGATGTAGAGCCGGACGTGCATGAAGTGCTCGACCGCATGGCCGCGTTTTCCGAACGCGTGCGCAGCGGCGCGTGGCTGGGCCATACCGGCAAGCGCATCCGCAACGTGATCAGCATCGGCATCGGCGGCTCCGACCTCGGCCCGGTGATGGCCTACGAGGCGTTGCGCGATTACAGCCAACGCGAGATGACGTTCCGTTTCGTGTCGAACGTGGACGGCACCGATTTCGCCGAGGCCGTGCGCGACCTGGACGCGGCCGAGACGCTGTTCATCGTCTGCTCGAAGACCTTCACCACGCTGGAGACGCTGACCAACGCGCATGCGGCACGCGCGTGGTGCATGAAGGCGCTCGGTGATGCCGATGCTGAAAAGAGCGGGGCGATCGCGAAACACTTCGTTGCCGTCTCCACCAATGCCGACGAAGTGGCGAAGTTCGGCATCGACACCGCCAACATGTTCGGCTTCTGGGACTGGGTCGGCGGCCGCTACTCGATGGACTCCGCGATCGGCCTGTCGACCATGCTGGCGATCGGCGCGGATCAGTTTCGCGAGATGCTGGCCGGCTTCCACGCGATGGACGAACACTTCCGCCGCACGCCACTCGAACGCAACCTGCCCGCGCTGATGGGTCTGCTGGCGATCTGGAACAACAACTTCCTCGACGCCGCCACCGTGGCGGTGCTGCCGTACGAGCAGTACCTGAAACGTTTCCCCGCGTATCTGCAGCAGCTGACGATGGAGAGCAACGGCAAGCATGTGACGCTCGATGGCACGACCGTCGACTACGCCACCGGCCCGATCTACTGGGGCGAACCTGGCACCAACGGCCAGCATTCGTTCTACCAGCTGATCCATCAGGGCACGCGCATCGTGCCGTGCGATTTCATCGGCTTCGGCCAGACCCTGAATCCGTTGCCTGCACAAGGCGGCGGCGATCAGCACGACCTGTTGATGGCGAACCTGATCGCCCAGGGCGAGGCGCTGGCGTTCGGCAAGACCGCCGCCGAGGTGCGTGCCGAGGGCACGCCTGAAGCGCTGGTGCCGCACCGCACCTTCGAGGGCAACCGCCCCAGCAGCACCATCCTCGCGGCGAAGCTGACCCCGCACACGCTGGGCACGCTGATCGCGCTGTACGAGCACAGCGTGTTTGTGCAGGGCGTGATCTGGGACATCGACTCGTTCGACCAGTGGGGCGTGGAGCTGGGCAAGCAGCTGGCCAAGACCACTATCGCCGAACTGACCGCGAAGGACGAACCCAAACTCGCGCACGACAGCTCGACCAACGCCTTGATCCATCGCTATCGCCAGCTGCGCGATGGTACGACTTCGGGAAAAGCATGAGTCAGAACGCATGAGTCAAATCATCAGCCCACTCGCCGGCAAGCCGGCACCGGCGTCGATCCTGGTCGATATCCCGAAACTGCTGGCCGCGTATGCCGACCTCAAGCCCGATCCGTCGGTGCCGGCGCAGCGCGTGGCGTTCGGCACGTCGGGCCATCGCGGCAGCTCGTTCGAGCGCAGCTTCAACGAGTGGCACATCCTGGCGATCAGCCAGGCGATCTGCGAGTACCGCAAGTCGAAGGGCATCGACGGGCCGCTGTTCATCGGTGCCGATACGCATGCGCTATCGCAGCCGGCGTTCGAGAACGCACTGGAAGTGCTGGCCGCGAACGGCGTGCAGACGATGATCTCCAGCGGCGGTGAGTTCACCCCGACGCCGGCGATCTCGCACGCGATCCTCGTCTACAACATGGGCCGCACATCCGGTCTCGCCGACGGCATCGTGATCACGCCCTCGCACAACCCACCAGACAACGGCGGCTTCAAGTACAACCCCACCAACGGCGGACCGGCTGATACCGACATCACCAACTGGGTGCAGAACCGCGCCAACGCGCTGCTCGAAGGCGGCCTGAAAGAGGTGAAGCGGATGCCGCTGGCGCAGGCGCGCAACGCCGCCACCACGCAGGCACACAATTACCTCAACCACTACGTCGCCGACCTCGCCAACATCATCGACTTCGACCTCATCCGCAGCGCCGGCGTGCACATGGGTGTCGATCCACTGGGCGGTGCCGGCGTGCATTACTGGGCGCCGATCGCCGATCGCTACAAGCTCGACCTCACCGTGGTCAGCGCCGTGGTCGATCCGCAGTTCGCGTTCATGACGGTGGACTGGGACGGCAAGATCCGCATGGATCCGTCGTCGTCGTACGCGATGCAGCGGCTGATCGGTCTGAAAGACACATACGACGTCGCGTTCGCCTGCGACACCGACCATGATCGCCACGGCATCGTCACCCGCAGCAGCGGACTGATGGAACCCAACGCTTACCTGTCGGTGCTGGTCGACTACCTGTTCCGGCATCGGCCGCAATGGAACGCGGACGCAGCCGTCGGCAAGACCGTGGTCAGCACCGCACTGATCGATCGTGTGGTGAAACGACTGGGCCGCAAACTCTATGAAGTGCCGGTTGGCTTCAAGTGGTTCTCCGAAGGTCTGTTCGACGGCTCGCTGGGCTTCGGTTGCGAGGAAAGCGCCGGCGCCTCGCTGTTGCGCCACGACGGCTCGGTGTGGACCACCGACAAGGATGGCCTGGTGCCGGCGCTGCTGTCGGCCGAGATTACCGCGCGTCAAGGCAAGGATCCGGGTGAGCTATACGCCCAGCTGACCCGCGAACTCGGCGAGCCGTTCGCCAATCGTGTCGAGGCCGCCGCCACACCGGCGCAGAAGGCGAAGCTCGCGAAACTGTCGCCCGATCAATTGAAGAGCGATCAATTGGCCGGCGAAAAAATCGAGCAGGTGCTCGACAAGGCGCCAGGCAACGGCGCGGCGATCGGTGGCATCAAGGTCGTCGCCGCCAGTGGCTGGTTCGCCGCGCGGCCGTCCGGCACTGAGGCGATCTACAAGATCTACGCGGAAAGCTTCAAGAGCAAAGCGCACCTGCAGAGCTTGCTGGCCGAGGCGCAGAAGATCGTCGACACCGCGATCGCCTGAGTCTCGATCACATGTAGTAGCACACCCTGCGCCCGATGACGCTGAGGAAAATCCACCAGGGACATTGCGCACAGGGTGCACTACTACAACCATCACCACCGGAGAAACCGATGTCCAGCGCACTCGACCAGCAATGCATCAACACGCTTCGCTTCCTTTCGGTGGACATGGTGCAGAAGGCCAACAGCGGCCATCCCGGCCTGCCGCTCGGTGCCGCGCCGATGGCGTATGCGCTGTGGACGCGGCACATGAAGTACAACCCGGCCGACCCGCACTGGGTCGATCGCGACCGCTTCGTGCTGTCCGCCGGTCACGGCTCGGCGCTGCTGTACAGCTTGCTGCACGTCACCGGCTACGACCTTTCGCTGGATGACCTCAAGCAGTTCCGCCAATGGGGCAGCAAGGCACCGGGACATCCCGAGTACGGTCACACACCGGGCGTCGAAGTCACCACCGGGCCACTCGGCCAGGGCCTTGCGAACGCGGTCGGCATGGCGATCGGCGAGGCCCACCTGGCTGCGCGCTACAACCGCGATGGCCACAGCGTGATCGACCATCGCACCTGGGCGATCGTCAGCGACGGCGACCTGATGGAAGGTGTGGCGAGCGAAGCCGCCTCGCTCGCCGGACATCTGAAACTCGGCAAGCTGGTCTGCCTGTACGACGACAACTACGTCACTCTTGCCGCCGGCACCGATATCACGTTCTCCGAGGATCGCGCCAAGCGCTTCGAGGCCTACGGCTGGCAGACCATAAGCGTGGCCGACGGCAACGACGTGGACGCGATCAGCGCCGCGCTGGACGCCGCCCGCGCCGACACCACACGACCGTCCCTGATCCTGGTGCGCACGCACATCGGTTTCGGCTCGCCCGAGCAGGACAGCTTCAAGGCGCACGGTTCGCCGCTCGGCGTCGAGGACACGAAGAAGACCAAGCAGAATCTCGGCTGGCCGCTCGAACCCGACTTCCTGCTGCCGGAGCCGGCGCTGGCACATTTCCGCGAGGCGCTGGATCGCGGTGCGCAAGCGCAGTCCGCATGGTATGGACGTCTGGACGGCTATGCCAAGGCATTCCCCGAACTGGCGCAGGAACTGCAGGGCCGCCTGCGCGGCGAGCTGCCCGCCGGCTGGGATGCGGACATCCCGGTGTTCCCCGCCGATGCCAAGGGTATCGCCACCCGTGTCGCCAGCGGCAAGGTGATGAACGCGATCGCACCGAAACTTTCCGCGCTGTGTGGCGGTTCGGCGGATCTCGATTCGTCCACGCACACCAACCTGAAGGGACTGGGCGACTTCAATCCGCCGGCAACGCCGGGGCAGGACACGCAAGGTTCCGACAGCGCCGGCTGGAGCTACGCCGGCCGCAACCTGCACTTCGGCGTGCGCGAACACGCGATGGGCGCGATCGCCAATGGGCTCGCCGTGCACGGCGGCTTCGTGCCGTACGGCTCGACCTTCCTGATCTTCTCCGACTATATGCGCCCGGCGATCCGCCTGGCCGCGCTGATGGGCGTGCATGTGGTGCATGTGTTCACCCACGACAGCATCGCGCTGGGCGAGGATGGTCCGACCCATCAGCCGGTGGAACAGCTGGCCAGCCTGCGCGCGATCCCCAACCTCACCGTGATCCGCCCCGCCGACGCCAACGAGACTGCGGTGGCATGGAAGGTCGCGGTGGAATCGGAGAAACATCCGGTGCTGCTGGCGCTGACCCGGCAGGATCTCCCCACGCTCGATCGCACCCGCTATGCCGGCGCCGACGGCCTGCGTCGGGGCGCCTACGTGCTGAGTGAGGCGAAGGATGGCAAGCCGTCACTGATCCTGATCGCCAGCGGCTCCGAAGTCGCCCTGATCCTTGCCGCCGCCGACCAGCTGCAGGCCGAAGGCGTCGCCGTACGCTGCGTGTCGATGCCGAGCTGGGAACTGTTCGACGCGCAGCCGCAAAGCTATCGCGACGAGGTGCTTCCGCCTGCGGTAACCGCGCGACTGGCGGTGGAACTGGGCGTGGCGCAAGGCTGGCGCCGCTACACCGGCGAACAGGGCGACATGCTTGGTATCGACCGCTTCGGCGCCTCTGCGCCGGCCGGGGTCTTGCTGCGCGAATATGGCTTCAGTGTCGACAACGTGGTGCGGCGGGCCAGCGCATTGCTTGGGCGCTGAACAAGCCCAGCGACAACCACGCCGAACGAGCAATTCGTAGCAACAGGAATTGCCGCCAGCGTGGTCTGATCCGGTCACAAACCGGTTCGTCAGCACTGGTGTCTGTCGTCATATATGTAAACTATACGGTGTGCTATTGTCCGGACCGGCTTCCTCCCTTGCCCCAGGTCACTCCCTTGTCCAGTCTCCTGTCCAACTCGAAGCCCGCCTTGCGTACCGGTACCGCTCGCGTCCTCGCGTTGCTGGCGGGCATCTCCGTCGCCGGTTGCGCAGTCGGCCCCGACTACCGTCGCCCAGACGCGCCGCCGGTGGATCGCTTCACGGCGCAACCATTGCCAGCTGCCACCACCTCCGCCGAAGTCGCCGATGGCGATGCGCAGCGCTTTCTGCAGGGTCGCGACGTGCCCGCGCGCTGGTGGACGACATTCGGCAATGCCGAGCTGACCCGCCGGGTAAACATCGCACTGACGCACAGTCCGTCGATTGCCTCGGCCCAAGCCGCCTTGCGTCAGGCTCAGGAGAACGCCGATGCGGCACGCGGCGGCCTGTTTCCGTCGGCGGACCTGGGCATCGGCGCCACCCGCCAGAAGCAATCGGCCGCGCAATCGGGCAGTGCCGGTGGCATTGGCCCGTTCACGGTGTACAACGCCTCGGTCAGTGTCGGCTACACCCTGGATCTGTTCGGTGGCGTGCGCCGCGGGATCGAGGCGCAGTTGGCTCAGGCGGACTATCAGCGGGCGCAACTCGACACCACGTATCTGGCCCTGACCGCCAATGTGGTCACCACATCGATGCAGGAAGCGTCGCTGCGCGAGCAGCTGCGCGCGACCGAACAGATCATCGGCATGCAGCGCGAGAGCCTGGACATCGCCCAGAAGCAGCAGAAGATCGGCGCGAAGTCGCTGTCCGACACGCTGGCAGTGCGCTCGCAACTGGCCGCCACCGAGGCGACCTTGCCACCGCTGCGCGCGCATCTCGCCGCGACCCGCAATCAGCTAGCCAGCTATCTCGGCACCACGCCGGCGCAACTGCAACTGCAGCCGTTGACGCTGGACGCGATCACCTTGCCACCGGACATCCCGGTCAGCCTGCCATCCGGCCTCGTCGAGCAGCGCCCGGACATCCGGGCCGCATCGGCGCAGCTGCATGCAGCCTCGGCCCAGGTCGGCGTCGCCACCGCGGCGATGCTGCCGCAGATCACGCTGTCCGGCAGCGCCGGGTCGCAGGCGCTTCGGGCCGGCGATCTGTTTTCCGCTGGCACCGGTGCCTGGTCGCTCGGCCTCGGCCTGACTCAGCCGCTGTTCCATGGTGGCGAACTGCGGCACAAGAAACGCGCCGCACAGGCCGGCATGGACAAGGCGGTAGCGGACTGGCAGCAGACCGTGCTGAACGCGTTCCAGAACGTCGCCGATGCGCTGCAGGCCTTGCAATACGACGCACAGGGTCTGACCGCACAAGCCATCGCCGAGAGCACCGCGTCGCAGCAGCTTGACCTCACCCGTCAACAATTCCAGCTCGGTGCGACCGGCTACCTCAACCTGCTCGAAGCCGAACGCAGCTATCAGCAGGCGCGTATCGGACTGATCCAGGCGCGCAGTGCGCGCCTGGCCGATACCGCCGCACTGTATGCCGCACTCGGTGGCGGCTGGCGCAGTGACGCCGGCATGGCGGCACCCGCACCCGCAACATCCGCACCATCCACCGCATCCAACTGAGGAGTTCGCGCATGCCCACGCGCGTCGACAAGAAGCCCAGCACCACCAAGCGCATGATCTGGATGATCGTCGGGGTGTTGCTGCTGATCGCCGTGATCGTCGGCATCAAGGTGATGCTGGTGATGCGCATGATCCACAGCATGCCGAAGCCGGCGCCGTTCACGGTCAGCACCACCACTGCCAAAGAACAGCCGTGGCAACCGTCGCTGAGTGCCGTCGGCACACTGCGCGCGGCCAGGGGCGCGGATCTTGCGATGGATGTGGCCGGCCTGGTCACCGGGGTCAACCTGAAGTCCGGCCAGGACGTGGAGCAGGGCCAGCTGCTGGTGCAGATGCGTGACGGCGACGACGTGGCCCAGGTGCAGCAGCTCGAGGCGGCGGCCCAGCTGTCCCAGCTCACCTTCGAGCGAGCGCGCCAGCAGCTTGCGGCACAGGCGATCAGCAAGGCCGAGTACGACACTGCCGCCGCCGATCTCAAGGCAAAACAGGCTGCAGTGGTGCAGCAGAAAGTGGTGGTGACCAAGAAGGCACTGCGCGCGCCGTTTGCCGGCCGCACCGGCATCATCACCATCAGCCCCGGCGCCTATCTCAGCGCCGGCACCGCGGTGGTGACGGTGCAGCAGCTTGATCCGCTGCTGGTCGATTTCTACGTGCCGCAAAGCGAACTGGGTCGATTGCAGGTGGGCCAGGCGGTGAACCTGAAGCTGGATGCGTATGCCGGCCGCGGTTTCACCGGCAAGCTCAGCGCGATCAACCCCAAGGTCGATCTCGGCACGCGCAACGTGCAGGTCGAGGCGACCGTGCCCAACCACGACAAGGCACTCACTCCCGGCATGTTCGCCAAGGTCAGCGTCGATGCCGGCAGCCAGCAGCAGCAGTTGACCCTGCCGCAGGCAGCGATCGTCTACAACCCCTACGGCGACACCGTCTACGTGGTGCAGCCGTCCAAGGGCAAGGACGACAAGGGCCAGCCGCTGCCGCCCACGGTGAAGCAGACCTTTGTCACGGTGGGCGACACCCGCGGCGACCAGGTGGCGATCGTCAAGGGTATCGACGCCGGCACCGTGGTAGTGACCAGCGGCCAGATCAAGCTGAAGAACGACGCGCCGATCGCGATCGACAACAGCGTGCAGCCGGCCGACAGCGTCCATCCCGCGCCGCAGGAGCACTGAGCGAACGCCATGAAATTCACCGACCTGTTCATCAACAAGCCGGTGCTGGCGATCGTCGTCAGCCTGCTGATCCTGGTGCTGGGCGTGAAGGCCGTCAGCAGCCTGACCGTGCGCCAGTATCCGAAGACCGAGAACGCCACGGTTACCGTCAGCACCGCGTACTACGGTGCCGATGCGCAGACCATGGCCGGCTTCGTCACCCAGCCGCTGGAGCAGGCGATCTCGCAGGCACAGGGCATCGACTACCTGTCCTCCAGCAGTGTGCAGGGTGTGTCCTCCATCACCGCGACCTTGCGCCTGAACTACGACGCCAACCGCGCCCTGACCGAGATCACCACCCAGGTGAATTCGGTGAAGAACCAGCTGCCGCCGCAGGCGCAGCAGCCGGTGCTGAATGTGCAGACCGGCGAGACGATCGACGCGATGTACATGGGCTTCTACAGCGATGTGCTGCCCACCAACAACATCACCGACTACCTCGCGCGCGTGGTCAAGCCCAAGCTCGATTCGATCGACGGCGTGCAAACCGCCGAGTTGCTCGGTGCACGCCAGTTCGCGTTGCGCGCCTGGCTCGACCCGTCCAAGATGGCGGCGCATGGCATCACCGCCAGCGATGTGAACACGGCGCTGGCCTCCAACAACTATCTGGCCGCGGTCGGCTCCAGCAAGGGACAGGCGGTGACGGTCGACCTGACCACCGACAGCAACCTGCATTCCGTCGATGAGTTCAAGCAACTGGCGATCAAGCAGGTCAACGGTGCGATCGTGCGCCTGCAGGACGTGGCCACCGTCTCGCTGGGCTCGGACAGCTACGACTTCAACGTGGCCTTCAGCGGCAAGCGCTCGGTGTTCATCGGCATCAAGGCCGCGCCCGACGCGAACGTGCTGGATGTGGCCAAGCGCGTGCGCGAGGCGTTCCCGGACATCCAGAGCCAGTTGCCCAGCGGACTGACCGGGGAGATCGTCTATGACGGCACCAAGTTCGTGAACAGCTCGATCAACGAGGTGGTCAAGACGCTGGCCGAGGCGCTGCTGATCGTCACCCTGGTAATCTTCCTGTTCCTCGGCAGCCTGCGGGCGGTGATCATCCCGGTGATCGCGATGCCGCTGTCGCTGAT
This sequence comes from Rhodanobacter sp., assembly GCA_035566635.1. Classification (GTDB taxonomy): domain Bacteria; phylum Pseudomonadota; class Gammaproteobacteria; order Xanthomonadales; family Rhodanobacteraceae; genus Rhodanobacter. Next base: position 65,496 of record DATMQY010000006.1, read on the forward strand.
CGGCACCTTCTTCGTGATGCTGGCGCTGGGTTACTCGATCAACCTGCTGACCCTGCTGGCGCTGGTGCTGGCGATCGGTCTGGTGGTGGACGACGCGATCATCGTGGTGGAAAACGTCGACCGGCACATGAAGGAGGAAGGCAAGACCCCGCTGCAGGCGGCCTTGCTCGCCGCGCGTGAACTGGGTGGACCGATCCTGGCGATGACGGTGGTGCTGATCGCAGTGTATGTGCCGATCGGTTTCCAGAAGGGCCTGACCGGCGCGCTGTTCAGCGAATTCGCGTTCACCCTGGCCGGCGCAGTGACGGTGTCGGCGGTAATCGCGCTGACCCTGTCGCCGATGATGTGCGCGAAGTTCTTCCGCAGCGAGCAGGAGAACAACCGCTTCGTGAAGTTCATCGACCGCCAGTTCGATCGCGTGCACCACGGCTACCAGCGCGTGCTGCACGGCGCCCTGTCGACCTGGTCGGTGGTCCTGGTGATGAGTGCGCTGCTGTTGCTGGCCACGATTGCGCTGGGCATGACCTCGAAATCGGAACTGGCGCCGGAGGAAGACCAGGGCATCGTGGTCGGCCAGATCGTGGGATCGCCGAACACGACGGCGCAGCAGATGAATGTCTATGCGACGCAGATGTTCGACCTGTCCAAGCAGCTGCCGGAATACGAGCAGATGTTCCAGCTGACCGGCGTGCCCACCATCAACCAGGGCATCGGTGGCGTGCTGTTCAAGCCGTGGGACCAGCGTCACCGCAGCGCGCACGAACTGCAGCAGGTCTTGCAGGAGAAGTGGAACGGCATCGCCGGCGGCCGGGTGGCGGCCTTCCAGTTCCCGCCGCTGCCGGGCGCATCGGGTCTGCCGATCCAGGTGGTGATCACCACCACCGAGCCGTTCGAGAACCTCAACGCGGTTGCCAGCGAAGTGCTGCAGAAGGCGCAGGCCAGCGGCAAGTTCTACTTCGTCGACTCCGACCTCAAGGTCGACAAACCGCAGAGCACGGTCAGCCTCGACCGCGACATGATCACCACCCTCGGGCTGACCCAGCAGGATGTGGGTGCCGCGCTCGGCTCGGCGCTGGGCGGCGGCTACGTCAATTATTTCTCGATCTCCGGTCGTTCCTACCGGGTGATTCCACAGGTATTGCAGGTCGACCGGCTCAACCCGAGCCAGGTGCTGGACTACTACATCCGCGTACCGGATGGCTCGGTGATCCCGGCCTCGACCGTGGCGAAGATTACCCGGCAGGTGGTGCCGCAGTCGCTGAACCGCTTCCAGCAGTTGAACTCGGCCACGATCTCCGGCGTCAGCGGGCTGTCGCAGGGCGAGGCGCTGGGCTACCTGCGTGACCTGGTGAAGCAGGTGGCGCCCACCGGCTATACCGTGGATTACGCCGGCCAGTCACGCCAGTTCACCCAGGAAGCCGGCGGCTTCGGCGCGACCTTGCTGTTCGCCGTCATCATCGTGTTCCTGGCCCTGGCCGCGCAGTTCAACAGCCTGCGCGATCCGATCGTGATCCTGGTCTCGGTGCCGCTGGCACTGTTCGGCGCACTGATCTTCGTCAACCTGTTCACCAGCCTCAACATCTATACCGAGGTCGGTCTGGTGACCCTGATGGGCCTGATCAGCAAGCACGGCATCCTGATCGTGCAGTTCGCCAACCACTCGCAGCTCGCCGGCATGTCCAAACGCGAGGCGATCGAACATGCCGCGGCGGTGCGCCTGCGGCCGATCCTGATGACCACCGCGGCGATGGTGCTGGGCGTGCTGCCGCTGGTGATCGCCTCGGGCGCCGGCGCGGCGGGCCGCTTCAACATGGGCCTGGTGATTTCCACCGGCCTGGCGATCGGCACCTTGTTCACCCTGTTCGTGGTGCCTGCGTTCTACATGCTGCTGGCCGCCGATCACCACGGCGGCCAGCCGTCGGACGATCCGCTGCTGGCGGGGCCGGAGTCGACGACGCAGGCCTGAGGCAACCGACAAAAGAAAGGCGCGGGTGACCGCGCCTTTCTTTTTGCAGTGCCCGGCTGCGACCGATCAGTTACGCGACTGCAGCCGCAGCTGTTCCAGATACAGAGATACAGAGCCACCCTGCGCCGATACACCGCGGCGCCTCCGCGCGCAAACTACGCGACAATACGACCTTGCCGAATGTCGCGGAGTTCCGATGAACCCTTCCACCCTGCGTATCGCCACCCGCAAGAGCGCGCTCGCGCTGTGGCAGGCCGAACATGTCGCCGCGCTGCTACGCGCGGCACATCCGGGGCTGACGGTGGAACTGGTGCCGATGAGCACCCGCGGCGACGAGATCCTCGATCAGCCGCTGGCCACGATCGGCGGCAAGGGGCTGTTCCTGAAGGAGCTGGAGGTGGCGATGCTGGAGGGTCGCGCCGACCTCGCCGTGCATTCGCTGAAGGACGTGCCGGCACAGCTGGAACCGGGCTTCACGTTACCGGCGATCCTGCCGCGCGCGGATGCGGCGGATGCGTTCGTCAGCAACGACTACGCCGACCTCGCCGCGTTGCCGCAGGGTGCGCGGGTCGGCACGTCGTCATTGCGCCGGCAGGCGCAGTTGCGCGCGCTGCGACCGGATCTGCTGCTGCGCGACCTGCGCGGCAATGTCGGCACCCGGCTGGGCAAAATGGATGCCGGCGACTACGACGCGATCGTGCTGGCCTGTGCGGGACTCGAACGGCTGGGCCTGGCGGCACGCATCCGCGCGCGGCTGGCCGCGCCGGACTGGCTGCCGGCGCCGGGCCAGGCGGCGATCGCGATCGAGGCACGCGGCGATCATCCGAACGTGCTGGGCTTACTAGCCGTGCTGGACGATGCCGACACGCGACTCACCGTCAGCGCCGAGCGGGCGATGAACCAGGCGCTCGGCGGCAGCTGCACGGTGCCGGTCGGCGCGTGGTGCATCCTTGGTGAACATGGTCTGCATCTGCGCGGCATGGTCGGCGATGCGGCCAGTGGCCGGTTACTGCATGCCGACGCCAGCGGCACCGTCGATCAGGCACTTGCGCTGGGCCGACAAGTGGCGGCGGCGTTGCTGGAGCAGGGTGCTGGCGAGCTGCTGAGGTAGCACACGGAACGCGTAGAGCGAACTGCGGAAGTTCACAGCGGGGAGCGTCTCACCCCAGCTCTCTCCTTCCGAGCCGCGCTCGGAGGGAGAGAGGGTAAAGCGAGTTCCGATCTTTAGAAGCTGTAGACCAGGTTGGTCGTGGTCAGCGTATCCGTCTTCCTGATGCCCGGCCGCACGTCGCTGTTGTGGCGCACCTGGAAACCGACTTTCAGCGCCAGCTTCTTGGTCATGCTGACCGCCAGACCGGCATCGTTCTGCAGGTAGGTGTTCTTCGAGCCTGCTTCCATCAGGAACGTGTCCTCGAGCGAGGTGTTGTCGGTGAGCTTGTACTTGTAATTGACCAGACCGCGGGCCACCACCTCGCCCTGCGTCGTCTGGCGCTGCGGCACCAGCACACCGTTGACCAGCACGCGGAGGTCAGCCGGGCGATAGCGCTTGTAACCCGGGCCGATTTCGAACGACAGCTCGTTGCGCTCGTCCTTCAGAGCGATGTAGCCGTAACCGAGCGAGACGACGCCCTGCCACAGATTGGCGCCGAAATCGTCGTGCTCGTAACGGGCGGCACCGACGATGTAGCTGCGCGGATCGAGCTTGTAGCCGACCGAGGCGCCGCCGTCATAGCGGTTTGCGGTGGTGTTGAACTCGTTGATCGTGTGGCCGGACGAATCGACGACCTTCTGCTGGCTCTTGGAGCGCAGCGCGTCGACGAAGAAATTGTTTTTCCACTGCTCGTTTTCCTGGTTCAGGCCGAGCTTGGCGTTGATGTTCTGCGAACGCGAGTTGCCGGTGGCCGAGGCAAAGCCGAATTCGCCCGAACCGGTCCAGCCGCCATTGTTGCTGGCCGTACTGGTATCGGTGGCGCTGTCCTGGGCCTGGGCGGCGAAGCTCGCGAAGGCGGCCAGCAGCAGGCCGGCGATCAAGGTTTTTTTCATCGGATGCGGTCCGTTTGTTAAGTAATAGTGATCCGCCACCTTAACGGCCCGGCTTGAACTCGCAATGAACGGAAATGGCCACGGATGGCCATCGACGGCCATGGATCGCCCCCGAACCGCCGTTCAATCAGCCGCCGGAGCATGCACCAGCAGCGCGTCATACAAGTAACGCTCCAGCCACTTGCCCAACAGGCAGCTGGGCACAGCCACGGCCGCCGCGATCAGGTCGATCCCGTCCTGCCGGGCCAGCAACAAGGCGGTGCACGGCAGTCCGAAAGTAAACAACGCCGCTACAAATCGCGCCGGCTGCACGGGATATTCGCGCGCCGCGCTGCCGCGAGCACCCTCCCGGCCCAATGCTTGCCAAGCCTGGCCCTCCAGCAGACCCAGCAGCAAGGCCAGACCCAGCAACAGCAGGATCCATGGATACAGATGCGATGGCGAAACCGGCGCGTCCAGAGCAAGCAGGCATAGCCACAGCCACAGTCCGCCGGCATAACCGGCGAAGACCAGCCGGCTGGCCGACAACGAGGTGGTCGCGCTCTGCGAGGCCGGCGATAGCTGTCGTCGAAAGCGATACCCGGTATAGGCCAGGCTGGCCAGGCTGCTCAACATCAGCACCGCACCGGCCAGCCGGGTTGCCCAGAAGATGTTGTCGCCGCGCGCCAGTCCGGCCACTGCCAGCATCGGCAGGAAGGTCGCCAGCGCCAGCAGCGCGGCATGCGTCGGGCGGCTGTCCTGGCGCGGAAGCCAGCCATACCAGTCCGATGCGCCACGCCACGGCAGGCATGCCACCAGCAAGCCGGCACCGACCAGCACCGTACCAACCGACAGCGGCAGCAAAGTGCCGCTGCGGCCGACCGGATACATCCCGAGCAGCAAGGCCAAGCCCAGCCAGGTCCACAAGCCATAGCCGCTGGCCGTCAGGATCCGCCACAACGGCGCCATCCACTCCGACCGCCAGTACGTCCGCGACGCCCTGGCATCATGGATTGGATTGGCCGGCTTCGGTCGTTCGCTGACAGGCTGCATGGATGAACCGGCGAGAGGATACGAAGATGCAGGATAGCGGCGCTTGCGTTGCAGCGATGTGGCTGACGGCGGGCTTGCGGGCACCGCGGTGCGCACCCATGCTACAACGCTGCACCTACGCATGCCTTGACGAAATGCCATGGACCGCTACGAACGCATACTGACCTTGCACCGCCTGCTGAAGTCGGCGCACTACCCGATTCCGCTATCGCGCCTGCTCGGCGAACTGGAATGCTCGCGCGCCACGCTGTACCGCGATGTGGGGTTTCTGCGCGATGCGCTGGGCGCACCGATCGAAAGCGCCGGCACCGATCAGGCCGCGTTCCGCTACGAGGTGGGCGAAGGCGAGAAGTTCGAGCTGCCCGGGCTGTGGCTGACCTCCGACGAGCTGGCCGCACTGCTGGCCTTGAACGAATTGATCAGCCGCTCCGGCCCCGGCGTGCTGGCCGGCGCACTCGCGCCGTTCAAGGCGCGCATCGAAGGCCTGCTGTCCGACCAGGGCAGCGGCAAGGCGTTGCCGATCGAGCGCATCCGGGTGATTCCGTGGGGCGAGCGCAAGCTCGACCAGCAGGTATTCCGCATCGTTGCCGGCGCGGTGCTGGAGCGCAAGCAGCTGCGCTTCCGTTATCGCGCGCGCACCACCAACGCCGACAGCCGCCGCATCGTGTCGCCGCAGCGGCTAACCCATTACCGCGACAACTGGTACCTCGACGTGTGGGATCACGACCGCGAGGCGTTGCGCAGCTTTGCGGTCGATCGCATCGTCGAGGCGCAGTCACTGGATGCGGCCGCCACTGACGTGGCCGAGACCGATCTGAATGATCTGCTCGCCTCCAGCTACGGCATCTTCGCCGGCAAGCCGAAGGCGTGGGCAACCATCCGCTTCTCGTCGCACGCCGCACGCTGGGTCGCCGACGAGCACTGGCATTCGCAGCAGAAAGGCGAGTGGCTGCCTGATGGCCGCTACGAATTGAAAGTCCCCTACTCCAACTCCAAGGAATTGCTAATGGACGTACTCAAGTACGGCCCGGATGCGGAAGTCGTGGCGCCACTGTCGCTGCGCGAGGAGATGAAGATCCTGCTGCAGCTGGCGCGGGACGGCTATCGCTCGGAGCCCTGATCCGGCCTGCGCTCAATGCGCCACGACCGGATGGAACGGCCAGAACTGCGGGATCAGCCACATCGACAGCGCGCAGAAGATCAGGATCAGCGGTATGCCTACCTTCATGAAATCGGTGAAGCGGTAGCCGCCGGCGTAATAGACCATGGTGTTGGTGGGATAGCCCACCGGCGTGGCGAACGAGGTTGCAGCGGCGAACGCCACGGCCACCACGAAGGGCCGCGGATCCACCTGCATCGCATGCGCGACCGCGGCGGCGATACCCACCATCAGCACCACCGAGGGATTGTGACCCATCAGTTCGGTGAGCAGTGCGGTCAGCAGATACACCATCAGCAGTGCGGCCAGCGGGCCATGCTGGCCGACCACGCCCAGCCCCAGATGCACCAGCGACTGCGCCAGACCGCTCCGCTCGATCGCGATGCCCAGCGGCAGGATCGCACCGAGCAGGATGATGATCTTCCAGTCGATGCCTTCATAGACGTCTTTACGGCCAAAACATCCGGCCAGTGCCATCGCAGTGGCACCGCAGATCGCGGCGATCGGGATCGGCAGCCAGCGCAGGCCTGACACGATCACCACCGCCACCATGATCGTCACGGCATACAGCGCCTTGTGTGGCGTGCGGTGCGCTTCCTCGCGTTCACTCAACACGATGAACGCCTCGTCGTTGCGCAGACTGGACATCGCCTCCTCGTTCACCAGCACCCGCAGCACGTCGCCCACCGCGAGGTTGACGTCGCTGAGTTTGTCGCGCAGCAGCTGGCCACGGCGATGGATCGCGAGCGCCACGGCGTCGTAACGCCAGTGCAAGCCGGTCTCATCCAGCCGGCGGCCTTCCATCGAACTGGCAGGGGCGACCATCAACTCGACCATCACGCGCAGATGACCGGCGTCCGGTACGTAGCGGCTGTCCGGCGCGTGACGCAGCCCGGCGCGGTGCTGAAAGTCCTCGATCTTTTCCCAGTCGCCGCGCACCAGCAGCACGTCACCGGCGGCGATCTGCTGACTGCGCGGCGACCACATGCGCTTCTCGCCGCGCAGCAATTCCAGCGGATAGACGCCGAAACGCTCGCCCAGTCTGGCGTCAGCGATGCTGCCGCCAAGCAGCGAGGACTGTTCGGTCACTTCGAGCTCGGTCACGTATTTGCCGATGTCCTCCTGTTCGGGCATTTCGGCATCGACATGGCGCGGCAGCAGCCAGCGGCCGACCAGCATCAAGTAGACGATGCCGACTACCGCCAGCACCACGCCCATGCGGGTGAATTCGAACACGCCGAACGCCGCCATGCCGTGCTTCTGCGCCAGGCTGTCCGCCAGCAGGTTCGAGGACGTACCGATCAGGGTGCACACGCCGCCCATCTGCGCGGCGTAGGCCATCGGCATCAGCACGCGCGCCGGCGAGGTGTGTGTCCGCTGGCACACGCGCAACGCCAACGGCAGAAACGTAGCGACCAGTGCGACGTTCTTGACGAACGCACCCAGCGGAGCGATCGCCAGCATCAGCGCCAGGGTCAGCATCCATGGCCGCTTGATCCGCATCAGCTGCCGGGTCAGCGGATCCAGCGCACCGGAGCGCTCGATGCCCAGGCTCAGCGCGAACATCGCCGCCACCGTCACCGTAGCTTCGTTGCTGAACCCACTCAGCGCCTCGACCGGGCTGACGATGCCCAGGATCACCAGCACCGCCAGCACCAGCAGCGCTACCAGGTCGATGCGCAGCTTCTCGCTGGCGAACAGTCCCATCGCCACCACGATCACCACCACCGTGGCCCACGCCTGCCAGCTCAAGCGCAGACCTCAGGACGAAACGGTGATCGGAACGGGACTCGGTAAACAGAAGGCATGCGTGTCCAGGACTTGTTGCCGCGGCGGCTAGGCTTCATCCTAACCAGCCGGCGCAGGTTTGGCTCGATATTCACCGTGATTCATGACCTTTGCGCCCGCGGCCTGCCGACGCAGGAGGCAGTATGGCCACGGCAACGCATGCCATCCGTGATGGAAGGTCAGCCATGAAAGTTCACGATACCTCGGCCACGTCGATGGCGCCGGAGCCAGCCGCCGGAACGCGCAAGCCCACCGTGGCACTGGCGCTCGGCGCGGGTGGCGCGAAAGGGCTGGCGCATATCGGCGCGATCGAGGAGATCGTGGCGCAGGGTTTCCAGATCACCGCCATCGCCGGCACCTCGATGGGCGCGCTGATCGGCGGCGTGTATGCGATGGGCAAGCTCGACATCTACCGCGACTGGGTCTGCACGCTGGCCAAACTCGACGTATTCAAGCTGCTCGACTGGACGTTCTCCGGCGGCGGCCTGATCAAGGGTGAGCGGATCATCGGCACGATGCGCGAACTGATCGGCGACATCTGCATCGAAGAATTGCCGCTCGCCTTCACCGCGGTGGCCACCGACCTCGATCGCGAGCGCGAGGTTTGGCTCACGCGCGGCTCGCTGTTCGACGCGGTCCGCGCCTCGATCGCCATCCCGACTGTGTTCCGACCGCACCATCTCGACGGCCGCCGGCTGGTCGACGGCGCACTGTTGAATCCGGTGCCGGTGACGCCGCTGATCCGCGATCCGGCCGACTACCTGTTCGCCGTCAGCATGGACGGCCCGGCGCAGATAGCGCCAGCCGTGATCGACACGAGCGAGCCTGTCGACGAGGGCGGCGTCCGCCAGCGCGTCGGCGAATTCTTCAGCCGGCTGCTGCCGCACAGCGAAGGCAAGCCGCGCGAACCGGGCGCGCTGGATCTGCTCTACCAGTCGATGGACCTGATGCAGGCGAATCTCTCGCGCCTGCGGCTGGCGGCCTACGAGCCAGATCTGCTGATCCAGCTGCCGCGCAACATGTCGACCGCGTACGAGTTCTATCGCGCCCGCGAACTGATCGAGCGCGGCCGCGAGCAGGCCCGCGAGGCGCTGGCCGGCTGGTCGAAATCCGGCACGCCGCTGCGTCCGTCCTGAGTGCCCGTGGCCTCAGCGCGGACCGTGCATGTGCAGCCAGTTCTCCAGGTACCCCTTCAAGGCGACGGCGTTGTTGTGCTCCTCGTCGCGCGCACCGTAGAGCAGGGTGATCGGGTGCCGCGCCGCCCGCTCGGCCAGCGGACGCCAATGCTCGGCAGCGGCATCCAGTTCACTGGCGTAGCGGTGACGGAAGCCGTCCCAGCGCACCGGATCGTGCCCGAACCACTGGCGCAACGCGGTGGACGGCGCCAGTTCCTTCGCCCACCGATCCAGCGGCACCAACTCTTTTTTCAGACCACGTGGCCACAGGCGGTCGATCAGCACGCGATAGCCGTCGGCTTTCGCGGCGGGTTCGTAGACGCGTTTGACGGCGATGCTCATGGGCGGTCTCCCGAACGGAAGATTCCCAGCATACGACTACCAGATCAGCACGACATGACGCGGATCAGAGTTCCTCGACCCGGGTCACCTTGCCGCGGCGCATCAGCCACGCCACGCCGCGCAGATCGGCCAGGCCGACCCACAGCCGATCCAGCATGCCGTACTTGGACACGCCGGCAGTGCGCGGACGATGGCCCACCGGCACGCTCTGGCTCTGGAAACCGGCGCGCTTGACCAGCGCCGGCAGGTAACGGTGCATGTGGTCGAAGTAGGGCAGCCGCAGGAACACCTCGCGCTCGAACAGCTTCAGCCCGCAGCCGGTATCCGGGGTCGCGTCCCGCAGCATGCGCGAGCGCACCGCGTTGGCGACCTTCGAGGAAATGCGCTTGTTGAAACTGTCGCGACGGGTGGTGCGCCAGCCGGCGAACAACCGCGTCTCCGCCGCCGCCGCCGCGCGCGCGGCGAGCAGCTTCGGGATGTCGGCCGGATCGTTCTGGCCATCGCCGTCCAGCGTGGCGATCCACGGCGACTGCGCCGCACGCACGCCGTTCCATACGGCTGTGCTCTGTCCGCTGCGAGTGACATGGTGCAGCACGCGCAACTCCGGATGGACGGCTTTCTGCGCGGCCAGTACGGCGCGGCTATCGTCGCTGGAGTCGTCGTCGACGTAGACGACTTCGTAGTCGACCTTGCCGCGCAGCGCGGTGGCGATCTCGGCGAGCAGCGGCGGGATATTGTCGCGCTCGTTGAAGACGGGGACGACCACAGAGAGCTGGGGCATGATGGTGAATCCACGGAAGCAGCTGCGCATTATCGCCCATGCGTCACGCCGCGACGAGTCCGCGGGCTAGGCCAGCCCGCGGAAACTTCTGGATCTTGCGCGGTGCGGGCACGTCGCCTGCCCGTGCGAACGCGCCCGCACCCACGCACGAATCAGCGCATGCCGCCCGAAGCGAGCAGGGTCTCGCCGGTCATCCAGCCCGCATCGGCAGAGGCCAGGAAGACCGCGATCGTCGCGATGTCCTCCGGCTGACCCAGGCGTCCCAACGGGGTCTGCGCAACCATCTGCTTCTCCATGTCGCTGCCGATCATGCCCATCGTGTGGGTGCCCTCGGTTTCCACGCCGCCCGGATTGATCGAGTTCACGCGGATCTTGCGCGACCCCAGCTCCTTCGAATGCACATGCGTGATGACGTCCACGGCGCCCTTGGTGGCGGCGTAGACGGTCGAGCCGGGCAGGCCCAGCCGGGTTACCACCGAGCTGATGTTGATGACGCTGCCGCCGTGGTCACCGAAATGCTTCGCGGCTTCCTGGGTGGCCAGGATCAGGCCAAGCACGTTGGTGTTGAACTGGCGATGGAATTCGCTCTCGGTGATGTCCTCAAGCAGAGCGAACTGGTACACGCCCGCGTTGTTGACCAGCACGTCGAGCGTGCCGAACGCCTTTTTCGTCTCGGCAAACAGGCGCTGCACGTCAGCCGCCTTCGAGACATCGCCTTGTACCGCGATCGCCTTGCCTCCGCTGCCGGTGATCTCGGCCACCACACGATCCGCGCCCTCCCGGCTGGAGGCGTAATTCACCACCACCGCCGCGCCGGCCGCGGCCAGGCCCTTCGCGATTCCTGCGCCAATGCCTTTCGAAGCGCCCGTCACTACTGCCACCTTGCCTGTCAGCTTGCTCATCTGTGTTCTCCGGTTCGACTGAATTTCAATTAGATAGTTATCTAACTGTCGAACCGATAAGGGGACGCTATGGATCCATTTCAATGGCACCCGGTCAGATTTTTGCGAGTTGCTCCAGATAGGCGTGCAGCACATCGCGCTGCAATACGAGATTGGCGAACTTGCCGTCGCGCACGATCTCGATCAGGCCAGCCATTTCCAGCTCTTTCAGATGATGCGACATCGTGGCCGCGCTGACCCCATGCGTTTGCTGCAGGCAACTGCACGGCGTCGGCGCGCTGTTCTCACCGATCTGTTTAAGCAGGCGGTAACGCCGCGGCTCCGCCAGCGCACGGGCGATCAGGGAAAACTGCTTTTCGGTCAATCGCGCTGGCTTGGCGGCGGCCATGCTGGGCTGCTCAGCGGATCTTGCCCAGGATGCCGTCCAGCTCGTCGTTGCTGTGGTAATGGATCACCAGCTTGCCGCGGCCGCCACGGCTGTGGGCCAGTTCGACCCGGGTGGCAAAGCGTTCGCTGAGCTGGCGTTCCAGGTCGGCGATGTTGGCGTCGCGCGGTGGCGTGCTGCTCTTCGCCTTGCCCTTCGGCGCCTGCTGCGCACGGCGCGCGGCCTCTTCCAGCTCGCGCACGCTCCAGAAGTGGCGCGCCGCCTCCAGTGCCAGGCTTTCGGCGTCACGCTCGGGCAGGGTCAGCAGGCAACGGGCGTGGCCCATCTCCAGCTTGCCTTCGTCGAGCAGCTTCTTGATCGAAGCGGGCAGTTCGGTGAGCCGCAGCAAGTTGGACACCGCGGCGCGCGAGCGGCCGACCGCATCGGCAGCCTGCTGGTGGGTGAGGTCGAAGTCGTCGATCAGCCGCTTCAGCGCGTCGGCTTCTTCCAGCGGGGTGAGGTCCTGACGCTGGATGTTCTCGATCAGCGCCATCGCCGGCACCGCCGCCTCCGGCACGTTCTTCACCAGGGCCGGCATCTCGGCCAGCTGGGCGCGCTGCGCTGCGCGCCAGCGGCGCTCGCCGGCGATCAGCTCGTAGCTGTTCTTGCCGATCTCGCGCACCACCACCGGCTGGATCAGACCCTGCGCCTTGATCGACGCGGCCAGCTCGTCCAGTGCCTCGTCGTTCCAGTGCCGGCGCGGCTGGTACTTGCCCGGCTGGATCTGCTGGATCGGCAGCATGCGCAGCTCGCCTTCCTGCGCAATCACCGATGGCGAAGCGTCACCGTCGCCGCCAAGCAGAGCATCGAGCCCGCGTCCCAATCCACGTTTTTTCGCAGCAGCCATGCTTATTCCTGATGGTTGGCGGCCGGCGCCTTGAGCGTCGGGCCACTGTCGCCGTGCGCGGGCGCTGCCGCCGGCGGTTCAATATCGTCGACCGGATCGACGTGGTCGCTGCGCGTCAGCGCACGTTCGCGCCGGATGATCTCGCCGGCCAGGCCGATGTAGGCGATCGCGCCGCGCGAACTGCGGTCGTACAGATGGATCGGCTGGCCGTGGCTGGGCGCCTCGGCCAGGCGCACGTTGCGCGGAATGATCGAGCGCAGCACCTTGTCGCCGAAATGCTGGGTGAGCTGGGCGGAAACCTCGTTGCCGAGGTTGTTGCGCACGTCGTACATGGTGCGCAGCAGGCCCTCGATCTCCAGTTTCGGATTCAGCCGGTGACGCACCGCCTTGACCGTATCCAGCAGGCTGGACAGGCCTTCCAGCGCGAAGTACTCGCATTGCACCGGAATCAGCACGCCATCGGCGGCGGTCAGCGCATTCAGCGTGAGCAGGTTCAGCGACGGCGGGCAGTCGATCAGGATGGTGTGATAGTTCGGCGAAATCTTCGCCAGCAGTTCCTTCAGCCGGTGCTCGCGCGCCAACGCATCCATCAGCTTGAGTTCGGCGGCAGTGAGATCGCCGTTGCCCGGCAGCAGGTCGTAATGCGCGTCGGTCGGCACGATCGCCGCGGCGATCTCCACTTCTTCCAGCAGCACTTCGCAGCCGCCCGGCTTGGCATCGCGCTTGTTGATGCCCGAGGCCATCGTGGCGTTGCCCTGCGGATCCAGGTCGACCAGCAATACCTTGCGCTTCGCGGCGGCCAGCGCAGCGGCGAGATTGACGGCAGTGGTGGTCTTGCCGACGCCGCCTTTCTGGTTGGCGACAGCGATGATGCGGGCCATGGATGGATAGCTACCGTACGCGGGAGAGGGTTAGTGTAATGCCTCACCCAGCCGAGTGCTGCCCGCCCCTCAGGCGTCGATCCGCATGCCGCTGGCGGCATCGAACAGGTGCAGGCGCGCGGCCACGATGCCCAATGGCAGCGTACTGCCGGGCTCGGGTAATACCCGCGGCGACACCCGCGAAACCAGCGCCTGCGCGCCGTAACGCACATTGAGGAAGATCTCGTTGCCGACCGGCTCCAGGACTTCCAGCTGGGCGCTGAATGCGGCATCAGCGCCGTCCTGCGGTTGCAGATCTTCCGGACGGATCCCCAACACTACTTCGCGATCACGCCACGGTTGCCATGCCGCCGCCTGCGGCGGCTGGCCCAGCGCGATATCGCCGTGCGCGGTGGCGAGCGCCCAGCCCTGATCGTTGCGCAGGGTGCCGCGCAGCTGGTTCATCGCGGGGCTGCCGACGAAGCCGGCGACGAACAGGTTGGCCGGCTTGTCGTACAGATTCATCGGCGTGTCGATCTGCTGAACCACACCGCCGTCGAGCACTACGATGCGCTGGCCCAGGGTCATCGCCTCGATCTGGTCATGGGTGACGTAGATCATGGTGGCCTTGAGCTGGCGATGCAGCCGCGCGATCTCCACCCGCATCGACAGCCGCAGCTTGGCGTCGAGGTTGGACAGCGGCTCGTCGAGCAGGAACACCTTCGGGTCGCGCACCAGCGCCCGGCCCAGCGCCACGCGCTGGCGCTGGCCGCCGGACAGCGCGGCCGGCCGCGAGGTGAGTCGCGATTCCAGCTCCAGCGTCTTTGCCGCTGCCGCCACGCGCTGGTCGATATCGGCCTGTTTGTGCCCACGCAGACGCAGGCCGAAGCCGAGGTTCTCGGCTACCGTCATGTGCGGGTACAGCGCGTAGTTCTGGAACACCATCGCGATGTCCCGATCCTTCGGCGCCACCGCGTTGACCACGCGCCCCTCGATGCTGAGCGTGCCGCCGCTGATCGTTTCCAGCCCGGCGATCATGCGCAGCAAGGTCGTCTTGCCGCAGCCCGACGGCCCCACCAGCACTAGCAATTCGCCATCGGCGATGCCGAAGCTGGCGCCGGCCACGCCCACGTGGCCGTTGGAATAGACCTTGCGCAGCTGATCCAGTTGTACGGTGGCCATCGGCATCTCCGGTGCGGCAGGAACGTGGGTGGTAGAAACATTCGCGGAAAAATGGACCGCGCAGAGGGCTTTGCAGCCCGGATGGCTTCTACCACCCACGTTCCGTTAGGCCACGATGGCCCGTCCCGCTGCAGCATGCGCCTGTCTGCACAGCGGCGGAACATTGGGCTATTCTGCCCATGTAATCGTTTACATCAAGCACTTTAGTCACAGGAACCCGCATGACTCGCCGCAGCTTCCGCTTTCCCGATGGCTTTCACTGGGGCGCCGCCACCTCGGCCTACCAGATCGAGGGCTCGCCACTGGCCGATGGCGCCGGCCCCAGCATCTGGCAGCGTTTCGCGCATACGCCTGGCATGATGGCCAATGGCGATACAGGCGACATCGCCTGCGATCACTACAACCGCTACAAGGCCGACGTGCAGCTGATGCGCGCACTGGGACTGCAGGGCTACCGCTTCAGCATCAACTGGGCACGGGTACTGCCCGAGGGCACCGGCCGGGTCAACCCGAAGGGCCTGGATTTCTATTCGCGCCTGGTCGACGAGTTGCTGGAGAACGGCATCGCGCCGAACGCCACCTTGTTCCATTGGGACCTGCCGGCCGCGCTGGACGACCGCGGCGGCTGGCTGAACCGCGACATCGCGCACTGGTTTGCCGACTACGCCGAGGTGATGTTCAAGGCACTGGACGACCGCGTGCCACGCTGGTCCACCCTCAACGAGCCATGGGTGGTCACCGATGGCGGCTATCTGCACGGCGCGCTGGCACCGGGCCATCGCAACAAGTTCGAGGCGCCGATCGCCGCGCACAACCTGATGCGCGCCAGCGGCGCCGGCATCCAGGCGTATCGCGCGCACGGCCAACACGAGATCGGCGTGGTGTTCAACATCGAGCCGAAGTATCCGCATTCGGACTCGGCCGAGGATCTGGCCGCCACCCGTCGCGCGCATGCCTACATGAATCAGCAGTTCGCCGATCCGGCGCTGCTGGGCAGCTATCCGCCCGAGCTGAAGGAGATCTTCGGCGAGGCGTGGCCGGATTTCCCCGAAGGGGATTTCAAACTGACCCGCCAGCCGGTCGATTTCGTCGGCATCAACTACTACACCCGCGCGGTGGTGAAACACGACTCGAATGCGTATCCGCTAAAGGCGGTGCCGGTACGCCAGCCGAACAGGACGCATACCGAGACCGGCTGGGAAGTGTTCGAGCAGGGCCTGACCGACACGCTGACCGGGTTCAAGCAGCGTTACGGCGACATCCCGCTGTACATCACCGAAAACGGTTCCGCGTTCTACGATCCGCCGGTCGCCGAGAACGGCGTGCTCGACGATCCGCTACGCACGAACTATCTGCGCAAGCACCTCAAGGCGCTTCACCGTGCGATCGAGGTCGGCGTGAACCTGAAGGGCTATTACGCGTGGTCGCTGATGGACAACCTGGAGTGGTCGCTGGGCTTCTCCAAGCGCTTCGGCCTGTACCACGTCGACTTCGCCACCCAGCAGCGCACGCCCAAGGCCACCGCCAAACTGTATGCGCAGGTGATCGAAAGCAACGGCAGCGTGCTGGACGAGTAAGCTCGCTCAGACGCGGCCGAGCACCAGCAGATGGCGCTCGGCCGGTAAGCCCGGCACCGCCAGTTCATGCATGCCGCGCACTTCGAATCCCGCCGGAATCCCCGACAGTTCGTCGTCCGGCCGCTTGCCCTTCATCGCCAGCCAGATCCCGTCCGGCGCCAGCAAGTGACCACCCCAGCCGAGCATGTCGGCCATGCTGGCAAATGCGCGCGCGGTGACGCAGTCGTACTGGCCTTCAACGTCTTCGACCCGCGACTGCACCGCGCGCACGCCATCGAGCTTCAGCGCACGAATCGCCTCGCGCAGGAAGCGCACCTTCTTGCCATTGGAGTCGACTAGCAGAATCTCCCGTCCCGGTGCGGCGATCGCCAGCACGATGCCGGGCAAGCCCGGGCCGGTGCCCAGATCCGCCAGGGTCCGACCCTGCACGTAAGGCAGGATCGCCAGCGAGTCGAGCAGGTGGCGGGTGATCATCTCCGCCGGATCGCGCACCGCGGTGAGGTTGTAGGCCGCGTTCCAGCGTTCCAGCAGCGCCTGATAGTCGAGCAGTCGCGGCACCGCATCGGCCGGCATGGTCAGACCCAGCGCAGCAATGCCTTGTTCGAGTCGTGCCTGCAAGGCGTCGCGGTTGGACATGGGGTTCACTTGAGCGGCGTGGGGCGCAAAGTATCCGCGGCTCGCGTCGACATTGCCAACCGCGACAAAAGAAAACCCGCCGAGGCGGGTCGAAGACGGTCAAATCCCCTGCAGCGTGGACGCTCTCGGGCGCCCTGACGCAATCTCACTTTCAGGCCGCGTCGAGCTCGACCCGGGTCACCATCATGCCGCGTTCGCGCAAGGCGCTGTTCAAGGACTTCTTCAGCCGCGCACCCAGATCACGGCGATCCACACGCTCGGCGGCTGTCTCGCCGCGCAGCGCTTCCATGGTGCCGCGGCGGATCAGCTGATCGACCTGCTCGAACACCGCATCGGCACGTTCGGGCTCCAGCACCTGCCAGTAAACCGTGCCGCGCACATCGTGCGCGTCGACCAGCGGCTCCTCGAAACGCAGGGTCTGCCCGGCCAGATTGATCTTGTGCGCCACCCGATCCAGCAGCGGCAATACCAGATGCATGCCCGGCGACAGCAGTCGCACCGGCTTGCCGCGCCGATACAGGCTGTGCACCTGACCGGCCGGCACAACCTTCACCGCGCTGATGATCAGCACGGCAGGCAGTACAAGCAGCAAGGTCAGTAGAGTCATCATGGTATTCAAAACAGGAACTTGTCCGTATGTCGTTCGATGTCGCCGGAACTTGAGAATACCTCGCTTGAGTGCGCGAAGATTAACCTTGATTTAACGACATACCGGATTTTTTAACAACAGCCCTGGGTGGCTCGGTGCCCGGACGAGGCCGCTGGAGAGTTCATTGCAGGGTGACGGCCAAGCGGTTGCTGCAATGCCACAGAGTGCGCTGCGGCAATGAATCGGCGCCACCTGTCGCCGCGGCTTGAATTTGTACGGCCGCGAGCTGGGCTGATGGCAGAAAGCTCCCGCAGCGCAGCAGAATTTGCGCCTTTACAGGCACTTTACAACTCGTCATGAAAACGTTTACGTTGCCGCCACAGCAGGGTTTTGGCGCATCCGGGCGAGCTCCCATGTCGACAGCAACCATCAAAGATGTGGCACGTGAGGCCCGGGTTTCGGTGGCCTCGGTGTCGCGCGCGCTGAATGGTGGCCGCGGCGTGACCGCCGAAACCAGCCAGCGCATCCGCGAGGCCGCGGCGCGCCTGCGCTACATGCCCCACGCCGCGGCGCGCATGCTGATCACCCGTCGCACGAATACCGTCGGTGCTCTGCTGCCAGACCTGTACGGCGAGTTCTTCTCCGAGCTGATCCGCGGTATCGACTTGGCCGCGCGCGCGCGCGGCCTGCACCTGTTGGTGTCCAGCTCGCACGACGACGCTGACGCCGCCGCCGCCGCCTTGCGCGCGATGCAGGGCCGGGTCGATGGGCTGTTGTTGATGTCGCCGCATGCCGACGCCGCATTCCTGCGCCAGAACCTGCCGCATGACCTGCCCACCGTGCTGATGAATACCCGGCTGGCCGGCGACGATTACTGCGCGCTGTCAGTGGACAACGATGGCGGCGCCCGGCTGATGGTCGAGCACCTGCTGGCCGTCGGCCACCAGCGGATCGTGTTCATCCAGGGCCCGCCCGGCAATCGCGACGCCGACGAGCGCGAGCTTGGCTACCGCGAGACGCTGGTTCGGCATGCGCCGGACAGCCCGGTGAGCATGCTGCGCGGCGATTTCAGCGAGGAATCCGGCTACCACGCCGGTCAGCAGGTGCTGGCGATGCGGCCGCGACCTGACGCCGTGTTCGCCGCCAACGACATGATGGCGATCGGATGCATGGCGGCTTTGCGCGACAACGGCATCTGCGTACCAGAGGAAATCGCGGTCAGCGGTTTCGACGACGTGCCGATAGCGCGCTACGTGACACCACCGCTGACCACGATCCAGGTCCACATCGCCGAACTCGGCGGCCAGGCGATGGAGCTGCTCGGCGAACAGATCGACCACCCGGGCCAGCCGATGACCGGCATCCATCGTCGCGTCGCCGCCAAGCTGGTGGTGCGCGGGTCCACCGGCGTACCGCCGGGATAACAAGCAGGCAACCAGGCCGGCGCAGGACTGCTGCCGACCGGAACCGCATCGGAACGAGATGGTTCCGGCGCGTGCGAAACGTGGGGACGTTCCGCTCATGGGCGATATCAGAGCAACGCGACAGCAGAAAGTCCAACTACTTGCACCGATTACGGGAGAGGGTCAGGTCATGGTCAATCAAAACAAGCTATCCAGACAGATATCGCTGGCTTTTGCCGGCCTAGTTGCCGGCGCGCTTCTCGTGCCAGGCATCGCCACCGCGCAGAACAGCACGGCGACCTTGCGCGGCCACATCACGGCACCGCAAGGTCAAGTGCCCACCGATGTCGTCGCCACCAATACCGCCACCGGCTTCACCAGCAAGGCGAAGGTCACCGCCGACGGCAACTACACCCTGCCCAGCTTGACGCCAGGCAGTTACAACATTGTGGCCAAGGGCAACGGCAGCAATGCAAGTCAGACTGTGGCTGTGCATGTAGGTCAGTCGCTTACTTTGAACCTCGACGCTACCGCTCCAGCAGCAACCAGCGCAGCCGCAGCCAACGCCACCAATCTGACGGGCGTCACCGTCAGTGCGAACACGCTGTTCGAGACAAAAACTTCGGAAGTGGCACAGAACGTTTCGCAGGCGCAGATCGCCAACCTGCCGCAGAACGAGCGCAACTTCCTCGACTTTGCACAGCTGGTACCCGGCGTTACCGTCTCGCACGACCCCACGCAGAAGTCGTTCTCATCGGGTGGTCAATCTGCCGAGAATGTAAACGTTTTCATCGATGGTGCCAGCCAGCGCAACGACATTCTCAAGGGCGGTCTGGTCGGCCAGGATTCCAGTCGCGGCAATCCGTTCTCGCAGGAGGCTATTGCCGAATACCGCGTGCTGACGCAGAACTACAAGGCCGAGTACGAGCAGGCAGGCACCGCGATCATCACCGCTGTCACCAAGTCGGGCAGCAATGAGTACCACGGCACGATCTACGATTACTTCCAGAATCAGGGGATGATCGCGCAGGACTCCTTCGACAAGAAGAATCACGTGAAGAAGCCTGCTTACAAGCGTCAGCAGCGCGGCTTCAATCTGGGTGGCCCGATCCTCAAGGATCAACTGCAGTTCTTCATCAACTACGAAGAGCGCAAGGACGTCAGCAACCAAACCATATCGATCATCGATCCGCGCTTCCAGCAATACAACGGCACTTTCTCGACACCGTTTCACGAAAAATCCTGGTTTGGCAAACTGAGTTGGCAGGTCAACCAAGACAACAATGTCGACCTGAGCTACTCCGATCGCAAGGACGTCGAAGTTGTACTGCCCTGCTGCAACACGGCCTACCAAGGGCGTACGAACCGCAACAACGACGTCAACGACCTGCTGTTGAAGTGGGAGTCGCGCGGCAACATCTGGACCAATGATTTGCTGATGGACAGCAGTCGCTATGTTTTCAACCCGACTGCGGCGAATCCGGACCTGGTGCAGTTGATCTACGAACCGAATATCGCGGTGCTCGGCGGCGCCTCCGGCTTGCAGAACAAGTCGCAGGATCAGACCACTCTGCGCGACGATCTCACCCTCAGCGGGCTGTCCTGGCATGGCGACCATACGGTAAAGATGGGCGTCAAATATTCCAGCTACAGCATTTACCTGCTGCAAAACAACAACGCGGTGCCGTCGTACAACTTCCAAATGGGATCGACCTATCCGGGCGGCTTCAACAGCCCTTATCGGGCCGTCTACGCGCCGCTCGGGACCGGCGCCAATTTGCATGACAACCAGTTGGGCCTCTATATCCAGGACGACTGGGACATCACCCAACGCCTGCAACTGAATCTTGGCGTGCGC
Source organism: Rhodanobacter sp. (assembly GCA_035566635.1). Taxonomy (GTDB): domain Bacteria; phylum Pseudomonadota; class Gammaproteobacteria; order Xanthomonadales; family Rhodanobacteraceae; genus Rhodanobacter. The sequence goes on from DATMQY010000006.1 coordinate 86,060, forward strand.
TGGGACTATGAGACCAATGCGCTCAACAAGAATTACGTGACACCGGCAGCGGAAATTGCGACGCTCAATTATCTGGGCCTGCAGAACAACATCAGTACCGGGCATGAGCGCAAGCCCGAAAAGGATCAGATCCAGCCACGAGTGGGCTTTTCGCTCGACGTCAGCAAGTCCGGCGACCAGAGCACCACGCTGTTCGGTGGCGCGGGTCGCTACTACTCACGCACGCCGTTCGACTGGCTCAGCCAGGAGCCGATCCACTCGCAGGTGCCGAACTACACCTTCCTGTTCAGTCCCGGCGGCGTGACGCCGGGGACGATTGCGTGGGATCCGAAATACCTCACCGCTGCAGGGCTGAATCAACTGCTGGCTTCCGGCACTGCCGGTTTCAGCCAGGAAATCGACACGGTCAACAACAAGACCAGGTCGCCATACACGGACCAATTCAGCCTTGGCATAAAGCAGGTACTCGGTGACTGGACCGGCTCGCTGACCCTGAGTCGCGTGCTGGGCTACCGCCAGTTCACCTGGTTGTGGAATCGCAAGGTGGCGCCGGGCTTCTCACTCGACAACCTGCCGGGCAGCCCGTATGGCGTGGTGCTGCACAACGGCTACAAGAAGACCCAGGCCAGCAGCGTGCTGGTCAGCGTGAGCAAGCCGTACACCACGGCTTCAGGCTGGGGTCTCGACGTGGCCTACACCTATCAGCGGGCACGCCAGCAGGGTAATGACAACTACTCGCTCGACTACGTCAGCCCAGCCGGCTATCCCGCCGATCATGTCGGTCCGAAGCACAATCTGGTGATCAGCGGCCAGGTTCATGGTCCGTGGGACACCCGTTTCAGCGGCATTTTCACCTACAACTCAGGTGCGCCGTTTGACGTGTTCAAGGGCACGGCCACCTGCGACTACAACTGCAGCTATTTCCACAATGCGGAATACGGCCGCAAGTACGTCAACCTCGATCTGGCCGTCTCCAAGGAATTCCGCTGGGGCCAGAGTCAGGCATTGCAGTTGCGCTTCGACGTGTTCAACGTGTTCAACCGCGATGTCATCAATGGTTACAACGGCGGCTTCTACGATCCCAACTTCGGTCAAGCCACCGGCGCCGACCCGAACCAGACCCGTCGTTTCCAGATCGGCGCGCGTTACTCGTTCTGATCCACCCGCGGCAAGCTGCACTGCCGCTTCACCCGTCCGCCCGCAGACCGTGGGCGGACGTCTGGATGGTCAGCTGAAGCCGTGTGCAAGCACGACTTCAGCTGACTGCAACCCGCAAGGCACGGCAGATAATCCATGATGTTTTTCAACCGGCATGCATGGCTTCCCGCCCTGCTCGGCGCGACCCTGTTCTTCGCGGCCCCAGCCACCCCGGCGCGACCGAACGATACCATCGCCACCACCACGCCGATCCGGGCTCCCGAAGTCCCGGCGCTGGTCAACGATCTCGAACAGCGCACCTTCCGCTTTTTCTGGGACAGCGCGAATCCCGCCAACGGACTGATTCCCGACCACTATCCCGGCGAGTCCTTCTCGAGCATCGCCGCGGTCGGCTTCGGCCTCACCGCTTACGGTGTGGGCGTGGAGCGCGGCTACATCACGCGCGAGCAGGCGATCGAACGCACCCTCGCCACACTGCGCTTCTTCGAAAATGCGCCGCAGGGCAGCAGCGAGGACGACGACAGCGGCTACCAGGGTTTCTACTATCACTTCCTCGGCATGCACAGCGGCAAGCGCTTCGCGCGCTGGACCGAGGTCTCCACCGTGGATACCACCTTGCTGCTGGGTGGCGTGTTGTTTGCGCAGTCCTACTACGATCATGACACGCCGAAGGAACGCGAGATCCGCACGCTGGCCGACCGCATCTACCGCCGCGTCGACTGGAACTGGGCGCAGGTGCGTGCGCCGCTGATCAGCATGGGCTGGACGCCGGGCGGAAAATTCATTCCGCACGACTGGGAGGGCTACAACGAGGGCATGCTGGTCTATGTACTGGCGCTGGGCTCACCTACCCATCCGGTCGGCACCGACGCGTGGAGCGCGTGGACCCGCACCTACGCACGCAGCTGGGGCGAGTTCCAGGGCCAGCAGCTGCTCAACTTCGGGCCGCTGTTCGGCCATCAGTACAGTCATGTGTGGATCGACTTCCGCGGTATCCGCGACGCATGGAACCGCGCTCACGACCTGGACTATTTCGAAAACAGCCGGCGCGCCGTGATCGCCCAGCGCAACTACGCGATCGCCAATCCGGACGGCTGGACCGGCTATGACAAGAACGTGTGGGGACTGACCGCCAGCAACGGCCCAGCCGACGTCATCGTGGAAGGCCATCGCCACCACGAACAGTTCAACGGCTACACCGCACGCGGCGCCGGACTCGGCTATCACGTCGACGACGGCACGATCGCACCGACCGCCGCGGCCGGCTCGATCGCGTTTGCGCCCGAGCTGGTGATTCCCGCGCTGGAAGAGATGAAGCGCCGCTATGGTGCCGACATCTACAACGAGCATGGCTTCGTCGATGCGTTCAATCCCAGCTTCCATGTGCACACGGTGCTGCGCACCGGCAAACTGATGCCGATGGGCTGGGTCGACGGCGAGCAGCTGGGCATCGACCAGGGCCCGATCGTGCTGATGATCGAGAACTGGCGCAGCGATTTCGTGTGGAACGTGATGAAGAAGAACCCATACATCCGCAAGGGCCTCGAGCGCGCAGGCTTCACCGGCGGCTGGCTCGATCAGGCAGCCACCCGGCCATGACTCCGATCGCCGCGATCGACAGGCGCCGGCGCTTGTTGCGCGGCATGCTGATGGCGGGACTGATGGCCGGCATGCCCCTGCTCGGCAGCTGCGCCCGGCCGGCCGCCGACAGTCGTGTACTCACGCTCTGGACCGTCGGCCGCGAGGGCGAGGCCATCCTCATGCTACTGCCGGATTTCGAGCGAGCGCATCCGGACATCCACGTGAAAGTGCAGCAGCTGCCGCTGACGGCAGCGCACCAGAAGCTGCTCACCGCGTTTGCCGGCGGCTCCACGCCCGACCTTACCCAGCTCGGCAACACCTGGCTGCCGGAGATGGTGGCGCTGGACGCACTGGAGCCGCTGCAGGCGCGCGTCGATCGTTCGGCCGTGGTCAGGCTGGACGACTACTTCGCCAGCATCTGGGCCACCAACGTGATCGACGGCCGCCTGTACGGCGTGCCCTGGTACGTCGACACCCGGCTGCTGTTCTATCGCCGGGATCTGCTCAAGGCCGCCGGCTTCGATGCGCCGCCGCGCGACTGGGCGCAATGGCGCCAGATGCTGGCCGCGCTCAGTGATGCGCGGCGCCATAGCTGGGGCATCCTGCTGCCCACCAACGAATTCGAGCAGCTGATGTCGCTGGCACTGCAGCAGCCCGATCCGTTGCTGCGCGACGGCGGCCGCTACGGCAATTTCGAGAGCGCCGGTTTCAAGCGCGCACTGGCGTTCTACGTGGATACCTTCAGGCTGCATCAGGCACCGGCGATCACCAATGTAGAGACCGGCAATCCGTGGTCGGAGTTCGGCCGCGGCGTCTACGCGTTCTACCTGTCCGGGCCATGGAACATCGGCGAATTCCGCAAGCGCCTGCCGGCCGCACAACAGGACGACTGGTCGACCGCACCGCTTCCCGGCCCGGACAGCGGCGGTACCGGCATCGGCTCGGCCGGCGGTTCTAGCCTGGTGATTTTCCGCGCATCCAAACACAAGGACGCGGCCTGGACGCTGATCGAATACCTGTCGCAACCGACGGTGCAGCAGCGCTTCTACGATCTGCTCGGCGACATGCCGCCGCGGCGCAGCTCGTGGGAAGGCGGCGCGCTACGCGACGACCCGAAGGCGCGCGCGTTCCGCGAGCAGCTGGAAAAGGCCAGACCGACGCCCGCGGTACCGGAATGGGAACGCATCGCCACCGAGATGCAGCTGGTTGCCGCGCGAGCGGTTGCCGGCGAACTGACGATTGACCAGGCCGCTGCCGAGATCGACCAGCGCGTCGATCAGATCCTGGAGAAGCGCCGCTGGGTGCTCGATCACCCGCGCCCGGCCGCGGAGCGTGCGCGATGAATGCACAGCGCGCCGCCTGGCTGTTCCTCGCGCCGGCCCTGCTGGTGCTGGGTGTGTTCTTTCTGGTGCCGGTGATTGCCGCTCTGGTGCTCAGCCTCACCGACTACGATCTCTACGCGCTGGCGAATATCCACAACCTGCGTTTCGTGGCGCTGCAAAATTACTGGGCGCTGCTGCAACGTCCGCTGTTCTGGTCGGCGCTTGGCCACACGGTGTATTTCGTGGCTGTCGGCGTGCCGCTGTCGATGGGCGCCTCGCTGGGCGCAGCGCTGCTGCTGAACTCGCCGCTGGCCCGATGCAAGCCGTTCTTCCGCACCGCGCTGTTCGCACCGGTGGTCACCACCGTGGTGGCCACCGCGGTGATCTGGCGCTACCTGTTCAACACCAAGTACGGCTGGATGAATTACGTGCTCGGTGGCCTGGGCATCCATCCGGTGGACTGGCTTGGCGACCCGCACTGGGCGATGCCCACGATCATCGCGTTCGCCGTGTGGAAGAACTTCGGCTACAACATGATCATCTTTCTCGCCGGTCTGCAGGCGATCCCGCCGGATCTGTACGAGGCCGCGCGCATCGACGGCGCCTCGGCCTGGCGCCAGTTCCGTCACATCACGTGGCCTCTGCTCGGGCCGACGATGCTGATGGTGGGAATCCTCACCGTGTCTGGCTATTTCCAGCTGTTTGCCGAGCCCTATGTGATGACCGAGGGCGGACCGCTGCAGAGCACCACCAGCGTGCTGTACCTGATGTACGACGAAGGCTTCAAGTGGTGGAATCTCGGCTCGGCCTCGGCGGTGGCGTTCCTGCTGTTCGTCATCATGTTCGGGGTGACGGTGCTGATGCTGAAGCTCTCGCGCCGGGGGCACCATGCCGACGGAGAGCCGGCATGAACCCGCAGCTGGCGAAGACCCTGATCAACGGCCTGCTGTTGGGCGCCACGGTGATCGCATTGTTTCCGCTGCTGTGGATGCTGTCGGTGTCGTTCATGCCGGCGGGGGGTGCCAGCGCGCTGCCGCCACCGCTGCTGCCCGCGCATCCCACGATGGACAATTATCGCGAGTTGTTCGTGCATGCCGGCATGGGACGCTACCTGCTCAACAGTCTGCTGGTTTCCAGCGCGATCACCGTACTCTCGCTCACGTTCAACCTGATGGCCGGCTACGCATTCGCCAAGCTGCGCTTCGCCGGCCGCGAGCAGTTGTTCCAGGCGCTGATCGGTGCGTTGGTGATCCCGGCGCAGGTGGCGATGCTGCCGCTGTTCCTGTTGCTGAAGTACATCGGACTGGTGAACAGCTACGCCGGCGTGATCGTGCCCGGCATGGCGACCGTGTTCGGGATTTTCCTGGTGCGCCAGTACGCACGCGGCATTCCTGACGAGCTACTGGAGGCCGCGCGCATCGACGGCGCTGGCGAGTGGCGCATCTTCGGACAGATCGTGCTGCCGCTGCTGAAGCCGATCATGGTGACGCTGGCGATCTTCACGTTCCTCGCCGCATGGAACGACTTTATGTGGCCGCTGATCGTGCTGACCGGGCAGGAACATTACACGCTGCCGATCGGGTTGGCCTCGCTGGCGCGCGAGCATTCGCAGGACAGCGAACTGATGATGGCCGGTTCGGTGATTACCGTGCTGCCGGTGCTTCTGCTGTTCCTGGCCATGCAGCGCTACTATCTCGAAGGGCTGCTGCTGGGCAGCGTGAAGGGCTGACATGGTTCACTGCCCGCGCCGCGCCCTTGTCTTTCCGTTGCTGCTTGTTTTCATTGCGATCGCGCAGGCCGGCGAAGCGCCGACGCTGCTGGACGACTTCAGCCATCCCGCGGCATGGCAGGCATCGGGCACCGACGACATCAGCACTTCGCTGCGCCCGATCGCGGGCGCAAACGGCAAGGCGCTTTGCCTGGATTTCAATTTCAACGGCGTCTCCGGTGGCGCCACTCTGCGCCGCACGCTGCCGATCACTTTTCCGGCCAACTACGCACTGTCGTTCGACGTGCGCGGCACGATGGCACCGAACGACCTGCAGCTGAAGCTGATCGACGCCAGCGGCGACAACGTGTGGTGGTACCGCCGCGAGAATTTCCAGCCCGGCACCGACTGGCAGACGATCATCGCGCGCAGGCGCGATATCGAGTCCGCGTGGGGACCGGCCACCGATCGCACGCTACGGAAAACCAGCTCGGTGGAGTTCACTGTTTACGCCGGGCAGGGCGGCAAGGGTGAATTGTGCGTAAGCAACTTGCGGCTGACACGATTGCCGCCGGCTCCCGCGGGCGAACCGGCAGCCGCCGCTGCCACGCCGAACACGCTGCTCCAGCAGCAGGCGAAACGAGTGCCGCGCGGCGTGTATCCACGCGGCTTTTCCGGCGAACAAAGTTACTGGACCCTGGTCGGCGTGGATGGTGGCGCGAGACATTCGGCCTTGATCTCCGAAGACGGTGCGGTCGAAGTGCGCAAGGGCGGCTGGTCGATCGAACCGATGCTGCTGGACGGTCAGCGGCTGATCGACTGGGCCACGGTGAAGACCACGCAGAGCCTGCTCGACGGCTATCTGCCGATGCCGACGGTGCACTGGCAGTCAGGCGAACTCGGGCTGGATACCAGCGTGTTCGCCAACGGCACGCCGGCGCACCCCGCCTTGCTGTTGCAATACCGCCTGCACAACGACGGCGCGCAACCGCGCTCACTCACGCTGGCGCTGCTGGTGCGTCCGTTCCAGGTCAACCCGCCCACCCAGTTCCTCAATACGCCCGGCGGCTTCAGCCCGGTCCATGACCTTGTGTGGGATGGTCAATCGCTGCAGGTCAATCACCAGTTGCGCGTCGTGCCGCTGCAGCCACCCGCCGCTTTTGTCGCCAGCGCCGATGACACCGATACGCTGCCGCAACGATTGGCCAGCGGCGAACAACCGCGCGTCACTTCGTTGCACGACGACATCGGCCATGTGCAGGGTGCGCTGTTGTATCGGCTGACCGTGCCGGCGCATGCCAGCGTCACGTTGGGGTTGGTGGTGCCCGGGGAAAGCCAGCCGTTCGCGCCACCGAACGATGCAACCACCTGGCTGCAACAACAACGCGAGCAGGTCGCCGCTGCATGGCGCGAAAAGCTCAACCACGTGAGCTTGCAACTGCCAGCGGCACAACAGACGCTTGCCGATACCGCACGCAGTGCGCAGGCACAGATGCTGATGTCGCGCGACGGCCCCGCGCTGCAACCGGGCACTCGCTCGTACGCGCGCACCTGGATCCGCGACGGCGCAATGATGACCGAGGCACTGTTGCGCAGCGGCCACGCCGATGTCGCTGGCGAGTTCGTGCAGTGGTACGCGCCACACCAGTTCAGCAGCGGCAAGATACCGTGCTGCGTCGACGCGCGCGGCTCCGATCCGGTGCCTGAAAATGACAGCCAGGGCGAGCTGATCTTTGTGATCGCCGAATGGTGGCGTTACAGCCACGACCGTGCCGGCCTGCAAAAGCTGTGGCCGCTGATCGAACGCACCATGGCCTATATGGACCAGCTGCGAGCGAACGAGCACACAACGACTCACCAGGCCGATGCGCTGCATGGATTGATGCCGGCCTCAATCAGCCATGAAGGCTATTCGGCCAAGCCGATGCATTCGTACTGGGACGATTTCTGGTCGCTGGCCGGTTACGACGATGCGGTGCAGCTGGCGACAGCACTCGGCCATGCCGACGAAGCCTCGCGCTACGCCCGCTCCCGCGATCAGTTTCGCGCCGACCTGCATGCCTCGATCCTCGCGGCCGTGCAGCGGCACGGCATCGACTTCGTTCCCGGCGCCGCCGAACTTGGCGACTTCGATCCGACCTCCACCACCATCGCGCTGTCGCCCGGCGACGCGCAGAACTGGCTACCGCCGGCGCTGCTGCGGCAGACCTTCGAGCGTTACTGGCAGGGCTTCGTGGCGCGACGCGCCGGCGCGAAGACGTGGGACGACTACACCCCGTACGAATGGCGCAACGTGGCCACATTCGTGCGACTGGGCTGGCGCGAGCGCGTGCCGCAGCTGCTGGCCTTCTTCATGGCCGACCGACGCCCCGCGGCGTGGAACCAGTGGGCCGAGGTAGTTGGCCGCGATCCGCGCAAGTCGCGCTTCGTCGGCGACATGCCACATGCGTGGATCGCCTCGGATTTCCTGCGCTCGGTCTACGACATGTTTGCCTACGACCGCAGGCGTGATCATGCGCTGGTACTGGCCGCCGGGATTCCTGCCACGTGGCTGCAGGGGCAGGGTGTCGGCATCGAACGGTTGCGCACACCCTACGGCGAGCTCAGCTATGTGTTCCGCGAACAGGACAGCGGACTTGAACTGCACATCGCCACCGGACTGAGCATACCGCTGGGCGGGCTGGTGCTGCCGTGGCCGTATGCCGGCGCGCCGACCGGCAAGGCATCCCTCAACGGCAAGCCGGTGGCATGGCATGACGGGGAGATCGCGATACACGAATTGCCGGCGACGTTGCGGGTCGAGCGTCCGCGCTGAAGCTTCCCTCGAGCACCCGCCCATCACCCCAACCCTCTCCCCGTAAGGGAGAGGGAGGGAGATCGAGGTCAAAACTTGCCGGCGCGGAAGTCGGCGATCGCCTCGTGGATCTGTTCGGGCGTGTTCATCACGAACGGCCCGTAGCGCGCCACGCTTTCGTTCAATGGCTTGCCGGCAACGATCAGCAGGCGTGACGACTTGTCACCGCCGGCCAGTTGCAACCGCTCGCCTTCGGACAACACACCCAACTCGCTGCGTTGCAGTGGATCGCCACCGACCTGCGCCGACTCGCCCTCGAACACGTAGGCGAAACCGTGATGCCCGGTCGGCAGATCCAGCGTCAGCGAGGCGCCCGGTTGCAGGCTGATATCCAGATACACCGGCGCGGTGACGATACCCTCGACCGGGCCGGTCGCACCGGCCAGTTCGCCGGCGATCACCTTTACCTCGACGCCAACGGCCGGATGCACCACCGGAATCCGCTCGGGACTGATGTCCTGGTAGCGCGGTGCGGTCATCTTGTCCTTCGCCGGCAGATTCACCCATAGCTGGAAACCCCACATCAGGCCGTTTTCCTGCTGCGGCATTTCCGAATGCAGGATGCCGCGACCGGCGGTCATCCACTGCACGCTGCCAGGGGTGAGATCGCCGCGGTTGCCGTGGTTGTCGTGATGTTGCATGTGGCCGGCCAGCATATAGGTGACCGTCTCGAAACCGCGATGCGGATGCTCCGGGAAACCGGCGATGTAGTCGCCCGCGTCGTCGGAACGGAATTCGTCCAGCAGCAGGAACGGATCGAGCATATCCAGCGCTGGCTGGCCGATGATGCGTTTCAGCTTCACGCCGGCGCCGTCGGACGTGTCGGTGCCGCGGATGCGGCGGGTGATATGGCGATCGCTCATGGCTTGCTCCGGCAGAGGAATGACTGACCGGCAAGATGGCTCCATTCCTGCGCTTGTCCAGGCATCGGCACAGGAACGGATCGTTTCATTCCGGCAACACCGGACAGACGCGGCGCGCCGGGCTGACGATCAATGCACCCAGTGGCCGCTGCGATGGCGTGGCGGGGCATTGTCGTCGTCATCCTTGTCCGGGCGCTGCTGCAGCACCATCGTTTCGACTTCCGCCTCGGTGGCGGGCTTGGCCTGCCAGTACTGGTTCACCGCGCCGAGCACAGCCGGCACCTGCGACAGGCATTCGTCGTATTCGTCGTCACTGAGTTTTTCGAACGCGGTGTCGGCGCTGAGGATGCCTTCGTCCACCGCCAACGCCATCACCGGGCCGAGCAGTTCCATCAGCTGCGGATCCTCGGCCAGGCGGTTCTCCCACAGCGCGGCGCGCAGGTCGATGCCGCGGCTGAAACCCTCGCACCAGCCGGCGGCCGACAGCATCGGGCCGGTTTCCAGCTCGACCTCTCCGAGAATCGGCTCGTAGGCTTCCACATCGAGTTCGGCGCTGATCGAATCATTGAGTTTGGCCAGCAGCGCCAGCACACGGTTGCCTTCGTTCTCGTCGGCGAACGGCTCGTGCAGCACCTCGGGCAGCCATTCGTCCGGCAGCACCAGCAGCGGGCCGACCGCCAGCGCGCTGAGCAGGCCATGCACGCCGTCGAGCAACAGATCGCCTTCCCCGGTGTGCGCACGCAGGTAGCGATCCAGCTCATCCAGTTCGTTGTCGTCCAGCGAGCTGGGCCATTCAGTCTTTGCGGTCATTCAGATGTTCAACTCCAGCGTCACCGGCGTGTGGTCGGATGGACGCTCCCAGCGACGCGGTTCGCGGTCGATCGCCGCCGCGGTGGCGGCGGATTTCAGTGCCTCGCCGATCAGGATCAGATCGATGCGCAGGCCCATGTTGCGGCGGAACGCGGCTTGCCGGTAGTCCCACCAGCTGTAATGTTCAGCGCCCGCTTCGAACAGCCGGAAACTGTCGTGCAGACCGAGGTCGGTGATCGCCTTGAGTCCGGCGCGCTCCGGCGGCGAACACAGGATGTCCTCGCCCCAGGCGACCGGATCGTAGACGTCGCGGTCGTCAGGGCAGATGTTGAAATCACCCAGGACGACCAGCTTGGGATAGCGCTCCAGCTCGCGCGCCAGGAACTCGCGCACCTTCGCCAGCCAGTCCAGCTTGTAGGCGTATTTCTCGTCGCCGACCGCCTTGCCGTTGACCACGTACAGGTCGACCACCCGCAGATCGCCAATCGTGGCAGCGAGGATCCGCCGCTGCGGATCGTCCAACCCGGGGATGTCGGTGACGATGTCGGTGGGCTGCTCGCGCGCCAGGATCGCCACGCCATTGTAGGTCTTCTGGCCCGAATACACCGCGCGATAACCGGCCGCGGCCAGCTCGTCGAGCGGAAACTTCGCGTCTTCCAGCTTGGTTTCCTGCAGCGCCACGATGTCCGGCTGCGCGTCGGCCAGCCACTGGGTCAGATGCGGCAGGCGTACCTTCAGCGAATTGACGTTCCACGAGGCGATCTTCATCGTGGCATTGTAAAGGAAGCACCGGCATGGGTTGCCCGAAACGAGGCATGGGCAGGCGATTTGAACCGGTGCGGGTCGATCGCCAAGCTGGTCCGGATGGCGCTACGGCGCGGTTTCCGTCAACAAAAAGCCGGAGCTGGACGTCATCTGCGGGCCGATATACAGGAATTTGCGCGGAAAACCCACCGAAACCTTGCATTCCGGTGTATGCTGGGAAAGCAAGAGTCCGAGGCAACCCGGATTTCCTGCTCCTATTGCGGTCACGTGCACTTCGCTCCGAGCCGCAAATCATCCATGCTTCAAAGGTAATGTTACATGTCGGATCGTCAGAGCGGTACAGTCAAGTGGTTCAACGACGCCAAAGGTTTTGGCTTCATCACCCCGGAAAGCGGTGACGACCTGTTCGTGCATTTCCGCGCGATCCAGGGCACGGGCTTCAAGTCCCTGCAGGAAGGCCAGCGCGTCACGTTCGTCGTCACCAAGGGCCAGAAAGGCCTGCAGGCTGAGGAAGTCCAGGTTGCCTAAGTCCTTCGGGATTTGAGCGATCTTGAAAAGCCCGCTTCGGCGGGCTTTTTTTCGTCTGGATTCCGGACAGATCCCTAGCTGCTTGTCCTGAGAATCAGGCCGCGCAGCGACCAGGGTCGAAGGACATGCTGACGGCACACGCAGGTCGGGGGAACACCAACCTGCGCCAACCTGTGCGGTCAGGCCAGTCCGTGACTGCGCAGCAGTGCTTCCGGCTTAGGCTTTCTACCACGGAACGCGATGAAGCTTTCCAGCGCAGGGCGGCTGCCACCGACAGCGAGCACTTCGCGGCGGAAGCGGTCGCCAGTGGCGCGGTCGATCACGCTGCCGTTTTCCGCGGCATGCTCCTCGAATTCGCCGAACGCGTCGGCGCTAAGCAGCTCGGCCCATAGGTAACTGTAGTACCCGGCTGCGTAACCGCCGGCGAAGATGTGGCTGAAACCGTGCGGGAAGCGTTGCCACGCCGGCGGATGCAGCACCGCGACCTGCTTGCGCACACTCTCCAATACAGCCAGCGTGCGGGCGCCTTCGGCAGGGTCGTAGTCGAGGTGCAGCAGGAAATCGAACAGCGCGAATTCCAGCTGACGCACCAGGAACAGGCCCGCGTGAAAATGGCGCGCGGCGAGCATGCGATCGAACAACTCATCCGGCAACCGCTCACCGGTTTCGTAGTGGCGCGCAAACAGATCCAACGCCTGGCGGTTCCAGCCGAAGTTCTCCATGAATTGACTGGGCAGTTCCACCGCGTCCCACTCGACGCCGTCGATACCACCGATCGAGGGCAGCGCGATCTCGGTGAGCAGGTGGTGCAAGCCGTGGCCGAATTCGTGGAACAGGGTCAGCACGTCGTCGTGGGTGAGTAGCGCCGGCTTGCCTTCGGTGGGTGGCGCGAAGTTGCAGGTAAGAAAGGCCACCGGCAACTGCAGGTTTTCGCCATCGTCGAAACGGGCGCGGCAGACATCCATCCACGCACCACCACGCTTGCCGTTGCGCGCATACAGATCGACGTAGGCGCCAGCGAACACGCGACCATCCGCGTCGCGTACGTCGTAGTAACGCGTGTCCGGATGCCACACGTCGACGTCGTCGCGTTGCGCCAGCGTGATGCCATAGAGTTTCTCAGTGAGCCCGAACAAGCCGTCGATCACTGCCGGTAACGGGAAGTATGGCTTGAGCTGTTCCTCGTCCAGCGTGTACTGCTGTTGGCGCAATTTCTCCGAGGCGTAGCCGATGTCCCACGATTCGAGGTTGTCGAGCTTGAGTTCGGTGCGGGCGAATTCGCGCAAGGTGGCCAGTTCGCTCTGCGCAACCGGTTTGGCGCGCGCGGCCAGATCGTGCAGGAATTCCATCACTTCGGTCGCTGACGTGGCCATCTTGGTCGCCAGCGATTCCTCCGCGGCGTTGGCGAAGCCGAGCAGTCGCGCGGCCTCGTGGCGCAACGCCAGGATCTGCTCGATGCGCACGCCGTTGTCGAACTTGCCGGCGTTCGGACCCTGATCGGAAGCGCGCGTCTGGTATGCCCAATACACCCGCTCGCGCAGACCGCGGTTGTCGGCATAGCTGAGCACGGCCTGCACGCTGGGCTGCTTCAGCGTCACCAGATAGCCGTCCAGATCCTGGTCCTCGGCGTACTGGCGCAGCACCGCGCGGCCGGATTCGGGGATGCCGGCGAGATCACGCTCATCACTGATGTGTTCGTGCCACGCCTCGCTGGCGTCCAGCACGGCGTTGGAGAATTCGGTGGAGAGTTTCGACAGCGCCACACCGATTTCGCGATAGCGCGAGCGTGCCGGCTCTTCCAGCGCCACACCGGACAGCTTGAAGTCACGCAGCGCATGTTCGACCAGCGCGCGCTCCGGCCGCGGCAGTGTGGCGAAGTCCGGCGCATCGGCCAGCGCCTGCACGGCGGCGTACAGGTCACGGTTCTGGCCCAGCTCGATCGCGTGATCGGTGAGCTTTTCCTCGGCCGGCCCATAGACCTTGCGCAGCGCCTCACTGTCGGCCACCGAATGCAAATGCGAGACCGGTGCCCAGGCGCGCGCAAGCCGCTGCTCCAGGCGCTCCTGGGTCAGCATCACGGTCGCGAAATCACGTGGCGCGCCAGGTGCGATGAGCGCGTCGATGCCGGCGCGGTAGTCGGCCAGGATCGCATCGATCGCCGGCTCGACCTGCTCGGGGCGGATCTGCGAGAACGCCGGCAGCTTGTCGTCGGCTAGCAGGGGGTTGTCGTGGGTCATGAGTACTCCTTGAGGCTGCCAGCGTGGCGATCAGCACGGCTGAAATCAAGCGCGCCGTGCAATCCGGGACACGCCCGGGCGCGGCTTGCAGGATCCGGCGTGGCCATGCCGTTTTGTCATGGATCGCACCGTAACCTTGCTGCCATGTCGTCACCGGATGTCACCGCGCTGCTTGCGCGCAGCGCCATGTTTGCGCAACTGGACGCTGATGCGCGTGCAGCGTTGGCGCGCGAGCTGGTGTGGCTGGGCCTGCCCGGCGGGCGGCCGTTGTTCAAATCAGGCGAAGCGGCCGATGCGCTGTATTTGCTGAAAAGCGGCAGCCTCGGCGTATTCGACGATGGGCTGTCGGAGGAAGCGGCCGAGCTGGTTCAGCTGATCGCCGCCGGCGAATGCGTGGGGGCGCCCAGCCTGCTCGGCGGGGAACGGCGCACCCGCACGGTGCGCGCATTGCGCGATTCCGAACTGTTGCGGCTCGATCGCCGCGCCTTCGAGACGCTGCTCGGCCGCTACCCGCACGCCATGCTGGGCGTGGCGCGGGTGGCGATTGAACGGCTGCTGCAACGCGACCGCGGCGTGGACTGGCCCGGCCTGCCGCGCACGTTCGCCATCCTGCCAATCGATCAGGCCGTGCCGGCCCGGGTGCTGGCGATGCAGCTGGGGCAGGCACTGGAAAGTTACGGCAGCTGCGCGGTGATCGACGGCGAGCTCGGTGCCGGCCGCAGCAGCGACTGGTTCGCCGAGCGCGAAGCGCAGTTGCGCTTCGTGATCTATCTGGATGCGAGCGGCGACCCACTGTGGCGGCAACGCTGCCTGCGCCAGGCTGACGTGTTGCTGCTGCCGGCGCTGGCCGCGCAGACGGCACGGCCGTGGCCGGAGTCGGCCCTGCTGGATCCGCAGCGTACCGGTCACCGAGCCCGCCATCTGCTGTTGCTGCATGCCGGCCATCAGGTCAGCCTCGGTTCGGCGCAACGCTGGCGTGCGCCGTTCAGAGGCGAGCTGCGCCATCACCATGTCTGCAGCGCCGCCGATATGGCGCGGCTGGCGCGGCTGGTCAGCGGGCATGGCCGTGGGTTGGTGCTGGCCGGCGGAGGTGCGCGCGGGCTGGCGCATCTGGGCGTGCTCCGCGCACTCCACGAGGCCGGCCACGTCTTCGACGCCGTGGGCGGCACCAGCATCGGCGCGATCATCGGAGCCGGCGTGGCCTGCGGCTGGGAACTCGATGCGATGACGGAAACCTTCCGCCGCGCGTTCGTGCAGGGCCGGCCGCTGTCGGACTGGACGCTGCCGCTGGTGGCGATGACGCGCGGCCGGCGCGCATCGCTGATGCTGCGGCGCGCGTTCGGCGCACTCGAGATCGAGGATCTGCCGCTGCCGTATTTCTGCGTCTCCACCCGCCTCTCCGGCGGCGGCATGGCAGTGCATCGGCACGGTCCGCTGTGGCTTTGGCTGCGCGCATCCAGCGCAATTCCCGGCGTGCTGCCACCGGTGCTGCACCGGGGCCGTGTGCATGTCGACGGCGCGCTGGTCAACAACCTGCCGACCGACGCGATGGCCGCCGACGGCATCGCCCATATCACCGCGCTGGACATCCGCGCCGACATCGCGCTGCTCACCACCGCCGAGGAATCGGCCACGCCACCGCTGTGGCGCTTGCTGCTGCAGCGGCGACAGGACATCCGCCGTCCCGGCCTGGTCTCGACCCTGATACGCGCCGGCATGGTCAACGGTGAGGCGGCCAGCGAGCAGCGCCGCCAGCGTGCCGACTTGCTGATCACGCCGCCGCTGGAACACATCGGCATGCTCGACTGGAAGGATTGGCAGCGCGCCGTGGACGCCGGCTACCGGCACGCGCTGCAGGTGCTGGAGGCGCAGGCACGCATCGGCACGTAGGACCGGGCAAGGTGAAGCGAGCAACGCGTCGCTCGCTGCACAAGCATGCTCGCGGCTACCATGCGCGGATGACTTCTCTACGCAGCTACAAAGGCATCGCGCCCACGCTCGGTGCGCGCGTCTATGTCGACCCCGCCGCGAGCGTGATCGGCGACGTGGTGCTCGGCGACGACGTCTCGATCTGGCCTGGCACGGTGCTGCGCGGCGACGTGAATCACATCCGCGTCGGCGCCCGCACCAGTATTCAGGACGGCAGCATCGTGCACGTCGCCCATGCCGGCCCGTACGGCCCGGGCTTCCCGTGCCTGATCGGCGAGGGCGTCACCATCGGCCATGCTGCGGTGGTGCACGCCTGCACGATCGGCGACTACTGCCTGATCGGCATGCACGCCAGCGTGCTCGACGGCGCGGTGGTACAGAAGTACGGCTTCGTCGGAGCCGGCGCGCTGATCCCGCCGGGCAAGGTGGTCGGCGAGCGCGAACTGTGGCTGGGCAATCCGGCGAAATGCGTGCGCCTGCTCAGCGACCGTCAGATCGAGCAACTGCACTACTCGGCCGATCACTACGTGCGCTTGAAAGACGAGTACCTGGCAGCCGTCTGATGGCGCCGCACCGCGTGCCACGCTGACGCTGCTCGCGCCATCACTTACCCGGCACGCGCGCGATGGCCGCCTGCTGGATGCGCTCGGCTTCTGCTTCATGCCGCTTCGTTTCGATGTTGCGCGCCGCGGAAAGTTTGCCGCCAAGCAGGGCCAACGTGAAATTGTTGCTGTCGAACTCGCGCAACAGGTCGATTTCGCGGCGCGCCTCGTCCAGATCGTTCTGGTTGATGGCGCGCTCGATCTCCGTCGCGGCGCGCGGAAACGATTCGCGCAGTGCTTCCTGGGCCGTCACGTTGTTCGGCTCCAGCTGCAGAACGCTGAGGTAGAACTCGTAGGCATTGCTGCCGGCCGGTGCGATCAGGCGGTTGTCGTGGATCGCGTCACGGGCTAGCCCAAGCAGAATGTGGCTGCCGCTCTGCGCATCGTCACCGGATGCGTTGCCGGATGGCGTTGCAGCGATGTTCGGCGCCGCGTTCGCGGTGGCATGGCTGTACCAATAGATGCCGCCGGCGGTAGCCAGTACCAGCAAGGAGACGAGCACAAGCGCGTAGCGACGCGACGCGACGGAAAGAATACGAAACATGGCACCTGCTGCATGGACTGGAAACGCGCACGGAAGCGGCCGCCGTCGGCACGCATCCCAGCGGATGCCGCCACGGTAGCCGTGTCATGTTTCAGTCATATGGCACGGCGCCAGCCGAGTTTCGTCGTCGCCGTTGCGGCGACGACGACACTCTCCACATCAGACCGGCTCAGCGGCCAGTCTGGTCAAGCCGGCTCACCAGCCCAGCACGGCATTGCCGTTATCGGGCGAGCCGTCTGGATGGCTGAACCAGAACACGCTGTTCTGCTGGTCGCGGCAACCGTTGCCGCTGCTGTAGCTGGTCACCACGCCGCTCTGCGTGCCCACGTTGCTGCGGTAGCAGCCGCCCAGCGAATCGCGGAACGCGAACGCCTGCGTGCTCTGCTGGCCGGTATGGCTGGTCAGGCTACCGCTGGCGTTGAAGTTCAGCGTATCGGCGCTGTCCACCGTGTTGTTCACCTTCGCCGAGTACAGCGTGATGCCGAACAACTGGTGCTCACCATGCTTCACGTAATCCTGGTGCACCGCGGTGACCAGCGCGAAGCTGCCATCGGCAGCCACCTGCTGGGTGAAGTCCACATGCAGCGGGTAGTTCACCTGCTCGCGATATTCGCCGATGACGAAACCGCCGACGCTGCTCTGGCTGACGCTGTTGGCCGAGGTAAGCTGGTCGGTCACCTGGCGGTACGTGGCGGCATTGATGGTGAAGCCCTGCGTGTCGGCAAAGCTCACCGTCTGTTCCACCTTGCTGTGCACGCGGCCATGCGAGGTGTCGGCATAACCTTGGATAACGAAATGCCGGCTCAGGTTGGTGTTGATGTTGCCGGCGATGTTGCCGGAGGCATCGGTGACCAGGGTGTCGCTGATCGTCGGCGTCGGCGGCTGACCGACCAGCGTGTTGCGCTCGATCTGTCCGCTGACCTGTCGCGCGCGCGCATCCAGATACACCAGCAGGCTGGCGGTGGCGGAGAAATAGTTGTTGGCACCGGCCACGCTCAACGCAACCTGATGCGGCGCGCCATCGCTGAGCACGCCGGCGAACGGCGTGAGATCGACCCGGTACGGCATGAAATTCAGTGTCTGCACGCCGGGAGTCGGCCGCCACAGATAGGGATCCATGCCGCCGGTATAGATCCACGGATACACCGGCGCCACACCGGCCGGCTGACCGTCGATGCTGACCTCGGCCTCGCGGAAATTGCCGCCGCCGCATTCCTGTACCTGGGCAGCGTATTGGTCAGGCACGCAGGTGTACCAGAATTCATCGGCGTTCTGGCTCTGCACGAACACGTCGAGATAGGCGCGCTCGACATTGCGCGGCAGACTGAGCGCCTTCACCAGTTGGCTACCGGAGTTGCCCAGCGCGACGGTATTGCCCACCGCATCGCTGCCCAACGGATAGATCGCATCGGGTGCTTTCGCCGCGGGTGCAATCCGCGAAGCCGAATAGAACAGCAGCCGCGCACTGCCACCGATCACGCCGGTATAGGTGCCGTTAACGATGTTGCCGATGATCGCCTGGCCGTTGCCGGCCTGGCTCAACAAGGCACTGTAGTCAGTGAGATCACGCTCCACGTGCCAGCTGGGCGCAACCGTGGACGAAGGCTCCTGGGTGGTGCCGAAGTACAGGTTCACGCCGCCCAGCCACAATGTGGCGGTGCGGTCGAACTGGCGCCCGGCGGTGACCGAGAAATCCGCCTCCAGCACCACCTTGGCCCAGTGCGTTCCGCAGCCGGTGGGCGGTGCGTAGGTATATGGACGCGTGTTGAAGTCGGTGAAGGTCACTCCGTTGAACAGCTGCACCACGCACGGCGTACCCGGCGGGCGCGGCACGGTGGGATCGGCCACCGTGACATTGCGCGAACCGATCGGACTGGTGTCCGCAGCTGCACTGAACGCACTGCCCGCAAACACGAAAGACAGCCCGGCACATACCAGGCCACGACGAATGAACCCCTTCGGCAACATGTGTGAATCCCCACGTGATGGTGCCCCCTGTCCTTCGACGCTAGCACGCCTCCGCTTCGCGTGGGACAAATGGCCGTCCAAATTTTTGTCCCCGCCGCAGGGCGTCGATTCAGATGCCGGCGGTCGCCATTTCCAGCCGCGTGATCCATGCCAGCGCATGTGTGCGATCCGCGCCGCACATCGCCGGTTCCGGCTGCAGGCTGGCGCATACCGCCGGACGCCGCGGGTCGCCGAAGATCGCGCAGCGGTTGTCCTCGGTGAGCTGTACACAACGCACGCCGGCCGGCTTGCCGTTTGGCATGCCCGGGATCGGCGAACTGATCGATGGCGCGATGCAGCAGGCGCCGCAGCCGGCCCGGCAGGCCTGCATGCTCAAGCGGACTGCCGCCGCAAGGATTGATAGACCGGATCGGTATCCGGCCGCTGGCCGTGCCACAGCTCGAACGCATCGGCGGCGGTTTCCACCAGCATGCCGAGGCCGTCGAACGCGTAGCGCGCGCCGGCGGTTTTCGCCCACGCCAGGAAGCTTCCGGCAGCGGCACCGTAGGACAGGTCGTAGCACAGCGCGCGCGCGCCGATCAGCGAGAACGGCAGTTGCAGCGACACGCCCAGCAAGCCGGCCGAGGTGGCGTTGACGATCAGGTCGTAGCTGCCGATGCTAGCCAGGTCTTCCCAATAGCGGGTATGCGCGCGCGCCGGCTCGCCGATCGCATCGGCCAGCGCATCGGCTGTTTCCGGCGAACGGTTGACGATGGTCAGCGTCGCCACACCGGCATCCAGCAGATTCCACGCCACACCATGCGCGGCACCGCCGGCACCGAGCAGCAAAGCCGTATGGCCGCGCAGATCGACGCGATGCCGCTCGGTGAGATCACGCAGCATGCCGGCACCATCGGTGTTGTGCGCCGCGAGCCGGCCATCGGCCAGTCGGGTCAGCACGTTCGCGCTGCCGACGCGCGTGGCCGCGATGCTGCGCTGATCGGCCAGCGCAAACGCCGCGGCCTTGTGCGGCAGCGTGACATTCGCACCACGACCGTCCTCGGCAAAGAAGCGTTGCACCGCGGCGGCGAACTCGGCCGGCGCCGCGTCGGTCGCGCGATAGTCGAGCTCGATGCCGCACTGCTGCGCAAACGCGCGATGGATCTTCGGCGACAGGCTGTGGCCGATCGGATGGCCAAACACGGCGAACTGGGCGGCTGGCATGCGGATTCCCTGGATGGTGGCTGGCACCATTCTACAAGCCGACGTTTTTGCAGGAGTGCACCCTGTGCACGATGGTTTGCCGAGCGACGCGCGCAGGGTCGCTTCTACACCGTCGCAACCTGTGAGATGACGACCGCGCAGTCTGCAGTCATCACCGCCGCAAGGACACTACCCATGCACCTGCCATCCCTGCCTTCACCGCACCATCAACGCCTGCTCGGCGCCGCCATGCTGTGGCTGCTGGGCGGCAGCGCGTTGCTGCTGACCACACTGATTCCGCTGCATACCGAACTGCTCGGCTGGGCGCCGGCGTTCTGGCTGATCGGCGCACCGCTGGTCGTGCTGCTGGCGCTGGAGCCGAAGCTACCGCGTCAATTGCTGGCACTGCGCCAGCCGCGGCGGCGCACGCTTCACGTGGCGGTGTGGCATTGAGCTTCCGGCAAAGAGCGACCCCGCTCTGAGGGAGAGGGAATTCCGCGGTCAGCCCACCACGCCCTGCCGTTTGCGCTCCATCCGGCGAAGGAACTCTTGCATGATGCGCAGATACAGTTCATCACCGAGATGCGCATCTTCCACGCCGGCGTCGATCGACGGGTTGTCGTTGACTTCGATCACCACCGGCCTGTTGCCGACCTGCTTCAGGTCGACGCCGTACAGACCATCGCCGATCGGCTGGGTCGCCTTCAGCGCCAGCTTGACCACTTCGGCGGGCGCGTCGCTCACCGCGATGGTTTCGAAGCCGCCGGATTTCGCGGTGCCCTTGGCCCCGTGGTTGTAGATCTGCCAGTGGCCGCGCGACATGTAGTACTTACACGCGTACAGCGGCTCGCGGTTGAGCACGCCGATGCGCCAGTCAAATTCGGTATAGACGTATTCCTGCGCCAGCAGCAGCGCGCTGTGCTGGAACAGACCGCTGGCCGCCTGGGCCAGCGCCTCTTCGTCTTCCACCTTGACCACGCCACGCGAGAACGAGCCGTCGGGGATCTTCAGCACCAGCGGGAAACCGAGCTTGGCGACGACGTCCTTCATGCCTTTGCTGTCGTCGCGGTAGAGGATTTCGGTGCGCGGCACGGCGAGCTTGCGCGACACCATCAAATCGTTGAGGAAGATCTTGTTGGTACAGCGCAGGATCGAGGTCGGATCATCGATCACCACCATGCCTTCCTTCTCCGCGCGGTGCGCGAAGCGATAGGTATGGTTGTCGCTGGCGGTGGTCTCGCGGATGAACAGGCCGTCGTACTCAGCCAGACGCTGGTAGTCGTTCTTGCCGATCGGGTCGACCTCGATGCCGAGCTCCCTGCCGGCCGCCACAAACGCCTTCAGCGCTTTCTTGTTCGACGGCGGCATCTGCTCGGCTGGGTCGACCAGCATCGCGATGTCGTAGCGGTACAACTTGCGCGCGCGCGGCTTGCGCCACAGCTTCTTGGAGAAGCGGTCGAGCTCCTCGGCGAACGCGTCTTCCTGCGCATCGTCCAGCGTCTGCAGGCCGACCGGCTTGATCGCGCTGACCTGCCACACGCGATCGCGCTCGAACTCGATGCGCAGCAGTGGACAGGGGAATGACTCGAACACCTGCCTCGCCAGATCCTGCAGCGCCGGATAAGCGGTCTCGCCGAAGTACACCAGGATGCCGAAATCGGTGGTATCGCGGCCGCCGGCCGGCAGGAAGTGGGTCAGCTTCTGGTTGAGGTCATCGATGTCCACGCCGTACAGCGAGCGCCGGCGCAGGTCGTTCACCGTGCGCACCGACGGCATCACCTTGTGTCCGCGCGCCTCGGCCAGCAGCGATACGTAGTAGCCGGTGCCAAGGTATTTGTAGCTGCGGCACAGATTGATCACGTGGGTGCGTTCGTCGTCGCCGCCGACCGGCTCGCGCAGGTAGTCCATCGCGCTCATCACGTCGACGGACGGATAGTACGAGCTCCAGTCGGAGGCTTTTTCGACAACGATGACCAGGCGGGCCATGACACCTCTCGGGCGATGCGGCAGCGGCGGAAACGCCCGCGCCAGCAGGGCGGAATTCACAAGTCGCGCAGTTTGGCACAGGGCCGGCGTTGCACAAGCGAAAGCGCTGAAGCTCGACTAAACGACATCCAGCCGGATCAAAAACTACGGGCTCTTGCCGGCAACGGCTGCTAGAGTCCGCGCGTGTCGATCATCCCGCCCATCTGCCCCACGACGCCGCGCGAAGCGCAGCGCAGGATCCCCAAGTCAGGCATGCACCCAGCTCCCGCTACCGCCAGCGTGCGCGTTCGCCGCGCCGAAACATCCGACCTCGATGATCTGGTGACGCTGGAGGACCGCACCTTCGACAGCGACCGCATGAGCCGCGAGCAATATCGCCGCCATCTGGACAGCGACTCCGCGCTGGTGCTGGTGGCCAGCGCCAACCACCGCAACTTCCTCGGCACCGCGGTGGTGTTCTTCCGCAAGGGCAGCCGCGTGGCGCGGCTGTACTCGATTGCCAGCAAACCGGAAGCGCGCGGCAAAGGTGTCGGTACCGCCTTGCTGAACGCCGTGGAAGCAGCCGCCCGGCAGCGCCGCTGCCACGCGGTGCGACTGGAAGTGCGCGATGACAACGCCAATGCGGTGCGTCTGTACGAACGACACGGCTACCGGCACATCGGCCATTACCCGCATTACTACCAGGACGGCACGCATGCCTGGCGCTACGAGAAGTCGTTGGCCTGAACCCGCTGTTGCCGCGGGTATTGTCGTGGCATAGCATGGAAATGAATGCCGCACCTCACCAGGATCAGGCGCATTACGCATGCTGCGAGCCTGCACTCGATGAACCTGCTTCGCGTTCGAACAGCCGCAGTCGCCGTGGCATTCCTGCTTGCGGTCTATGTTCCCGCATTCGCCGCCACATCACTGCTCCGCCCCGCTCTGCCGGTTGCGCTGGCACTCATCATCGGCATCAGCCTCTGTCTCGCACTGGCGATCATCTTCGGGCTTGTTCGACGCGGAGGGAACCTTGCAGCATTTGGTTTCGCGCTGCCGTCCATTCGCTGGGTCGCGTTCGCGCTTGGCTGGGGTCTGCTGTTTGCCTTGGGTGCTGCCTGGCTTGCTGTCACATATCCTTCGCCAGCCCCGCTCGAATTCAATGCGTTGGCGCGTTGGCAGCAGGTATTGTGCTTCCTGATCGCAGCGCCGGTACAGGAAGAGATCATCTTTCGCGGCCTGGTTCAGACATATTTGCAGAATCGGTGGCCGGAGCTGCTCGCGATCCGTGGCATCCAGGCGTCATTCGCGGTCATGGGTGCGGCGATTCTGTTTGCGGTCGTTCACCTCGGCTCGGGCTGGCCAACGGTGGTCGGAGCGCTCGTATTGTCCGTACTCGCGGGCGAGCTACGCAGGCGTAGCGGGAGCCTTCTGCCGGCGATGGTCGTGCACTCGCTATTCAATGCCGCCGCCATGCTCATGCCTTCAGCGTGAATACGCTGACCCTTCTGTCAACCGGGCGGTTCCGAGCTCAAATCATGAAAACGCTCGTTACTCCTCAGCCGCCCAGCGGTTGCCCGATGCGGCGCTCGGTCGCCTCGTCCGGCCTCGCCACCAGCGCGCCGGTGCGCATCAGGCTGACGCTGTAGTGACCCTGATCGACCAGCGGCAGGAACGCGCCGCTGCCGTAGACGGTGTCGACCTCGGGCAGCCATCGCGGGTATTGCTTGCTGAGAGCGAGCAGGTCGAACGCGCCGGCTTCGCCGAAGCTGATCACGGTGCGCGGCGCACTCGCTTCCTGCGCGGCATCATCGTAGCGGCCGGACAAGCGGTCGAGCCGGTACAGCGGCGGCACGCCGGCCAGCAGCGCGGGCAGTTTCCACTTCAGCACGATCGCCTCCACGCGCCAGTCATCGCCGGACAGCTGCACCTGCTGCGTGCTGCCGTCGGGCCAGCTCAAGGTGAGCGCCCAGCGCTGCGGCGACAGGATGTGCGCGTCGATGTTGACTACCGGCGCTTCCTCGCCGAGCAGCCGATAGCCGCGCAGCGCAACACCGGTGCCAGCCAACAGCAGGGTGAGCGCGAAGCAGACCAGGCACAACAGCGCACGCCAGCTGGCCGCCAGGCGGCGGCGGTTGTGCAGGTGCCGGCGCAACACCACCAACTGCACCAGCGTGATCAGCGCGAACACCGCCGCCAGCACCAGCAGTACGGTCATCGGCAGGCGTAGCAGCGTGCTCCAGTCCATCGTGAATCCCTCACCGCCTCGGTGTGCGATTTGTGCACGCATCATAACGGGCGATGCCGCGGGGATCGCTATACTGCGGTCGTCTCAAGGAACCCTCGCCATGCGCCGATCCCTCCTGCTGTTGCCGTTCTGTCTCGTTGTCGCCACGCTTGCCGGCTGCGGCAACAAGGGCCCGCTGACGTTGCCGCCGACCAAGCCGGCAACGACTGTGCCGGCACCAGTGGCGCCCGCCACCGCCGCCAGCAGCGCCGTGCCGGCGGCTCAGCACCCCTGAGCGACGGCGCGATCATGCAGTTGCGCTTCTCCAAGATGCACGGCATCGGCAATGACTTCGTCGTGCTGGATGGTCGGCACGCCGGCATGCCGCTGGATGCCGCGCAGATCCGCGCGCTGGCCGACCGACATACCGGCGTGGGTTTCGACCAATTGCTGAGTGTGGAGCCTGCACGTGATCCGGCATGCGCGTTCTACTACGGCATCTGGAACGCCGATGGCACGCCGTCGGGCCAGTGCGGCAACGGCGTGCGCTGCGTTGCGACGTGGCTGCATCGCGCCGGCGCACTGGCGCTCGGCGACAGCGTGATGATCGAGAGTCCGTCCGGCCCGGTGACGGTGCGCCTGCTCGCCGCGAATGAAGTCATGGTGAACATGGGCGAGCCGATCTTCGAGCCGGCGCGAATCCCGTTCGCGGCCGAACAGGCGGCAGATCGCTACAACATCACCGTGGGCGACGACACGTTGACCATCGGCGCGGTCTCGATGGGTAATCCGCATGCGGTGATGGTCGTGCGCGAGCTGGCCGATCCCGACCTGCAAAAACGCGGCCCATTGCTGACCGTGCACGAACGTTTTGCGCAGGGCGCCAACGCCGGTTTCGTGCAGCAGCTCGATCGCGCCCATCTGCGCCTGCGCGTGCACGAGCGCGGCGCCGGCTGGACGCTGGCCTGCGGCACCGGCGCCTGCGCGGCGATGGCGGTGCTGCATCAACGCGGCGACGTCGACGACCGTGTGCAGGTGGAACTGCCCGGCGGCACCCTGCAGATCGACTGGGCCGGCCCCGGCCACGCGCTGTGGATGAGCGGTCCGGCGGCATTCGCGTTCGAGGGCGAATGGACGGTTCCGGCCAGCCCGGCCCGACGCGGCGGTTGAAGCGCGCCCGCGTCCATCGCACACTCCAGCTGGACGGCACGCTCCCCCGCGTGTCCCGCTACGGTTCGAGGACACCTTCGCATGACCGCAACCCTGCTCGACGACGCCACCCAGGCCCGCGTGGTCGCCGCGTATCTGAAACGCCATCCGGAATTTCTCAGCGAATATCCCGAGCTGGCCGCCAAGCTGACGATGCCGCGCGGGCAGGGCGCGGTGTCATCGCTGGCGGTTTATCAATTGCAAAGTCTGCGCGACAAGAACGCCGAGCTGGAACGCCGGCTCGCCGAGCTGATCGGGATCGCCGCCGAGAACGAGCAGCTGATGGAGCGTGTGCATGCGCTCACGGTGGCGCTGCTGCGCGCGAACACGATGGAGGTGACCGCGCGCAGCGTGGTCGCCAAGCTGAGCGCGGATTTCCACACCGAGCAGGTGCGTCTGCTGCTGTTCGGCAATGATCCGCTGTTGCCGCGCGCCGACTGGCTGCAGCAGCTGGCCGGCCCCGAGGCGCTGCCGGAGTTCGCCGAGTTCCTGCATCAGCACGAGCCGGTCTCCGGCCGGCTGTCGGCTGAGAAACTCAACAGGCTGTTTGGCACAGCGGCCAGCGAGATTCGCTCGGTCGCAATGATGCGACTGGGCGACTCCGGCATGCTCGCCATCGGCAGCCACGATCCGGATCGTTTCCAGCCCGGCATGGGCACGCTGTTCCTCAAGATGATCTCCGCCACCATTACCGCTGCGTTGGCGCGCTCGCGGGACATCGCCTGAGCCGGCGATGACGCCAGAACAACAGGTCGACAGCTGGCTCGCCCGCCTGGCCAGCGAGCGGCATGCCTCGCCGCATACGGTCGCCGGCTATCGTCGTGATCTGGCCAAGCTGCTGCGTTTCATGCAGGTGCAGGAGCTGACTTCGTTCGACGCGCTGGATGGCAACCTGATGCGCACGTTCATCGCCGGCGAGCACCGCGCCGGCCTCGCGCCGAAAAGCCTGCAGCGCCTGCTGTCGTCTTGCCGCAGCCTGTTCCGCCAGCTTAATCGCGAAGGCCTGCTGACCGGCGATCCGCTGCTCGGCGTGCGGGGACCGAAAGTGCGCCGCACGCTGCCGCAGGTGCTCGACGTCGACGAGGCCAGCGCGCTGGTCGAGACCGACAGTGGCGGCAAGCTGGCCGTGCGCGACCGCGCGATGCTGGAGCTGTTCTATTCCAGCGGCCTGCGCCTGTCCGAACTGGTTGGATTGCGCTGGATCGACCTGAATCTCGACGAAGGCGAAGTGCGCGTGCTGGGCAAGGGCAGCAAAACCCGCATCGTGCCGGTCGGCCGCCACGCGATCGCCGCGCTGCGCGCGCTCGGCATGGAAGAGGGCATGCAGGCGGACAGCCCGATCTTCCGCGGCCGCGGCGGCGCGCCGATCAACCCGCGCACGATCCAGCTGCGCATGAAAGCGCTGGCACAGCAGCAGGGCATCCCCAAGCATATCCATCCGCATCTGCTGCGGCACACCTTCGCCAGCCACATGCTGGAATCCTCCGGCGACCTGCGCGCGGTGCAAGAGCTGCTCGGCCACGCCGACATCGCCACCACGCAGATCTACACCCATCTGGATTTCCAGCATCTGGCCAAGGTCTACGACGCGGCGCACCCGCGGGCGAAACACAAGCCGTAGGAGCCTACCAGCGGGCTCCTGCAGCAGCGACCGGCAAGGGCGCGCGGTCGTGCATTGAAGCGAAACCACCACGGCCCCATCTCATCCGTTCAAGCACATTCTTGCGGAGCTCTCATGGAATCCTTCCACGCCACCACCATCGTCTGCGTGCGCCGCGCAGGTCGCGTCGTGATCGGCAGCGACGGCCAGGTCACGCTGGGCAATACGGTCATGAAAGGCAATGCGCGCAAGGTGCGCCGGCTAGGCAAGACAGGTGACGTCGTGGCCGGATTTGCCGGCGCCACCGCCGATGCCTTCACTCTGTTCGAACTGTTCGAGCAGAAACTGGAAAAGCACAACAACAATCTCACCCGCGCCGCGGTCGAGATGGCCAAGGAATGGCGCACCGATCGCCGCTTCGGTCGGCTTGAGGCGATGCTCGCGGTGGCCGATAAAGAGGTGTCGCTACTGATCTCCGGCAACGGCGACGTGGTAGAACCGGAACATGGCCTGATCGCGATCGGTTCCGGCGGCCCGTTCGCGCAGTCTGCGGCGATGGCACTGCTCGAAAACACCGAACTGGATGCGCGCACCATCGTCGAGAAGGCACTGAAGATCGCCGGCGACATCTGCATCTACACCAATCACAACGTGTCGATCGAAGAGCTGTAGGCGCCGCGCGCCATAGCCTGATCGCACACGGTTCGCACACTCCGCTGCGCTTCCCCACGCACGAATCTCACCCCGGTGACTCCATGTCCGAACTCACTCCCCGCGAAATCGTCAACGAACTCGATCGCTACATCATCGGCCAGCACGACGCCAAACGCGCCGTGGCGGTGGCGCTGCGCAGCCGCTGGCGGCGCATGCAGCTGGAGCCGGGCATGCGCGAGGAAGTGACGCCGAAGAACATCCTGATGATCGGCCCCACCGGCGTGGGCAAGACCGAGATTGCGCGCCGCCTCGCCACGCTGGCGAACGCGCCGTTCGTGAAGGTCGAGGCGACCAAGTTCACCGAGGTCGGTTATGTCGGCAAGGATGTGGAGTCGATCATCCGCGACCTCGCCGACGTGGCGTACAAGCTGACCCGCGAGCAGGCGGTCAAACGCGTGCGCACGCAGGCCGAGGATCGCGCCGAGGATCGCATCCTCGATGCCCTGCTACCGCGCCGGCAGACCACGCCAACCGACTGGAGCCACGACCCGACACCGGCCAGCACCGAGCACAGTGACACCCGCCAGAAGTTGCGCAAGCAGCTGCGCGAAGGTGTACTGGACGAACGCGAGATCGAGCTGGACTTCGCCCTGAACATGGGCGTGGAGATCATGTCGCCACCGGGCATGGAAGAAATGGGCCAGCAGCTGCGCCAGATGTTCCAGAACATCGGCGGCGCCAAGACGCAGCAGCGCAAACTGGCGATCAAGCTGGCGCGGCCGCTGTTGATCGACGAGGAAGCGGGCAAGCTGCTCAACGACGACGAGATCCGCGCGCAGGCGATGGAGGCGGCCGAGCAGAACGGCATCGTGTTCATCGACGAGATCGACAAGGTGGCGCAGCGCGGCGATCACGGCCATGCCGGGGTCAGCCGCGAGGGCGTGCAGCGCGACCTGCTGCCGCTGGTGGAAGGTTCCACCGTGTCGACCAAGTATGGCCCGATCAAGACCGACCACATGCTGTTCATCGCCTCCGGCGCGTTTTCGTTGGCGAAACCGTCCGACCTGATCCCGGAACTGCAAGGCCGCCTGCCGATCCGCGTCGAGCTGTCCGCGCTCAGCGTGGACGACTTCAAGCGCATCCTGCGCGAGCCGCACAACGCGCTGACCAAGCAGTACACGGCGCTGCTCGCCACCGAAGGCGTGGGCCTGGAGTTCGCCGACAGCGGCATCGACCGGCTGGCTGAGGTGGCGTTCCAGGTGAACGAGCGTACCGAGAACATCGGCGCACGCCGGCTGCATACGGTGATGGAGCGCCTGCTGGAAAAAATTTCCTACGAGGCCGCGGACAAGTCCGGTGAAAACTACAAGATCGACGCCGATCATGTAGATAAAACGCTCAGCAGCCTGGTGCAGAACGAAGATCTCAGCCGCTACATCCTCTAGTTTCGATAGTCCTAACAAGCAGGTCAGCCCCATCTGTTAAAATGGATGCCGTGAGCAACATCATCGAACTGAAAAATACCGGCCAGCGCGCCCAACTGCGCGAAGCACAGCAGACACAGACGCTGGTGCGACTGTGGCGCGAGGATCTCGAGCACGGCAGCTTCTGCGGTTACGTGGGCGGCGTCGGGCGCGAATTCTTCTTGCTGTGGGTGGTCGGCGACGGCATCACCTATGACGGCATGTACGTGATGCGCCATCGCGACGTCTCCGAGCTGGAAGCGCCGGACAAGCACCACGTGTTCTTCGAGAAGGCGCTGGCACTGAAGCACATCCTGCCGCGTCCGCCTCGCGGCTTTCCGCTGGACAACATCCGCGAAGTGATCCAGGCCGCCGGCGCGCAGGCTCCGGTGATCGGCGTGCACGTGGACAGCGAGGACGAAGCCGAGGTCTGCTACATCGGCCGGCTGGTCAGCGTCGAGGAAGACGGCTTCCACATGCAGGAGCTCAGCCCCGACGCGGAGTGGATGCGCGAGGCATCGTTCTTCACGTGGGACGAGGTCTCCACCGTCAGCATCGAGGACAGCTATGCGCAATCGCTGCTGGCCGTGGCCGGCGCCGCGCCGGCGCTGGAGCAGGGCGACGATTCCGGAATCGGCCGCGCGCACTGATGTAGACCGGGGCGCGTGGTTTCAGCCTCGTCACCCGCAACAGCTAAGCTCCCCCGATAGCCGCGAAACCAGCGGCAGGGCACCCGGGAGCAATACATGACACGCATCGTCGTCGTCGGCAGCATCAACATGGATCTGGTCACCCAGGCGCCGCGTTTCGTCGGCCCCGGCGAGACCATCCTGGGCGAACGCTTTCTCACCGTACCCGGCGGCAAGGGCGCGAATCAGGCGGTGGCCGCAGCGCGGCTGGGTGCCGAGGTAGCGCTGGTCGGTGCGCTCGGCACGGACGCGTTCGGCCGGCAACTGCGCCAGGGCCTGACCGCCGAAAACATCGACCTCACGCACACCGTCCAGCTCGACGATTGCGCCAGCGGGACCGCCTCGATCACCGTCGCCGGCGGCGAGAACCAGATCATCGTGGTGCCCGCCGCCAATGCGCGTGTCACGCCCGCACAGGTCGAACAGACGCAGGCATTGATCGCCCGCGCCGACGCGGTACTGGTGCAAATGGAGATCCCGCTGGAGACCGTGGAAGCCACTCTGCGCCTCGGCCATCGCCTCGGCGTGCCGGTGATCCTCAACCCCGCGCCCGCACAGAAGCTGCCCACCGACTGGCTGAAACTCGCCCGCTACGTCACCCCGAACCAACACGAACTCGCCATTCTGCTCGGTGCAGATGCCGGGGACGACTTTCGCGCGTTGATGCGACGCGCGCCGTGCCCCGTCGTACTCACCCGCGGCGCCGAAGGCGCGTGGTATCGCGAGAGCGGCGAACCGCAGCATCAAGCTGGCTTCAAGGTCGAGGTTATCGACAGCACTGGCGCCGGCGATACTTTCAACGCCGCGCTCGCCGTGTTCCTCCACGAAGGCCTGCCCATCGCCGTGCGCAAGGCCTGTGCTGCTGCCGCGCTATCGGTCGGCAAACTCGGCGCGCAAGCTGGCATGCCACGACTGGATGATGTCCACGCTTTGTTGCATGCCTAACCCGGTGCCGGTTGAAGCCGCCATCCAAAGCGGACATTCAACATCACACTCCATAGACGATCCGAAGCGGCAAGAAACCGATAGTGAGCTACCGGTTTCTTGCCGTGCGATCACGCCCGGATCAAATCACATGCCACATGGCTTCTGATCCCGAAGGTCTCTCAAGAACAATTACTTCGTATAGGTTTCCGCATTGAATACGCTGGGATCGATGGCTGCACCGAGCTTCAGCGATTTCACTTCCGAGATAACCGTATAGGGGGCTAGCGGACTAGCATTCGCGGGATCGACGTTCGAATACAGCACGACGGACTTCTTGTCTGAAGTCGTTACGACACCGTCCTTTTCATAGACGCACATGTCGATGATGCCCTTCGGGCTGATCAGTGGACTGGTCTTGGGCAGGCAGCGCAGATTGACGCCGGCTACCGTGCGCTTGTCCGTATAGTCATCATTGGTCTGGATCGCAGCCTTGGCATTCATTGCGCCGAGCTCGTCGTCGGTCGACTCCACGGACGTTGTGCCGTCTTCATGTCCGCTCACGAGAGTCTGCTTACCAGCATGCTCAATGACGACTTCAAAAGACTTGTCCTGCACGATTTTGACCTCGCAGCCCTTATCAGCCACCAGATTGTCGACATCGACCTTGTAGACCGACTCTGTCTTTTTCATCCAGGAGCGGCCATCGGAAATATAGGTGGTGCGCTGAGTGATGTAGTCGTCAGGCATCTGCGGGAACGGCTTGACCGGTACATGCAGTGAGTCGGCACCGACCACGCAGAGCTTGTAGGCCATATCACCCATGCCATGGAGCATGCCATCGGCGGGAGTCGGGCGATCGATCAGGACCACTTCATAGCCATTGCCGGTTGCACTGCTGCCAACGGGTGCAGAAGCGGTGGCAACCGAGCCGTCCGTCGATGAACCCGAGTTATTGCATGCGGCAAGCGTCAGAAGGCAAATGGCAACCATCGGCAAAACCTGCAGATGTCGCGTTACAGAAAAACCATTCAATGGCATTAGTCGTCTTCCTTTCAAAGTCACGAGATGAAACCAAAGGTGAGAGCCTCCGCACGGCATGGAGTGCTCCCGGATGTTGTTGCCGGACATGGCTTGAACCAACCGGCGCATGGAGTACTACTTGGAGGTTGCTCGCATTGCCGATGTCGGCATGCCGCCTCTTTGGGAAAGGATGAGTGGAGCCGCCTTTTGCCATGCGTGGGGCTTACCCATGTGACCCCATGCAGCCTCAAATTGTAGTGGCTTCCTTGAGCTCGCTGCGCGCTTGCATAGACAAAGGATGGCTTTGCATAGCCACCTTTCTTCCAAGGATATCCAGACAACTACTTGCCGATGCAGAACGAGCCGAAGATCGCCCCGAGCAGATCGTCGCTGCTGTAGCTGCCGGTAATTTCGCCGAGTGCGTGCTGGGCATGACGAAGTTCCTCGGCGGCGAGTTCGCCGGCGCGTGAACTGACGAGTGCGTGCGCGGCCTGATCGAGATGCACGGTGACTTGCTGCAGCGCCAGCACATGCCGACGGCGCGCGCTGAAGGCGCCTTCGCCGCTGCCGGCGCCGGCCAGTTGCTTGAGTTCATCGCGTAACGCGTCGAGGCCGAGACCGGTCTTGGCCGAGGCCCATAGCCAGCGACCGTCATCGCGTCGTTCGCTGTGCGCGGCGATGCCGTCGAGGTCGATCTTGTTGATCAGCAGCAGTCGCTCGACTGACACAGGCAGGCTGTCGAACAGCGCGATATCGGCTTGTGCGTGCGCGCTGTCGGTGACCAGCAGCGCCACGTCGGCACGTTGCAGTTCGCCATGGGCGCGGCGCACGCCTTCGCGTTCGACTTCATCGTCGGTCTCGCGCAGACCGGCGGTGTCGGCCAGTTCCAGCGCAATGCCGTCAAGGCTGAGGCTTTCACGCAGTACGTCGCGGGTGGTGCCAGCCGCGGCATTGACGATGGCGCGGTCGCTGCCGGCCAGCGCATTCAGCAGGCTGGACTTGCCGGCGTTGGGGCGGCCGATGATTGCCACGCGCAGGCCGTCGTTTAGGCGCAGGCCGCGCTGCGCCTCGCGCAACAATTCGGCCAGTTCAGTGCGCACGGCTTGCAACTGCTGGCTGATTGCCGGATCGGCGAGAAAGTCGATTTCCTCTTCGGGAAAATCGATCGCCGCTTCGATGTGCACACGCAATGCGATCAGCGATTGCAGCAACACTTCGACCTTGCGCGAGAACACGCCTTCCATCGACTGCAGAGCGGCGCGCGCGCCGGCCTGCGAACGCGCCGCGATCAGGTCGGCGACGGCTTCGGCCTGGGCCAGGTCGAGCTTGCCGTTGAGGAAGGCGCGTTCGGTGAATTCGCCGGGCCGCGCCAGCCGCGCACCGAGTTCGCAGACGCGACGCAGCAGTGCATCGAGCAAGACTGCGCTGCCATGGCCTTGCAGCTCCAGCACGTGCTCACCGGTATACGACGCCGGGGCAGGGAAATGCAGCAGTAGCCCGCGATCGATCAGTTCGCCAGCGGCATCGCGAAACGCGGCGAAGTGGGCGTGGCGCGGTTGCGGCATACGGCCAAGGAAGACCTGCGCGATCGCCGGCACCGCCGGCCCGGACACGCGCACCACGCCCACGCCCGCCGCGCCGGGTGCGCTGGCGATGGCGGCGATCGTGTCGATGATGTGCTCGCTCATGATTCGATGACTCTAAACGAAGTCAGCCGCGACGGTTGCCCGATCGCGGCTGACTGATGTGCATCTGGAGTGGATCGGACTCAGACGGCCTTGACCACTTCCTCGCGATCGACGTGATGGGTGACCCACCACTGCTGACCCAGACCAACCAGACCGTTGACCGCGTAGTACAGACACAGGCCAGCGGGGAAGAACGCGAACATCACCGTGAACAGCAACGGCATCACCTTCATCATCTTCGCCTGGGCCGGATCCATGCCCGCGGCGACTGGGTTGAGCCGCTGCGTACCCAGCATCACCAGCGCGTAGATGATCGGAAGGATGTACCACGGGTCGGGCGCACTCAGATCGGGAATCCACAGAAACGCCGCATGGCGCAGCTCCAGGCTATAACTGAGTACGAAATACAGGCCATAGAACACCGGCATGGTGATCAGCACCGGCAGGCAGCCGCCCATCGGGTTGACCTTCTCCTTCTTGTACAGCTCCATGGTGGCCTGCTGCATCTTCACCTTGTCGTCGCCGTAGCGCTCCTTCAGCGCCTGGATCCGCGGTGCCAGCTTGCGCATCTTGGCGCTGGACTTGTATTGCACCGCCGTCAGCTTCCAGGTCACGCCCTTGATCAGCAGCACCAGCAAGATGATCGCCAGACCCCAGTTCTTGGTGATCGCATGGAACTGCGACAGCACCCAGTGCATCGGCACGGCAATCACCTTGAACATGCCGTAGTCGATGGTCAGATCCAGCCCCGGCGCGACGGCGTCGAGCGTGCCTTGCACGTTCGGACCGAGGTACAGGCGCGTCTGGCTGGTGAAGCTCTGACCCGGCGCCACGCTCAAGGCGGGGCCGACCGCACGGATCAGGTAGCGCGGCTGCGCGCTGTCGGGATTGATCGTCTGAGTGGTGTACTGGTCGGTCTCGCCAGTCGGCGGAATCCACGCGGTGACGAAGTACAGCCGCAGCATCGCCGCCCAGCCGCCCTTGATCGGGCTGTTGAGCTGATCCTTCTCTTTCTTGAAATCCGCGAACGGCAGCTTCTCGAACTTCTCGCCGGTGTACCAGGCCGCACCCTGGAAGCTGCGCGTCTCGGGATTGGTGTAGTTCGCCAGCCAGCCGCCTGCCTTGGGCGGCTCGACCCGGAGCAGCTGCTGGTAGGCATTGCCCTGCCATGCTTGGGCGGCACCGTTGTCGATGCGCTGGCTCACGCCAATCACGTAGCTGCCGCGCTTGAAGCTGTAAGTCTTGGTGACCTTGAGGCCGGCGGCGTCCTGCCAGGTCAGCTCGACATTCAGCTCGTTCTGGCCGTCGGCCAGCGTGTAGGCAGTCTGCGCACTCTGGAACAGCGCCTGATGATTCGGCTGATCCTGCGGCGCGGTATCACTGCTGCTGACCAGACCACTCTGTGCCACGAAGTAGTGCGTGTCGTCGCTAGTCAGCAGCACGGTCGGCGGCGGACTCGGCGCCTTGTGCGTGCGCGGCGCACTGGGATAAGCCAGCAGGTCCGCATGCACCACGCTGCCACCGCGGGTGTCCACGCTCAACTGCAGCACGTCGGTATTGATGGTGATCAGCTGTGACGGCGCCTGCCCGGCATGTGCGACGTCGGTAGCGATCGCCGCTGCCGTACCGGACGCTGCTGCGGTCGAACTCGCCGTGGACGGGATCGCTCCCGGCACACTGCCGTCCACGGACGCGCTGGATGCGCTCGCTGTCGCAGCCGGCGGTGGCGGCGCGTAGTCCTTCTCCCAGGCGATGAACAGCAGGTAGGCCACAGCCATCAGGGCGAACATGAGGAAGGTGCGCGTTTGATTCATCGCGTAGCAGATCCGAGTAACGCCACGACACGTGTCAACGCCGCGGAGACAGAAAGAGAAAGGGTCAACGCACGATTGTGGTGGTGTCGTCGGCGCGCTTCAATGGTTCGGATGTCCCGGGCCGGTTTGCCAGCAGCTTTTTCCACAATCCATCGATCTCGGCCAGCAATTGCGAACCAGGCACACCGGCCGCCTGTTCGCGCGCCATCACCATCAAGTCTACGGAGGGCAGCTGGTGACGAACACGCCGGAACGATTCGCGCAGCAGCCGCTTGATCCGGTTGCGCTCGACCGCGCGCTTGGAGACGCGCTTGGAAATCGCCAGTCCGAGCCGGGCATGGCCCAGTTCGTTGTCGCGATAACGCATATGAAAACAGCGGCCGCCTGCGCGTCCGCTGCTTGTCCGCAAGGCGGCAAAGTCACCCGGCCGACGTAACCGCGCTTCGCGCGGCAGCCCGGCGGTGGACATGACTCCTGCGCCGATTACGGGATCAGGCGCTTGCGGCCCTTGGCGCGACGTGCATTCAGGATCTTGCGACCGTCGGCGGTGGCCATGCGGGCACGGAAACCGTGCGTACGGGCGCGCTTGAGCTTGCTGGGCTGGAAGGTCCGCTTCATGGCTTACTCCGAAGGGAATGTGGATAAAAAGGTTGGAAAGTATGTCGGGTCTTCGCCATGGCTGTCAAATGGCGTTTGACCACAACCTTGTGGATACCTGTGTGGATATCTCGGCGGCGGCAGCGCGAGGGCTGCTGCTAGACTAGTCCATCCCCCGCGCGCAAGCGCCCGAAGCTGTGGCTGATTTTATTCATGAGTGATCTGTGGCGGCGCTGCCTTGAGCGCCTCGAAGGCGATTTGAGCGCCGAAGACCTGCATACCTGGCTGATGCCGTTGCAGGCGCGCGACGATGCCGATGGCCTGCAGCTGTTCGCACCCAATTCCTATACCCTGGATACCGTACGCGAGCGCTATCTGGCGCAAATCGAGACGGTACTGCAGCAACTGAACGGCAAAGTCTGGCCTGTGCGGTTAGAGGTCGGCTCCAATTCGGCGCGGCCAGTGGCACCGACCAAACCGGCCGCCGCGCCGGCCGTCCGGCTCACCGCCACGCCGCCGGCCGTTGCCTTTGCGCACAATCTGGACCCGCACTACACCTTCGAGACCTTCGTCGAGGGCAAGTCGAACCAGCTGGGCAAGGCCGCCGCCATGCAGGTGGCGACGAACCCCGGCCGCGCCTACAACCCGCTGCTTCTGTACGGCGGCACCGGGCTGGGCAAGACCCATCTGATGCACGCCGCCGGCAACCTGATGCGTGAGCGCAACCCCGACTTCAAGGTGATGTACCTGCGCTCGGAGCAATTCGTCGGCTCGATGATCGAGGCGCTGCGCGCCAAAAGCATGGACCAGTTCAAACAGCGCTTCCGTTCGGTCGATGCGCTGCTGATCGACGACATCCAGTTCTTCGCCGGCAAGGACACCACGCAGGAAGAATTCTTCCATACTTTCAATGCTTTGTTCGAATCCAAGCAGCAGATCATCCTGACCTGCGACCGTTATCCGAAGGAAGTGGACAAGTTGGAGCCGCGGCTGAAGTCGCGCCTGGGTTGGGGTCTTTCGGTGGCAATCGAACCGCCGGATTTCGAGACGCGGGCGGCGATTCTGCTGGCCAAGGCGCACGAGAAGGGCGTGGCGGTGGACGAGAACGTGGCGATGCTGCTGGCCAAGCGCATCCGCTCCAACGTGCGTGACCTCGAAGGCGCGTTGAACACGCTGGCGGCCCGCGCGAATTTCTACGGCAAGCCGATCACCACCGATTTTGCCGAGGAAACCCTGCGCGACCTGCTGGCCACGCATGCGCAGGCGATCACCATACCGAACATCCAGAAGATCACCGCCGAATACTTCAACGTGCGATTGCAGGATCTGCTGTCCAAGCGCCGTGTGCGCTCGCTGGCAAGGCCGCGCCAGATCGCGATGACCTTGTCCAAGGAACTGACAGAACACAGCCTGCCGGAAATCGGTGAAGCGTTCGGTGGCCGCGACCATACCACCGTGATGCACGCTTGCAAGACGATCCGCAAGTTTGTCGAAACCGATGCGCGGATGCGCCAGGACTGGGAACAATTGATACGCACGTTGACCGGTTGAGCGATCACACCGGGCGATGCGCAAAGATTATGGATAAGCAGGGGCTCAAGCTGTGGATAATGGGGGGATGGATTGGCGTTCGAAGTTATCCACAAATCGTCCACCGCTAGCCAGCCTCGCCGGTCACAGCCTGAAAACCGTTCAAGCTTTTGATTTTCATGTGGAAAACAAGATATAAAAGTTGTCCACAGCGCCTACAACAACTACTAAACTTCTTTTAAAGACAGAACAGCAGGTATAGGGGAAGCATCGCCATGCAATTCAGCATCCAACGAGAAGCTCTGCTCAAGCCGCTGCAACAGGTGGTTGGCGTGGTTGAACGTCGCCAGACACTGCCGGTACTGGCCAACCTGCTGGTCAAGGTCGGCGACGGCAAACTGTCGTTGACCGGTACTGACCTGGAAGTGGAGATGGTCGCCACCGCCGCTGCCGAAAAGCTGACGGATGGCGAGATCACCATTCCGGCGCGCAAGCTGTTCGACATCGTGCGGGCTCTGCCTGATGGGGCACGCATCGAGCTCAAGCTCAACGGCGATCGCGTGGCGCTCAACGCCGGGCGCAGCCGCTTTACGCTGACCACCCTGCCTGCCAGCGAATTTCCCACGGTTGACGAAATCGAGCTGGTGGAAAAGGTCAGCCTGCCCGAAGAGGTACTGCGTGACTTGATGGAACGCACCTCGTTCGCGATGGCGAACCAGGACGTGCGCTACTACTTGAACGGCATGCTGCTGGATCTGCAGGAACACACACTGCGCTGCGTGGCTACCGACGGCCACCGGTTGGCGATGAAGGAAACCGAGTTGCAGAGTTCGGTCAGTACGCGCCGGCAGATCATCATCCCGCGCAAGGGCGTGAACGAACTTGTCGGCTTGCTGGAGACCGGCGATGGCCAGGTCGAACTGGAATTCGGACGCAACCATCTGCGCGTGCGCCGTGGTGATGTGGTGTTCACGTCCAAGCTGATCGACGGTCGTTTCCCGGATTACGAGGCGGTGATTCCGCTCGGTGCCGACAAAACCGCCACGCTGGATCGCGAAGTGCTGCGCGGTGCGCTGCAGCGCGCAGCGATTCTGTCGAACGAGAAATACCGCGGCGTGCGGCTGGAACTCTCGCCGGGCAAGCTGCGCATCGTGGCGCACAACCCGGAACAGGAGGAGGCCGTCGAGGAAGTCGAGGCCGAGACCCATGTGTCGGATCTGGCAGTGGGTTTCAACGTGGGTTACCTGCTCGACGCGCTGGCTGCTTTGCGTGGCGACAAGGCACGACTCAGCTTGCGCGATGCCCAGTCCAGCTGCCTGGTGCAGGAACACGACAACGAGCATGCCCGTCACGTGATCATGCCGTTGCGGCTCTGACGCGCAGCCCATGGGTTTCACCGTGTGCGAAAGACACAGGCAACGCCGGGGTTCCCTTCAGGGACTCCGGCGTTGCTGTTTGTGGGCGCCTGTCGCATGAGGCTGGAACAACTGCGCATGCGCGGTTTGCGCTGCCTGACGGACATCGGTATCGCGCTGGATCCGGGCATCAATGTTTTCGTGGGCGCGAACGGCGCCGGCAAGACCAGCGTGCTGGAAGCGGTATTCCTGCTGTCGCACGCACGCTCGTTTCGCAGCGGTGCGAAAGAGGCACTGTTGCAGCGGGGCACTGCTCAACTGTCGATTTTCGCCGAATTGCGCCACCTGGATGAACGAACCTGCCGGCTGGGCCTCGGCCGTGATGGCTCACGCTGGGAGGCGAAAGTGGATGGCGCGAGCGTGGCGATCGGGCAGCTGGTGCGCGAATGCGCCGTGGTCTGCTTTGAGCCGGGTTCACATGCGTTGATCGCCGGCGCAGCGGAAGAGCGTCGGCGTTATCTCGACTGGGGTGTGTTCCACGTGGAACACGACTTTCTGTCCAGCTGGCGGCGCTATCAGCGGGCGCTGAAACAGCGCAACAGCTTGTTGCGCGCAGCGTCCACCGCTACGGAAGAGCTGTTTGCGCCATGGGAGGCGGAGTTGGCGCAGACCGCCCATCAGCTTGACCGGCAACGCTGCGCCTATCTGGATCTCTTGCGTCCGAAGCTGCTGGCCAGCATGGCTGGCGTGCTGCCGGAACTCGGTACGCCGGAGCTGCGCTATCGCCGCGGCTGGTCAGATGAGCAGGATCTGGCCCGACAACTGCGTGAGCAACGGGGAAGGGATCTGGCCCGTGGGCACACCACACTGGGAGCGCATCGAGCCGACTGGTCGATCGCATTCGAACATGCGCCGCTACGCGAGCATCTTTCCCGCGGCCAGGAAAAACTCACCGCGCTGGCGTGCATGTTGGCGCAGGCTGAGCTATACGCCGAACATCGAGGCGAGTGGCCGATCGTGTGTCTCGACGACCTCGCCTCCGAACTCGATCAGGCGCACCAGTCCGCCGTGGTGGCGCAGCTGACCGCCGCGAACGCGCAGGTGCTGCTGACCGGCACCGAGCTGCCGCAAGCCTTGCAGCCGCTTCCGGCACGCGTGTTCCACGTGGAACAAGGCCAGCTGACGCGCCTGCTATAATCGGAAGGTTGCATATCCCCAAGATTGCATAACCCTTGTCCGGCCTTTCACGGCGCCGTGTCGGGCGGGTCGCTGGCGCCAGGAAACGGTCAACGCATGAACGAATCCACGAACGAATCGCACTACGACTCCAGCAACATCAAGGTGCTGAAAGGCCTTGAAGCGGTGCGCAAGCGCCCCGGTATGTACATCGGCGATACCGATGACGGCACCGGCCTGCACCACATGGTGTTCGAGGTCGTCGACAACGCGATCGATGAGGCACTGGCCGGCTATTGCGACACGGTGGTGGTCACCATCCTCGATGATGGGTCAGTCAGCGTCAGCGACAACGGTCGCGGCATCCCGGTCGACACGCATCCGGAAGAGGGACGTTCCACCGCCGAGGTGGTGATGACGGTGCTGCATGCTGGCGGCAAGTTCGACGCGAATTCCTACAAGGTTTCCGGCGGCCTGCACGGCGTGGGCGTATCGGTGGTCAATGCGCTGAGCGACCACCTGTGGCTGACGATTTATCGCGACGGTTTCGAGCATCTTCAGGAATACTCACTCGGCGAGCCGCTGTATCCGCTCAAGGTGGTCGGTCCGTCGAGCAAACGCGGCACCCTGGTGCGCTTCCTGCCGAGCCCGGCTACCTTCACCAGCAATATCGAATTCCACTACGACATCCTCGCCAAGCGCCTGCGCGAACTCGCCTTCCTCAATTCCGGCGTCACCATCGATCTGTACGACGAACGTGGTGAAGGCCGCCACGATACGTTTGCCTACGAAGGCGGCATTCGCTCGTTCGTGCAGCATCTGGCCCAGCTGAAGACCGCACTGCATCCGAACGTGATCAGTCTGGTCTCGGAACAGGACGGCATCACCGTGGAAGTGGCGATGCAGTGGACCGACTCCTACCAGGAATCGATGTACTGCTTCACCAACAACATCCCGCAGCGCGACGGCGGTACCCATCTCACCGGTTTCCGCGCGGCATTGACTCGTTCGCTGCAGAGCTATATCGAAAAGTCCGGCCTGGCCAAGACTGCCAAGGTTGCGCTGTCCGGCGACGACATGCGCGAAGGCATGATCGCCGTGCTGTCGGTCAAGGTGCCCGATCCGAAGTTCTCCTCGCAGACCAAAGACAAGCTGGTTTCGTCCGAGGTCAAGACCGTGGTCGAGCAGGTCGTCAACGAGAAGCTCGGCGAGTTCCTGCTGGAACATCCGAACGAGGCGAAGGCGATCGCCTCCAAGGTGGTCGATGCGGCGCGTGCCCGCGAAGCCGCACGCAAGGCGCGCGAGATGACCCGCCGCAAGGGCGCGCTGGACATCGCCGGCCTGCCCGGCAAGCTGGCCGACTGCCAGGAAAAGGATCCGGCGCTGTGCGAACTGTTCCTGGTCGAGGGTGACTCCGCCGGCGGCTCGGCCAAGCAGGGACGCAACCGCAAGACCCAGGCCGTGCTGCCGCTGAAGGGCAAGATCCTCAACGTCGAGAAGGCGCGCTTCGACCGCATGCTGGCCTCGGCCGAGGTCGGCACGCTAATCACCGCGCTCGGCACCGGCATCGGCAAGGACGAGTACAACCCGGACAAGCTGCGCTATCACCGCATCATCCTGATGACCGATGCGGACGTCGACGGCTCGCACATCCGCACCCTGCTGCTGACGTTCTTCTACCGGCAGATGCCGGAGCTGATCGAGCGCGGTCACATCTATATCGGCCTGCCGCCGCTGTACAAGGTGAAGCAGGGCAAGCAGGAGCTGTACATCAAGGACGACACCGCGCTGAACGACTACCTGATTTCCAGCGCGGTCGACAACGCGGCGCTGACCTACAGTCCGGATGCCCCGCCGATCACCGGCGAGGCGCTGGAAAAGCTGCTGCGCAGCTACCAGCACGCGCTGGATCAGATCGCCAAGCTGTCGCATCGCTTCGATGCTGTGGTGTTGAACTCGTTGCTCGAACATACCCCGCTGGAGCCAGCGGTATGGGCTGACCCGACGATCATGCAGGCGTGGCTGGATGCGGCAACCCAGCGGCTTGCCGCCAGCGGCCTGGGCAAGCCGCACTACAAGATGCTGCTGCGCCCGGCGAGCGGCGAGCAGCCGGCAGCGATCGAAGTGGTGAAGGAGCAGCACGGACTCAGCCACACCTGGTTCCTGCCGCAGCCATTCTTCAGCAGCAACGAATTCCGCCCGATCCTGGCGATCAGCCAGCAGATCGCCGGCATGATCCAGCCCGATGCGGTGGCGCGTCGTGGCAATGCCTCGCGCGGCGTGC
Source organism: Rhodanobacter sp. (assembly GCA_035566635.1). GTDB lineage: Bacteria > Pseudomonadota > Gammaproteobacteria > Xanthomonadales > Rhodanobacteraceae > Rhodanobacter. The sequence continues at coordinate 128,309 of DATMQY010000006.1, forward strand.
TGAGTTTTGTCGAAGCACGCAACTGGTTGCTGGAGGAGGCCAAGAAGGGCCGCAGCATCCAGCGCTTCAAGGGCCTCGGCGAAATGAATCCGGAGCAGCTGTGGGATACCACGGTGAACCCGGAAACACGCCGCATGCTGCAGGTGGGGATCGAGGATGCGATCGCCGCCGACCAGATGTTCTCCATGCTGATGGGCGAGGCGGTCGAGCCGCGTCGCGACTTCATCGAGGCGAATGCGCTGAAGGTCGCCAATCTGGACGTCTGAGCCGGATCCCGCGGCAGCTGGCCTGCGTACGCAAGTCCGGGCGGGCGATTGCGGGGAAGCCGCGATCGTTCGGAGCGCGTGCAGCCAGGTGGCTCTGTCGCGTATACCGCATGAATGGCCAAACGGGCGGCGCCAATAACCGCGCCACCTGTTAGTGGAAATCGCAAGTAATTGATTTTTAACAATCTTTTATGCGGCAGTGCGACTTGTTATCACTTGCCGGCTCGGGTTACGCTCCGCAATCCCCCGCGTGATTCCCCACGCGCAGACAGACATGAGGATCACCATGAAGCATGCCCGAGGGTTAACCGTGCTGGCGAGCGCAGCCTTGCTGCTCACCGTGGCCAGCAGCCCGGCGCTGGCGCGCGGCACAGATGCCGCCAAGCCCAAGCAGGAAGTGCAGTATCCGAACGCGATCAGGACCGAGCCGAAGAGCGACCTGACCAGCGAGAAGGATCAGAAAAACCTCAATGAAGGTCTGGATGCCATCAACACGGGCAACAAGGAGAAAGCTCAACAGCTCCTTCAGCCCATCGCCGATGGCGGCAGCAAGAGCAAGTACGCTCAGGCACTCGCGCTGCAAGGCCTGGCCAACATGAAATACAACGATGGCGACGTCAAGGGCGCGATCGGCCTGCTGCAGCGCTCGCTGGCGCTCGGCGTGATGCCGAACGATACCTACTTCCAACTCGAATATGAGCTGGCGCAGTTCCAGATGGCCGATCAGCAATATCAGCCCGCGCTGGATACGCTTGCCAAGTGGCGCGCCGAAGGCAAGAAGGAAACGGCTGCTTCGTACGGACTTGAAGGCAGCGCCGACTACCAGCTCGGCAAGTATCCCGAGGCGATCGCCGCGATCAACAAGGCCAAGTCGCTGACCGACAAGCCGGAGGTCAGCTGGAATCAGATCCTGATGGCCAGCTATGCCGAATCCGGCCAGAACGACAAAGCCGCCACGCTGGCCCAGCAGCAGCTCACCACCAACCCGGACGATCCGAACGCACTCAACAATGCCGCCGCGATACTGACGCAGGCGCACAAGTATCCGGAAGCGATCCAGCTCATGGAGAAAGGTCGCGCCAGCGGCGCGTTCAAGAGTGAAGCGAATTACGTGAACCTGGCCAAGTTGTACCTGGTCACCGGGCAGGAGGACAGTTCCGATCCCGCGCCGAACGCGAGCAAGGCCGCTCAGGTGCTCCAGGACGGCATGGCCAAGGGCGTGGTCAAACCCAGCGCCGACAACTACGTGTTGCTCGGCCAGTCCAACGAGTTGGCCAACAAGACCGATGCGGCGCTCGATGCCTACAACAAGGCCTTGCCGATGGCCACGGATGGTGAGGCTGCGCTGCACGCGGGTCGATTGCTGCTGAGCGAGAACAAGTACAGCCAGGCCAAGGGTCTGATCCAGCAAAGCCTGGACAAGGGCGTGAAGAAAAAAGGCGTCGCCTACATGCTGCTGGCCGAGAGCGAGCGTGGCATGAAAAACAAGCCCGCCGCGATCGCCGCGATGAAGCAGGCTGCGCAGCAACCGGAGACGGCCGAGAAGGCCAAGGCATGGCTGCAAAAGGCGGGCGCTGGCTGATCAGATCCAAAGCAACGGCAGCCGGCGGGACAGATGGACGTCCATCTATTTGCCCCACCGGTGCTATACAAATGCCATGTGCTGTTGTACCGTTGAAAACCTTTCCCTGCGTCTCCCCAGCGGCGAGTTCCGTCCGGATATCAGACGGTTTCGGTTACGCCCTGCGGCAACGTTCTCTTCCGATTGATCAGCTTCAGATAGTGACAGATGGCCTCAAGTAACGAAGAAATCGGGCGCGAGCCGTTTAGTTGGAAGCGCACCTGGGCACTTGCCGTAGCCATCGGGCTGCATGCATTTGCGTTTCTGTTGATCGTGGCGCCGATGGCGCCGCCAAATCAGAAGCACGCCGAAAAAGACAAAATTGTCCAGGTGAACTTCATCGAGCCGCCGCCGCCGCCGCCGCCGCCACCGCCGCCGCCGCCGGAGCCGCCGAAGCAGCCGCCGCCGAAGATCATTCAGCAGGTCAAGCCGCCACCGACTCCGCCGCCACCGACCCCGCCGCCACCGGTGGAAGAAGTGTCGCAGAATGCGGTGCAGGCACCGCCACCGGCACCGCCAGCACCACCGGCGCCACCAGCGGATATCACGGCCAGCTCGGATCTCAGCTACAACAGTCGCATCACGCCGAAGTATCCGCCGCAGGCGATACGGCAACGGCATGAGGGCACGGTTATCCTGATGATCCTGGTGGGTGTGGATGGTTCGCCGAAGGACATCAAGGTGGACAAGTCCAGCGGTTACAATGAACTCGATCGCGCGGCCATCGATACCGCACGTCGCTGGAAGTTCAATCCGACCGTTCGGAATGGTCAAAAAGTTGAAGGGTACGCACGCGTTCCGGTCAACTTCAATCTCAATCAGCTGTAATCAGCAACACTCGATTACAGTTACTGTTCACGCTTGACTTCCCTAGGGTAGCGTTATGTTTCTACAGACTCCTGAAATGACCGGCAACACCAACGCTGAAGCCATGAAAGCGATGGGCTTCAGTCACCTGGTTCAGAATTTTGATCCGCTCGGCTGGGTCGTCTTCGTCACGCTCGTCGTGATGTCGTTCATGTCCTGGTACTTCATCGTTGCCAACGCCATTCGCAACGCGATGGTCCGTGGCCGCGCCGACAAGGTCATTGACGGCTTCTGGGGCAATGGCTCCACCCAGGATGCGATCCGCGAACTGGAAGCGCAGCCCAAGGGCGAACCGTTCTCCAAGATCGCGCTGGACGCCGCCTCAGCAGTAGCCCATCACCAGCAGACCACCACCGGCACCACCGGTCGTCTGGCTGAGTCGCTGAGCCGCTCGGAATTCATCGACCGCGCCCTGCGTCAGGCCGTGTCCCGCGAAAGCCTGCGTCTGGAAGGCGGCATGACCCTGCTCGCCACCGTCGGTTCGGCCGCACCGTTCGTCGGTCTGCTCGGTACCGTGTGGGGCATCTACCACGCGCTGATCGGCATTGCAGCCACCGGCAACGCATCGATGAACGCCGTGGCCGGCCCGGTCGGTGAGGCGCTGATCATGACCGCGTTCGGTCTGTTCACCGCCATTCCCGCCGTGCTCGCGTTCAACTTCTTCAACCGTTCGAATCGCCTGACCTACGCCCGGTTCGACGAATTCGCGCATGACCTGCACGACTTCTTCGCCACGGGTTCGCGCGTCGAAGGCCAGAAGTGAGGGATTGACCCATGGCAATGAGTACTGGGGGTAATTCCGGTGGACCGATGTCGGAAATCAATGTCACGCCGCTGGTCGACGTGATGTTGGTTCTGCTGATCATCTTCATGATCACCGCACCGCTGATGTCGCACTCCATCACGATCCAGTTGCCCACCGCCAATCCCAAGACCAAGGACGAGGAGATGCCGGTGCCGCCGTTGGATCTGGCAGTCAAGGCGGATGGCAGCTTGTACCTCAATGACCATGAGGTCACCGACGCCGAATTGCGCGCGCAGTTCGCAGTGGATGCGCAGAAGTCGCCGCAGCCCGAACTGCAGATCCGCGCGGACAAGACGACCGAGTTCAAGATCGTGAAAAAGGTCATTGGCGATGCGAAGGATTCGGGCATGGTGCATGTCGGCTTCATGACCACTGACGCACCGAAGGGGTGATCTGAGATGGCATTCACAACCAATACCAGTGGACCGATGTCCGAAATCAACGTCACGCCGCTGGTCGACGTGATGTTGGTGCTGCTGATCATCTTCATGATCACGGCGCCCGTGCTGGCGCACGACATCAAGGTTGATCTGCCGCAGCCGAATGCGACTCCGCCGCCGACCACACCGTTGGACCCGATCAATCTGAAGATCGACCCGAGCGGGGCGCTCTCTTGGAATGGCACGCCGGTCGACGAGTTGGGCCTGAAGGCACAGCTCGCGGTGATCGCTCAGCAGAGCAACCAGCCGGAAATCCAGATCTCGGCCGATGACGCCGTGGCCTACCAGTACGTGGCCGCTGTACTGGCTGACGCGAAGAGCTACAACTTGGTCAAGATCGGTTTCAATGAATCGAACTGATCCGGCCTCGCACTGACCGCAAAAACCCCCGCCATGTGCGGGGGTTTTTGTTGATGCCGATGGAAACCTTGTACAGCGATCAGCGCAGGATCTGCAGATAGTTGCGCACAGTCGCGGCCAGCCCCTGGTACAGAGCCTCACCGATCAGCGCGTGACCGATCGACACTTCGGCCAGGCCGGGAATCGCCGCCTTGAACGTGCCCAGATTGGCCTGGCTGAGATCGTGCCCGGCGTTCACCGCCAGGCCGGCCTGCTGCGCGCGCCGCGCGGTGTCGGCAGAGGCGGCCAGCGCCGCTGCGGGCTGGCCGTTGGCGAAGGCCTGCGCATAAGGTCCGGTATAGATCTCGATCCGCTGTACGCCGATCACCGCCGCGAGGTCGAAGTCCTGACTACCGGCGTCGACGAACAGGCTGACCCGGCAGCCGAGGTCGCACAACTCGCCGACCAAGGGGCGCAGTCGCGGGATGTCGCGGCGCAGGTCGAAGCCGTGATCGGAGGTGATCTGACCGTCGCCATCGGGTACTAGGGTCACCTGGGTCGGGCGGACTTCACGCGCCAGCGCAACCAGCCCGGGATAGTCGCCGCGGGCGCCGGCAAACGGATTGCCCTCGATGTTGTATTCCACCCGGCCACGCAGCATGGCGGCCAGCGCGCGCACGTCGCCAGGCCGTACATGCCGCTGGTCCGGTCGCGGATGCACGGTGATGCCGCCGCAGCCGGACTCGATGCAGGTCTGTGCCGCAACACAGATATCTGGTTCGCCGCCGCCGCGCGAGTTGCGCAGTACGGCGATCTTGTTGAGGTTGACGCTGAGCAGGGTCATGGGGGCAAGCGATCTCTGGCGGTGAAGGCCATCGGTACGGAAACAGCGACAAACAAAGTTGATAAAGCGATGAGCTGGAAACAGTGCGCCGATCAGTCGCCGCTGGCAAGCATGCCCAGCGATGGGAGTAGGCGAATCCGGCGTGCGCCACCGCGCCAAGCCAAGGCCGCCACCAGCGTCGGATCGACGGCCAGTCGTTGCAATTGCCAGGCATTGGCAGCATCACCTTCAAGCCGCTGCAGGGTCAGCCGGTCGGCCGTGCTGGCAATGCTGAGGCGATCGAGGCCGAACGCAAGGCCGCGTCCGAGAGCTTTGAGTACGGCCTCCTTGGCCGTCCACAATTCCAGAAAGGCCGCATCGCGAGCGGCTGCCGGAAGCGCCGTCAAGGCCGCTGTCTCGTCGGCACTGAAATAGCGCTCGGCGATTTCCAGCGCGCGTGGCCGTGCGCGCCGTCGTTCCAGATCGATTCCCGGCGTGATCCGCCGACCGATCGCGATCAAGGCATGCTCGCCGCTGTGCGACCAGTTGAAACCGAGCGACGAGTCGTGCGCGTCGGCAAGCGCCGGTCGGCCGTACTCGCCGTCGATCAGCGCGACGCGATCGGCGTCGATGCCGAGATAAGCACCGAGCACCGTGCGCAGCGGTCCTCGTCCGTGCTGCGGCCGGTAGTCCAGCTGCCACACATGAATTTCGTCATCGCACAGATGCTCTGCAGCGTTGGCAAGCGACTGTGCGTGCGTGGCAATCATCCGTGCATGGTGCCGTTGCTGGTGCCGGTGCACAAGCGCGCTGGTCACGCACCAACGCGCTTGTGCACCGGCCCGAATCATCCGTTCGGCCGAGCAGCATCGCGCGCTGGGTGCGCTCCTGCCGGTGCACTTATTTGATCAAGCGCTCGTCGACCAGGTTCTTCACTACGCTGGGGTCGGCCAAGGTGGTGATGTCGCCGAGCTGGTCGGGCAGGTTCTCGCCGATCTTGCGCAGGATGCGCCGCATGATCTTGCCCGAGCGGGTCTTCGGCAGACCCGGCGCCCACTGCAGATAATCCGGCGTGGCGATCGGGCCGATTTCCTTGCGCACCCAGGCGATCAATTCCTTGCGCAATTCGTCGCTACCGGTTTCGCCGGCAATCAAGGTGACATACGCATAGATGCCCTGACCCTTGATGTCGTGCGGGCAGCCGACCACGGCCGCCTCGGCGACTTTCGGATGCGCCACCAGCGCGCTCTCCACCTCGGCGGTGCCGAGGCGATGACCGCTGACATTGATCACGTCGTCGACGCGGCCGGTGATCCAGTAGTAGCCGTCCTCGTCGCGGCGCGCACCGTCGCCAGTAAAATAGTTGCCGGGATAGGCGCTGAAATAGGTTTCGATGAAGCGCTGGTGATCGCCGTAGATGGTACGCACCTGGCCGGGCCATGAATCGGCGATCAGCAGGTTGCCCTCGGCCGCGCCTTCCTGCACGCTGCCGTCGGCGTCGACGATCGCTGGCTTGATGCCGAAGAACGGCAGCGTGGCCGAGCCGGGCTTGGTCGCGATCGCGCCGGGCAGCGGCGTGATCATGATGCCGCCGGTCTCGGTCTGCCACCATGTATCGACGATCGGGCAACGCTGGTCGCCGATGACTCGGTGGTACCACTCCCACGCTTCCGGGTTGATCGGTTCGCCGACCGAGCCGAGCAGACGCAAGGACGCGCGCGAGCACGCCTTCACCGGCGCCTCGCCCTCGCGCATCAGCGCGCGGATCGCGGTAGGCGCGGTGTAGAAAAGGCTGACCTTGTGCTTGTCGATCACCTGCCAGAAGCGACTGAAGTCCGGGTAGTTCGGTACGCCCTCGAACATCAGCGTGGTTGCGCCGTTCGCCAGTGGTCCGTACACCACGTAGCTGTGGCCGGTGACCCAGCCGACGTCGGCGGTGCACCAGTAGACATCGTCATCGCGCAGGTCGAACACCAGCTCGTGCGTGTAGCTGGCGAATACCAGGTAGCCGCCGGTGCTGTGCAGCACGCCTTTCGGCTTGCCGGTGGAACCGGAGGTGTACAGGATGAATAGCGGATGCTCGGCCTCGACCGGCGTCGGCGGGCAGTCGGCGTTCTGGCCTTCCATCAGCACGTGATACCAGCGGTCGCGCGGCGACTGCATCGGCACCACGCCGCCGGTGCGGCGCACCACGATCACGGTTTCCACGCTGTTCGTGCCGGGCCGTTCCAGCGCAGCATCCACATTCACCTTGAGCGGAATGCGCTTGCCCGCGCGCAGGCCCTCGTCGGCGGTGATCACCACTTTCGCAGTGGAGTCGGCAATGCGTCCGGCCAGCGAGTCGGGCGAGAAACCGCCGAATACCACCGAGTGGATCGCGCCGAGCCGGGCACAGGCCAGCATCGCCACCGCCGCCTCGGGAATCATCGGCAGATAGATCGCCACGCGGTCGCCCTTGACCACGCCGAGGTTCTTCAGCGTGTTGGCAAATTTGCACACTTCGGCGTGCAGCTCGCGGTAAGTGATCCTGCGCGAGTCGTTCGGGTCGTCGCCTTCGAAGATGATCGCCACCTTGTCGCCGCGCGTGGCGAGCTGGCGGTCGAGACAGTTCGCGCTGACGTTGAGTTCGCCGTCCTCGTACCAGCGGATATGAAAATCGTGCGGATCGAACGAGACGTCCTTGATCTTCGTCGGCGGCTTGATCCAGTCCAGGCGTTGGCCGATCCGACCCCAGAAGGTCGCCGGATCGCCGATCGATTCGGCGTACAGGCGCGTGTAGTCGTCGTGGCGCAGACGTGCCGCGGCGGCAAAGGCGGGGTTGACCGGGTAAAGCTTGGACATGGCTGGGCTCCTGCTGGCTCGGCATGGAAGGTGGTGACAGGGAAACCGCGGCAGGCATTGGTGCCCGGCGGTGTGCGGGTTTCGAGTGTAGCCCGATCGCCGCGAAGGTGGCGGCGCTGCCGGCCTCAATTTTGACCGCCGGTGTACACCAGCTTCATCCAGATCATCGCCACGATTGGCCTGTGACGTCGACCTCGCCGCGTGACCGCCTTCCGATGGCAACAAAAAAACGCAGCGGTGCGAGCCGCTGCGTTTTTCCTGTCGGCCGATTCGATCAGGCGCGCTTGATCAGACCGATGAGTACCAGCAGCACGATCGCGCCGATCATCGCGTAGACGATGCTGGTGACGATCGGGCTGCCGAGACTGAAGCCGATGCCGAGCATCGGCAGCAGCCAACCGGCGAGGAACGCACCGACGATGCCGACCACGATATTGCCGAGCAGGCCGAAACCGAAACCGCGCACGATCATGCCGGCAAGCCAGCCGGCAATCGCACCGATGAGCAGAAAGATGATCAAGCCGGTAGCAGTCATCACGTACTCCTAGGTTGACATGGACGGACAGCGACGCGGTAGCCGCCGTCGCGAGCCAAGAGTCAGCGTTCGGATGTGGAGCGGTCGTGATTGAGCGGATCCTTGCCTTCGCGCAGCCGCCGCAAGTCGTACTCAGACAGATGATCGTTGCGTGCATTGCCGGCAATGCGCGCCTGCGCAAACGCCAGCGTGGTGGCGACGATGCCGAGCACGCCGATCAGCAACCAGAAGCCCCAGGCACCGCCACTGTGGCGAGTGAAGCACAGCACGAAAGCGAACACGGTGAGGACAAGCAGCAGCCAGCGCATGATGAACCTCGAATGCACGGGAAACACACACGGGGGAATACGCCGCCAGCGGCGGCCGGACGGTGCATCATAGCGCCGCCGTGGCCGCTCCGGCAGGAGCCGGATCACACCCGCGAAACGATGTCGCGGCAGCTGAGACATCGCCGCGGCAAACTGTAGCGATGGACGATCCGCAGTCACCACCAGACCCGCATGATCCGGCCCAACAGGTCCGGATGATCAAAGGTCGCGGCGCCGCCTCGAACCCGGAGGGCCGCTTCGAAAACATCCGTCATCAGGCTGAGGATGACGGATGGCAGAGCGCGTTGCTCGACGAAGCCGCGCCGCGGCCGCGTACCGAAGTCACCGACGAACGCGCGCGCAGCGTGATCAGCCGCAACGACTCGCCGGACATCGGCTTCAGCCAGGCGATCAATCCATACCGGGGTTGTGAGCATGGATGCATCTACTGCTATGCGCGGCCGTCGCACAGCTATCTCAACCTGTCGCCCGGACTCGATTTCGAGACCAAGCTGCGGGCGAAAGGCAACTTCGCCGACGTGCTGCGTGCGGAATTGGCCAAGCCCGGTTACGTGATCAGCCCGATCAATATCGGCAGCAACACCGATCCGTACCAGCCGGTTGAGAAGCAGTGGCGGCTGACCCGCGCTGCGCTGGAGCTGCTCGCCGAATGCCATCATCCATGCACCCTCGTCACCAAGAACGCGCTGGTCGAACGCGACCTCGACATCCTGGTGCCGATGGCGCGCGAGCAGCTGGTGCAGGTGTTCGTCTCGGTCAACTCGCTGGACAACCAGCTCGCTGCGAAACTCGAACCGCGCGCCAGCGCGCCGCACCGGCGGATCAAGGCGATCCGCACGCTGGCCGACGCAGGTGTGCCGGTCGGCGTGCTGGTGGCGCCGATCATTCCGGCCTTGAACGATCGCGACATGGAAGCGGTGTTGGCGCAGGCCCATGGCGCCGGTGCGCGTTGCGCCGGCTACACCACGCTGCGCCTGCCGTACGAATTGAAAGCCTTGTTCCGCGAATGGCTGGCCCTGCACGCGCCGCAGCGCGCCGAACACGTGATGAGCCTGGTGCAGCAGATGAACGGCGGCCGCGACTACGACAGCAACTTCGCCACCCGCATGCGCGGGCAAGGTGTGTTCGCCGACCTGCTGCGCCGCCGTTTCGAGGTTGCCTGCCGCAAGCACGGCTTCGGCCGCGCGCGTGAACTCACCCTCGATACCTCGCGCTTCGTGCCGCCACGCAAGGCGTCGCCGCAGGGCGAGTTGTTCTAGCGCCATCCATCGCGCGGCACAGGCATGCGGGGAAATCTCGTTCGGCAGGTTGGCAAGAATCGCGGGCGATCAGGCGAGCGTTGCGGCCTGTGAACGCTGTTCCGCGCGCAGCGACTCCAGCGCCAGATAGGGTTGCAGAGCCCATCGTTCTACCTGCTCACGTGTGGCGTCATCGGCGGCTTGCCGTTTGCGCGTGTGATCCTGCTCGAAGACTTCACCGGGTCGTTTGGCGTGATGTCTTGCGCCTGCCAGCGTGGTGGCGGCGTCCACCGGGTCCAGCGCGAGCAGTGGCGCGAGGCGTCCGGTCACGGCGTCCGGCAACTCCTCATAGTTGACGGCGAGGCCACCGTGGCGCCTGCATTGCTCCAGCCCGGCGGCGAGAAGGCTGCCGAGCGTGCGGGCGATGAATTCGGGCCGCGACAACAGCGCCGCCTGATCCGACGGCATCGCCAGCGGCGACGGGCCGATCAAGCCCGGCACCATGTGCCGGCCGGGCGAGTGCAGGTGCGAGACGGCGATCTCCAGCGGATCGCGGTACAGAAACAGCCACGGCGTGTCGGGGAAGCAGCGGCGCAGTAGCGGCAGTTCGAAGATGTTCCAGGCGTCCAGTTTGATCACCAGCGCACGCTCGTCGCCGCGCCGCCGTTGCCCGTAGGCACCAAGCAAGGCGCGGATCCACGCGACTTGCTGTTCCGCCGTCACGGGATGCGTGTAGGTCGCACGCAACAGGGCATCAAGCGGTGGCGGCTCGGACAGCACGGTATGGCTGTCGAGCTGCGACAGCATCCGTGCCATCAACGTGGAGCCGCAGCGCGAGGCATGGAAGATGAAGGCCGTCGGCGGTGTGCCCGGGCTGTGCGACTGCCAGTCGAGCAGCGCCTGGACGTCGGTGCGCTGACGGAATGCCTGGTTGAAGGGGTGGCGTAGCGCCGTCTCTACACTGTCGTAGAAAAACGGCTCGCGCAGCGGTTGCGCGCCGAAACGGCACCAGTCGACCGACCAGGTGCCATCGTCCCGCCAAACCCGGATCGGCAGCCATTCGCGCCAGTCGGTACCCACGCGATTCAGACCAGCCATTGCTCTATCCAGTCGCGTCGTCCCTGGGCCATGGCAGCACGCACGTCCTCGCGGCCAAACCGATGACCGGTCTCGGTCGCCAGCGCCAGCACGGCGTGCAGGAAAGTCTCGGTGTCATGGTGGTCGGCGAGCATGGCTTCCAGCACGGGGTCGGCATGGACGTGTGTTCGAAAGGCGGTGAAGGCTTCGTTGCCGCGGCTGGGCTGGCTCGTTGGCGTGTCGGGAATGCCGGCGGCAATCTGCGCCGCGAGCCAGGGCGAGGGGCGGCAATCGACGACCAGGTGGATGCGTGCGCGGCCGCCATGGTTCTCGACCCGGTGCGGCCGGGACAGATCGAGAAACCAGCATTCGCCGACCTGCATCGGCACGCGGCGCCCATCGAGCAGGAAGTCCACCTGTGCGTCGGTGACGATGGGGATATGTACACGCAGGTCGCCATCAGGTCGGCCCAGGTCGTAGTCGCAATGTTCACGGATGCAGCCGCCGGGTCCCAGGCGCAACAGCCGCGCACTGCGTAGACCGGTTTCAAGCCTGGCCAGCTGGGCGTTCCAGAACGCATCGCAGTACCTGGTGTTTCGCACCTCCCCGCTGCCGGGAGCAAGCGGCAGCAGCGCATCGTCGAAGGCGCGCAGCGCGACGCCGCTCCAGTCGCCGTCGTAATAGCCGGTATTGAAGTGTGGCTGCCATGCATCTTCGGGCAGGGTGATCACGGCCGTGTGCAGGGCATCGGTATCGAAGCGCAACGGCAACCGGGCATAGGGCGGCAGAGTAGATGTCATGCGAGAGCCGGCAGGGTCGAAAACATGGGTGTTCGGTCAGCCGCCGGCAGGCAGGTACTTCGCAAACCAACCCAGCGCCCGCTGCAGCACATCGCGCTGATGCGCCGGGTCGACGAAGCGGTGGCCCTCGTTCGGATACACCACCAGAGACGTGGTGACGCCCTGCGCGCGCAGCGCGTGCCAGTACTCGAACGACTGCGGCGCTGGGCATTCGGCGTCGCGGTCGCCGACCACGATCAGCGTCGGCGTCTTTACCTGCTTGATGAAGTTGATCGCCGAGCTCTTCGCGTACACCGCCGCGTCGTCGTAGACGTTGGCGCCGAAGAACGGTGGCATCCACTGGTCGATCAGATTCTGGCCGTAGTAGCTCTGCCAGTTGGCGATGCCGGCACCGGCCACCACGGCACGGAAGCGCTGAGTCTGGGTCGGCGCGAACATGCTCATGAAGCCGCCGTAGCTCCAGCCGGTGAGGCCGAGCCGCTTGTCGTCCACCGGCACCTTCTTTTCCACCGCATCGACGCCGGCGAGGATGTCGCGCAGGTCGCCGTAGCCGAAGTCCTTGCGGTTCGCCTGTACGTATTTCTCACCCTGACCGAAGCTGCCGCGCGGGTTCGGTTCGAACACGAAATAATCCAGCGCGGACAGCGGTGCGGCACCATAACCCACGCCCGGCCAGCGCGGTACCACCGCGCTCGACGGACCGCCGTGCACTACCACGACCATCGGGTAGGTTTTCTTAGCGTCGTAGTTGGCCGGATACAGCAGCCAGCCCTGCACGTGGAAACCCTCGCTGTCCCACTCCACCGATTCGGCCTTGCCCCAGGCCGGCTTGAGCGCGGCATTGAACGAGGTCACGGCTGCCGGCGCGGTACTGCCCAGTACACCGGCATGCACTTCGGAGGCGACCGCATACGAACTTTGCACGAACGCGATGTGCTGGTGATCGCCGGACAGCGAGACCGCCATCGATGCACTGCCGTCGCTGAAGCTGGCCGGCACGGTGAAGTGCACGTTCTGCTGTTGAGCGCCCGTGGCGGTGACCGTGTAATCCGCCAGCTGGCTCTGGCCGTTGCGGACCTGACTGACCAGCATCGACTGCGGCCCGTTCCAGCTGAGCCACGATGGTGTGACATGGATGTCCGGCGTGAGATTGATCAGCGTGCCGCCATTGGCCGACACCGCGTAGATATCGCCGCCGGTGGCGCCTTCGTCGCTCATCAGGCCGCCGATGAAGGCGATCCGCGAACCATCCGGCGACCAGCGCGGCAAGGCGATCTGCAAACCGTACAGCGAACCGCTGTTGCGGTTGGTCGGATCCACCACCAGCGCGGCGGCAGCATCGGGTCGCGCCGGCTGCACGTAGAGTTTGGCGATCCACCAGTTGTTGTCACCCGGTGGTGGCGCGGCGGTATAGGCGATACGCGTGCCGTCCGGCGACCAGTCGAATTCGTACGCGTAGATGCTGGCCGGGGTCAGCTCGTGCAGTGCGCCGCCGGCGACGTCGACACTCGCCACGCGCTGAACTTCCACGCCGGTAACGCCCACTTCGCCGGCCGCCAGCTTGGCTGCGGCCAGCGCGCTGGCGTGGCGGGTGGCGCCGGACACGAACAGGAAGCCGAGCGATTTGCCGTCAGCTGTCCACTGCAGCGCACGCACGTAACCTTTCAGTCGGGCCAGCCGTGCGGGAGCGCTGTTGCCGACGGGATCGGCCAGATAGACGTCGTTCTGCATCACCTGCGTGCTGGTCAGGTCGACGTTGCAGTTGGACACGAACGCGAGATGGCGCGAATCCGGTGTCCACGCGATGTCCGATTCCGCGCAGGCGCCGGGTTTGGCCGCTGCACTGATGCGATGCGCGTGGCTGCCGTCGGCGTCGGCCACTTCGATCGATGGTTTGCCCGCACGTTCGATCACCCAGGCCAGCTGCCTGCCGTCCGGCGAGATCGCCACCGCCTCGATCGACTGCCCCTTGCCCAGTTCGGCCAGCACGTGCTCGATGCGTGGATCGACGGCAGGTGCGGCGGCGAATGCGTTGGGGGCCAGCGCGATGGCCAGAAGCAGCAACGGGGCAGGCAGGTGCGAACGTTTCAACATGAGGAACTCCGACGCAGGGGAGTCCGCACGCTACTACCAGAAGTTCGCACGCGCCAAGTGCAAGTGCAGTACGGACACGGCATGTCAGCCGGACAAAGCCCGGTGCGCGCTTCAATGCACGGGTGGCGCCACCGCGGCCTGGCGTGCCGCGGCCATTGCGGCGAGCTTGGCACGGATGGCGGGAATCGCCGCCAGCGCCGCTTTTTCGCCTTCGAGGATGGCCTGGTTCTTCTGCTCGAAATCGGTCGGGCCGATGCCGCTGATGTTGGGCCGCAGCACCACGTCGGCGCGCGCGGTTTCCTGTGTGCCCAACTGCTGGCCCATGATCGCGATGGTCTGACCGACGATATTCACCAGGCCCTGCGGATTGCTGCCGCTGGGCCTGGTGGAGATGTCCACCGCGATCACGAAATCGGCGCCGAGCTGGCGCGCCGCGTCCACTGGTATCGGGCTGACCACGCCGCCGTCGACGTAGTGTTTGCCGCGGATTTCGGCGGGTTCGAACACACCGGGAATGCTGCTGGACGCGCGCACCGCCTGACCGGTATTGCCGCGCGTGAACACCGTGCGCTGACCGGTTTCCAGTTGCGTGGCGACGGCGGCGAACGGGATCTTCAGCTGCTCGATCGACTCGTGGTGCAGTAGCTGGTTGACGTAATCCTGCAGCGCCTGGCCCTGCACCAGGCCGCCGGAGAACAGTCGCACGTCGCGGATCTTCGTTTCGTCCAGGCCGAATGCGGTTTCCTGCAGCGCGAACGCATCCATGCCACTGGCGTACAGCGCGCCGACCACGCTGCCGGCACTGGTGCCGGCGACCACGTCGGGATGGATGCCGCTGGCTTCCAGCATCTTGATCACGCCGATATGCGCGAAGCCTTTCGCGGCGCCACCGCCGAGCGCGAGGCCGATCTTCAGCTTCACCGGTGCCGGCGGCGGCACGATGACCGGCTGCGGGATCGTGGGCTTGCTGCCACCGAAGCACGCGCTCAGTGCGAGCGTGGCGAGCAACAGCAACAGCAGGCGGCGGAAAGGCATCGGTCGTGTTGCCAGAGTGAAGGTGGGTGGGCTTCGAGCCTATGACGGGAACATGGCGCTGCCGAGGCGCAGCATGGGCAATGCTCTTGCTCCTGTGTCGCGTCTCCCCTTGCTAGAGAGGAAGACGCAAGCGGCGTCAGTCCTGTGCGCCGTCCGCCTGCTGGTGGTAATGCGTGGCCACCTCGACTTCCTTTTTCGAGCCGAGGAACACCGGCACGCGCTGGTGCAGCCCAGTCGGCTGCAGTTCCATGATGCGCTCGCGCCCGGTGGTTGCCGCGCCGCCGGCCTGCTCGATGATGAAGGCCATCGGGTTGGCCTCGTACATCAGCCGCAGCTTGCCGCCCTGCTTGAGGATCTTCGCGTCCAGCGGGTAATAGAACACGCCGCCGCGGGTCACGATGCGGTGCACGTCGGCCACCATCGAGGCGACCCAGCGCATGTTGAAATCCTTGCCGCGCGGACCTTCCTTGCCGGCCAGCAGCTCGCCGATGTAACGCTGCATCGGTGCCTGCCAGTGGCGCTGGTTCGACATGTTGATGGCGAACTCGGTGGCTTCCTCGGGGATCCGGATGTTGCGCCGGCTCAGCATGAAGCTGCCGACCTCGCGCTCCAGCGTGAACTCATGCGTGCCGTGACCAAACGTCAGCACCAGCACGGTGGCCGGGCCGTACACCACATAGCCGGCGGCGAGCTGGGTGGTGCCAGGCTGCAGGAAGTCGGCGGCCTTCGGCTCGGTTACGTTGTCCGGGCAGCGCAGCACCGAGAAGATCGTGCCGACCGAGATATTCACGTCGATGTTCGAGCTGCCGTCCAGCGGATCGAACAGCAGCAGATGGTTGCCCTTCGGATAGCCGTCCGGAATCTGCTGCGGGTCTTCCATCTCTTCCGACGCGCAGGCGGCGAGGTGGCCGCCCCAGGCGTTCGCTTCCAGCAGGATCTCGTTGGAGATCACGTCGAGCTTCTTCTGCGCCTCGCCCTGGATGTTCATGCTCAGCGCCTCGTCGCTGCCGGCCATGCCCAGTACGCCGCCGAGCGCACCCTTGTTGGTGGCCACCGCGATGCGCTTGCACGCGCGCGCGACCACTTCGATCAGCAGGGAGAGTTCGGCGTTGATGTGGCCGGCGCGGCGTTCCTCGATCAGGAACTGGATCAGCGAGATGGGCTTCATGTCGGGTCCGTGGCAGAAGGATGGCGCATTGTCCCGGCTCCGGCTGAACAGCGCCAGCATGGCGCCGCGGAATGGCTCGATCGGCCATCGATCGGGCCGGCTGCTGACAGTACGTTGGCAGCAGGGGGTGGCCATGCTGTACCTCCACAGCGGAGGGATACAGCATGCGCGATACGGTTTATTTCCTGGTATTTGATGGTTTTGCCGACTGGCAGGCCGCGCTGGCGTTGTGCGAGATCCGGCGCCCTGGTGACTGGCGGGTACAGACGGTGGGCTTCTCGCCGGCGCCGGTGGTGTCGATGGGCGGCCTCAGCGTACAGCCCGATCTATCGCTGGCTCAGCTGGATACACAGCGTGCGGCATTGCTGATCGTGCCCGGCGGCCATCTGTGGCAGCGCGGCCAAGGTGAGCCGGCGGTGGCCGCGATCCGCCAGCTGCACGCGGGCGGCGCCCCGGTGGCCGGGATCGACAGCGGTGTGCTGGCGCTGGCCCGCGCCGGTCTGCTCGATCATTGCCGGCACACCGGCAACTGGTCCGGCCAGATTGCCAGTCAGGTGCCTGGCTACGCCGGCGCCGAGCAGTACGACAGCGAGGTGCTGGCGGTCAGCGACGGCGGCGTGATCACGGCCAGCCATCTGGGCAGCGTGGAGTTTGCCCGCGAGGTGATCCACACGCTGGACCTGTATAGCCCCAGCGATCGCGAGTACTGGTACCGCCTGTTCAAGCACGCCCAGCTGCCGCCGTGGTGCGTCGGCGAAGCAGTGGCGGTGTGAGGAGACAAGCATGAATCCGATCCTGCACCGCGTGCTGATGGCGTATCGTCCGTTGTACCTGCGAGGTCTGCTGATGAATGGCCAGTACAGGTTGCCGATATCAGAAGGCGTGGATGCTCCACAGCCGTCGGCGACTTCGGCCCGACCGCGCCAGCGCATGCTGCTGGTCGCACTGGCCGATCTGCACAGCACCTTCCTCAAGCGGAGCAAGTCATGAACAAGAGCTATCACGGCAGCTGCCACTGCGGCGCCGTACGCCTCGAAGCCGAGATCGACTTCGCCGCTGGCGCCGGCCGCTGCAATTGCTCGATCTGCACCAAGACGCGGATGTGGGGCGTGATCGTGAAGCCGGATGCATTCCGCCTGATCTCGGGAGAGGAGATGTTGTCCGACTACCAGTTCGGCTCGAACAGCATGCACCACCTGTTCTGCCGGCACTGCGGCGTGCGTCCGTTCGGCCGCGGCCATCTTGATGTGCTCGGTGGCGATTTCTACAGCGTGAACATTGCCTGCCTCGACGATGTCGAGCCGCAGGAGCTGATCGATGCGCCACTTCACTACGCCGACGGTCGCGCCAACAACTGGCAATCACCGCCGGCCGAGACGCGGCATCTTTGATCGTTGCATCCCTGGTCGCTACCGCGAGGAGTCGTCATGAAGCCGAAAGTCACGTTCTTCCATGCCCCAAACAGCCGTTCCAGCGGAACCCGTGCGCTGCTTGAGGAGCTCGGCATGCCATATGACATGCACGTGCTGAACTTCAAGACGGGTCAGCAGCGTGGGCCGGAGTACCTTGCCGTGAACCCGATGGGCAAGGTGCCGGCGATCCGCCACCACGATGCGTTGATCACCGAGCAGCCGGCGGTATTCATGTACCTCGCCGACCTTTACCCCGATGTGAAGCTGGCGCCGCCGATCGGCGATCCGTTGCGCGGGCCGTACCTGCGCTGGATGGTGTTCTATGGTTCGTGCTTCGAGCCGGCCCTGGTCGACAAGTCGATGAAGCGTGAGCCGGCTGCACCATCGACCTGCCCGTACGGCGACTTCGACACCATGCTGAAGACGCTCACTGACCAGTTGGAACTGGGGCCATACATTCTCGGCGATACCTTCAGCGCGGCCGACGTGCTGTGGGGCACCGCGCTGAACTGGACCACGATGTTCAAGCTGGTGCCGGAGCTGCCGGTGATCCGCGCCTATATCGACCGGGTGATTTCACGCCCGGCGATGCAGCGCGCGGCAGCGGCGGATGCCGAACTGGTGGCTGCACAGTCGGCCTGATCCTTATGGGCTTGATGCCATGAGTCGTGACGTTCGGCGCTGTTCGCCATCACTCGTGTCGGCGATGATGTTCCGATGCGTCGTGCCGATCGCCTGTTCCTCATCATCAACGCCCTGCGCGGTCGCCGCACGGCCTTGCGTGCGCGCCAGCTTGCCGAGACGCTGGGTGTTTCCCTGCGCACGGTCTATCGCGACGTCGCTGACCTGCAGCTTTCCGGCGTGCCGATTGAAGGCGAGGCAGGGGTCGGCTACGTGCTGCGCAAGGGCTCGGACATCCCGCCGCTGATGTTCAACGCCAACGAACTCGAAGCGCTGGTGGTCGGTTCGCGTTTCGTGCGCGCGTTCGCCGGCACCCAGCTGGCAGAAAGCGCGCAGTCCGCACTGTTGAAAATCGAAGCGGTGCTGCCGCCGGAACTGCGCGAGCGCTCGGCGCGCACACGTATATACGCGCCGGTCTGGCGCGACGAGCACAAGCTTGCGTTCGCGGCGCGGATCGACCGGCTGCACGCGGCGATCGGGGCACGCCAGGTATTGCAGTTGGCCTATCGCGATGAGGCAGGCAGCATCAGCACGCGCGAGGTCGAGCCGTTGTGCCTCGCGTTCTGGGGCGGCAAGTGGACGCTCGGTACGTGGTGCCGGCTGCGCGAGGGTTTCCGCAATTTCCGTCCCGACCGCATCGACGAGCTTGCCGAGACCGGCGAAGTGTTCGACGAATTGGACGGCCGCAATCTGGACGCCTACCTGCTGGCGACACGCGGTTACTACGCTGGCATGGAATAGTCGGCGTCGCGGGAAATTGCGCGTAACGGATGGCCCATCGCTGCCCGGCTGGGGTACGCTCGGCAGCACTGCGTCTGTCCGAAGGAGTCGTGCCATGTCGTCAGGTGTGCATCATCCGTTGTTGTCGATCGCTCCGGCCAAGCTGCGGCCGACCCAATTGACCGTCGGCAAGGCCGAGGTCGCGAGCAAGCGCGCGGAGTGGGAAAAGCTCGGCCGCAAGAAGCGCAAGGAACTGCTCGAGGCGCACTGGTTTCCCGGGGTGCTGGGGCCGAAGCAGCGCGTCTATATCGTCGATCACCACCACCTCGGTCTGGCGCTGCTTGAGGAGGGCGTGAAGAGCGTTCCAGTGATGATTCAGCGCGACTTCTCCTGGCTGGAGCCGGATGTGTTCTGGCGCACCATGGAATTCAGTCGCTGGGCACATCCGTATGACCAGCACGGTACCCGCACCGACTACACGGCGATCCCGAGCAGCCTCGGTGACATGGCCGACGACCCTTACCGCACGCTTGCCGCGCGGATGCGTGTGGCCGGCGGCTGCGCGAAGGACGCCCTGCCGTACGCGGAGTTCCTGTGGGCGGATTTCTACCGTCGCCGCCTGAAGCTACCGAACGGCAAGATCAGTGCGAAGGTGCTGCAGGAGGCCGTACTGTTGGCGCATAGCCACGAGACAGCGTACCTGCCGGGCTGGAGCGGGACGATCGAATGAGCGCGCGCCCGGCTGCTGCCGTCACGCCCGGTTCCACGCTCGGCGTCGACGTGCTGGCCGGGTTGTCGATTGCCGGCCTGCTGCTGCCCGAGGCGGTGGCGTACTCGGGCATTGCCGGGCTGCCGCCGCAGGCCGGTGTGATCGCGCTGCTCGTCGGCCTGGTCTGTTACGGTCTGCTCGGTCGCAGCCGCTATGCAATCGTCTCGGCCACGTCATCATCGGCGGCGGTGCTTGCGGCCGGGACACTCGCATTGGCGGGTCCCGCGGGAGCGGCACGTGCCGCGGTGGCGGCAACCCTGGTACTGCTCACCGGCGGCTGTTTCCTGATCGCCGGGGTCGCGCGTCTCGGCGGTCTGTCGCATCTGATCGCGCGGCCGGTGCTGCGCGGTTTCACCTTTGGTCTGGCCTGCGTGATCGCGCTGAAGCAGTTGCCGAACCTGTTCGGGTTACCGGCCTTGCACGGCGATTTCGTACCCCTGCTGCTCGTGACGCTGTTCAAATCCATCGGCCAGATCCAGCCGGCCACGATGGGTGCCGGCGTCGTCGCGCTTTTGCTGTTGTTCCTGTGCGAGCGGGTGCATCGGTTGCCCGGCAGCCTGCTGGCGATCGTGCTGGGCGTGGCGGCCTCCGGCTGGCTGGCGCAACACGGCGTGACGCTGACCGGTGCGATCGATCTGATCCCTGACTGGTCACTGCCGGTGTGGCCCACAAGCGGTCAGTGGGTGCCCAGCATCGAGCTGGCGGCGGCCTTGCTGCTGGTGCTGTACGCGGAATCGTACGGCGCGATCCGCGCGTTTGCGCTGAAGCATGGCGACCCGGTCAATCCGAATCGCGATCTGCTGGTGTTCGGCGTGGCGAACGCGTTATCGGGTCTGTTGCACGGCATGCCGCTCGGTGCAGGCTATTCCGGTACCTCGGCGAACGAGGCCGCCGGTGCGCGCTCGCGGGTGGCCGGGCTGGTTGCCGCCGGTAGCGTGTTGCTGATGGTATTGCTGCTGTTGCGCTGGATCGAACGTATTCCCGAGCCGGTGCTGGCGGCGATCGTGATTCACGCGGTGAGCAAGTCGTGGCGGCTGGCGGTGTTCAAGCCCTACCTACAGTGGAAGCGTGATCGGCTGGTGGCGCTCGCCGCGGTGCTCGCGGTGCTTGCGCTCGGCATCCTCAGCGGCTTGCTGGCGGCGATCGCGTTCAGTCTGGCGATGCTGCTGCGCCAGTTCGCCACGCCTCGCATCAGCGTGCTTGGACAGCTCGATGGTGGCCATGACTTTGTCAGCATCGAACTGCATCCGCAGGCGGTGGAGCCGGCGGGCGTCCTGATCTTGCGCCCGGAGGAGCCGTTGTTCTTTGCCAATGCGGAATCGGTGCTGGCGCTGGCACGTCAGCAGGTCGAACGCCATGTCGGCAGCCGGGTGGTGGTACTCAGCCTGGAGGAATCGCCGGATCTGGACAGCACCTCACTGGAGGCGCTGGCTGATTTTTCCGTCTGGCTCGGTGCTCGCGATATCACGCTGCGCGTGGCACGATTGAAGGACGCCGCGCGGGAGCTGCTGTTGCGAGCAGCCTTGCCCCAGCTTCCGCCACCGGCGCTCGACTTCTGGAGCGTGGAAGATGCCGCCTTGGCGACTGCATCCGCGCCGCAACCGACAGGGAAACTTGTGCAGTGAAGATCATCACGGGCATGCCATGGCTGCTGCTGGGCGCAGCGTTCCTGGCCGCGCCGGCGTGGGCCGCGCAGGACAGCAATGCGCGATTCAAGAACATCTACACCACCGAGTGGGCGTGGCGTACGGGGCAGGCCGGGATCAGCGCGTCCGGCGAAGCGCAGCCCAACAGCGGCCGCCTCGACGACGTCGATGCGGGCAGCCAGCAGCAGCGGCTGGACTACTGGCAACACGTGCTCAGGCAGCTCGATGGCGTCGACGTGGCGCAGCTGTCGCCGGCCAACCGGGTCAACTATGCGGTCTATCGCGAGCAGATTGGCAATTTTGTCGCCAACCAGCAATTCAAGAACTGGCAGATGCCGTTCAACAGCGACTCCGCGTTCTGGTCCGACATCGGTTACGACCTCGGCGGCGACAGGCTGCGCACGGCCGACGACTACCGTCGTTACCTCGACCGGCTCGATCAGATTCCCGCCTACTTCGATCAGCAGATCGCCAACATGCGGCTCGGCCTCGCGCGTGGTTTCAGCGTGCCGCGCGACGTGCTCAAGGGACGCGACGTGTCGATTGCCGCGGTGGCCGAGCTGAAGGATCCGACCCAGAGCAGTTTCTACGCGCCGTTCAAGCAGATGCCGGCATCGATCCCGGCCGAACAGGCGCAGGCCATGCAGGGGCGGGCGCTGCAGCGTATCCGCGACGAGGTGATCCCGGCCTACGCGAAGCTGCTGGCGTTCTTCCGCAACGACTACGTACCGCAAGCGCGCGCCACCCTGGCAGCAGAGGCGCTGCCGGACGGGAAGGCGTTCTATCACCAGCAGATCCACGAATACACCACGCTGGATCTGAGCCCCGACGCGATCCACCGGATCGGTCTCGACGAAGTGGCGAAGATCCACGCACAGATGCTGACGGTGATGACGGACACCGGCTTCAAGGGCAGCTTCGCCGAGTTCCTGCAGTTCCTGCGCAGCGACCCGCAGTTCTATGCGAAGACGCCCGACGAGCTGCTGATGCGCAGCGCATGGGTGGCCAAGCAAGTAGACGGCAAGATGGCCAGATACTTCGGCCACCTGCCGCGCGCACGCTTCACCATCCAGCCGGTGCCGGCCGATATCGCGCCGTACTACACGTCCGGCCGCGGCGGTGCGGACGTCTATCTGGTCAACACCTACGACCTGCCGTCGCGGCCGTTATACAACATGCCCGCGCTGACCCTGCACGAGTCCTATCCCGGCCACGCGCTGCAGCTGGAGCTGGCTGATGAGCAACACGGCCAGCCGGCGTTCCGCCGCAACAGCTACATCTCCGCCTACGGCGAAGGCTGGGGGCTGTACTCGGAATACCTCGGCGACGAGATGGGCATCTACCAGACGCCGTACCAGCGCTTCGGCTACCTCACCTACCAAATGTGGCGCGCCTGCCGGCTGGTGGTCGACACCGGCATCCACCACCTCGGCTGGACGCGTCAGCAAGGCATCGATTATCTGACCGTCAACACCGCGTTGTCCGCACGCGAGATAGCCAACGAGGTCGATCGCTACATCAGCTGGCCCGGTCAGGCGCTGTCGTACGAGCTCGGCTACCTGAAGCTCCGCGAGCTGCGTGCGAAAGCGGAAAAGGCGCTGGGCGCGAAGTTCGACCTGCGCCATTTCCATGACACTGTGCTCTCGGCCGGCTCGGTGCCGTTGCCGGTACTGGAACAGCGTATCGACAACTTCATTGCCGACGGTGGTTCGGAGCCGGACTATGGTTGCGATTGCGCGAAGGGTGACAAGGCCAGTCCGGCGATGCCCTGAGGGTTGCGTTGGGTTGATCAATAATTGACTATACTTCTCTTGTGGAGTAAATTGATACTCAACTTCACAAGGAGAGTTTCGCATGCTGGCCCAACCGCTGCCCGAAACCGCTCCCGCCGGCGAGCTCGGTGCTCCGGCGCTGCGCGCGTTCTTCCGTCTGGCCGAGCACTGGAAGCTGCGCATCGCGGAGCAACGCAGGTTGCTCGGCGATCCGCCGGAGTCGACGTTCTACAAGTGGAAGCGCCACCAGGGCGGTGTGCTCGGTCGCGATACGGTCGAGCGGATCAGTTACCTGCTCGGCATCTGGAAGTCTCTGCAGATCCTGTTTCCCGATCCGGCGCAGGCCGACGCGTGGCTGCACAAGCCGAATCAGGCGTCCCTGTTCGGCGGCCACTCCGCGCTCGAGCGCATGCTGTCGGGCAACGTCGCCGATCTGTACGTGGTGCACCAGTATCTGGACGCGCAGCGAGGTTGAGTGAAGTGTGCGCATGGTCGCGACCGGCGAGACGGGCGCGCGACATGCTGGGTTCCTGCCTCTACGCGCTGCTTCCGCCAGCCACGGACTTCCGATGCCGACCACGTTGCCACCGATCAAGCGCGTTCGCTGGATTCATGCGTATCGCATCGTGCCAAGCCGGTTTCCGCCGATCGGCGTGTACGACCGCATCGCCGATCCGGCCGATCTCGACGCGCTGTTCGCGATCGAGGCGCTGACCAATCCGCGCCTGCGCGAGGAGGCCGGTGCACTGAAGCTGGTAGCGAAGGAGCACCGCATCAGCGGGCCGGGTTCCACCCCGGTGATGGCCGCATTCACCCATCTCAATCCGGAAGGCAGCCGCTTCTCCGACGGCACGTGGGGCGTGTTCTACGCCGCGCGAAGCGTGGCCACCGCGGTGGAGGAAACCGTGTATCACCGCGAAAAGTTCCTCGCCGCCACCGCCGAGCCGGCGTGCGACATCGAGATGCGCTGCTATCGCACCAGCGTCGACAGCAAGCTGCATGATATCCGCGGCGGCTGGCCAGCAGCGCACGATCCGGACAGCTACATTGCCAGCGTCGCGCTGGCCCGCGAATTGCGCGCCGCCGACTCCAATGGCGTCGTCTACGACAGCGCACGGCATCGCGGTGGCGAATGTCTGGCCGCATTCCATCCCGACGTGGTTGCGCCGTGCATGCAGGCACAGCATCTGATTTATCGTTGGGATGGCACCCGCATCGCGCAGGTGCTGGAAGTGAGCGAGCTCAAGCGGTCGAAGCCGGATAGACCATAGAACGGGTGGCCAACGATAGCCGGCGACCCGAAGCTACCGGTCACCGTTCTGTCGTGTGAAGACACGATGAGGCTTGTTGTGGGACGATCCCAATCGGGGTTTGCGGTGGGTGTATAAACCGCGCAGGGTCGGCAACGTCAAGTGGTACAAGGGGATAACGTCTGCGGTAGGGCTAGATGCGAGATGTATTGCCCAACCCAGGTCGGTCTATTAGGTAGTTAGCCATACAGGGAGGATTTTCGGATGCGGGAGTTCGCAAAAGCTGCACAAGGTCTAACCCGAAATCCGCTCGGCGTCATCGGGCTTTTCATTGTTCTCGTGTACGGGTTTGCCTGCCTCGTTCTGGGACTTGCAGCATCTCAGCTACAACCCGACGAGCGATCTCCACTTATCTGGTTCATTGTCATATTTCCTGCACTAATTCTTGGCGTCTTTTATCGCTTGGTAACTGCGCACCACAAGAAACTTTACGCTCCGTCTGACTACAAAGACGAGCGACTCTTCCTCTCACCACTTTCCGATGAACAGCGCGCTGAGCGTCTTGAAACCGAAGTCCAGCGAGTGGAAGAGCAGGAAGCTGTACCTGTACCAAGTGTCCAAATCCAAGAAACACCTCGTCCAACTCCAGCAATCCGTTCCGCATATGCTGATGCCGAGAGATTGGCATTTTTGGAGTTAGAGAAAGAAGTAGGAAAGCCGTTCCGCAAATATGTACAAGTTTCGTCACATGGCCGTACGGAAGAATTTGATGGCGTACTCATCACCAAGGATGAAGCGCACCTAATTGAAGTGAAGTATTTCTCTCGCCCGGCGTTCAAGCGTGAATTTCTTGAGGCACTCATTCATCGTGCTTCGACGTTTATGTGGGATCAAACAGTCGGCGATAAGAACTCAAATATAACAAAAGACAAAGTCATCTTTTGGATAGCCATTGTTGTAGATTTTCCAAAAGAAGCTTTGCCAGAGTTCAAGCGCAAAGTCGAGGAGGCGGTTAGGTGCGATATGTTTGTCGTGAATCTGCGTTTCTTCCAGCTTGACGATCTCAAGGCAAAGTACGGCTAACATCTCGTTCAAGGCGGACGGCTACGCCGCCGCCTAACCCCAGCGTTGAATGGCCGCTTCTGGAAGCCGACATTCAAGTGCTCACTATTTGCTGTCGACCTCAAGGTTTCGATTAGTGTCCAGTAAAAAGGGCCGGCATGATGGCCGGCCCTCGTGCTTCCACATGAGATTGTGGAAGGCTTAAGTATCCGCGTTCGTCGCCCAGCCCTCGCGATTGCCACGGGTGAACACGCGGTCATAGTCCAGCACGTCACCCGCAGCATGCGCGGGCAACTCGTGCAGCTTCGCGTAGATCGGCGTGAAGTCCGGATGCGTTGCCTCGAACAATTGCTCGAAGCTGTCGATCACGAAGTAGGTCTGCTGGTAGGTGTCGATGCGGTAGCGTGTGCTCATCACGCGTTCGAGGCCGAAGCCGATGCGGTTCGGGGATGGCGAATCCAGCGAGTAGATCGACTCACCCTTGGAGCTGACGATGCCGGCACCGTAGATGCGCATGCCTTCGTCGGTATTGATCAGGCCGAACTCCACCGTGTACCAGTACAGCCGCGTGAGGTTCATCAGCGCTTCGGGGCCGATCGCGAACGCCTTCATGCCGCCGCGGCCATACGCCTGCATGTAGTCGGCGAACACCGGGTTGAGCAGCAGCGGCACGTGGCCGAACAGGTCGTGGAACAGGTCCGGCTCGCTGAGGTAGTCGAGCTGGTCGGGTTTGCGGATCCACCAGCTCACGGGGAAACGACGGTTGGCCAGGTGGTCGAAGAACACCTCGTCCGGCAGCAGGCCTTCCACCGCGACCACTTCCCAGCCGGTGGCGGCGCCGAGCACCTTGTTCAATTCGGCGAACTTCGGAATGCCGCCGTCGCCGAGACCGAAACGTTCCACACCCGCCATGAACTCCTTGCATGCGCGGCCGGGCAGCATCTCGCGCTGGCGCTGGAACAGCGTGTCCCATACCTCGTGATCGATCTTGCTGTAGCTGGCCCACGGTTGCTCAACCACGCCGGTCGCATATACCGGCACGTAACCACGATCGGTCTGCTGGTGTTCGACTTTGCGTGGCGTTTCCATGGCGAGCTCCGATGCGGGTGTGACGGATCAGGTAACAAGCTTACGGCGGTTCGCCCGCACGAAGGTTGTTTTATTGCCGAAGGCATCGTCGCGAATGCACTATCATTGCGCAAAAGTAGAAAATAGCAGAGGTTTATTGCGCATGGCGACACTCGATCGTACCGACCTGCGCCTGCTTGCCGTACTGCAGAGCGAGGGCCGTATCACCAATGCTGAGCTGGCCGAGCGGGTCAGCCTGTCGCCATCGGCGTGCCTGCGCCGGCTGCAGCGACTTGAAGCGGACAAGATCATCACCGGCTACGCCGCGCAGATCGATCCGCAGGCGGTCGGCCTGGGCTTGCAGGCGTTCGTGCGAGTCCAGTTGGTCAAGCACGAAGCGGCAGCGATCGAGGATTTCGTCAAGCACGTCAACGGCTGGGATGAAGTGGTCGCCTGCTACGCGCTGACCGGCGACATGGATTACCTGCTGCATGTCTATGTGGCCGACCTCAAGGATTTTTCGCGCTTCCTGCTCGATCATCTGTTGAACGCGGCCGGGGTAGCCGATGTCAATTCCAGCTTCGTGCTGCGCACGGTGAAGCGCTCGCCGTCGCTGCCGTTGGCGCAGCTGGAGCGTTGAGCGCTCCGCGCGCATCAACTAACGCTAAACTTGCCGACTGATGAGTATCGACACCACTACCCTCCCCGAGCGTGACCTGCTGCGCCCCCTGCGTTATCTGTGGCGCGTACCGCTGCTGCTGCTGCACATCGTGCTGGGCATTCTGCTGTGTTCGCTGATCCTCAGCTGGAACCAGCACGTGATAATGAAGAACGGCCGCGAGCCGTTCGCGCACCGGATGATCCGCTGGTGGTCGACCCAGCTGCTGCGCGTGTTCGGCCTGCGCTCGGTGCGCATCGGCGAGCCGTTGGCGGACCCGGTGCTGTTCGTTGCCAATCACACCTCGTGGATCGACATCGAGCTGCTGCACAGCCAACGCGCCGCCTGTTTCGTGGCCAAGGCCGAGATCGCGCGCTGGCCGCTGGTCGGCTGGATGGCCGCGACCGGGGGTACCATCTTCCATCGCCGCGGCAGCAATCATTCGCTGTCCACGGTGATGCAGGTGATGGTCGAACGGCTGCATGACGGCCGTTCGGTGGCGGTGTTTCCGGAAGGCGGCACCGGCTACCACGGCGTGCTCAAGATATTCCACGCACGCATCTTCCAGGCCGCGCTGGATGCCGAGGTGGCAGTGCAGCCGGTGGCGTTGCGGTTTGCCCGCGCCGGGCGCCGAGTACTCGACGCCGGCTTCCGCGAGAACGAAAGCTTCATGAGCAACATCGTGCGCATGCTCGGCGAGGCGCCGATGGATGCCGAGGTGCATTTTCTCGCGCCGGTGCCGGCAAGCCCGGACGCGCGACGCCGCATGGCCGAGCAGTCGCGCGAGCTCATCGGCGCCGCGCTGGAAGACCGACTGGCATGACCCTGCCGTACGGAAAGGATTTCCGTCCACCCTGGCCGCTGCGCAGCGGCCACATTCAGACGATGCTTTCGTCCAGCGGCGTGCGCCGCATGCTGCTGCCGCTCGCGGCGCAAACGGTGATGCATGGTGCCGAGCCAGTGGTGGTCGATGGCGGCGGCGGCGTGCGCCTGACCGGTGCCTACACCGCGCAGAAGATCCGGCCGCAGCCGCGCGGACTGGCCGTGCTGTTCCACGGCTGGGAGGGCAGCGTCGATTCCACCTACGTGCTGCAGACCGGTAGTCGCCTGCTGGCCGACGGCTGGGATATTTTCCGGCTGAACTTCCGTGATCATGGCGACAGCCACGGGCTCAACGAGGCGCTGTTCCACTCCTGCCGCATCGATGAAGTAGTGCATGCGCTGGGCGACATTGCGCAACGCTGGCCAGCTCGTCCCATCGCGTTGGCCGGGTTCTCGCTGGGCGGCAACTTCGCGCTGCGCGCCGCGTTGCAGACTGCGCGCGTGGGCATCCCGTTGAGCTACGTGCTGGCGGTGTGCCCGATCATCGATCCCGGCGAAGGCCTGTTCTCGCTCGAAGAATCCGCGCCGTGGTTCTACCAGGCCTACTTCATGCGCAAGTGGCGGCACTCGCTGCAGGCCAAGCAGAAGGCGTTTCCGCAGCACCAGTATTTCGAGATGTCCGAGCTGAACCAGAACCTGCGCGGCCTGACCGAGGCGATGGTGCTGCGGCACACCGACTTCTCGTCGCTGCAGCAGTATCTTGACGGCTATTCGGTGGCCGGCGATGCACTGCTGGCGATGCAGATTCCCGCCACCATCCTCACTGCCAAGGATGACCCGGTGATCCCGGTCGACGCCTTCGAGAAACTCGAACTGCCGCCGCACGTGGAGCTCGATATCGCCGATTACGGCGGCCACTGCGGCTTCATCCGCGGCTACGGCATGACCAGCTTCACCGACGACTACATCGCGGCACGCTTCAATGCGGTGGTAGACAAGGCCACGCCGGCAGCCTGAGCACGGTCAGAACGGCGGGCCAGGTGATCGCTGCCGCATCCAGCAGGCGATGCTCATGCGCGCGCGCGCGGCCGGCAGTACCTCATGTTCGAACTGCGCCGAGAGAAACAGCAGCAAGGTGCCGGCGTGCGGAAATATGTCGCGCGACGAACCATCGGCCAAGTACAGCCGCAATGCACCGCCATCGGCGGCCTGCCACGCCTCGTTGAGATAGAACACCGCCGATACCACCCGCGCATCGCTGTCGCGCAGGCGGTCGAGATGACGCGTGTAGCCGGCGCCGGGCGGATACACCGCGTAGTGCGATTCGCACTCGATCAGCCCCAGCATCAGCTCGCGGTTGAGCGCCACGCGCAGCGCGTCGAGGCGGTCGACGAACACCTGCTGCGGCACGCTCAGTGCATCGGCCTGGAACCAGTGCGTGCTGTCGCCACGCAATGGCGTGGCCGTGCGCGTGGCGCCGACCCGTGCCGGCGTCAGCCGTTGCGCATCGTGCAGGGCGCGGCACTCATCGGCCAGCGCCTGCGTCTGTGTACCCGAAAGAAAATCCGGCACGACGCACCAGCCATCGGTGGCCAGCGCGGTTACCATGTCCTGGAACGGGTCCGAATGCGTATTCATCGAGCGCCAGTTTAACGACGCATGGCCGTGTCAGCGCTGGCGCAACGGATCGAGCAGCGACGACAAGCCGTTATGGTCGAGCTCCAGCATCAGTGCCAGCAGCCGGCCCAGCTCGCCGTTCGGAAAGCCCTTGCGCGCGAACCACGCGAGATAGGCGCCGGGCAGGTCGGCGATCAACCGCCCCTGATACTTGCCGTAAGGCATGCGCATGCTCACCAGTTTCGGCAAATCTTCCGGATCCATCACTGTTGTTTCCGCCGCGCCATTTCGCGAACAACTGCGCGGTACGCGGACGCCTCGAACTCCAGCGCATTGCCGCAGGGATCGAGCAGGAACATGGCGGTCTGCTCGCCGTGCTGACGGAATTCCGATGGCTTCATCTTCAGAGCGCTTCCCTCACGGCTTCACGAACCGCAACGTCATCCGGTCGGACTCACCGATCACCTTCATCTTCGCATGCTCGCTGTCGGGGCCGGCCAGATCCGGCGGCAGGCGGTGCACATTGATATCTTCGGGGTCCGTGGGGTTGGCATTGATCTCCGACACGCCGGCCACGCGGAATCCGGTCTTGAGGGCCAGTGCGATCAGGTAATCCTCGGGCAGGCGGTGCAGAACCTTGGCGCTGTCCACGACATCGGCGAACGGTTTGGCGCGGTGTTCGGTGATGCCGAATACGCCACCGGGTTTGAGCACGTTGAACGCAGCCTGGAACACCGCGTCGAGGGTGGTCGGGCTGTGGTTGAGCCAGTCATGCGTGTTGCGAAAGGTAAGCACCATGTCGGCCGAGTTGTCGGCGCCCAGATTCACTTGATATGGGGGCGCGAACGGAATGACTTTCGCGATGTGTCCATACACCGTCGGATCGGCCTTGAGCATGGCGGTGAATTTCGCTGCCGTCGCCGGCGCGGCCTCGATCAGGTGGCCGTGCGCGTAGAGGAAGGGCGCGAGGATTTCGGTGTACCAGCCGCCGCCAGGCGACAGCTCGATCACGGTCATGTCCGGCTTGATGCCGAAGAATTGCAGAGTGTCGATCGGATGGCGGTACTGATCGCGCGCCTGGTTCGCAGGTGAGCGCCAGTGACCGTTCACCGCCTGCTGCAGCGCCGCCGTGGTGCTGTCGGGGGCGGAGGCAGGAGTGGTGCTGGCAACTGCGGGTAGCAACAGCGTAACGATCAGCGGGATCAGCAGCTTGCAGGTGCGGCGAAACATGATTCGACCCTCCTGACGATGGGCGTTCAAGACTACGCCGAAACAGGGTGTCGGGTCAGAGCCACGTTGGCGTTGCGCACCGCGATTTGAGCTCGCTCAATCCGCCGCCACACATCGCCCCTGTGCCCACGCACGCAACGCCTCCACCTGCTCGTGCATCAGTACCGACAGTGGCCGCGTCTGCTTCAGCGCATTGAGCAAGGTCGCCTGGTCCGGCGGCGTGCCGTTGCCGGCCGCGTCGTAGAGCGAGCTGACGACGGTCTGTTCGATTTCGGCGCCGGAGAAACCGTCGCTGGCGACGGCGAGCACAGGCAGGTCGAAGCCAGCGGGGTCGAGTTTGCGGCGGGTGAGGTGCATCGCGAAGATCTCGCTGCGCACGGGGGCCTGCGGCAGGTCCACGAAGAAGATCTCGTCGAAACGGCCCTTGCGCAGCAATTCGGCGGGCAGCTCGTTGACGGCATTCGCGGTGGCGACCACGAACACCTTGGCCTTGCGTTCGGCCATCCAGGTCAGCAGGTAACCGAGTACGCGGCGTGATACGCCGCCATCATCGCCGCCGTCGGCGAGGCCTTTCTCGATCTCGTCGATCCACAACACGCACGGCGCCAGCAGCTCGGTGCTGCTCAACGCGTCGCGCAGGTTCTTTTCGGTCTCGCCCTGGTACTTGTTGTATAGCGTGCCGAAGTCCAGCCGCACCAGCGGCACGCCGAAGCCGCCGGCGATCGCCTTCGCCGCGAGGCTCTTGCCGCAGCCCTGTACGCCGAGCAGCAGTACGCCCTTCGGTGGATCAAGCATCGGCGTGGCAGACGGGTCGAGGAACACCGCGCGCCGGCGCTGCACCCATTCGCGCACGCGGCTGACCCCGGCGATGTCGGCGAAACTGGCGGTGGCGTATTCGTAATGCAGCAGGCCGGAACGGTTGAGCAGGTCGAACTTCGACTGCATCAGCTCGGGCAGGTCTTGCGGACCGAGCGCGCCGTCGTTGTAGATCAGCTTGCGCACGATGCGCCGCGCGTCCGGTGCGGACAGGCCGAGCAGGTTGCGCACGATGGTGCGTGCCGCGTCGTTGTCCACTTCGATCTTGCGGCCCTGCTCACGCTGCCAGGCCACGGCTTCGCCGCGCATGATGCCGGCCAGTTCCTTGATGTCGGGCAGCGACAACGGCACGCGCAGGGCCAGTGCTTCGAGTTCTTCCGGCAACTCGACCTTGGCGCCGACCAGCACGATGGTGTGCGCGGCGGAACGCTGCCGCTGCACGATCTCGCGCATCTGACGCAAGCTCATCGCGTAGCCCAGCAGGCCGTGGAAGTCGAACATCAGATAGATGCCGCGCTCGCCTTGGGCGCGGATCGCGTCCAGCGTGGCGGTGGCGTCCGGTGCGATCTCGCCGTCGAGCTGGGCGAAGTCGAGCCGGCTCAGGCCGTCGGTCAGCGTCCAGCGCCACAGCGGATGCAGCGCCTGCGCAATCACGTGACGGAAGCACTCGATCACACGCTGCTCATCCACCGTCTCGATCACCAGCAGTGGCGTGGCGGCGCGCACCAGCGTGGTGAGGTCGTCCAACTCGCTCATGTTGTCTCCCATGCGAAGGCCGTCACGTTAACAGAGCGATATGGTTTCCGGCGTTCGGGTATACGCTCCGTTTTCCGCATGATCGAGGAGCGCCGCCATGCGCCTGCTGCTGTCGCTGTTGTTGGCTGTTTCGTCGCTGCCGGTGCTGGCCGCACCGCAGCTGGGCAAGTTGACCCTGCCGAAGGGTTTCCATATTGCGGTGTATTCGGATCAGGTGCCGAATGCGCGCGAGATCGCGCTGGGCGCGAAAGGCACCGTGTTCGTCGGTTCCAATGACGCGGGCAAGGTCTATGCACTGACCGATACAAAAGGCGATGGCGTGGCCGACAAGGTGCGGGTGATCGCCAGCGGCCTGCAGCTGCCGGTCGGCGTGGCGTTCAAGAACGGCGACCTGTACGTGTCCGCCGTCAGCAAGATTCTGGTGCTGCGCGATATCGAGAACCACCTGGACGATCCGCCGAAGCCCGTCGTGGTCAGCGACAAGTTCCCGACCGAGACACATCACGGCTGGAAGTTCATCGCGTTCGGCCCGGACGGCAAGCTGTACGTGCCGATCGGCGCGCCGTGCAATATCTGCGATCCGGGCCCGGCGCACGGCAAGCTGACGCGCATGAACACGGACGGCTCCGGCATGGAGGACGTGGCGCGTGGTATTCGCAACACGGTTGGTTTCGATTGGCAGCCGGGCACGAAACATCTGTGGTTCACCGACAACGGACGCGACGAAATGGGCGACGACATGCCCAGCGACGAGCTGAACGAGATCACCCGCCCCGGCGAACACTTCGGTTATCCGTATTGCCATCAGGGCGACACGCTCGATCCCGAGTTCGGCAAGGGCAAGAACTGCAAGGACTACGTGCCGCCGGTGTTGAAACTGGGCGCGCACGTGGCCTCGCTCGGCATGCGCTTCTACGAAGGCAAACAGTTTCCGGCCAGCTACAGGGGCGCAATCATCGTGGCCGAGCACGGCTCGTGGAATCGCACGAAGAAATCCGGCTACCGGGTGATGACGGTGCGCCTGAACGGCAGCAAGGTGCTGTCGTACGAACCGCTGGTCAACGGCTTCGAACAGAATGAAAGCGCCTGGGGCCGCCCGGTCGATGTGCAGCCATTGCCGGATGGCAGTGTGCTGATCAGCGATGATCTGGCGGGTGCGATTTATCGAGTCACTTACAAACCATAACCATGTCATTCCGGCGCAGGCCGGAATGACGAGATTTGGAGTTAGGCGGAGACAGGCTATGCAACTACGCAGCGACAATTTCGAGAACGGTCAGCGGATCCCGGCGGAATTCGCGTTCGGCAGGCAGGCACAGCCGTTCGCGTTGTCGGACAACCACAGTCCGCAGCTGGCGTGGAAGAACGCGCCATCGGCGACCCGTTCGTTCGTGATCACCTGCATCGATACCGATGTGCCGAGTCGCGGTGACGATGTGAATCAGGCCGGCCGCACGGTGCCGGCGGACTTGCCGCGGGTGGAATTCGTGCATTGGCTGATGGCGAATATCCCGGCGGAATGCGGTGAGCTGGCAGCCGGTGCCTGCAGCGACGAGATCACGCCGCGCGGCAAGCGCGAACCGTTCGGGCCACCCGGTAGCGTACAGGGCGTCAACGATTACACGGGTTGGTTCGCCGGCGACGCCGAGATGGGCGGCGAGTATCTTGGCTACGACGGCCCGTGCCCGCCGTGGAACGACGCGCTGCTGCATCACTACCATTTCAAGCTGTATGCGCTGGACGTGGCGGCGCTGCCGCTGAGCACGGGTTTTTCGCTGGCTGAACTGCGTGCGGCGATGGTCGGCCACGTGCTGGCCGAGGCGGAGCTGGTCGGCACTTACAGCCTCAATCCGGCAGTCGGCGGTTGAGCAAACGTCGGCATGGCGTGCAGGCTGGCGCCGACTCTCTTCACGCTCGCGTGGCACGGGCTATGGGTGAATGACGGTACGCGGACTCCCCGACCGCGACCGCCCTTCACTACAAAGAGGATGCCTCCATGCTGCACTACGCCCTGGTGTTTCTGGTCATCGCCATCATTGCCGCGGTACTTGGGTTTGGCGGCATCGCCGGTGCCGCCGCCGGCATCGCGAAGATCCTGTTTGTGATTTTTCTGATTCTGGCGGTCATCGCGTTCTTCCGTCGCACCAGTTGACGACAGTCGCGCGTTGAAGTTGATTTGCGCCATAGTGAGTTCTTTCCGGAGCATGCAATGAACAAGCAAGTACAGAACCCCGAGCCGAGCACCGGCAACCGCATCGACGAGCGCGCCGAGCGGATCAAGCAGGCCACCTCCAGCGCCGTGGCCAGCACCAAGGACACGGTAGAGCGCGCCGCCGACCACATCGAGGAAGGCCTGCATCGCGCCACCGACAAGGCCGCCGACGCGGCGAATCGCGCTACCGAGAAGGCGGCGCATGTCAGCGAACGCAGTCGCGAGGTCTACGACCAGACGATGGATCGTGCCGATGCGTGGCTGGAACAGGCGCGCGATTATGTGCGCGAGAAGCCGGTGCAGTCGGTCGCCATCGCGCTCGGCGCCGGCTGGCTGCTCGGCCGCATCTTGCGGCGTTGAGCCACGCAACGCCGGAGCAGGGAATGCACGACGAGGGTGAATCCCCCCGCGAAGCAGCGGCGCCGGATCCGGCGCCGCTGTCGTCTGGGTTGCTGGCTGAGATCGGTCAGCTCGGCCGCGCGGTCAAGCGTCTGTTCGGCGCGCAGCTGCATCTGCTGGCGGCCGAACTGGGGCTGGCGCGCAGCGCGGTGTCATGGCTGTTGCTGGCGGGCCTGGCCGCCACCGTGGCCGGCGTTGGTTTCGGCCTGACGATGCTGGGTCTGCTCGGTGTGCTGTTGGCGGCGTGGTTCGGTTCGTGGATCTGGGCGCTGCTGGTGCTTGCCCTGTTGCAGGTGCTGTTCCTGTTCGGCTCGATCCTGCTGTTTCGCCGTTGCATGCACTGGATGAGTCTGCCGGTCACCCGCAGCGAATGGAATGCGATGATGCGCGATACCTTGCGCAAGGCCGAGACGGAAGTGGCGGCTGAGCGCGAGCAAGCCAATCGTGAGGATCGGTCGTGAGTGTTTTCGAGCAGTTCGCCAAGGTACGGGCGGCGCAATTGCGCATGAGCGCGGCGCGACAGCAGTTGAGCACGCCCGCGGCGGCCCTGCTTGCACGCGGGCATGCGCATCCGTTGACGACGGTGGGCGTGGCGGCTGGTGCCGGTTTCGTGCTGGGCAGCCTCAACGTGCATCCGCTGCGGGTGCCGGGCATGGGTCCGTTACTCAGTGGCGGGTTGGCCGATGCGGTGGCGTTCGGCACGCGCTTGATTGCCGAGCTGGGTACGGCGGGCCTGGCCGGCGCCGGGCGAGATGCCCAGGCACCCGATCATGCACGTGACATGGAAGACGGCGAGCCGTCATGAGCGAGCCCTCGCCCTTTCCGCCGTCGGATGATGTTGCGGGCGACAGCAATGCCGAGCCGCCAATCCTGATCGAGGAAGTCGCGCCGGGTTATCCGCCACGGCAGCTGGCGCGCGGGCTGCACTCCGCACGCGGCATGCGCCGGCACCTGCGCGCGGTGCACCTGCTGTTGAACGTGCTGCTGTTCCTGGCGCTGATGTACACCATCACGCTGACCAAGGCGCTGCTGATCCCGCTGGTGCTGGCGGCCTTCCTCGGATTGGCGCTGAATCCGATCGTCGCGGCCGGCACGCGCATTCACCTGCCGCGCTGGCTCAGCGCGAGCGTGCTGATGATCGGCCTGATCGTCGGTATCGGCAGTGGCGTCGGCTTGCTGGCACAGCCGGCGATCGGCTGGTTTCATGGCGCACCGGCGGCGATCAAGAGTTTCGTGCCGAAATTGCGAGCCCTCACCCAGCCGCTGGAGGCGGCGAACCGCGCCACCCAGAATCTGGTCAGCCAGACGACCCACGCGCCCGCCTCACAGCCGGCGCCGATGTCGGTCACCGCCTGGGACGTGGTTTCCACTACGCCGAAGGTGCTGGCCGCGGTGCTCAGTGTGATGCTGCTGGTGTTCTTCTTCCTGATCTACGGTGACACCATGCTGCGCCGGCTGGTGGAGATCACGCCGGGCTTTGCCTACAAGCGGCACGCGGTGACGATCGTGCGCGGCATCCAGACCGAGGTGTCGCGTTACCTGCTCACCGCGCTGCTGATCAATGCGAGCCTGGGTGCGATCACCGCGCTGATGCTGTGGTTGTACAAGGTGCCCGATCCGCTGCTGTGGGGGGCGGTGGCGATGTTTGCCAACTTCATCCCGTACGTGGGCGCGATTGTCACTACCGCGCTGCTGGCGGTGGTGTGCATGCTGTATGCGAGCGATGTGAATCTCAATGTGTTTCTGCCGGTGCTGACTTTCGCCGGCATCGTCGCGGTGGAGGGCAACCTGATCACGCCGATGATCCAGGGCGCCAGCATGCGGCTGAGCCCGATCGCGATCCTGCTGTGGCTGCTGGTATGGGGCTGGTTGTGGGGTATCCCCGGTGCGCTGCTGGCGGTGCCGATGCTGACCTGCACCAAGCTGATCGCCGAACGCGTGCGCAGCTGGAACTGGTTCGCGGTGATCGTGCAGCGCTGAGGATGATCGGCATCACGTCCGTCAGATTGCATCCGGCAACAGGTTGAGCAAGGTATAGGAGCGCTGCTCGCCTTCGAATTTGTCGCCGCTTCTGGATACGAGCGTCACGTGCCGCCGCACCATGATCGTGTCGCTGACAATAACGCCCCTGCGAATTGTCGTGTAGCCGTTCCATCTGGCTGTGCCCGGGATCACCGACACCTCGATCGTCTTTCCGGCCGTGGTGGTGATCTGCATCGGCTTTCCACTTTTCTCGCGGGACTGATCGTCGGACGACAGGCCGGAGCCGTTGCCGGTACGGGACAGCGTGACGACCTCGTTGCGCGGGTCGACGCGCAGCACGCGTACCTGTTCGGTTCCGGCCGGACCGATTTCCCAGGGCCCGGGAATGGCGACGTCCCAGGTCATTCCAGCGCGGAGTTGGTCCGGCGCGTTGCCCCACAGCAAGGGATTGAAGATCACTCCGCTGGTTTGGTCGTTGATGCGGCACTTGCCCGCATAGCAGTTGGTGATGCCATCGCGAAGGATCTCGCTGTTGTGCACCGGCCCGCTGGACGGATACCCGTCGTAACGATCGTCTTCGTCAAAGACGATCGCCTTCGGCATTACGCCGGTCACCGTGTAGTCGGCGGTGCCGCTGATGAGATCGACCTTTTCCTTGAACCCCGCTCCCTTTATCGAGACGGTCTTGGAGAACACGTCGGACAAGCGCTCGCCCACCTTGAGGTCGGGGCGCAGGAATGCTTCGACTGGCTCAGCGCGGGCCAATGAGATGCCCAGGCAAAAAATCGAAGCGCAAAAGGCGAGATTACCGACAGCACGGAAGTGGGGGTTCATCATGGTCTCCACGGAGTGTTCGTTGTCGACGGTGGTCCATCGAATCAGGTGCGATGGATATTCAGCGCGCGATGCCGTGGGCGCGCAGCACATCCGAAATATCGAACCGCCACAGGTTGCGTGAACCGTTGAGTGGCGACTGCAGGCGCTGTTGCAGCGTGGCCGCGTCGTCGCGTGGCTTCGGAAAATGCACTTCATCGCGGCGTGTACTGGACACGTACAGTTCGCCAAACCCGGGTCCAAGCGATGGCGCGTTCTCCAGCGCGGGGCTGTTGACGTCGCCGCCCAGGTGCTGCGGCTTGCCCCAGCTGCCGTCGGGCTGGCGGAATGTGATGTAGATGTCGGCGCTGCCCAATGAATCGCCCTCGTTGCCGGCGTAGAGCAGGAAGCGCCCCTGCGGATCCACCGCCGGATCCATGCGGTTGTGGCTGATGTCGCCCAGTTCCAGCCGCTGCGGAGCCGCATGCCCGGTGTCGCTGCGACGTGCCACATAGATCTGGTAGCCGTTGCCGGAATCGGCGCGATGCGCGGAGAAATAGATGTCGCCGTTGGCGGCCACCGACGGGTTGTAGATCATCGCGCCGTCGTTGAGCGCGCCGTCGACGTGTACCGGCGCACCCCAGCCGCCGTGCGCCTGCCGTTCGACATACCAGAGGTTGCTGCCGGCGAATCGCTGCCCCTTCATCTCGGCCACTACTGGCGCCTCGCCCGGATGCAGCGGCCGGTTGGAGACGAAGTACAGACGGCTTCCGTCGGGCGACAGGGTCGGTTCGGAATCGTGCCACTGGCCGGAGAACGTGGCCACCTGCGGTGTCGACCAGTGGTTGCCGTGGCGTTGCGAGACCATGATGGTGTCGTCGGTCTCGGCGAAATCTGAGCGCATGAAATACAGCGTGTTGCCGTCCGCCGTCAGCGCGGCCGAGGTTTCCTGCAAGCCGGTGGAGATGACGCCGCGGCCGACCAGGTCGCCGCCGGTCATCGCCGGTGTGGTCGCCGATGCGGCGAACGTTGCCGCGATGCAGACGGCTAGGGCGATTTCTCGCAGATTCATT
Source organism: Rhodanobacter sp. (assembly GCA_035566635.1). GTDB lineage: Bacteria > Pseudomonadota > Gammaproteobacteria > Xanthomonadales > Rhodanobacteraceae > Rhodanobacter. The sequence continues at coordinate 167,346 of DATMQY010000006.1, forward strand.
GCAATCTCCTGAAGAATGAGGCCGGCGGTGGTGTGGCGGCACGTCGGCGGGGGCGAAATCACAGCGCGTGATGCGCATCCAGCCAGGGAGCCAGCGGCACGCTCCAGATGTGGTTGCTGCCGTTGTCCCAGGCGCGCATGCGGGCCAGATCTTTGCTCGCCTGCGCAGGCGAGCGTGGATAGACCACCTTCATCGCGTCGTTGCTGGTGAAATACAACGTGCGCGCGTCCGGGCCGAGGTGTGAACCCCACGGCTGATAACGATTCACCGCGTCGCCCAGGTCGATGGGCGTGCTCCAGTGATCGCCGTCGCTGAAGGCGATGTACAGGCGTTCGGGCTTGTCCTTGCCGGCGTAGTTGGCGTCGAACACGATGAACGACTCGTCAGGCGCGATCGCCGGATCTTGTTCCTGCGCGTCCGGATCGCCCAGCGCGAGGCGTACCGGCGTCTGGTAACGGCCGTTCCGATACGCCGAACGATAGAGGTGGAACTGGTGCGCAGGCGCATCCATTCGCTGGAAGTACACGTCGCCTTGGGCTGCGACGCTGGGCGCGTAGATGTTCGCGCCGCTGTTCACCGCATCGGGCAGTCGTATTGGCGCGCTCCAGCTGTTGCCGCGGCGGTCGACCCGCCACAGATGGCCGCCGTGCAGCGGCTGGCCGCCGGCGACGTCGGGCCGGTTGGAAGTGAACAGCAGGAACGAACCATCCGGCGCCAGCGCCGGATCGTGGTCGAACCACTGCCCGGAGAACGGTGCGATCTGTGGCTGCGACCAGGTATCGCCTGTGCGGTGCGACATCATGATCATGCCGTTCGTCCCAGCCTGCTGGTCGAAGAAGACGGTGGCGCCGTCGGGGGTGAGAGTCAGGCAATCCACGCCGGACGGGCCGGAGATGGAACCGGGCGCGAAGATCTGTGGTTGCGGGGATGTCGGTGCGACGGTTTGGGCGCCGGCGCTGGCGGACACCCCGAGAGCGATGCAGCTGCCGGCAAGCAGCGAAACGAAGCGACGGACCATGCGTTCTCCTCGACGCAGTGACGATGCGATCGAGTCTGCAAGCCGGCGTCGGTTCGGCGCCGCGATTTTGTGACGACCGGGAACGGGGTGTGACCAGCGGTCGAATACCCGGGTCGAACGGTCAGTGCAACCCCAGCACGGTCCACGCGGCCGCGCGAAAACGGCGGCTCAAGCCCAGCCGGGTGCCGTCGCGCAGCAGCACTTCTGCATTGCCCTGGAACAGGGGATGCACTTCGGCAACACGCTCCACGTTCACCACGATGCCGCGGTGGATGCGCAGGAAGCGGGCGGGGTCGAGCATGGTCAGCAGATGGCGCAGCGTCTCGCGGTGGAGGAAGCGGCTGCTGCCGGCATGAATGTGCACGTAGTTGCCGTCGGCGCGGATCCAGTCGATGTCCGCCACGGCGATCACCCGGATATGTTCGCCGCTACGTATGCTGATGCGTTGCGCGTAGCCGGCACTGCCAGTCGGAGGCGCTGTCGACTCCCCGTTGCCGTGCACGGCGTGCAGTCCCTGCCAATGCCGGTTCACCCGTGCCATCGCCTGGTCGAAACGGCTCTGATCGATCGGCTTGAGCACGTAGTCCAGCGCATTGGCGTCGAATGCGCGCAACGCGTGTTCGGCGAACGCGGTGGCAAATACCACCAGCGGCAGGCGGTCGGGCGCCAGCTCGTGCAACAGGCCGAAACCGTCCATGCCGGGCATCTGGATATCCAGAAACAGCAGGTCCGGTTGCAGCGCATGCACGGCCTGCATCGCTTCGGCGGCATTGCCGCATTCGCCGACGATCTCCACCTCGGCGTGTGAGGCCAGTGCCTGGCGCAGCGCCAGCCGTGCCAGCACCTCGTCGTCGACCAGCACGGTGCGCATGCGTGCGGCGGTCATGCGACGTACTCGGTGAACGGCAGACGCACCTCGGCGCGCGTGCCGCCAGCGGGCAGGCGAGTGAGATCGAATTGCGCCGATGCGCCGAACAGCATGTGCAATCGCGCCCGCGTATTGCCCAGGCCGATGCCTTCGGGCATGTCATGCGGCGGCAGGCCGAGGCCATCGTCGTCCACACGTAGTTGCAGGCAGTCGCCGTCGCGTCGGCTGGAAATGCGCAGGATGCCGCTGCCGGGCTTGTTTTGCAGGCCATGGCGCAACGCGTTCTCGACCAGCGGCTGCAGAATCAGGTTGGGCACGGCCGCGTGCACGGTGTCGTCAGCCACGTCCAGCCAAGTGCTTAGTCGATCCTGGAAACGTACCTGCTGGATGCCGAGATAGCACGCGAGGAATTCCAGCTCGCGCGACAGCGGCACCTGTGGTGCGTGACCCTCCTCCAGTGTGAGCCGCAGGAAGTCGCTGAGCCGCGCGATCATCAACCGTGCCTGCAGCGGATCGGCCAGCGCCAGCGCCGAGATCGCATTGAGCGTGTTGAACAAGAAGTGTGGCTGCAGCTGCATGCGCAGGGCTTGCAGCTGCGATTGCGCCAGCTGCGTCTCCAGCTGCGCATTGCGCAGCCGTTCGCCGCGCAGATGCCGGCGCGATTCCATCCCGCGCAGCACCACCAGGATCACCCAGTAGATCACCAAGCCTTGCTGGAACTTATAGGCGAACTCCATGCCCACGTAGCTTCCGAAGGAGTGCACCGGCATCCGGCCTGGGCCGCACACGAACCAGAAGATCAGCAGTTGCAGCAGTGTCTGCACCAGCGCCACGCCGACACTGGCCGGCACGTGCAGCGCCAGAAATCGCGGCCAGCCATGCACCGTGCTTCGTCGCCCCAGCCAGCCGATCCCCGGTGCCAGCAGCATCCACAGGTAGAAGTCGGCGAGGTTCCAGGTCAGTCCGCGCAGCCAGGCCGGGTCGTGTCCCTCGCTGATCGAGGAAAGTCCCGAACTGAGTGCGTAAGACAGCGCCAGCAGCGTCCAGAAGCCGAACGCCAGGCCCCAGGTCTTCGATCTCCGCGAGGTGATGTGGCCCGGCACAGGATTCTCGCTGGCTATGCCCGCCGCTGGCGCCCTATTCATCCACGCAGTATGCCTATGCCGTGCGGCTGACGGATAGGCCTGAAGCGATGCCGACGCGGAACGTGAGCCCGGATTCAGCGCACCGCCGCCGCATCGGCATCCCGAGCGCAGGCAAGCACATCGCCTGACTTCATCATGGTCTGGTCGCCGCGTGATCCGCCAGCCAGGGCGTGATCGACATGCGATGGATGCGGTTGTCTGCTGCCGTGAAATACAGCGCGGAGAGGTCTGGATCGAGACGCGCCTCCTCGCCGGACGGACCGAGATGGATCGGTTCGCCCCAGCCCGTGGGAGTGGCGAAGGCCAGGAACAGGTCGTTCGTATCCGCTGCGGCGGGCTTGCGATTCGAACTGAACACGATGAAGGACTTATCCGGCGCGATCGCCGGATCGACATCGGAGGCCACGCCCTCGTTCGAGGGCAAAGGCAACAGTATCGGCGGCTGGAACTGCCCGTCAGCAAACTGACTGAAATAGATCCGCAGATGACGGCTCTGCGGATCGGGCTTCATGAAATACAGGCTGCCGTCCGCCGCCACCGCCGGCGAGTAGGTCGCCGGGCTGGTGTTGACGATATCGGGAAGCCGCACCGGCGTGCCCCAGCCATTGCCCTCGCGATTCACGCGCCACAGATTTCCGCCGCGACCGGGTTGCGGCTTGCCGCCGAAGTAGCCGTCCAGCGCTTTGCCGCCGGCCATGGCAGGCCGGTTGGAAATGAAGACCAGATACGAGCCGTCGGGGGCCATCGCGGGTTCCAGATCCATCCATTGATCCGAAAACGGCGCACGTTCCGGTGTCGACCAGATCCCTGCTTGCCGATGCGAAAGGTAGATCCGTCGCGTCGGCCCTTGCCCACGCGCGAACACCACCGTCTGGCCGTCCGGTGTGAATGCGGGGGATGCATCGTTGCCCGGTCCCCATTGCAGCTCCGCCGGGAGCAGGCGGGAAGCCGCAGGAGTCATCCCGGATTGCGCGTCCAGCCACGGTGCCAGCGACACCTGCCAGATGTGGTCGGCGCCGTTGTTCCATGTCGCCGCGGCATCCGGATTCGACGGTGGCAGGCGGCGGTCGCTGTAGAAGTAGAGCGTGCGGTGATCAGGGCCCAGCTGGGCGCCCATGTTCTCCTTGCCGCTGTTGACCGCGTCGCCGAGATCGCGCGGCACACTCCAGCCGGTGGGCGTGCGGAATGCGATGGCGAGGCGGTACGGTTCCTGCGCCGCGTGCTTGATGCTGACGACGATGAACGAGCCGTCGGGTGCGATCGCCGGGTCGCGGATCGTCGCGTCCGCGTCACCGAGCGCCACCACGTAAGACGTCGCGTAATGACCGTCGTGATACGGAGACTGCAATAGCTTGAAGTCGCCGTTGGGCCCAGCGCAGCCGATGAAGTAGACGCTGCCGTCGGCGGCGATGCTTGGGGAGGAGATCAGGGAGCAGGTGTTGACGGTGTCGGGCAGTCGCACGGGCGTACCCCAGCGGTCGCCCTGCCGGTTCACCCGCCATAGGTTCATGCCCTCGCCGGCGTGGCGCTTGCCGGCATGGACCGCGTCGATCGGCGGGCCGCCTGGTGTGGTCGGGCGATTGGAGACGAACAGCAGGAACGATCCGTCCGGCGCCATCGCGGGATCGAGGTCGTGCCAATGTCCCGAGAACGACGCCACATGTGGCGCCGACCAGAGGTCACGTTCGCGTTGCGATTCCATCAGGGTCGAGCCGTTGCCGGTGTCGCGCATGAAGACCACCGTCGCGCCATCCGGGGTGAACGCCGCCGCGCCATCGTTGGCGGTTCCGGCGATCGTGCCCGGCGCGAAGATCGTGGCCGTCGGCGGGGAATCCGGTGGCGTGGCGTGGGCCGCACCGGCCATGCCGGCGAGTACGGCCGTGCCTGCAAGGATCACGAAGATTGCCAGCAATCGCATGTCTATCTTCCGCATGTCTATATCCCCTTAATAGCGACGGCGGCGGATGCCGTCATCCGCGCCCGTCCAGCCACGACGCCAGCGACACCTGCCAGATGTGGTCGGCACCGTTGTTCCACGTCGCCGTGGCATCCGGATTCGACGGTGGCAGGCGGCGGTCGCTGTAGAAATACAGCGTGTGGTGATCAGCACCCAGCTGGGCGCCCATGCTGTGCTTGCCGCCGTTCACCGTATCGCCGAGATCGCGCGGTGCGCTCCAGCCGGTGGGCGTGCGGAATGCGATGGCGAGACGGTACGGTTCCTGCGCCGCGTGCTTGATGCTGACGACGATGAACGAACCGTCGGGTGCGATCGCCGGGTCGCGGATCGTCGCGTCCGCGTCACCGAGAGCCACCACGTAAGGCGTCGCGTAATGACCGTCGCGATACGGAGACTGCAATAGCTTGAAGTCGCCGTTAGGCCCAGCGCAGCCAATGAAGTAGATGCTGCCGTCCGCCGCGATGCTGGGGGCAAACGTCATCGAGCAGCTGTTGACGACGTCGGGCAAACGCACCGGCGCGCTCCAGCCATTGCCCTGCCGATTCACCCGCCAGAGGTTCATGCCCTCGCCGGCGTGGCGCTTGCCGGCATGGACCGCGTCGATCGGTGGGCTGCCTGGCGTGGCCGGGCGGTTGGAGACGAACAGCAGAAACGAACCGTCCGGCGCCATCGCCGGATCGAGGTCGCGCCATTGCCCGGAGAACGGCGCGGTCCGCGGTGTTGACCAATGGCCGCCGTCGCGGTGCGATTGCATCAATGTGAAGCTGTCGGTGCCGCGCATGAAATACACCGTCGCGCCATCCGGCGTGAACGCCGCCGCGCCATCGTCATCGGTTCCGGCGATCGCGCCGGGCGCGAAGATCGTGGCCGGTGGCGGGGAGTCCGGTGGTGTGGCGCGGACCACGCCGGTCGTGCTGCCGAGTGCGCCCGTGGCTGCAAGGATCATGAAAACTGACGGCAATCGCATGTCTGTATTCCCCTACCGCGTGTCGCTGCATGAGCAACCGGGCGATGGCGCTGATGTGGATGGTGAGACAAGGCTGGCACGGACGATCGATGGCGTCGCCAGCCTTGTGACGACAGGCGCCGTGGTAGTGACGAACGGTATGCGTGCACGTGCAGGTGGCCGAAAGCGGCGGCGGATGTCGTCTTCCGCGTGGGGTCGGTCGCACCGGTTATCGCGGCCGCTGGTGAATACCTGGCGACCGCTTGTCACGTCGTCGCCGTCGGTCGTCACAGGAACGATGCGGCGCACCGCCATGCCGTGCAGTCTGCATCAGCGGCTATGTTGCCGCGGACGAGGGCAGCAGCATGCGCAAGCAATATCTCTTCTGGATCGGCACAGCGTGTCTTGCCGCGACGACGATGGGCGCCACGGTCGTGATCGCAGCGACCTTCGCCGGGCAGGCGATCAACACGGACGAAAGCGCCCGGAGCGAGGCGGCGGTGATTGCGGTCGACCAGCACTGGTTGGAGGCCGAGGTCGGTGGCGATACGGCCTGGCTCGATGCCATGTTGCTGCCCGAGTACCGTTCGGTCGGTGCCGACGGCGTGGTGCATCCGAAGTCCGCGATCATGGCGCACGCGGCGAAGAACCGCGGCTCGGACGAGGAACGGCGCAAGGTCGAGGCGTGGATCAAGACGCATCCGTCGGGCAAGGCTGTCGTGATCCACGGCGACACCGCGATCCTGTCGTTCTACGATCCGGCGAAGGGTGCGGCCAACGACGTGCGTTCGTCCGACATCTTCGTCTACATCGACGGCCGCTGGCATGCGCTGTATTCGCAGCACAGCAATGTAGGCAAAGGTTGATCAGATGCCGGCGGCGGGGAACAGCACGGTGGGATCGCCACTGAGCCACACCATGTCGATCCGCATGCGCTCGAACTGCCACTGTTCGTCGTGGCGCGACAGTTCCATCGTGTAGATATGCTTGAGCAGGAGGTGGCGCGCATGGTCGCCGCGCGGCAGGTGCTGCGCCTCGACCAGCGCGAACAGGCTGGCATTCTCGCCGTCGTACGCGGTCACTCGCGGGTTGGTCACGGTGTGGGTGGTGTCTAGCCCGCCGATGGCGGCGAAGATAGTATCGGCGATCGCCTGGCGTCCCTCGAACACCGGGATGGTGGCGCCGAGGCGCTGCGCCGGCGCGGTGAAATCGAGCTTGGCGTGTTCGGCGAAGGCCGATTCGAACAGTGCGCGATCGCGCAGATCCTGACCGGCGCCGAAGCGGTACAGCGCATCGACGATGGCGATGTGCTCATGCGCGGAGGGCTGGCGAAGTGACACGGTGGATGCATCTTTCATGAGGGTATTCCAGGTAGGTGCGGTCACCAGGCGATGCGCTGGCCATCGCGAAAAAATCCGCCGGTGCTTGCGATTTGTTCGGGCAGGCAGGCGGCCCACACTATGCCGGCAGCACCTTCGTTCACCGGCCGGCCGCCGGGGCCGCCCATGTCGGTGGCGACCCAGCCGGGGCACACCGCGTTGACCATGATGCCGCTGCCGCCCAGTTCCGCGGCGAGCGCACGAGTGTAGGTGTTCAGCGCCGCTTTCGAGACGCGATAGGCCGGGCAGCTGTCGCCGCCGATGGTGCTCGCGCCGCAGCCGCTGGACACGTTGACGATGCGGCCGTAGCCATGCCTCTGCATCAGCGGCAGCATCGCCTCGCTCAAGCGCCACGCACCGAGCAGGTTGGTGTCCAGCGCCGCACGCACGGCGTCGATCGCAACCGAGGAAGGCCGATCACGCACGTCGTAATGCGCGCCGGCATTGTTGACGAGGACGTCCAGACGTCCATAACCCTGTTCGATGCATTGCACGACGGCATCGATATCCGTCTGTGCGGTGACGTCCAGCTTCACCGCGACCACGTCGGCGCCCGCGCGCCGCAGCCGACGCGCGGCCTGTTCGCCGAGCGCCAGCTCACGTGCGCCGAGCAGGACGGTCATGCCGGTGGCGGCAAGCTGGCGCACCACCTCCAGCCCGAGCCCGCGGTTGGCGCCGCTGACAAGTGCCACTTGCTGCGCCAGCGGCAGTGCCGACGAAGTCAGCGAGCGGCGGCGCCGTGGCAGCTGGCGGAGAGCCTGCGTGGCGGTGCTCATGGCGCGCTGGCGACGGCGCTGCAGTGTTCGTCGCCGCAGGCCTGCCAGCCGCCACCAAGTGCCTTGTACAGCGCCACGGCACGGGTGTTGATCGCCGTCTCGGCCTGGGCCAGATCATCTTCGGCAGCTAGCTGGGTGCGTTCGGCATCGAGCAGTTCGAGGAAGCTGGTGGCGCCTTCCTGATAGCGAATTCTTGCCAGATCCGCGGCACGCTTGCTCTGCGTGCCTTGCTCGATCAAGTGATCGACACGCACGCGCTGCTGGTTGAAACCGGTGACTGCGTTGTCGATGTCCTCGATCGCCAGCAGCACGGTCTGCTGATAGTTTGCCTGCGCCGCATCGGCGCGCGCTTCGCTGACGTGCAGGTTGGCGCGCACACGCTGGATGTTCAGGCCAGGCCAGCTGATGCTTGGCGCCAGCGACCACGCACGCGTCGACGGGCTGCCGAAATCATTGCTGCGTCCGGACAGGAAACCGAGGAAGCCGCCCAGCGTGAGGTGCGGAAAGAAGTCCGCCTTGGCCACGCCGATACGCGCGGTGGCGGCGGCGTATTCGCGTTCGGCGATATGGACGTCCGGACGCCGCGTCAGCACGTCGCCGGCGTCGCCAATCGGCAAGCTCACCGCGATCGGGGTGAAGCTTTTCGGCGACACGTCGATGTCAAGTTCGCCTGGCCGTTCGCCGAGCAGCACGGCAAGCCGGAACTCACTGGCACTGGTCTGCGTCTGCAACAGCGGCAGTTGCGCCTGCACCGCACTCAGGCGTGCCTTCGCACTGGCCACGTCCTGTTCCGAACCGGAGCCGAGCTGCTGGCGTACCTCGGTCAGGTGCACGGTCTGCTGCTGGTTGTCGATGTCGCGTTGGGCGATATCCAGCCGCAGCTGGCTGCCGCGCAACTCGAAATAGTTGCGCGCGACTTCGGCCAGCAGGCTGACCTGGGCATTGTGCAGTGCCGCCTCGCTGGCGCCGAGATCGGCGCCGGAGGCTTCCACCGAACGACGCACGCCGCCGAACAGATCCAGCTCCCACGACGCATCGAAACCGGCCTGGTACGTCGTCGCGGTGCGTCGCTGCGTGCCGAAGCCCGGTTGCTGGCCGCGGCTACGCGTGTAGTTCACGTCGGCATCGATCGTGGGCAACTGATCGGACTTTGCGCCGCTGAGCAGCGCGCGCGATTCGTGCAGCCGCGCCACCGCGATGCGCAGATCCAGATTGTTGGCGGCGGCGCGCTGGATCAGCGCATCCAGCGTGAGGTCGTTGAACTGCTTCCACCATGTGGCCTGGAACTGCGCGTTGTTTTCCTGCGCGGCATCCAGTCCCTGCAGCTTCGGCGTGGCGGGTTTCACCTCGTGATAGTTCGGGCCGACGCTGGCGCAGCCGGCCAGAATCAGTGCGGCGCTCAGCGCCGTGATCTTCAGTAGCGTTTTCATCAGTGGTTCTCCAGCGCCGGCAGAGCATGCGCGGCGGTGCGGTCACGTGCACGCGCCTCGCGACGTTCGACCAGCGCGCGAATCAGTACATAGAACAGCGGTGTGTAGATCAAACCGAAGATGGTCACACCGAGCATGCCGGAGAACACCGCCACGCCCATCGCATGACGCATCTCGGCACCGGCGCCGTGCGAGGTGACCAGCGGCACCACACCCATGATGAAGGCGAACGAGGTCATCAGGATCGGGCGCAGTCGCAGCTTCGCCGCTTCCAGCACTGCTTCGTGGCGTGCCATGCCTTCATGCTGGCGTTCGCGGGCAAACTCGACGATCAGGATCGCGTTCTTGCACGCCAGTCCGACCAGCACGATCAATCCGATCTGGGTGAAGATGTTGTTGTCGCCACCGCTCAGCCACACGCCGGCAATCGCGGACAGCAGCACCATCGGCACGATCAGGATCACCGCCAGCGGCAGCGACCAGCTCTCGTACAGCGACGACAGCACCAGGAACACCAGCAGCACGCACAACGGGAACACCAGGATCGCGGTGTTGCCGGCGAGGATCTGCTGGTAGGTCAGCTCGGTCCATTCGAAGCTGACGCCGTTGGGCAAGTTGTCCTTCGCCAGCTTCTCCATCGCCGCCTGTGCCTGACCCGAACTGAAACCGGGCGCGGGACCACCGTTGATCTCGGCGGTCGGATAGCCGTTGTAATGCTGCACGCGATCCGGGCCGGCACCCTGCTGCACGGTAACGAACGAACCGAGCGGCACCATCTGGCCCTGTGCGTTGCGCGTCTTCAGCTGCAGGATGTCCTGCGGCGTATGCCGGAATGCCGGATCGGCCGACACGTTGACCTGGTAGGTGCGTCCGAAACGGTTGAAGTCGTTGACGTAGAGCGAGCCCATGTAGGCCTGCATGGTCTGGTACACGTCGGCCAGGTTCACGCCGACGGTCTTGGCCTTCTCGCGGTCCACGTCGGCATCCACCTGCGGCACGCTGACCTGGAAGCTGGAGAACAGCCCGGCCAGCGCCGGCACCTTGCGGCTCTCGGCGATCAGGCCCTGGGTCTGCTTGTACAGCTCGTCGAAACCACGATCGCTGCGATCCTCGATCTGCAGGCGGAAGCCGCCGATCGTGCCCAGCCCCATCACCGGCGGCGGCGGGAACACCGCGATGTACGCGTCCTGGATCGCTGCGAACTTCTGGTTCAGCGCGCCGGCGATCGCACCGGCTGACAGATCGGCGCTGCGGCGTTCCTCGAACGGTTTCAGCGTGACGAACACGATGCCGGAGTTGGTGGAATTGGTGAAGCCGTTGATCGACAGGCCCGGGAATGCCACGGCGTGTTCCACACCCGGCTGCTTCAGCGCGATCGCACTCATTCGCTGGATCACGTCTTCGGAACGATCGAGCGAGGCGGCATCGGGCAGCTGCGCAAACGACACCAGGTACTGCTTGTCCTGCCCCGGCACGAAGCCGGTCGGCACGTGCGAGAAGCCCAGCCAGGTCAGCCCGATCAGGCCCGCATACAGCACCAGTGCAATCGAACCCTTGCTGAGGATCCGTTTCACGCCGCCGACATAACGCTCCGAACCACGCTGGAACATGCGGTTGAACGGGCGGAACAGCCAGCCGAACGCGCGGTCGATCCAGCGGGTCAGGCGATCCTTCGGCGCATCGTGGCTCTTCAGCAACACGGCGGCCAGCGCCGGACTGAGAGTCAGCGAGTTGAACGCGGAGATCACCGTGGAGATCGCAATGGTCAAAGCGAACTGGCGATAGAACTGGCCGGTGAGGCCGCTGACGAACGCGGTCGGGATGAACACTGCGCACAGCACCAGCGCAGTGGCCACGATCGGCCCGGTGACTTCGTGCATCGCTTTGCGAGTGGCCTCCTTCGGTGACTGGCCGAGTTCGATATGCCGCTCGACGTTTTCCACCACCACAATCGCGTCATCGACCACGATGCCGATCGCCAGCACCAGTCCGAACAGCGACAGCGCGTTGAGCGAGAAGCCGGCCAGGTACATCACCGCGAACGTGCCGATCAGCGATACCGGCACCGCCACCAGCGGAATGATCGAGGCGCGCCAAGTCTGCAGGAACAGGATCACCACCAGCACCACCAGCAGGATCGCTTCCAGCAGCGTATGCGCCACCGCCTCGATCGAGCCGCGCACGAAGACCGTGGGGTCGTACACGATCGAGTAATCCACCCCTTGCGGGAACTCCTTCTTCAGCTGCGTCATGGTGGTGCGCACTTCATCGGAGATCTGGATCGCGTTCGAGCCAGGTCGCGCGAAGATCGGCAGCGCCACCGCCGGCTTGTTGTCCAGCAGGCTGCGCAGCGCGTAGTTGTTCGAGCCCAGGTCGACCTTGGCGACATCGGCAAGATGGGTGACGCCGCCGCGCGCGTCGGTGCGCACGATGATGTTGCGGAAGTCGTCCTCGCTGACCAGCCGGCCACGGGTATTGATGTTGAGCTGGAACGCCGAGTTGTTCGGGCCTGGCGGTGCGTTCAGCGCACCGGCGGCGACCTGCACGTTCTGCTCGCGGATCGCGTTGATCACGTCGCCGGTGGTGAGATTACGCGAGGCGAGTTTCTGCGGGTCCAGCCACACGCGCATGCTGTATTCGCCGGCGCCGAAGATCTGTACGTCGCCAACGCCGTCGAGCCGGCCCAGCACATCCTTCACGTGCAGGCGTGCGTAGTTCGACAGGTACAGCATGTCGTAGCGCTGATCGGGCGAGGTCAGGTGCACCACCATCGTCAGGTCGGGCGAACTCTTCTGCGTGGTCACGCCGAGCCGCTGCACTTCTTCCGGCAGCTTCGGCAACGCTTGCGCGACGCGGTTCTGCACGTCGACCTGGGCGGTATTGAGATCGGTGCCGAGCGCGAACGTCACGGTCAGCGTCATCGCGCCGTCGCTGGTTGCCTGCGAAGAGGTGTAGAGCATCCCTTCGACGCCGTTGATCTGTTCCTCCAGCGGCGTGGCGACGGTTTCGGCGATGACCTTGGGATTGGCGCCGGGGTAGGCGGCGCGGACTACCACGGTGGGCGGCACGACTTCGGGGTATTCGCTGATCGGCAGCTTGAACACCGCGATGCTGCCGGTGATCACGAACAGCAGCGACAGCACAGCGGCCATGATCGGTCGGTTGACGAAGAACTGGGCAATGTTTTTCATGCAATGAATCCTCAACGAAGCCGTTTCGCGGCTTCGGTCTTCTTTGCTCCTCCCTCTGCTTGTTCCAAAGGGGCTTCCTTCAGTCGCAGGGGGAGGTGGGGAGGGGGTGACGCTCTTGTTCTTGCTTCGCGGTGGGCTGGGGGCTTCATCCCACCTCAGCCCGCACCTGCCGTGCGCAGATGCGGGCGCGTGTTTTCAACCTTGCGGACTCGGTGGCGCCTTCGTATTGGCCTGCGCGGTGAGCGTGCTGGCGGAGTCCGCAGGAACGGTGGCATCGACCAGCGCCTTGTCGGCTGCGTCGAGGCGGTACTGCATCGCCACCGTCTGCGGGTTGACCTCGGCGCCGGGGCGCACGTGCTGCAGGCCGTTGATGATCACCACGTCGTTGGCGTCGAGGCCGCTGTCGATAATCCGCAGGCCATGGAATAGCGCGCCGGTGCTGACCTTGCGGTATTCCACCTTGTGCTGCTTATCGACGACATAGACGAACTGGTTGCCCAGGTCGGTGCCGATCGCGCGGTCGTCCACCAGCAGGCGCGAACGGGCCTGGCCGCTCTGCAGTTGCACGCGCGCATACAGGCCGGGCGTGTACAGGCCGTCGGCGTTGTCGAACACCGCGCGCAAGCGCATCGTGCCGGAACCGGTGTGCAGCTGGTTATCGACGAAGTCGAGACGGCCTGCATGCGGATGGCCGGTTTCGTCGGCCAGCCCCATCGCCGCCTCGATCCGTGCGCTGTGCCCGGCCTGTGTGGCGCGTGCGCGCAGGTGATCGAGCTTGAGCCAGGTCTGCTCATCCACGTCGAAGTACACATAGACCGGGTTGACCGAGACCACGCTGGTCAGCACGTCGTTGCTGGTGACCAGGTTGCCAGGGGTGACGCGGGCATTGCTGACGCGGCCGTCGATCGGCGAACGCACCTGGGCGAAGTCAAGATTGAGCCGCGCGGTGGCCAAGGCAGCGGTGGCCGCCGCCAGCTGTGCCCGCGCGCTTTGTGCAGCGGTGTCCTGACTGTCGGCTTCTTGTTGTGCCACGGCATGCTGGGCCAGCAGCATTGCGGCGCGGCGCTGATTGGTTTCAGCCAAGCTCAACGCGGCTTTGGCCTGCGCCTGATTCGCGCCGAGCCGGTCGACCTCGGCTTGATACGGGCGCGCGTCGAGCTGGAACAGCACGTCGCCCTTGTGCACCAGCGCGCCCTCCTGGAAGTGCACCGATTCCACGAAACCGCCGACGCGCGGCTGTACCTGCACCGTGTTGACCGCTTCCAGCCGGCCGGTGAATTCGGCGCTGTCGCTGATTTGGCGGGTCAGCGCCTGCGCCACCGTCACTTCGGGCGGGGCGTCGCCAGCCGGGGTCTGTGCCTGGCTGTTGCCGCCATGCAGAAGAACCCAGCTGCCCAGCACACCGGCGGCAATCAAAGGGGCCAGCATCCATTGTTTTTTCATCTCGCGCTCCCAGAACCTTGTTGGTCGGGCGCAGGTCGCCCGGCGAAGGGTCGAGAGAATAGGTGTACTTAACGGTATAGAAAATCCGTTTCTTGCGCACTACACTCATGACCCGCAATCACGAATAGGTCAGGAATCCAGACAATGGAAGATTTTTCAGCAATTTCGACCTTCGTGCGGGTGGTCGAAGCCAAGAGTTTCGCTGCCGCTGCCGCGCAGTTGGGGATGACCCCGTCCGGGGTCAGCCGGGCCGTGGCGCGGCTGGAGGCTCAGCTTGGTGCGCGACTGCTGTTCCGTTCGACCCGATCGCTGCGATTGACCGACGATGGGGCCTCATTCCATGCACGTTGCAAGGAGATTCTTGCCGATCTGGCCGAGGCGACCGAGGCGATGGGACAGGCACGCAGCCAGCCGGTCGGCAAGTTGCGGATCGCGATGCACTCGGCGATCGGCCGCGCCGCGCTGATCCCGAACCTGGCCGAGTTCGAGCAGCGCTATCCGGATATCCGGCTCGAACTGGCGATGTGCGACTACCACTTCGACCTCAACGAGGAAGGCTACGACTGCGCCATCCGCATGGGCGAGCTGGCCGATTCCAACCTGATCGCGCGCAAGCTCGGCTACTTCAACAACGTGCTGTGTGCCTCGCCTGACTATCTGCGCAGGCACGGTGCGCCCCGCAGCATTGAGGATCTGCGTCAGCACCGCTGCATCAACTACGTCTTTCCCAGCTCCGGTAAGCCGTACCAGTGGCAGTTCGACACGCCGAGCGGACGCGTCGGGCTGGATATCGATGCGCACATGCTGATCAACGATGGCGAGTCGGTGATCCAGGCGGCGATCGCCGGACTCGGCATCATCCAGATCCCGCATTGCCTCGCCGCCACGGCGCTAGCCAAAGGCCAGCTGGAGATCGTGATGACCGACACGATCTCCACCGGGTCGCCGGTGTGGATCGTCTATCCGCAGAAGCGGCACCTGTCGGCGCGGGTACAGGCCTTCATCGGCTGGATCAGCGAACTGTTCCAGCGCACCAGTTCACCGCAATGCAAGATCACCGCGCGGATCAACGCCGAGAAGGCCGAGCGGGGCGAGCAGCGGATCGCTGCCGTTGCCTGAGATGCTCCCGCCGTTGCAAGCAACGGCAGGAAGCAAGGCTCACGCGCCGGCCGGCACCAGCAACAGCAGCGCCACGCCAAGTACGATGCGGTAGATCGCGAACGCGGTGAAACGGTGGCTGCGGATGTAGCCGAGCAGCCACTTCACCGCGATGAAGCCGACGATCAGCGAGACCACGAAGCCGACGATCAGTGCGGTCCAGTCCTCGTGCGCGGCGCCGCCGTTCTTGAGCACCTTCAGCAGCTCGTAGCCGGTCGCGGCGTACATGGTCGGGATACCGACCAGAAAGGCGAACTCCGTGGCCGCTGCGCGGTTGCTGGTACCGGCGAGCATGGCGGTGAAGATCGTTGCGCCCGAACGCGAGGTGCCCGGGAAGACGCCAGCCACCATCTGCGCGATGCCGACCAGGATCGCCACCCGCCAGGTCACCTGAGTGCGATCCACCTGGCGTGCGGCCAGTGCTTCCGCACCGAGCATCCAGAAGCCGCCAATCACCAGCGCCCACGCGATTGGCGTCACCTTCTCGGGCAACTTGAAGCCGTAGTGGGTCACCACCAGGCCAAGCACCGCGGTGATCATGAACGCCACGAACAGCTTGAGCAGATAATCGCGGTTGGCCGGGTCGCGCCACTGCGTGAACAACTGCCAGATGCGCGACCAGTAGATCAGCGTGACCGCCAGAATCGCGCCGGCCTGGATGCCGACATTGAACAGATCCGAGCGTGCACCGAGACCGAACTTCTCGGCGATCAGCAGATGGCCGGTGCTGGAAATCGGCAGGAATTCGGTGATGCCTTCGATGATGCCGAGCAGGATGACGTGGAGCAGGTCGGTCACGGTATGGTTCCGATGGAAGGTTGGATTGCGCCGGCAGGGCAGACAACCGGCTGGAAGCGGCATAGCTTACGGGCAATGCAGGCGTAAAGGATGGCCGTACGATGGCGCGTCGCGGCAATGCTCCGGTGGCTTCTGGAAGCACCATTACGGTGCAAAACATGACTAAAATGAGATTTATTCTGGTGCTATCGTGCTGGCCTGCAGGCACGCCATGATCCTTCCATTCCATGTGCACCAACGCTTTCGCGTCGTGGCACAGGGCTTGCTAAACAGCTTTATTCCCTATCCCTCAGAGGCTCCGCCATGTCCGCCAACAAAGTGCTCGATCTGATCCAGGAACACGAGGTCGAGTTCGTCGACTTCCGCTTTGCCGACATGCTCGGCGTGCATCACCACGTCAGCTTCCCGGCCCACGCGATCGACGAGTCGACGTTCGAGGACGGCAAGATGTTCGACGGCTCGTCGATCACCGGCTGGAAGGGCATCAACGAATCGGACATGGTGCTGATGCCCGATCCGGCGACCGCGCACCTCGACCCGTTCAGCTCGCACGTGCAACTGATCCTGCATTGCGACGTGCTGGAGCCGAGCACCATGCAGGCGTACGGCCGCGATCCGCGCTCGATCGCCAAGCGCGGCGAGGCGTTCCTGAAATCGACCGGCATCGCCGACACCGCGTTCTTCGGGCCGGAGCCGGAGTTCTTCATCTTCGACTCGGTGCGCTGGCAGAACGACATGGGCCGCGTGTTCTACGAAATCGGTTCCGAAGAGGCGGCATGGTCGTCGCGCTACAAGTACGACGGCAACAACACCGGCCACCGTCCGGGCGTGAAAGGCGGCTACTTCCCGGTCAGCCCGGTCGATTCGCTTGGTGACCTGCGCGCCGACATGTGCAAGGTGCTGGAGTCGCTCGGCCAGGTGGTCGAAGTGCATCACCACGAAGTGGCGAACGCCGGCCAGTGCGAGATCGGCGTCAAGTTCAACACGCTGGTGAAGAAGGCCGACGAGCTGATGACGATGAAGTACGTCATCAAGAACGTGGCACACCAGAACGGCAAGACGGTGACGTTCATGGCCAAGCCGGTGGTCGGCGACAACGGCAGCGGCATGCACGTGCACCAGTCGCTGGCCAAGAACGGCGAGAACCTGTTTGCTGGCGACCTGTACGGCGGCCTGTCGCAGATGGCGCTGTGGTACATCGGCGGCATCTTCAAGCATGCCCGCGCGATCAACGCGTTCGCCAACTCCACCACCAACAGCTACAAGCGCCTTGTACCGGGCTTCGAAGCGCCGGTGATGCTGGCGTACTCCGCACGGAATCGTTCCGCGAGCTGTCGCATCCCGTATGTGGCCAGCCCGAAGGGCCGCCGCATCGAGGTGCGCTTCCCCGATCCGATGAACTCCGGCTACCTGGTATTCACCGCGCTGATGATGGCCGGCCTCGACGGCATCATCAACAAGATCGACCCGGGCGCACCGGCCGACAAGGATCTGTACGACTTGCCGCCGGAAGAGGAAAAGAACATCCCGCAGGTGTGCTCCAGCCTCGACGCCGCACTGGAAGCGCTGGACAAGGATCGCGAATTCCTCAAAGCCGGCGGCGTGTTCACCGACGACTTCATCGACGCCTACATCGAGGTGAAGATGAAGGAAGTCACCCGCTACCGCGCCAGCACCCACCCGATCGAGTTCCAGATGTATTACGGGCTGTAATGGCGTAGACAACGCAAGGTTGAAAACAACGGGCGCTTCGGCGCCCGTTGTCGTTTGGCGATGTCGCTGGAATCCGGATGCGGACAACTCAGGGGAAGGGTATGCGCCGCTGGTTGAAAGGAATCGCATGGATTGTTGTCACCATCCTGCTGGCGTTGATCGAAGGCATTGCATGGGGACGTCTGCGTCCGCCGAGTGATGCGCAAGCCCGCGCGCTGGCGATGCTGCAGCAGGATCACCGGCCCACGCAAGGTCACAACGCCTGGGCGACGTTCTGGTTGCTGGATTACGACCTGCCTGCCGACGCCATCGACAGCGTGTATGCACGGGAACGCCAGCATCTGATCGATTGGGCCAGCCGCATACGCCCCGACGCGCCATCGACGCTGGCGTACGACGCCCTTGTCGCGAAGGATCACCCGAAGCTGCCACCGATCAGTCCGGGCGATCGGGCACTGCTGTGCCATAGTGCCGATGCCGATTGCCTCGGCAAGGTCCGTGGACAGGCGGCGTCGCTGCGCGCGGTGCTGGCACAACAGGCCACGCGACTGGCACGGCTGCGCAGCATCACGCCCGAGGATTATCTGTGGGAGGACACGCCGTTCAGTCCCTACGCTCCACAGCCTGCGTTCCTACCGTCTGAGGATTTGCTACGAACCTCGGCAGCGCTGGACTTTGTCGATGGGCAGCGCGAGCAGGGGCTGACCGCGATATGCCGCAATGCGCAAGTGATCAGGCAACTGCATGCACATACCAACTCGCTGATCGGCACGATGCTCATGGTCGGCTGGATGGATGCGGCTGAGCGTCTGTTTGCCGGCATGCTCACTGAGCTGCCCGTTGATCAGGCCGTGCCGGCGAGCTGCACTGAGGCCTTTGCGCCCGTCACATTGGCGGATGTCGACATGTGCGCGCCGATGCAGCACGAATTCGCGTGGGTGTTGGCGGGCACGGCGACGGTTGATCCGGCCAGAGCCAGTGGATTGAAGCGGTGGTGGCTGCGCGCAACGGTCGATATGCAAGGCATACATCGTCTGATCGCACCGCACTACGCCTGGTCGTGCCAGGCCGATGTGCGCGAGGCGATGCTGGCCGACCGCAAGCTGTCGACCGCGCAGGCGCCCATCGTTCGCTACGATGTTTTCGATACGGTAGCCAATCCCATCGGCGTCATCCTGGCGCGGATAGCGTCACCTGATTACGCGACATATATGAATCGCAATGAAGACTATGCGGCAGGTCTACGGTTGACGCGACTGCTGCTGGTAGGCGAGGCCAGCCTGTCGTCGACCGCTTTTCGGTCTTACCTCGAACAGCATTTTTCGACGCTGACGCCAGCGGGCGCGCGCCCACTGCAATTTGATCCTGATGGCCGCCACCTACGCATGCCGTATTACTCGCCTCGTCCGCACAAGAGCGCCCTGGTGCTGCCGATCGCGCCGTGAGGCGCGTACTGATCCATCGCCAACCAGGGATCGGGCAGAGCAGGGAGAGAGGAGCTCCAAAATGGGTGCTGTTCAGCCCACCAAACTCCGTGCGCATGAGAGTTCCATCGCGCGGACTTTGTGCATCTATTAGCGCTTTGCCATCTCATCCTGTGTCGACGTGATTCCGGGTCGCGCCGTTTTCCTGACTATCGCCCGCGTGGCGTAAAGGCCTTTGTCCGCACGTGCAATGACGCTGTCGAGCGGTTCGCCATCCGTGCTCGTTGCGGACCCAAGTGAAAGGCGGATAGATGCACTCGAACTCCTCGTTTCCAGCGTGGCCAACAAATCGGTCAGTCGTGCCGCGTCCTTCACGATAACGATGAATTCGTCTCCGCCCATTCGAACGATGATGTCGTCTTTCCCGATGCACGAGCTCAGGAAACTGACCACCTCGACGAGGACCTCATCGCCACGTTGGTGACCGTGTGTGTCGTTGATCTCTTTGAAGTGATCGAGATCAATCGCGATGCATGACCAGGCCGGCGCATCTCTTAAGGATCGCTCGACCTTGCCAAGATACCGCCTGTTGAATGCACCAGTGAGTGGGTCGTGCACGGACCATTCCAGCAGCGTTTTCTCGTACCTATGCTGCTCCGTTACATCTTGGGCGTGACCAAGCACGTAAGGGTCCTCATCTTCTTCATCCAGTACGTTGTGGTACTGCCAGTACCTGGTAGAGCCATCCTTCGCGATAAGCTCCATCAATCCAGAGTCGACGTGGCGGTCCTTGATTCTTACCAAGTACTTCTGAAAGTCGCTCTGTCGCGACGGGGGCATCAGAGAATCCAGCGACGAACCAAGAAGCTCGGCCATGCTGTAGCCCAAGGACGTTGCAGCAGCGGGGTTCACGGACAACAACGTCCCGCTCAGGTCATGCGTGCAGATGAGGCCAAGACTGTATTGAAAGAGTTTCCGAAACCTTCGCTCACTGGATTCGAGGGATGCTACGACGCGGCGACGGACGGTGACGTCCTGGAATGCTCCAATCAGACGATACGGATGGCCATCATGAAACTCCGTCGAGCCAACAGTACGCACCCATATCTTTCTGCCTTTTGCCGTAACAAGAGGGAGCTCGAGATCCCAGCCCTCTCCTGTTGCCAAGCCCTTTTCCCAGGTAGCCTGAATAGCTCCCCGTGCTTCGGGTGAGTAGTAGTTGAGCGCCTCGTCCAGGGTCGGTTTGTGACCCGTTGGTCTATCGTAAATGCGACATGTTTCATCGGACCAGAATAGTTCGCCCGTGGCTACGTTGAACTCCCATCCGCCCACACCAGCCACACGTCCCGTTCGATCGAGGAACGCTTCGCTGTTTCTCAGCCTTCTCTCCAGCTCGGCGGAAATCTCGGATTGACGGCGAGCCTCATCAGCCTCCCTCTTCATTTGTTCATTTCTTGCAAGGAGAAGCGAGCGCTGCTCCAGTGCTTGAACAACAGCCGCCGCGAGTTCCTGAAGTACGTCCAATTGTTTGGACGAAAGTTTTCGAGGAATCCTGTCAATGACACATAGAGAGCCAAGCGGCGTACCGTCGTCAAGGACGATGGGAGCGCCTGCGTAATACCGAATATTTGGATCACCGGTTACCAAGGGGTTTTTGGAGAATCGTACGTCTTTGGTGGCGTCGGTAATCTCCAGGATTCCGCCATTGCTCATCGTGAGCGCGCAGAAGGCGACCTCTCTTGGCGTTTCGCTGACGCCGTCCAATCCTACGTTCGCTTTGAACCATTGCCTCGATTCGTCGATCAAACTGACCAACGCGATCGGCGTACCTGCAACTGCCGCTGCCGCCCTCGTCAGGGAGTCGAATAGCGGCTCGGCCTCAGTATCGAGGACATGCAGATGACGAAGCCGTTCGAGCCTGCTTATCTCGCTTACTGCCGAAACGCTGCTCATAGGTAAATACCTCTAGCGGCAACTACTCCGTGAGTACACGAATGATGCTTGAAGATTCTGACAGCCGTTATACATCGCCTATCGGCCTTATAGGGTCTTCTTGAATATCCGCTACTGCAGGCTCAGGTACCAATATGCCGTCACCGCACAACGTGACGCTTCTCTCAAAAATTCATGTCCATGACTGAACAACGGTCTTGGGAAATGCAGGGCTTGACGGGTTTCCCGACAAATTGCCTGATAAAGCCAGACATAAGGAATGTCCGCTTTGAGGCCAGTTTGCGACGATTGCGGCCCCGCTACACGCGGGACAAGGTCTCGGTCTCGTTGTCGTCGGAGGTGGGTACGCCCAATACCTCGAGCTCCGGGACGTGTATTCCCTCTTCCGCGAAGGAACTGCCATGAGCCTTCTACTCATGGAGAATGCGGTCTGACTATTCGCTCAAGCGGACTGCTGCGAATGAGCTGCGCTATGCTCCAATCTCTTGCAGCAGTCCACTAACCGAAGCGCCGCGCGGGAATTCGCATGCAAACAACCTGCAATCACGCCTTTGGTGAATGGACTCAGTCCGATACCGCCAAGCACCGCGTATGCGGTCGATGTGGCGCTATTGAGAAACAAGCCTCCCAGCCGTGCTCAGACTGCAAAGGGACCGGAGCCTGCCCCCGCTGCCATGGCTCATGCAGCGATTCCTATGGTCGTAGCTGCGACCTTTGCTGTGGCGATGGCGACTGCCGATATTGCAACGGGAGCCGTGTGTGCTGGTACAGGCAGTAGGCCAAGCGGCTCACACCCACCGCCGGTCGCAGTACGACGCCGTATCATCGAACTACTCAAATCCTGGGAGCAGGTCGACTGCGTTGCATGCCTCTTCGACTATCCATGATCTGTCGTGCCGGGTCAGCGAGCCGACCGCAAGGCCCGCAATGCAGCAGAAGCTAAGGACAGATATCCCCTATCAGCTGCTACATCGCGGATCCTAAGTGCCTTTAAGCGGTCTTTTTTGCAGCCACTTTTTTGCCAGCTCGCTTGGTAGCCTTCTTGGTGGCTTTCTTCGCAGGGTTCGCGCTCTTGGCGGGTGCCGCGGACTTGGCGGAACTGCCGATCAGAAGGCTTTCCACGGTGACGCCGCGACGCCTAAGAGCCTTCGCAAACCAGGCCGGCTGTCGTCCGCGCCCAGACCAAGTCTGGGATGGGTCGGAAGGGTCGCGGTACTTCGGAGCCACCGAACCCGTCTTGCCTTTCTTAGCCGCTGCCTTCTTGCCGCGCGACGGGTAGATATCCTCCAAGCTGAGGCCGCTGTTGCCTAGCAAGGTCTCGATCTTCTGCTTGACGGCTTGGATCTGATTGGCGCGAGCTTCATGCATTTGTGCATTTGCGGTCGCAATGAGCGCTTGAAGTTCTTTGGGGGAAAGGGTCTTAAGATCAATTGTCATGGGAGTGCCTATGTTGGATTTTCCAGGCCAAGTCTAAGGCATTGAGCGCGCTAAGTTGCGAAGATCACCGAATATGATTTCCAGGGTGCGAAGCAATGCGGGGATTCCACCATATGGAATCCGTGTTTCCAAGCGAGATTATGGCGAAGAGCGAAGCCTGGACTTCGGTTCCTTATGTCGGTGCCAAGGCTGCCAAGCGGGCGAGCAAAAAGGTTATGGCGAAGAAGATCGCCTAAGAATTGTCAGGGATTCAGCTGCGCGGCGAAAGCGAAGGCATGTGCAACCAGGCGGCACGCATCATGGCTGGTGGGCAACATTCCAACCACAACTCATCCTAGAGCTCATTTGGCGGTCGAGCTCTTAGGGTGGCCTCAAGCGGACGGCTTCGCCGCCGCTTAACTCCAGCGTTGGGCGTCACAACAAGAGCACCTTGGCGAGTTGAGCATCGATTCTTGGGCTGCGAATAGCCAAATGGCGCGCTCAGGACTTTTTCGTCCGCATGTGTGTCGATTTGGCTCGCCCTTGTTCGTCGTGTCTTTGAAGGCCGACTGTGGCTCTCCGTTGTCACTACCAACACTGAGGGAAGATGATGTCTAAATTGCCGAGTGGCTATTTAACGGCGGAGTGTTCGTGCGGCAAAGTCAAAATCGAGGTATTTGGCCCACCTATCATGCACACGGCTTGCTATTGCAACGATTGCCAGGTTGGCGGGCATCAAATCGAAGCGCTGCTTGGCGCCGCTCCGGTTCTAGATTCCGACGGTGGGACGCCCTTCCTACTCTATCGCCGGGATCGCGTAAGCAGTGGAAGCGTTGAGCAATTCCTGCGTCCTTACAAGATAAAAGCGAGTTCGCCGACCAGCAGGCTCGTCACCACTTGCTGCAATTCTGCTATGTACCTCAACTTCGAAAAAGGTCATTGGCTAGCGTTGTACCGCAGCCGATTCAAAGGCGACGTACCGCCCTTGGAAATGCGCGTTTGCACGAAGTCCAAACGAAGCGGCGTCGATCTTCCGGGCGACGTTCCAAATCATGCGGGTCATTCTCTTAATTTTTTCGCCAAGCTCATCGCTGTTTGGGTTCCGATGCTACTTCGTCGATGAACCGTGGCGTGGCGCCCGGCCTTTCCCATTAGTGAATGTGTCCACGTGTGCGGCTTAGCAAACGTTAGCAGGAGAATCCAATGACAAAGGCGACAAAAATTGCGATAGAAAATGTAGTTAGCCCAGGTCGTACCAGGCTGGTAGATGCTACCAAGTACGAAGCGTTGAAAAACGTGTTGCTGCGCATTACACCCACGAAATCCCCTGGCCTATCTGCCGTTGAAATGCGTGAAAAAATGCTACCAATGCTGCCGCAGGATTTATGGCCAAATGGAGAGAAGGTGGGTTGGTGGCAAAAGGCGGTACAGCTTGATCTTGAGGCAAAGGGTGTTTTGTGCAGAGATGAAAAGTCAAAACCATTGCGCTGGTGGCGATCAGCCTAGCAATACAGTCAAGCGTGTGCGGCATGGGGCAACGTGACGCCCACCCCTTCGTTCCAGCAACCGCCTTCGGCGGCCGCTGAACTCAAACGTTAGGCATCTCGTTGGACGAATCAACGAGGGCGCTTCAGGGGCCAAAGTTCGAACAAAGTGCCCAAACTTTGGTATCTCGCACGACACTACTATTGCCTGTGCAGTGGAGTACGCGCTCACGATTTGCACCAAATCGACGCATTGCCCATCATGGTGCAATGAACGAGGGCGGCGAGCGCGGGTGGATGGAGCAGATGGCGACCGGGCTGGCTCTGGTCGATGCCGGGCTGCGGCTGCAATGGATCAATCCGGCGTTGGCCGAATGGCTGGAGCTTGGCCCGCGCAGCGCGGTCGGGCAACCGCTGGACGTGTTGCTGGGCGATCCGGAGATCCGAGCACAGGCCGCGCGGATACTGACGGAACAGCACTCGCTGCAATGGCGCGGGATTCCGCTGGTGGCCGTCAGTGGTCGCGAAATCACGGCGGACATCGCGCTGCAGCCGTTCGAGGACGGACTGTTGCTGGAAGTGCATGCGCTGGTCGAACCGCTGGCGAACAGCTCGCCGTTGTCGGCCACCCTGCGTGGCTTCGCGCATGAGGTGAAGAACCCGCTGGCCGGTCTGCGCGGCGCAGCGCAGCTGCTGCAGCGGCGGGTCGACAACGAGGATCTGCGATCACTGGCGGGATTGATCATCGACGAGGCGGATCGGCTCGGTGCGCTGGCCAACCGCTTGCTGCATCACGACGGTGCGCCGCGGCTTGGCCCGGTGAATATCCATCAACTGCTGGAGCGGCTCGGCGATCTGCTGCAGGCCGAGCCGGCGCCGCCGCAACTGCGGCATGACTACGACCCCAGCGTGCCGGATCTGCTCGGCGATGCGGATCGTCTGCAGCAGGTGCTGCTCAATCTCGCGCGCAATGCACTGGAAGCCGGCGCGCACACGCTCACCTTGCGTACGCGGGTCGAGCACGGCCTGCGTCTGGGCGAACGAGTGCTTCGCATGGCACTGCGGGTGGACGTGATCGACGACGGTGTGGGTATACCGGTGTCATTGCGGGACACGTTGTTCCAGCCGTTGGTGTCCGGTCGCGCCGACGGCACCGGCCTCGGCCTGGCGCTGTCGCGTGAGATCGCGCACGAGCATGGCGGCGAGCTGCGCTGCACGAGCCGGCCGGGCGAGACGGTGTTTTCGCTGTACCTGCCGCTGGAGAGAGCACATGACTGAAGAAATCTGGATCGTCGACGATGACCGCGGCGTGCGCTTCGTGCTGGCCGAGGCATTGCGCGATGCCGGGCTGAGCGTGCGCGAGTTCGGCGAGGTGGCGAGCGTGCGTGCGGCATTGCAGAAGACACGTCCCGCGCTGCTGCTCACCGACGTGCGCATGCCGGGCGAGGATGGCCTGAGCCTGCTCGGCGAATTGCAGGCGCAGGCGATCGGCCCGGTAATCGTGATGAGTGCGTACACCGACGTGGCCACCACCGCGGCGGCGTATCGTGCCGGCGCGGTGGATTATCTGGCCAAGCCGTTCGATCTCGATCACGCAGTGGCGTCCGTGCAGCGTGCGCTGGCCAGTGCCGCCGCACCGGCCGTGACCGGCAGCAACGTCGTTGCGCCGAACCATGCGCTGCTCGGCGAAAGTGCGCCGATGCGCGAGGTGTTTCGCCTGATCGGCCGCGTCGCCGCCAGCGATCTCAATGTGCTGATCACCGGCGAAACCGGCACCGGCAAGGAACTGGTTGCGCGCGCACTGCACGAGGAAAGTGCGCGCCGCGGAAAACCGTTCGTGGCGCTGAACACCGCGGCGATTCCGTCGGAATTGCTGGAGAGCGAACTGTTCGGCCACGAGGCCGGTGCTTTCACCGGTGCGACGCGTCGCGTCGCCGGCCGCTTCGAGCAGGCCGAAGGCGGCACGCTGTTTCTCGACGAGATCGGCGACATGCCGCTGGCTCTGCAGACGCGGCTGCTGCGCGTGCTGGCCGGCGGCGAGTTCTATCGCGTCGGCGGGCGCGAACTGATCCGCGGCAACGTGCGTATCGTCGCCGCCACTCATCAGGATCTCGCCGTGCGCGTGGCGGCGGGCCAGTTCCGCGCCGACCTGATGCACCGGCTCGACGTGGTGCGCATCGAACTGCCGCCGCTACGCACTCGGCGCAGCGACATCCCATTATTGGCACAACACTTCCTCGCCGCCACCGCGCAGGAACTGAAACTGCCGCCGAAGCGTTTCTCGCGTGCGGCGTTGAAACTGGTCGCACAGCGCGACTACCCGGGCAACGTGCGT
The DNA here is from genome assembly GCA_035566635.1 of Rhodanobacter sp. Lineage (GTDB taxonomy): Bacteria > Pseudomonadota > Gammaproteobacteria > Xanthomonadales > Rhodanobacteraceae > Rhodanobacter. Next base: position 193,780 of record DATMQY010000006.1, read on the forward strand.
GAGCTGGAAAACCTGTGCCGACGGCTGGCGGTGATCGCACCGGGAAGCGAGATCCTACCGGCCGATCTGGGCGGTGGCGCGAGTGCGCCAAGCGGTGGTGAGTGGACGGATGCGTTGCGCGAATGGGTAGTCGATGCGCTGGCCAAAGGCGAGGTGGATATCCACGCGCGTGCGCGCGAAGCACTCGATCAGACCTTGTTGCAGGCAGCGCTGCAGGCCAGCGAAGGTCATCGGCAGAACGCGGCCAGTGCGCTCGGTGTGGGCCGTAACACGCTCACCCGCAAGCTGGGCGCCTCGCGTACGCGGCGGCGCTAGTTTTCTCCCTCTCTTTGTCGGGAGAGGTCCAGGGTGAGGAGCAGGCTGAGCGTTACCCAAGCACGACGCGCAGGCGATGGGTCTGCCCATCATCCACCAGCGGCATGGCAGCATCCGCAGTCATTGTCTGGCTGTCCAATTCAATACTCGCCACGCCGCGGCATACCTTGCCCGGATTCTCCACGCCGATCTCGTAGCGTGTGACGTGCTGCTTGCCGCGATGCTGATAGCTGAGCTGGAAGCCGGGCCAGCCTTTGGGAATGCACGGATCGATGCGCAGCCGGTCGCCCTGCAGCTGGAAGCCGAGTACCGCTTCCAGGCCGGCGCGGTACAGCCACGCAGCGGAGCCGGTATACCAGGTCCAGCCGCCGCGGCCGATGTGCGGCGCGACCGAATAGACGTCCGCGCAGGCGACGTAGGGTTCGACCATGTAGCGCTCGACAGCGTCGGCGCGGTCGCTGTGGCGGATCGGATTGAGCATGTCGAACAGTGCCGCGGCGCGCTCGCCGTCGCCTAGTCCGGCCCATGCGAAGATCGACCACGTCGCGCCGTGCGTGTACTGGCCGCCGTTCTCGCGCACGCCGGGCGGATAGCCCTTGATGTAGCCGGGGTTTTCCTGGCTGTGGTTGAACGGCGGTGTGAACAGGCGGGCGATCTGATTCTGATGATCGATCAACAGGCGATCGACCGAGTCCATCGCCTGCATCGAGTGCTGCGCGTCCGTCACGCCGGCCATCACGCTCCACGATTGCGCAATGGTGTCGATGCGGCACTCGTCGCTTTCGTGCGAACCCAGCGGCGCGCCGTCGTCGTAGTAGCCGCGGCGATACCACTGGCCGTCCCAGGCCTGTTCCAGTGCCTTGCGCAGACCGTCGGCATGCGCGCGCCAGCGCTGCGCGCGTTCGGTGTCACCGCGTTGCTCCGCATGCGGCGCGAATGCGCCGATCGTGCTGAGCAAAAACCAGCCGAGCCAACTGCTTTCGCCGCGGCCCTGCGCGCCGACGGCGTTCATGCCGTCGTTCCAGTCGCCGGTGCCGATCAGCGGCAGGCCATGCGCGCCGCGGGTGAGGCTGGCGTCGAGCGCGCGCGCGCAGTGTTCGTACACGGAGACCTGTTGATCCGAAACGGATGGCTGGAAGAACGCATCGGTGGCGCCGTCGGGAATCGGCTGGCCGCCGAGAAACGGCAGCACCTCGTCGAGCACCGCGACATCGCCGCTCACGCGTACATAGTGCATGGCCACGTAGACCAGCCAGTTGCGGTCGTCGCTGATCTTCGTGCGGATGCCCTGGCCACCCGGTGGCAGCCACCAGTGCTGCACGTCGCCTTCGGCAAACTGGCGGCCCGCGGCACGCAGCAGATGTTCGCGGGCGAGGTCGGGGCGGCTCACGCACAGCGCCATCACGTCCTGCAGCTGGTCGCGGAAGCCGTACGCGCCGCTGGCCTGGTAGTACGCGGTGCGCGCCCACAAACGGCAAGCGGTCACCTGGTACAGCAGCCAGTCGTTGAGCAGGATGTCCATCGCACGATCCGGCGTGCGCACCTGTACGGTGTCGAGTACGCCATTCCATTGCGCGCCGATCTCGGCAAGCACGTGATCGATATCGATCGCACGGTATTTCCCGATCAGAGCCTGCGCTTCACTATCGGATATGGCGTCGCCGAGTAGGTAGACGATGTCGATCTGTGTGTTCGGCGGCAGTTCGATCCGCGCCTGCAACGCGCCGCACGGATCCAGCCCGGCACCGAGCCGGCCGGACAGCGGGGTGCTGTCGCGCAGGGCGAGCGGCCGCTCGACGGTGCCGAGCGGGCCCAGAAATTCGCCACGATCGCCGGTCATCGAGTGCGCCGATCCAGCCAGATCGACGAACGCCACGCGATCGCCGAAATCGGGCCGCCATGGATTGCGCGCAAACAGCGCGCCGCTGACTTCGTCGCGCGCGGTGATCACGTATGGCGCCGGCGTGCTGCCGTTCGCGCCCAGCGCCCATTCGACGTAGCCGGTGATCGACAGCCGGCGCGTGCGCGTCGAGCGGTTGCATAGGCGCAGTCGCGACAGCTTGATGGGATCAATCGTCGGCACGCACTGGGTCAGCTCCAATGCGATGCCGTGGGCATCGTTGTCGAAGCGCGTCCAGCCTTTGCCGTGGGTGGTCGTGTACTTGGCGCCGGCCACGCGGATCGGCAGCGCGGTGGCGCTCCACAGCACGCCGGTGTCCTCGTCGCGCAGGTACAGCACGTCGTGCGGGCTATCGCTGACCGGATCGTTAGGCCATGGCGTCAGTGCGTTTTGCTGGCTGTTCAACGACCACGCGTAACCGCCACCCTCGGCCGTGACCAGAAAGCCGAACGTAGGATTCGCGATTACGTTCACCCATGGCGCGGGCGTGCGGTGGTTGTCGTCGAGTTCGATGCGATAGGCGCGACCGGCCTCGGTGAATCCGCCGATGTCGTTGGCGAACTCCAGTGTGCCGGTGCTCGACGGCGCTACCGCGGACGCCGGCGTACTCGCGCGGATGACCGCCGGGGTGGCGAGGGTTGACGCCGGTTCGACAGCGGTGGACGAAGGTTTGGTAGCGTCCAGTACCACCCGCGCGACGGTCAGCAGACCGTTGCGCAAGTCGTCGCTGATCGCGCTTTCGCGCAGCGCGAACAGCTCGGCCTTGGGCAGTTGATCCTCGGTTTTCAGTAGCGCCTGCTGCGTGCTCACCAGCGACGCCAGCACGCTGTGCAGTGCGTCGCCATCGGCACCGCCAGCGGTATTCAGCAGTACCACATCGACAGCCAGCCGCAGGCTACGCCAGTAGTTCTGCGCGAGCAGCAGCTCCTGCACACGTGGCAACTCGGCACTGTCGCCGAGTCGGAACAACACGATCGGGCGATCGCCGGAAATGCCGGCGGCCCACAGCGTGGGCGGGCCCCCGCGGCCGCGCACCAGCGCATCCGGTGCTGCACGCTGGGCCGGATCGCTGTTTAGCAGGGCATTCATCCAGTGCGCAAAACGTGCAAGCTGCGCACCGTCGATGCCGAGTCGCTGGAGTTCGGCTTCGGCACGTTCTGTCGCACCACCGAACAGCAACTCGGCTGCGTTTGGGTTGCCCAATTTTTCGGTCAACGCCAGCGCACCCTCACGCGAATTGGCCAGCTGCGTCCACAACAGCAAGGTCACGTTGCTGTTGGGTGCGAGCGTGATGCGTCGGCGCTGGCTGAAGACCGGATCGAGCACGCAGCCGCTGGTGTTCGACAAGCAGGCACCCGGCTGCATCGCCTGCGCGTGGTGCAGCGTGCGCGTGCGGCCGAGAAAGCGCGCGCGATCGGTTTCGTACTCGGGTGTGGCGTCGGCGGGTTGCCCGAGCACCTGCAGCGCCTGTACGGCCCACACTTCGGCCTCGCTGGGGTCGCGCCGGCGACGGGTGGCCAGCAGCACGCCATGCGTTGCGTCCCACTCGGTCTGCACGAACATCTTGGAGAACGCCGGGTGCGCGTTGTCGGCACCGATCGGGCCGATCACCAGTTCGGCATACGAGGTGATCGAGAACGTGCGCGTGCGATCGCCGTGATTGCTCAGGGTGAGCCGGCGCAGTTCGATGTCGGCATCGCAGGCTACCGTCACGTCCAGCGTGCTGTGCAAACTGTGGTGACGGCGACTGAAACTGGCGCGTCCGGCGCCGAACGTCACCGCGTCATCCGGCATGCGCAGGCCATGCGGCTGTTGGCTGGTCGACCACACCGCACCGCTGTCCTCGTCACGCAGCAGCAGATAACTGCCCCAGGGATCGCGAGTGGGATCTTCGCGCCAGCGTGTCACCGCGAGGTCATGCCATTGGCTGTAGCCGGAGCCGCTGCTACTCAACATCACGCTGTAATGACCGTTCGAGAGCAAGCCATGCTGGCGCGGGTCGATGGTGCGCGAAGAAGGGGGTGGCATGGGCCGTCCTGTCCGTAGCTGTAAAGCGGCAGCATGCACCAGGTTCGGCATCCGTGGCGTCAAGATGGTGGCGTCGACCTTTGCTTAACCCTGTTGCAGAGTAGGATGAGGTGATGAATGATCGATGCGCGCGGGGCACAGCCAGCGCCCTGGATTGACGCACAAGGCGCAGGACTAGCTCGACCAGACGTGGAATCCCCGATGACCCAGCTCTCCACCCTCACGGACGAGGCCCTGCTCGACCGGCTGCAGTGCGCCGCCTTCGATTACTTCGTGCAGAACATGAATCCGCGCAACGGCCTAGTGGCCGATACCTCGCGCGATAACTCGCCCGTCAGCATCGCCGTGGTCGGCTTTGCGCTGTCGTCTTATCCGGCGGCGGTGGAGCGCGGCTGGATGGATCGTGCCGATGCCGTCCAGCGCAGTCTTGCGGCACTGCGTTTCTTCCGCGACAGCGATCAGAGCGGTAGCCCTACGGCGACCGGCTTCAAGGGCTTCTACTACCACTTCCTCGACATCCACACCGGTGCGCGCGTCTGGCAGTCGGAGCTGTCGATGATCGATACCGCGCTGCTGATTGCCGGGGTGCTCACCGCCGGCATGTATTTCACTGCCGACACACCCGATGAAGCCGAGCTGCGCGAATTGGCCGATTTCCTTTATCTGCGCATCGACTGGCAATGGGCGCAGGATGACGGAGATACCATCAAGCAAGGCTGGAAGCCCGAGAGCGGATTCCTGCACTACGGCTGGGAGGGCTACAGTGAGGCGATCGTCCTCTACACGCTGGCGCTGGGGTCGCCGACCCACCCCATCAAAGGCGATTGCTACATCGCGTGGACGGCCACCTATCAGTGGGAAAACCTGTACGGCCACGATTACCTGTATGCCGGTCCGCTGTTCGTGCATCAGTTCTCGCATGCATGGATCGATCTGCGTGGCATCCGCGACAGTTTCATGCGCGAGAAAGATTTCGATTATTTCGAGAACAGCCGCAACGCCGTTCTCATCCAGCGCAGATATGCCCAGCTCAACCCGCATGAATTCGCGGGCTATGGCGAAAACTGCTGGGGACTTTCCGCCGGCGACGGTCCCACCGACGAGCAGCCTGACGTGTTCAATGAGCAACGGCGCCTGTTCGGCTACGCAGCGCGCGGCGTACCGTATGGCCCGGATGACGGCACCCTGTCGCCATCGGCCGTGCTCGCATCGCTGCCCTTTGCACCGGAGCTGGTCCTTGAAGCCATGCGCAACATATTGATGCGCTATCCGCAGATGCTGACCGACGGTCGGCTGTCCAGCGGTTTCAACCTGACCGTAAGTGCCAGCGACGAGAAGCCGTGGATATCTGCGGGCCACTATGGGCTCGATCAGGGCATCGTGTTCATGATGATTGAGAACCATCGCAGCCAGTTCATCTGGCAATTGATGCAGGGCTGCCGCTATATCAGCGACGGCCTGCAGCGCGCCGGATTCGAGGGCGGCTGGTTGCGGCAAGGCCATCCAGAGGGAGCGCGCTGATGTCACCTTTTGATGCATCGGTCACCACTCCGAAGGACATCTACGAAGACAAGCGGCTCGCCGACGTGCATCCGCAGACATGGGTCAATCCGGAGCCGGCGGACTGCTACGCGTTGATCATTGTCGGCGCGGGTTCAGCCGGCGTGGCCGCTGCGGAACTGGCCATCGCCATGGGCGTCAAGGTGGCGATGATCGAACGTCACCTGATCGGCGGCACCTGCCTCAACACTGGCTGCGTGCCCTCCAAGGCACTGATCCGCACCTCGCGGCTGTATGCCGAAATGCGCGATGCGGCCCGCTATGGCGCGAAGGTCCCCGACAACATCGAAGTCGACTTTGCGGCGGCGATGGAACGTGTGCGGCGCATCCGCAGCCATCTCAGCGGTGGTTCATCAGTGCGGCGGCTGGCCGCGCTCGGCGTCGACATGTTCTTCGGCAACGTGCATTTTGCCGGGCCCGACACGCTGATGGTGAACGAAAAGAAGCTGCGTTTCGCCAAGGCGATGATCGCCACCGGCACGCGCCCACACATACCCACCATACCGGGACTGCGGGAAGCCGGCTTCCTGACGAATGCCAATGTCTTCAACCTGACCGAACTGCCGAAGCGCCTGCTGGTGATCGGCGGCGGCCCTGTCGGCTGCGAACTGGCCCAGGCGTTTCGGCATCTTGGCGCGAACGTCACCATCGTGCAGGACAAGCCGCTGTTTCTCGAGAGGGAGGAACGCGATGCTGCGCAGATCCTTTCCGATGCCTTTGCGCGTGATGGCCTCGAGGTGCGGCTCAATACACAGGTCGCTGCCGTGCGCGTGGAAAATGGCCGCAAGTTGGTCGATCTGATCAGCGCCGATTACCGCAGCACCATCGAAGTCGACGCGATTCTTACGGGCGTGGGTCGCGCACCGAACGTGCAGGGACTGGATTTGGAAGCTGCGGGTGTCGAATACGATGCCGCCGCCGGCATCACGGTCGACGACTTCCTGTGTACCAGCAATCCGCGCATCTATGCCGCCGGCGATGTCTGTCTCGAAGAGCAGTACACCGATACCGCAGCCGCCTCGGCGCGCATCGTGGTGCATAACGCATTGATGCGGGGCCGCAAGCGCCTCAGCAAGCTGGTCATCCCGTGGTGTACCTATACCGACCCGGAAATCTCCCATGTCGGCATGTACGTGCGCGAGGCCAACCGCAAAGGCATTCCGGTCAAGACCTTTACCGTGCCGATGCACCAGATCGATCGCGCCGTGACCGATAGCGAGGAGATCGGTTTCGTGAAAATCCATATCCGGGATGGGACCGACACTATTCTCGGCGCCACCATCGTGGCCCGCCATGCCGGTGAGATGATCAACGAGATCACCCTGGCCATGGTCGCCGGCATTGGCCTGCGCACGCTGGCGAGGGTCATCCACGCCTATCCCACCCAGGCCGAGGCGATCCGTGAAGCCGCCAAGGCCTATACCCGGACACGTATCACGGGGCGGCTCCGCGCAAGGTTGCAGCGCTGGCTGACACGCTGATCGTCATGCTCAGGCAGGCTTGCTGCGCTCACGCCGATTTATCGGCGGTCCGCGTAGGATGACCGCCTTGTTATTTCGTCACTTCAACCTAAGGACACGCAATGGAACTTGGCATGATCGGTCTCGGCAAGATGGGCGCCAACATGGCGGAACGTCTGCTGCAAGGTGGCCACAAGGTGACCGGCTTCGATCCGAGCGCGGACGCCCGCAAGGCGCTGGAAGCGCAGGGAGGATCGTCGGCTGATTCGCTGCAGGCGCTGGTCAAGGCGCTGCCCGCGCCGCGGGTGCTGTGGCTGATGGTGCCGTCGGGCAAGATCACTGACGACACCGTCGACGCGCTGCTGTCCGCGCTCGCGCCGGGCGATACCGTGATCGACGGTGGCAACTCCAATTACAAGGATACGCTCCGTCGCGCCGCCGCCTATGCCGACAAGAAACTCAACTACGTCGACTGCGGTACCAGCGGAGGTGTGTGGGGTTTGAAAGAGGGCTACAGCATGATGATCGGCGGTGACGAGAAAGCCGTCGAGGCACTGCGGCCGATCTTCGAGACGCTGGCGCCGGGCAAGGACCAGGGTTGGGGCCGCGTCGGTCCGGTCGGTTCCGGCCACTACACCAAGATGGTCCACAACGGCATCGAGTACGGCATGATGCAGTCCTATGCCGAGGGCTTCTCGATCCTCAAGCACAAGCAGGATTTCGGCCTCGACTTGCACCAGGTCGGCGAGATCTGGCGCTACGGCAGCGTGGTGCGCTCATGGCTGCTCGACCTCACCACCGACGCACTCAGCAAGAACCCGAACATGGACGGCATCGCGCCGTACGTCGTCGATTCCGGCGAAGGCCGCTGGACTGTCGATGCCGCACTCGAGCTCAACGTATCCGCGCCGGTGATCACCTTGTCGCTGATGGAACGCTTCCGCTCGCGCGACGACGATTCGTTTGCCGACAAGCTGCTGTCCTCGATGCGCAATGAATTCGGCGGGCATGCGATCAAGAAGGAGTAGGGCGACGCTGCGCTTTGGCTTTTGTGGAGCGATTTCCGGGAACCTCGGAAACTCCTAGCGGCGTCATTCCGGCGAAGACCGGAATCGCGTTTTGAACGAGCAGAGCTTTCACCCTCCTTCGGAAGGCGAGTTACTTCTCTTTTGCTTGTCCAAAAGAGAAGTAACCAAGAGAAAACGACACCCCTGTCGGCTCCCGCTGCGCGGCCTGTCGTCCCCACCTCATCGCCGCACAGGGGCTCGGGTAGAGCAGCGGGCAATCCTTGCCCGTAAAGTCGTATGGCGGCTGCTATAGGCGAGTCGAGCGGCGCGCGTCTCTTTGCCCATTCGTCTGCAACGTTTGGCCATCCGCATTGAATGGCGTGATGACCGTACGGACGGTAGCGGCATCATGCGCGGCGTTGACGGGAAGTTTCTTGCGGAATAGTTAGACCACATTCTCCTGGTCGACAAAGCGATGGCCGCGACAGCTACGTAGAGTGCGAGAACGGCGAAGACAATTCGCGTCGCTCGAAAAAGGGAAGGATTGCGCATGCGGTCAAACGCCAAAGTTAACGGGCAGCAATGCGGAGCATTGACGTCCCAGTTGAACGCAGAGTATGCCTGTGACGCGAAGGCAAGGTAGGGTGCTCGGACCTAGCCTGAAAACCTTTGCCGATACCCGAGTGTGCATAAAAAAGTGAATAGCAAGAAACGGAGAGCCAAGCTGGAGCCAAAACACGAAGATTGCGGCTCCTCAAGCCACAGAAGAGAAAGATGGCACTTTTGACTGGGAAGGTGGCAATAGTTACAGGCGCTAGTTCAGGCATTGGCAACGCAACCGCAAAAATATTTGCTCGCGAAGGAGCACGAGTTGTCGTTGCGGCAAGACGCAAAGCAGAACTGAACGAGTTGGTTTCAGAAATCACGATGTTCGGCGGCGAGTCTGTCGCGCTTGCAGGTGATGTGCAAAACGAAGGCTTCGCCAAAGATTTGGTCAGTTTGGCTGTTTCGAAATTTGGCGGACTGGACATCGCATTTAACAACGCCGGCACTCTCGGCTCAATGGGTGCAACCCCATCAATCACGCTGGCAGGATGGATGGAGACAGTTGCAACCAATTTGACCAGTGCGTTTTTAGCTGCCAAGTATCAGATACCTGCAATGCTTGAGCGTAATGGTGGTTCGATTATTTTTACGTCTACGTTTGTCGGGTACACAGTTGGGTTCCCAGGAATGGCTGCTTATGCGGCAAGTAAGTCAGGCTTGATTGGACTCACACAAGCACTTGCAGTTGAGTTCGGCGCAAATGGCGTGCGAGTGAACGCAATCCTGCCAGGCGGCACGGACACCCCAATGGGACGAATCGTGGCAAGCACACCAGAGGAGCTTGCCCATGTGAAGGGGCTTCATGCGCTGAAGCGCATAGCCGCGCCCGAGGAGATTGCAAAGTCAGTGCTATACCTTGCTTCCGATGCATCCTCGTTTACAACGGGGAGCGCTTTGCTGGTTGACGGAGGAGTCTCGATCAGTAAATCGTAGAAATTGGGGTCGATGTCGCGATCTGTAGCTCGCGCCATCGAAGAAGGCTAACGCTGGAGTTAAGCGGCGGCGTAGCCGTCCGCCCTGAACGAGTTGTTAGCCATATTGCCCGCGCTGCAGAGCTGCGGTAAGCGCTGCTGCGGTGAAGGCGCGAATGCTAAAGGATGCGGCGCACTCCCTGCAAAATTTGTCAAAGCGACACCCTGCCATGAGGTCGGCAAGCGAGGGTAGAAGATAAATAAGGAAGGATAGCCAAGCCGCGATTACGGCGAAGGTTGGTTTGAAGAAGGTAAGAGCACCGCAGACAATCAACAGCGAGCTACCGAAGAGCGCGAGATTTCTGTGCAGGCCGCCTTGGAAGGCATCTTTGCCCCTGTAGAAGCAGAATTTTTGGAAGTCATTGTCGAGTGCCATGACGAGTAAAACAGCGCCGACGAGCCCGTGAATAACACCAATAATCTTAAAGATGAGCTGTGAGGTATGCATGCTCGGCTAACGCTGGAGTTAAGCGGCGCGCGGTTTCGGGCGTCCGCTTGAACGGGACGTTAGGCCCAGTGCGGACACGAAAGAGAGCACGGTAAAAGCGATGGCGAGCAGGTTGATATTGAAACGGCTTGGAGGGGAATACCAACCCCAGCCGATCTTGATCGCCAAGGGGCCCATGAAAGTGATAAACGCCGTTGGCGAGAAGTATTCGGCGACCTGAATAAAGTACAGACACGCTAATATCCAGAATGCCCAAGCCTTGGCTTTTAACCCATAGTAGCCACCAAGTAAGCCGCCGATGCCGAGCACCGAACAGATGGCTAGCGCTGCGATGGGCGCGAGTTGATGGCGTAGTGCATAGATCAAGGCGGGCGTCAGTAGGGTCAATGCCCCGTTGAGGAGACTAAACCAAGCAACAACCTTCATAAGTTTTGACATGACCGTCCTCGGCATGGCCTAACGCTTATAGACCCCGGATCCGGGGAATAGCAATGGATGTTCAGGATTCGAACGCGCGCCGTCAAGCGAGTGAAATCTGCATCGGGTCAAGGCATTGGGTGATGGTGAGGTGTGTAGCTGCCGCCATATTGCACCGTTGCATATCACGCGAATCGAGGCACTAAGTTATATCTCCCATAATCCGAGGTGATAAACGTCGCCGGTTCGGGTTATTTGCTGGATTTGGCGGTTGAGTGCGTTCAGCCAAGTCGCAGCAGCTTCCGCACCGCTGGCAGATTGCGGCGACTGATCTCGGGGCTGAGATCGGTGCCGTCGAGGCGCGCCAGCACGCGCCCGTCGGCGAGTGTCTTCACGCCTAGCAGGCGCAGCGGCGGTACCAGGCAGTTGCGGTGCAGGCGGATCAGTTGATCGGGGTAGGCTTCTTCCAGCTGGCGCAGGGATTCCTCGATCAGCAGTTCGCCGCGGCGGTGTTGCACGACTACGTACTTCTCGTCGGCGAGCAGGCAGATGACTTCGGCAAGCGCGATGCGCACCTGTTCGCCGCGCAGGCGGCCGTGCAGGTAGGCGGTCGGTTCGCGTGGTGCGTCGGCGAGCCGGCGTTGTGCGCGTTGGAGTGCATCGCGCAGGCGTTCGAGTCGTACCGGTTTGAGCAGGTAGTCGACGGCGCCCAACTCGAACGCCTTCAGTGCGTGCGCTTCGTAGGCGGTGCAGAAGATCACCTGCGGTCGCGTGCGGCCGGCCAGTCGTTGCGCCACGGCGGTGCCGCTGAGGCCGGGCATGTTGATGTCGAGCAGCAGCACATCCGGCTGCAGTTCGCCGAGTGCGCCGAGCGCGGCTTCGCCGTCGCCGACGTTGCCGACGATTTCCACGCCGTCGCATTCGCCGAGCAACGCGGCGAGGCGCGCACGCGCCAGCGGTTCGTCATCGACGATCAGTGCACGTATCACGTGGAGGCTCCTGGCAGTTGCAGCAGCACCACGAAGCGCTCGCCCTGCGGGCCGGCCTGCACTTTCGCCAGCGGGCCGTAGCGATAGGCGATGCGCCGCCGCACGCTGTCCAGGCCGTGACCGTTGCCGGGGGCGGGCGGCGTGGTCGGCAGCGGGTTGCTGATCTCGAAGCGGATGCCGGCGCCGTCACGCTGGCCGCGCAGGATCACCTCGCCGCCTTCGCGCAGCGGCTGGATGCCGTGGCGCACCGCGTTCTCTACCAGCGGCTGCAGCAGCAGGCGCGGCAACGGAAAATCGGGCGGTAGGTCGTCCAGTTCGCGTTGCACGTGCAGGCGTGCGCCGAGGCGCAGCTGCTCGATCGCGAGGTAACGCTCGATCAGAGCCAGTTCGTCGCCCAGCGTGCCGTCGTCGGTGTCGTGCTGCCCCAGTGCGGCGCGGAACAGTTCGGATAGATCCTCCACCGTGCGCTCGGCGGCGGCCGGATCCACCCGGATCAGCGCGGCCACGGTGTTCATGCTGTTGAACAGGAAGTGCGGGCGGATGCGTGCCTGCAACGCCTCGACCTGTGCCCGCGTCACCGCGGCCAGCCGTGCCTGCCACTGTGCAAGCACGTAAAAGTAGCGCAGCATTGCCGCGCCGAGCAGGGCGGCGATCAGCACGTTGTCACGCACGAACATGCCCATGCTGCTTGCGATCAGGTGCATCTGCAGCGCGCCGTCGAGCCAGCGCGCTACCGCACTGGCGACCAGCACGATCAGCACGATTAGCAGCCACACGCCGATATACGGCGCATGCCCGGGCAACCGTTGCAGCAGGGACCGCAGCTTGCACAGCGCCACCGCGATCACCAGCGCCAGCCAGCTGACGAACAGCATACCGACGCTATAGGCGGACCAGTCGCGCTGGTGGTCGCGCGCCAGCCACATCACTGTCACCGTCAGCGCACCGACGATGAACAGCGCGAACAACGCCGGCAGCTGGCAGAAATCCGGCAGCGGGCTTTGTTCGGTGCGGGCGCGTGCTGGCGTGGGTACGTGCATGCGGGCAAGTATGCCGCACGATATTGCTGCCGGGCCGGTCTTTTGCAGCGAATCTGAAATCCGATGCGGCCGCCGCCGCGTGACGCTCAGCCCAGCCGCTGGCCCAGCCATGCGCGCAACGCGTCGATCTCTTCGGCGCAGACCGAGTGGCCCATCGGGTAGGTATGCCAGTCCAGCGGATAGCCCAGCGACTGCAGCAGGTCGCGCGAGTCGATGCCGCGCTGCAAGACGACCACCGGATCGGCAGTGCCGTGGCCCCAGAAGATCGGCGTGGCCGCATTCGCCGCGCTGCGTTCGGCGGCAAGCGTCGCGTACATCGGCAGGTAGGTCGACAGCGCGACGATGCCGGCCAGTTTTTCCGCATGACGCAGGCCCGCGGCCAGCGCGATCGCACCGCCCTGCGAGAAACCGGCGAGTACGATCCGTTCGCTCGGCACGCCACGTTCGTTTTCGCGTGCGATCAAGGTTTCGGTGGCGGTGATCGAGGCGCGGATCCCGACTTCGTCCTGTCGCGCGTGCTTGTCGAAGCCGTAGATGTCGTACCACGCACGCATCGACATGCCGTTGTTGATCGTCACCGGCCGCACCGGCGCGTGCGGAAACACGAAACGCAGCGCCGGCCACGCGGGATCCACCAGTTCCGGCACGATCGGCGCGAAGTCGTTGCCGTCGGCGCCGAGGCCGTGCAGCCAGATGATGCTGTGACGCGGATTAGCGGCGGTTTCGTGTTCGACGGCGGGTAGGGGCATGCGGATCTCTTCTCATGGATCAAAGGTGCATTGTCACAGGATTGACCATGCGTGCTTGCAAGACGCTTGAAATCACGGGTTATCCGAGATCTGCTCGCGCGCGTCGGCGGCTCGCGCCGAGAGCGAGCAAGCCTGCAGCAATGAAGTGGTGCAGAGGATGGCGATTTTCATCGTGGTTTCTTCCCTGTAGAACGCCGACGCTCCCGCGCCGCGCGAGCGACCATCATGCTGCAGCGACGGCGCGCAGAGTAGCCAGCGTGCCGCCGTTGTGTTCACGGCGTAACGTCCAACCCCAGCTCATGCGCGAAGAACGTCAACCCGATCGCGGTATCGCCGACGCGTTGACTGAACGGTGCGCCGATGCCGTGGCCGGCGTTCATGCGGGTCAGCAGCATGATCGGTTGCGTCGATGAGGTGGCGTCCTGCAGCGCGGCGGTGAATTTGCGCGACTGCCACGGCGCCACCCGTGGATCGTTGGCGCCGGTGGTCATCAGCACGGCCGGATACGCGGTGTGTGACTGCACGTTGTGCAGTGGCGAATACGCCAGGGTGGCCTTGAACTGTGCCGGATCGTTGATGGTGCCGTATTCGCTGACGTTGTACGGGCCGTTCGCGAACGCGATCTCGTGGCGCAGCATGTCGTGGATGCCGACCTTCGCCACCACCGCGCGGTAATCAGCCGGATGCTGCACGATCTGCGTGCCCATCAGCAGGCCGCCGTTGCTGCCGCCGAGGATGCCCAGATGCGCGCGGTCGGTCCAGTGCGTGTCGAACAAGGCCAGCGCGGCGGCGTGGAAGTCGTCGAACACGTTCTGCTTGTGCAGCTGCTGTCCCTGCGCGTGCCACACCTGGCCGTTCTCGTTGCCGCCGCGGATGTTCGCGTAGGCGAGCACGCCGCCGTGCTCCAGCCACGCGAGGTTCGCGCCGATGAAACCGGGCTTGATCGGGATGTCGAAACCGCCGTAGCTGTAGAGGATGGTCGGCCGCGCGCCGTTCGGAGTGACACCTGCCATCGACAGCACGGTGACCGGAATCCTCGTGCCGTCCTTCGAGGTACCGTCGATGCGCTGCACGGTCACCTTGGAATAATCGGCGGCCGGCTTCACCTCGAACAAGGTTTTCAGCGTGCCGCTGTGACCGTCGTATTCCACCCAGCGTTCCGGCGTGGTCCAGCCGCTGACGCTGATCAGCGCCTTGTCTTGACCGGATTCGGAAGCGATCTCGCCCACGCCGATGCCCTGCGCCGGCAACGGAAGTTTGCGCACGAACTGCGCCTTGGCGTCGTACTGCTCGATCCACCAGTCCGGCCCCCAGCTGCGTACCACCAGGAAGCCGTTGCCGAGCGGGGCGATGCGCTGAATCGCGCCGTCGCGCTGGGCCAGCACCGGTACGGGCTTTCCGTCCGTGCCGATCGCCACGATCTTGCCGCGCGGCGCGTCCTGGAACGACGCGGCGTATAGACGCCCAGACACCCAGACGGCCGTGCGCACGTTTGTGCTGCGATCGAGCACGCGCTGGAACGTGTTGCCGTGACGCAGGAACACCTCGGCCGGGCCGCCGTCGCCGTCGTACGCGAGTACCGCGGCCTGCGCCGTGCCTGGTGCATTCACCAGTACGTATTCGGCGACCTTTGAGTAGCCCTTGCCGAACACCACGGTGTCCGCCGTCGCCGCCTGATCCAGCGTGTGATGCACCAGTGCGGCGTTGAACTGCACCACCGGCTGGCCCGTCGCCGGCGGCACGAAGCGCACGTAGCTGAAGCCGCTTTCATCCGTGTCCCAGGCCACACCCTGCGGCGTGGTGCCGCCGCCGGCCCACGGCAAGGTGTCGCCGAGCGTCTTGCCGCTGGCGACGTCGAGCACGTGGATCGTGGTCAGTTCGCTGCCGCCTTCGGCGGTGCCGTAGGCGAGATAGCGCCCGCGCGGCGACGGCCAGTAGCCGGTGATCGCCGTACTGCCGTGATCGGCGTTCGGATCGACCAGGATCTTCGCTGCGCCGTCCGGCCACGTCTGCGCGATCAGCACGGGTTGTGGCTGTGGCGGCGTCTGCTGCATATAGAACAGCGTGCCGCCGGCAAGCATCGGGCCGGAGCGTGTGGTCGAGGTGATCGCCAGCTGTTGCACGCGCGCGGTAAGCGCCTTGCCCTGCGGCATCGCGGCCAGCTTGGCTTCGGTGTATGCGATCTGCGCCTTGATCCACTGCCGCACCTCTGGATCGTCCGGGTTCTCCAGCCAGCGGTACGGGTCTTTCACGGCGACGCCATGGATCACGCTGGCGTCGGCGTGTTGCGGTGTAGGTGGCGGCAACGGTGCGTTGCTGGTGATCAGCGACACATCGCCGCGCGGCGGTCCTTGCGGTTCGGTGGGCGGCAGTTGTGCGGCGCAGGCGGTGCTGGCGGCGAACAGCGTGGCGGCAACAACGATAACGAAACGCATGGCGGGACTCCGCGAGCAGGACAGATCTCGCAGGGTAGCGCGCCGGCGCAGCGACTGCAGCCGATCGTGTCGCATGCGTGTGCCTGACTTCTGGCAGGGTGGGCCGCGGCATGCCGCCGCGCTCGGTTATGCTGGTTTTTTGTCTGGGGAAAAGCCATGCGCCGACTGCTGCCCGCCGCCCTTGCGGCCTTCATCGTATTGCCGCTGGCGGCAGCCACCGTGCACGCGTCGGGCCCGCTGGATCTGGAAACCGTGATGGCGAATCCGGACTGGATCGGGCAGGCGGTGGAGTCGCCGTACTGGAGCGTGGACGGGCGCAGCCTGTACTACTCGCTGAAGCGCGATGGCAGTCCGGTGCGCGATCTGTACAAGCTCGATCCGACCAGTGGGCAGGGTACGAAACTCGATCCGGCGGCGATGGCGCAGGCCGACGGCCCGGCCGTATTCGATCGCGCGCACCGGCACGCAGCGTTCATCCTGCATGGCGATGTGTTCGTGGTCGATCTTGCCAGTGGCCGCCGCGCGCAGGTCACGCGCACCCCGCAGACGGAATCCGCACCGCAGTTTTCCGCCGACGGTCGCGCGCTGCAATTCCGCGATGGCAACGACTGGTACAGCTACGACCTCGCCGCTGGCGTTACCGCACCGGCGGCGGTGCTGAAATTCGCCGATGATCCGCAGGCGAAGCAGTCGGACGATCTGGGCGCACGGCAGCTGGAACTGTTCAAGACGCTGCGCCAGATCAAGGTCGACAAGCAGGCACAGCGCGATCAGGACAAGGCACTGGATGCCGCCGATCCCGGCCGCGCACCACTGCCGTTCTGGCTCGGCGACAAGCTCGCACCAGTGGATACCGAGCTGTCGCCGGACGGCCACTGGTTGCTGCTGGTCACCACCGCAAAGGACGCGGCGGCGGGCAAGGCTCCCAAGCTCACCCACTACGTTACCGACTCCGGTTACGCCGAGCAGGAGGAGGCCCGCGTGTATGTCGGCCACAACGATCCGGCGCCGCAGTCGCTGCTGCTGCTCGACTTGGTCAAGCACGTGACGTATCCGTTGGCGATCGATGCGCTGCCCGGCATCAAGGACGATCCGCTGAAGGATCTCCGTGCCCGCACCGTCGCCGCCCTGCAGAAGGCCGGCAAGGCCGAGCAGGCCAAGGCGCTGAAGGCGCCCGATGTGCGTACGGTACGCATCGTCGCCGGCACCGAGGACGGAGGTGGCGGTGGCATCACGTGGAGCGACGACGGCAGCCAACTCGCGATCCAGCTGCGCGCGATCGACAACAAGGACCGCTGGATCGCCAGCGTCGACTTCGGCAAGCACGCGCTGATCAACCAGCAGCGGCTCACCGACAACGCGTGGATCAACGCGAATTTCAACGATTTCGGCTGGCTCAGGGACGGTCGCACGCTGTGGTATCTGAGCGAGCAGAGCGGCTACTCGCAGCTCTACCGCAAGCCGCTCGGCGGCAACGCCAGCGCGCTCACCTCGGGTCAGTTCGAGGTCAGCCATCCGCTGCTTAGCGAGGATGGCAAGTGGTTCTACCTGCGTACCAATCAGGTCGCGCCGTACAGCTATGACGTCTACCGCGTGCCGGCCAGCGGTGGTGCGCTGAGTCGCATCACGAACTATCAGGGCATGGACGACTTCATGCTGTCGCCCGACGGCACGCAGCTCGCCGTGCTGCATTCCGCGCCTTACATGTTCGCGCAGCTGGCGGTGCAGTCGAGCAGCGGAGGCGCGGCACATGAGTTGACCAACACGATGAAGCCGGCGTTCACCGCACACGACTGGATCGCACCGAAGATCGTCGAGGTAAAGTCCAGCCACGGTGCTGGCAGCATTTATGCGAAGTACTACGGTCCCGCCGGTGAAACCGATGCGCCGGCCGCGCGCCCGGCGGTGATCTTCGTGCATGGCGCCGGTTACCTGCAGAACGTCACGCTGTCGTCCACGTACTACTTCCGCGAGCAGATGTTCCACAACCTGCTGGTGCAGCAGGGCTACGTGGTACTGGACATGGATTACCGCGCCTCCGAAGGCTACGGCCGCGCCTGGCGCACCGCGATCTATCGCCAGATGGGCCACCCGGAACTGGACGACCTGCTCGACGGCAAGGCGTGGCTGGTGCAGAACCACGGCGTCGATCCGCAGCGCGTCGGCATCTACGGTGGCAGCTACGGCGGCTTCATGACCGAGATGGCGTTGCTGCGCGCGCCGGGTCAATTCGCCGCCGGTGCCGCGTTGCGTCCGGTCAGCGACTGGACCCTGTACAACCACGAATACACCGCCAACATCCTCAACGACCCGCAGCTCGATCCCGAAGCGTTCACGGCCAGCTCGCCGATCGAGTACGCCGACAAGTTGCAGGACCCGCTGCTGATCGAACACGGTCTGATCGACGACAACGTGCTGGCCGAAGATTCGATCCGCCTATACCAGCGCTTCATCGAACTGCACAAGCAGAACTTCTGGATCTCGTTGTACCCGATGGAGCGCCACGGCTTCGTGCACCCGGATTCGTGGCACGACGAATATCGGCGAATCGACGAGCTGTTCGAGACGTATGTGAAGCCGGTGAGGAGTGGAGCTTCGGGTGGCTGATCCTGGCGAGCCATCGCAACGGGATCGTTGTGTCACACCGACGTTCGTCAACGCAGACATTTGGCACAGCCTATTCGACGCATAACGCAGTTCGGAGCTCACACAAGCATTTATTGCTGCCCAACATTTCCTGGCCTAAGCTGTCTGGTGTGGAACAGATCGCTTGTTTCGAGGAAAAGACATGCACAAGCTGCTGTGGATTTTCGCGATGTGCTGCCTGTTGCTGGCCGGTTGCGCCAAGCCGTTGCCGCCGGAAAAAGCGGCCTATGCGGGCGAGTGGCGGTCGACGACGATGGCACTGCTGATCACGCAGGACGGCAACGTCATGTACAAACGATCGGACGGCAACCTGAGCAAGTCCGTCAATGGCCCGCTGCAGGCCTTCGAGGGCGACAACTTTGTCGTGGGCGTCGGCCCGGTCAAGACCACCTTCACCGTTTCCACGCCGCCTCACGAGGATCAGGGCAGCTGGAAAATGGTGGTCGACGGTGTCGAGCTCACCAGGGTGCCGCAGGGCGACTGATATCTCGGCGGGCCAGCGCTGCGGCCGTTTCGCCGAGACGGTGATAGCGCGACTGGAAGCCGAACAAACGGTCTGACACTTGTAGGTGCACACCCTAGTGCGCGAACGGCGGGCATCACCCGCCGCTTTGTACCTCGATGCCACGTGGCAAAAAGCCGGCGGGCGATGCCCGCTCTACGAAGCGCGGCGTACCGTCACTCCCTCACGCAACCAGCTGGCGGCCAGCAGCAGCCACGCCAGGATCAGCGCGATCACCAGCCGCTGTTCCAGCCCGCGCGGCATGCCATGCCATAGCGCGTCCACCCAGATCGCGGCGAAGCCCGCCATCGCCAGTGCGAAGGCGAGCGGAAAACATGGGCGCCAACGCGGATCGGCGCGCAACCAGCACGATTGCAGCAGCGCCGCCACGCTCACGCAGAGGAACGCTGCTTGCGCCGCGGTGCCGTGCACGAAACCTTCCAGCGTAGGCGCACGGCCCGGCAGGTTGCTGTGTGCCAGCGCGGTCACGCACAGGCCAATGCCGGCGCAGGTAAACAGCAGCCACGGCGCCACGCTGCGATGTCCGCTATCCAGCGCAAGGTAATAACCCGCGCCCAGCGAGCACAGCGCGACGGCAAGTACGAAGTATGCAGCCTGCAGCCAGTGTCCGTACGCATCCAGCAGGTACAGGCTGAGCGGTGCGTTGATCCAATCCAGGTCGTTGCGCAGGACTTGTACGACTACAGCGACGGCGATGAAGAGCAGCAGGCCGACCAGTGCGATGTTGCCGAGTCTGCGGAGATGGGGCCGGGTTGATTGTGCGTGCCGAGTTATCTGCTCCATCTCGCCTGTGACTCTCTGTGGTTTCCGCGCAAGGGTAGCGAGAACCGGACGTTCAGGTCGGTTTGCGCAATCCGGCTGCCTCGCGCGCAAGCAGCTCGATGCCGGCCCAATCGCCGGTGGCGAGTTTGTCAGTCGGCGTCAGCCACGAGCCGCCAACGCAGATCACGTTGGGTAGCGCGAGGAAATCCGGCGCGCTGGCGAGGCTGATGCCGCCGGTGGGGCAGAAGCGGACCTGCGGCAGCGGGCTGGCCCAGGCGCCGAGCAGCTTGTGGCCGCCGGCCGGCACGGCGGGAAAGAATTTCAGGTGGCGGTAGCCGCGCTCGAGCATGGCCATCACCTCGCTGGCGGTGGCGGCGCCCGGCAGCAGCGGTAGTTCGCTGTCGTCGGCGGCGTCGAGCAGATGCGGCGACACGCCGGGCGAGACCGCGAAGCGTGCACCGGCCTGCTGCGCCGCCTTCAGATCACGTGCGCTGAGTACGGTGCCGACACCGATCACCGCGCCCTCCACCTCGGCGGCGATCGCGCGGATCGCATCCAGCGCGGCACTGGTGCGCAGGGTGACCTCGATCGCCGGAGTGCCGCCGGCGACCAGGGCGCGCGCCATCGGCACCGCGGCGCGCACATCGTCGATCACCACCACCGGAATTACCGGCGCCAGCCGCATCGTGGTTTCGATCTGTTGCTGCTTGAGTTCGATGCTGCTCACTTCATGCTCCGAAGATGCTCGAGGGTGGATTTACAGCACGCCGGCGCCAAGATCTGCAGTGGCCGCGGCCTGCCGGAACAGGCCGAACAACTCGCGGCCCATGCCGCTGTGCTGGGCGGAGAGGTCGGCGGTATGCGGCAGGCGCGCGTCCAGTTCGTGCGCCTCCATCAGGACGTCCAGACGTCCGTTCAGCGCATCGAGGCGGATCATGTCGCCGTTGCGGATCTTTGCGATATTGCCGCCGGCGACGGCTTCGGGCGTGACGTGGATCGCCGCCGGTACGCGGCCGGAGGCGCCGGACATGCGGCCGTCGGTGAGCAGCGCGATGCGGTGGCCGCGATCCTGTAGCAGCGCCAGCGTCGGGGTGAGCTTGTGCAGCTCCGGCATGCCGTTCGCCTGCGGGCCCTGGAAGCGCACCACCGCCACGAAATCGCGATTCAGTTCGCCACGCTTGAACGCGGCGGGCAGTTCGTCCTGATCCTGGAACACGATCGCCGGCGCCTCGATCAGCAGGCGATCGTCCGGCACCGAGGACACCTTGATCACCGCGCGGCCGAGGTTGCCTTGCAGCATGCGCAGGCCACCATCGGTGCGGAACGGTTCGTTGGTGCCGCGCAGCACGCCGCGGTTGCCGCTCTGCTTCGCCACCGGCATCCAGCGCAGTGCGCCACGGTCGTCGAGATAGGGCGTTTGCGTATAGCCGTCCATACCAGTGCCGAAGATGGTGTTCACGTCGCCATGCAGCAGGCCGGCGTCGAGCAGCTGGTCGATCAGAAATGCCATGCCGCCCGCTTCGTGGAATTGATTCACATCGGCGTAGCCGTTCGGATAGACGCGTGCCAGCAGCGGGATCACGCCGGACAACGCGTCGAAATCGTCCCAGCGCAGCTGGATGCCGGCGGCGTGCGCGATCGCCACCAGATGCAGCAGATGGTTGGTGGAGCCGCCGGTGGCATGCAGGCCGATCACGCCGTTGATGATCGCGCGCTCGTCGATGATGTGGCCGACCGGTACGCAGCTTTCGCCCGGTGTGCTGAGCGAGCCGACCCGACGCACTACCTCGGCGGTGAGTGCGTCGCGCAGCGGCGTGTCCGGTGCCTCGAAGCTGGCGCCGGGCAGGTGCAGGCCCATGATCTCCATCAGCATCTGGTTGGAGTTCGCCGTGCCGTAGAACGTGCAGGTGCCGGCGGTGTGGTATGACGCGGCCTCGACTTCCAGCAGCTCGGCCTTGCTCGCCTTGCCGTCGGCCCAGGCCTGGCGCACCTTCGATTTCTGCTCGTTCGGAATGCCGCTGGGCATCGGTCCGCTCGGCACGAACGCGCCGGGCAGGTGACCGAAGCTCAGCGCGCCGATCAGCAGGCCCGGCACGATCTTGTCGCAGATGCCCAGGTACAGCGCACCGTCGAACATGTCGTGCGACAGCGCGACGGCGGTGGCCATCGCCACCAGGTCGCGCGAGAACAGCGACAGCTGCATGCCGGGCTGGCCCTGGGTGACGCCGTCGCACATCGCCGGTACGCCGCCGGCGACCTGCGCGGTGATGCCCGCGTCGCGCGCGATCTGGCGGATGAATGAGGGATAGCGCTCGTACGGCTGATGCGCCGACAGCATGTCGTTGTACGCGGTGACGATGGCGAGGTTGGCGCGTCGACCGCTGCGCAAGGCGGCCTTGTCGTCGCTGCCGCAGGCGGCGAAACCATGCGCGAGATTGCCGCAGGACAGGTGTTCGCGCTGCGGGCCGCTGCGGTCGATCGCATCGATCCGCTGCAGATAGGCCGCGCGAGTCTCGCGGCTGCGCTCGCGCAGGCGTTCGGTGACTTCGGCGACAACAGGGTGCAACGTGCTCATGGCTTGTTCCAGCGGTTACTCATTTCTCATTCCTCGACACTCTTTCCTGGCCTCAAGGGCACCAGTACACCGCCACCGGCACGCGCGACTGAGTCAGCACTGCCCGCACCGGATAATTTTGTGCCGCGCCGAGACCGAGTCGCGCGTCGGCGAGCAGATCACGTTTCTTTTCGCCGGTGACCAGCAGGTACAGCGCGCGGGTTTCCAGCAGGGTCGGCAGGCTGAGCGTGATGCGCGGCTCGCCTGCTGCAGGCGAGCGCATCGGCAGCACGCGAGCGTGGCCATCCAGATCCAGCGCTTCGGCCAGGTGATCGCCGCCGGGAAAGAATGACGCGGTGTGGCCGTCATCGCCCATGCCCAGCACCACTGCATCGAACGGCAGCGGCAGTGCATCGATCCGCGCGCGGGCCACGGCGAGTCCCCCCTCCGGGGTTGCCGCGCCGGTATACAGCGGCACGAACTGCGCGACGCTGGCCGCGTGTTGCAGCAGCAGCAACTTCACCAGTTTTGCATTGGAGCGATCATCGCTGTCCGGCACCCAGCGTTCGTCGACCAGGGTGACCTGCACGTTCGCCCAGTCCAGCGTTTCGCGCGACAGGCACGCGAAAAAATCCTTCGGCGTGCTGCCGCCGGAGACGGCGAGCACGGCCGTGCCGCGTTCGGTCAGCGCCGTGCGCAGGCGCGTGGCGATGCGTTCGGCCAGCGCCACGGCCTGTGCGTGGCAATCGGTAAAGCTGTGCGTGGTGACGTTGAGTTGGGCAGTCATGGCTGATGGAGACGCGTCGGGTGCTCAGTGGATGCCGGCGCGCATTTCATGGCGAGGGGAGGTGAAGTCTGCCGCACGCCTCGGCATGGACGAGTGAAGCGGCGGTAAAGATGGCCGTCTATTCACTGTCTTCGTTCCAGGTGCGGCCATCGCGTTCGATCAGCGCCACCGCGGCGCTCGGGCCCCAGCTGCCGGCGGTGTAAGGCCGCGGAGCCTCGCCGCTGGCGGACCAGGCGGCCAGGATCGGGCCGGCCCAGCGCCATGCTGCCTCGACTTCGTCGCGGCGCATGAACAGGGTGGGGTTGCCACGCACCACGTCCAGCAGCAGGCGCTCGTACGCATCCGGCTGCTGCACGCCGAATGCCTCGGCGAAACTCATGTCCAGCGGCACGTGGCGCAGGCGCAGGCCGCCGGGACCGGGGTGCTTGATAGTCAGCCACAATTTCACGCCTTCGTCCGGCTGCAGCCGCAGCACCAGCCGGTTCTGCGACAGCGTGCCGGCATCGGTATTGAAGATCGAATGTGGCACCGGCTTGAAGGTGACCACGATTTCCGACACCCGGCTCGGCAGGCGCTTGCCGGTGCGCAGGTAGAACGGCACGCCGGCCCAGCGCCAGTTGGCGATTTCCGCCTTCAGCGCCACGAAGGTTTCGGTGGTGGATTTGGTATTGCCCAACTCGTCCGGATAACCCGCCACGCTGGCGCCTTCGGCCACGCCGGCGCGGTACTGGCCGCGCACAGTGAGCTGGGATGCGTTGCTCTCGTCGATGGGCTTCAGCGAATGCAGCACCTTCAGCTTCTCGTCGCGCACCGCATCGGGCGCCAGCGACGACGGTGGTTCCATCGCCACCATGCACAGCAGCTGCAGCATGTGGTTCTGCACCATGTCGCGCAACGCGCCGGCGCGGTCGTAGTAGGCGCCGCGATGGCCGACGCCGAGCGTTTCGGCCACGGTGATCTGCACGTGATCGATGTGGCCGGCGTTCCACAGCGGCTCGAACAGCGCATTGCCGAAGCGCAGCACCAGCAGGTTCTGCACGGTCTCCTTGCCGAGGTAGTGGTCGATGCGGAAGGTCTGCGATTCGCTGAACACCTTGCCGACCGCGTCGTTGATCTGGTTCGCGCTGGCAAGGTCGCGGCCGATCGGTTTTTCCAGCACGACGCGTGAGGCGCCCTGATTGAGCCCGTACTGGCCGAGTCGCGCGCAGATGTCGACGAACAACTCCGGCGAGGTGGACAGATAGAACACGCGCACATGCTTCGGTTGCTCACCGATCAATGCGGCGAATTCCGCCCAGCCTTCGTCTTTGCGTGCGTCGAGCGGGCGATAGCCGACCTGCTGCAGGAACACGTCGAGCTGCGCCGCATCGCAGATGCCGATCAATGCCTCGCGCAGCAGCGCGCGATAGCCGCGGTCGTCCAGTGCCTCACGGGCGATGCCGATGATCCGGCTGCTGGCCGGGATCTGGCCGTCGAGGAAGCGGTGGAATAGGGCAGGCAGCAGCTTGCGCACGGCGAGATCGCCGGTACCACCGAAGATCACCAGGTCGAACGGTTCGACCGATTGGGAGGAAGCAGTCACGCAGTTACCTCGACACGATGCCGGATGGCGGGCAGCGGCCGAATGGCGCGATGACCCGGATTGCTGACGATCGTACCAGTGAAATACCAGACCGACTACCGGTATGCATACGAATTCATGAAAACTATGGTTGGCTGGTGGCAGTCAGGTCGCCTCTAAAATTCCGATAACCCTAAGCGCGAGCTGTAGGCTCAAGTCAAAGGGGCTCATTGGCATGCAGTTCGACCTTGCCCGCTTCGCGGGTTACGTTGAGTGCGAACGGGCTTGCGGTTATTGGTTCGCTATTGGTATCGTTAGCAACCATGCAAGCCGCCCTCACCAACGAATACCGCCGGATCTGCCACGACCCGGCCACGCATCAGCCGTTGGCGTATCTGCGCCTGCGCCGGGCGATTCGCAATATCGTCGAGCATCGCGACATCGAGCCGGGCCAGGCGTTGCCCAGCGAACGCGACCTATCGCAGGCGCTGAAACTGTCGCGGGTGACCGTACGCAAGGCGATCGCCGGGCTGGTTGAGGAAGGCCTGCTGACCCAGCGCCATGGCGCGGGTACCTTCATTGCCGAGCGCATCGTCAAGCCGATGTCGCGACTGACCAGCTTTACCGAGGATCTGCGCGAGCGCGGCCTGTCGCCACGTTCGGAATTCTTCGAACGCGGCATCGGCGAAGTGACGCCGGAAGAATCGATGGCGCTGAATCTGTCGCCCGGCTCGCTGGTGGTGCGGCTGCACCGCGTGCGCTACGGCCAGGATGAGCCGCTGGCGATCGAGCGCAGTGTGGTGCCGGCCAGCGTGCTGCCCGATCCGCTGCTGGTGCGGGACTCACTGTACGAGGCGCTGGAAAAACTCGACTGTCGCCCGCGCCGCGCCTTGCAACGGCTGCGCGCGGTGTCGCTGAATGTGCAGCAGGCGCGGCTGCTGCACGTCAACGTCGGCAGTGCGGGGCTGAACATCGAGCGACGCAGTTTTCTGGACGATGGCCGTGTGGTCGAGTTCACGTGCTCCTGGTATCGCGGCGACATCTACGATTTTGTCGCCGAATTGCAAACCGACTGAGGCTACCCATGGATGCCCGCGACACCCTGATGTACCGCGAAGCGCACGAGGCGGCCGACGTGGTCGCACGTCAGTTCGCCGCCAATGAAGCGGTGGTCAGTGAGTTGGCGCAGTTGCTGCGCGCACAGCCGCCACGCTTCATCGTCACCTGCGCGCGCGGCAGTTCCGATCACGCCGCGGCGTACGCGAAATACGTGTTCGAGACTCAGCTGGGTATCGTCACCGCATCGGCCTCGCCGTCGGTCACCTCGATCTATGCGGCCGAACAGCAGTGGCAGGGTGCGCTGTTCATCGCGATCTCGCAGTCGGGCAAGAGCCCCGACTTGTTGCGCAATGCGCAGGCGGCGAAGGTTGCCGGCGCGCGCGTGGTGGCGCTGGTGAACGTGGAGGACTCGCCGCTGGCGGCGCTCGCCGACACGGTGATCCCGCTGCACGCGGGGCCGGAGCGCAGCGTGGCAGCGACCAAAAGTTACATCGCCGCATTGGCCGCGGTGCTGCACCTGTGTGCGCGCTGGCGTGGCGATGCCGAACTGGGCGTGGCGTTGCAGGTGCTGCCCGATGCGTTGCGGGCGGGTTGGGATGCGGACTGGTCGGCGTTGAGCGAAGGTCTGGTCGATGCACACAACCTGTTCGTGGTCGGTCGCGGTTTCGGTCTCGGCATCGCGCTGGAGGCGGCGCTGAAGTTCAAGGAAACCTGTGGCCTGCACGCCGAAGCGTTCAGTGCGGCCGAGGTGAAACACGGCCCGATGGCGCTGGTCGGCCCACACTTCCCGGTGCTGTGCTTCGCGCAGGACGACGACACGCTGGATGGTACGCTGGCGGTGGCGCGCGAATTCCGCGGCCGCGGCGCGCAGGTCTTCGTGGCCGCGCCCGGTCTGCACGGCGCGGGCACGTTGCCAGTGGTCGGAGGCCTGCCGGCACTGTGTACGCCGCTGCTGATTATCCAGAGCTTCTATCGCGCGGCCAGCGAATTGTCGCTGCGGCGCGGCTTCAATCCCGACGTTCCGCCGCATCTCAACAAGGTCACCGAGACGGTTTGATCGAGCCGAAATACCGTTCGCATTGAGCGTAGTTCGCGAAAGCTTGCGGGCACAGAGAACGGCCATGGATGGCCGTGGTTTTGAAGAGCGAGGAAGTGCACGTTCCGAAGGGCCCTTCGACTTCGATCTTGCGGCCTGCGCCCAGGGTGAACGGGTGCGGCGGTTCTACATCGATACCCATCAGGAGTTGTCATGACGACTGCCCTCACCAACGCTCGTGTACTCACTCCTCGCGGTTGGCGCGACGACCTCGCCGTGCTGCTGGACGGCCAGCGCATCGTCGACCTGCTGCCGCCGTCCGATCCACGCGTGTGCGGCGCGCAGCCGCACGATCTGCAGGGCGCGATGCTGCTGCCGGGCTTCATCGACGTGCAGGTGAATGGCGGTGGCGGCGTGTTGTTCAACGATGCGCCCACGGTAGCAACGATCCGCCGCATCGGCGCGGCGCATCGTCGCTACGGCACCACCGGTTTCCTGCCGACGCTGGTCAGCGACAGCGTGGACGTCATGCGTGCCGCACTCGCCGCGGTGGAACAGGCGCTGGCCGAGAAGATGCCGGGTGTGCTCGGCATCCATCTGGAAGGGCCGTACCTGGCACCGGCGCGCAAGGGCGTGCACGACCCGAAATTTTTCCACGTGCCCGGCAGCGAGGAATTGGCGCTGCTGTGCGCGCCGCATCGTGGCGTACGTCTACTCACGCTAGCGCCCGAACAGGTGCCGGCCGAAAGTATCCGCGCGCTGGCAACCGCCGGGGTGATCGTCTGCGCCGGACACACCGCGGCCGACTATGCGACGACGCACGCCGCGCTTGCCGCCGGCGTGCGTGGCTTCACCCACCTTTTCAACGCAATGACCCCGATCGGCAGCCGCGAGCCGGGCGTGGTTGGTGCGGCGCTGGACGATGCGAACAGCTGGTGCGGCATCATCGTCGATGGCCATCACGTGCACCCGGCCAGCCTGCGCGTGGCGATCGCCGCAAAAGCACGCGGCAGGATGCTGCTGGTCACCGACGCGATGCCCCCAGTGGGTTCGGATCATCCGGACTTCGTGCTCAACGGCGAGACGATCACCGCGAAAGACGGCATCTGTCAGACCGCGCAAGGCGTGCTGGCCGGCTCCGCATTGGACATGGCCGCGGCGGTGCGCAACGCCGTGCGGCTGCTCGGTCTGCCGCTGGACGAGGCGGTGCGCATGGCCAGCACGTACCCTGCCGATTTCCTCGGCCTCGGCGCCAGCCATGGCCGCATCGCCACCGGGTACCAGGCCGATCTGGTCCTGATGGATGACGACTATCGTGTGCAGCGGAGCTGGATTGGAGGCGTGGCGAACTAGGATCAGGTCGATTTCAACGACTGGGACGGGTCTATCCATTGCTCTCGCACTGGCTGGATACATATAAGCTTGAACAGCTCATTCCACCTGTCGATCAAGATACTACTCAGATGAATTCGCCAGATGTCCGTTCCTCAGCAAGCCACCTTCGCCAGCAGGCGCGGCAGCACATTGCCGCCGAACAGTTCGAAGCCGCACAGACGGCGCTGGAATCACTAATCCAGCTGGTACCGCACGATACTGTCACCTGCATCGAACTAGCCGACGTCATGTTCATGCGCGGTCAGGTGCGTACCTCGACCCAACCGCTGCTGCAGGCCATGCATCGGCTTCCCAAGGATGCTCCCTTGCTCATGGAGCTGGCATCGCGCCTGCAGGCCCGGGGGGAAACTCTCGCCGCGCGTGACTGCCTCGATTTTCTTTCGCAGGCTCCTGACCCGCCGCCCGAGCTGCTGGTGGCGCAGGCAAATCTGCGCTTCGCTATCGGCGAAGTACCGGTGGCGAAAAAGTTGATGGACAGGGCCATGGCGGCCGGCATCGACTCGCCCGGCGATCATCACCTGTATGCGATGTTGCTACAGTTCAGCGGCGAGATCGAGCAGGCGTGCAGGGTGCTGGAGAGCTGCCTGCGGCGCTGGCCGCACTTTGGCGATGCGGTGACGACGCTGGCGAATTTGCGCAAGCAGAAGCCGGAGTCGAACCTGCTTGGTTTCGCAGAGGAACAGCTGCGACAGCTGCCGAAAGCCAGCAAGAATCCAGACGACATGTTCGTGCGCGCCGAGTTTGAATATACGCGGTTCAAGGTGCTGGATGACTTGGGGCATCCTGACGCCGCATGGTCGGCACTGGCACGATGCAATGCTCTCATGCATGAGCTCAATCCGTATGACGACACTGGTGAAGCAGCT
Organism: Rhodanobacter sp.; assembly: GCA_035566635.1. Classification (GTDB taxonomy): domain Bacteria; phylum Pseudomonadota; class Gammaproteobacteria; order Xanthomonadales; family Rhodanobacteraceae; genus Rhodanobacter. The sequence goes on from DATMQY010000006.1 coordinate 222,894, forward strand.
GTCACCGACGCGTTCATTGACATGCCCGCGGGGATTGGCAAGACCGGTTCAGCGAGTGCGTCAGTACCCGACGGGCCGACACCGATTTTCATCGTCGGCATGCCGCGTTCCGGCACGACGCTGCTCGACCGCATGCTGTCGAGTCACTCTGCCGTGGTTTCCGCCGGCGAGATCATCGATTTCTGGCGCCAATTGCACTGGGCCGCCGATGTTGCCCCGGCGCGAGCGCAAGGATTGTTGAAGATCATCCGGCGCAGCCCGGATATCGATTTTGCGGAAGTGGGCGCACGCTATCTGAAACAGACGCAATGGCGTGCGCAGGGACGCCGCTTTTATATCGACAAACTGCCGGCCAACATACAGATGGTTGCGTTCATCCGCCGGGCGTTACCGCATGCGCCAATCCTGCACATGGTTCGCGAGCCGATGGACACCTGCTTTTCCAATTTCAAGGCGATGTTCGGCAATATTGCCTCCTACAGCTACGACCTGCAGGCGCTTGCCCACTACTACAGGCAATATGAGCGGCTGACGAATCACTGGCGGGCAAGTATTCCCGGCGCGATGCTGGATGTTTCGTACACATCGCTGGTGCGCGATCCGGAAAGCACGTTACGCCAGGTACTTCAGCACTGCGGGCTTGCACTCGAGGCGGGTTGCCTGCAGCCCGAACTCAACGCCTCGCCGGTGGCCACGCCCAGCAGCGCCCAGGTCCGTCAGTCCATTCATACGCGTGGCATCGACCAGTGGCGGCAATATGCAACGCAGTTGGAATCCTTGCGGCTGGCCATTACAGAGGGATCTGCCACCGCATAAGGGATGACTGGCATGGAGGCATGCCCGGTCATCCGCCATCACGCGCTCGTCGCTGATCACGATGTTCGGGGTGCCCGCTGTCGCATTCTGTTTCGATGCTTCAAAAAAAAGCCACCGACCCGAAGGTCGGTGGCTTTTTTTGGCCAGTTTCAGCCGGTGTCAGCTATTAGTAGTCGTAGGTCACCGACAAGCGCACGGTGCGCGGCGTCTGCCAGAAGATCCCATCGCCGTAGCTGTTGTTGATGGAGACCGTAGCCGGATTCGGGGTGTAGATAGTCTCTCCGACCGCTTGAGTCTGTACAGGCTTCTGCTGATCCAGCGCGTTGAGGATGTCCAGGTTGATGCCCAGCTTGTGATCCGCAAACGCCGGCGTGTAGTGCACGCCGAGGTTGACCTGCTCGGTCCACGGCGTATGGCCGGCGGAACCCGGCGGGATGCGCATACCATGGCACCAGTGGTAGTTGCCGCTGCTGCCGCCGTTGTAGCCGGTCGGGTCACCGGTACCGGTCGGGCCGTAGTAGCCCAGGCACTCCTTCGGTGTGCCCGACTGCGCCAGCAACGTGCCGGAGACCAGCCATTCCGGCGTGATCTGGTAGGCGCCGCGGAAGCGGATCTGGTGCTTGCGGATGTTGGACAGTTCGCCGTCCTGGCCATCCATGAGCTGCCAGGAATCCCAGTCTTCGGTCTTGGAAACGTCAGACTGACCGAAGTCGGAACGCACCTGACCTTCGGTGTTGCCGAAGCCGCGGCTGAAGGTGTAGTCAACGCGTCCCATCCACTTGCCGTCGAACGGATGCTCCATGTACAGGTTCAACGAACCGATCTTGCGTTTGACGCCGTTGATGTAACCCCAGTCCTTCTGGCTCATCGAGACGAGGACACTGCTGCCGCCACCATTCTTGGGAACATAAATGGTGTTGGTCAGGCCCGGGTTGATCAGGCGGCAGTACGACGCGCCGTAGAGCGAATCCGAGTAGTTGGCCGCATTCAGACCCATACTGGTCATCTTGTTGGCGATCTGGCCCGGCGAGCATTCGTCGTCGATGGCGGTCTTCAGGTCGCGCCACGATGCCTTGGCACCGTAGGTCCAGTTGTCGTTGAGCTTCTTGTCGAAGCCGAGGATGAATTCATCCACGTACTCCGGCTTCAGGTTACGCGCGGTGACCTGCTTGGGATCCTTGGGCAGGCCGAACTCGCCATCGGGTGAGGTGACACCGCCGACCTGGGTCAGGCCCTGCGGAATACCGTTCGCGTCCACGCTGGTGTAGGTGTAATTGGTTCTGGTGTAGGTCGAGATGTTCGCCGCACGCTCAGCTGCGTTGTCCGGCAGAGCGAGGTAGTAGCGGCCCATGTTGCCGTAGACCTTGAACGACGAGTCACCCATCACGTCCCAGCTGGCACCGATGCGCGGTTCCCACTGGTTCTTCTCGTCGACGAAGGCAACGCCCAGATCGTTGAAGTTTTTGAAGTGATCGTTGCGGACGCCGATGTCCAGCAGCACGTTGGGCGTGACCTGCCAGTCGTCCTGCAGATAGTAGGCCTTCTGGCTCGTCGACATGCTGGTAGCCCAGCCGATGATCGACTTGCGGACGCTGGTGGCGGAACGGTAGGTCCAGAAGTAATTATCCGCCGGGTTGAACGGGTTGTTCTGATCCCGTCCCTGATGGCTGGCCTGGTAGGTCATGTTGTCGATACCGACGGCCAGGTCGTGCGTGCCCAGCTTGTAGTCGAAGTCGACGCGCAGACCGTGGCTGGCGTTGCTCGCCTGGGGCGAGGTCCAGAAGCTGTTGGTCTGGACGTTGGTGGGTATACCCGGCAGCTGCAATGGGTTCGAGACGAACGGCAGCGGACTCTTGTTGGCGTAGACGACCGGATCCTGGAAGTTGGCCTTGCCGTACAGGATGCTCAGCGTGGCCGCATCGGTGATGTAGCTAGTGAAGTGGCCGATGTAGAAACGGGCGTTGTCCTTGGTCACGTCGTTATTCGAGTTGAAGGCGCCCGACTTCAACGTGTTGTAGTTGAACGCGTAGGTCGACCCCGCGCCGGTGGCAGAGTGGTTGTCCAGCGCCGTCAGTTCGAGGATGTTGCTGTCGGTGATGTTCCAGTCCAGCTTGGCGTAGATCTTCGTGTCCTTGTCCCGGTTGTACTGGACTTTCGCAAGAGCCGCGCTTTCCACATTGTTGGACTGCGTCTTGGTGGTCTCGGCCGCCAGGAACATGAACAGCTTGTCCTTGATCAGCGGGCCGCCGACGTAGGCCGAGTAGATCGTCTGCCACAGCTTGTTGTCGTTGCGGTACTGATTCAGCGTGCCCGGCAACGCCGGGTTTGCCAGCTTATAAGTGGTCAGGCCATTAGAGCTGTTCGGGTTGGCAATCGGCGCGGGAACAGCCGGGTGGCCGTAATAGTTGTTGACCGGGGTCCCTTCGAGGAACCGCGGCTGCCAGACCACCTGGGCGCCGAAGTGCCACTCGTTGGTGCCGCGCTTGCCGATCTGGTTGAGTACACCGCCGTCGGAACGGCCGTACTTGGCGTTGTAGCCGCCGGTCAGCGTTTCCTGCTGGTCGATCGCGCCGTAGGGCAGCTGGAAGCCGCCGATGTTCTTGTACGGTTCGCCGGTGTTGTAGCCGTTCACGTAGTACGCGTTCTCGGACACGCTCGAGCCGCCGAAGGAAACCGCGTTACCGAAGAAGCTGCTGCCCTTGACGGTACCCGGCGCGAGCAGGGCGATGGACTCGGCGTTGCGACCGACCGGCAGCTTCTGCAGATCAGCCGCGGTGATGACGGTGCTGGAGTTGACGCTGGAGACGTCGATGGTCGGCAGCGCATTGGCCGACACGGTCACCGCACCCAGCGAGGTCGTTCCGGCCGGAGCGGCGGCTGCCGCGGCGAACGAGATCGAGGCACCGGCACCCGGCGACACCGCCACGTTCTTGCGCGTGTCGGTGACAGCGCCGTCCTTCTTCAACGAGACCGTGTAGACACCGACC
>DATMQY010000007.1:0-148768 GCA_035566635.1 Rhodanobacter sp.
AGGTCCAGCGGCGCACACCGGCAGGTACCGTGCCCGTGGCCGTGCAGGTGTAAGCGGCGGCGGCGGGGACCGTCGGATCGATCTCACAGCGGGCTAGAGGTTGTCCGCGACTGTTGTAGGCCCAGCCGGACTGCTCGAAGAGGTTGTTTTGCGTATCCAGCACTTTGCGGGTCAGCGGGACGCGTAACGGGATATTCCATTGCGTGCTGATTGTGCGTTGTACGTTTGACCCAGACGCCTCGACACGGCTCTCTTCAAGATGTGCAGCATCAATGGAGTAGAGCGTTGTGTTGCCGTTGAAATCGACGACGCTAGTGAGATCGCCGGCGGGATTGTAGGCATAGTTCGAATTGATGCCACAGTCTGCGCAAGCAGGTCCGTTGACTGTGCTCGTGTGGTTGACGTTCTGAACAGTTTGGAATGCATAGGTTTTGGAACCGCCCGATGCATCGAGAACCGTTGTGCTGCCGTCAGCGTTATAGGTGAGCTGAATAAGGCCTGCACCGTTGGCATGTTCGCTGACAGTGGCTCTGGATTGGCCGTCATATTGAAAGGTGGCAAAGCGCTGCCCCGCCTCATCCTGTATTCCGGTGAGAAGATTGGGGCCTGCACCCGACCCAACATCGCCAGACTCATTGTAGAAATACGTCCGTGTGGTATTGCCCGGATAGGTAACTGAACTTAAATTTCCAGATGCATCGTAGGCGTAAGTGGTGATTTCACCATCCGGGGTTTGGAGCTGCCCTACTTGGTTGGCGCTGTTATAGGTCAGTATGAGTTGACGGCTGAACGAGTCGGTGATGGTACTGAGCCGATCCACACCGTCGTAGGCCAATACATGACTGAGACCATTTCTGTTTGTTTCCGAATGAAGTGTGCCGTCAACGTTGTAGATCTCAATGACTTCATGCTCGTCGGTATATTGCCAGCTCAGCGCGTGACCATTGCTATCTACGTTTTTGATCAACGTGCCAGTTTCATCTAGCGTAGGGCACCACAGATTTCCGCACTGATAGAAGTATTGAATCCCGCCATCGTCGCGGAGGAGCTTCACTTCGGCGCTGCTCTGCAATGTCAAAGATCGACTAAATGTATGAGTCCATTGCACGCCAATGGTGCCATCGCCACCAAAACTCGCACTATTGTAATAACGATGAAATGTCAGTGGAAACTGGCCTTGATTTTGATAGTCGAGCTCGTCTTCGTATTTATTTCCATTTGAAAGATTGACCGGATTTCCCATCATCGTGCCGCCGCACAAGCTGCATCCCTTATCGCCTAAGTTGCGCTCTACGGATGGAACGTCTGTGCCGTCAGACACCAACCCAAAAAAAGCTGCGTAATTTCCGTTGCCTTGCGAACTCCACCATATTTCCGCGTCGTAACCCGGCGCATCGAATTTTGTAGTCAGGTAGGTCAAAGTTCCGAAATACTGTCTCAAATTAGCGTTGTAGTAAGCTTCACCACACGATTTCTGTGTACTGAGCAGTGCGGGACTGTCCATAGGTGGACAAAAAGGAACGTCACCGCATAGCCCACCAACGCAGCCGTACATTGGTGGTGACGGTCGCTGCGTACCCGCTGCATGCGCTACATTTTCGGAAATGCTTCCAACAAGGCATAACAGGAACGCCATTGCTATGACTAAGTGGCGAAGTCCGCGCAAACCCAGCGCTCTTGCAGGCCCCGCCTGTCGACTTCCACTTCCCGTGTGTTCGCCGGCAGCTGATGCCGACCCAACACCACACACGCCAACGCAAAGCACCAGTAACACACGCCGAACGAAGTCCATTTGATTCCCTTGTGACGTGGATTGCTGCGTAGACGGAACGTCCATTGCCAGCGAAAGCTCATCCCGTGACAGACGTTATAGCAAATCATGGTGACGCCTGCTGCGACCTGCGCCGCAAGGGTTTTTTCGCAGCACAACGTGCGCATGACCTTTGCCGGTCATTCAAGCGTGAGCCAGCGTCCTTCGGGATCATCCCGAAATGCAATGACATTGCCGCCTCAAACTCAACAAACGAGTTCTTGCGAACAGCTACGCTCGTCATCCAGGCTTGGCTACCGCGCATCAGGATGAGACGTCATGAGCTTCTGAATGCCAGCCATCGCTGCAGCAGAGTGCTCAACCAGACTTCCCCCGATGAATCAGGCGGCCAAATCCTGCCGGTACGGCGCAGCCGCATGGCAGAATCCCCCCATGCAAACCTATCTCGTCGGCGGCGCGGTCCGCGACAAACTATTGAACCGCCCGGTGGTCGACCATGACCACGTAGTGGTCGGCGCGATGCCCGAGGACCTGCTGGCGCTTGGCTACAAGCCGGTAGGCAAGGATTTCCCGGTATTCCTGCATCCCAAGACCGGTGAGGAATACGCGCTGGCGCGCACCGAGCGCAAGATCGGGCGCGGTTATCACGGCTTCGTGTTCCAGGCCGATGCGACGGTGACGCTGGAGCAGGATCTGGCGCGGCGCGACCTCACCATCAACGCGATCGCGCAGGACGAGCACGGCGCATTGACCGATCCGTACCACGGCGTGCGCGATATCGAGGCGCGGGTGCTGCGGCATGTGTCGCCGGCGTTCGTCGAGGATCCGGTGCGGGTGCTGCGAGTGGCACGGTTCGCCGCGCGCTTTGCGCCGCTCGGATTCACCGTCGCGGCGGAAACCATGGCGCTGATGCGGCAGATGGTGCGCGATGGCGAGATCGATCATCTGGTGCCCGAACGTGTATGGGCGGAAACGCGCAAGGCACTAGGCGAGCCGCAGCCTTCCGCGTTCCTGCGCGTGCTGCGTGAATGCGGTGCACTGGCCGTGCTGTTTCCGGAAATCGACGCGTTGTACGGCGTGCCGCAACGGGCGGAGTTCCATCCGGAGATCGATACCGGCATACACGTGGAAATGGTGCTGGACGCGGCCGCGAAGTTGGCGCCGGGCGACGACCTGGTCGGCTTCTGCGCGCTGGTGCACGACCTCGGCAAGGCGCTGACGCCGGCCGACGAACTGCCGCGCCATGTCGGCCACGAGCATCGCGGCGTGGCGCCGTTGCGCGCGCTGGCGGCGCGTCTGAAGGTGCCGACCGAACACGCCGCGCTGGCCGAGCTGGTATGCCGCGAGCACCTGAATGCGCGTCGCGCGTTCGAGTTGAAACCGGCCACCGTACTGAAGTTGTTGAGTGCTCTGGACGCGCTGCGTCGGCCGGCGCGGCTGGATGCTTTTCTGACAGCGTGCGAGGCCGACAAGCGTGGCCGGCTCGGCCATGAACACGACGATTACCCGCAGGCGGCGTACCTGCGCGAAGCGCGTGCCGCGGCAGCGGCGGTCGATGCCGCTGGCTTTGTGGCGCAGGGAATGACTGGCCCGGCGATCGGCGCCGCGATGGAGGCGGCGCGGATCAGCGCTATCACTACGCTGAGAACTAACCAAACGCCAAGCTGATCCGCGGTATAAAGCCCGCATGATGGCGCCCGTAGCGGGCGTCCGCTGATTTCATGTCTTCTGCTGGAGTTGCCCGTGTCGAGCGCATTCACCCCGACCTCCCCGCTGCGTCAGCGTTTCCGTCCATTGTGGTGGTTGGCGATCACCTTCGTGGCGATCTCGTTCGCCACCCGCGTGGCGCTGCTGATCATGTCCGGCCATGAAGTGCCGCATACGCCGCTGAATCTGCTGTACGCGTTCGGCGTGGGTTTCGGTTACGACCTGATCACGTACATCTACGTGGCCTGGCCGCTGGTGCTGTTCCTGTGGCTGGTGCCGACGCGGCGCGCCAGCGTCTCCGGGTTGGGCCAATGGCTGCTGTACGCGCTGGCGCTGACGCTGCTGTATGCGCTGTGCCTGGGCGTGCTGTACGTGCTGTACCGCGCACACCTGGGCATGACCTGGCCGCTGGTAGTGCTGTTTCTGCTGGTGCTGCCGATCCCGGGTTTCGCCTACGTCTCGCGTACCGGCCAGTGGGCGCTGTACGGGCTGGCGCTGGTGCTGCTGTACGGGTTGCTGTTCGTGGCGGCGTCCGAGCTGGTGTTCTGGAACGAGTTCAGCGTGCGCTTCAATTTCATCGCGGTGGACTATCTGGTCTATACCACCGAGGTGATCGGCAATATCCGCGAGTCGTATCCGATCGGCCGCTGGCTGGCGCTGCTGGTGATTGCGGCGCTGGCGGTGTTTGCGGTCGGCCGGCGCGGCCTGCGTGCGTGTGACGACGGCAGCCGCCTCTGGCAGCGCGGCAAGATCGTGCTGCTGTGGCTGGTGCTGACCGTGGTCTCGCTGGCTGCGGTCAACGGCGGCATGAAGGATCGCACCAGCAACAACTACGTCAACGAACTGGCCGGCAACGGCATCTATCAGTTCTTCAACGCGTTCCGCAGCAGCCATCTCGACTACGCGAAGTTTTATCGCACGCTGCCGGACGAACAGGCGTTCCGGCTGGTACGCGAAGGCCTCAAGACGCCAGACGCGACCTATGTCAGCAGCGACCCGCAGGATCTCACCCGCGCGATCCGCCGGGTCGGCCCGGAGCAGCACCTCAACGTGGTGCTGATCAGCGTCGAGAGCCTGTCCGGCGACTACCTGGGCACGTTCGGCAGCAAGGAAAACATCACGCCGTATCTCGATTCGCTGGTCAGCCAGAGCCTGTTCTTCGACAACCTCTACGCGAACGGCACACGCACCGTGCGCGGGCTGGAAGCACTGTCGCTGTCGGTGCCGCCGACGCCGGGCGACTCGCTGCTGAAGGAGAACAACAACGAAAACCTGTTCTCGCTGGCCAACATCTTCAACGACCGCGGCTACCAGTCGGATTTCGTCTACGGCGGTTATGGCGAATTCGACAACATGAATTATTTCTTCGGCCACAATGGCTATCGCACGGTGGATCGGCGCGACATCCCGAAGGGCGCCACAATCCACAGCGAGAACGTGTGGGGCGTGGCCGACGAGGATCTGTACACGCTGGCGCTGAAGCAGATGGACGACGCGCATGCCGCCGGCAAGCCGTTCTTCCTGCACATCATGACCACCTCCAACCATCGGCCGTACACCTTCCCTGCCGGGCGCGTCAGCCAGGCCAACCAGACCCGTCCGGGCGCGGTGGCGTACACCGACTGGTCGATCGGCGATTTCATCAAGCGCGCGAGAGAGAAATCGTATTTCGACGACATCGTGTTCGTGATCACTGCCGATCACTGCGCCTCCAGCGCCGGCAAGACCAGCGTGCCGGTGAACCGTTATCACATCCCGCTGTGGATCTATGCGCCGAAGCACATCAAGCCGCAGCGCGTGGATCGCCTGATGGGCCAGGTCGACATTGCGCCGACCCTGCTCGGCCTGCTCAACTTCAGCTACCGCTCGCGCTTCTTCGGCTACGACCTGTTCCAGCTGGAGCCCGGCCGTGAGCGCGCGTTCCCGGCCACCTACGAGAAGCTCGGCTACCTGCACAATGACGTGCTCACCGTGCTGGAACCGCAGCGCAAGCTGGAGCAGATGAAGCCGGACTACGCCACCGGCGATGCCACCCCGATCACGCCGCAGAACGAAAGCCAGATCGACCAGGCGATTGCCTATTACCAGGTGGTCAGCGGACTGTTCCGCCGTGGTGCGCTGGTGCGCCAGCCGACCGACTCCACGCCGGTGGAGCCGTTGCCCGCAGCAGCCACCTCGGCACCGGCGCCGACCAGCTCGGCGGCATTGCCCGCGCCAGCAAGCAGTGCCGCCATCGTTCATTAGAAACTGGCTGCCGCACGGCCAACCGGCCGTGCGGCAGCGTGATCGTTCAGACGGCCATATCGTCGTCGCGTTCGGTCAGAGTCGCGCGCCCTGATCGGCCGTCAGCAACTCAGCCGGCAGCGGCAACGCGTCGATACCGCGGGCCAGCAGCATTGCCTGAAACCGCTCGCCCATCTGGTCGGGCAGCATCAGCTTTTTCACCTGTTGCGCCAGCCGGTAGCGGCCGTGATCGTCGATGGCTTGCGTCTGTGCACGCTCGAAAACGTCCTGCAGGCCGGCGCCGATCAGGAACTGCGCCTGCGGCAGATACGCAGCCACGCCGAAGCCGGCACCGTTGCCGGCCTCGGCCAGCGCCGTGAAATCCACCGACGCGGTGAGATCGTTCAGGCCCGGCAGGTACAGCGGATCGTTGTGCGCGTAGTGCCGGTAGTGCGCCATCAACGTGCCGTCGTCACGTTCGGGCAGATAGAATTCGCGGCGCACGTAACCGTAGTCGATGAACAGCATCAGCCCGGCCGTCAGCGAACCCGCTATCGCCTGGATCCAGTACGGCAGTTGCGGCAGGATTTCCGAGCGATAGCCGTCGGCGAACTCCCGGCCCAGGTCGCGCTCGACATGACGCACAGCCGCGGCGATCAGCGCATCGGCCGGACGATCGATGCGACGCAGGCGCCCCTCGCCATCCAGCGCCACGTGCTCTTCGTAAATCTCGCCGTCGCGGACGCTGAAACGCGTGGTCGGCAACGCGTCGATCACCTCGTTGGCAAACAGCACACCGCGCCAGTCCTGCTCGGGCGGGCGATCCAGCCATTGCACGCGGGCACTGAGTTCGGCTGGCAGATTCGCGCGCAGCCGTTCGCGCTGGCGCTCGCGCAGGTCGGCGCTGGGTTCGAGGATCAGGTATTGCCGCGGCAACGTGCCGCTATCGGCCAGCGCAGTGAGCGCTGTCTCGGCGAACGCGCCGCTGCCACCGCCGAGCTCGAGAAAATCCGCTTCCTCGCCCAGCATCGCCAGCGTCGGCTGCACTGCGCTGACCACGCAGCGCGCAAACAATTCGCCCAGCTCCGGTGCTGTGACGAAATCGCCAGCCGCGCCGAACTTGGTGCGACCGGCGCTGTAGTAACCCAGCCCCGGCGCGTACAGACAACGCTCCATGTACTGCGAAAACGGCAACGGCCCGTGCGAGGCGATCAATTCACGCAGCAACTGCAGCAGGCGATCGGAGTGCGCGCGCTCGTCGGCGCCAGGTTCGGGGAGGCGGGATGGCATAGCTGTTGCCGATAGTGAAAAAGCGCGGCAAGCATAGCGGATGGGACATCCGCCCTTGATGAAACCTCGTCGCGAGCATCGGCCCCTCCCCCGGATAGGGAGAGGGGGAACAGCGATCAGAAATCCTTTTGCACGCTCAGGTACACACCGCGGCGCGGACCGAACTGAGGCGCACCGACGCCGACACCGGTGCCGTCACGCAGCTGGAAGGTACGATCAAGCGCATTGATCACCGCCAGCTGGGTGTGCAGCTTGCCGAAATGGTCGAACGCGAAGTCGTGCGACACGCTGAGGTTGAGCTGGAAATACGCCGGAATATGGTCGCCGTTCGGCACCGCGCCGCCCTTGCGCAGGCCGCTGCCGAACAGGTAGTCGGCGCCGACCCGGGTGCTGTCGTCCAGCGCATAGCTGATACCTCCGGAGGAGGTATAGGTTTGGTCGTGATCGAGGTGGATGTAGTTGTCGGCGATATAGGCCAGCTCGTCCACACCGAAATTGTATTGGCTGGTGATCACCTTCTTGCCCATCGCGCGGTTGTAGGCGAGGTTGAAGTAGGCCGACAGTGGTCCCTGCTCGTAGTTCGCGGTGAGCTCCACACCGCCGATGTGGCCGCGATCGTAGTTAAAGGTGGAGTAGACCAGCGCGGCGCCGAACTGGCCCTCGTCCTGCAGGCGCTGCACCTTGCGGTAATAGGTGTCCAGGCCGAACGTCCAGGCGCTGCCGATATTCTGCGAGACGCCGGCATCGAAATAGTCCGCACGTTCGGCCAACGGCGTCGCGTTGCCTGGATTGGACACCGCATTGGTGGTGCCGTCGAACTTGGCGATGTTGGAGGTGGTGATCATCTCGGTCGCCGGCGGCGTGAAGTAGCGCGAGTAACCGGCATGCAAGGTGGTGCTTTCGGCGGCCTGCCACACCACGCCAAGGCGCGGGCTGAGCTGGCTTTCGGTGCGCCCGGCCAGCGTGTACTTGTCGCCGCGCAGGCCGTAGTTCACGGTCCAGTTCTGACCGATGCTCCATTCGTCCTGGATGTAGCCAGACCAGGTCTTCGCGGTGAGCTGGTTGTTGTCGATGATGTTGATCGGCGTGGTGCTGGTCTGGCCGCCGTTCGCGTCGGCCGGGAACACCCAGGCGTTGTTGCCGCTGCCGGCATGCTCGAAGCTGCCGTAGATGCCGTAGCGCAAAGTGTTGCTGCTGCCCAGCGGCGTGGCGAAGTCCGCCTGCAGCGTGCTGGCGCGATTGCTGCGACCGACTTGCGCGGCGATGCCGTTGAACATCAGGTCGCCGACCAGATCGGGGGTAAACGCCACCTTGGTATAGCGCTGACCAAGTGACACCTGATAGTCCGTGCTGCCCAGCTTGCCCTGCAGCGACAGCACGCCGAAGCGGGTGTTCTCGTGCTGCTGTTCGTTGAGGTGTGTGGAATCGAAGTCGGTCTGGCCCAGATAGCCGAACTGCGGCGTCTGGCCCGGATTGTTCGGAACCTGGAAGCGGTTGTTGGCCACGCCGAACATGAAGCTGAGGCGCGTGTCGTCGTTGATCAGATAGGACAGGTCGCCGAAGCCCTTCACCTGGTTGGTGTGATCGTGGATCGGCTTGCGGCTGGCCGTGGGATTCTCGATGCCAACGTCGTTCTCGAGGTAATTGCCGGTGAGGAACCAGCTCCAGCGATCGCTGCTGCCCCAGACCGATGCGTTGGGATTGAGTGTGCCGAACGAGCCGCCGGTAATGCCTACGCTGCCGCCGTTGCCGAGGTCGTGGCCGCTCTTGGTGGTGATGTCGACCACCGCGGCGGTGCGCAGGCCGTACTGCGCCGGCAGCGCACCGTCGAGCAGGCTCACGCTCTTGATCGTGCGCGCGTCCAGGGTCTGGCCGAAGCCGGAGATCGACTCGGGCACGATGACGCCGTTGATGCGGTATTGCAAGTTCGCGTGGTCGCCGCGCACGTGCAGTCCGCCGTAGGAATCCTGCACCACGCCCGGCGCCTGCAGCACCACCTGATTGACCGGCGTGGCGGCGCCCAGGGGCAGCTGCGCGATCGCCTTCTGGTCGATCACGTACTGGCTGCTGCCGGTATCCGGCGACAACGCGTTGCGCGCCTGGTCCAGCGCCGCCGTCACGCTGACCGCGCCCAGCTCCCGTACCTTCGGCGCCGGCTTGTTGCGCGTGCCGTGATCGGTCACGTCATCCGCATTCGTCGTGGCGGGTGCGCTGGCAGCCGTTTCAACCGGTGTATCGGTGGCGTGGGCAATGGTGGCGGTACCCAGCGCAATAGCGAGGCTCAAGGCAAGCAAGGAAGGTTTCATCGAGGAATCCAGCAAGGTCGGCAAGGAGGATTGTTAGTAATGTTATAACATTACCTTGAACATATCCTGTCGTGCCTGCGCCAGAAGTCATGCCTGCCGATGAACAGGCACCGCGCCGACCATGGCGAGATCGTGCGACAGTCCATTGAGTCCCGCTTCACACAGAGTCCCTAGACTGTCCGGAACGCATGCCGTGCTCGCCGCGCCGCACGCCTCATGGAGTCACGCATGACCAAGCACACCCAGCAGGTACCCGCCGTCATCGCACCGGTCGAACACAACCGGGTGACCCGGGCGATCCTCGATTTCGTCAGCAAGGTGCCGGACAGCAAGATCGGCAGCAGCAAGGATCCCGCCAGCGAGGCACGCCGCCTGGCCAATCGTGCCGCACAGCGCGCCGCCATCACCGCCGGTTCGCTGGCGCTGCCGCCGGGACCACTGGGCTGGCTGACCCTGCTGCCGGAGCTGATCGCGATCTGGAAGATCCAGGGCCAGATGGTCAGCGATATCGCCGCTGCCTACGGCCGCGATCACACCCTGGGCCGCGAACAGATGCTGTGGTGCCTGTTCCGGCACACCGCCGCGCAGGCGTTCCGCGACCTGGTCGTGCAGATCGGCGACCGGCTGGTGTTCCGCCGCATGTCCTACGCCGTCGCGCAACGAGTAGCGAAGCAGATCGGCGTGAAACTGACCCAGCGTACGGTGAGCGAAGGCATCTCGCGCTGGCTGCCGGTGATCGGTGCGCTCGGCGTCGGAGCCTACGCGTATTACGACACCGGGCAGGTCGCCAGCACCGCGATCGCCTTGTTCAGCAGCGACGTCTTGATAATGGACGAAGGCGACGAGGCTGCCGCGGAAACCATCAAGGCGGCACCGCGCAAGAAAGCATCGCCGGTGCGTCGCGCAATGGGCAAACTGGTCGACAAGGCGGTAGCCGGCGCCGCACGCAAGGTCGCCAACACCGCGCGCAAGGCGACCGGCAAGCCGCGCAAACCGGAAGCGGAATAGAGGGCCGCAGCTGCGGATGACGCAAGCGCCTCTTTGCGGCAAGCTGCAGCCTGGATATTTGCCGGAGCCGCCGCATGTCGCCACGCCATGATCGACCCGTCGCGCTGATCACTGGCGCCGGCCGACGCGTCGGCGCGGTGATCGCGCGTGCGCTGCACACGGCCGGTTACGATCTGGCGCTGCACTATCGCCGTTCCGCCGATGACGCCCACGCCCTGGCCGACGAGCTGGAGCAGCAGCGCGCTGGCAGCACCTTGCTGCTGCAGGCCGAGCTGGCCGAATTGTCCGCTTTGCCGATCATGATCGAACAGCTGCTGGCGCATTACGGTCGGCTCGATGCGCTGATCAACAATGCCTCGGCGTTCTACCCCACACCGCTGGGCACCGCGACACCGCAACAGTGGAACGAGTTGTTCGCCTCCAATGCGCAGGCACCGTTTTTCCTCAGCCAGGCGGCGATTCCGGCGCTGCGCGTAGCGCGCGGCGGCATCGTCAACTTGATCGACATCTACGCCGAGCGGCCACTGGCGGAACACCCGCTGTACTGCATGGCCAAGGCCGCGCTAGCCGCGATGACCCGTTCAATGGCACTGGATCTTGGCCCGGACATCCGCGTCAACGGCGTCGCCCCCGGCGCCGTGATGTGGCCCAGCGACGGCAAACCGTATGCCGATCAGCAGGCGATGCTGGCACGTACACCGCTGCAATGTGGCGGCACGCCGGACGATGTGGCCGGCGCGGTGCTGTGGCTGTTGCGCGACGCGCCGTTCGTCACCGGCCAGATCATCCGGATCGATGGTGGTCGCACGCTGTCGGTGTGACTGCCTCCCCTGCACGGGGAGGCAGTCCATCACATCACTTCTTCTGCTTGCTGCGGAACGCCTGCTCCAGCAGCGCCTGATCGAAACCGACACTGGCCTCGCCCGCTTCCGCATAGCGATACAGCGCGGCCGCGTAGATGCCCTGCAGCGACGACTGGATCAGGCCGAGCAGGATGAATCCCAGGACCACCACGGTCACCGCCAACACGATCGCCACGACCGACTGCAGCGCGAACGCGCCGCCGATCAGCACCGCGCCTACCAGCACGGCCGCGAGCATCAGCAAACCGAACACCACGCCAATGCCGCCGTTGCCGATCAGGTTCTCACCCCAGCTGCGCTTGAGCAGCTCCACGCTGCGCTTGACTGCATCCACCGGGCCGACATCCTCGCTGGCCAGGATCGGCACGACCAGGAACGTCGCCACGGTCCAGGCCAGGCCGAGGAAGCCGACCACCAGCCGCCCGATCAGACCAAGGCGCTCCTGGATCATGCGCAGCACCAGGCCAACGGTGGCCGCAATCAGTGCATAGCCAAAAATATGCGGTAACCGGGAGCGTGCCAGCGCAAACCCCGCCGCCACACTGGTCGGTTCGCCACGCAGATGCATCAGCGCCACACCGGTCAACGCTGTCTGGAAGAAGATGATCACGAAGTACTGCACCAGATAGAACGCGAACATCAGCAGATACGCGCCCGCCGACATGCGCTGATGGAAATCCTGCCCGGCATGTTCGCCACCGATCACCATCACCGCGACCGGTATCAGGAAGCTCGCCGCCACCAGCAGCGTGCACAACCCCGACAGCAACGGAAAGACCAGCAATGACTTGTCTGAGCGCAATACCGTCGCACTCGCCTTCATCAAGGCCCAACTGCGTGCAAATTTTCCAGCCATGTGTCGCCCCCTCGTCCGTGGATTATGAAGATGCCTTTCTAGCACCAGCCATCCACGCGCAACAGTGCAGGCCCTTCAATCCGGCAGCGGTTCGACGGTCAGTGGCTCGTACTCCGCCGGAAACGCGGCCCACAGCTCGGCCATGCTGAGGCCACTCAGCGGATGCCGGAGCGTCGGCGCGATATCCGCGATCGGCCTCAGCACGAACGCATGTTGCAACTCCTTGCGCGGAATCTGCAGATGCCCGTGCCCATCGAGTACCAGGGCGTCATAGAACACGATGTCGATATCCAGCGTGCGGTCGGAGTAGCGCGGCACGTCGCGGCGCCGATCGTGACGATCTTCCAGCGCATGCAGCCAGTCGTTCAGCGCCTCGGGCGACAAACCGGTATCCAGCCCCACCGCCAGATTGACGAAATCCGCGCCTTCGAAACCCACCGACCGGCTGCGATAAGCCGGCGACACCGTGATCGCGCCGAAGTGCGCGCGCAAGGAGGCAATCGCTGCTGGCAGATAACGCTGCGGCTCGAGGTTGGAGCCCAGGCTCAGATAGACCCGCGCCATCAGTCCGGCCGCGTGCCGCGTTCGATCCGCACGCCAACCGCCTTCGCACCGCGCACCGCGCCGGGCTTGGACAGTTTCAGACGTACCCAGCTGACCCCGAACTCCTCGCGGATGATCGCCGCGCAGCGCTCGGCCAGCGTCTCGACCAGACCGAAATTCGACTCGCCCACATAGCCGATCAGGCGCTTGGACACGTCCTTGTAGTTGAGTGTCTTCTCGATGTCGTCGGTGGCGGCCGGCACGGTGTTGTCGAACGCCATCTCGATATCGAACGACAGCGTCTGGCGCACACGGCGCTCCCAGTCGTAGATGCCGATGACGGTGTCGATGCGCAGGTCTTCGATGAAAACGATATCCATGGCGGTGATCACTGGGGCAGTAGCCGTACAGGGTCGGCGAGCTGGCACGCGGATGCAAGTCATCGGCACGCACCACGGCCGGAAGGGACGAAGAATGGCATAGCCGGGTAGGGGCAGTTGACGGCTGAAATTTTCAGATGTATATATTTAACTATTACTTTAAATGATTAATTCATTATGGCTGCCGACCGCATCTTCGAAGCTCTCGCCTCCCGTCCACGCCGGGAAATCCTGGCCTACCTGTCAGCACAGGAACTGAGCGCCGGCGAGATCGCCAGCCGCTTCGCGATGAGCGCGCCGGCGATCTCGCGGCACCTTTCGGTACTGGATGCCGCCGGGCTCGTCACCAGCGAGCGCCGTGGCCAGTTCATCGTCTACAAGCTCAACAAGGACAGCCTGGTGAACACCCTGACCGGCTTCGCGTTCGAGATCTGCCCCACGGCCGGTCCACTGAAGCGCGAGTCGCGCAAGCTGGCCACGAAAAAGCAGGGCGCCTGAGCACAACAGGATTCGGACATCGGGGAATTCAATGGCAACGCACGTGAAACTGGTCGAGACTTTTCCTTCCACACGCATCCCTTCCCCATCGGGTGGCCTGCCGGTGGAAGTCGCGCTGATCGCGCAACTCGGGCATGGCGCCGGCGACCAAGTGTTTGCCGGCGCGCTGGCGCGCCAGCGGGCGCATACCGACTTCATCGACGAACTGGACGAACCGTCCGCCCGGCTCGGCGGTACGGATCTTTCGAAAGGCGACGCCACGTCGCTGTACTCGTTTGCAGTGGGCGCGAAAGGCCATCCGTTCCATCGGCATGCCGGCCACCGCGTGTTCACCGCGATCTCCGGCAGCGGCGGCGCCCAGCTGCGTTTCTCCACCGCCACGCAGGCGCAGATCGAACAAGACCCGCAGAGCTTCATCCAGGCATTGCGCCATATCAACATTCCGCCAGACTGCCTGTTCACCGTGCGATTCGGCGGCGATACCTGGCACCAGTTCGCATCGCTGGCGAAAAACTCGCTGCACCCGGCGTTCTTCGCGCTGTCGTGCCACACCAACGAACTCGGCGGCGATCTGCCGGACGCACTGCGCGAGCAGGTACGGGCGAATGCAGCAAGCATCCCCGCACTTACCGTCTTGCTGCCGACTACGGTCGACGACTTGCTGCGCGACATGCCAGCCAATCATCTGCACGTGCCGACCACCCATCTTTCGCTGGATGCCCTGCCCGGCACGCTGCAAGGCCTGCTGTGCAAATCCGTACGCTGCGCTACCGGGCTGATCCGCGGCGCATGGGCCGCGTGGCGACGCACGGCCGGTTTCCTCAGCGAGAGCGGTGGCCGGCTCGCCGTCACCGAGCTCGACAGCCTGCCCCCCGGTTCGCTGCTGGCTCAGCAACTGACCAACAAGCCGTGCCAGCACCAGGACATGTTCCGAGTCACGCTCGACAGCAGTGACATCGCCAGCACCAGCGCCACGACCCTGTTGAGCCAGTTGCTGGACGGCTTTCTGAACAACCAGCCCACTGGTGTCTCACGCCTGATGGCGCTGCGCAATCTGCTGGTGAGGCCTGTCGGTCTGCGCACTTCGCCACTCGGTTGCCCGGTGTCTTCGTTGTTGTCGCCGCCCAGCAACATGCTGTTCGATCGGCGCTATCCGGTGCTCGACCAGTGCATCGGCTACGACGACTGCGGTGCGCAAGTCATTCTCGGTGCCGACGACAAGCATCTGATCTTCCGCTCCTGCGTCGGCGTGCATGTGCTGGACGGAAACCGCGTGGAAATCACCCTCGGCACCCGCGTGCATTGCAAGAACCTGTTTGGCCGTTTCTACATGGCGGCGATCCACCGCGTCCATCGCTCCTATATCGCGCCGACGATGTTGCGGATGGCGGCGGAGCATGCCTTCCCGCTGGCCGAACCAGCCGGCAGGCCGCAGTGCGCCTTGCTTCCGGAGTACAACCATAGCGGCTGATGTGTGCCTGCCGGCGATCGTACCTGCAGAGTACTGGCAGCATGTGCCCGGCATAGATGCGATCATGTGCTGATGACAACGTTCAACACGCTCCCGCTCAAACCCGCCCTGCTCGCCAGCGTCGAGACGCTCGGCTACTCCACCATGACGCCGGTGCAGGCGCAAAGCCTGCCGCCGATGCTGGAAGGCCGCGACGTGATCGCGCAGGCGCAGACCGGCAGCGGCAAAACCGCGGCGTTTGGGCTGAGCCTGCTGCAGTCGATCGATGTGGACACGATCCGGCTGCAGGCGCTGGTGCTGTGCCCGACACGCGAACTGGCCGACCAGGTCAGCAAGGCGATCCGCAAGCTGGCCGCGAACATCCCGAACGTGAAGCTGCTGACCTTGTGCGGCGGCATGCCGCTGGGGCCGCAACTGGCCTCGCTCTCGCATGACCCGCACATCGTGGTCGGCACGCCCGGCCGCGTGCAGGAGCATCTGAAGCGCGAGAGCCTGCACGGCGGCGGCATCAAGGTGCTGGTTCTGGACGAGGCCGACCGCATGCTCGACATGGGTTTCACCGAAGCGATCGACGACATCATCGGACGCATCGCCAAGCACCATCAGACCCTGCTGTTCTCGGCGACGTATCCCGACGAGATCCGCGCGGTGAGTCAGCGCCTGCAGAAGGATCCGGTCGCTGTGACGGTGGATGCGCCGGTGCATGAACAGCCGGCGATCGAGCAGCGCTTCCACGAAGTGGAGCCAGCTCAGAAACTTGATGCGCTCGCGCAACTGCTGAGTGGAGATCGCGCCGAGCATGCGCTGGTGTTCTGCAACATGCGCCGCGAAGTGGATGCGGTGGCGCAGGAACTCGACCGCCGCGGCTTCTCCGCGCTTGCGCTGCACGGTGATATGGAACAGCGCGACCGCGACGAAGTGCTGGTGCGCTTCGCCAATCGCAGTTGCGCGGTACTGGTGGCCACCGACGTGGCCGCGCGCGGACTGGACATCGTAGCGCTGCCGCTGGTGGTGAGCTACGACATTGCACACGATCCGGAAACCCACACGCATCGCATCGGCCGCACCGGCCGCGCCGGCCAGACCGGTCTGGCGATCACGCTGTGTACACCACGCGAACGACCGAAAGCGGCGAACATCGAGGAATTGACCGGTGCGCCGCTGTCATGGCGTCCACTGAAGCTCGCGCCTCCACGCGGCAAGACGCTGCATCTGGCGCCGATGAAGACGCTGGTGATCGACGCCGGTCGGCAGGATAAATTGCGCCCGGGCGACATCCTTGGCGCACTCACCGGCGACGCCGGGCTCGAGGCGAAGGACATCGGCAAGATCGACGTGTTCGCCACCCGTGCCTATGTGGCGATCAGCCGCGCACTGGCGAACAAGGCGCTGGAGCGCCTGCGCGCCGGCAAGATCAAGGGCCGCAATTTCCGCGTACGCCCGCTCGGCTGATCGCTGCGCCGGCCACCACGTTTTCCCCTGCAGGATGCTCACTCGATGATCCGCTCATTCCTTCTGGCTTCGATCCTTGTCCTACTGCCGATCGGCTGCGGCGCGCAGACAGCCATCCCTGTATACGGCTACAAGGTCGTGCACAGCTACCCGCACGACACCGGCGCCTATACCGAGGGCCTGTTCTACAAGGACGGCTATCTCTATGAAAGCACCGGCGAGGCGGGCCAGTCGACCGTGCGCAAGGTGGAGTTGAAATCTGGCGAAGTGGTGCAGCGCTACAACCTGCCGTCCCAGTATTTCGGCGAAGGCATCGTGGACTGGAACAATCATCTGGTGCAGCTCACCTGGCGAAGCCAGATCGGTTTCGTCTACGACCTGACCAGCTTCAAGCTGCAACATACTTTTGCTTATGCGGGCGAAGGCTGGGCGTTGACCCGCGACAGCCAGCACATCTACATGAGCGACGGCTCATCAACACTGCGCGTGCTGGATCCGGCATCGCTGACGGCGACCGGCAGCATCACGGTGACAGCCGACGGTGTGCCGGTGACGAACCTCAACGAACTGGAGTGGATCAAGGGCGAGATCTACGCGAACGTGTGGCTGACCAACCGCATCGCGCGGATCAATCCGACGACCGGCCACGTGGTGGGCTGGATCGATCTCAGCGGCCTGCTCGATATCAACGGGTTGCCGGATCCCGGCAACGATGTGCTCAACGGCATTGCCTACGATGCCAGGCACGATCGCTTGTTCGTCACCGGCAAGCGCTGGCCGAAGCTGTTCGAGATCACGCTGGTCAAGCGGCCTTCGCACTGAAGACTGCGCCGACTGAAGCCGGAAGCCGAACCTTCTACGCGCCCAACCAGCGCGCCGCACCGCGGCCGGCAATCAGCCCGCTGGCGAAACATGCGGTGAGCAGGTAGCCGCCGGTCGGTGCTTCCCAATCGAGCATCTCTCCGGCGCAGAACACGCCGGGACGATCACGCAGCATCAGGTTTTCATCCAGCGCTTCGAACCGCACGCCGCCGGCCGTGCTGATCGCCTCGGCCACCGGCCGCGGCGCGCGCAGCCGCAACGGCAAGGCCTTGAGCTGTGCGGCTAGCGCCAGCGGATCGGCCAGCGTGGCTTTGTCGGTGAGCTCGAACACCAGCGCGCACTTCGCCGCATCCAACCCGGCACGGCGGCGCAGCCAGTCGCCGATGCTGTGCTTGCCGCGTGCGGCGGCGAGACGATCGGCCAGCACCGGCTGGGTATAGCCCGGCACCAGATCCAGCCTCAGCAAGGCCTCGCCACGCTCGGCAATCTGTTCGCGCAGCTCGGCACCGATCGCATAGATCAGACTGCCTTCGATACCGTATTCGCTGAGCACGAACTCGCCCTGGCGCGCATGGGCCACACCGCTGCGATCGATCCAGTGCGCCACCACCGGCTTGAGCGGGGCGCCGCCGAAACGACTGGACAGATGCTCGCTCCACGGCAATTCGAAACCGCAGTTCGCCGGTTGCAGCGGCGCGATGTCGATACCGGCCTGCTGCAGCGGTTCCACCCAGGCGCCATCGGAACCCAGCTGCGGCCAGCTGGCGCCGCCGAGCGCCAGGATCACCGCATCCGTCGGCACCGCCCGCGCGCCTTGCGGCGTGGCGAAATGCAAGGCGCCATGCGCCTGCCAGCCGAGCCAGCGGTGATGCATGTGGAATGTCACGCCCGACCCGCGCAAGCGGTGCAACCAGCCGCGCAGCAAAGGCGCCGCTTTCAGATCCGCGGGAAACACCCGGCCGGAACTGCCGGCAAAGGTCTCCACGCCGAGCCCGCGCGCCCATGCGCGTAGCGCGTCCGCATCGAACGCGTCGAGCCAACGCTGGATCTCCGCCTGGCGCACGCCGTAGCGCTCCACAAAACGCGCTGCTGGCTCGCCGTGAGTGAGGTTGAGACCCCCCTTGCCGGCCAGCAGAAATTTTCGGCCGACCGAACCCATCGTGTCATATACATCGACCGTCATGCCCGCCGCGCACGCGACCTCTGCCGCCATCAGGCCCGCCGGGCCGCCGCCAATGATCGCCAGTCGGGAATGGGCTGTCCGGGTCATCCACGCATGGTCGCATGCCGCCTGCGCGGAATGAACCGATCCGCTGATCTCATCGCTGTGTGCACGCAAAAAAAGCCCGATCGTTACCGATCGGGCCGGAAGACTTCATGGTTTGAAACTTTGTGATGCGGTGATGCGGCCTTGCGCATCCTCGATAACCGTTGACGGCAGCCGCGCGAGGCGGCTGCCGTCGGAGTGGCTTACTGCACGGTCAGCGTGACGTCGTCCAGCACGAACGAGGTCTGCAGCGAGGAATCTTCCGTACCGGTGAACTTGATCGTCACCGTCTGGCCGATATACGCGGCAAGGTTCGCCGTGTGCACGGTGTAACCGCTGGCAGCGTTGACGTTCGAGTAGGTCGCCAAGGTTGCAAGCACGGTGCCCGCGCTGTTCAGGACCTGTACGTTCAGCTTGTCATACGCCGTCGAACCACTTTCTGACGTATCGATATGCAGAGCGTACGACAGGGTGGCCGAGGTCTTGCCGCTCGGAATGGTCACACTCTGCGACACCGTATCGGTGTGCGCCGAGCCGTAGCCATCAAGCCATGCGAACCCGCTGCCGGCATGGGCGACTTCACCCGAGCAGGTGCTGTTGGTGCACAGGACACCGGCGGTCATCGTCCACGGCGAGGCACTGCCGCTTTCGAAACCGGTGTTGCCCAGCAGTTGCGACGAACCGCCACCGCTGGAGACCGTTACCGATGCCGTCTTGGCGCTGGTCTTGCCGTTGACACTGTCGGTCACCGTCTCGGTCACGCTGTAGGTGCCAGCGGCCGCATAGGTGTGGCTCGGGCTGGTGGCCGTTGAAGTGCTGCCGTCGCCAAAGGTCCACGCATGCGAGCCGATGGTGCCACCCGAATCCGTGGAGCTGTCGGTGAAGGTGGCCGTCAGGCCGCTGACGCTGCTGCTGAAGTTGGCGGTCGGCGTGCCACCCGAGCTGGCGACGGTCACGGAGGCCGTCTTGGAGCTGGTCTTGCCGCTGACGCTGTCGGTCACCGTCTCGGTCACGCTGTAGGTGCCAGCGGCCGCATAGGTGTGGCTCGGGCTGGTTGCCGTCGAAGTGCTGCCGTCACCGAAGGTCCACGAGTGCGACGAAATGGTGCCGCCGGTATCGGTGGAGCTGTCGGTGAAGTTCGCCGTCAAACCGCTGGTCGTGTCGCTGAAGTTCGCAACCGGCGTGCCACCACCACCGCCACCACCAACAATCGGGTGCGAGATCGAGCACGCGTTGGTGTCATTGGACCAGCTGGCCTGCTCGGTGAACGTGCCGGTGGCAAAGGTGACGTTGGCTGCACCGCCCGCCGTACCCGCCGCGATCCAGGCGCACTCGTCGGAGTTTTCCTGACCGTTGTAGGTCGCATCGCCGGTGTGGTTGGTCCAGCCGCCAGCCGGATAGGTATCCGACATCATTTCGTGCCACTCGTGACCGAGCGTCATGGTCCAGCCGTCCAGCGTACCGGCGCTGCCTGAATTGACGAAGTTCACGCCGCAACCCTGGCCCGAATCCATGTTGTACGGCTGATTGCTGTACGCGATGTCGCCGTAGGACGAGGTGGTGTAGTCATGCCATGCGCAGTACGAACCCTGGTAGCTGTCCGGGTTGGTGCCGTGCGGCGACGCGATGATGTAGTAGGTGTAACGGTTCGAGCCTGCCGCGGTGTTGCCGAAATGAGCTGCTGCAGCGACCGCCTCGGCGGCCAGCTGGGCTGCCGTGGCAGAAGCAGGCGAGGCCTGCGTGTTGTCGTACCACACGCCGGCAAGGATGCCGCCGCTCTGGTACGGCACGAAGCTGGCGTTCGACGGGCAGCTGACCGCACCGCTGGCAACGTTGGGACCGTCGCACCACTGGGTCAGATCCGCCGACCACAGCTCGCTGCCGGTACCGATACCCTTGAACATCTCTTCAGCTACCGCCGCGCCGCCGTTGGAATCACCGGTGAACACAGAGTCGCCCGCGGCATTGGTGCTGCGCGTGCCCCACTGGGTACCGTAGTACACGATGTAGACCTTCACCTTGCCGCTCATCACGCCCACGCCATCGAGAGCGCCGCCGTAGCTCAGCGTTTCGGTGCCGGTGGCTGCCGTCTGCACGGCCAGCGCGTGCTGGGCTTTCCAGTGCTTCATCTTGTTCAGCACATCGCGGGTCGGCAACGCACCGTGGCGATACGCGTGGCCGTTGGCCGGCGCATACGGGTTGGTCTCCTGAGCAGCAGCGAACGCCGGCCCGGCGGCAAAGCCGAGCAAGCAGCAGGCGGCAAGAGTATTCAACAAAAACTTATGCTTCATGAATTAATTCCCCGAAATGAGGACGAGCGGGCCGAACACGGCCGCCCAGACCCCGTGGCAATGACATGCCGCGCCCTCGCGCGACTCTCGTAGTTCAATCGATTGCCTTGCGATTCCGCGATACCCGGTGAACCGTCACTCCCCCTATCTTTCCTGGAGGACAGTGTCGAGTTATTGCTTGAACGGTGTACGGATCCCCCGATCCATGACGCCGTTACGGAACCATCCGCCCCATGTTTCCCCGCGACAGATGGGAGGGGAAACTAGTGGTGGTCATGAGGGGTGTCAACCCAGAATTAATCCTATGCGATTACGTCACACTTTTAATGATTCCATTATTATTTACGCATTATTTTGCGTATTCGTCTTTTGAATACGCTTGGACTCACACGCAAGTCGACCTGTTTTGGCTTGCCTGCTGACACTGACGATCCGCTTCCAAAATCAGCATTGCCGACAGAAAGCATATCCGCGTTGAATGATATGACACTGAAAATCGTAATTTATTACGATTTCTGGTCATGCCGGCCCATCAAGTTCGGGACGTCGTACGCGCTCGCGCGTGCCTTGCACCTGGCCGAAAAGCCATCGCAGAGTGACTGCATTCCGACTGGTTTCGGCGCCGGCGGATTGCCGAGCGGCATATGTCTCAGATGACCGGCACGGAAAGGCCCGACCGTTGCCGGCCGGGCCTCGTGCTTCAACTCGTGCCTCAGATGCTGACCAATGCGCGTCCCTGCGCATCGCATGTCATCAGATCATCCGAGTCGTAGTGCGCGATGTCGATGTGGATCTTCAACACCGCCGACGCATTACCTCAGTGACGCCTGACCGTCACCGATTCTGTCTTGGCGTTCGACGTGCCGTGGACGCCGTCAGTCACCGTCTCAGTCACGCTGTAGGTACCGGCTGCCGCATAGGTATGGCTCGGATTGGTCGCGGTTGAGCTGCTGCCGTCACCGAAAGTCCACGAGTGCGCACTGATCGTACCGCCTGTCTCCGTAGAGGTGTCGGTAAACTTCGCGACAAGCCTGCTCTTCGTGAAGGTGAAATTCGCCACCGGGGTGCCGCCGCCACCGCCACCACCACCGACGATCGGGTGCGAGATCGCGCACGAATTGGTGTCGTTGGACCAGCTGGCCTGCTCGGTATAGGTACCATTGCCCATTGTGATGTTGGCCGCACCACCGGGTGAACCCGCCGCGATCCAGGCGCACTCGTCAGAGTTTTCCTGACCGCTGCTTGCGGTCCAGCCGCCGGCCGGGAACTGATCCGACATGGTCTCGTGCCACTCGTGACCGAGCGTCATGGTGTAGCCATCCAGCAAACCGGCGCTACCCGAGTTGACGAAGTTCACACCGCAACCGGCGCCGGAGTCCGTGTTGTACGGCTGGTTGCTGTACGCCATATCGCCGTAGGACGAGGTGGTGTAGTCATGCCACGCGCAGTACGCACCCTGGTAGCTGTCCGGGTTGGTGCCGTGCGGCGACATGATGACGTAGTAGGTGTCGCGGTTCGACCCGGCGGCCGTGTTGCCGAAATGCGCCGCGGCAGCGACCGCTTCACTGGCAAGCTGAGCAGCCGTGGCGACAGCAGGCGAGGCCTTGGAGTTGTCGTACCACACGCCGGCAAGGGTGCCGCCGGTCTGGTACGGCACGAAGCTGGCGTTCGACGGGCAGCTGGTCGCGCCGGTAGCAACGTTGGGGCCGTCGCACCACTGAGTCAGGTCCGCCGACCACAGCTCGCCGCCGGTACCAATGCCCTTGAACATCATCTGCGTGACCGGCGCCACTCCGCTCGGATCACCGGTGAACGTGGCATTGCCCTTGCTATCGGTGCCCTGGGTGCCCCACTGGGTGCCGTAGAACACCAGATAGACCTTCACATGGGTGGACATGACGCCCACCCCACTGATGCCGCCGCCGTAGATCAGCGTGTTCGCACCGGTGGCCCTGTTGACTGCGGCAAGCGCGTGCAGGGACTCGTACTGATGCATCTTGTTCAGCACGTCGCGGGTCGGCAGCACACCGTGACGGTACGCATGACCGTTGGCCGGCGAATACGGGTTGGTCTCCGAAGCGAACACCGGCGTGGCGGCGAAGCCAAGCAAGGTGCAGGCAGCAAGAGTGTTCAATAGAAATTTGTGCTTCATGAATTGATTTCCCCGGAATGAGGACGAGCGGGCCGAACACGGCCGCCCAGACCTCGTGGCAATAGACATGCCGCGCCCTCGCGCGACTCTCGTACTGCAATCAATTGCCTAGCGGTTCCGCGGACCCGGTGAGCCGTCGCTCCCCCTGTCTTTCCTGGAGGACGGTGTCGAGTTATTGCTTGAACGGTGCGCGACCTTCCAATTCATGACGCCGTTACGGAACCATCCGCCTGATGTCTCCCCGCGACGGATCGTTTGAAACTAGTCGCGATGATGTGGGAGTGTCAACCCGGAATTAGTCTTATGTGAATACCGTCGTAATTTTAAAGCTTGCATCAATGATTCACGCATTATCTTGCGCGCTGTTTTCGATTTTTCATGTAAGCACGATCTTGCGCTTTTCATATTGCCGAGCGGCATGTGTCTTCAGATGACCGACACGGAAAGGCCCGACCGTTGCCGGCCGGGCCTCGTGCTTCAACTCGTGCTTCAGATAATGACCGATGCGCGTCCCTGCGCACCGCATGCCATCAGTTCGCCACTTAGTGGAGTATCGAGTGCGAGATCGCGCACGAGTTGGTGTCGTTGGACCAGCTGGCCTGCTCGGTGAACTTACCGGTGCCCATCGTGACGTTGGCCGCACCGCCGGGTGAACCCGCCGCGATCCAGGCGCACTCGTCAGAGTTTTCCTGGCCGCTGCTTGCGGTCCAGCCACCGGCCGGATACGCATCCGACATCGTCTCGTGCCACTCGTGGCCGAGCGTCATGGTCCAGCCGTCCAGCGTACCGGCGCTGCCCGAGTTGACGAAGTTCACGCCGCAACCAGCGCCGGAGTCCATGTTGTACGGCTGATTGCTGTACGCGATGTCGCCGTAGCTCGAGGTGGTGTAGTCATGCCATGCGCAGTACGAACCCTGGTACCTGTCCGGGTTGGTGCCGTGCGGCGACGCGATGATGTAGTAGGTGTAGCGGTTCGAGCCTGCCGCGGTGTTGCCAAAGTGCTTTGCGGCAGCGACCGCTTCGGCAGCCAGCTGAGCGGCTGTGGCAGCGCGAGGCGAGGCCTTGGAATTGTCGTACCACACGCCGGCAAGGGTGCCGCCGGTCTGGTACGGCACGAAGCTGGCATTCGACGGGCAGCTGGTCGCGCCGGTAGTTACGTTGGGGCCGTCGCACCACTGGGTCAGATCCGCCGACCACAACTCGCTGCCGGTACCGATACCCTTGAACATTTCCTCAGCCACCGCCGCGGCGCCGCGGGCGTCGCCGGTGAACACGGAGTCGCCCTTGGCATTGGTGGTGCGCGTGCCCCACTGGGTGCCGTAGTACACGATATAGACCTTCACCTTGCCGCTCATTACGCCCACGCCACTGATGCCGCCGCCGTAGCTCAGCGTATTCGCACCGGTGGCCCTGTTGACTGCGGCAAGTGCATGCTGGGTTTCGTACTGATGCATCTTGTTCGACACATCGCGGGTCGGCAGCACACCGTGACGGTACTCATGGCCGTTGGCCGGCGAATACGGGTTGGTCTCCGAAGCGAATACCGGCGCGGCGGCGAAGCCGAGCAGGGTGCAGGCGGCAAGAGTGTTCAACAGAAAATTGGACTTCATGAATTGATTTCCCCGGAATGAGGACGAGCGGGCCGAACACGGCCGCCCAGACCTCGTGGCAATGACATGCCGCGCGCTCGCGCGACTCTCGTACTGCAATCAATTGCCTTACGGTTCCGCGAACCCGATGAACCGCCACTCCTCCACGAGGACGGTGTCGAGTTGTTGCTTGAACGGTGCACGGATCCCCCGATCCATGACGCCGTTACGGAACCATCCGTCTGATATCGCCCCCGCGACGGACCGTTTGAAAGTAATGGCGATGACAAGATTGTGTCAACCCGGAATTAGTCTTATGTGATTACCGTCGAAAATTTAACGCTCACATAATGATTTGCGCATTATCTTGCGATTTTCATAATGCGCCAACGAGCCATGACGCATTTTGCAGGCTCATGAATTTGAGCGTGCCGCCGCCAACGCCGCTGTTTGCAGCAGCAGAGCGATCCGCCCAGTCGCAGGCTTCGGCCGCACGATTTCATTGTCGTGTTCGATGAAAGATGCACGCAGCTGCGGCTCTGCTCCTTGGTCATGGAGCTGAAGGTATCGGCCTGCGAGAGCAGGTCTTGCACTGGATGCCGGGCGATCGAACGGATGCTGAAGGCCTCGCCACGGCACGCCGGCAGTCAACGTTTTTCGCGCGGCTTGGCCCGATGCGTGGGCGTGGCGGTCCATGGATCGTCCGGCCACGGATGGCGCGGATAACGACCCTTCAATTCCTTCCGCACTTCCGGGTAGGTGCGCTCCCAGAAACCCTTCAGGTCCTGCGTCACCTGGATCGGCCGACCTGCCGGCGACAGCAGATGCAGGGTGACCGGAATGCGCCCGTCGCCGACGCGAGGGGTATCGGCGAGGCCGAACAATTCCTGCAGCTTCACCGCCAGCACCGGCGGTTCACCGTGCGCGTATTCGAGCCGCCGCGATTGACCGCTCGGCACCGTGAGGCTTTCCGGCGCGTGCGCGTCGAGCGTGCGACGTTGCTCATGATCGAACAGCGTCGCCAGCGCCTGCGACAGTTCTTCCGCGCTCAACGCATCGAGCCGGCGTTTGCCGTGCAGGTACGGCGCCAGCCAGTCATCCAGCGAGGCTTGCAGGGCCGCATCGGAAACATCGGGCAGGCTCAGCTCCGGCATCCATGCGCGCAGCGCCTGCATGCGCGCGCGCAGCCGTCGCGCCGATTCGCTCCACGGCAAGACGTCAATACCCTTGGCGCGTACCGCGGCCAACAAGGCCGGCAACGCATCCTGCGGCTGCACCGGCACGCTGCGGCGTTCCAGCACGATCGCACCGAAACGCTGCTCGTCGAAAGCCTCGACCGCCGCACGTTCGTCGTTCCAGCGCAGCGTGCGTTCGCGCGTGAACTGTGCGGGATAGTCGCGTTCCAACGCGCGCGGATCGAGTGGCGCCGCGGCCAGGATCAGGCTGTCGCGCGTCTCCAGGCGCAGATCCAGCGCAACCAGCCACGGCTCGCCGTGCAGCACGGTGTTCTCGTGCAGGCGCGCGCCGCGGCCGCTGGCCAGCGTGTAGCGCAGCGGATTGTTGTCGTCGCGACGTGCGACCCGGTCGGGAAACGCATGCAGCAGCAGCTCGCCGACGCTGTGGCTGTCCGGCATGCCGCTGGCCGAAGTATGGACGTCCAGACGTCTACGCCAACCCTTGCTGGCTTGTTCGATAGCGGCCAACGCACCAGTGTCCACCTCACCCCGTACGGTCACACCGCGACGATCGCGCCACGCATGCAGCGCGGCCACCCGCACACGGAAATCATCGCTGCGCGCCTGCGCGCCACGCAGCGGCGAGCGCGCTTCCATCGTCGCCAGCAGGTCGGCGATCAGCGCACGCAGCTCGACCGGTGCGCGCAACGCCGCGGCGGCCAGTCGCGGGCTGGCGCCCAGTTCCAGCATCCGGCGACCCAGCGCACTGATGCGGCCGTCGGCACCGAGTGCGCCGAGCCGGGTCAGCAGTTCGCGCGCCTGCGCCAGCGCGCCGGCCGGCGGCGGATCCAGCCAGCGCATCGCGTCGATGCCATGCGTCGGCACGCCCCAGGCAGCCAGTTCCAGGGCCAGCGCGGACAGATCAGCCTGGCCGATCTCGGCGGTGCGCGTCGGTTCCAGCCGCTTGCTCTGTGGCCACAATCGGTACGCTGTGCCCGCCGCCACACGGCCGGCACGACCGGCGCGCTGATCGGCCGATGCCTGCGAGATGGCGACGGTTTCCAGCCGGGTGAAACCGGAGTTCGGATCGAAGCGCGGCTCGCGCGCGAGGCCGGCGTCGATCACCGCGCGAATGCCCGGCAAGGTGATGCTGGACTCGGCCACGTTGGTCGCCAACACGACACGCCTTGTGCGCGCCGTCTCGGCCGGCGCCAGCGCGGCCTGCTGTTCGGCCAGCGAGAGTTCACCGTGCAGGGCGAGCACCTCGACGTCATCGCGCGTCAGTGTCTGCGCAAGCACCGTCTGCGTCCGCGCGATCTCGCGTCGACCGGGCAGGAACGCCAGCACGTCGCCGTCGTTTTCTTCCAGCGCCTGGCCCACGATGCGAGCGAGATGATGCTCGATGCTTTCCTGCGTGCGCGCCGGCGGGTGCTCGATACGCACCGGGAAACTGCGGCCGGGGCTGGCGATACGCGGCGCGTCCAGCCACTGCGCGATGCGCTCGCCATCCAGCGTGGCAGACATCAGCAACAGGCGCAGCTCGGGCCGCAAGGTGGCCTGCACATCCAGCGCCAGCACGGCGCCGAGATCGCCGGCAAGATGACGCTCGTGGAATTCATCGAACACGATCGCGCCGATACCGATCAGCTCCGGATCGTGCTGGATCAAGCGGGTCAGGATGCCTTCGGTGACCACCTCGATCCGGGTCGCCGCGCTCACTTTCGACTCGAAGCGGATGCGATAGCCGACCGTCTGGCCGACCGCTTCGCCGAGCTGCTGCGCCATGAATTGCGCAGCGGCGCGTGCGGCGATCCGGCGTGGCTCCAGCATCACGATCTTCTGCCCCGCCAGCCAAGCGGCATCGAGCAGCGCCAGCGGCACCTGGGTGGTCTTGCCGGCGCCGGGCGGCGCCTCCAGCACCAGTCGCGGATGCGCGGCGAGCGATGCGCGGATTTCCGGCAGCAGCGGAGTAATCGGGAAGGCGGGTACGGATGTAGTCATCCGCACGAATGATAACGGCTGCCACGGTCTTGCCTGCGCGGCAGGACCGTGGCGAGCCTTTGCCAGCCCGTATCAGCCCGGCGCTGGCGCAGCCACGCTCAGGGCGATGGCCGCAGGCACACGGCTTCCTGCTTGCGCGCATCGTCGACGCTGCCCAGCCGATTGCTGTGCTGGCGCGCTTCCATGATGACCTGCCAGTTGCGTTCGCACAGATTGCCGTGACGCGTGCCCTGCCGCCACGACTGCATCGCCAGATCCTGCGCGGTGGCATAGTCGGTTTGCTGCAACGCACTCTCGGCGTGCTGCTGCAATTGCTCCGGCCAGCCCGGCGCCGGCGCCGTGGCCGGCAACGGCGTGATGACGGCCGGCACCGTGCCGGCACTGCTGGCGGACGTGCGCAATGGCGCCAGCGACTCGAACTTGTTCTGGTAGTCGTCGGTGATCTGCTTGGCATCCTCGCTGCCGCGAATCACCCGCGGCGTGATCAGCACGATCAGCTCGGTGCGGTTGCGGCTGCGGTTGGTGTTGCCGAACAGCCGGCCCAACACCGGCACCCGGTTGATTCCCGGAATGCCGGTGTCGGTGTTGCCCTCGGCCTGCTGGATCAGGCCGCCCAGCAGCACAGTCTGCCCGCTCTGCACGGCCACCTGGGTGGCCAGCTTGCGTTGCGAGATGGACGGATTGCCGTTGACCAGTGCTACCGACTTGTCGGCCTGGCTGACTTCCTGGCTGATGTTCATGTAAACCAGACCGCCGGGATTGATCCGCGGCTGCACATTGAGGATCACGCCGGTGTTGAGGTATGTCACCTGGCTATAGCTGGTGGCCGTGCCAATACCGGTGTTGACGCTGGTCTGGTTGATCGGGATCTGGTTGCCGACTGTGATGCTGGCGGTCTGGTTGTTCATCACTACCATCGACGGCGCCGATAGCGTTTTGGTGTTGCCACTGGTCTCCATCGCACTCACGGCAACCTGCAGGTTGCTGTTAAGGAAGGAATAGAAGAACGGCTGGCCCTTGAAGACATTGCCACCCTGGCCAAGCCCGATCTGCCGATGCCGGTACGGTTCGCCGGGCACGATGTTGCCGCTGCTGTCGGTAGTGCTGCCGGTCAACCCTTCCAGATACCACTGCACACCGAACTGGAATTCGCCGGTGAGGCTGACCTCGAGGATTCGCGTCTCGATCTGCACCTGCATCGGCACGTTGTCGAGCTTGCGGATCGCCGACTTGATCTCTTCCCACTGCGACGGGCGTGCGCGCACCAGCAGCTGGTTGTTGCTGTCGACCGAACTGATCTTCACGCTGCCGTCGCTGGAGCTGTACTGCTGGTCGTTCGACGCGCCGCCATTGCCACCGCCGGCATTGCCGAAACCGGGCGCCGCCCCGCCCGAACTGCCGCCCAGAGCACCGCCCTTGCCACCGCCGTCAGCGCTTTCGACACCGCCGCCGCCGAACGCGGAGCCGCCGGATTTGCCGCCACCCAAGCCGCCACCCTCGTTGGCGCCACCCGAATTACCGAAGCTGCCGGCGGTGCTGCCCATGCTGGTCGCACCGGCGTTATTGGCACTGCCCAGCGCGCCGCCACTCAGGCCCGGCCCAACCTGGCCGCCGTTGTCGCCGCCGCCGCCGGCGCCATTGGTATAGATCTGCGCCAGATACTTGGCCAGATCCGACGCCTTGAGGTTGCGCACGTCGTAAACGAACAGCTGCGGCTCGTTGCCGCCGCCGCGATCGATGCGGGCGATCCAGTCGCCGACTTCCTGCAGATATTCGGGTTGGGTGCTGATCACCACCAGCGCGTTGGTGCGCTCGATCGGGATGAAGCGCAGCATGCCGGCCAGCGGCGTGTCGCCGCCTTTGCCGAACATGCCGTCCAGCTTCGGCATCAGTTCGGCGACATTCGCGTACTGCAGGTTGAACACGCCCACCGACATGCCGCGCAGCCAGTCGACGTCGAAGGTGCGCACCATGCTCTGGTAGTTGGTCAGCTCATCCGGCGTGCCAGACATCACCAGCAGGTTGCGTGCCGGATCCACCAGCAGCGTCGCGTCCGTGCGCGCGAACGGCTTGATCAGCTTCTGCATCTCGGTGGCCGAGATGAAGCGCAGCGGAAACAGCCGCGCCTGCAGGCCGCCTTTCGGCGACGCGGCGCCGAGGCTCGGCACCAGATTGCCGCCCACCGCTTCCTTCTCCGGCATCACCACGTAGCCGCCGTTGCGCTGCACCAGCGCATTGTGCGTCCACGACAGTAGCGTCTCCAGGATCGGCAGCGCCTGGCTCGAATCGACCGGCTCGGAGGTGGAGAACGAAATGTTCCCCTGCACACTCGGCACGATCGTGTAGTTCTGCTTGAGCAGGTCGCCGAGGATCGCCTTGACCACCGCCTGCACCGGCTGGTTCTCGAAATTGAACGTCACCGCACCGTTGCCGGTCGCCGCCGGTCGCGGCGTGCTCAGCACACCGGGCCGGATGAACTGGCCGCTACCGTGGCTGACCTCGGTTTTCGCCGGTGTTTCACCGCTGCTGCTGATGTCGTTGTTCAATGGCAATGGCGCCGGCACCGGGTTGTGCGTGCCGGCCATCGCCTCGCGCTGCAGCGCACCGTTGTCTTGCGGCTGCGGCAGGCTGGCGCAACCGGTCAGCGCCACGGCCGCGGCCAGCACGCCGGCACGCCACAGGGAGAATCGAAAGCGTGTGGATGGATGCGTGCGGTACATGGGTCAGCGTACTCCCTCGTTGGCCGCAGCGTTGGAAGCGGCACGGCGTTTCTGGATGGCGGCCTTGAGCTTGCGCAGGCGTTCGATTTGCTGCTGGTTGAGCGGGGCCGGCCTTCCCGGGCCCTGCTCTGCCGCATTGCCCGGCGGAGGGGCTTGATTCATCGTGGCGGCACCCGGCGCCTCCGCTTGCATGGGCGTGGCGCCGGTAGCCGCTCCGGCGGGTGGCATGGCGGCACCCTTCTGGTTATCGAACGGCGCACCGGCCGGCAGCTTCAATTCGGTGCGGCCCTGCGACGAATCGAGCAGCACGGAACGCTGGCGTACTTCCACCAGCTTCACGCTGCCGTCTGGTAGTGAGTCGCCTTCGTGCAGGCGCACCTGCTTGTCGCCGTTCTTGTCGTGCAACAAGGCCATGCGCAAGTCGGGCGTGAGAATGATGCCGGTCAATTGAAGATCGCCCAGGCTGCTGCCGCCGTTGGCAGCGCGCACGCCCGGCTTGCGATCGGGGCTGAACAGCGATTGCTGCCAAACCGGCGCGAACTGCGCCAGCGGTAGCGGCGTCGGCAATTGCGCGCCCTTGTTCGACGACGGCAACGGCGCCAGCATTCGCGGCGCGTTCCAGCGCACGCTGCGGCCCACGCCGGTGAGCAGTAGCAGCCACAGCACCCCGAGCAGCAGCACGATCGCCGCCAGGAACGGCGTCAGCCGACGCTGGCTGGCGGCGTTCATAGCGCGTCTCCCGCGGGTGCCGCCGGGGCGACCGGCTTGGCCGCAGCACCATGCGCCGGCCGCACGTAGCCGGCCAGGGTGAATTGTATTTCCAGCGGCGGTGCCGACGGCTGCTGCGCCGCCACCGGGTTGCGATAGATACCGAGGTCGTCGATGAACAGATACGGGGTGCCCTGCTCCAGCGCCTGCAGCACGCCCACCAGTGGCTGGATGTCGCAGCTCAGATTGATGCTGACCGCGGCCTTGCGATAGGGCTCGTTGGCGCCGCCGGACGGATTCGGTACTGGCATCTTCTGGCTCACCGTGCAGCTGCCGCCTTCGGTATGCGCGCCCACTGCATCGACCACGCGCTGCATCAGGCCGGCGGCGGCGGCGTTCGGATCGTCCTCGGGCAGGAACGCGCTGCTGGCTGCCTGGCCGGCGCCGAGCGCGGCGATACGCTGCTGCAGTGCCGACTTGCCCGCGATCGCCGCGGCATAGCGGCTCTGGGTGTCGCGCAGCTCGTCCATCTGCGCACCGACCTGCCGTAGCGGCGCCACGAACCACCAGTGCAGCAGCACGAAGTACGCCAGCAGCAGAGCCAGCAGCAGCAGGCCGAGCGCCGCGATGCGGCTGTCGCGCGGAGAAAGTTTCAGCGGCTTCATGGCGCGCTCCCGCTGCTTGCCGGCACCGGTGCTGGCTTGCTCGCCGTATTGGCAGCCGGCTTGCGCAGTTGCGCCACCATGAAGAAGCGCTCCTTGCCGGTGATCGGATCGGCCTGGATGCTGCCCTGAAAATTCACGTCGGTGATCAGCGGCGAGTCCTTCAGCAGATCCAGCAGTTTCGCTGCCTGCACGCTTTGTCCCTGAAAGCCGACCTGGCCGGTGTTGTCGAGACTGAAGCGCTCCAGCCACGCGCTCTCGGGCAGACGCTTGGTCACCTCCAGCAGCAGGCTCAGCACTGCCACGCTGCGTTCCTTGCGCCGCACCAGGAAACCTGCGGCGCCGGCATCGTCCTGTAGTTGCTGGCGCAGCGCGGCCACCTGCTGCGCCTCGCCGCGCATTGTGTCCACCTGCGCCTGCATCTGCGCCAGCGCCTGCTCGCGATTGTTCAGCCAGGTACCCAGCAACAGCAGCAACAGCAGTACGCACGCAGCGGCCAGAGCCAGATTCAGGCTACGGCGCGGACGCGCACGGTGCGGTATCTGTTCCGGCGGCAGCAGGTTGACGCCGAGGCGATCGTCCGCCACGGCCACGTCCACCGCGTCGATCGAAATACCTTGCGCGTGCAGACGCGTC
The DNA here is from genome assembly GCA_035566635.1 of Rhodanobacter sp. GTDB lineage: Bacteria > Pseudomonadota > Gammaproteobacteria > Xanthomonadales > Rhodanobacteraceae > Rhodanobacter. Next base: position 32,392 of record DATMQY010000007.1, read on the forward strand.
AGCAGCGGATCCAGCGTGTCGCGCATCACCGCCAACAGCTCGGCGCTGAAACGGCCGGCGCCTGCCGGTGCGCTCAGCTCACGCACGGCGTAATACACCTGGGCCACACTGAACGGCGTTTGCCGATCCATCTCGAACGCGACGACTTGCTGCAGGTTGTCGCGCGCGGCCAACGGCAACGCCAGGGTCCGCCGCAACACCACGGCGGGCGGCAACAGCAGCGCCAGCCGACGATCCTCGCGATCGACGTTGCGCAAGGCGGCGTCGAGTGCAGCCGGCGGGTTGCGCGCCTCGCCGGTCACGGCGTCGAGGCTGTCGTCCCAGCTCGCCAACAGTTCGGCGTGACCACTACGACGCAACGTCCATTGCGTACCGTCGTACTGCAGCAGGTGCCAGTCCGCGCCACCGCTGAACCAACCGCGCCAGCGCAACGGCAGCAGCCCGCGCAACTCGCCGCCCCACCAGCGGAAAAATCCGGGCATCGGCGAAGCACGCCAGCCGCGGCGCAATCGATCCATCAGCGGCCGCAATGACTGCGTTGCCGTACTCATTCCGCATCCCCCTCCTGCCAGCGCAACACCACATACGGTTGCGTCACCGCTTGCCCCGCCTGCAAGCGAATTGTGGCGCGCAAGATCGCGCGCGTGCCGTCGGCCAGCGTGGCCTCCGACCGGATACTATGCGTTGTTCCGTTGCCGAGAGCCAGACTCGGGTCGCTCCCCTGCCTATCGCGTGCGGCCTGGATCGCCGCCATCTGTTGCGGCGTCATCCCCGGAATCGCGGCCAGCGCCAGCGGCGGTGCGGTGTTCGGATTCGGGCTCGCCGTGCCCGACCAGATCGTCACCACCGGCTCCAGCTGCCGATACAGTGCTGGCGTGATACCCAGCACCATCCGCAACTCCTCGATGCTGGCGAACGGCCCGTGGCGCGGGCCGTAATCGCGCCCCGCGGCCAGATACGCGGCCCGCGGGTTGTCGCTTTTGTCTTCGAGGCTGGCCGGGCTGTGCCAGTCCAGCACTCGATCGGTCAGCACCTGCGCCTCGGCCGGCTTCATCCCGGTGGCCTGGAACAGGCCCTGCAGTAACTCGGGCGTGGCAGTGTTGAGATCGACCTTGCCGCTCTCGTCGATCGCCGACAGCGTGACCGTGGCGTTGTCGTAGTGGAACGTATAGGGCCGGCCGTCACCGATCCAGCGCTGCTTCGCCACCGGATTCTGCAACCCGTACGCGGCGCGCATGAGGCCAGCCTCGGCCGCATAGTGCGCCTGGGTTTCGGCAAACTGATAGCGTGCCTGCAAGCCTTCGGTGCGCGCCAGCGCGGCGTAGCCACCAAGCAGGATCGCCAGCAGCGTACACGCCCACAGCACCAGCAGCAGGGCGACTCCGCGTTGATCGGCACGACGTGGCAATGGCCGGCGTCTCATCGCAACCTCCGGGTCGGCACGGGCATCCCGCGCAACACCGCCTGCGCGGGATTCACCCGCAACGGCACCTCCAGCTGCGGCCAGCCGACGTTGCCTTGCAGCTGCAGCTGGATACGCACCAGCTGCGGCAGCAATCGCCCGTCGGCCCATGCCGCGGACCACGGTGCAGCGCCGCCCTGCTTGTCGACGCCGCTGTAGCTGAAGCTGCCATTCTTGATGTGATCGAGCAGTACCTGCGTCTCGCCCAGCGGCTTCGGCGGCTGGCCGTCCGGCGGCAGCAGCGCCAGGCTCAATTCCAGGCGCATGCCGTCGGCGCCGCCGTCGACCAGCTGCAGGCGCTGCAGTTGCTGGCCAAGCTTGCCGAGATAGCCGGGCAGCGGCGCGACATAGCGCATCTCGTTCGCGCTGCCAGTGAAATAGATCGGCTCGCCGTGCTCGGTCAGGCTGATCGGCTGGGCCATGCTTTGCGACAGTTCGCGGCGCAGGAACTGCTGGGCGGAGCGGATCTGATCGAGCCGCTCGATCGCCACAGTGCCCGAACGCACGCTGTGGGTGGCGGTACGAATGCCCGAATACACGCCGACGAGCAGCAGCGCCAGCAATACCAGCGAGGCGAGCACCTCCAGCAGGGTGAAGCCGGCGGCACGTTTCATGGGGCCGCCTGCGCATTGGTGCCATTGCCGTCCGGCCCACCCAGCCGCAAGGTGCGGAAGTGCGCCGAACGCGGATGCGCCGACGGCCCCCACAGCACATTCAGATCCAGCTGATAAAGATGCAGCGGCGCGTCCGGTGCCGCGGTGCCGGACTGATTCCATGGGGTCACGTCGAGCTGCCAACGGTACTGCTGGTTGAAGCGGCCCGAGCTGCTGCCCGATTTGATCGACTCGCCCACGAATGCGCTGTCGAGCAGGCTGCGCGCGTACATCGCCGCCTCGCTATGCTCGGCGGCATTATGGGTCAGGCTGATCGAGGCGCCGGCCACCTTCATCAACCCGGTGAACGCGATCGCCAGCAGCATGATCGCCGCGATCACTTCGAGCAGGCTGAAACCCTGCTGCGATCCTGAGCGCAAACGATTCATCGCGCCGCCACCGTGTCGACCACGCGCACTTCGCCGGTCAGCCATGACACGTTGACATGCCACTCGCGCTTGCCGCCCTGCAAGGTGATGCGCCCGCCGGTGGAGCTACCGTCGGGGAAGAAGCGGATGCGCCCGGTGTGACCGTTCGGCTGGTCTTCCTTTGCGCTGGTGATGCTCACGCGCATGCCCTTAGGCAGGCGCACGTCACGCTGTTTCACGCCGCTATAGCTGTTCGCCTGAATGTCCACGTCGAAGTTCTGTTCCTGCCCACGCACGATCGCCTGCGCGCGGGTGGCCCGCATCGCGCCGGCCAGTTCGCTGCTGGCCGCACGCACGCGCGCACTGGCAAGTCCCTGTGTCACCGAGATCGACACCGCCGCCGCCGCAATCCCGATCAACAGGATCACCGCCAGCATTTCCAGCAGGGTGAAACCTCGGGCGCGAGAAGCTCTCACATGCCTACTGCCAGTTGCCCACGTCCTGGCTGTAGCCGTCGCCGCCGGGCTTGCCGTCCTGACCGTAGAAGATCAGGTCGAAACTGCCGTGCTGGCCGGGATACTGGTAACCGAACGCGTGGCCCCACGGATCCTTCAGCTCGGACGTCTTCGCATACGGCCCCTGCCAGTTCGGCGCGCCGGCCGGTTTGACCACCAGATCGTCCAGCTGCTGCGGCGGAGCGCCGTTGTCGAGCGCGTAGTTCTCGACCTTCTGGCTCAACGTCATCAACTGCGCCTTGCCGGCGCCGTACTTGCCCTTGTCGACGTTCTTGCCGACCTGGGTCACCACCACCGCACCGATGATGCCGATCAGCACGATCACCGCGAGCATTTCGAGCAGGGTGAAACCGGCGCTTGCGCCGAGTCGTCGTGGTTGCCTGTACTGCATGGAGATCACCTCGGGTGTGCGCATGGAATGTCTATTGGATATTGCTGGTAAGACTGAGCAGCGGCAGCAGAATCGCCGCCATGATGATCGCCACCATCACCGTCATCACGATGGTGAGCGCCGGTACCAACGCAGCCAGTAAACGATCGATCGCGCGTTTGGACTCAAGTTCAAATGTATCGGCGACTTTCAGCAGCATGGTGTCGAGCTGGCCGGCTTCCTCGCCGACCTGCACCATCTGCATCGCCAACCGCGGGAACAGTTTCGACTGGCCCAGCGCGAGACTGAGGCCCGAGCCGCCCTTGACCTGCTCGTGCGCCGCGCTCAGCGCCGCATCCAGCGCGCGATTGCCGGTGACCTGGCGCGCGATGGTCAGCGCGCTCAGCAGCGGCACGCCGTTTTTCAGCAAGGTGCCGAGCGTACGCGCGATCCGTGCGGTCTCCACCTTCAGCAGCAGCGGGCCAATCAGCCGCAGGCTCAACAACTTGGTATGCCAGGCCAGCCGCGCGGCCGGGTCGCGCAGACGCGCACGCCACGCGAACAGGCCGCCTCCGAGCAGCAGCAGGATCAGCCACCACCACGCCTGCAGCGTATTGCCGAGCACCAGCACGGCCTGGGTGATCCACGGGATCGGCACCTGCATGTCTTCGAAGATCGGCACGAACTGCGGCACAACGTAGGCCAGCAGCAAGACCAGCGAACCGAGCACGCCGACCATCAGAAACGCCGGATAGATCAGCGCATTGACGATACTGCCGCGCATCGCCTGCGCGCGTTCCAGATAATCGGCGAGCCGACGCAGCGTCTCCTCCAGCGAACCGCCCGCCTCGCCCGCGCGCACCAGGCTGACGTACAGCTTGGGGAACACCCCATGCTCTTCGTCCAATGCGAAGGACAGCGTGTTGCCGCCGCGCACGCGATCGCGCACACGCTCGACCAGCTTTTTCGCGCTCTCGCCCTCGGGCAGTTCGAGCAGGATGCTGAGCGCGCGATCCAGCGGCTGGCCGGCGCCGAGCAGGGTCGCCAGCTGATGGGTGAACTGGGCCAGCTGGTCGCCGGTGAACGGGCCGCGCTTGAACAGCCCCGCCAGCCCGCTGCCGCCCGCGGCGCCGTCGGCCGGCTGCGCCTCCAGTGGCGTGTGGCCCTGATCCTGCAGACGGCCGATCACCTCCTCGACGCTGGCAGCCTCCATCTGACCCTGCAGCATCTCACCGGCATCGCTGACCGCCCTGTAGCGAAACTGCGCCATATCAACCGTCCTGAGTCACGCGCAACACCTCTTCCAGCGTGGTGACACCGGCGACGGCCTTGGCGATGCCGTCTTCGTACATCGTGCGCATGCCTTCGACACGCGCCTGCCTCTCGATCTCGCCGGCGTCGGCGCGCTGCATCACCAGCCGGCGCAACGGGTCGCTCATGGTCAGGAATTCCATGATCGCGCGACGGCCGCGATAGCCGCTGGGATTGGCCGCGCTGCTGCCGGGTTTCCACAGGCGGATCGGGCGTTCGTCGGTGTACTTCTCCAGTTCGAACTGCGCGATCACTTCGGGCAGGGCTTCGTACGGAGTCGCCGTCTCCGGATCAAGCCGGCGCACCAGCCGCTGCGCCAGGATGCCGTTGATGGTGGAGCCGAGCAGGTAATCCTCCACGCCCATATCGAGCAGTCGCGTAATGCCGCCCGCCGCCGAGTTGGTGTGCAGCGTCGACAGCACCAGATGGCCGGTGAGTGCGGACTGGATCGCGATGCGGCAGGTTTCCAGATCGCGCATCTCGCCGATCATGATCACGTCCGGATCCTGGCGCATGATCGAACGCAGCGCGCCAGAGAAGTCCAGCCCGATCTGCGGCTTCACCTGGATCTGGTTGATGCCTTCGAGCTGGTACTCGACCGGATCCTCGACGGTGATGATCTTCACGTCGTTGGTGTTGATCTGCGACAGCGCGGTGTACAGCGTGGTGGTCTTGCCCGAGCCGGTCGGACCGGTCACCAGCAGGATGCCGTGCGGCTTTTCCAGCACATCGACGAAGCGCTGCTGGAAGCTGTCAGTGAAACCGAGCGAAGCGAAATCGAAAACCACCGATTCGCGATCGAGGATACGCATCACTACCGACTCGCCGAAGCTGGTCGGCACGGTGGACACGCGCAGATCGAGTTCCTTGCCCTGCACGCGCAGCTGGATGCGACCGTCCTGCGGCAAACGACGCTCGGCAATATTCAGCCGCGCCATGATCTTCACGCGCGAGATCACCGCCGCGGTGGATGACGATGGCGGCGCTTCCACTTCATGCAGCACGCCATCGATGCGGTAACGCACCTTCAAGCGGTTCTCGAACGGCTCGATATGCACGTCCGAGGCACGTTGCTCGACTGCACGCTGAAGAATCAGATTCACCAGCCGGATGACGGGCGCCTCGGAAGCGAGATCGCGCAGATGCTCGACGTCATCCTCCTCCGCCGCGCTGCCGTCGAGGTTTTCGACAATCGTGCCCATCGCCGAGCGGCCGCTGCCGTAATAGCGTTCGATCAGCCCGTCGATTTCCGAGCGCAGGCCCACCCGCAATGCCACCGGTCGACCCGCGGCCAGCTCGACTGCCTGCCGCGGATACGGATCAGCCGGGTCGGACACGATCAGGGCCAGGCCGTGTTCGTCGTCATGCACCGGCACCACGTGCTGCTGCTTGAGAAAGCGCAGCGATATGTCGAGATCGGCCGGCGGCATTTCCGGCGCATCGCGCGCAGACAACAACGGCACGTGCAGCAGTTCGGCCCAGGCTTCGGCCAGATCGCGCTCGGACACCAGCCCGAGCCGCGCCATCAGGGTAGTCAGCGTGCCTTCGGTCGACTCCTCGTGCAGACGACGGGCGCGGCCCAGGTCACTGTCTTTCAGACGACCACGCGCGACCAGCCATGCGCAGACTTCCGATTCACGGTCATCCACGGCCATGCCTGCCCCGCTGACCGCCGGCTCAATTGCTGCCGACATCCTCCACCCCACTCAAAGTTCATGCGGCTACCCGTCAACGTTCCCTGACGCCAACGCGGTAAATGCCATAGTTATCACATCCGGCCGGCAACAGGCGAGCATTGACCGACCCGTGCACGATCCATTCATACATCGCGTCAGCAATGAACGCCCATTGTGGGGCCTCCACCGACCGCCATGGGCACCTGCAGCCTAGGAAAATTTCCTGATTCGCGCCGATGTGATCATCGTCGCGCAAGTAATTTCGACACAGCGAAGCTCCTTGTAGGCTCAAGCGTCTGGGACAATGACCGCTTTCCGTATCCAACCAGCGCATGCAACTACTCGACATCGGCGCCAACCTCACCCACGAATCGTTCCATCACGACCTCGATGCTGTGTTGCAACGTGCGCATTCGCACGGAGTCAGCCGGATGATCGTCACCGGCGCCTCGCGCGATGGCAGCACGCATGCGTTGGCGCTGGCCAAGACGCATACGGGCACGCTGTTCGCCACCGCTGGCGTGCATCCGCATCATGCGATCGACTACGACGACGCCACCGATGCGCTCTTGCGTGAGCTTGCGCAAGATCCCGTGGTGCGCGCAGTCGGCGAGACCGGGCTGGACTACAACCGCAACTATTCACCGCGCGACGTGCAGTTGCAGGTGTTCGAACGCCAGCTGCAAATCGCGGTGGATCTGCAGAAACCACTGTTCCTGCACCAGCGCGATGCACATGCAGATTTCATCACGCTGCTGCGCCGCTATCGTGACCAACTCCCGGCCGCAGTAGTGCATTGCTTCACCGATACGGGCGAGGCACTACGCGACTACCTGGCGCTGGACTGCCATATCGGCATCACCGGCTGGATCTGCGATGAACGCCGCGGCACCCATCTGCGCGAGCTGGTGCGCGAGATTCCGGCCAACCGGCTGATGATCGAGACCGACGCGCCCTACCTGCTGCCGCGCACCGTGCGCCCGCAGCCGGCGCATCGACGCAATGAACCGATGTACCTGCGACACATCTGCGAGGAGATCGCACGCGATCGCGGTGAGCCGACGGAAGTCACCGCGGCGAACAGCGTGGCGACGGCCGAGGCGTTCTTCGGGCTGACGTGAGACATGTCCCCCTCCCCTGACCGCAGGGGCGGGAGTAAGGCATCGCGCATCAGTCGGCGAGCACCCGCGTCTCGCCCGGCGCCAGCCCGTCCAGTGCGTGCTCGCCGATGCGCACGCGGATCAGCCGCAAGGTGGGGAAGCCGACCGCGGCGGTCATCCGGCGCACCTGCCGGTTGCGGCCTTCGCGCAGGGTAAGGCTGAGCCAGCTGGTGGGAAGGTTCTTGCGAAAGCGCACCGGAGGGTCGCGCGGCCATAGCCAGTCCGGCTCGGCGGCTAGCACCGCCTGCGCCGGCAGGGTCGGGCCATCGTTCAACGATACGCCGCCGCGCAACGCCTGCAGTGCCGCCGCATCGACCTCGCCATCGACCTGCGCCAGATAGGTCTTGACCTGCTTGTGGCGAGGGTCGGTCAAGCGGTGCGCCAGTCGGCCATCGTCGGTCAGCAGCAGCAAACCCTCGCTGTCCTGATCCAGCCGTCCAGCCGCATAGACGTCTTTTTGCCGGACAAATTCGGCCAGCGTGCGGCGACCGTCGGCATCGGTGAACTGGCACAGCACGCCATACGGCTTGTTCAATGCAATCAGCATGGCGGGCGCTGGACGGAAGGCTAGTGCCCGCCGTTCGCGGGCGTCAACGGCTTGACGAAGCGCAGGGTCATCCGGTCGGACTCGCCGATCGCCAGGTATTTCGCCTTGTCCTGCTCGCCCAATGTGAGCGTGGGCGGCAAGGTCCACACACCTTTCGGATAATTCTTCGTGTCCTTCGGATTGGCGTTGACTTCGCTGCTCTCGTCCAGCGTGAAGCCCGCCTCGGTGGCCAGCTTCACCACGTAACGGGTCGGCAGATAACCACTCTGCTTCACCGTCGCCAGCGAGGCATGGTCGTCGGCACGATGATCGACCACGCCAAGCACACCACCGGGCCGCAGTACCGCAAAGAACGCTTTGAACATCGTCGGCGCGGTGTCAGCCATGACCCAGTTGTGCACGTTGCGGAACGTCAGCACTACATCGGCCGAGCCGGGTGCACCGAACGACGGCGCCTTCGGATCGAAGACGACGAACTTTGCGTTGCCGTAGTGCACTGCATCGGCGGCGAATTTCTGATGCAGCGCATCGTCGTCGCGACGGGCTTCGCCACCCTCGCGAGGAGCCTGCACGGCGGCGACATAGTGGCCGTTGTCGTGCAGCAGCGGCGCCAGGATTTCGCTGTACCAGCCGCTGCCGGGGGTGATCTCGATCACCGTCTGATCCGGCCGGACGCCGAAGAACTGCAATGTGGCCTTGGGATGACGATACACGTCACGCGCGCGGTTCGCAGGCGTACGCCAGCTGCCGGCCAGCACGCTGTCCAACTGCGCGGAGGTGAAGTCGCTGGCGCTGGTCGGCGGCACCAGTTCGTCGGCAGGCTGATCCGGTTCGGCCGACGCGGCCTTCGCCACTTGTGCACTGGCCACCGCCGGCAGACCCAGCGACGCTATCAGCAACAGCGCCGCGCCTAAGCGGACCGCACCCGACCTTGCCACTTCCATTCCGTGTTTCATCGATAGACTCCTTGGCATGCTGGCCATCCAGATTGACCCAATATCACGAAAACTATGTGCAGACTCAGTGGATTTTAGAACGGCCGCGGGCACACGGACTGCAGGCCGTCGATATGTTCGTGCAGATCCGGCGCGATGCCCTGCCACATCGGATCGAGAATGAAGTCGATACCCTCGTAGCGCGCCAGCTTCGCGGCCGGGATGAAATCCGCATCACCGGCAATCAGGATGATCTGGTCGACCAGCTTCTTGTAGGTTAGCGCGGCGATGTCGATGCCGATCTTCATGTCGACCTGGGTCTGACGCATGTCCGGTTCGAAATGCTCGTCACCCAAATCGTCCCAGTGCAGGCTGCCGTCGCGCAACTGCTGGTAGGCGTTGCGCTTCAACTGCCATTCGCCGCGCTCGGCCAGCCGGCCCAGCCGCAGCGCCATCTTGCGCTGGCGGCGCAACTGATCGTGCAGCTCGCGCCGGAATGCGGCGGCACCGGTGCGGCCGAAGTCGATGCTGTCGCCGCTGACCGGCTTGATGAAACTCTTTTCCAGCGGAGGGCAGTCGTAGAAGAAGATCCGGTACAGCGACTCGCGCGGGCGATCGACCGCCTTCAGGTGCTCCAACGCCATGCTGAACACGGTTTTCGCCACCACGCGTGCATCGCCGGCGTCGCGCTCGCCATACACCTTGCGGTAGCGGGCAAGGAAAAAAGCGCCGTCGACGAGGATGGCGGTACGGTTCATAGGACAACCTTATGGCGGTGCAGGCATACGAAGGGATGAACGCCGCCAGCAGGATGAGGCTGGCGGCGTGTGCTTATTCTAGGACTTCGGCAGCCTGTATGGGAGCGACCTCCCTCAGTAGTGAATCACCGAGCGGATCACCTTGCCCGCGTGCATCAGCTCGAACGCGTCGTTGATGCGCTCCAGCGGCAGCACCTCGGTGATCATCTCGTCGATCCTGATTTCGCCGGCCATGTAGCGATCCACATAGCCGGGCAGCTGCGAGCGGCCCTTGACCCCGCCGAACGCGGAACCGCGCCACACGCGGCCGGTGACCAGCTGGAACGGCCGCGTGCTGATCTCCTGCCCGGCGCCGGCCACGCCGATGATGATCGACTCACCCCAGCCCTTGTGGCAGCACTCCAGCGCTGCGCGCATCACGTGTACGTTGCCGATGCACTCGAACGAATAATCCACGCCACCGTCCGTGAGCTCGACGATCACCTGCTGGATCGGTGTATCCGGATAGTCCTTCGGATTGATGCAGTCGGTGGCACCGAGCAGCTTCGCCATCTCGAATTTCGCCGGATTGGTGTCGACTACCACGATGCGCCCGGCCTTCGCCATCACCGCACCCTGCACCACCGACAGGCCGATGCCGCCAATGCCGAACACCGCCACCGACGCGCCCGGCTCCACCTTTGCCGTATTCAGCACCGCGCCGATGCCGGTGGTGATGCCGCAGCCGAGCAGGCAAACCTTCTCCAGCGGCGCGGCCTTGCTGATCTTCGCCAGTGAAATCTCGGGCAGCACGGTGTATTCGCTGAACGTGCTGCAGCCCATGTAATGCAGCAGCGGCTTGCCGTTCAACGAGAAGCGCGAAGTGCCATCCGGCATCAGGCCCTTGCCCTGGGTCACGCGGATCTTCTGGCACAGGTTGGTCTTGCCGGAGCGGCAGAAACGACACTCGCCGCATTCGGGCGTGTACAGCGGGATCACGTGATCGCCGACCTGCAGCGAGGTGACGCCTGCGCCGACTTCCTCGACGATGCCGCCGCCCTCGTGGCCGAGGATCACCGGGAACATCCCTTCCGGATCGGCACCGGACAGCGTGAACGCATCGGTATGGCAGACGCCGGTCGCGACGATGCGCACCAGCACCTCGCCGGCCTTCGGCCCGGCAACGTCGACCTGCTCGATCGACAACGGCTTGCCTGCTTCCCAGGCGACGGCGGCGCGTGACTTCATGGCTCAACTCCTGGCAAACCGAATACAGAGCCCGGCATGATGCCGTGCACGATGGTTTTGCGAAACCGCGTCAACCTTCGACCACCATGTGGCCTTCGCCAAGCACCGGCAGATGCCGGCAGTAATCGTCCGCTTCGGCCAGCAGCCACTCACGAAATACCTGCAGCCCGGGATGCTCTTTCGAGCGCGCGGGATAGACCAGCCAGTACGCATCGTCCACCGGCAGGTAGCGGTTGCCCAACACCGTCAGCCGGCCGGCATCGATCAGCGATTTCGACATCACCATGCGGCCCATCGCCACGCCAAGACCTTCCAGCGCCGCATGCCGCTGCGCCTCGAAACTGTCGAAATGCGCCACGTAACGACGCGGCACCGTGCCACCGAGTTTGGCGAACCAGTCCTTCCAGCGATTCGACGGATTGGGATCGCCGAGCAGCGGCCAATGGGAAAGATCGTTCGGGTCGGCATCGGCCATCCGCGTCACCAGGGCCGGCGCGGCCACCGGCGCGATCCATTCGCCGAACAGGCGCTCGCTGTGCAGACCTTTCCACTCGCCGCGACCGTAACGCAGCGCCGCATCCACCGGCTCGCGCTCGAAGTTCACCAGCGCCGAACCCGATTGCAGGTTGAGTTCCAGCTCGGGATGTGAGGCGACCAGCCGCGGCAGCCGCGGCACCACCCACCCGGACATGATGCCGGGGCTGGCGCTCAGGGTCAGCGTCTCGTTGCGCCGCTTCTGATAGTGCGACAGCGCGTGCTCGATGCCATCGAAATGCTCACCGACCGCTTCCAGCAGCGCGCAGCCATCGACAGTCAGCTTCACCCCGCGCGGCCCGCGCTCGAACAGGCGCCGCTCCAGCCGCTCCTCCAGCTGCCGCATCTGATGGCTGAGCGCACTGACGGTGAGGTTCACCTGCGTCGCCGCGCGCGACAGATTGCCCAGCCGGGCGACCAGCACGAACTGTTGCAGCAGACCCAGCGGCAGCTTTCCCATTTTGAAAATCCTTCAAGTCTGGCTTGCGAATATATCGCTTTTTGGTGCCCTTCCGCATGCGTATCTTGAGCTTACCCCAAGCCACCGTGCTTCCCCCAGGAGTCGCCCCCCATGAACTCGATCTGGAAAAATCTGCTGTCCCTGCACGGTCACATCACCCACGCCGATCTGGCCTGGCGGCCCGATACACGCACCGAGGCGGATCAGCACAAGGTTGCCACCAAGAAGGCCAAGTCCATTGCGTTGATGTGCTGCGTATCGGCCTGGCCACGACTCGTCGGGCCGCGCTGAGCAACAACGAGGTTGCGAGCCGGATCTGGCCAACCCCGGGATTCGAGGATCTTCCGCTGTCCGTAGGAGCGACTTCAGTCGCGATGCTTTTCGGCTTTCCGCTAAATCAAGCGCATCGCGGCTGAAGCCGCTCCGTTGAAATTCCTGACATTCACTCCGGCGCTTCGACCTGATAGCCCTCGGCCTGCAGCTTTGCCAGATAGCCGTCCGGCTTCAGCAGCTCATCCATCGGCAGCAGCGCGAACGTCTGCGTATTGCGGCTCAAGGCCGCACGCGCGGCGGCCAGCCAGACTTGCGCCTGCTTTGCCGGCACGCCATCTAGTCCCAGCGTGCGCGCAAAGCCCGCGTCGGCGAGCGCCGCGACACAGGCATCGCGACGCGCACTGTCGGGCAATTCACGCAGGGTCTGCAGATCACCGGTAGCCCAGGCGTTGGCGCGCGCCTTCATCGCCGGCATGTCCTGCTCGATGCTGTCCAGCGTGCGGATGAAACAGGTGGTGTCGTGCGGTGCGGAACTCTTGAACGCCTTGATCGCTGCCCGCGGCTGATCGATGACGACCTGATAATCCGTCGGCACTTCCTTGACCCCGTAGCGCGTGGCCAGCGCATCGACGCTGGCCTTGATTCCGCCGGTCTTGCTCAGGCCGTTGGCCGCGATCGCCTTCTTGTACAGCTCCTGCGCCGCGAAGATCGGCCGCCAGCGCTCAATGCCGCGATCGCTGCCGATGTACTTCTGCTTGAGCACCTGCCAGCGCGCATACACCGGCGGCGGCAGCACCTGCTCCAGGGTTTGCCCATCGTCGTTCTTGCGCGCGCTGTAGGCCGAAGGCAGCAGGAACATCTTGCCGAAAAAGCCGACGTCGGCCTTGAACGTGACCGTTGGTGACAGCAGCACCTGCTGCGATCCGCCGATCACCTGCTCCAGCTCGTGCGACTGCCACTGTACGTTGCGCGGCAACGGTGACAGCGTGCCGAGCACCCACAGTACGTGATCGCCTTTCGAAACTTTCCACAAGCCGGGCCCGGGCTGCACGCCGCTCACTACCACCGACGCCAACATCGGCACATTCGCCGGCACCGGTGGCAACGGCGCCGTGGCCGCCGTCGATTGCGCGAACGCCGGCATCAGGCCAGTCAGCGCGAACAGAAATGCCATACCAAGCAGACGCATCGGTGATGCTCCATCCTCGTGAGCATGCATTGTGTCAGGGTCATCCTGACTCGCAGGTTGCCGCGTGTCGCCTGCCATCAGAAACAGAACGGGGCGCTCTGCAGCGCCCCGTTCTGTTTCTGCCTTCCTGCGTACGGCGTGTTCACGTCAACGCGTTGCGCCTTATGCCGACAGCGTAGCCAGCGCCGCGTTGAAGGTTGCGCTGGGGCGCATGGCCTGACTGACCCATTCCAGCTTCGGATGGTAGTAGCCGCCGATGTCCACCGGATGACCCTGCACGCGATTGAGTTCGTCGACGATCTTTGCCTCGTTCTGCTCCAGCAAGCGGGCCAGTGGAGCGAACCTCGCCTTCAGCGCGGCGTGCGTTTCCTGCGAAGCCAGCGCCTGCGCCCAGTACAGCGCCAGATAGAAATGGCTGCCGCGGTTGTCCAGTTCACCGACCTTGCGTGACGGCGACTTGTTGGTGTCGAGGAACTTGCCGTTGGCCTGGTCGAGCGTCTTGGCCAGCACGTCGACGTCGACGTTGCCGTAGCGGCTGCCCAGGTGTTCGAGCGACGCCGCCAGCGCGAGGAACTCGCCGAGCGAATCCCAGCGCAAATAGTTCTCTTCCAGGAACTGCTGCACGTGCTTGGGCGCGGAACCACCGGCACCGGTTTCGAACAGACCGCCGCCGGCCATCAACGGCACGATCGAGAGCATCTTCGCGCTGGTGCCCAGCTCCATGATCGGGAACAGATCGGTGAGATAGTCGCGCAGCACGTTACCGGTGACGGAAATCGTATCCAGACCCTGGCGGATGCGCTCCAGCGAGAAGCGTGTCGCAGCCACTGGATCCATGACGCGGATGTCCAGCCCGCTGAGATCGTGATCCTTCAGGTAACGCTCGACCTTCTTGATCATCTGCGCATCGTGGGCGCGCTGCGGATCCAGCCAGAACACCGCCGGTGTGTGGCGCGCGCGGCTCACCGCCAACTTCACCCAGTCCTGGATCGGCGCGTCCTTGACCTGACACATGCGCCAGATATCGCCAGCCTCGACGTCGTGCTGCAGCAGCAGCTTGCCGGCTTCGTCGAGCACCTTGACTACGCCGTCGGCAGCGATCTGGAAGGTCTTGTCGTGCGAGCCGTACTCCTCTGCCTGCTGCGCCATCAGGCCCACGTTCGGCACGCTGCCCATGGTTGCCGGGTCGAACGCGCCATGCGCCTTGCAGTCTTCGATCACCGCTTGATAGACGTCGGCATAGCAGCGATCCGGGATCACCGCCTTGATGTCCTGCAACTTGCCTTCGGCGTTCCACATCTTGCCGGAGTCGCGAATCATCGCCGGCATCGAGGCGTCGATGATCACGTCGCTGGACACGTGCAGGCTGGTGATGCCTTTGTCGGAGTTGACCATCGCCAGGCCCGGACGCTTCGTGTACTCGGCGTCGAGGTCAGCCTTGATTGCTGCCTGCTGGTCGGCCGTCAATGTGGCGATGCGCGCATACAGATCGCCGATGCCGTTGTTCGGATTGAAGCCGATCTGCTTCAGCGCTGCGGCGTGCTTGCTCAGCACGTCCGCATAGAACTCGCTGATCACCACACCGAACATGATCGGGTCGGAGACCTTCATCATGGTGGCTTTCAGATGCACGGAGAACAGCACGCCCTGCTGCTTCGCGTCCGCGATCTGCGCGTCGATGAAACTGGCCAGTGCGCGCTTGCTCATCACTGCGGCGTCTATGATCTCGCCAGCCAGCAGAGCGGTCTTCGGCTTCAGCACGGCATGGCTGCCGTCCTTGCCGAACCACTCGATGCTGACATTGCCGGCCTGCTCGATCAGCGCGGATTTCTCGGTGCCGTAGAAATCGCCGTGGTCCATGTGTGCCACATGCGTCTTCGAGTCCGCGCTCCACGCGCCCATCCGGTGTGGATGCTTGCGCGCGTAATTCTTCACCGAGGTCGGCGCGCGACGATCGGAGTTGCCTTCGCGCAGCACCGGATTCACCGCGCTGCCCTTGACCCGGTCGTAGCGTGTCTTGATGTCTTTTTCCGCCGCATCCTTCGGCTCGTCTGGATAATCCGGCAGCGCGTAACCCTGACTCTGCAGTTCCTTGATCGCCGCCTTCAGCTGCGGCATCGAGGCGCTGATGTTCGGCAGCTTGATGATGTTCGCCTCTGGCGTGGTGGCGAGCTGGCCCAGCTCGGCGAGGTCGTCGGCGATCTTCTGGCCGTTCTGCAGGAACTCCGGAAACAGCGCGATGATGCGCCCGGCCAGCGAGATGTCGCGCGTCTCCACCTTGATGCCCGCGGTGCCGGTGAAGGCGGCGATGATCGGCAGCAATGACTGCGTGGCCAGGAACGGAGCTTCATCGGTCAGCGTGTAGATGATCTTTGGCGTGGTGGACATTGTCGGTATGGACCTCTCTGCTACGACATTCGAAGGATGGAGCGCTGTCGCCCAAGCCGGACCGGAGTCGCAGACAGGTCATGTCTGCGCCTGCCGGATCATTCCGGCCTCGCTCAAGGCAAGCTTGATCGGCGTTCACGAAAGCCTCTCATTGTCGCGTTTTCGCCAGGGAGGGGGAAGCATGGGCCGAGATGTGCGTATCGTCGCAACGACAAAGGGCGCGGCATGGCCGCGCCCTTTGTCGCATCCATCATCGCTGCCGCGACTTACTTGACCGAGAAATCCTTGCTGGCGACCTGGCTGCCATTCAACGAAATGTCGACCTTGTAGTTGCCGGCCGGGAACCCGTCGGGCTTGCTGATCATGAACGCTGTCGTGGTCGGGCCGTTGGCAGCGAGCGACTTGCTGTCCTCATGCACGGTCTGGCCATCCTGATAGCTCCACTTCGCGGCCACAGTAGCGTTGCCGCTGCCGCTGGTATCGACCGACGCATAGACGGTGTCCTTCGGCGCGAAACTGGTACCACTGGCGAGGATCTTGTTGCTCGCGTCGACAGTCGAGCCAAGTTCCACCGAACTGAACGTGACGGCGACGGGTGCGTCGCTGGCCGGCATGCCATTGGCTGATGTCGATGCCGGTGTCGGTGCAGGCGCTGCTGCCGGTGCGGTGGCTGCCGGTGCAGGTGGTGGCGTGGCCGGCACCGACGTGGCGGATTCGTCTTTCTTGCCGCAGGCACTCAAGGCCAGTGCGGCGGTCAGCGAGGCGGCAAGGATCAGAGATTGACGGGTCATCTTCATAAAGGCATCTCCTGCTTCGGGACTTGGCGGGATTTCAGGGCTTGGAGGGAATCTTCAATATCTGGCCGACCTTGATCCGGTCCGGATCGGCCAGCTGATGGCGATTGGCGTCGAAAATCGTCTTCCACTGATTCGCGTTGCCGTAGAAATGCTTGGCGATCGCGGTCAGGTTGTCGCCTGCCGCCACGGTGTAGCTCGTGGCCTCGTCAGCAGTGGAGCTCACCTGCGACTGCACATTGCTGAAATCGGCTTTCGCCGTGGGCGCATCTGGCGCAGTGGATTGCACCCCGCCCTGCACGTCGGAGAAATCCGGTTTGTTCGTCTCA
Source organism: Rhodanobacter sp. (assembly GCA_035566635.1). GTDB lineage: Bacteria > Pseudomonadota > Gammaproteobacteria > Xanthomonadales > Rhodanobacteraceae > Rhodanobacter. The sequence goes on from DATMQY010000007.1 coordinate 49,341, forward strand.
TCGCCTATGGTGCGCATCTCCGTCTCGGAAGAGAGCACCTTGATACCCAGCCGGCGGTTAACGGCTTGTGAGTGCGGTACTGATGTGTTCAGCCAAGCCCGTGGGAATCCGAGTCGTCGGACCGATGGACGCATTGTCTTCTCTCATGACATAGCCCGGAAACACGGGCAAGTCGCGAACTCAGATCTGCGCCAACTGCCGACGACGTGCATTTTTGCGCTCGCGCCGACGCGCGCTCCAGCTTTTCCGCCGCTCCGCCAGACACGAGAAGATCACATACAGCGCGGGAGTGCTGAGCAGGGTGAGGCTTTGCGAGATGAGCAGGCCACCGATCAGCGCGATACCGAGTGGACGGCGCAGCTCACTGCCTTCGCCGAGACCGATCGCGATCGGCAGCGCGGCGAGAATCGCCACCATCGTCGTCATCATGATCGGACGGAAACGCACCACGCAGGCTTCGCGGGCAGCATCCAGCGGGCTCTTGCCGTGTTCGCGTTCGGCGACCAGGGCGAAGTCGATCATCATGATCGCGTTTTTCTTGACGATGCCGATCAACAGCACCAGCGCGATCTGCGCCACCACCGACAGCTCGGTGCCGGTCAGCCACAGCGCCAGCAGTGCGCCGACGCCGGCGGCAGGCAGGGTGGACAGGATCGTGATCGGGTGGATCAGATTTTCGTAGAGCATGCCGAGCACGATGTAGACGGTCAGCACGGCGGCCAGCACCAGCCACAGCATGCCGCTCTGCGATTGCTGGAATCGGCGGAAATCGCCGCCTACGTTGAGCTTGATGTCACCAGGCATGCGCATGTTGTTGGCCGTTGCCTGGACGATCTGCAGCGCCTGCCCCATGCTCACGCCGGGGGCGAGATTGAAGCTGAGATCCATCGTGGTGTACTGGTTCTGATGAGTGATCTGCGACGGCGCCAACCCCGGAACCTGCTGAGTGAACGCGGTGATCGGAATCATCTTGCCGCTGGTGGAGGGGACGTAGATGCGATTGAGCGCGTCCGGCGTGGCGGTCTGATCCGGCAACGCGTTGACCACCACCTTGTACTGGTTGATGTCCGAATAGATGGTGGTGACCTGACGCTGGCCGAACGCGTCGTACAGCGCACCGTCGATGGTGCCGACCGACACGCCGAGCCGTGCGGCCTTGTCACGGTCGATCACGATGTTCTGGCGCAGGCCGGCCTCGTCGACGTCGGTGCCGACATCACGCAGCTGGTGATTCTTCTTCAGCTCGGCCTGCAGCTTCGGTAGCCACTCCTGCAATTGAGCCGAGTCATTGCCCTGCAGCGAGATCTGGTATTGCGCACCTTGATTGCTGCCACCGCCACCGCCGCTGGGCAGATCCTGGATCGGTCGCAGCCGCAGATTGAGGTCGGGATAGTTGGCGGCCTTCGCACTCAGCCGTGCCAACACTGCAAAGGTATCGTCCGTGCGGCCGGCGGCGCGGGTCTTCAATTCGATGTTGAACGAGCCGCTGGTGCCCTGCCGGCTGCTGCCCAGACGCGAACCCACGGAAGCCACGTCCGGATCGGCCAGCAACATCGCGGTGAGCCGCTGCAGCCGCTGCTTGCTTTCGCCAAACGAGACGGTGGCGCTGGAGCTGGCACGACCGCCGATCAGGCCGGTGTCCTGCGCCGGGAACAGTCCGGTCTGAATGACCCCGAACAGAAAATAGGTGGCGACGATCAGCGCCAGCGGCGTCAGTGCGAACAACAACGCATGTCGCAACGAGAAATTCAGCGCCCTGGTGTAGACACGCAGCATGCGGGCGTGAAAGCCGTCCAGCGCGAGGCCGACTCGGGACGGTGGTTTCTGTTCGCCGGGACCGTGTTGTCGATGACCGCTCAGGAAGTGCCCGCACAGCGCAGGCGTCAGCGTCAGCGACACCAGCGCCGATACCACGATCGCCGACACCAGGGTCACCGAGAACTCATGCATGAACATGCCGGTGACGCCACCGGCGAACAGCAGCGGAATGAACACGGCGATCAGCGAGGCGGTGATCGAGACGATGGTGAAGCCGATCTCGCGCGCGCCGGCCAGGGTCGCCTGCATCCGCGTCATGCCGTCGTCGATGTGGCGGATGATGTTCTCGATCACCACGATCGCGTCGTCCACCACAAATCCTATGGCTATCACCAGCGCCAGCAGGGTGAGGTTGTTGAGCGTATAGCCGAGGATGTACATCACCACGAACGCGCCGGCCAGCGACAGCGGCACTGCCACTGCGGCGATCAGGGTGGGCGCCAGCCGGCGCAGGAACAGCGCCATGGTCAGGATCACCATCGCCAGCGAGATCAGCAGGGTCGCCTGCACCTCGTGCAGCGAAGCGCGGATCGTCGGCGTGCCATCGAAGAATGGGGTCAGCTGGGTGCCCGGCTGCAGATAGGTGCGCAGCGTGGACAGCTGCTGCTTGACCAGGTCGCTGGTGGCGATGACGTTGGCGTCGGCTTTCCTGTAGACGTACATCAACACTGCCGGCTTGCCGCGGAACCAGGCCGCCTGGTACGCATCCTGCTGACCGGCATAGACATGGGCCACATCGGACAACCGCACCGGCGTGCCGTTGTTGCTGGCGATCACCAGCTGAGCGAATTGATCCGCCGTATTCAGCTGGGTGGTAGCGCTGATCGACATGGTGGTCTTGCCGTTGGACAGGAACCCTTCCGGCGACGTCACGTTGGCCGCACTCAAGGCATTGCGCAGCTGATCCGGCGACAGTCCCATCGCATTCAACGCGCGCAGGTTCACGTCGACCCGGATCGCCGGCGTGGCGGCACCGGCGATGTCCACCGACGACACCCCCGGCAGCTGCCGCAGCCGCTGTGCCAGCAAGGTGTCGGACACGTTGTACAGATCGGCCGCGGATTGCGTATCCGAGGTCAGCGCCAGCGCGATGATCGGGTCGTCGTTCGGATTCGCCTTCTGGTAACTCGGCGCACCGTTGAGCCCGCTGGGCAGATCCGGCGCGGCCGCGTTGATCGCCGCCTGCACGTCGCGTGCGGCGGCATCGAGATCGGTGCCATTCTGGAACATCATGAAGACCGAAGCGCTGCCCTCGGAACTGGACGAGCGCATGGTGTCGATGCCGGGCACCTGGCCCAGATGCCGCTCCAGTGGCGCGGCCACGGTGGACGCCATCGTGCTGGCATCGGCGCCGGCCTGGCTGGCCTGCACGAAGATTGCCGGGAACTGCATGTTCGGCAACGCGGCAACGCCGAGCAGGAAGTAGCAGATCATGCCGACCACGAACAGCCCGACCGCCAGCAGCGAGGTGCCGATCGGGCGGCGGATGAAAGTACCGGAGATATTCATGGATTCAACGTGATCGTGAAACTGGCGGCGGTATGACAGACAGCACGTGAACGAATCATCCCAACCTCAACGCCCGAACCGCGAAAAGGTTGATCCGCCTACCCCGCAAGGCGCCGGCACATCAATGGCAGGCGCACGGCATCGGCCATCGATCACGCCCTGCCGCCCGCCTGCGCATGCGCCAGTGCACGCCGTTCCCGACGTGCGGCCAGCCAGTCGGAGAAACGCTCCATGTACAGATAGATCACCGGAGTGGTGTACAGCGTCACCAGCTGGGACAGCAGCAGGCCGCCGACGATCGATACGCCCAGCGGCCGGCGCAGTTCGGCGCCGATGCCGTTGCCCAGCGCCAGCGGCAATGCACCAAGCATCGCTGCGGCGGTGGTCATCATGATCGGACGGAAACGCAGCAGGCAGGCACGGCGAATCGCATCACGCGCATCCAGCCCGGTGCGACGCGCCTCGATCGCGAAGTCGATCATCATGATCGCGTTTTTCTTCACGATGCCTATCAGGAGCACGATGCCGACGATGCCATCCACCGACAGGCTCATGCCGCACATGATCAGCGCCAGCAGCGCGCCGACGCCGGCCGGCGGCAGGGTGGAGATGATCGTCAATGGATGGATATAGCTCTCGTACAGTACGCCCAGCACGATGTAGATCACCACGATCGCGGCCAGCAGCAGCAACACCTCGTCACCCAGTGATGAAGTGAACTCGGCCGCCTTGCCGACGAACTCGCCGCGCACCTGCGGCGGGAAGTTGAGCTGCGCCTCGACTTGGTGGATCGCGGATACCGCATCGGAAAGCGAGTAGCCCGCCGCCACGTTGAACGCCAGCGTCACCGCCGGCAACTGCTGCTGGTGACTGACCACCAGCGGCGCGCTGGTAACCTCGGCGCTGGCCAGCGAGGACAGCGGAATGCCGCCGCCGGCGCCGATCTGGAAGCCGACATTGCCGGCGTTGCCGATGCCCGACGGGGTCGCCGAATTGCTCGACTTCAACTGGCCGAAACTGGTCGCGTTGCTGCCGGTGAGCGCACCGTTGCCGTTGCCGCGCACGGTCAGCTTGTTCAGCAGGTCGTCGCTGGAGCGGAACTCCGGCGCCACTTCCAGCACCACCCGATACTGGTTGAGCTGGGTGAAGATGGTCGAGATCTGGCGCTGACCGAACGCGTCGTACAAAGTGTCGTCGATGCTCTGCACCGGCACGCCGAGGCGGCTGGCCTTTTCGCGGTCGATGGTGAGCTTCAGCGCGTTGCCGTTGTTGGCGAGATTGTTGTCCACGTCAGCCAGCTCTGGCCGCTGGCGCATCGCCTGGGTCATCTGCCCGGCGTACTTGGCCAGCTCCACCGAATCCACGTCGGACAACGAATACTGGTATTCGGTGGCGGCGACGCGGCTGTCCAGCGTCACGTCCTGCACCGGCTTCAAATACAGCGCCACGCCCGGAATATCCGCCACCGCCTGCTGCAGTCGCGGCAGCAAGGCGTCCAGACCATCGCGGCTACCGCGATCCTTCAGCACGATGCTGAGCTGGCCCTGGTTGAGCGTGGGGTTGATCGTGCCGGCACCGATGAACGCGGCTACGCCGGCTACCGCGGGATCCTTGCGCAGCGCTTCGGCGACTGCCTTGGTGCGATCTTGCATCTGCGGGAACGCGATGTTGTCGTCGGCCTGCACCACGCCGGTGATCAGGCCGGTGTCCTGCTCGGGCAGCAGACCCTTGGGGATCACGATGTACAGGAACACGGTGAGTACCATCGCGGCCGCCGCCACCAGCATGGTCAGCCGGCGATGATCGAGCACCCAGTCCAGCGTGCCGGCGTAGAGATCGACCGTGCGCGACCACACGGTACGCTTGCCCGCCGCGGCATGACGCTCGTGCGCGTCGTCGCCTTCGGGCAGCTGGTCCGGCTTGAGCAGGTAGGCGCACATCATCGGCGTCAGCGTCAGCGACACCAGCATCGAGATGGTCACCGCGATGGTCAGCACCCAGGCGAACTCGTGGAACAGACGGCCGGTGACGCCAGGCATCAGCAGCAGCGGCAGGAACACCGCCACCAGCGACACGGTCAACGACAGCACGGTGAAACCGATCTCCTTCGCGCCGATCTCGGCCGCCTCCTTGCCGTCCTTGCCCTGCTCGATGTAGCGAACGATGTTCTCGATCATCACGATCGCATCGTCGACCACGAAACCGGTGGCCACGGTCAGTGCCATCAGCGACAGGTTGTCCAGCGACATGCCGGTGAACGCCATCACGCCGAACGTGCCCAGCAGCGACAGCGGCACCGCGACGGACGGGATGATCGTGGCCCACAGCCGGCGCAGGAACACGAAGATCACCGCCACCACCAGGAAGATGGTCAGCAGCAGGGTGAACTCCACGTCATGCACGGAGGCCTGGATGGTCACCGTGCGATCGGCGAACACGTCCAGGTGCACGTCGGCCGGCAGCGCGGCGCGTAGCTCGGGCAGCACGGTGCGGATCTGCGCCACCGTCTGCACGATGTTGGCGCCGGGCTGGCGACGCACGTCCAGCAGCACCGCTGGCTTGCCGTTCGCCCACGCGGCGAGCTGGTCGTTCTCGACGCCGTCGACCACCTTGGCCACGTCGGACAGGCGCACCGGCGAGTTGTTCTTGTAGCTGATGATGGTGTTCTTGTATTCGGCTGCGTCACTCAACTGGTCGTTGGTGCCGATCGAGTAGCTCTGCGTCTTGCCGTTCAGCGTGCCCTTGGGCGCGTTGACGTTGGCCTGGGTCAGCGCGGAACGCACGTCCTCCATCGTGAGGCCGAGGTTGGACAGCTGTGCCGGATTCACCTGCACGCGCACCGCCGGACGTACGTTGCCGGCGATCGAGACCAGACCCACGCCCTGCACCTGCGACAGCTTCTGCGCGATGATCGAGTCAGCCAGATCGTTCACTTCGCGCAGCTGGCGGCTGGTCGAGGTGAGCTTGAGGGTAAGGATCGGCGCGTCGGCCGGATTGACCCGGTTGTACACCGGCGGATACGGCAAGTTACCCGGCAGCGTACCCTTGGCCTGGTTGATCGCGGCCTGCACATCCTGCGCGGCGATGTCGATGTCGCGGTCCATCGAGAACTGCAGGATGATCGTGGACAGCCCGGCGGAGGAATCCGAGCTCATCATGGTGAGCCCGGAGATCTGACCCAGGTTGCGTTCCAGCGGTGTGGTGATCAACGACGCCATGGTATTGGCGCTGGCACCCGGATACTGCGTGCTCACCACCAGACTCGGCGCCTCGATCTCCGGCAAGGCTGACACCGGCAGCTGGCGATAGCCGAGGATGCCGAGCAGCAGCACCGCCACCATTAACAACGAGGTGGCGATCGGTCGGCGAATGAAGAGGGTCGAAAATCCCATGGCTATCCGTAACGTGTAGGTGCGGTTTCGGCCGCGATCATGGCCGGATCGCGGTCAGCTTCAGCGCGATCGCGGCAGCGGTGCGCCACTCGGCGCACCGACCCGTCATCCACCGTGACGACGACCGCCGCCCGTGCTGTTCTTCTTGGCCTTGTCGAGTTCGGCCGCGGTCGGTGCTGCCGGCACTTCGCCCGGCTTCAGCGCATTGACCTTGCTGCCCGGCTTCAGCCGGAACTGACCTTCGGTAACCACCGTGTCGCCGGCCTTGAGGCCGCTGCCGATCATCACGTGGCTGTCGCCCACTTCGCCAGCGACCACCACCGGCTGCATCTTGACTGTCTTGTCGGCCTGCACCTGATAGACGTAGTCGCCGTCCGGGCCGCGCTGCACCGCCTGGGCCGGAATCACCAGGCCGCCGTCGACCGTGTTCACCAGCAACTGCACGTTGACGAACTGGCCCGGCCAGAGCTCGTTCTTGACGTTCGGGAACTCCGACTTGAGGCGGAACGTGCCGGTGCTGGTGTCGATCTGGTTGTCGATCACCTTGAGCACGCCGCCACTGGCGATCGGGTGCGCGTCGGTACGGTCCAGCGCGGTCACCTGCAGCACCGCGCCGTCCTGGGCGGCGGCGGTACGCACCATGTCCAGATTCTGCTCGGGCAGGGTGAACATGATGTTGATCGGATGCAGCTGGGTCAGTGTGACGATGTTGCTGCTCGGGCTCACCACATTGCCCGGATCCACCCCGCGGATGCCGGCGAGGCCGTCGATCGGCGCCACCACTTTGGTGTAATCGAGCTGCACCTGCGAATCGCGCATGGCCGCATTGTCGGATGCCACCGCCGCCTCGAACTGGCTTACCGTGTTGCGCTGGGTGTCCTGATCCACCTTGGACACGTACTGCGCGTATTTCGGATCGGTACTGCGGGTGTAGTTGCTGCGCGCGGTAGCGAGTTGCGCCTCGTCCTGGCGCTTCTTCGCCGCGGCCTGGTCGTAGCTCGCCTGGAACGTGCGCGGATCGATCTGCGCCAGCACGTCGCCCTTCTTCACCGGTCCGCCCTCGGTGAAGTTCAGGCTGATCAGCTTGCCGCTCACCTGCGGGTTCACCGTCACCGTGTTCAACGCCTGTACCGTGCCCAGCGCGGTCAGGTAGACCGGCACGTTCTGCCTGACCACCGGCACCACGGTGACCGGCACCGGTGGGGTTTCATCCTTGCCATCCTTGCCATCCTTGCCCATGGTGCCCGTCGGCGATGATGCCGAGCCGGTCGGCTTGTGCAGCAGACGGAAACCGACGATCGCCACGACGATCACGGCAATGACGATCAACGCGATCTTCCAAAAACGCGACATGTAAAACTCCTGAACTGAACGGTGCGGCTGGCTTGAGCTCAACGACGCAGCATGCGTGTCTTATGTGACTGGAACTTGTCGGCTGTACCCGTTCGTGACAACCCCGACAAACGCTCCTCTGGATGGACGAAAGCATAGGGGCAGTTGAACGAGCTTGAACAATGCCGGTTGACAGGGGTACGGCATGACCGATGGCAGGGTTGCCGGCCCGCGCCGGGCCATCTTCAGGCAGCGGGCGAGCGGCGGGAGCCCTCCGCGGCCACTGTCGCGCCTCGCCACGGAGACCTGAAACTTGCCGCGCGCTTCGTTTATAATCCGCGACTGGTTGCCTGTCCGCCCCCTTCCCGGGGTCGGCTGGCACGTGGCATTGATGCCGTACCCGCACGGGTGCGACAACCCACGCCGGGATGAGTTCGCCAAACCGGTGCAACAGTACAGGCAATTCAGGCAGATCGGGGCCGCCATCGTGGCGTTTCCGCCCTGCCCACTGACAGGAGTACGTGCGTGAGTGGTCCCATGAGCAAATCCGATCAGAGCGTCATGCGCCAGTTTTCGATCATGATCGGCGGTCTGGCGGTACTGACGGTGGTACTGATCTTCACCGCGTTGGCAATCTACGAGCACGAGCCGCACGAAACCGATCCGAATCAGACAGCGGATACCAGCGCGCGGATTGCGCCAGCCGGCGCCGTCTATGCCGGCAACACCGGTCGTGCCGCGATGCAGGCCGCGGCCGATGCCGCCGCCAAGGCCGCAGCCTCGCAGGTCGCCTACGGTGGCACCACCGACGGCAAGGCGATCTTCGATCACCTGTGCACCAGCTGCCACACCTCCGGTGTCGCCGGTGCACCCAAGGTGGGCGACAAGAGCATGTGGAGCCCGCGCATCGCCGAAGGCATCGACACTCTGGTCAAGCATGCGATCGAGGGCTACCACGGCCCCGACGGCAACTTCATGCCAGCGAAGGGCGGCAACCCGGCCCTTACCGACGAGCAGGTGAAGAACGCCGTGCACTGGATCGTCGACCAGGCCAAGTAAGCGGGACCTCAATCAAGTCAAATCAACGCCGCCTCCGGGCGGCGTTTTCGTTTGCCCCTTCTCCCCCTCGGTGAGAAGGTTGGGATGAGGGGCGGGTGCTTGCCGAAATCCACTTCCCTCATCCCGCGTGAGCCACGATCCACTCCCGCGCAAATCCCTGCAACTGCGGATAGAACACCTCGAAGTGCCGCTGCAGCAGCGCGTCCCGCTCCAGCAGTACCGGCAACGCCGAATCCAGCGGATTGGCCCGGCTGAGCCGCTGCCCGATCCCCGTCAACGCTTGGCCCAGCGTCGCGCGATCGGCGTAGCCGGCGGGCAGATCATGCCCCTCCATGTACGCGCGAAAACGCCGCAACGCGGGTGGCAACAACGCATCGTGCCGGTGCAGTAGCGCACGCAACGCGGCGGCATAGCGGTCCAGCGGCTGCGCGCTCCAGCGCGAAAAGTCCCGCGCCAGACAATGATCGAACCACATGTCCAGCAAGATCCCGGCATAACGCCGGTACGGCGACGGCAGCAGCGCCTTGGCCGCCAGCACCTCGGGATGTGCGTCGGTATGCACGTCGATCGCGCGATGCAGGCGGATGCCGTCGATCACCCGCGGCGGCAACGACAGCGCATCCGGCTGGCCGTGCACGAAGTCGCCCAGCATGCCGCCCAGCTGCAGCCACTCGTCGTCGCCGGCCAGCAGAGTATGCGCCAGATGGTTCATCGAACACTCCCGCAGCACGGCCACGGGCAGCGAATCCGGGCGGCGGTTATCATCACAGGCATGAATCCCACCGTGCTTCCCGCTGACCCTGCCAGCTTTCCTGATGTCGCCGCCAGTTTCATGCTCGACGGCCCCGCCGGCAAGCTCGAAACCATCAGCGACGTCGCCGAACCAGTTTGCGCGCGCCGCGGCGTGGCGGTGGTGTGCCACCCGAACCCGGTACAGGGCGGCACCATGCACAACAAGGTGGTGACGATGGCCGAGCGCGCGCTGCGCGAATCCGGTCTCGACACGGTGCGCTTCAACTTCCGCGGCACCGGCGCGTCGGAAGGCGCGTATGACAACGGCAAGGGCGAAGGCGACGATCTTGCCGCCGTGGTCGCGTGGGTACGCCGCATGCGGCCGGACGATGCGCTGTGGCTGGCCGGCTTCTCGTTCGGCAGCTACGTAAGCATCGCAAACGCGGTGCGGCTGCGCGCCGATGCGCTGATCAGCATCGCGCCGCCGGTCGGGCGCTGGTCGTTCGAAACGCTCGCGCTGCCGAGCTGCCCGTGGCTGGTGGTGATGGGCGAGGCCGACGAAGTGGTCGACCCGCAGGCGGTATTCGACTGGATCGACGCGCTGGAGCACCCACCCGAACTGGTACGCATGCCCGACACCAGCCACTTCTTCCACCGCCGACTGATGGATCTGCGCGGCGCGATCAAGCACGCCATCCGCGGCTGGCTGCCGACGCCACGACAGCCGTGAAGCCTGCCGTCCGGCACGCCTGACGTTCGCCAACCACTCCTATCAAGACGCCGTTCCATGAGTGAAACCCCACCGCTCGCGCCGAGTGCGCGTTACCAGGAAGGCGTCGCCGCGCATCGCTGGGAATCCGATCCGACCCAGCTGGCGCTGCTGCCCGAGTTCGATCGCATGCATGCGGCGCTGTGCCCCCGGCCCGAAACCAATGGCGGCCTGTTTGGACGGCTGAAATCGCTGCTCGGCAACGAGCAGCCCGAAACCGTGCCCGGCCTGTACCTGTGGGGTACGGTCGGCCGCGGCAAGACCTTCCTGATGGATCTGTTCGCGGCCAGCCTGCCGCACGGCGTGGTGCTACGCCGGCACTTCCATCGCTTCATGGGTGAGGTGCACGAAAGCCTGCGTGCACTGGGCGAGCGGCAGAACCCGCTGGTCGAGGTGGCGGCCGAGCTCGCCACGCGTTGCCGCGTGCTGTGTCTGGACGAATTCCTGGTCAACGACATCGGCGACGCGATGATCCTGACCAACCTGCTCGATGCGCTGTTCGCGCGCGGCGTCACCCTGGTCACCACCTCCAACACCGCGCCGGCCAACCTGTACAAGGACGGCCTGCAGCGCGCGCGTTTCCTGCCCGCGATCGCGTTGATCGAGCAGCGCTGCCATGTGGTCGAGATGGCCTCGTCGCGCGACTGGCGACTGCGCGCGCTTGCCCAGGCACCGGTATATCTCACGCCACCCGGCGCCGAGGCACACCGCGCACTGGAGCGCATCTTCAGCAGTCAGGCCAGCGGTGCCGTGCAGCAGGACGGCGCACTGCACATCAACGGTCGCGACATTCCGTATCGCAAGCGCGCCGACAACATCCTGTGGTTCGACTTCGCCGCGCTGTGCGAAGGCCCGCGCGCAGTCGCCGATTACATCGCGCTGGCCAAGGCCGGCCCGACCATCATCATCGCCAACGTGCCGCAGTTCAGCATCTACAGCGAGGACGCCGCGAAACGCTTCGTGCAACTGGTCGACGAGTTCTACGACCGCCACGTCAAATTGGTGCTGTCCGCCGCCGCGCCGATCACCGAGCTGTACGACGGCGAACGCCTGCGCGCCGAATTCGGTCGTACCGAGTCACGCCTGATCGAGATGCAAAGCGAGGAGTATCTGGCGCTGGAGCATCGCACCGAATGAACTGCTACCGTGTCCGCAAGGATCAATACGGAGCCATCCATGCCTGCCCTTCTTGTAGTCGCCCTGCTGTTTGCTGCCACCGACGTGCCACCTAGCCAGGATTTCAGCGCGCGCGTGATGCAAGGCAAGCTGGCCGAGGCCGGCGCCACCGGACCGGCCTACCAGAAGCAGCTGTGGAGCAGGATCAACAATCCCACCACCACGGCACTGAAGGCCTGCATTGCCAGCAACGCACCGGCTGACAAGTCGCCCTTCACCCTGGTCGCCGACATCCAGGCCGACGGCAAACCGGCCCGGATCGACGTGCTGCCACCGACACCGGTCGCCACCTGCATGGCCGGTCAGTTCGCGACCTGGATGCTGCCGGCGCCACCGGCAAAACCGGCACCTTATCCGATCGAGATCGATTTCAGCATCGTGCCCTGAGGCAGCCTCATGGCTATCGTGCCGCTGCCCGGCGGGCATGGCGCGGATGACATGCGACCACCCGCTTTTACAGCGCGCTCGTACCCGGATGCGATCGCTGGAAACGGCGGTGATGGATCAGCAACCCGCTGAAATACACAATGTAGTAACCGACCAGCAGGCCGATCACCAGCATGGTCAGCGGACTGGAGGTGTAACCCATCGGCTGCATCGGATCGGAACCGGCTGGCGCTGACGCGTGCTGCAATTGCGGCCACACCACCATCAGCCGCCAGACCAGCCGACCCAGCAATAGCACGGTGAGCGCGGCACCGAGCCACGGGTTCGGCACGTAGCAGTCGCCCTTGACCGGATCGACCTCGAAGTGGGTCAGCCGCAATCCGAGCAGGCCGAGCGCACCGCCGATCAGCGCACCACCCAACAGGCCTTCAGTCAGCGCGATTTTGTGCAAACCGCTGAGCGCCAGCAGGCAGCCGACGAGCGCAAACACCACGATGCGGAAGATCATCCGTTTGCGTTGGATAGGCTGGCGACCGAACTGGCGGCTCATCCGCCGCCATACCATCCACGCCATCAGTGGCAGCATGATCAGGTACTGGGTCAGATGGGCAGGCATCGGCATCGCCACGTGATGAATTGCGTGCAGCTTAGTCGAGTAAGCGGCGATTGACGACTGACGTTTGTCACCCTGGGTTCGCGTGAAGCGGAGCGGGCTCAGCCGCCGCTCATCTGCTCCGCCAGCGAACGCGTCCGCTCCGTCGTCACGTTGCCGGTATGCAGCGTCGACTTGCGCTCGATCAGCATCAGGCAGCATTCCTGCTCCGCTATCGGGTTGTGCCTGACGCCTTTGGGTACCACGAACATATCGCCTTCGGCGAGTTCGACCGCGCCCGCTTCCATCTCGATGCGCAGCCGGCCATCGAGAATCAGGAATAGCTCGTCCTCGTCGTCGTGGCTGTGCCAACCGAATGTGCCCAGCGCCTTGGCAACCTTGATATAGGAATCATCGACCTCGCCCACTACGCGCGGCGACCAGTATTCGGTCAGCGCGGCAGCGGCCTTTTTCGGTGAGGTGACCTGCGCCATGTCGACTTCGGCCTACTTCGCTTTGCCCTGGTTCGCCACCGCGGCCATCTTCGCCGCGATCGCGGCCGCGTCGCCAAGGTAGTAGTGACGCAGCGGCTTGAGCTTGTCGTCGAACTCGTACACCAGCGGCACGCCGTTGGGGATGTTCAACTCGACGATCGCCTCATCGGACATGTCGTCCAGATATTTCACCAATGCGCGCAGCGAGTTGCCGTGCGCCGACACCAGCACGCGCTGACCGGCCTTGATCGCCGGTGCCAGCACGTCGTGCCAGTACGGCAGCACGCGTGCCACGGTGTCTTTCAGGCATTCGGTGTCGGGGATATCTTTCGGATCGAGTGTGGCGTAGCGCGGATCATGCACCGACTCGTTGGCACTGCGCTCCAGCGGCGGCGGCGGAATGTCGTAGCTGCGGCGCCAGATCTTGACCTGGTCCTCGCCGTACTTCGCCGCCGTCTCGGCCTTGTTGAGGCCGGTCAGCGCACCATAGTGGCGCTCGTTGAGGCGCCAGTCGGTGAGCACCGGCAGCCACATCAGATCCATTGCGTCCTGCACGCCCCACAGCGTGCGCACGCAGCGCTTGAGTACCGAGGTGTGCGCTACGTCGAACGCGTAACCCTCCGCCTTCAGCAAGCGACCGGCTTCCTGCGCCTCGGCCATGCCCTGCGCGGTGAGGTCGACGTCGGCCCAGCCGCTGAAGCGATTGTCGAGATTCCACTGCGATTGGCCGTGGCGGATCAGTACGAGCTTGTGCATGGGTGCGCTCAACAGGATGAGGTGAACCGGGAATGGTGCAGCGCCGCCATGGCATCGTCAAATGCGGCCCCTGCCACAGGTCATGCTAAACCCGCTACGCGGGCGGAGCATCCTAATGCCCACTACCACCCAGCCACCCAAATCAAATATGGAGATTGCCATGCGTCGTTCCCCGACAGTTCTCATCCTCGCCGCACTCGCACTGGGCCTGCCGCTGCTGGCGACGGCGCGCGACAACGATATCGACAAGGTCAACGGCACCGTGCAGGTCGAAGCCGGCCAGCAGGCCGGCGACGTCAGCACGGTCAACGGCGCGGTGCATATCGCTGGCGGCGCCAGCGTGCACAAGGCCAGCACCGTCAACGGCTCGGTCGAACTGGGCGACAAGGCGCAGGCCAGCGAGCTTGGCACGGTCAACGGCGCAGTCAGCATGGGCAGTGCCAGCCGGGTCAGCGGCGAAGTGAACACGGTCAACGGCAGCATTCGCCTGGCTCAGGGTGCCGATGTCGGCGGCAAGCTCGGCAACGTCAATGGCGGGATCGTGCTGGACAACGCCCATGTTGCCGGCGGCATCGAGACGGTCGGCGGCGACATCACGGTCGGGGCGAACTCGCATGTCGAAGGCGGCATCCTGGTCGACAAGCCCAGTGGCTGGTTCAGCAGCAACAGCCGCACGCCGGTGGTGGTGATCGGCCCGCACGCGGTGGTGCAGGGCACCTTGGAGTTCCGCCGCGAGGTGGTGCTGAAGGTCAGCGACAGCGCGCAGATCGGTCCGGTGAAGGGTGCCACGCCGGTGAAGTTCAGCGGCGCTACGCCGTAAGGCGAAAAGGCTGCGCGTAGGAGCCCACTTGTGGGCTCCTACGACAACAGCCAGTCGCGCGGCTTGAGGTAATCGACCAACTTTGCCTCGGCGGAACCAGCTTCGGGCGTATACGCATATTCGAAACGCACCCGCGGCGGCAGGCTCATCAGGATCGACTCGGTGCGTCCGCCGGACTGCAGGCCGAACAGCGTGCCACGGTCGTAGACCAGGTTGAACTCCACGTAACGACCGCGCCGGTACAGCTGGAACTCGCGCTCCCGCTCGCCGTACGGCGTGTCCTTGCGGCGCGCGACGATCGGCAGATACGCATCGAGAAAACCCTCGCCAACCGCGCGGGTGAACGCGAAACAGCGCTCGAAGCCGCCTTCGTTGAGATCGTCGTAGAACAGGCCGCCGACGCCGCGCGTTTCGTCGCGATGCTTCAGGTAGAAGTAGTCGTCGCACCACTGCTTGTAGCGCGGATAGACGTCCGCGCCGAAAGGTTCGCACAGATCGCGCGCCACTGTATGCCAGTGCCGCACGTCCTCGTCCACCGGATAGAACGGCGTCAGGTCGAAGCCGCCGCCGAACCACCACACCGGTTCCACGCCTTCCTTGCTGGCTTCGAAGTAACGCACGTTCGCGTGCGTGGTCGGCACATGCGGATTCTTCGGATGCAGCACCAACGACACCCCGGTGGCGATGAAACTGCCGCCGGCCAACTCGGGCCGGTGCGCGGTGGCGCTGGGCGGAAGCTGGTTGCCGCTGACCCGCGAAAAATTCACTCCGGCCTGCTCGAACACCGCGCCAACACGTAGCACGCGGGTGCGCCCACCGCCGCCGGCCGGACGCTGCCACACATCCTCCTCGAAGCGCGCGCCACCGTCGATCTGTTCGATCGCGGCACAGATGCGATCCTGCAACACGCGCAAAAAGGTTTCGGCAAGATCCGCCTGCTGGCTCATCGTCTGGCTCGTCGGTTCATAGAGGGCAAGCTTAGCAAGTGCTTGCTCGCCGACGGCTGCGGCGCAGCGTCACGCCGGTGCGGCCGGCTCAACTGATTCGCTCATGCATACGCCGGTGGCCGATCAACTGCGCCCAGCGCAGACCCAGGTCGGTCCACATCAGGTAGCTGGCTTCGAGCAGCAGCAGGCCGAGGTAGCGCCCATGCCTGGGCAGCACTGGTTCGGCGGCGACCGGCAATCCGCTGAAACCGAGTCGGCGCGCCAGCATCAGGCAGCGGGCCAGGTGGTAGCGGCTGGTCACCAGCGCCACCGGCGGCAGTTCGCCATGTGCCGTCTGCGCCTGCAGCAGGCGCCGCGCATGGCGCAGGTTCTCCAGCGAATCGACTGAATCCTGCTCCAGCTCCACCCGCACATCGCCGGGCAGGCCATGCTGTTGCAGCCATGCGTGGCCGGCAGAGGCTTCGCTGCTCCGGCCGCCGCTGTAGCCACCCAGCAGCAGCACATGATCGGTCTGCTGCGCCTGCGCCAGGCTAAGCGCGCGGTACAGGCGCTGCTGATAATCGTGCTCCGGCATGTCACGTTCGAGCCGGCGACCGAATACCAGCACGATCATCCGCCGTGGTGGCGCCAGCGGACTGCGCGCGGCAATCCGGCAGACGTGGATCAGATAGGCCAGCCAGACCAGGCCTGCGCTCAACAGCAGCGCCAGCACAGTCACCACCGCCGCATGCAGCACATCGCGGTCGCGCAGGTAACGCAGGGGGCTTCGTGATGCGGAGGGATTTGGTGACACTGAGTTCGACGACACGGGGAAATACTGGACGAAAGAGTACGCCAGCTTGGCCGGCCTGCGCGATGTTCGCGGCATGTTCATGCGGCGCTGGCCACGATGCCTGCCCGCCTGTTGGGAACCCGATCGCAGGCTAGGCAAGCTGCCAGGTGGCCGCTAGGCTTTCCCGATGCCTGATGTGATGACACCACTCGCGATCACCGCGTACACCGCTACTTCCGCCATTGGCCAAGGCCGCGCGGCGCATCTCGATGCGTTGCGCGCCACGCGCAGCGGACTGCGGCCGAATGACTTCAGCGGCGCGCCGCTGGCATGCTGGATCGGTCGCGTCGATGGCGCCGAAGACGTCGTGCTGCCCGCCGCACTCGGCGTCTGGGCATGCCGCAACAACCAGCTGGCCTGGCTCGCCCTGCATCAGGACGGTTTCCTCGAACGCGTGCAGGCTGCATGCGCGCGTTACGGCGCCGCGCGCATCGCGGTGTTGCTGGGCACTTCCACCGCCAGCATCGGCGCCACCGAAGAGGCGTACCGCCGGCTCGATGTCGACGGCGGTTTTGCCGACGACATGCTGCGACCAGCGATCCACGCGCCGCATTCGCTGGCCGCCTTCGTGGCGACTGCGCTGGGGCTGGAAGGGCCGTGCCTGACCGTCTCCACCGCCTGCTCGTCCAGCGCCAAGGTGTTCGCCAATGCCGAGCGGATGATCCGTCTCGGCCTGATCGATGCGGCGGTGGTCGGTGGCGTGGACACTTTGTGCGACAGCGTGCTGTTCGGCTTCAACGCGCTGGAGCTGGTATCGCCCACGCCGTGCCGGCCGTTCGATGCCGCGCGCGACGGCATCTCGATCGGCGAGGCCGCCGGCTTCGCCTTGCTGGAACGGATCGAGACCGCGCCCGATGCGCCGCAACTGCTCGGCTATGGCGAAGCCAGCGACGCGCACCATATGTCCACGCCGCACCCGGACGGACTCGGTGCCGAACTGGCGCTGCGTGATGCGCTGGCCCGCGCCGGCCTCGATGCGCCCCAGGTCGACTACATCAACCTGCATGGCACCGCCAGCCAGAAGAACGATGAAGTGGAAGCCGCGCTGGTCGGCCGCGCGTTTCCGGCACGCACGCGGGCCAGTTCCACCAAGGGTTTTACCGGCCATACGCTGGGTGCCGCCGGCATCGTCGAGGCCACCATCGCGTTGCTGGCGATCGAGCACGGCCTGATTCCCGGCAACCTTGGCGGCGACACGCCCGATCCGGTCTGCGGCGCGTCCTTTGCCTGGCGCAACGAGCAGCAGCGCGTCGACGTGGCGCTCAGCAATTCGTTCGGCTTCGGCGGCAACAACGCCTGCCTCGCGTTCGCCCGCGCGGGATTCGCCGCATGAGCGCACTGCGCATTTATGTGGAAGGCGTCGGCTTGTGGTCGCCGCAGCTGGCTGATTTCGCCGCACTGCAGAGCTTGCTCGGCGGTACCACGCCGGCACCTCCGCCGGGTCGACCTGCCGCCGCCACGCTGCCGCCGAACGAACGTCGGCGCGCACCGGAAAGCGTGCTGCTGGCGATCGAAGTGGCCGGGCAAGCCGTTGCGATGAGCGGTCGCGAAGCCGCCACGCTGGCCTGCGTATTCGCCTCCTCGCACGGCGACCAGCCGATCACCGATTACATGTGCGCCACGCTGGCGCTGGCGCCGGCCGAGCTGTCGCCGATCCGTTTCCACAATTCGGTGCACAACGCGCCGGTCGGCTACTGGACGATCGCCACCGGCTGCCACGCGCCTTCCACGGCGGTAGCCGCGCAGCGCGCCAGTTTCGGCGCCGGCCTGCTCGAAGCCGCCAGCCAGGTGCTGACGGACCAGCGCGCCGTGCTGCTGGTCTGCAGCGATACTGCGGGCAGTGGACCGCTGGGCGAAGTCACCGATTGCCACCAGCCGTTCGGCTGTGCACTGGTACTGACTTCGGAACGCAGCAGCGCGACGCTGGCCCGGCTCGATCTGCAACTGACCCCGGCGCACCCGGACAGTGCCCTGGACGAACCGCTGGCCGGCTGGCGCGCCGGCAACCCGTCGGCAGCCAGTCTGCCGCTGCTGGCCATGCTGACCCGCGCCCGGGGACGTTGCCAGCTGGCGGCAGCCGCTACACTGGGACTGCAGATCGACATGGAGAAAGTCGCTTGAACGCCGTTGTCCCACGCTGGTGCGTGCTGATCCCTTGCCTCAACGAGGAAGCCGCGATCCAGTCGGTGGTCGAGTCCGTACTGGCACTCGGTGCGCCGGTGATCGTGATCGATGACGGCTCCGACGACCGCACGCCGGACATCGTCGCCACATTGCCGGTGACCTTGGTGCGGCATAGCGAGCGACACGGCAAAGGCGACGCGCTGCGCCACGGCTTTCGCGAAGCGCTGCAGCAGGGCTACGAGGCGGTGCTGACGATGGATGGCGATGGTCAACATCTGGCCAGTGATATCCCGCGCATCGTGGCGGCAGCCGCGCAGTATCCCGGGCACATCGTGATCGGTGCACGTCTACTCCATCGCGAGCAGCAGCCGAAGGGTCGCCGCCGCGCCAACGCCGTCGCCGACTGGGGCATCTCATGGGCTTGCGCGCAACCAATCGCCGACACCCAGAGTGGTCAGCGCTGGTATCCGCGTGCGGCGCTGGATCTGGTCGACCTGCCGGCGGAGAACTTCGTGTTCGAGGCGGCCATCCTGATCGCCGCCTCGCGCGAGAAAAAGCTCGGTGTGGTCTCGGTGCCGATCGCTTCGCGCTACCAGGGCGACTTCCGGCTCAGTCATTTCAATCCGGTCGGCGATGTCACCCGCATCACCCTCTACACGATCGGCCGGGTCTTTCACTACGGCAACGTCATGGCCAGCCATCGCCGGTCGCTCGGCGCGCCGATCATCGTCAACCCCACGGCAGGCTGACGCCATGGGCCACGCGCTGCTACTGATGCAGCTGGTGGTGATCCTGCTCACGGCACGTGGGCTGGCCTGGCTGCTGCGCTGGATCGGCCAGCCGCCGGTAATCGGCGAGATGATCGCCGGCCTCACGCTGGGTCCGCTGGTATTCGGCGCACTGGCGCCGGCATGGCAGGGCTGGCTGTTCGCGCCAGCCAGCCTGCCGGTGCTGGACGGGCTAAGCCAGATCGGCCTGGTGCTTTTCATGTTCATCGTCGGTGCCGAACTGCGCCTGCCCGGCGGCGTGCGACGGGCCTTGCGTGCAGCCGGTGCGGTCGGCGGACTCGCGGTGCTGCTGCCTATCGTTCTGGCTTTGCTGATCACGCCAATCCTGTACGCACGCTACGCACCGGCCGGCATCGGGTACTGGCCGTTCGCGCTGTTCATGGCGACGTCGCTGGCGATCACCGCGATGCCGGTGCTGGCACGCATCCTCAAGGATCGCCATGTCACGCATACACCGGTCGGCCAGCTCGCGCTCACTGCGGCCGCGATGGCCGACGTGCTGGCGTGGATCCTGCTCGCACTCACCGTCGCGCTGATCTCCGCGCACGGCGACTGGGCACCGTTCTGGCGCAGCGTGCTCGGTGTCGGCGCCATGTTGGCACTGTGCTTCGGCGTGCTGCGGCCGCTGTTGCGGCGCTGGCTGGCGCGGCACGCGGCAGATGGGGGGCCGACCGGCGGCGTGCTCGCCGTACTGCTGATCGGCGCGCTGGGCTGTGCCGCGATGACCGAATGGCTGCATCTGCACGCGGTGTTCGGCGCGTTCGTGTTCGGCCTGTGCCTACCTCGCGACGACGCGCTGCTGGCCGGGCTGATCGAGCGGCTGGAACATGTCGCGGTGATCGCGCTGATGCCGGTGTTCTTCGCGCTAACCGGTCTCAACACCAGCGTCGACGCGTTCCAGCGCGATGCACTTGGAGCATTCGCGCTGATCCTCACCGTCGCGGTGGCCGGCAAGGTAGTCGGCGGCGCGCTCGGCGCACGCCTCGGCGGGCACGGCTGGCGCGACAGTTTCGCGGTCGGCTCGCTGATGAATGCGCGCGGCATGATAGAGCTGATCGTGCTGAAGATCGGCCTCGATGCCGGTGTGATCGGCCACGAGATGTTCACCCTGCTGCTGCTGATGGCCATCGTCACCACCTTGATGACTACGCCGATGCTGTTGTACTTCACCCGTCACCGTCGGGTCACCACCATCGGACGTTCAGGCGATCCGGACCGGGGCTGAGTCGGCAACACGCCGTGCAGTCACTGTCATGGTTCAGCGCCTCGGCTCGACGTGACGGATCAATCCATGCCGCCGTTGACGCCGGTGACGAGTGCGCGACGTGAACTCATGATTTCGGACGTAGCCGAACTCGCTCGATGCTCAAGTGGCGGGATGGATGACGGCGGCACGGCCGCTGGCGAGCAGCCGCCCGCGATGCTCGACATGAAACGCATATTGTGCGCCACCGTCATCGGCGTACAGGCATTCGGCATGGACGTCCAGACGGCCGTCCAGACGATCGACGTATTCCTCGAACAACCGCACGTCGCGCAGGCTGACCAGCCGGCCGGGGCGCGCCTCCTCGATGCCGCGCGCGCGCGCCAGCAAGGCGCCGTGCACCGCCATAGCCTGCGCGCCGTATTCGGCCAGGTGCACCGCATGCAGACCTTGCGTACCGCGCAACGGATGGTCGATCAGCACATGGCCCGTGCTGATCGCGTGGATCGTGTTCGCGTCCCACGCCTGCACCGCATCCAGCAGGCACATCGCGCCGGCGTGCGGGATCAGTGATGCCCAGTCAGTCTTCGGAAGCATGCGGGGCCATCAGGATCGACAGACAGAAATGAAACGCCACGCCGAGGCTCACCGTGAGTCCGATCGCGCGCAGTACCGGAATCGTGGCCCAGGCCAGCATGCCGAACACCAGCAGTGCCGACAACACGCACACGATGGTCGCGTGCAAGGTGCGCCGCTGCTCGGCGGGATCGCCGGTATCGCGCTCGAAGAACAGGGCGTAATGCAGGCCCAGTCCGCCGGCCAGGATCAACGCGACCAGGTGGAACAGCGAGATCTCGACGCCGGCCACGCGCTCCACCGCCAGCACCAGGAATGTCGCCAGCGTCATCGGCGCCAGCACATGCCACGCGCGGCGCAGACTGCGCAGCGCGAACGTGATGGTGAACACCAGCAGGATCGCGGCGATCAGCAACGCCTGCAGGATGCGCGTGCGGTAGTCGACCACCAGCGACTCGGAGGCTGCCTTCAGGTCGAGCAAGCGCACCGTGCCGTTGCTGTTCTCGCCCAGTGCCTGCAGCGCCGCCACGTCGTGCACGCCGCTGACCGTGCCCAGGCCGAGCCAATGCCCGTCGCGCTGCACCAGCATCGCGGCGAGTCGTTGGCCCAGCGGCGTCTGTACGTACCGCTCGGGCGTCAGTGGCGGCAGCGCGCGCGCCGTCCGCACATCGGCCAGAAACGGCTGAAACAGATCGGGACGGAACGGCAGGCCTTGCAAGGCTTCGTTCAATGTCTTCTGCAAGGTGGACGGGTCCGGCAACTGCTGTTGACGCGCGCGCTGACGCGCCGCCGTCGGCAGGTAACGCGACGGCAGTTCCAAAGCATCAACCGCATGCTTCGCCACCAGCGCGTCGACTAGCGGCTGCAGCTTTTCCGACAACGCCAGCACGCCTTGTTCGGCAGGCGCCTGCAGTACCAGCAGGTAACGCACATCCGGCGCGCCGAGCGCCTCGCGCAGACGCGCATCGTGCTGCAGGAGGTCTTGCGGCAACGGCGTCAGCGCGGCGAGGTTGTTCTGCCAGAACGGCCGCGGTGCGACAGCCAGCATCAGCACGATGGCCGCCGCCACCAGGAAGGGAATCCAGCGTGGCCGTGGCAGGCGGTCGACGAAGGTGCGCGCCTTCGCCAGCCAGCGCATGTCGGCCACGTCGCGGACGCGTCGCGGCAGCAGATGCGGCAGCAGATAACGCGTGCTGAAGCCGGCGGCCAACAGGCCGACGATGGTGAATACCGCCAGCTGCTTCAAGCCATTCACGCCCGAAGCGTAGAACGCCATATAGGCGATGCACGCCGAGGCGATCGCGGTCAGCAGCAGCGGCCACAGCGCGCGCACGCTCTGCACCGCATCCTCGCCCGCGCGGCGATGGCTGAGCACGCGGATCGGATACTCCTGTGCCACACCAAGCAGGGTGAACCCGAACGCCAGAGTGATTCCGTGCACTTCGGAAAACGCCACGGTCAGTGCCGCAATGCCGGCCAGCGCGGCGCTGGCGATCGGCAGCGCCGACAGCAGCAGCGAACTGAAGCTGCGATACGCCAGCAGCAGCAACGCGATGAAACCGACGGTGGAGATGCGCCCGATCCAGTCAGCCTGATGCCGCGTCTGCGCGCCGACCACCACGCTGAAATAGCCCGGCCCACTCAGTTCGAGCTTCGCAGCGGCGCTGCCGGGCAACGCATGGAATGCGCGCTGGATGCCGTCGATCGCCTGCTGCTGCGCGCCCGGATCGAAACCGGCGGCGACTGTCTGCACCAGCAGCAAGGCCTCGTTCTGCGGCGAGAACCACACGCCCTCGCGCAACTCGGGCGACTTCGCCGGCGTCCACAACTCAGCCAGCTTCAGCATTTCCAGTGTGGGATCGCGCGGCAGCAAGCCTTTCAGCAAGCTGGCGGCGGGCGAGGACAAATCATCCAGCCGCTGCTGCAGCTGGTCGGTCAGATACGCCTTGTCCAGCGGTTGCGTGTCCAGCGTCGGTGACAGCAGGTAGCGGTACGGCAGCAAGTTGGCGTCCAGCGCGCCGAGGTCGAAACTGCCGTTGAGTGCCTGGCTGTAGCGCGGGTCCTTCTTCAGCGCCGCGACAAGTCCCTGGCTGAGTGCGGCCAGTTGTTCGTCCGATGAGCCAGAGATCGACAACAGCAGCAATCGCGACCCCGGCCCCTCGCCCACCTGCTCCATCAGCAGGCGCTGATCCGGCGTGGTCGGCGCCGGCATGAAGCTACGCAGGTCGGTGCTGATCTTCAGACACTGGCTGACCATCCAGCCCAGCCCGGCCAGTGCCAGCAGCCATGCGATCAGCAATGTCGCGCGGGCGACCCGGCGCATGCTCAGGGCGTACCCTGACACAGCGCCTGCAGCGCCTCGCGGGTGGGCTGCGCCGGCATCTTCGTGGCCAGCGCACCGAGCAGGTCGACCGCGAGATCGCCGTCGGCTTCCTGCATGTGCATGCAGCGCGATTCCCTGGCGTAGCCGTTGATGGTGATGCTGGCGACGGTCTTCACCACTTTCGCGTCGCGCGGCACCAGGGTCAGCGTCCATGCACCGGCGGCGTCACCGGCCAACCTGATCTCGAACGCCTGCTGCAATCGGCCGGCATCACCGCTCAGCAACGCCACGAAACTGTCCAGCAATACCTGCAACTGCGGCGCGCGCTTCAGCGAAAAATGGTGCGGGCTTTTGCCGGCCCGCTGCTGGGTTACTTCGCCATTCGCGATGGTAGAGGTTTCCTGTTGTGGATGATCGACACGCCGCTGCAGCTGATCGCCACCTAGCCACGACAACTCGCCGGACACCACCAGCGGCCGCTCCAGCACCTCAAGGAAGCGCGCCTCGGCGAACGCCGTATGCGCCGGCGCCGGCTGGCCCAGCGCGGCAATCAACGCCGACGCGGATGGCGCTGTCGTGGCCGGGACCGTGCCCGGTTCAGACGCCGATGCGCTCGCCCACAACGGCAGCAGCAGACTCAGCAGCAGCGGGAGGCGCGACTTGCCAGAAATCATAGAAGTTGAACCAGTTGTAGGGAGCGACATGGATGTAGTGTTCCAACCGTTGCGCGTAGCTGGCGATCAAAGAGTCCAGTGCCGGGCCTCGGGCATGCCGCGGAATCTCGACCCGATCGCTCAGCGGCTCGAAGATCAGCCGGTAGCGGTTGCCGCCCAGATACAGGCCAAAACACAGTACCACCGGCACCTGCAACGTATGCGCCAGCAACCACGGGCTGATCGGAAACGGCGCGGGTGAGCCGAGAAATTCGGTACGCCGCAACACTTCATGGCCGCGGCCGCGGTCGGCCAGCATCGCCACTACCGCGCCTTCCTGGCAGGCTTCGGCCATCGCCAGCACGATCGAGGTACCGTCCCGTGCGGCATCGATCACGCAGGCTCCCACCTCCGGTGCCAGCGCTTCCAGCAGCTCGGTCATCGCCGGCGTCTTCTGCTTGTCCAGTACCACCCGCAGCGGCAGCTCCGGCCGGCGTCCACCGATCGCGCGTAACGCCTCGAAACTACCTTGATGCGAACCGAACAGCAGCACGCCCCGACCCTGCGCAATGCGCTCGTCCAGCAGTTCCAGTCCCTGCGTCTCGATCTGGAAGGGCTTCTCGCCATGTGCCAACAGGAAGATCCGGTCCAGCGTCGTGGCTGCGAAACAGTGGATGTGTTTCAGCACCTGCCATGGTGTAGCCGGACGGCCGAACGCACGCTGCAGATATTGCTTCGACGCCAACCGCTCCGGCTTGCGCCGCAGATAGAAGTACAGCGTGATCGGATACAGGCATAACCGGCCCAACCGGCGGCCACCACGTAACGCGATCGTGCGGATCAGCCACAACGCGAAACGGCCGCCGCCTTCCGGGCGGCTCTGCCAATGTTCGTTTGTACTCATGTCGCTCCCTCGATCACGCCGCGCGCCAGCAAGGTACCGTCACGCCGAATCTCGAAACGGAATCGCGAGCGCTCCGCATCCGCTTCCGTCAAGCGCAGCGTGGCGACCTGATCCGGCAGCAGCGCCGCCACGAATTTCGCCTCCGGTACACCAGTCAGCGCCTGTCCGCGCCATGCGCGCAAGGCCAGCGCCAACTGCTCCAGCAGGATCACTCCCGGCACCAGCGGCTGACCCGGAAAATGGCCGGGCAAGGCTGGATGCTTCGCGTCTATGCACAACGCTTGCTCGAAACTGAGCTCGCTCATGACGCCACCGCCCTCTTGCCGCGCAGCAGTTGCGGCCAATGCTGCGCCAACTTCAGCAGCATGTCGTGCAGGCCGGGATGGCTCAGATGCCGCAGCCGCCAACGGCGATAGCCGTACTCGAGCAGGAACGCGGCAGCGAGCAGCAGATAACCACCCAGATCCAGCCACGCCGCGGCCCAGCGTTCGGGCACCTGCCATGGCGAGGCAATGCCGAAGCGGGCCAGCAAGCCACTATGTTCGGCGCACAGCAACAACACGCTCAGCAGCAGCGCCTGTGCGCCCAGCAACAGCGTCCAGAACCAGGTGACCTGACGGGCATACTCGGCCACGCCTGCTTGCCGCAGCCGATCGGCGCCTTCGATCGCGGTGATGAAGCGCGCCACCAGAGGTTCGGTCGTGCCCAGCGTGCGGCCAAACCAGCAGGCCAGCAGCGCATTGATCAGCACCGGTACGGCTTCCAGCAGCAAACCGGCAAAGCCATACAGCGACAGCAGCAGCAGCGCGGCGAGTGCGCCCAGCCAGGTCAGCCACGCCGCCACGCGAAGTGCACACAGACGCGGCAACATCAACACGGTCAGCAGCACGGCCAGCGCCAACAGCGCAAAGACCTGCCGATGCGTCACCGCGCCGGCCAGCGCCAGCAGCGGGTACGCCGGCAGCAACAGCAGCCCATGGCGCCGCGGCGTGCTTTCAGGCGAAGGGGAAACAGACCTCATGCCGGGCTCCACGATGGCTCCGTCGAGAGACTGCAAGCCTGACACTGACGACGAAACGCGGCGTGACGACAGAGCATCTTGTGAAAGTGCCAGCCTCAGCCGACGCGACTCTGCTCGACATGTGCAGACAAGGTACGCAGGCTGGTGAAGATCTGCTTGTTGTCCGGATTATCCGAGCGCAACTGGAAACCGTAGCGCTTGGACACGGCCAGCGCGATTTCCAGCGCATCGATGGAATCCAG
Source organism: Rhodanobacter sp. (assembly GCA_035566635.1). GTDB lineage: Bacteria > Pseudomonadota > Gammaproteobacteria > Xanthomonadales > Rhodanobacteraceae > Rhodanobacter. Next base: position 75,791 of record DATMQY010000007.1, read on the forward strand.
CCCCAGCTCGCCGCCGAACAGGGGAGCATCGGGGTCGATCTGTTCGGGCGTCACGCTTTCGAGGTTCAGGCATGCCACGATCAACGTGGCCAATTCATGCTGTGCCGCTGTCTGTTCCGCCATGCTCGATTCCGTACGCCTGTTGCATTGCCTCCCCCCGGTGGCACTAGGCGCGGAGTGTAACATAGCGCCCTTGTCGTTCCCGGCTGTGCTCCATGATTCAGGGATGTGAAAACCCGCAGATTGACCCGCTGTCGCGCCGTGCGCCGCGGGTGTCCTATCGCTTCGCCGACGTCGGCGGCACGCTGAACGAACCCGGTACGCTGGCCTTGTTCGGCTTCGCCGCGGACGTTCCGGCAAGCACCGACCCGCGCTATCTGCAGGTCGCGCTGGAAAGTTTCGACGCGCCCGCTCCGCTGGAGCTGTGGCAGGTCGACGGCCCGGTGAGCTATGGCCGCGACGGTGCGCTGCGCTGGGCCAGCGGTGGCGGCTGGCTGTTCGCGGCGATCGAGCTGGATGAACGTGAACACGGCGGCCCCGGCGCCACGGCACAACAGGCCTACGAACAGCTGCACCGTTTCGTCGCCGCGCGCGACGCCCAGCATGTGCTGCGCGTATGGAATTACCTGGGCGCGATCAATCACGGCGACGGCGACGCCGAGCGCTACAAGCACTTCTGCGACGGCCGCGCCGCCGGCATGGGCGACTTCTTCGCCGAAGGCTTTCCCGCCGCCACCGCGATCGGCCATCACGGCGATCCGCACCGCCTGCAGATCTACCTGCTGGCCTGCGACCAGAGCGGCACGCGGGTGGAAAATCCGCGCCAGGTCAGCGCTTGGCGCTACCCGCGTCAGTACGGCCGCACTCCGCCAAGCTTCGCTCGCGCGATGGTGTTGCCGGCGCGGGATGCGTTGGCGATCTCCGGTACCGCTGCCGTGGTCGGCCACGCCTCCGCACACCACGACGACCTGGACGCCCAGCTCGACGAAACTCTGACCAACCTCGAGGTGCTGCTGGCCAGCGCCGACATGGCCGTCGGCTTCGATACCCACTCGCCGCTGAAAGCCTACATACGCCACACCGCCGATGCCCAACACGTGCGTAACTTCCTGCAGCGGCGTCTGCCTGGTGTGCCTGTGCTGCTGCTGCACGGCGACATCTGCCGCAGCGAGTTGCTGGTGGAGATCGATGGCTGGCGCTACGCCTGAGCGCGGCGCGCGATCCAGTCCCACCCCAGAAACGTGACACCCCAGTGCAGATAGACCGCGTACAGTGTGTCGGTGGCCGAATGCGCGTGCGCATCGATCGCCAGGAACACTTGCAGCATATAGGCCACGGCGGCCAGCGTGACCAGCCAGCCGGCCGCCGTCACCGGCCGGTGCAGCCAGCCGAACGGAACGAACCATGCCTGCGTCATGCCACCCTCCTCGCTTGAACCGGTGGCCACATCATCGCCGCTGCGCGGGTTTTATTTCGGTATTTTTTGTGGCCGATGCCAGCCATGCAGGGTGTGCTGCCGCCCGCGCGCCACGGTCAGCTCGCCGTCCGGCGCGTCGCGGGTGATCACCGAACCGGCGCCGATAGTGGCCTGCGCGCCAATCGTCACCGGCGCCACCAGCGCGCTGTTGGAGCCGATGAAGGCGCCATCGCCGATGTGGGTGACAAACTTGTTCACGCCGTCGTAGTTGCAGGTGATCGTGCCGGCGCCGACGTTGACGCCGCGGCCGATCTCGCTATCGCCGAGGTAGCTGAGGTGGTTCGCCTTGCTGCCTTCGCCGATGCGGGTTTTCTTGGTTTCGACGAAGTTACCCACGTGCACGCCGGCCGCCAGTTCGGTGCCCGGACGCAGCCGCGCGAACGGGCCGAGGGTGCACGGGCCGAGGGTGATCACGCCGTCCAGGTCGCAATGCGAGTGCACCACGGTGCCACTCGCCAGCTGCACGTCCTTCAGGCGGGTGAACGCACCGATGCGCACGTCGTCACCGAGCACCACACGGCCTTCGAGGATCACGTCGATGTCGAGCTCGACGTCACTGCCGGCCGCGACCGTACCGCGCACGTCGATGCGCGAGGGATCGGCCAGCCGGACGCCATCGGCCAGCAGCGCATGGGCGGCGCGCTGGCGATATGCCGCTTCCAGCTCGGTCAGCTGCAGCGGGTTGTTCGCACCGGCCGATTCCACCGGGTCGGCGCACTCAATGCTGAGCGCGGCATGGTTTTCTGCCGCCGCCATGCCGAAGATGTCGGTGAGGTAATACTCGCCCTGCGAGTTGTTGCGATCGAGCCGGCCGATCCAGCCGCGCAAGGCCTTCGCCCCGGCGACGAGGATGCCGGTGTTGACCAGGTTCACCGCACGCTGGTCGGCATCGGCATCCTTCTCCTCGACCACCGCGCACACGCGGCCATGGTCGTCGCACAGCACACGACCGTAACCGTGCGGATCAGCGAGTCGAGTGGTGAGCAGGCTGAAGCCGCCCTCCGCCTGCAACAGCTGCTGCAGTGTTTCGACCCGGGTCAGCGGCACGTCGCCGTACAGCACCAGCACGCACGCATCCTGCGGTACGCCATCAGATACGCCTCCGAGCGCCTGTTCCACTGCATGGCCGGTGCCCAGCCGCTCGGCCTGCAACACCCAGCGCAGGTCGGGCTGATCGGCGAACGCCGCCTGCACCTGTTCACCGCAATGGCCGTAGACGATGTGGATGGCTGCCGGTTGCAACGCGCGTGCAGCAACTATCACGTGTGCCAGCAACGGCCGGCCGGCCAGCGGCATCAGCACCTTGGCCCGGTTCGATTTCATCCGCGTGCCGGCGCCGGCGGCGAGGATGATGACGTGGAGTGGAGCATGATTCATGGATGTCGGCCTCGACGCGTTTCGATCAAAAAGCATAGCAGCCAGTTCTGCCCTGACTATGGCAGGCCATGACTCAGGGCTGCGCCGCCGCGGCCGATACCATGGGCTTGCCGGCATGGCATTCGAAGCGGAACACGTAGGCCAGGCTGAACGATTTCGTCTCGCTGTCCACTACATGGCTGTTGCCGTCGGCATCGGCAGCCCAGTGTTCGATCTGTAGCGGGGCGAAGCGCCATTGCAGGGCCGCCGTGCGAACGACGGCAAAGAACTGTTGCCAGCTCGGCGTGGCGGACCCGTCGTCCACCACGATCCCGCGCACGTCGCTCACCCTGCCGGTCTTGTCCACGATCAACTGCGCCCGCACCTCCTGGGGCGGCGGGCACGCGGCGAGCTGATCGGCCGGATAGATCGGCGCAATACGCTGGATCGGCATGCCGCCACTAGATATCTCACCCATCGCCAGCTGATAGCGCACCGTGTCCTTCGGCACCACCAACCCACTTTTTGCGGGCGCTGGCGGAATGTGCTCGGGCGTGACGCATCCCGCCAGCATCAACATCAGTCCGAACCCTGCGTATCGCCAGTCGTCTGCCTGCCGCGTCATCATGATCGTCCCTGTTACTCCGACCCGCATCGTGCCGATGCAAAAACGCCGGCACAAGGCCGGCGTTTTTGTCTTTATTCACGAACGCGAAACTTAATGCTTGAGGTTCTTGCGCATCCGCTCCAGCGCCTGCAGCTGGGTCATCGCCTCGACCAGCTTGGCCTGTGCTTCGGCAATTTCCATCGCGTCAGTACGGTTGGCCAGCGCGTCTTCCGCTTCCTTCTTGGCGCGTTGCGCGGACGCCTCGTCCAGATCGGACGCGCGGGCGGCAGTGTCGGCCAGCACGGTGATCACCTGCGGCTGCACTTCGAGAATACCGCCGGAAACCCAGAACTGCTGACGCTCGCCACCGGCCAGCACCACGTCGACGTGGCCCGGCTTGAGGCGGGTGATCAGCGGAGCGTGGCGGGGCGTGATGCCCAGCTCGCCTAGCTCGCCGGTGGCGACCACCATCACGGCGTCGCCGTGAAAGATCTCGGCCTCGGCACTGACGATGTCGACGCGTATGGTTTGGGTCATGACTCAGGTTCCGAATGCAAGAGCGACGGGCGGACGCGATGTCCGCCCTCGAAAATCAGGCAGCCTTCTTGGCGCCCATCTCTTCAGCTTTCTTGACCGCCTCGTCGATGCTGCCGACCATGTAGAACGCCTGCTCCGGCAGGTGGTCGACGTCGCCGTCGACGATCATCTTGAAGCCGCGAATGGTTTCCTTCAGCGGCACGTACTTGCCCGGCGAGCCAGTGAACACTTCGGCCACGTGGAACGGCTGCGAGAAGAAGCGCTCGATCTTGCGCGCGCGCGACACGGCCTGCTTGTCTTCTTCCGACAGCTCGTCCATGCCGAGGATCGCGATGATGTCCTTCAGCTCTTTGTAGCGCTGCAGCGTGCCCTGCACGCGGCGGGCGACGTCGTAGTGCTCGACGCCGATCACGTTCGGGTCCAGCTGACGGCTGGTGGAGTCCAGCGGATCCACCGCCGGGTAAATACCCAGCGAAGCGATGTTGCGGCTCAGCACCACGGTCGCGTCCAAGTGGGCGAAGGTGGTCGCCGGCGACGGATCGGTCAGGTCATCCGCGGGCACGTAGACGGCCTGGATCGAGGTGATCGAGCCGGTCTTGGTCGAGGTGATGCGCTCCTGCAGCACGCCCATTTCCTCGGCCAGCGTCGGCTGGTAACCCACCGCCGACGGCATACGGCCCAGCAGCGCGGATACTTCGGTACCGGCCAGCGTGTAGCGGTAGATGTTGTCGACGAAGAACAGCACGTCACGGCCCTTGCCGGAAGCGTCCTTCTCGTCGCGGAAGTACTCGGCCATGGTCAGGCCGGTCAGCGCCACGCGCAGGCGGTTGCCCGGCGGCTCGTTCATCTGGCCGTACACCATCGCGACCTTATCGAGCACGTTGGAGTCTTTCATCTCGTGGTAGAAGTCGTTGCCCTCGCGGGTACGCTCACCCACGCCGGCGAACACGGACAGACCTTCGTGCGCCTTGGCGATGTTGTTGATCAATTCCATCATGTTGACGGTCTTGCCGACGCCGGCGCCACCGAACAGGCCGACCTTGCCGCCCTTGGCGAACGGGCACATCAGGTCGATCACCTTGATGCCGGTTTCCAGCAGATCGTTCGCGGCAGCCTGGTCGTCGTAGCTCGGCGCCTCGCGATGGATCACCCACTGATCCTGCTCGCCGATCGGGCCGGCTTCGTCGATCGGGTTGCCGAGCACGTCCATGATGCGGCCGAGCGTCTGCTTGCCGACCGGCACCTTGATGCCTTCGCCGGTGTTGCGGGCGATCAGGTTGCGGCGCAGGCCGTCGGTGGAACCGAGCGCGATCGTGCGCACGATGCCGTCGCCCAGCACCTGCTGCACTTCCAGCGTGATCTCGGTGCCGTCGATCTTCAGTGCGTCGTACACCTGCGGTACCTGATCGCGCGGAAACTCGACGTCGATGACCGCGCCGATGATCTGAACAACTTTGCCCTGGCTCATGGAATGCTCCGGATGGATCTTTTAGTGTCTGTTTCGGCGCCGCTTCGCGTCGCCATGAATGATTTGTATCAGCGCTACTTAAACCGCCGCGGCGCCGCCAACGATTTCCGAAATTTCCTGGGTGATCGCAGCCTGACGCGCCTTGTTGTAGATCAGCGTCAATTCACCGATCACCTTGTTCGCGTTGTCCGACGCGCTCTTCATCGCGACCATGCGCGCGGCGTGCTCGCTGGCCAGATTCTCCAGTGACGCCTGATACACCACCGACTCGATGTAACGACCCAGCACGTGCTCCAGCACGGTCTGCGCATCCGGCTCGTAGATGTAATCCCAGTCGTGGCTCGCTTCCAGCTTGACGCCGGCATAGGCCGATTCGCCGGCTGCCTGATGCGCTTCCATTTCCGACGCCACCAGCGGCAGCGGCAGCAACGCGTCGATGGTCGGCTTCTGCGTCATGGTGTTGACGAAGTCGTTGTAGGCGAGGAACACGCGATCCAAGCCGTTGGACGTATAGGCGTCCATCATCACCTTGATCACGCCGACCAGCTGTTCAAGCTTCGGCCTCTCGCCGAGATGGCCGACGCTGCCGATCAGGTTGACACCTTTCAGTCGGCGGAAGAACGAAATCGCCTTCTGGCCGATCGCCACCACGTCCACCTGCACGCCCTGCTGCTGCCACTCGGCGATCGCCGGCAGCAGGCGACGGAACAGGTTGGAATTGAGGCCGCCGCACAGGCCGCGATCGGTCGACACCACGATGTAACCGACCCGCGCCACTTTCTCGCGCTGGATCAGGAACGGATGGCTGAAATCTGTGCTGGCCTGGGCCACGTGCGCGATCACCTTGCGCATCGAGCGGGCGTACGGACGCGAAGCCTTCATCATGTCCTGCGCGCGGCGGATCTTCGCAGCAGAGACCATTTCGAGCGCGCGCGTGACCTTGCGCATGTTCTGCGTGCTCTTGATCTTGGTTTTGATTTCGCGTCCGCTGGCCATGCTTTATCCGCTCGTTATGCTCGCTGGTGGAAAGGGAAAGCCACTGCCCGCCCTTCCGATTCGCCTGCTTTACCGATTTACTTCAGCCGGTATTACCAGCTACCGGTTTTCTTGTACTCGTCCAGCGAGGCCTTGAAGGTGGCTTCGATGTCGTTGTTCCAGTCACCGGTGGCCACGATCTTGTTCATCAGCTCGGCGTGGTTCTGGTGCATGAACGCGTGAAGGCCTTTCTCGAACGGCAGCACCTTGTTGACCGGCAGGTCGTCGAGGTAGCCCTTCTCCGCCGCGTACACCGACAGCGCCAGCTCGGCGATCGACAGCGGCGAGTACTGCGCCTGCTTCATCAGCTCGGTGACGCGCTGACCGCGGTCGAGCTGGGCGCGGGTGGCCGGGTCCAGATCGGAGGCGAACTGCGCGAACGCGGCCAGCTCACGGAACTGCGCCAGCGCCAGCTTCACGCCGCCGGACAGCTTCTTGACGATCTTGGTCTGCGCGGCACCGCCGACGCGGGACACCGAGATACCGGCGTTCACGGCCGGACGGATACCGGCGTTGAACAGGTCGGTTTCCAGGAAGATCTGGCCGTCGGTGATCGAGATCACGTTGGTCGGCACGAACGCCGAAACGTCGCCGCCCTGGGTCTCGATGATCGGCAACGCGGTCAGCGAACCGGTCTTGCCTTTCACCGCACCGTTGGTGAACTTCTCGACGTATTCCTCGGACACGCGCGATGCGCGCTCGAGCAGACGGCTGTGGAGATAGAACACGTCACCCGGATAAGCCTCGCGGCCCGGCGGACGCTTCAGCAGCAGCGAGATCTGGCGGTAGGCCACGGCCTGCTTGGACAGATCGTCATACACGATCAGCGCGTCTTCGCCGCGATCGCGGAAGTACTCGCCCATCGCGCAACCGGAATACGGCGCGACGTACTGCAGCGCGGCCGACTCGGACGCCGAGGCGACCACGACGATGGTGTTGGCCAGTGCGCCGTTCGCTTCGAGCTTGCGCACGACGTTGGCCACCGACGAACGCTTCTGGCCGATCGCGACGTAGATGCACTTAATGCCGGAATCCTTCTGCGCGATGATCGCGTCGATCGCCAGTGCGGTCTTGCCGGTCTGGCGGTCACCGATGATCAGCTCGCGCTGGCCACGGCCGACCGGGATCATCGCGTCGACCGACTTGTAGCCAGTCTGCAGCGGCTGGTCGACCGACTTGCGCCAGATCACGCCCGGCGCAACCTTTTCGATCGCCGCGTTGAGCTTGGCACCGAGCGGACCCTTGCCGTCGATCGGGTTGCCCAGCGCGTCGACGACGCGGCCGAGCAGCTCCGGGCCGACCGGCACTTCGAGGATGCGGCCGGTGGTCTTGGCGGTATCACCTTCGCGCAAGTGTTGGTATTCACCCAGCACCACCGCGCCGACCGAGTCGCGCTCGAGGTTCAGCGCCAGTGCAAACGAGTTGCCCGGCAGCTCGATCATTTCGCCCTGCATCACATCGGCCAAGCCGTGGATGCGCACGATGCCGTCGGACACACTGATGATCGTGCCTTCGTTACGTGCCTCCGCGCCGAGCTTGAACTGCTCGATGCGGTTCTTGATCAGTTCGCTGATCTCGGACGGATTCAAAGTGGTGCTGGACATGGCAAGTTTTCCTGGGATTCGCGCCGCGTCAGCGGCACCCGATAGGTTTTGATTCTTTGGATCAGTGCGCTAATGCGCTGGCCAGCTGCGCCAGGCGTCCGCGGGCAGAGCCGTCGATCACCTGTTCGCCGGTATCGATCACCACGCCGGCCAGCAGCGAGGCATCGACCTTGGTTTCCAATTCGATCTCGCGCTTGAAGCGGCGCTTCAGCGACACTTTGAGCTGCTCGGCCTGCGCCGCGTCCAATGCCATCGCGCTGGTCACCTTGACCAGCAGCTGCGACTCGGACTCACGCTTGAATGCCTCATACAACTCGGCCACTTCCGGCAGCAGCACCATGCGGCGCTGCTCGGCCATCTCGCCGAGGAACTGCGCGAACGGCGCATCGGCGGCAACACCGGTCGGCAGATGCAATGCCACCAGCTGTGCCGGCAGCACCCGCGGATCGTTGCCGAGACCGGCCACGCGCGAGTCTTTTGCCACCGCGGCGGCGAACGCCAGCGCCTGCGACCATGCAGCCAGCGAACCGGCCGCATGCGCCACTTCAAAAGCGGCGCGGGCGTACGGACGGGCGAGTGTGATTGCCTGGGCCATCGATCAGATCTCGGCCGCGAGCTGGTCGAGCAAGGCCTTGTGCGTCGACGAGTCGATCTCGCGCTGCACGATCTTGCTGGCACCTTGCACGGCCAACGCGCCCACCTGCTCGCGCAGCTGGTCGCGGGCACGCTGCGCCATCGACGCGATGTCGTCTTGCGCGCTCGCCTTCAACCGGTTGATCTCGGTGATTGCTTCGCCGCGGGCCTTCTCGATGATCTGATTAGCCTGCTGCTGGGCCTTGTCGATGATCTCGGAAGCCTGCTGACGGGCCACCTTGATCTCGGCCGCCACCTTGTGGTCGGCGTCCTTCAGTTCGGCGTGCGCGCGCTCGGCGGCATTGAGGCCTTCGGCAATCTTGATCTGCCGATCCTCAATCGCCTTGTTGATGTGCGGCCAGATGAACTGGACGCAGAACCAGATCAGGATGGCGAACGAAAGCATTTCGCCAATCAAGGTCGCGTTGAAATCCATCGCTGCGTTACCTGTAAATTCGGAATGAAACAGACACGGGCATCAGATACCCGTGCCGGATACACGGCGGCGCCACAACGGCGGCGCGCCGGAGGATGACTCTTACTGACCCTTGCCGGCAGCCGACAGAACCGTACCCAGGAGCGGGTTGGCCACGGCGAAGTACATCGCCAGCGCCACGCCGATCAGGAACGCCGCGTCGATCAGACCGGCGAGCAGGAACATGCGGCCCTGCAACAGCGGAACCAGTTCAGGCTGACGGGCAGCGGCTTCAAGGAACTTCGAACCCATGACGCCGATACCGATACAGGCGCCGAGTGCACCGAGGCCGATGATCAGGCCAAGCGCGATGGCAGTGAAGCCCTGGATTTGTGCAAACTGAACGAGATGTTCCACGGTGTTCTCCTGGAAAAAAATTAAAGCTGAAAAGTTGGTGACTGAAACGGTTTACGCGAAAACTGCCATCAATGGTGATCGTGCGCCATCGAGATATACACAATCGTCAGCACCATGAAGATGAACGCCTGGATGCCGATGATCAGGATGTGGAAGACGCCCCACACCGTGTAACCGATGATGCCCATGCCGTAGAGCGCCCAGCTGCCGGCGCTGAACAGGCCGGCAATCAGCATGAACACCAGCTCGCCGGCATACATGTTGCCGAACAGTCGCATCGCCAGGCTCACCGGCTTGGACAGCAGCTCGACGACGTTGAGCGCGAAATTGGGAATCCACAGCAGGGGATGCGCACCGAACGGCGCGGTGAACAGCTCGTGCATGTAGCCGCCAAAGCCCTTGGCCTTGAAGCTGTAGAAGATGATCAGCACGAACACCGTCAGCGACATCGCGAAGGTCATGTTGATGTCGGCAGTCGGCACGGCACGGAAATGGCCGACGCCAAATTTCTCGGTGATCCACGGCAGCAGATCGACCGGCAGCAGATCCATCGCATTCATCAGGAACACCCAGAGGAATACGGTCAGCGCCAGCGGCCCGAGAATGCGCCGATCGCCATGGAACACGTCCTTGACCTGGCCATCGACGAATTCCAGCACGATCTCGACGAACGCCTGACCGCGACCCGGTACGCCAGCCGTGGCCTTGCGCGCCTTCAGCCAGAACAGCAGGCAGAACAGCACGCCCAGCACCAGTGACACGGTGATCGAGTCGACATGCACCGCCCAGAAGCCACTGTTGCTCGCATGCGGCGTCAGGTGGGTGAGATGGTGCTGGATGTATTCGGTGAGTCCGCCTTGTGGCTCGCTTGCCATGTCTCAACCCTTGAATCTGAACGCCAGCAGATAAACCGCGTAGGCAGCCACCAACCCCGTGATGGCGGCCAGTGGCGGCAACTTATATTGAAACAGGATCACGAACAGCCCCCCGACGATCACGATCCATTTCAGGATCATGCCCGTCAGCATGCGGCTCAACGCCATGCCAGCCCCATTCAACCCGCTGAAGAAGCGCGCCGACAGCAGCGCGGTACCCAGCGCCACGACCACCGCACCCGCAGCGGCTGACATTGCTTCGCGGCGCCCCAGCGCCAGGAAAACAAGGCCGGCCAACATTGCCACAGCAAGCTGCAGCAGCATGATGCGCAAGGCGAGACGTCGACCAGAGGCAAGACTATTGAGCACGTAACGTCTCCGCGCGGTTTACACCAGGCGGCACCGATACAGCTAAGGGCCACGATCCAATCCGCAAAAGTATATCAGTGCGGCGATTGCAGCGACAAGCCGTGCAGCCTGCGACATCCTGTCCCGTCGCCTGCGAATTCAGCGAACAGCACATGCAAACGGGGCCGAACATGAAGTTCGGCCCCGTTTTATCGCAGTGAAACGCAAAGGTGCTGCGGAATTACTTGGCAGCCGCCTTCTTGGCAGCAGCAACCGGCGCGGTGACAGCGTCGTTGGCAGCCTGACGCTGTTCCTGCACGAGCGCATTCAGCGACTCGGCGGTCTTCTGGGTGATCGCCAGGATCTCCTGCGAGACAGCCACCGAACGCTCGGCGTTGTCGCGGCTCAGGCTGGTGCCCTTTTCCCACAGGTTGCGCAGGCCGTTCACGTCACGCGTTTCCAGCGCTTCGGCAACGAACTCGGCGGAAACCTTGGCCTGCTGCTCGAGCGCCTTGAGCTGCAACTCGGCGACCGTTTCCAGACCCTTCAGGGCCAGCGACTGTGCCTTGAAGGCGCTGTCGGTGAACTGCTTGGTGAAAGCGAAAAGCTGGTTGTTGAGCTGCTGCGTCATGGCGCTGTCCTCGCTGAGGATGGGGTAGTGGCAGGCACTCTAACAGCAGATTTTGTGCAGTGCAATATATATTTTCGCCTTCAGCAAGAAAATTCAAGAAATATTCACGAAAAACGGCAACTTGTGACAGTTTAAAGAAATATCGCGACGCGTCAAAAACTGTCACGACTGCAACTGGCACCCGACGTACAGGTCTCGTGCACCACCACCTTGGCCAACCCCGCCAGACGCGGCTGCAACCGCTGCCAGATCCAGCGCGCCAGCATCTCGCTGGTTGGATTCTCCAACCCCTCTATGTCGTTGAGGTAGTGGTGATCCAGCTGCTCATACAGCGGCGCAAAGGCTGCCTTCACATCGGCAAAGTCCATCACCCAGCCTAGTCGTGGATCAGGTTCACCCGCCACATGGATCTCGACGCGAAACGAGTGCCCATGCAACCGCGCACACTTGTGCCCGACCGGCACATTCGGCAGTCGATGCGCCGCCTCGAGCTGAAACTCTTTGAAGATATGCATGGCGAACGCCTGCGTGCAAATTTGATGAGTCGGCGGCAGGAAACACGCACGACGTGTTTGGTGGCTATGGGTGCCGCCACCTTACGTGTGCAAGTAACTGACGCTACTACAGTGAAATGAGCCGGCACAAAAGCTTGTACCACCATTGATACCACCAGCGTACCGGCACTGGTGTTGAAGGATGTTACCCGAGAACGCCTCTCGAACAGGCTCGTCAATGGGCCTAGGCCGGGAAAATGTCTGAGTCGTTCGGAAAAAGGTAATTAAGGTAATGTTTCAAAGTTAGGCATAAAATTAACATTAAAATCAAAACGATAGGGATAGAACGTCAAGGTAATTATATGGTGATATCTAGGTAATTCATCACCCCTCTAAAAGGTAATCTCACAAACCGGCAAGACCCTTAACAATCAACAACTTGTAGAAAATTACCTTGAAGGTTACCTAAAATTACCTATGAAAGGTGATCTTAAACGCAAGTATAATCATGGACTTGCGTGTGCTTCTCGGGATAGTTACCGAAATTACCTTTTTCCGATGGCCCCTCACTTTCTGGCGCACTCACCGCCGTCAGAAGCCCCAAAACAGCCCGCACGCGCGTCACTTCGCGTCGCGTATCGCGCCCTGCCTTCACGGCCGCGGGCTACGCACGGTGCCGCGCGGCACCTGTGGATACCTTCGTCGGAATCGATCTCTATAGGCCACGCGGGTGCGGCGGGGGAAACCGCGCGGGCTCGGTGCTGATCCGGGCCTCCGGGCACGAAAAAGCCGCCTCACGGCGGCTTTCGGTACAGTTATCGCTATGGCCACCACGGTCCATGTGCTCATCGCGAGCATGCGCAAGCGCCTGCATCTGAGGACTTCGCTCAAAGCATCTCTTGAAACGACCGCATGATCACCGTGCCGACATGCCCGGACACGGTGACCCACATCGTTTACGGCTTCACGCTGAGCTTTTCCAGCAGCGCATTGCCCAAGGCCTGGATGGATTCGCTCTCGGACGTGCGCCACACCGATGCCACTTCGGCCACCGGGTTCGGGCCGAACTTCACGACCTCAAAGGCCAATGTGCAGGCCTTATGCTCGTCGTCTTCGGTCAGGGCGATCTGGGTCAGCTCGGAGATGTAGGGGAGCAACTTCGAGCCGCCCCACACCTGCAGTTCACCTAAGTGGCGCCAGAGCCCGCCATTCAATTCCATCATGTCGCGACGCCCTTTAAGCTCACCCTCCCGCATCGCTGCCGCCATCTCGACCTTGTAGCGGTCAGCCTCCGTATATAGCAGCGCCACCGTCATGAATTGACCGCCGTCAATGACCGGCGAATTAACCACCTCGCCTTTGTAGACCCCAAGCGTCTCGCATACCGACTGGTCGAGATCCAAAATCGACGGCTCGTCCGCCATCGGATGACTCATGCGGGCGATGGTTTCGATGAGGCTGCGTACCCATTCAGGATTAAGGTTGCTGCGATCCGTGTGGATCATGCCCCGCGCGCGAAAGCGCGCGCGATAGTTCCGCTGGCCGGGTTCGTAGATGAGATGGACATGCGAGGCATGGATAGCCACTGCTGCCGCGAGGATCCGATGGGCGGACTCCACAAGGCTCTCAGGATCGAGAGATCCCCCAAATAGATCTGCCGCGCCATCGTTTCGGGCTGCCAACACCTGCCAGCTACGCACCCCCTCTTCGGCGGCTATCGCTTCCAGGCACTGTGTGTGCGAGAGCTTGATTTGGTATTTGTCGGCAAGATAGGCCGCGAGATGGCGCGCGCGCGCTTTGTACGCGATGCTCATGAATACACTCCAGGTTGTGTAGCCTGTCGAGGACTCGCGTTGTCGCAGCTACATGGCCGGGAAGATTCATGGCGAACATTGCTGGATCGGTGTACATCGCTGACTTTGCCGTACCTTGCGGCGCGAGTGGCCAGGCGTCAGTAGCCCGTGACCCGACTATAGGCCGCGAGGGCTATCACGATCAACCGGTCACGCTCGTTGGTCGATCGTCGCTCGAGCGAGGAGTCGCCCCCCTAGTTGAAGCAACTGACCATGGGGGCGCACTACGTGCCTCAAAGCCAGGTGGGACGCATCGTTCTCTTCTGGGGCAACTGCAACCCACTGGCGACAGCTATTCAAGGTGCGTCGGAGTCAGCCGGTGGCGGCCGTGCCGTTGGCAGCCAGGCCGGCGGCCTTGTAGTCGTCGAACGTCACCACCTCCTGGCCGAGCCACTCGTTGAGCTGCTGGAAGCGCGTCTGCAGCGGCAGCAGCTCGTTGATCGCGAACACCTGCGCCGCCGGGATCACCGACCCGAACCCGGTCGTGCCCGTCGGCACCAGGCCGAGCAGCTGCGGCGGCACGCGGTGCGCGGCGAGGATGTCGTCGCGCGTGACGTTCTTGATGTTGAAGAACTCATCCTTGGCCGCGACCTCGCTGATCGGAATCATCTGAATGCCGTCTTTCTTGCCGCCCGGCGCGTAGAGAAACAGGTTGCGGAAATTGCCCGGACCCTTGCTGTCCTTCAGTGCTTTCTTCAGATCCTCGACCTGCGTCTCGTCGGTCAGCGCATCGGTGAGGTGCAGGATGTAGCCGGCGTGCGAACCGTTGAGGTAATACTTGCGACGAAACAGCGTGCCAGCCTCGTTGAGCCACGCGCTCTGCAGTGCCGACAGGTACTCCGGCAGTCCGTAGATCTCCTGGTGCACATCCGGCTGCCGCAACTGGAACACCGAGCCCTTCGCGAATTCGTGGTCGGTCTTCCACCCCTGCACGAAATAGAACGTGTCGAGATCATCGCAGCCACGGCGCATGTATTTCGCCATCGCATGCTTCAACGGCATCGGCTGGCCCAGCCGGTTCTTCGGCGCTTCGAGGTAGCCATTGCCGAACACCAGAAAATCGAGCGCCCACGCACCGAACGTCTCGCGGCTCAACAGCTTGTGCGGCCGGAACGTCGACGTGAGGATGTTGCACTTCACGTAGATCGCCGAGCTGTGGTGCGGTGTCGAGCGGAACGACTTGGCCAGCCCATCCAGCGACACCGGCGGCTCGTACCACTTGCCGTTGCGCCAGGCTTGGATGTAGTCGAGCATCTCGCGGCCGTCGAGCACCGGCGATGGGTCGCCGAAACTGAAAGCGTGCGCTTGTGGCGTCGCGCCGGCCGGGGTCATGGCAGTGCTTGTCGATTCGGGCATCAGTAGAGCTCCATCTGGCTGGTGTTCGCCGCGGTGCGGCCTTCCAGCGGTTCGTTGATAAGTGCGTGCATGCAGGCCCACGCGAGATCCGCGTGGCCAATTTCTGCGGAGCGGCCCGCGCTGTACTTCACGTGCCGGCCGGAGTCGGTCATCGTTCGTTTGAGCGCCATGAACGACTGCGCCAGATCCACCCAGCCGGCGTCGAATTCCAGCCGGCCCTTGTCGATCACGTTCTGCGCTTTCATCACCATCAGCGACTTCACGTCGGGCGAGTACGTGATCTTGCGCACCAGTGGGAAGAACTGGATCACCAGCTGGTACACCGCCTGGCCCAGTCCGCTCACGTCGATGCCGATGTGCTGCACGTGGTAGCGATGGGTGATCTTGCGGATGAACTCGGCTTGCGCCTCGAAATCCATGCCCTTGAGCCGGTGCCGTTCCAACGCGCGGAACTTGCCGCCCGGCTTGTCCGGCGGTGCCAGCACCACCAGCCCGGCACCGTCGCCGCCCTGACCCAGCGCCGGGTCGTAGCCCACCCACACTGGCTTCATGCCGAACGGCCGCAACAGCAGCGGCTTCAAGTCCGTCCAGTCGACCCAGCTGTCGACCATGCAACCTTGCATCATCGCCAGCGTGAACAGGCTGTCGCCGTCGTCCATGAACTGGCACATCAGCAGGTTCGCGAACTCGTCCGGCGGGTACTCCGTGCGCAGTTCTTCCAGGTCGAACAGATCGCAGCCGCCACGCTCGGCGTCCTCGATCGTCACCATGTGGCGCCATACCTTGTCGGCGCAACGCAGGCCTTCGGCTATTGCCGCGCGGTCGGTGATGATCTCGACCCGGTCTTCCTTCTTGCGCCGCCGGTTGTAGCGGTCACCGGTCCAGTATGGATAGGCCGCATGGCTTGTTGCGCTCGGCGTACTGAAGTACGTCTTGCGCCACTGCTTGTGCATCGCCATGCCGCTGGCGACCTTGTTGATCTCCTCGAAATTCTGCGACCAGAAAAACTCGTCGTAGTAGAAATTGCCGTGATAGCCCTGCGCGGTACGTGCGTTCTGACCGAGAAAATACAGGTGCGCGCCGTTCCAAAGAACGATCGGATCACCCTTCAGGTCGATGCCCAACGATTCCTGCGCAAACTGGCGGATGTACTGCTTGAAGATGTGCGCCTGGGCTTTCGACGCGCTCAAGAAAATCTGATTGCGGCCGGTGGTGATGGCATCAATCAACGCTTCTCGTGCGAAGTACCAAGTCGCGCCGATCTGGCGCGACTTGAGGATCATGCGGGTGCGTTCGTCAGCCGACGTACGCCAGCGGTGCTGATAGTCGAACAGCGACGCGTGGAATGAACGGACCAGCTCGGCGATCTGTTCCTCGGTGAACTCGTTGCGCTTCGGTGCGCGCTTCGGCCCCGCGTTTCGCTTGTCGATGTTCGGGTTTAGGTCGGCCTCGTTGCCGCCCGGCGCTTCATACCGCCGTACCCGTGACAGCCGTTCCACCTGTCGGCCCAGTAGGTCGATTTCCTTGAAGTCGCCACCGGTCTTTTTGTCCTTGTCGACCAGCGTCATGAAGCGCGCCTCCAGGCACGTCTCCATCCGCTCGATCATCGGCGCCTTGTCCCACGCGTCGCGTGTCTTCCACGACTCGATCGTGGTACGGGAAATGCCCAGTTCCTCGGCAATGTCCGTGACCCGCCATCCCCGAAAAAAGAGGGAGCGCGCAGCGCGTCGCTGATCGACGTGGGGGGCAGACATCAACATGGCGGCATCGTCGCAAGCGCACCGACGTATCTATTGCCGGCCGCGATGTACCAGCCCACTGGTACACCGGCCCCGCGTTGCCCGGCTCGCGCACGGTGCCGACGATGGCCGCGTCTCCACTCCGCGCCGCCACCCCGAGGTTTCGTCCATGGCCAAGTCCAAGTTTTTCCGCGTTGCTGTCGAAGGCGCCACCTCCGATGGGCGCGCGATCGAGCGCAGCGCCATCACGGCCATGGCCGCCACGTACAACCCCGCGGTGTACGGCGCGCGCATCTTCGCTGAGCACATTCGCGGCTATGCGCCGGACAGCCCGTTCAAGGCATACGGCGACGTCACTGCCGTGAAGGCCGAGGAAATCGGCGACGGTCCGCTCAAAGGCAAGCTCGCGCTTTATGCGCAGATCGACCCGACGCCTGAGATGGTCGGCCTGGTCAAGGCTCGCCAGAAGATCTACTCAAGCATCGAGATCACGCCGAAATTCGCCGATACCGGCCTGCCTTATCTGTCCGGCCTCGGCATCACCGACAGCCCGGCCAGCCTCGGCACCGAGATCCTCACCTTCGCCTCGCAGCATCCCGACGCCAATCCGTTCGCTGCACGCAAACAACATCCCGACAACCTGTTCACAGCAGCCGTCGATCCGATCGAGATCGAATGGGAAGACGAGCCGGCCGACACCAGCGCCAGCACGCTGTTCGCCGCGATCAAGGAAAAGCTCGCCAAGATCAGCGCCAAGTTCAAGACCAACGACGGTCAGTTGGGCGAAGTCGGCGAAGCCCTGCAGGGCATGGCTGACACGCTGGAGCAATTCGCCACGCGCGACACTGCCGTGACGCAGCAATTCGCCGACCAGTTCACCGCGCTTACCGCGCGCCTGGGCGCGATCGAAGCGGCCAGCACCACTGACCGCGAACAGTTCAACACCTTGCTCAGCCAGCTTGAAGCCGCGCCGGGCAGCCTGCCACGACCAGCGGCAAGCGGTGGCGGAAACGCCGCACAAACCGACTGCTGATCGACTCCGCTTTCACTTTCGAACCGCCGTCCACCGCTACCGCCTGCCCGCCACGGAGCACCCCATGCGCAACGATACCCGCCGTCTTTTCAACGCCTACACCCAGCGTGTGGCCCAGCTCAATGGCGTGGAAAGCGCCGCCGAACAATTCTCCGTCACCCCCACCGTGCAGCAGACGCTGGAAGACCAGCTGCAGGCCAGCAGCGCGTTCCTCGGCCGCATCAACATGATCGGCGTCCAGCAGCAGGAGGGTGACAAGGTCAAGCTGGGTGTGTCCGGCACCGTGGCTGGCCGCACCAACACCAAGACAAAGGATCGCACCCCGCGCAACGTCAGCGACCTGAAGGACAACGGCTACCGCTGCGAGAAGACCAACTTCGATACGGCGATTCCGTACGCGCTGATCGATGCCTGGGCCAAGTTCCCCGACTTCCAGACGCGGTTGCGCGACGCCATCATCAAGCGCCAGGCACTGGATCGCATCCTGATCGGCTTCAACGGCACCAGCGTCGCCGCCGACACCGATCGCGTCACCAACCCACTGCTGCAAGACGTCAACATTGGCTGGCTGCAGCATGTCCGCACCGAGGCGCCGTCGCACTGGATGAAGGAAGGCGGCACCGCCGGCAGAATTCTCGTCGGCACGGGCGCCGGCACCGACTACGCAAACCTCGACGCGCTGGTCTACGACGCCGTGATGCTGCTCGACGAGCCGTACCGCGACGCCACCGACCTCGTCGCCATCTGCGGCCGCAAACTGCTACACGACAAGATGTTCGCCAAGATCAACCGCGACCAGCGCGCCACCGACGAGCTGGCCAGCGACATCCTGATCAGTCACGACACCATGGGCGGTCTGCCGGCAGTGCGCGTGCCGGGCTTCCCGGACAACGGGGTGTTCGTCACGCCGCTCAGCAACCTGTCCATCTACTGGCAGGAAAACGCGCGGCGCCGCCTATTGCGCGACAAACCGGAGCGCGACCAGATCGAGAACTACGAGTCCTCGAACGACGCCTACGTGGTCGAACAGTTCGGCACCGTGGCGCTGTTCGAGAACATCGAAATCAAGAACGCCTGAGGATCGCCACGATGACCAGTCCCGCCATGCGTCATCGTGAGCGCGTGCTCGCCGCCCAGGCTTCGGCCGAGGCGGCGAGCACGGGTGCCGGCACCGTATCCGGCAGCGCCTACGAACTCATGCTCGCCAAGCTCGCCGAGGACAAGCGCGCCCTCAAGCTCATCAAGTCGATCGAGCAGAAGATCGCAGTCAAACGCCAGCGCCTGCCGGAGTACCAGGCATGGGTCGAAGGCGTGTTGCAGGCCGACCAGCCGGTGCAGGACGACGTGTTCGCCACCGTCATGGTCTGGCACATCGACACTGGTGACGTCGACGGCGCGCTGGTTATGGCCGAGCACATGCTCACCCATAACCTGCAGCTGCCCGAGCACTACCAGCGCGACCTCGCCACCCTGGTGGTAGAGGAAATCGCCGAGCGTGCCGGTCTGGCCGATGGCGGCAACGTCACCGCCGCCCAGCTCCTGCAGGTTGGACAACTCACCCACGGGCGCGACATGCCGGATGAGGTGCGCGCCAAACTCCACAAGGCCATCGGCCTGGCCCTGCGCGAAGAATCACCCGCACAGGCACTCGACCATCTGCAGCGTGCGCTGCAACTGAACGCGCGACTCGGCATCAAGACGGAGATCACCAAGCTGCAAAAGCAGCTGGCTCCACCTGCGTCGACCGCCAACTGAGCTCGCCCCGAGCACCGCGGCGGCTCGGTGGACATCGTGTGAACTCTCTCCCACTCGATGCGCCACCGATCACCGCCGCACCTATTCCGAGCTGCACCTAGTTGAGGTCTCGATGTCCGGTCTTGTCGCCACCGCGCCCACCACCGCGCCCGATCCCCTCCGTTCCGGCGACTGGTATCCGTCCATCGACCTCGCCGACGCTCGCGCCGTGATGCGCGTCGACGGCACCATCACCAACGCGCGCCTCACCGAGTGCATTGCGCTCGCCATGTCCGCCGTCGAGGACCAGCTCGACGCCTGGCAACAGCAGCAGCTCGACCTTGGCCGCGCCAAGCTCGCCGATGTGCCCAGCAAGGTCATCGCCGGCACCTCGCGCCTGGTGCTGCTGTACACCCGTGCCGTCTACGCCACCGTGCAGGCCGAGCTGATCGAGCGCTACCGCGACGTCGACACCACCCACACCGGCGACAAGCGCGCCGACACGCTCGACCAAACCGTCGACGACTACCGCCGCAACACCCGTTACGCCATCCGCGACATCCTCGGCCGCCCGCGTGCGGACGTGGAGCTGCTGTGATCGTGCGTGCCAATCAGGGCGAAACCCTCGACGCGCTGTGCCAGCGCGCGTTGGGTCGCACCGAGGGCGTCACCGAGGCGGCGCTCGCCGCCAACCCCGGCCTCGCCGACCTCGGCGTCGTGTTGCCGATCGGCACCGCCGTCCACCTGCCCGACACCGTACAGGCCACGCAGTCGCAGACCGCGCTGGTGCAGCTCTGGAACTGACAGGGGAATCCGATGGCCGAACCGACTACCACCAGCTCCATCGCCCTCGTTGCCACCGGCGTCAGCATCGCCACGCTCATCCCTGGCATCGACGGCAACGCCATCATCGGTGCGTTTGCCGGCGCCGCGTTGATGGCACTGCATGCGCGTGATGTTTCGATGCTCTCGCGGCTGGCCTACTTCGGCATCAGCTGGATCATGGGCTACCTCGCCGCACCACTGCTCATGCGGCAGATCCACCTGCAGGAATCCGGTGTCGCAGCCTTCATCGCCGCCGCCATCGTCATCGCGCTCACCGTCCAGCTGATCGAGCGCATCAAGACGATCGACCTCACCAGCTGGGTCAACAACTGGCTGCGCCGCGGAGGCCCGTAATGGCTCACCTGATCGCTCTGCTGCTGTTCGCCACCAACGCCATCACCTGCGTGCGCCTCTTCATGTACCGCCGCGAGGGCGCCCGCTACCGGCCCATCGTCAGCATGGCCGCCTGGCTGCTGATCGTCTCCACCGGCAGTACCGCGCTCGGCATCGTGCTGGGCCAGTACCCGCCGGGTGACATCCACGCCGGCGACCTCGGCATCTCAGTGGTGCTGTGCGTGCTCAGCCTCACCGCCCGCGGCAACGTCGCCGCCATCCTACGGACAGACACCCATGAACAACCCAAACAGCCTGCGCGCGGGTGACCACGGCGCTGACGTCACCGTGCTGCAGACGCGGCTGGTACGTGCCGGCTATCGCGTCAGCACTGACGGGTGGTTCGGTGCGGCCACCGAGACCGCCGTGCGTGCGTTCCAGCGCGATCACGGCCAGGTGGTGGACGGTATCGCCGGCTTGCGTACGCAAGCCGCGCTGCAGGGCCAGACCGACCCGCGTGCGCTCAACCAGCGCGACATCGAGCAGGCCGCCGCGACGCTCGACTGCGACCCGGCCGCGATCAACGCCGTGATCGAGGTCGAGAGCCCGCGAGGTGGCTTCCTGCCCGATGGTCGCGTGGTGATCCTGTTCGAGCGCCATGTGTTCTGGAAGCAGCTGGTCGCCGTAGGCATCGACCCGAACAACGTGCATGCGCCTGCGTCGATCCTGTCGCAGCAACGCGGCGGCTACGTCGGCGGTGTCGGCGAGTGGCCGCGCCTGTTCCAGGCACGCGATATCCATACCGAGGCAGCCTACGCGAGCTGCAGTTGGGGTCGCTTTCAGATCATGGGCTACCACGCGGCCGCGCTCGGCTATGCCGATGCGATCGCCCTGTCCGACGACTTCGCGCGTGGCGAAGGCTATCAACTCGCTGCTTTCGTCAAGTTCGTCCAGCTCGACCCCGACATGCTCAAGGCGCTGCGCGGCCGCAAGTGGGCCGCGTTCGCGAAGATCTACAACGGCCCGGCGTATGCCGACAACTTGTACGACACCAAGCTGGCCACCGCCTACAAACGCCACAGCACCGCGCCGCAGGCGGAGGCCGCATGACGCTGCTGCGCCAGATCCTGTTCGGCATCGCGCTGATCGCCGCGTTGTGCCTCTACGTGTGGATCACCAGCCATCGCATCGACGCGGCTGAGGCGCGCGCCACCGCCGCCGAAGCCGACGTTCGCACCGCGCAGGCCCAGCTCGCGCAGAAACAGAGCAGCGACCACATCGTCGTGAAGTACGTCGATCGCGTGCAAGTCATCCATGAGCGCGGCGCCACCATTACCAGAGAGATTCCCGTCTATGTCACTGCACAAGCTGACGCTGCCTGCACTGTGCCTGCTGGCTTTGTCCGCGTGCACGACGCCGCCGCGGCGAATGGTTTGCCCGGCCCCGCCGGAGCTGCTGATGCGCAGCCCAGCGGCCTTGCACTCTCTGCCGTCGCCGGCACCCTCGTCGACAACTACACCACCTGCCACGCCGTCGCCGAGCAGTTGATCGCGCTGCAAGACTGGGTGCACGTCAATGGACAAGCTCCCACGCCAGCGATCGCAGATCAAGAACGGAAGCTGCAAGCCTGGTTGCGCGAGCACAGCACCGGCGCTGCTGGTAGTGACGCATCACCATGAAAAAACCCGCCAGCCTGCGCGCCGCCCTCGTTGCCGCGCTGCCTGATCTCGCCCGCGATCCGGAGCGCCTGCTGGTGTTCATCGACGCCGGCGCACTGCACAGCACCTACGCGCCTGGTCTCAGCTTCGAGACCGCGTACACGCTTAACCTTATCCTCACCGACTTCGCCGGCGATCCGCTGGTGGTGTGGCTGGCCATCCTGATATGGCTGCGCGTCCACCAGTCCGAGCTGCTCGACAATGTCGACAAGCGGCAAAGCGGCATCGCGTTCGAGGCCGACATCATCGACCACGACAAGGTCGACCTCAGCATCAAGCTGCAGCTTACCGAGCGCGTCATCGTCAAAGATCCGGGCAACGGCAAGCTGGACATCACCATCGCCGACGAACCGCAGCCCGAGGCCCGCCTCGCCGCCGGGCACTGGGAGCTGTACCTGCGCGATCAGCTCCTCACCCGCTGGGACGTGCCGCCGGCGTGAGCGACGATCTCGTCCAGCTCGAGGACTGGGCCAACGGCCTGCTGCTCAAGCTCGCACCCGCCGGCCGCCGCGCCATCGCACTGGCGATCAGTCGCGAGCTGCGCCACCGCCAGCAGCAGCGCATTGCCGCCCAGATGGATCCCGACGGCGCCACGTTCGTGCCGCGCAAGGCGCGGAAAAAGCTGCGCGGCAAAAAAGGCCGCATCAAGCGCGACGCCATGTTCACCAAATTGCGCACAGCCAAATACCTCAAGGCCAAGGCCACCGAGGCCGTGGCCAGCGTCGAGTTCACTGGTCGGGCCGGGCAAATCGCCAGCGTGCACCAGGAGGGCACCATTGATCGCGTGGCGGCGTATGGCCCGCGCGTGCGCTATCCACGTCGCCGCCTGCTCGGCTTCGCCGCTACCGACCGGGCCATGATCCGCGATGTGCTAATTGACCACCTCAACCGGTAGGTAGTCAGGGCGCACGAACGATGATGACTAGACTTTGGTATACGGCGACTTCTTGACATGAACGAAGTACTGCCCAGAATCCGGACCCCAATCGAAGTACACCCCGTTCTCTGGCGTCTGCAATTCACGCGCGAGCGCATCAGGAAGTGCGAGCTTGATCGAACAAAGGTTCTGCGGCACGGCGTGGCCAACGAGTGACGCAAAGACATCGAGTTGATACTCGCCGGCGAGGAACTGAAACTGAGTTCCGTCTGCGGGGAGCAAGAAATGGTGATTACAAACAACCCCGGGTTCCCCGACAAATAGGCCACTGCCACGAGACAGTTTCTCGTCCCCGTAAACCCAAATATTGAAGGTCTGGCGAGACTCCCCACGATGCAGCGTTACGTACATCGACTCGACGACACATCCGCGCTTACCAGTGCTGTACATCAGCGAACGAAGGTGCACTTTTCTCGGAATCCTCTCCCCTGGAGTCAGCGGTCCGTCCGCGCCAAAGTACACAACGGCGGGCCGCGTCATCTTAAGCGTTCCACGTCGAAACAGCGTCAGCCAGGCTGTCGCGATTGAAACAACCAGCGCTGCAGCAGATACAAAGATGGACATAGAATCAATCATATTGGGTGGCTAACGCTGGAGCTAAGAAGCGCGCGACGTGCGCATCCGCTTGGACGATTGGTTAGACCTTACTTGAAAGCCAGGCGCCAAATGGCTGCCAGCACCGCCATGCTATCTGACCACAGAAGAATTATAGAAATAAGCCCGAGAAATAACGGCATTGAGTACACGATGAATGAAAACGGAGCAGAGGTTAAAGCGACAGCCATCTGAAGCTTTGATCTAAACCTTGCCGCGAGACCGGCAACTACTGCGGGATCTGAGAAGTCCTCGCTTACGGCCTCTAATCGCGCGATGCAAAAAGCAAGAAAGGTATACATGAGAGCCAGGCCCAGGAATCCGGGAATAAGCCCGGAGGCGGCGGGATCAAATGAAATATCCAGCACGTGTAGCTTGCTTAGATCGATATTTAGAAGCTTGGTAAATACCCCCAGAATAGCCAAAGCCAGAACCGACTTGCCAAGCCTAAAACTCTCTGTGGCGATACCGTGCTTCATGTAGGTCACGAGAGCTTCTATCCGTGTGGTCTAACGCTGAGTTAAGCCGTGCCGCGAAGCGGCTCGGACGAATTGTTGGGCTGACCGCTGCTTGCTAGAGAAGTGCTTTGCACTGAGCTCTGCATGCCTTATCAACTCCTTCGGTCAGCTGTTCTACATAGTTGCGCCAGCTGGACACATGGTACTTAGACAATGTGTCCGGCACTTTGCCTGTGTGAACAATTTCGCCGCGGAGCGTTACGAGTTCATCTAGCGCCGCAGTGACGGTTTGCCTTTTCGCGTCGAGATGGCCTGGGGCGATACTGTCCGGAATCCCGTCGAATGGATCCTTCGCTCCAGCAAGCGATAGCAGGAACTTCACCTGTTCAGCTCGGGCGGTGTTCATCCCAAATTTTTCGCTGTCTCCCCCAATGGCCTTTTCCCTCACGAAGTCTGACCAGAGCTTTCTCCAACCGGGCGAGATTGAGAGCTCCCAAGCGCTCCTTTTTTCAAGTTGCTTCTTTACTTTTTCAGGCACCTGCTCGGGTTTGATATCTGCTGAAAGTCTGGTGCATAGGTCGATAGCGAGCTGCTCGACGTAGTTCTCCCAAACACCATAAGTGAAAACGATCGCTGCAGCGAAAAGCGCGCGCTCCTTACCAGATGGTTTGCCAGCACCAGCCTTGACATAGCTGGTCACATTGTCAATCACGGACAGCCCGCCTTTCACATGTGCGAGCGCGGATGTGTTGCGATCAATCCAGTGCTTGCTCGGCATTCACAATCCCCCAAAATATTCGTTGGCAGCCTAACGCTGGAGTTAAGCGGCGGCGTAGCCGTCCGCCTTGAACGAGATGTTAGACCTTAATCCCGCACGCCACACCAGCAAGCGCAGCTTGCTGACCTCGACCTGCAATCGCTGCTCGGCCACATCGATGCCCGCTCGGCTTCGCCGCTGGCGACCGCGACATGATCCCGAGACGTGCTGTTCGGTCATCTGGCGCGCTAAATAGAAAGGCCTCCATGCGGAGGCCAGTGAACAGTGCATCGGTGGTTTCCCGCCAGACTTCCCGTCCGACACCATCATCGTGGCGTCACGAAAAAGGCGCTGTCAGTGCACGCTGAAAGGGACGTAAGCCCATGACGCACAGCGGCACCGAACAGGAGGGCACCGTTGATTGCGTGGCGTCATTCGTCTGTATGTCATACACCTGTACGCTTGCGAATCTCCCGGGCTAGAGCTTCGAATTCACTGCCAGCCTCAGCAATTTGATTGTTGTAGCCGGAGTTCACCATGCCGCGTAGCTTACCGATTGCGAAACCGAGCTCTTGCGCTTGTGGCGCCAGACTATGGAAATCTTTGATTGCGGCCAGTTTGTTTGATGCGAAAGGAACAAGGGCTGGGTTTACCTCACGTAGAGCATTAACCACCCGGTCCCTAACTCGAGGCGCGATTTTGCCCTCCCAGTATTCATGCGGCTTCGTCGAGTTTCTTCCCGACGAAACTTTGTACGCAGAGGTGATATAGCCAAGATAGACCGGCTTTCCGGCTAATAAGCTACGTGACCCTGCTGGGGCTAAGCCGAGCACAGTCTTCCAGTCCGAAATCCATCTTGCGAGGGATCGACCGACGGTCGACAGTGCTCGTAACGAAAACAAGTCTGCCGCCACGGGCGTGGTGAAGAAATCCGAGTCAAGAAGCACTATTCGATTCAACGGGCCGACGTTGGGACCGACATCGTAGATGACCAAGTCTACCTCGTAACGCTCCCCCATCTCACGAGCTGCATCGGAAAGCGCGCATATGACATCGTAGTCACGACCTTTACGTGCGAATGAGCCAGTCCACGCCGATGGGAGTTCTTCCTCGTAGTCCGCGAGGAGTACGTCACCTGCACAAAGATATAGTCCATCCCGAATCTGAAATGCCTCCACCTTCTTGATGGGGCCTTTGCCATCGACAACTGGCTTGATTGCTGACCAGATCGTTCCGCCATTCGCGTCATCAGACTCTCCGAGAAGCTCATCCAACAGCTTCTCTTCCAGGTAGAACGCTGTCAGGTTGCATTGAGGATCAGCATCAATCATCAGAACCTTTACACCAAGATCCACGAGAGCGTCGGCAACGTTCACGGTCAAGGTCGTTTTACCGACACCCCCTTTATGGTTGAAGAAGGACATAGTTCGCATTTGAAAGATCCT
Organism: Rhodanobacter sp.; assembly: GCA_035566635.1. Taxonomy (GTDB): domain Bacteria; phylum Pseudomonadota; class Gammaproteobacteria; order Xanthomonadales; family Rhodanobacteraceae; genus Rhodanobacter. Next base: position 102,470 of record DATMQY010000007.1, read on the forward strand.
TGCAGGTGTGGTGAACACTGAGGCTAACACTGCGCATCAATAATGGGTTATGCGATCTCGAAACAGGGCTCTTGAATGCAATCCTGGGTGATCGGCCTCAGCACGCTGCGGCATCAGGCCCGGTACTGTGGTCACTACTCACCAACACGCGCAGCTTGCTGACCTCGGCCTGTAGTCGCTGCTCGGCTACATCGAAATAGCCCTCCGACATCTCCACCCCGACAAACCGCTGGCCAGCGCGCAGCGCTGCGATGCCGGTGGTCGCGCTGCCCATAAACGGATCCAGCACCGTGCTGCCCGGCGGCACGATCGCCAGCAGCTTCTCCATCAGCGATTCCGGCTTGCCCACCTGGTGCTGCTTGCCACCCAGCTGCGGGTGCACCGGCAGCACGCCCGGCAACACCACCGGGTGCGTCTTTGTGTCGATCGACCCACGGCTGCCCCAGACTAGGTATTCCGCCTGGCTCCGGAAGCGCCCGCGCTGCGGCCGGCATCCGTTGGTCTTGTCCCACACCACGATGCCCTGCCACACCCAGCCGGCCACCTGCACCGCATCCGTCATCGTCGGCAACATACGCCAGTCAATGAACGCGAGCAGATGGCCGCCCGGTTTCGTCACGCGGTGACACTCGGCCAGCCACTGACTGGCCCACGCAAGAAACCCGCGCTGGTCGCGAAAGTCACCCTCGAAATCAGGTAGCTGCCGCTTGGCGTCGTTGTTGATGTACTTCTCGCCCGTAGGTCGTGCCCGTCCTGCCATCGTCTGTGAGCCGGAGCAATACGGTGGGTCGGTGATCACGGCATCGACGCTGGCATCAGCCAGGCCGCGCAACACCTGCAACGCGTCGCCGCGATGGATCGTGTAGGGCAATGTCTTTTGGTTCATGAGTGTTTCCGTTTGGTGCTCCCTGGCTCGCTGGCAGGGGACTCAAAACGGCCCTCAAGGAATTGATCGTCCCGCAGCGCGGGCACTTGATCTCGATCACGTCGAAACGTTTTGCGCGCGCGAGCAACTTCGCGCAGCGCGAACAGCGAACATCCTGCATCAGTCAGATCCTGTTGACGGGCGTGATAGCCTCGCCGGGCTCCGTCGACGGGGTGTGGAGCCTTTGGCTTGGCCTGCAGGTGTTTGCTGCGGTGTCGAGTGGCCGGTGCCGCGTTGACGCGCGTCGCCGGCCGCTCCACTTAATGAGGTGCGCATGGTGCCCTGCGCATGATCGCGCTGGGCAGGCCGCGCCCGATGTACCAGCCCACTGGTACACCGCCACTGTCTCGCGCGCGTGCGTGCGCCCTCCGCACCATGCCGGCATGCCAACGCCACGCGCTCCCTGCCTGCCATGACGGTCACCACGTCCGTCGACCTGTCGCGCTTGCCGCCGCCCGAGGTGGTGGAAACGCTCGCGTACGAGCAGATCTTCAGCGAGATGCTGGCTGATCTGATCGCACGCGATACCGAGATCACCGCGCTGGTGGAATCCGATCCGGCTTACAAGATCCTGCAGGTCGCCGCATACCGCGAAATGATCCTGCGCCAGCGGGTGAACGACGCCGCGAAAAGCGTCCTGCTTGCGTACGCCGTCGACGGGTCACTCGACAACCTCGCTGCGTTCTACGGCGTGAGCCGTCTCACCCTCGACCCGGGCGATCCATCGCACGCGATTCCGCCCACGAAGGAGTCTAACGACGACTTGCGCCGTCGCGTCACGCTGGCGCCATCGGGCTATTCCGTCGCTGGCCCGGACGATGCCTACATCTTCCACGCGCTCAGTGCGTCGGGCGGCGTGCTCGATGCCAAGCCCACCAGTCCGACACCGGGCGCAGTCGTGGTCAGTGTTCTTTCCCGCGCCGGTGACGGCACCGCGGACGCAGCTCTGCTCGACACCGTCAACGCCGCGCTCAGTGCGAAAACCGTGCGCCCGCTGACCGATCACGTCACCGTGCAGAGCGCCGCCATCGTCCCGTTCGCGATCGTCGGCACACGCTACACCTTCGGCGGCCCGGATAGCGGCCTGGTGCTGGCCGAGTCCGATCGCCGTCTCGCGGCGTACCTCGCCGACGCCCGCCGGCTCGATCGCGACATCCCGCTCAGCGCACTGTACGCAGCGCTGCATTGCGACGGCATCCAGCGCATCGTGCTGACCTCGCCTGCCGCCGATATCGCCATCGGCGACACGCAGGCGGCGCACTGCACCTCGATCGCGCTGGCGTACGGCGGTATCGATGAATAGCCTGCTGCCGCCCAATGCCAGCCCCGGCGAGCGCGCTCTCGAAGCCGCCACCGCGCGTCTCGCGGATCTGCCCGTACCGATCCCGGAGCTGTGGAATCCGCACACCTGTCCGGAAGACAAGCTGGCGTGGTTGGCGTGGGCGCTGGGCATCAGTGCGTGGAAAAGCTACTGGCCGTTGTCAGTCAAACGCGCCCGCGTCGCCAGCGCCATCGACATCGCACGCCGCAAGGGCACCGCGCAAAGCGTCTTCGACGTCATCGCCAGCTTCGGCGGTTCGGTCGTGCTCACCGAGTGGTGGCAGATGGATCCACCCGGCATTCCGCACACCTTCGCCATGCAGCTCACCGTGTCCGGTGCCGACGGCGAGCCTGCCAGCGCCGAATTTGTCGATGACGTCATCGCCGAGGTACGGCGCACCAAGCCCACGCGCAGCCACTTCACCTTTACGCAGGTCGCCACGCTGACCGGCCGCCTTCGCGTCGCCGCGTTCATCCGTCCCTGCATCTACGCCCGCCTGAACCTGTACGCCGAGGCCGCTTCGCCATGACCGCACTCAAGCTCATCGTCTCCGCCGCCGGACGCGAGGCGTTGGCAAACGCCAAGCATGACGGCACCAATGCCATCAAGATCGCCAGCGTCGGCATCACTGCAACCAGCTTCAACGCGACACCAACGACGTCCATGATTCCCGGTGAAATCAAGCGCATCAGCACCATCAGCGGCGGCGCCGTCGCGCCGGACACACTACACGTCACCATCCGCGATGACAGCACCGATAGCTACAGCGTGCGCGGCGTCGGCCTATACTTGGACGATGGCATCACGCTGTTCGGTTCGTACAGCCAGGCCACCGACCTACTGCAGAAAAGCAGCCAGGCCACCATGCTGCTCGCTGGCGACATCCAGTTCGCTGACATCGACGCCACCAGCCTCACGTTCGGCGACACCAACTTCCAGATGAACCAGGCCACCACCGAGATCTCCGGCGTGCTGGAGCTGGCCACCGATGCCGAAACCATCACCGGCATCGACTCTCAGCGAGCGATCACGCCCAAGGGTCTGTTGGCCGCGCTCAACGATCGACTCGGCGCCGGCGCACCCAGCGTTTTCGTCAAATCGCTGCTGACCAAGGTCAGTGCATTGGCGTTCGTCACCGCGCTCGGCATCCGTGGCGCAGCGTCCTATGACACCGGCAGCGGCAACGGGCTGGACGCGGATCTGCTCGACGGACAGCACGGCGCGTACTACCACAGCTATGCCAACCTCACGGGTGTACCGGGCACCTTCACACCCTCCGCCCATCAGCATGCCGCTGCCGACATCACCAGCGGCACGTTGGCCATCGATCGTGGTGGCACGGGTGCAGGCAGCTTCACCGCCGGCAGTTATCTGGTCGGCAATGGCACCGGCGCACTCGCTGAAAAGACACCGGCACAGGTGCTGGCGAACATCGGCGCCGCGGCCGTCGCGCACTCGCACCCGATCAGCGACATCAATGGCCTGCAACCCGCACTCGATGCTCGCCCGCTGCAGACATCCGTCACCGCGCAGATCACCGCCGCGGTAAATGCTCTGGTCAACGGCTCCCCCGGCGCACTCGACACGCTCAAAGAACTCGCTGACGCGATGGGCGACGATCCCAACTTCGCGGCAACAGTGACGAATGCGCTGGCACTGAAGGCGCCTAGCGCCAACCCGACGTTCACGGGCACGGCAACGTTTCCATCCAACAACGGAGTCATGACGCTCAAGTCGGGAACCGGCGACAACGCCACCTATGCGCTCCACAACGTCCGCATGCAGCTGCATTGGGGCTTGGGTATCGCGGATTACGCTGGCAACGTACAGGGTGTCTACGATGCCCGAGCGGGCATATGGGATACCAAGGGCGGCTACAAGGTGAATGGTCAAGCCGTATGGCACGCCGGCAGCTTCAACCCAGCCGCCTATGCGCGTCTCGATGGCGCTTTGATGACCGGCGATCTTTCCTGCCGCAGCAATGCCGATGGCAAGACGATCGCCAACTACACCGCGCAGCCTCTCAAGGTGCAGAGTGATGCGGCCACTGCGGCGGCAATGCTGTTCATCCGCAATGGCAACTACGCCGGCTACTTCGGCATCGACACCGACAATCAATGGAAGGTGGGCGGCTATTCGATGGGCGCCGGCTCCTGGCGCGTCGTTCATGAAGGCATGGCGGCCGTAAATCTCCCCGGCTCGCTTACCACTGCCGGCGCCATCGCCGCGTCGAATGTGGCGGGTGGCACGCCCAACGGTAGCCGCGCCACATTGAATACCGGCGGCGGCAATGGCGGATACATCGCGTTCTTCATGCCGGACGGCACGCGCGCTGGATACATCGGGAACCCCGACGCAGGCACGCTCATGATTGCCCCCGAGGGTGGCCGCAGCGTTGCCATTTTCGGTCCCTCCGTAAGCCTCGCCGCACTCGCCGCCTCCGGCGCGATCACGGGCGCCAGCGTTCGCGCGACCGGCACCATCATGGCCGCCGGCGGCTTTCAGATTGGTTAATCATCACAAGGTAAATGGACGTCTCTATGACTGATAACGCCCGCATCCGTACCATCGCACCTACCGTCACCGGCGAGATGATTGCTGAACAGGTGCACCTGTTCTACGACCCGACCACGGGTGGTGGCTACGTTTCGTTCCAGGCGCGCGAAGTCCTGCATGTCGGCGGCGTGCCGAGTCAGCCGATGGGCGACTTCGACATTCTGCAGGCGCAGATCGCTGACATTGCTACGCACGCGTTCGGTGCGGGCCTGGTCGATCCGATCACCGGCGCTGATCTATCGACGGTCAGCACGGGCGGCATCGCCCTGCTTATCAAGGCCGCGTATGACCAACTGTTCAACGCGCGGGCCGTAGCGCGCGTTGCTGCCGCGCAGGCCGAGGCGGATGCCGCCTCTGCTGCCACCGAAACCCCGTCGGCGCCCTAACCGTGCCACAGACCTACGCCAACGCGGCCGCGCAGAACCCCGAAGACGTCTATGACCCTGACGTGGTCGGTGATGGCCCTACCGCCTCTATTTCCGATATCGGCTATCGCAATGCGGCCGGCGTGCTGCTGCGTTTCGCGGCGCTGAAATATGGCAGCGCCGCCGCGAACCACGGCTACCGCATCGCCGACGGCCGCGACTTCTCCGCGCTGTGGGCGAAAAAAGGAACGGCCAGCTACAACGATGCCGTGCTCGGCACGTTCGGTCCTTACAGCGCGCGCAGTTCCAGCTCGCACGACACGGGCGCCAGTTTCTCGCTGGTATTCAAGACCGACGGTACGTTCGCTGTCACCATGACGTCGCTGCAGGGCGGTTCAAAGTCGGGCACGCCAACATCGGGTGGGTGGCATAAAGCGCCCGCAGCTGGCGTCGGCAACCTCTACGAAATTCAGTTCGTCGCCACGATGAGTATCAACAACGGCTACGTCGACAGCAGCAGCGACACCTACCCGGCTTACCCGTCCTACACGGCGACGACCGGATGGCTCCCGCTGTCGGCGGCGCGGACGATCGCCGTCGATACCGGGCATCTGCTGGGCGGCTCGGTCGGCCAGCGATACGGCAGCGTCGCAGTGTCGGGAACCTATGCGGTCAACATCCGCAAGGTTGGCTTTCCCCAGGTGGTCGCCACGACGTTCTCGGTTGACATGCAGGCGATGATTTAACGGTCGTGAATATCCCCGATGTACCAGCCCACTGGTACATCGGCAGCGCGTAGCCCTCGCGCGCATGGCATCCGCACCATGCCGGCATGGATCAGCTCGTCGAAATCTCCCGCCTGCTGCAGAACCTGCTGCGCTTCGGCACGGTCGCGTCCGTCGACCATGCCGCCGGCACATGCACGGTGGCCACCGGCGCGCTGGTCACCCGGCCGATGCCGTGGCTGGTGCAGCGTGCCGGCGATGCACGCACTTGGTGGGCGCCCAGCATCGGCGAGCAGGTCGTGTTGCTGTGCCCCGGCGGCGATACCGCGCGCGGCGTGGTGCAGCCGGCGATCTATTCAAGCAGCGCACCGCGCGCGGCCGGCAGCGACACCGCCAAGACCACCCATTATCCCGACGGCGCACTGGTCAGCTACGACCCGCAAACGCATCAGCTCACCGCGACATTGCCGGCTGGCGGCAAGACCACCATCGCGTCGCCGGGCGGCGTGTCGATCACCGGTGACACCACCATCATCGGCAAGCTCAGCGTCAGCGATGACACCACGTTGAGTGCGAAGCTTCATGTCGCCAGCGACGTCACCGTGGACACGACGCTCACCGCCAGCGCCGATGTGGTCGGTGGCGGCAAGAGCGTCAAAGGCCACAAGCATCCCGAGACCGGCACCGTCACCGGAGCGCCGCAGTAATGCGCGGCATGGATCGCACCACCGGCAAACCGCTCGATGGGCTGGCGCACCTGCAGCAGTCGATCGGCGACATTCTCAGCACGCCGGTCGGTTCGCGCGTGATGCGGCGTGATTACGGCTCGCTGCTGCCGCGCCTGGTCGACCAGCCGTTCCATGCGGCCACGCGGATCCGCCTGTATGCCGCCGTCGCCACCGCGCTGATGCGCTGGGAGCCGCGCCTGCGGCTATCGCGCGTGTCGCTGGCTCTGGGTGAGCAACCCGGCCAGGTGGTGGTGACGCTGGAAGGCGTCCGCACCGATACCCCGGTCGCGCAGCCCGGCGCAATCACCGTCCCCCTGTCACTCAGCGCCGTGCTGTAACGGCATCACACCCGAGGATCCACCATGCCCAACGATTACCACCACGGCGTCCGCGTTGTCGAAGTCACCAACGGCAATCGCACCCTGACGGTTCCATCCACCGCCGTCATCGGCCTGATCGCCACCGGCGAGGATGCCGATGTCGCCATGTTCCCGCTAAACACCCCGGTGCTGATCACCGACGTGCAGTCCGCCATCGGCAAGGCCGGCACCGCCGCCATGGGCACCTTGCTGCCTGACCTGCAGGCCATCAACGCGCAGACAAAACCCGTCGTGATCGTGGTGCGCGTGGCCAAGGGTATCGACGATGCCGCCACCAGCGCGAACGTGATCGGCACCACTGACGTCAACGGTCGTCTCACCGGCATGCAGGCGTTGATCGGCGCGCAGGGGCGTCTCGGCGTCAAGCCGCGCATCCTCGGCGCGCCGGGACTGGACACGCAAGCGGTGGGCGTGGCGCTGGCGATCGTGGCCAAGAAGCTGCGCGGCATGGCTTACGTACATGCGCACGGCGCGACCACCGTCGCCGAGGCGATCGCGTACAAAGCCAACTTCAGCCAGCGCGAAGTGATGCTGGTGTGGCCGAACTTCATCGCGTTCGACACCGTCGCCAAGGCTGACGTGGAAGTGCCCGCGGCGGCCTACGCGCTCGGCCTGCGCGCGCAGATCGACGAGGCGCAGGGCTGGCAGAAAACCCTCAGTAACGTCGCCGTCAATGGCGTCACCGGCATCAGCCGCGACGTGCACTGGGATCTACAGGATCCGGCGACCGACGCCGGTGTGCTCAACGCCGCCGGCATCACCACCTTGATCAACGCGCAGGGCTTTCGTTTCTGGGGCAACCGCACCTGTAGCGACGATCCGTCCTTCATCTTCGAGTCCGCCACGCGCACCGCGCAGGTGCTGGCCGACACCATCGCGGATGGCTTCCAGTGGGCGGTGGACAAGCCGATGTACCCGAGCCTGGTGAAGGACATCATGGAGACCATCAACGCCAAGTTCCGCAACCTGGTGCCCGGCGGCTACCTCATCGGCGGCAAGGCGTGGTACGACGAAAGTGCCAACGATGCCACCACGCTGGCCGGCGGCAAGCTGACCATCGACTACGACTACACGCCGGTGCCGCCGCTCGAGGATCTGATGTTGCGCCAGCACATCACCACCTCCTACCTGGTCGATTACGCCTCGGCGATCAACGCCTGATCGAGTGCGGCCGCGCAAGCGGCCGTATTCCCCTGACTCCCAAAGGAACCCGCCATGGCATTGCCCAGCAAGCTCAAGAATTTCACGATGTTCAGCGACGGCATCAACCACATCGGAAAGATCCCCGAGACCACCCTGCCCAAACTCAGCCGTAAGATGGAAGCGATCCGTCTCGGCGGTATGGACGGCACCGTCGATATCGATCTCGGCGGCGAAGCGCTCACGCTGGAATACACCGCCGGTGGCATCGTCCGTGAGTTGATCCGGCAGTACGGCGCCACCAGCGCCGGTGCCTACCTGACCCGTTTCGCCGGTGCCTACCAGCGCGACGACACCGGTGATGTCGATGCGGTCGAAGTGTATGTGCGCGGTCGACCGAAAGAGATCGACATGGGCGGCGCCAAGCCCGGCGACGACACCGCGCACAAGTACAACATCAGCTGTTCGTACTACAAGCTGGTGATCAACGGCTTCGTCGAGATCGAGATCGACGTCCTCAACTTCATCTTCAACGTCGGCGGCGTTGATCGGCTCGCCCAGCAGCGCCGTGCACTCGGTATCTAGCGACATCCGCAGTGGCACCCCGTGTCGCCGACCACGTGACCCCCGTGCGCCGGCGGCTTTTTCCGTCACCACCTAATCTCACTGGAGAGAACCATGTCCAAGACCACCGATATTCCCGCACAGACGGGCAGCGTCGTCACCGCGCCCACCACCGTCACGCTGGATTCGCCGATCGCACGCGGCGACCAGCTTATTGCCTCGCTCCATCTGCGCCGCCCCAAAGCGGGCGAGCTGCGCGGCGTCTCCCTGGTCGAGCTGACCCAGATGGAAGTCGGCGCGATCGCCAAGGTGCTGCCGCGCATCTGCGATCCGTTCCTCACGGCCGACGACATCAACAAGCTGGAGGCACCCGACCTGCTGAAGATCGGCACCGAGATCGCGCTTTTTTTGCTACCGAAGGATGTGAGTGCGTCCCTCGCTGCATAGAGGACGCCATGGCCGACATCGCGGTGGTGTTCCACTGGCCGCCCGCCGCGATGTCCGACCTCACCTTGCTTGAATTGACGGAGTGGCGCGAGCGCGCCCGCGAACGTAACGGGATGGAGTAGCGCGTGGATCTGAAACTGCAAGTGCTGCTGCAGGCGCTGGACAAGGCCACCGGCCCGCTCAACAAGATCAAGGGCGCCGGCAGCGGCGCCGCTGCCCAGCTCAAGAAAACCCGCGACGCACTGCGCCAGCTCGACCAGGCGCAGAAGAACGTCGGCGAGTTTCGCAAGCTCAGGCAGGGCACCGCCGACACTGCCCGGCGCATGGCCGAGCTGCAGGCGCGCACGCGCGCCGTGGCGCAGCAGATGAAGACGTCAGTCACCGGCAGTGGTGAACTGTCCCGTGAATTCAAGAAGCTCACCGCCGACGGCGCCAAACTCAAGGCCGAACACACCGCGCAGCAGGCCAAGCTGCAGACGCTGCGCACTGCGTTGCGCGAGGCGGGCGTCAACACCCACCAGCTCAGCACCGCCGAGGCCGGGCTGCGCGCGAAGACCGCTAGCGCCACCCATTCGATCGAGCAGCAGACCACTGCGCTTCGCGCGCAGGGCGTGCAGGCGCAGCGGCTGGCCAAGTTGCACGACCAGCTGCGCAAGGGTGAAGCACTCGGTGCGCACCTGTCCGTCGCCGGCTACGCCACGCGCGAGGGCGGCCGCCGCATCATGGGTCAGGTCGATACCAGCATCGATGAGGCCAAGCACTACCAGATCATCACCGAGCAGCTGCGCGCGCAGGGCACCAGTGCGACCGACGTGACGCGTGCGCAGCACTTCGCCAGCACCGACACCACCGTCGGCAGCTCGCAGAGCGACAAGCTGGAGATCCTCAAAGATGCCAACAGCATCTTCCGCGACATGAACGAGGCGCTGCACATCGCTCCCGCGCTGCTCAAGACCAAGCTCACCTTCGAGGCGCTGATGGCGCAGCACGGTGAGGGTGGCGGCCACGGGCAGGAAATCGTCGGCGAGCTGATCGCGGCCATCCAGACCGGCGAGCTGCGCAACGCCACCAAGACGCCCGAAGCGTTCAACCACCTGCTCGACATGATGACCAAGGCCTATGTCGGCAGCGGTGGCCTCGTGAAGCCCAGCGACTACCTGCAGACGATGAAGGTCGGCGGCGTCGCGACCAAGCAGATGGACGAGAAGGCGCTGTTCTTCGGCGCCATGCATACGATTCAGGAAATGGGCGGCATGCGCTCCGGTACCGGCTTTGCCAGCGCGTACCAGAACTGGGCGGCGGGCCGCAGCACCCAGCAGACCGCCGAGGCGCTCGACCAGCTCGGCCTGGTCAACAAGGGTGCGGTGAAGTACGGCAAAACCGGCCACATCACCAAGATGCTGCCCGGTGCGCTGAAGAACCAGGCGCTGTACGAGAGCAACCCCTTCGACTACATGATGAAGGAGGTCATCCCGCGCATTGATCCCAAGGGCAAGCTCAGCGAGAACCAGATCGTCAGCAAGCTCAACAGCCTGTTCAGCGCGCGCAAGGGCGGCGACCTGTTCGCCGGCATGTACATGCAGCGCGGCAACATCCAGAAGCAATTGGCGGCGTCCGCGCACTTCGAGGGCACGGATGCCGCGTACAACCGCGCCGTCGGCACCGCGCAGGGACAGGAAGCCGATCTGCTTGCCAAGAAGGCCGACCTGTACAAAGAACTCGGCACCACCCTGTTGCCGGTCTATGTCGGCGTGCTGCAAAAACTGGTGGGCGTACTCAAGGCACTCACCGGCGCTGCGCAACGTCACCCGGCGATCGCCAAGAGCATCGCCCTGATCGCCACCGGCTTCGGCATCCTGATGGTCGCCGCCGGCGGCGTGATGATCGCGCTGGGCGGCCTGATCGGTCAGTTCGCACTGCTGCGCTTCGCCATCGGGCGAGCCGGGCTGGGCTTGCTGGCACGCCGTGGCGCGGCCGGTGTGGCAGCGGGCGGCGAAGCAGCCGGTGCAGGCCTGTTCGCGCGCGTCGCGTTGCTCGGCCGATCGATCCTGCCGGCGATCATCGGTGGTGCCTCAGCGGCGGCTACCGCCCTCGCCGCGATCACGCTGCCGGTGTGGGCAATCATCGCCGCCGTGGTCGCACTGGCGGTGGCGGTGTGGAAATACTGGGGGCCGATCAAGGCGTGGTTCATCGGCTTCGGGCAGGGCATCCGCTCTGTGGTCGGGCCGGCGTTCGCCGAACTCGGCCAAGCGCTGGGGCCGCTCAAGCCCCTGTGGAACGGCATCGCCGGCGCGATCCAGTCGGTGTGGATTTGGATCAAGCAATTGTTCGCGCCGTTCCAGGCGACCACGGCCCAGCTCGATGCCGCCACCGACGCCGGCCGCACGTGGGGCCAGGCGATCGGCTACGCCATCAGCAGCGTCGTGACGTTGGTCAAGTGGCTGGTGCAGGCGATCGGCTGGACCTTCGGCAAGCTCAACGCGCTCGGCGAATGGATCGGCGACAAAGTCGCCGACGTGGTGGAGCTGTGGAAAAAGCACTGGGGCATCGTGTCGGTATTCATGGATGGCGTCGGCGATGCGATCAAGGCACCGTTCACCGCGGCCTTCCAGTGGATCAGCGACAAGATCGACGGCTTCATGGAGAAGTGGCGGGCGCTCAAAGCGGCGCTGCACATCGCAGGCGATCCGGTCGCCGCGGCCGGCATCCACTGGAACACCGGCGACGCCAGCGATAGCAAGCCGGGCGCGCGCTTCGCCATCGACAGCAAGCCACCGCTGCGCGCGGGCGGCGGCGGTTCGGTCACCAACCACAACCAGTACAGCGTCACGGTGCAGGCGATGCCGGGCCATGAAAAGGCCGCCGCCCGCGCGGCATCGGCCGAACTCGATCGCCGCGAACGTGCCAAGGCCGCCGCCGGCCGCAGCCGCCTCGGCGACACGGAGTAACCCCATGCTGATGTGCCTCGGTCAATTCGTGTTCCAGCTGCCGGATCTCGCGTACAGCGAATTGCAGCGCTCCACCGCGTGGCGGCATGCGTCGACCAGCCGCGTCGGTGCGCGGGCGGCGCTGCAGTTCATCGGCCCCGGCGACGACACCATCACGCTCACCGGCGTGCTGGCACCGGAAGTCGCCGGCAAACTGGAAAGCCTGGCCACCCTGCGCCGCATGGCCGATGCAGGCGACGCCTACGCCATGATCGACGGCGCCGGTCGCGTGTTCGGCGCCTGGGTGATCGAGTCGATGAGCGAGGGCGGCAGCGCGTTCACGCCCGACGGCATCGCACGGCGCACCGACTTCAGCATCAGCCTCAAGCGTAGCGACGACGCGCAGGTTTCCAGTGCGCCGCTGGGCAACAGCGCGACGCTGGCCACCATCGACAGCCACGGCGGCGCCACCGCCGGCATCGCATGACCAGTCGCAACCCACAGCCACGGTGGAAGGTCACGCTGGACGGTCGCGACCTCACCGCCACCCTGGTCCCGCGGCTCGTCGGCCTATCCGTCACCAGCTGCCGGCAGGACACTGCCGACCAGTTGGACATCACGCTCAGCGACCACGACGGCAAGCTGGCGCTGCCGCCCACCACCGCCACCCTGCGCGTGTGGCTGGGCTGGGATGACAGCGGCCTCACCGACAAAGGCAGCTTCGTCATCGATGAGCTGGAACACGCCGGCACGCCCGACGTGATCGTGATGCGCGGTCGCAGTGCCAACCTGCGCAGCGATCTGCGCCAGCAGCGCGAGCAGAGCTATCACGACACCACCGTCGGCGCGATCGTCAACCAGCTCGCCGGCCGCAACAAACTCACCCCGCGCTGTCACCCGGATCTGGCGACCCTGGCCATCGACCATATCGACCAGACCAACGAGAGCGACGTCAACTTCCTCACCCGGCTCGGCAAGCGCTACGACGCGGTGGCCACGATCAAGTCCGGATCGCTGATCTTCTGCCCGATCGGCCAGGGCACCACGGCCACCGGCCGGCCGCTGCCCAAGGTCACGCTGACCCGCGCTACCGGCGACCAGCACCGCTACCACGTCGCCGACCGCAACGCGTACAGCGGCATCCGCACGCTGTACGACGACACGCACAGTGGCAAGACCAAGGATGTGCTGGTGGGCATCGACGATGGCAAAGGCGTCAAGACCCTGCGCACCACCTACGCGACCAAGAGCAACGCCATGCGCGCCGCGCGCAGCGAGTACAAGCGGCTGTTGCGCGGCACCGTCACCTTCCACTACACGCTCGCCCACGGCCGCGCGGATCTATACCCCGAGATGCACGTCAGCGTGCGCGGCTTCAAGCCGCAGATCGATGCGGTGGACTGGATCATCGTCAAGGCCGAGCACCTGCTCGGTGATTCCGGCTACATCACACAGCTGGAACTTGAGCACCGCGACGCTAAGACCCCGCCAGACAGTGGCGGCGGCGAATAGCCGACCCTGTGGCGCCACCGACGCGCGAACGCGTTGAACGACTCAGGCGCTGGCCAGCGCCTGTTGGTGGGCCAGTATCGCGGCGTCGGCCGTAGCCTCGTCCAGTTCGCTCCAGACGTAGTACAGCGGTGAATCCTCGGCCACCTTGCCGCCGACCTCGATCCAACGCACCAGCAGATATTCGAGGTATGCACCCTCGTGGTGGGTGATCACACGTGGCGTCGACGACTTGATCGGGTGAATCTCGCCAGCGCGTGGGCCACCGATGAAATGCGCGTCCCTGCTTTGACCGTCTGCTCTGTGCTTATCCATCCCGTTTCCTAGTGCTGTTTGATGGCCCGCGTTTGTCACCGCTGACTATCTTTTTCGGGTAGCAACCCACTCCGCGTACTCCGGTATCGAACGCGTCAGCTGACCTTCCAGCCAAGCCTGGTCGTCGGCGCTGCGGGTGGTGGCCCAGTGCGCAAGAAAGGCGGTCATGCGCTGCAAGCGCGGGTCGGCGGCGTCACCGTCGTGCACACGGTAATCGGCATCGGCGCCGGTCAGGGTGCCCAGTCCGAGCAGAAGCCAGTCCAGGCTGACACCCTTGCGTTGTGCGAGTTTCACGCACTCCTCGAACGGCACGGTGTTGCGATTGCGCCAGCCGCCGGCCGTGCTCTTGCCGAGCCCACAGTAGGCGCTGAGCGCGATGTCCGTGCTGACGCCGGCCGCTATATGCATGCGATCGATGATCGCCCCCGCGCTCAGTTCGGCCATGGTCTCTCCTGCGTTTTGCAAAATTCCCGCATTTTGCTTCTTGTATTCTCGCGTTTTGCGAGTATTCTGCGAATTGTGTGACACATTCAGGCCACTGTAACCCATGCCGAGCATACGCAAATCCCCTGTCAGCTACGCCCCGAGAGGCGTAACGAAAAAAGCCATCGCGCTACGGCTGCTCGCCCCCGAGCTGGCCAAACACGAATCCCTGGCGGAACAGAACGGCAAGTCCAGCGCCTCGTTCGCCCGCCAGATGTACCTGCGCGGCGTCAAAAGCTACCAGCGGGCCGCGGCTATTCCTCTCGCGGCTTGCGGCATGAATACGACCACGGGAGTGAATCGAGCATGACTCATGCAGCGCAACATCCTTCGTCCATGCATCGCGAGAGCCGCTTCCGCGTGCGTTGCCCGCACTGCGACAGCTTCGCCCGCGCCCGCAGCAGCAAGCAGCTCACCACCATCTACCGCGAGGTGCGCTTCGAGTGCACCAACGATGCCTGCGGCCACGTCTGGCTGGCCGGGCTGGAAACGCTGCGCACCTTGTGCCCCAGCGAGCAGCCGAATCCCGAGATCCATATCCCGCACGCCGTCGCCGTCCCGGTGATGAGCGCCGAACCCGCCGCGCCTGTCGCTGCCGCTGGCTAAGCCGGCACCACCCACCTGTCCACGGAGAGAGAACCATGGCCCCACCCAACCTTCACGAGGTAGCGATCGGCTACCTGCTCGCGCACCAGGCCGAGCACCTGTCCCCTGAGCGCCACCTGCTGGTGGCCCGCTGCGCCGATCACCTGCAGAACTACGGCGTCAGCACCGACACCGCCACCGTCATCACCCTGCAGGCGTTCGGCGAGATCCACGCACGCGGCAACAGCGCCCACGTCGACCTCACCAAGACCACCAGCTACGCCGTGTTCGTGGTCGATCCGGTCAGCAAGCAGGGCGCGTTCTTCTCTGCCGCCGACCTGGTGCGCATCGCCCGTGAGCAGGCCGTCCAGCTCGCCGCTCACGTCGCCACCAAGCACTGAAGGGCAACCCCATGTTCCTGACCGTACCCGGCGACGTCGTCGCCATGCCCCGTCGTTGCCGCTGCGAGCACTGCCGTGGCGCTACCGACGTCATGGCCACGGCCCAACGCGGCGAACTGGCCAACGCCGTACAGCTGCTGCCGGTGCCGTGTTTTGAGGACTCATGCGCGGGGGTGTGGCTGTTCCGCGCCATTACCGTCGGCAGCGTCGCCCTGGCGGCGGGGCAGTTCGAGTGGCTGGCATGAATACCGTCGTCAACCTCGATAGCCGACGCCACGCCGCCGCGCCGGCACCCGCGATGCTGCCGTTGATCGACCTCGATCGCATCGTGCGCATGCCCGAGGCGATACGTCGCAGCGGCCTGTCCCGCGCCACCATCTACCGGCGCATGCCGGTCGGCGGATTCCCGGCGGCGGTGTCGCTGGGCGGCAAGGCCGTCGGCTTCCGCGAGAGCGAGATCTGCGCATGGATCGCATCGCGCGGGCAGGGCGGTGCGGCATGACGCTGCCCGAGCCGAAAGCCTGCACCACCTGTGCGAGCTGCACCTTCGTTCGGGGCATGTTCCTGTGCACCTTGCCGCCGGATTGTTTCGACCTGCGCGACGACAACGGTGATCCTTACGAGCCGGTCGGCGAATGGGTCGGCATGGACTGCGACCGTGCACGGAAGCAGGGCGAACTGTGCGGCCCCGCCGGCAAACTGTGGGAGCCGGCCAGCGCATGAATCCCTCCCTCCACGCCGACGTCACCCGCCTGCTGCTGCAGGAGTTCGACCTCAAGGAAAAAGGCACCTGGCTGCGCGAAGGCCGCTGCCCGAACTGCCAGAAAAAAGAGCTGTACACCAACGCCGAGCACCCGTGGGTGATCAAGTGCGGACGCGAGAGCAAGTGCGCGTGGGAGCGTCACGTCAAGGATCTGTATTCCGATCTGTTCGAGAACTGGTCGGATCGCTACAAGGTCACCGAGACCAACCCGCACGCCTCGGCCGACGCGTACCTCACGCACATGCGCGGCTTCGAGATTGCGAAGCTGCGCGGCAGCTACACGCAGGAGAGCTACGTCGATCGCGAGCTGGACGCCAGCACGGCGACGGTACGTTTCCCGCTGCCCGGCGGCGGCTACTGGGAGCGCCTGATCGACAAGCCGCAGCGGTTCGGCAAGAAGAAGGCTCGCTTCAATTACGGCAGCAAGCATGCCGGCCACTGGTGGACACCGCCCGGCCTCGATCTGTCGACCGTCGAGGAAGTGTGGCTGGTTGAGGGCATCTTCGACGCGATCGCGTTGTGGCTGCACGGCGTGGCGGCAGTGGCCCTGCTCAGTTGCAACAACTGGCCGGAGCATGCACTGGCTGAGCTGTCCAAGCAGCGCGCCGGCGATCGCCCGGCGCTGGTGTGGGCGCTCGACACCGACGGTACCGACGGCGACGGCGCTGGCCAGCGTTACATCCGCAAGTGGGTCAAGCAGGCGCGCACACTGGCGTGGGATTGCAAGGCCGCTCAGATCAAGCAGGACGGTCGCAGCAAGATCGACTGGAACGACCTGCACCAGCGCGACCGCCTGTCCGTGGCCGACCGTAAGGGCTACCTGCACGAAGGCGCCTTGCTGATCGCCCGCACCGCCAGCGCGAAAGCCATGCTGATCTACAAAGAGGCGGGCCGCTCGCAGTTCCCGTTCGAGTTTGGCAACCGGCTGTATTGGTTCCAGCTCGACTTCAAGAAATACGCCAAGGTGCGGGAGGAGCTGCAGGACAAGGATAAAGGCCTCGACGAGGACGAGATCAAGGAACAGGCGCTGGCCGAGTGCAACGCGGTCCACCAGATCTGCACCGGCTACCCGCGCGTGCTGTATTTCCAGCGCAACGACATCACCGACGAGAGCTGGTACTACTTCCGCGTCAATCGGCCAGGCGATCAGCCGGCGGTGAAAAACACCTTCACCGGCAGCCAGATCATGGCGGCTGCCGAGTTCGGCAAGCGCATGGCCAGCATCGCGGCTGGCTGCTTTTTCACCGGCACGTCCGAGCAGCTGATGCACCTGCTGCGCGACCAGACGCCGGAGACCGGCATCAAGCACGTCGAGACGATGGACTTCATCGGCTATAGCAAGGATCACGGCGCCTACGTGTTCGGCGACGTCGCGGTGAAGGACGGCAACCTCTACGAGCTCAACGCCGAGGACTACTTCGAGATCGGCCGGCTCAACATCAAGAGCTTGCTGCAGTCGATGCGCCTGCAGATCAACACCGCCAGCGCGGACTACTCCGACGCGTGGTTCGGCCACCTGTGGACCGCGTTCGGTGTGAAGGGCGTGATCTCGCTGGCGTTCTGGCTGGGCAGCCTGTTCGCCGAGCAGATCCGTACTACCGACAAGTCGTTCCCGTTCCTTGAGCTGATCGGCGAGGCCGGCTCCGGCAAGTCCACTCTGATCGAGTTCCTGTGGAAGCTATGCGGCCGCCCGGATCACGAAGGCATGGATCCGACCAAGTCCACGCTCGCCGGTCGCACGCGCACGTTCGGCCAGGTCGGCAACTTGCCGATGGTGATGATCGAGGCCGACCGCAGCGCCGGCAACGACCGCATGAACGTCAAGCAGTTCGACTGGGACGAACTGAAAACACTCTACAACGGCCGCATCGGCCGTGCCCGCGGCCACAAGAGCGCCGGCAACGAAACCTACGAGCCGCCGTTCCGCGGCACCGTGGTGATCAGCCAGAACGCGGTGGTGGACGCCAGCGACGCAGTGCTGCAGCGCATCGTGCACATCAACCTCGACAAGAGCGGCCACACGATCGAGGGCGGCATCGCCGGCAAGGCGCTGGAAACCGTGCCGGTGGAGAACGTCAGCGGCTTCATTCTGGCGGCGGTGCGGCGTGAGAAGAAGATCATGGCCACGCTGGCGGAGTTCACGCCGATCTACGAGGCGATGTTCAAGGGCCACCCCAACCTCAAGAGCGTGCGCATCTGCAAGAACCACGCGCAGGTGATGGCGATGATCGACGCGCTCGACCACGTCGTGCCGATCTCTGCCGACCAGAAGCGCCAGGCGTTCGACGCGCTGATGGACATGGCCGTCGCCCGCCAGTACGCGATCAACGCCGACCACCCGACCGTGACCGAGTTCTGGGAGAAGTTCGACCACCTCAACGACACCGACGGCGTCGAGAAGCTCAACCACAGCCGCAACGACGATCTGATCGCGGTGAGTCTGCCGGAGTTCCAGGAGCGCGCCGCGCGGCACGGCCTGCGCGTGCCCGAATACAACGACCTCAAGCGGCTGCTGCCCGAGAGCCGCGCCCGCAAATTCCTCAGCTACAAGACCGTCAACAGCATCCTCGTCGACAGCGGCGTGGATGGCGTGGGCAAGTCGGTCAAGTGCTGGGTTTTCCGCCGCGGAGGTACGGCATCAAGCAAGAACGACTGAAAGAGAGAATCATGGCCAAGACGAGTTAAGCGGCGCTCACAAATGTAACGCGAATAATATTTTCATCACCAGAAATTTGCCCAAAGAATTCGCAGCGAAGCATGTATTTTCCAGAAGGAAGCGATACTGCGACTGAGTCCGATATGCTGGCTAACTCAATATTCCCATCTGACGGAGATTCAAATGGTACTTCAATGGTCCGGATAGCATCTTCCGCAACAGGAGGCATTTCATCTTTCAATGCCACCTTAATAAGGTGTACGCCATCTTCTACAAGAGTGCGAAATGAAACGCTATTTCTTCGCCAAGCAAACCCCTGCGAAATTTGATGATCATTCCAATCATTGAATGGCTGATCAAGGTGACTCGCAAAAATTGCAAATTGGCAGAATGATACGTAGAGCTTATAAGACTTCTCGTTCATCTCTAGTTACCTACTTTTATGTGAACTTGAGCCCCATCAGACAACCCACGACAAGCATTCCCGATACATGCTCCTGCAGACATATTGTCACGAGGATTAATCGCGCGAACGCTTGCTCCATCGCCACCTTCCACGAACATAGCTGGCGGATACTCATCCAACTGCTTCCCAGCTATTTTGGCAATACCTCCGGTTGCAGCCTGTCGATTGGCAGATGCCCCGGCTCGATTGATTGTCAAGATGCTCGGTTTGCCTGCTGCGATCGCAGCCGCGGCATGTTCGGCCGCTTCACCATGCTTACTCAGTGAAAGCATTACCTCTTTTACAGTATCGGCCGCCACTTTCTCTGGCTTGCTTACCGGTATCGCCAACATCAAAACACCGAGCTTGGCATCCTGGAGTTGTCCTCGATCTAAAGCCTCACTGGTCAGCGGATTGATATTGTCTGATCGGATAAGTGCAATTGGATCTCCAAATTGGTGCCCGATCATGCTTCCGAAAAAATTGTCTCGGAAGAAGTTGTACGGAGTGGCTTCAAAGCACGGATTCTTGTCGGGACATTGACCCGTCGGGTCAGTGTTGCTGACCGGATTATTATTTGCGTACGCATAGCGGCTGAAGTTGAACGGATTGCCCGCGCTGGGCTCCACCGGATCGACGCTCAAGAATCTTCCGGTCCCCGGATCGTAATAGCGCGCCTGCATATACACCAACCCGGTGTCCGGATCGTTCACGTGCCCGGTATACCCCGGCCCATTCGGCGCCGGACTCATGCTCGCCACCGCCGTGCCATACGGCGCGTAATCGAAACGGGCGGTGATGTTGCCGCTGGCATCGGCCTCCGCCAGTGGCGTGCCCTGCGGGTCGGTGTACACGTAGGTCACCGTGCCGGCATGCGCCACCGCGGTGCCTAGCCACAGGCTGGTCAGGATCAGCCATCGTGCGATCTTCTTCATGTGCATGACATCCTTGGCTCAGGGACCCGAATGCAGTGTGATACTGCGATAACCGCTGAAGGCCGAGCAGCCGGCGCTGCTGCACGCCATCACCCGAAACTGGACCGTTCCATTGATAAGAATCAACTGACTCCAAGACGTAGCCGAGCCGCTGGAGACGATGTTCACGCCATTCACGGGATCGGTTTGTTCCAGCTGATAGCTCGTGGCATTGGGCACTGCGGTCCAACTCACCAACACCACCGGCTTCCAGTACACACCACTGCTGCTGATGTTGGGCGCAGCGGGTGCCGCTGGAATCAGCGCCACAATGATCGTGCCCGTACCGCTCCACGGCCCGCAGCCGCCCGCATTGCACGCCTGCACGTGGTAGCCGTACGTGCCGTTGCCCTTGCCGCTGGCACCCCAACTGGCGCTGCCATTGGCCTGTACTGTGGTCCAACCACCGCCGTTGACCTGCTCCTGCAACGTGTAGCTGGTGGCGCCACTGACACCACCCCAGCTCACCGTGTAACTGCCGGAGTTGCTGCTGGCAGGCACGCTCAGACTCGGCGCACTGGCCGGCGGGATCGTGACCGCTACTGCACCACTGGTAGCGTAGCCATTGCAGCCACTGGCATTGCAGGCGTAGGCCCGGTAGCTGTAGCTGCCCGACGAGGTCGCCGTCACCGTCGTGCTGGTGGCGCTGTTGGCATACACCTGCGCCCACGCCCCGCCATTCACGCTCTGATCCAGACCGTAGATGGTCGCCGTGGCGCTGGCCGCCCAGTTGATGGCGATGGGGCCGTTGCTGGTCGCCGGCACGCTGATGCTGGCGGGTACCGGTGGCACCAGTAATACCGTGGTACTCGCCACCGCACTCCACGGTCCGCAACCACCCACATTGCAGGCCTGCACGTGATAGCCGTAAGTCCCGTTGCCTCTTCCGCTGGTGCTCCAGCTGGTCATGCCGTTGGTTTGCACGGTCGCCCAGCCACCTCCATTGACCTGCTCCTGCAGCGTGTAACTGACCGGACCAGCAACCCCGCTCCAGCTCACCGTGTAGCTGCCGTTGGTGCTGTTGGCTGGTGTGCTGATCGTAGGCGCGGTGGTCGGCGGGTGCGTCACCACCAGCGTGGCGCTGCCCGCGGTCCACGCACTACAGCCGTAGGTATTGCAGGCTTGCACATGGAAGACGTAGCTGCCGTCGGCCAGCCCCGACACCGCCGTGCTGGTGCCGCTGCTGTTGTAGATACCCGTCCAGCTGGTACCACCGTTGCTGCTCTGCTCGACCACGTAGCGCGTGGTGAGGTTCGAGGCACCCCAGCTCAGCGTGGCGCCACCGTTGTTGCTGCTGGCTGGCACCGTCAAACTGGCTGGCGCGGTCGGCAGCACGCCGTAGGTGGTATCCACAGTGACCGCATTGGACCCGGCCCAGCCACGCGTGCCGTAACTGTTGTAGGCCGCCACTTGATAGGTGTAACTGCCGCTGGTGGTGCCCGGACGACTGATCGCGGTGGCCGCGGTGCTGGCGGCAATGGTGGTCCACGCGCCGCCGTTGAGGCGCTCTTGCACCATGTACGCACTGGCGGTCGCCGGTGCCGTCCAACTCACTGTGTAGGTGCCGTTGATGGTGCCGCTGGGTACGCTCACCGTGGGCAACGTCGGAGTTACGCCCAGCGTGGCCGAGCTGGTCCACGCACCGCAGGTGGTGCCGATGCAGCCTTCTACCTGGTAGGTATAGCTGCCGCCTGCCCGACCGCTCAGCGCACTGCTGGCGGCGCTACCGCTATACACCGTGGTCCAGGCACCGCCGTTGGCGCTTTCTTGCAGGAGGTAGCTAGTGGCACCCGTCACGGCGCCCCAGCTCACCGTGTAGCTGCCGTTGTTGGGATTGGCGTCGAAGCTCACCGCACCCGGTGCGGTGAGCTGAAGCGAGCTGTTGCGGGCAACTTGCTTGGTGCCCAGATAGATGAAATTGGTGGACAGCGCACTGCCCGGCGCCCACTGGTACATCAGCTGGCCAGCCTGACTGTAGAAGTAATACGTCGTGACGCCAGCGGCCGTCTTCGATACTCGCCGCCCCGACGCGTCGTAGGCGTAGGTGTCGCTGCCGGGGATCTGGGTCAGCTGGTTCTTCTGATCGAACACCAGCGTGGTCGCGTTCTTGCCGGTGACGTTGCCGCGGCTGTCGTACAGATAGTTGGTGAGCGTGGTGGCGCCGTTGCTGATGCTCGCGAGCTTGTTGGTGGCGTCGTAGTTGTAGGTCGACGTCTGGCTGCCGGTCTGTAACGTGCGCAGGTTGTTGAGCGCGTCGTAGGTGTACGCCTGGGTACCCCACAAGCCGGCCGCGTTGGCGCTGCTCAACCGATTCAGCGCGTCGTAGCCGAACGACTTGGCGCGCGGGCCACCGGCCACCAGATCGGTCACCGCGGTGATGTTGCCGTTGGGGTCGTAGCCGAGAGCCTCACCCAACTGCACCGTGCTGCCCGCACTGTAGCGGAAGTTGCTGAGCATCTGGCGCGTGTTCTGCGCGGCCACGTAGGCGACGCCGTTGCCGTAGGCAAACTGCGCCACCTGTCCGTTCGGGAGGTAGCCGATGCCGGTCGCGTAGCTGCCGGCCTGGGTCGGTCGGCCCAGCGCATCGGGCGCGTAGCTGACGTTCTCGCCATCGGGGTAGTGCACCAGGCTGAGGCTGCCGTTCGCATCATGGGCATAGCCGATGCCCCAAGCGTTCTGGCCGACCAGTTGCAGGCTCTCGCCGGTGAGCATGCCGCGGAAGTTGTACGCACCCGTCCAGGTACTGATACCCGAGACCACGCTGTCCGGCAGACCCAGCGCCGTGTAGTGGTATTGGGTGCTCTGCGTGCCCGAAGGCGGCGCGATCGTCAGCACCCGGTTCATCGCATCGTAGGTGCGCGCGGTTTGGGCCGCCGTCGCTACCTGCTCCTGCCCGCAGCCGGTTCCCGTGATGCTCAGACCCGACGCACCCCAGGCGACGTTGTTGGCGTTGTCGTAGGCCATCACTTCGCTGCCGCTTTCCGACTCGGTGGTGCGGCACAGGCGGTGGTACGCGTCGTAGGTCAGTGTCTTGGTGACACTGTCCGACTCGGTACCGTACAGGCCCGACTGGGTGATCGACAGCGGGTTGCCATAGAGGTCGCGAGTGATCGTCTGGGTGATGCCGGCCGGTGCCTGCACCAGGATCGGCGCGTTGTAGCTGGGCGTGTCGAACACCTGATAACTGGTGGTGGCGACATTGCCCTTGGGATCGGTGATCTGCTGCTGCGCACCGGACAGGTACGCGGTGCTGCTGGTCAAGGGAGTGGTACTCAGCTCGGAGTTTTGCTGGACCTGGGTCACCCGCCCCAGTGCGTCGTAAGTCGTGGCAGTGCCTTGGATGCCGACCGCCGCCGGTGTCTGCGTGAAGGTCAGTGCACTGGCGCTCGGGTACGCGCCGAAGGTCTTCTGTCCCTTGCTGTCGTAGGTGGTCAGCATGCTGGCCATCACGCTGGCGCCGATGTCGCTGTCGCTCAACACCGGACGCAGCATCGCATCGAAGTACGTCACTCCCACCGCGTTGCCGCTGGTGGTGGTGCGCCGCCAGTGATTGGCCGGCACGCCGCGCTCGTCGCTGGTGACGAAGCTGTAGGTGAAGGTCTTGGGCAGCCACGCCACCTCATCGCCACCGGGATAGGTGATGCCGGTGATGCGGCCGACGTTGTCGTAGCCGTAGCTGGTGGTATGTCCCGCCTGATCCGTGATCGTGCTGATCTGGCCGAAGTCATCGACGACCAGGGACTCGCTGGTGCTGTCCGGATAGCCAATCGTTTGTGGGATACCGCGCTTGTAGTTACTCAAGCTGGTGGTATGGCTGTTGCCGTCGGTGAAGCTGGCCAGCTGGCCCGCGCTGTTGAACGTATAGCTCATCAGCGGCTGGCCGAAGCGGGCGCGCGACAGCAACGTGTCGTTGCCGGTGTTGTAGGTGTTGAGGCTCTCGGTCTCGCCGGTGGTGAGGTTGGTCACCTGCTGTGGCAGGCCCAGCACCCACAGGGTAGGGTCGTTGAGATAGGTGGTCGCCTCCTCGATCGCGCTCTGACCCGCGATGCTGTTGGAGCGCTTCGTCTGGGCCACCTGCGCGTACGCGTTGAAACCCTCTGCCAGCCACGTATACGTGTCGCCGTCCTGGCTGATCGCGTGCTGACTCAGCGGCGAGAGGGCTTCGCTCTGTGCCCGATTAACGCGGGCTTGCAGGCCGTAGCCATAGGCCGCGGGCCACGGGCCTCCAGTCGGGTTGGCGTAGGTGTTGGTTTCCGAGCGCAGGATCGCAGCGGTGTTACCCGCGGCGTAAAAGTCCGTGCGCAGCACCTCTCCTTCGCTGGCGTCGAAGCGGTTGCTAAAGGTGGTGCGCACATCGCGACCGTCCGGATCGACCACATCGGTATAGACGGTCGAGGGGCAACTGCTATTGCTCGCGCACGCGTCCGAGAGCCAACTCTGGTTGGGTGTGGAGTAGTTGTAAGTCCACGTTTGCGTCGGCAGGGCCGCCCCCGACAGGACCTCGCTGGTGATCGAGTACTGCGAGTAGTACTGCGGATAGTACGAAAAAGGGGGGGAGCCTGTGCCAGTAGGGCCGTAACACTGCTTGGGGACGTAAGAGCGCCCGTGCATCATGGATTGCAGGGTGAAGGTAGCCGTCAGTCCCGACGGATGTGTGATCGTGCCGGTCACGGAGCCGCCGTCAACAGTAGCGAGCTGGTTCGCGCCGCAATCGCCGTACACGAACGTCGGGTCGGGCTCTGCCGTAAGTGCCGCCAGGTTGTAGGACCAAGCGCTGCCATCCGGAAGCTGCACGCCGGTCAGCGCGGTCGGGGTGCCATTGGTGAAGCTGTAGCTGTACGTCCAGGTACGCGCCGGTACATCCGTGGAGAGCACCGTCACGGTAGCGACCTGCGACGTGCCTGATACATAGGTAAGCGTCAGGTGCCTTCCGTCGCTGGCCGTGATGTCGGTGAGATTGCCGCTGGTGGAATCGTAGGTATAGGTCAGCGTGTTGCCGAAGCGATCCTGGATTTGCGTCACGTACATCAACGCATCGCGGCGACCCAGAAAATTCATGGGTGCCAGCATGGGACGAACGCCGGCTAGCGGAGGCGTGCCGATCGGCGACGTGATGGTGTCCATCGGGCGATAGACCAGCTGGGCAAAGGTGTAACGCGTGCCGTCCGGCGCGATCGCCAGAAAACCTTCGCCACCATCGCTGGCCGTCACACCGCACGCGATCATCCAGTTCTGTTTGGTGACGATCGGAAAGCTCATACCGCTGATCGTGGGCGACAGCGGATTGGCGGTGCCGCGCTTCAACAGCTCCTGACTGCCCTGACCGGGCACGAGCAAGTGGTAGCCGTACCACCACTCGGCCGGCGTCCACGGATCCCCGCCCTGATAGGGGCCGTACACGGGCGGCGGAGCGAAGCCCGTACAACGAAGTTTCCCGCTGCTCTGTACTAGCCAAGTGGGACTCACCTGCCCCACCGCGCCGGCGGTGGTTTCGATGCGCGGAATGTCCAGCTCCCATTCGCCGAACGGGCGGTTCGTGCCCACCATACTCACGATGGCGGTCTGTAGCGATCGTGACAGTTGCAGCGTGGGTCCGTTGCCCGGCACGCTGACGTCCGTTTGTTCGAACGACAACGTGCCGTCGTAGAGGCTGATGCTCTCACCGAACGGATGCGCACCCAGCGGCTGGATGTCCTGATCGACCTTGACCAGATTCTTGTATTCGTCTTCCGGTGTGACCGATTGTGCGTGGCTCAACGCCCCGAACGAGAACAGCAGCACTGCCGACAGGCAGATCCCTTGCCAAACACGCATCAATAGTTCCCCTTTACCTGGGCGTTGCGCTCAGGCCGTGTGTCGGAGACTAGAAATCAAATTGCCCCGTTGTCAACGCGCAAGATATTGCGGGCTATCTGGGGCTGGAACTAGAGCGTATACGACATGGCTGATCACGATCGGAACACTGATCGCGGTCGATCGGAACCGATGATCAACTTGACCGGTGTGCGCAGTGAGCAGAATGCATTGCAAAACGGGCGGCGTGCGGTGCTTTGACGCGGCTCACATGGCGAGCCAGGAAATCGTAAGATCTTGCGATCGAGCGATTTCGGGGTGGCGTGCGATGCAGGCCGGGTAATCGGTCTCGATCCACCGAAAGCAGGGCCACACGATGCACGACCGCAACACCGAAGCGATCCGCTTTACCGAACGAATCCGCGGACGCGCCGACGCACTCAGCGGCGCGGCCGCCGGCATCGCCTCTGCGGTGAATGAGCGCACGATCACCGCCGACGAGATCTACCAGCTGCTTGACGTTATTGCAGCCGACCTCAAGCGAACCGCCGACCAGCTACTCGACGAACTAACTCAGACGACCACCAGCGCGGGCTGACCGCTTCGCTGCCGGCATCGGCACTGCAGGCCTGGGCTCGCGCAACCCGTCGAGGTAGTCGGCCCACGCCTGCATCATCTTCTTTCGTTCGGCCAGGTACTGCGCCTGGTTGTAGATCCCTCGGATCGGGTTCGCGTCGACGTGGGCCAGCTGTCGCTCGATCGCATCCTCGCTCCACCCGGCCTCGTTGAGCGCCGTGCTGGCCATGTGGCGGAAGCCGTGCGCCACGATTTCATTCTTGAAGCCCATGGTGTGCAGGGCAGCATTGAGAGTGTTCTCCGACATGGGCCGATCCGCGCTTCGCTCGCCCGGAAACAGGAAGCCGCTGCGGGATCCATCGGTGAGTGGCTTGAGCGCCATAAGTATCTTCACCGCCTGCTGGCTCAGCGGCACGATATGCGGCTCGGCGGTCAGTTTCTGCGCCTTGCGCAGCTTCATCCGCGCCGCCGGTACCGTCCAGATACCTGCGGCCAGGTCGAATTCAGGCCAGCGCGCGAAGCGCAGCTCGCCCGGTCGCGTGAATAGCAGCGGCGCGAGTTTCAGCGCAGCCCGAGTGATGTGGGTACCGCCGTAGCCTTCGATCGCTCGCATTAGTTCGCCGATGCGGGCCGGATCCTTGATGGTCGGAAAGCGGCGGGTGACAAAGCCGGCCAACGCACCCTTCAGGTCGGCTGCCGCGTCGCGCTGTGCAGCGCCCTTGACGATGGCATAGCGGAACACCGGGCTAAGCCAGCGGCGCAGCCTATGCGCGGTTTCGCGGGCGCCACGCGCTTGCACTTCCTGCAGACGCACTAGAAGGTCACGCGGCTCGATGCTGCCGACGTCCCGACTACCAAGCCAGGGAAAAATGTCGCGCTCGAACGCAGTGATGATCCGCTCGGCGTAGCTATCGGCCCATTCATGTTGGTGCACGGCATGCCATTCGCGCGCCATCGCTTCCAGGCTGTGTTCCGCGATCGAGGCGCTGGCCACCTTGGCCACTTTGCGTTGCATGCTGGGATCGACGCCGCTGGCCAGCAGCCGGCGTGCATCGTCGCGGGCTTCGCGCGCCTGGGCCACGCCGACGTCGGGGAAAACGCCGAGACCAAGCATCTTCTGCGCCCCGTCGACGCGGTATTTCAGCCGCCAGTAACGCGCGCCGGTCGGCATCACTTGCAGATATAGACCCTTTCCGGCGGCCAGCCGATATGCTTTTTCCCGCGGTTGCGCGTTGCGCGCGGCCACTGCCGTCAATTCTGCCATCTCTCTCTCCTACTGGTACCGCCCACGCGCCCTGCGCTGGTGGTACATCGCGCTAAAACGCCCCTTCGGCGCTACGCATACCACCAAAAATACCACCAGCTGCCATGCGATGCAGTGATTCCTGCTGATACAACTTGAGATGACGGCGACCCAAAAACTGCACAGCAATGCGCCTCGCGAGTGATCTGCGAGACGATTTGAGAGGGTGTGAGAACAAGACGTGGTGGCTATGGGTGGACTCGAACCACCGACCCCAGCATTATGAGTGCTGTGCTCTAACCAGCTGAGCTACATAGCCTTGAGGAAACCCGCCATGCCGGATCAGAACGATACGGGCGGGGCGCGGCAGTGTAGTCGCGTAGCCCGGCCGGTTCAAGTCTGCCGCTTGCTGCTGCTTCACGCGCTGTGGTTGAATCGGCTGCAGGACGGGGTTTGGTCTCGCCGGCGAACCACGCCGTACGGCTCCAGGAGGCGACATGATTGATGTTGATGGCTATCGTCCGAATGTAGGCATCGTTCTGCTGAATGCAGACGGCCAGCTGTTCTGGGCGCGCCGGGTCAATCGTGATGGCTGGCAGTTTCCGCAGGGCGGCATGCGCTCGGACGAAACCCCGCTGGAGGCGATGTACCGCGAACTGGAAGAGGAAACCGGGCTGGCTGCGCATCACGTGGAAGTCATCTCGGCCACCCACGGCTGGTTGCGCTATCGCCTGCCCAATCGCTATGTGCGCCATCACCAGCGACCTACCTGCATCGGGCAGAAGCAGGTGTGGTTCCTGCTCAGGCTGCTCGGCGGCGAAAACGACTTGAAGCTGGATGCCTGCGACAAGCCGGAGTTCGATCTGTGGCGCTGGGTCGATTTCTGGTATCCAGCTGCGCATGTCGTCAATTTCAAGCGGCAGGTGTACGAGCGGGCGCTGCGCCACTTCGCACCGCTGGTGGAGGACCTGTTCAGCGTCAAGCTCGGCACATTGCCGCCGCGAGATACCGCCGAAACGCAGCCGACCGGGCCGCGTGATGGCTGCAAGGCTGCCTGAATGGATGTCCACAGCCATTAGCCGTTGATTGTTGACAATCATTCGCATTCGCGTTCTTATACGCGCCATGTACATCTGCCTGTGCAACGCCGTCACCGACCACGACATCCGCCGCGAAGCGGCCGACGGCGTGCGTTCGTTTGCCGAACTGCAGGCACGCACTGGCTGTTCCGACTGCTGTGGCTGCTGTGAGCAGGAAGCCCGTTCCACGCTCGACAAGGCGGTTTCGCAGGTGCTTTGCCAGCTGCCGCTTGCCACCGCCTGAGCCTTCCGACCCATCGTGATCAGCCGCGGATTCTTCGTCCGCGCGGGCCTGATGCATGGGCAAACCATTGCCATTCGCATTTCGTCCGCGCCGGCGCGGAATTTGTATAGTCGGCGTTGCCCGTCGAGCGGAGAAAAGCCATGAAAGGTGATGCCAAGGTCATCGAGTTCCTCAACAAGGTGCTCTACAACGAACTGACCGCGATAAACCAGTACTTCCTGCATTACCGCATGCTCAAGGACTGGGGTTACGCCGAACTGGCCGCGCACGAATACAAGGAATCGATCGAGGAAATGAAGCACGCCGATCACCTGATCGAGCGCATCCTGTTCCTCGACGGCCTGCCGAACCTGCAGCATCTGGGCAAGTTGCGCATCGGCGAGAACGTGCTTGAGTCGATGCAGGGCGATCTGGATCTGGAACTGGCCGCGGTGATCGACCTGCGTGCCGCGATCGCGCACAGCGAAGGCATCGCCGACTACATCAGCCGCGACCTGTTCAAGGACATCCTGCACGACGAGGAAGAACACATCGATTGGCTGGAAACCCAGTTCAGCCTGATCAAGGACATTGGCGCGGAGCGCTACCTGCAAAGCAAGATGCAAAGCTGAGCGCCACCGCGCGCGACGTCGCCGGATAGTCGTCGAGACGACGAAGCGTGCGCCGGTTCCTTGACGCTTTCATCGCAGCGGGGCTATACCTTCCGTTTTCCCCGGGATGACCCGCATGGCTTCACGACCACCGCCACGCTTCGTCGTGCGCCGGCATGATGACGCCGGTCATCATCGGCGCTGGTGGTGGCTCGGCTTGGCCTGGCTGGGCAGTCTATTGGTGGTTGGCCTGATCGTTGGCGCGCTGACCCGGCATGCCACGCCAGCCGCCGTCGACCTCCGCCAGCAGCGTGCCCTGCAAACCCGCATCGACGAACTCGAACAGCAGGTCGCCAATCTGCAGCGTGCCGCTCAAGTCAATGAAGTCGCCACCCGTTCGTTGCGCGGCACCCTGGCCCAGCGCGAGGAGGAACTCAGCGGCCTGCGTGCCGACCTGGGTTTCTATGCACGGCTGGTCGGCGGCGATGCCCAGCGGCAAGGCCTGAAGTTGCAGGAGGTGAAACTGCAGCCGATCACCGGTTCACGCGGCTTGAATCTCACCCTCAGCCTGACCCAGAACGCGAAGCGCGGCGACGAGACTAGCGGCAACGCGACGGTCAGCGTGGAAGGTTTGCGTGGCGACAAGGTGGTCAGCCTGGCCTGGCCGGCACTGGGCGATGCCACACAGAAAGACGGCCTGCCCTTCCGCTTCATGTATTTCCAGCAGCTGCACGGCACTATCGTGCTGCCGGCCGATTTCCGTCCCACGCGTCTGCACATCCGCATCCAGCCGGCCGACGGCGAGCCGATCGAGCGTGCCGTCGCATGGGGTGCCGCGCTGAGCGGCAACATCACCACCGCCCAAGGGGATCACGATGCTCAACCGTAAACGCAACGAGCGCAATCACACCAACCACGAGACCAGCCTGATTGCCCGCGGCACGGTGATCCGCGGCGACCTGCGCTTCAGCGGCGCGCTGCATCTGGACGGCCGCATTGAAGGCACCGTGCTGGGCGAAGGCGACGATGCCATGTTCACACTCAGCGAGCACGGCCAAGTGCACGGCGAGATCCGTGTGCCGCAGGCGGTAATCAACGGTCACGTGACCGGCGATGTGTATGTCAGCGCCCGGCTGGAGCTGGCGCCGCAGGCGCGCATCGATGGCGACCTGCGTTATCACACGCTGGAAATGGCCGCCGGTGCACAGGTCAACGGGCGCATCTCGCGCCAGGCCGAGGAAGCGCAGCGCGAGTTGCCGGCGCCGGATGCCGAGCTCGACGAGGCCGTGCCGGCCTGAAGCGGTATGCTTGCGCTTGCCCGTCCCGACCCCATCTAGATGACCATGGAAACTCTCGTCGCGATCCCCGATTACCGCAGCAGCGGCGCGCCGCTCCTGTTCACCGCCGCTGCCGCGCACAAGGTGCATGAGCTGATTGCCGAAGAAGGCAATCCGGCGTTGAAGTTGCGCGTGTACATCAGCGGCGGTGGTTGTTCGGGATTCCAGTACGGTTTCACCTTCGACGAAGCCCAGGCCGAGGATGACTTTGCGGTCGAGCGCGAGGGTGTGACCCTGCTGTGCGATCCGCTGTCGTTGCAGTACCTCACCGGCGCGCAGATCGACTACGCAGAGAACCTCAGCGGCTCGCAATTCGTCATCAGCAATCCGAACGCCAAGACCACCTGCGGCTGCGGATCCTCGTTTTCCACCTGAGGTCGTTCGATGGATCGGGCCAAGCTGCCGCGTCCCAATACCTTCGCCGGACTCAGCCTGATCCTCGACCGGATCGCCGAGCGGCGCGATGAATCCGCGTGGATTGCCGAACAGGCGCGCTCGAACGAGGCGCGTTACCTGCTGCTGGATGAGGCCGGCGAAGCATTCATGCAGCGCGATCGCGAAGCGCTGCGCTGGCTGGATTCCAATGAGCGCGAACAATGGCTCGGCGACGCACCGATTACCCTGCTCGGCATCGCCGATCAGCGCCCGCATTTTCTGCTGGTGGTGGACGACTCTCAGCGTGTCGGCGAGCTGGAGAACGCACTCGACGCACGCCGCGTGAACCTGCGCAGCGCCGGGCTGCAGTTGGCGGCGGACGAAGCCGGCCTGTTCGCCTATGCCAAAGGTCTGTCGCACTGGCAACGCGAGACGCGCCATTGCGCCCGTTGCGGCGCACCGCTGCAGCTGGTCGCCGCCGGCCATCGCGCCCAGTGCACGAATCAAGATTGCGCGCGCCTGCATTTTCCGCGCACCGACGCCGCCGTCATCATGCTGGTCGAGCACGAGGGCGCCTGCCTGCTCGGCCGCCAGGCAGGCTGGCCAGTCGGTCGTTATTCCACTCTGGCCGGCTTCGTCGAGCCGGGCGAGTCGCTGGAAGACGCGGTGCGCCGCGAAGTGGCGGAGGAAGCCGGCGTCATCGTCGATGAGGTGCGCTATCACTCCTCGCAGCCGTGGCCGATGCCCGCCTCGCTGATGGTCGGCTTCATTGCCACCGCCATGTCGCGCCACATCGATATGCGCGATCACGAACTGGAAGACGCGCGCTGGTTCACCCCGCAGCAGATCGTCGACGGCATCGCCGACGGCAGTTTCATGCCATCTACCGCGCTGTCGGTGTCGTACCAGTTGCTGGCGCATTGGCTACAGCAACGCGCCGGGCTGGATCTGGAGTCGTTGGTCGCTGCCAATCCACCGGGTTGATCCAGGCGCAAAGTGGCGCCCTCCCGCGCCACATCATGCCGATGCCGATCTGCGAGATGACCGATCACTCGCATACAATGCAGCGACTGCTTGCGAGTTCACTCCATCATGGCCATCCGTCTGCTTGTCGCCCTCATCGCTCTCGGCCTGCTACACGTCATGCCACAACTGGCGCGCTGGCGCGGCGATAGCTGGTTCCGACGCTGGGTCACCCAGCTGGCTGACACCAGCGGCGGCGGGCGCGTGGCGTTGGCCCTGTTGCTGCCGCTGGCACTGTGCGTGCTACTGGGATGGTTGCTCGGCCGCACGCCGCTGGGCGAGTTGCTGCAGCTGCTGTTCGCGCTGGCGGTACTGGTGTATTGCTTCGGCCCGCGCGAATTCGAGGCCGATCTGGAAGTGATCCTTGACGCCCCGGATGGCGCCAGCCGCGAAGCCGCGGCGCAGACACTCGCCGACGACGACGGCCCGGTCGCCTGGAACGCGCCCGCGCTGGGCGTGGCGATCGCCTACGCGGCGTTGCGGCGGCGTTTCGCCGTGCTGCTGTGGTTTTTCCTGCTCGGCCCGGTCGGTGCATTGCTGTATCGGCTGGCACACACGCTGGGTCGCGATGACTCGCTGCGGCTTGACCCCGGCAGTTGCACCGCGGCCCGCTACGTCGCCAACGCGCTGGACTGGCTGCCCGCGCAGCTGCTGACCTTCACCCTCGCCGTGGTCGGCCACTGGGATGCCGTGATCGGTGCATGGCGGCGCTGGCACAGTCAGGCGACGCCCACCAGCTGGTATAGCGCGGGCCCGGGGTTTCTGGGAGCCGCGGCGCAGGCTGACGTGCTGATCGACGTCGAAGCCGGTGACGGCTATGCCGAAGACCACAGCGATCCGCTGGCCGAACTGGTGCGCCTGCGCAGCGCCCTGCTGCGCGCCTTGCTGGCGTGGCTGAGCGTGGTGGCGCTGATCGTGATTGGCGGCTGGGTGAGCTGACTCCAACCTAGGCGAGGTCGCCACGCAACTCGCGCACCCGCGATTCCAGTGTCGCTGCGGTAACTTGTTCCGGCGCCAGCGGCGTATCGATCACCAGCTCCACCCGTGCGCGAATACGCCGCGGAAGGCGTGCCCGATGCAGCATCGTGTCGCGCCGACTCCATACGCTGCCCCACAGGCCGCGCAGCGCCATCGGCACCACAGGCACCGGTCGTCGCGCCAGAATCTTCTCCACACCCGGACGGAACGGCGCGATTCCGCCATCGCCGGTCAGGCCTCCCTCGGGAAAGATGCACACCACCTCGCCCGCCGCCAGCGCGGCGTCGATTGCGTCGTAAGCGTGCTGCAGCACGGCCGAATCTTCCTTGTAGCCGGCAATCGGAATCGCCTTGGCGGTGCGGAACACGAAATTCAGCAGCGGAATCTTGAAGATCTTGTAGTACATCACGAAGCGCGCCGGCCGCCGCAGGTTCGCCATCAGCAACAGCGGATCCATGAAGCTGACGTGGTTGCACACCAGCAGCACCGGCCCTTCGTCGGGAATGTGCTGGCCGCCGTCGACGCGTACGCGGTACAGCGTATTCACCAGCACCCAGGTGATGAAACGCATCAGGAATTCGGGCACCAGCGTGAAGATGTAAACCGCTACCACCACGTTGAGCAACGCAGCCACCACGAAAATCTGGGCTGCGTTCATGCCCAACGCACTCAGTCCCAACCCGAAGCCGGCAGCAAGGCAGATCAGCAGTGCATTGATGATGTTGTTGCAGGCGATCACCCGTGACAGCTGGTGGCGTGGCGTGCGCGCCTGCACGAAGGCGAACAGCGGCACCACATAGAAACCGGCGAACACGCCGATTGCCGTCAGATCCAGCACGATGCGCCAGCTGCCCGACGAGCGCAGAAACGCCAGCCAGTTCAACCCATGTACCGCCGCCACGCCATGCCGCGCGAAATACAGATCCACGCCGAACGCGGTCAGGCCGAATGCACCCAGCGGTACCAGACCGATCTCCACTCGCTTGCCCGACATCCGCTCGCACAGCAGCGAACCCACCCCGGTGCCCAGCGAGAACAGCGTCAGCACCAGCGTGTTGACCGAACCGTCGCCGCCTAGATTGATCTTGGTATACGTTGGCAGCTGCGCCACCAGCACGGTGCCGAAGAACCAGAACCACGAAATGCCCAGCACCGCGTTGAACACCGCGCGATCGCTGCGTGTGATGCCGAGTACGCGCACTGTCTCGCTGATCGGGTTCCAGTTGAACTTCAGCTCCGGCGCGGTAGCCGGTGCCGGCGGAATCGAGCGGCTGCAGGTGTAGCCGGCGACGGCGATCGTGATGGTTGCTGCTGCTGCTGCCCACGGGCCGATTCCGGCCAGGAGCATCAGCGAATTGCCCAACACCATGCCGATCAGGATCGCCAGTTGCGTGCCCATCTCGACCATGCCGTTGCCGCCGACCAGTTCGCCGGGCTTGAGCGCTTGCGGCAGGATCGCGTACTTGATCGGTCCGAACACCGTCGAATGCACGCCCATCATGAACAGCACGCTGAGCAGCAGCGCCAGGTTGTGCGTGTGGAAACCCCACGCCGCCAGCAGCATCGCCAGGATCTCGAACAGCTTCACATAGCGGATGATCCGCGTTTTCTCGAACTTCTCGGCCAGCTGTCCCGCCGTAGCCGAGAACAGGAAGTACGGCAGGATGAACAGCGCCGGCGCCAGGTTGGTATACAGCGACACCTGCCGATCCGGCAGCCCCATCTGGAACGCCGCCAGCATCACCATCGCATTGCGAAATGCACTGTCGTTGAACGCACCCAGCGCCTGGGTCCAGAAGAACGGCGCAAACCGCCGTTTGCCCAGCAATGCGAATTGGCTCATGCGATGTCCTGGAAGAGGAATTTCCGCATCGGCCATGCTGGCTTCTTCGGCAAGGGGATTATTGCCGCACGGAAGTTAGGGGCACAACAAACGAAAATTCCGCACGCATGGGAACTTGTGACATCCCTTGTTGAGCAGGTAGAAAACTTTCATCTCCAGGCAACTGTGCCCGCCGGATGTACAAAAAAACCGCCGGGGGATACCCGGCGGTTTTCTTGAAGCATCAACCATGTACTTGTTGCGTCAGATCATCAGAAATCGTACGAGATACCGAAGCGGACATAACGCGGAGTCTGTGCGCTATACGGACGCAGGTAGCTCACATTCAGGCCTGTAAGGTTGCCGTTTTTATCGGGCCTGCTGTCACCGTAAATCGCATAGGTCTGCGTGGTCTTCTGCTGATCAAACACGTTGTAGACCGTGACGTTGAAGGCCAGCTTCTTGTCTGCCCACTCCGGACGATACTCACCACCGAGGCTGAGCGTATACGTCCACGGGTTATGCATCTTGCCCGGGGAAAACGGCACGCCATTGCACCAGTGATAGTACGGACCGTAACCCAGACCAGGATTGGTCTGATCGACGCCATATCGACCCAAGCAACTTTGCGGTGAACCAGACAGCACCAGCAGGTTGCCCGATACCATCCATTCGGGAGCAATCTGATAGGCGCCAAACGCCTTCAGCTGGTGCCGGCGATCATTGGACAGATTGCCGTTAGCATAGTCCATGACCTGGGCGTAATCCCAGTCGACCGTGGCCGACACGTCGGTCTGGCCGATATCCGAACGCACCTGGCCTTCGCTGTTGCCGTAGCTCTTCGAGTACAGGTAGTCGACCTTGCCGAACCACTTGCCGTCGAACGGATGCTCCAGATACATATCCAGACCGTAGTACTGACGCTTCAGCGTGGTGTTGAACCCGAACTCCTTCCAGGTCACCGGCACGTTGTAGTAGCCGCCAGCCAGCTTCGCGATCTCGAAGGTGTTGGTGTGACCCGGATTGATCAGGTAGCTGCCCTGGATCGCGTTCGGATCGTAGGTGGTCGGATCGATGCCCATCGCAGCCATCTTGGCCTGGATCTTGGACGAGTCGCCAATGTCATCGATCGCGTTGCGCAGCTTGCGATAGGTGGCCTTGGCGCCGTAGGCCCAGGAGTCGCCCAGCTTCTTGTCAAAGCCAAGGATGAACTCGTCCTGATACTCGGACTTGAGGTTGGTCGAAGCGGCCGTCTTCGGATCACGCGGAATACCATATTCCAGGTTGGCCGAGATCGGGCCGCCGGTGCTGGTGGCGATCGGGGTCAGACCGGTCGGAACGCCATTGGCAGTAATGCCGGTGTAATTGAAGTACTCACGGGTAAACAGTGAGGCACCGGCCGCGCGCAGTGCCACGGTGGACGGCATCGCGAGGAAATAACGACCCGCATTGCCGTAGACCTTGAAACTGGAGTCACCGTTGACGTCCCAGCTGAAGCCAACGCGCGGCGCCCACTGCGGGCTGGTCAGGCGCAGGTAGGGCACGCCAACGCTGTTGTAGTTGGTGAACTGGTCGTTGCGCAGACCCATCTTTACCAACCAGCGATCGCTGACCTGCCAGGTATCCTGGATATATTGCGCGTGCTGGCTGACCCGTACTGAAGCATTGTTGCTGACGATGTACTTGTCGACGAAATACCCGTTGGTCGGAGCTGCCACGAACGGATTCGAGCCCGGAGAACCGGTGATATAGCCGTTGCTGGCGCCGTATTCCCACGCATAACCGGGACCGGATGTGAGGGTGCCGTCGTTCAGATCTCCCACGTTCTGATTGTCAATACCGCCAGTGATCGTGTGATCGCCGAGCTTGTAGGACAGATCGATGCGCAGGTTGGTGTTTGTGGTCGAATGTTTCGGGTTCCGGATCGACAACACATTCTGACCATTGATGATCGGCGTGCCATTGGTAATCGCCTTATCCTGGAACGTAGTGCCCAGCAGGTACGGCGTAGTCGGGTCGTAGCCCGGCGTGGTGGTGTACAGCGTGCCCTTCATCTTGCCGTACAAGGCCGTCAAGCTGAGGTCGTCAGTGATATAGCTAGTAAACTTGGCCGAATAGAGGTCGCTGCCGGTCTTGGTCGACGTGTCGTTGCTGCTGAAGCCGCCATCGCTATGGGTGACGTAGCTATATTTGTCGATCACGCCCTGATACGACTGCTTGCTGGAAGCACCCGTCAGTTCGAGGATATTGCTGTCGGTGATGTTCCAATCCAGCTTGCCGTACCATTTCGGATTGTCAAAGCGGTAATGGGTATCGAACCCGGCGCTTCCACCCGATGGAACGGTACCGACACTCTGGCCTTGTTGACGCTGGCCCTCGACCGCACCGAAGAAAAACAGTTTGTCCTGGATCAGCGGACCGCCAACATAGGCGTCAACCGTTGTCGTCCATGACTTGTTGTCGTTACGGTATTGACGAATATTGCCCTGCGAGCCAGCTTGGCTTGGATTGTGATTGGCTGACGGGTTCACATAATAGAAATTACGTGGATCGCTCTGCAGATCAGTAGGCGTCCACTGGATCTGGGCGCCGAAATGCCATTGGTTAGTGCCGCGCTTGCCGACTTGGCTGATCACGCCACCGTCAGAGCGACCATAGGCCGCGTCATAACCGCCAGTGAGGATTTCCTGCTGGTCGATGGCACCGTACGGCAGAGCCAGACCACCCAGACCACTAAGCGGATCGGTAGTATTGAACCCGTTGACGTAATAAGCATTCTCGGTAACCGAGGAGCCGCCGAACGAAACCAGTGGCTGACCCATGCTGCCGGTGATCAGGCTTGAGCCCGGAATGACGCCCGGCGCCAGCAACGCGATCGCCTCGGCGCTACGTCCGAGCGGCAATTTGGCCAGCTGTTCGGAAGTGATCACCGTGCGGGAATCGACCGCGCTGACGTCGATGGTCGGCAGGGCATTCGCCTGTACCGTCACCGCCGACAGGTTCTGAGCGTTCTCTGCGCCGAAGGAAATCTCGGTACCCGAACCCACGCGCAGGCTGACGTTGGAACGCGAATCGACAGCATGGCCGTCGCGCTGCAGGGTTACCGTGTAATCGCCCAGCGGCAATGCGCCGACGTTGTAATGCCCGGTCGAATCCACGACGACCTGACGCGTGACGCCCGACGTGCTCTTCACCAGTACGGTTTCACCAGCCTGTGCCTGGCCGAAGATGCTACCCGTGGTCGACTGCGCCAGTGCGCCTGTACCGACGATGCACAAACCAAGTCCGATTGCCAGAGAAGTACGGCGCAATTGAGCCGTCGTGAAATTTTTATGCGACTTCATAAGTAGTGACTCCCCAATGGTTCAGCCCGAACGTTCCGGGCACATGAAGCTTTTTGTGTGTTCGTACCATCCAAGGACGACATCCCAAGCGATATGCCGAGCTCATCCCGCGTAGCACGACCTAGCGTGCGTTCCTGCGCAAGCAGCACGCAAGTTATTGCGACGTTAATTCAAGAAATCACGAAGGTCAACACTTTGATAACTTTTCGTTGCGTATATTTTTCTTGACTAGACGCACTATTTTGCGGTATGCAAGTATCGTCATCATCCAGTCATCCGGCCGGCACCATGAAAACGCAAAAACTCACGGACTCGCCTACCAACGGAAGTTTCGCGGAGCGCATCAGGCTGCTGATCCAGCGCGTCGGCAGCGTCACGGAAATCGCCAGGATGTGCGGGTTCTCCGAAGGCGTGGTGCGTAGTTGGCGCGATGGCAATACCGACCCTTCGCGCGCCCGCTGTGTCACGCTGGCGCACACACTAGGCATTTCACTGGTCTGGCTGGTGGCGGGCGAGGGGACGCTGCAGGTCGATCCCAGTGTCCCCACTACGGATGAGCAGTACAGTTCGGAAAAAGTGACGCCGCACCGATCGTCCAACCGATTCGGCTCAGATGATCACGCTACGACCATGGCGGTAGACGCCCAGCGGTTGAATACTGCGGTGCGTATCCTGCAGTCGGAGCTGAGCTTGGCCGACAGTCAGCTTTCCCTGTCCGACAACACGGATCTGTTGACGCAGCTCTACGAAATTCTCGGCCCGCGTGGCTCCCAAGTGGATCCGATCGCCATGGTGACGTTCAATCACCAGCTGGCTGAGCGGATTCACAGGGAACGCAGCACCGCCTGATCCTGCATCGCGGTGCTGGTCATCCGCAAAAAAACGCGGCAGCCCTGACGGCTGCCGCGTTTTTTTGCGGCGCGGTCAGAGCAGCGCGATGTCGGCGATGGCGCCGAACTGTGCCTTCAACTGCCCAAGCAGGGCCAGCCGGTTCGCACGTACGGCCGGATTGTCGGCGTTCACCAAAACGCTGTCGAAGAACGCATCCACCGGCGCCTGCAGTTGCGACAGCCGGGCCAGCACGGCGGTGTAATTACCTGCGCCCAACGCCTGGGCGGTCTCCCGCTGTGCTGAAGCGAGCGCATCGGCCAGTTCGCGCTCGGCGTCCGCCTCGAAATGCGCCGGATCGACGGTACGACCAATGGCCGGCGCACCGGCCTCTTCGGCCTGCTTGCGCAAGATGTTCGCGACCCGCTTGTTGGCGGCAGCCAGGCTGACCGCTTCCGGCCGGCGTCCGAATTCGGCCACCGCGCGCAGGCGCCGGTCAAAATCGGCAAGGCTGGCCGGCTGCACCGCCAGCACCGACTCGAACTG
Source organism: Rhodanobacter sp. (assembly GCA_035566635.1). GTDB lineage: Bacteria > Pseudomonadota > Gammaproteobacteria > Xanthomonadales > Rhodanobacteraceae > Rhodanobacter. The sequence goes on from DATMQY010000007.1 coordinate 142,457, forward strand.
TGCGTTGTCGAAACCCTGTTCAGCGTAGTAACCGCGCAGACGATCGAGCACGAAATCGTACAGTTCCTCGGTCAGGATCGCCCGCCGCTGACCCGCGTCCAGAACGGGCGGTTTGCCATCCTTGCCTGCGCTTTTGTCGAGCTTGACCAGCCCTGCGGCCAGTGCACTGTCGGGCAGCTGTTCCAGCGCCTCGACCAGGCTGCCGCGCAAATCCAATTCCATGTCGCCCTCGATCAGCGTGCGCCCCAGACCCAGCGCGGCGCGGCGCAACGCGAACGGATCCTTGTTGCCGCCCGGCTTCATGCCGACGGCGAAGATGCCGGCCAGGGTATCCAGCCGTTCGGCCACCGCCAGCACTTGGCCAAGCTTGCCGGCGGCAATCGCATCACCACCGAAACGCGGCTGGTAATAGCTATCCAGCGCCGCCGCCACGTCGGCCGGCTCGCCGTCATGGCTGGCGTAATAACGTCCCATCACGCCCTGCAGTTCCGGGAACTCGCCGACCATGCGTGACAGCAGGTCGCACTTGCTCAGACTGGCGGCGCGGGTGGCGGCCGCCGCATCGACGCCGACCCGGTTGGCGATCACGCGCGCCAGCTCGGCCACGCGCACGCTCTTGTCCCACAGGCTGCCCAGCGCCTGCTGGTAGGTGACGCTTTTGAGCTGCTCCTGATAGCTGGCCAAGGGTGTCTTCAGATCCTCGTCCCAGAAGAACTTGGCATCGGCGAAGCGCGGCCGGATCACCCGTTCGTAACCCTTGCGAATCTCGGCCGGATCCTTGCTCTGGATATTCGCGATGCCTATGAAATGCTCAGTGAGCTTGCCGTCGGCGTCGAATACCGGCACGAATTTCTGGTTCGCCACCATGGTGGTCACCAGCGCTTCGGGCGGCACACTGAGGAACTCGCGCTCGAACGTACAGGCAATCGCCATTGGCCATTCGGTGAGGTTGGCCAGCTCGTCCAGCAGCGCATCATCCAGCCGCGGCACGCCGCCAGTCTGTTTGGTGGCCTGGTCGATCTCCGCACGGATGCGCTGGCGCCGTTCGCGTGGATCGGCCAGCACATTGGCCGCACGCATCGCGTCCAGCCAGCCGTCCGCGTCGGCCACGTGCACCGGTTGCGGGTGCATGAAACGATGGCCGCGCGACTTGCGCCCGCTGCGCAGACCCAACACTTCGCCGTCGATGATCTCGGCACCATGCAGGATCACCAGCCAGTGCACCGGGCGCACGAAACTGTAGTCGTGGTCGGCCCAGCGCATCGGCCGCGGGATCGGCAACGCCTTCAGCGCTTCATCGATGATTTCCGGCAACAGCGAAGCCACCGGCTGACCGGGCTTGAGCATGCGCCAGACGTACCACGCGCCCTTGTCGGTCTCCAGTTTTTCCAGTTGCTCGACGCCGACGCCACAGGATTGAGCGAAGCCGAGCAGCGCCTTGGATGGTTGACCCTCGGCATCCAGCGCGGCACTCAGCGCCGGGCCACGGCGCTCGATCGCCTGCTCGGGCTGGGCCATCGCCACGCCCGGGATATGGACGGCCAAACGGCGCGGTGACGCATAGGCCTGTGCCAGGTCGAGCCCGGCGACGATGCCGCGCCTGGCCAGTCCATCGCAGATGCCTCGCAGGAAGGCCTCGGAAAGTTCATCCAGCGCCTTCGGCGGCAGTTCCTCGGTACCGAGTTCGATCAACAGCGGCTTATGCTCAGCCATGAGCCGGCTCCTTCACTTGCTTCAGGCCCGGGAAACCGAGTTTCTCGCGCTGTGCCACATAAGTTTCGGCAACGCCGCGTGACAACGTGCGCACGCGCAGGATGTAGCGTTGGCGCTCGGTAACGCTGATCGCGCGGCGCGCATCGAGCAGGTTGAATGTATGGCTGGCCTTCATCACCTGCTCGTACGCCGGCAGCGGCAGGTTCGCCGCGATCAGCTGATTCGCGGTCGCCTCGCACACGTCGAACCAGCGCAGCAGCTCGGGCACATTGGCGTGCTCGAAGTTGTAGGTGCTCTGCTCCACTTCATTCTGCAGGAACACGTCTCCGTAGGTCACGGTTCCACGCGGGCCCTCGGTCCAGATCAGGTCGTAGACGTTGTCCACGTTCTGCAGGTACATCGCCAGCCGCTCCAGGCCATAGGTGATCTCGCCGGTCACCGGGCGGCACTCGAGTCCGCCGGCCTGCTGGAAGTAGGTGAACTGAGTCACTTCCATGCCATTCAACCAGACCTCCCATCCGAGGCCCCAGGCGCCCAGCGTGGGCGACTCCCAGTTGTCCTCGACGAAGCGCAGGTCGTGCACCAGCGGATCGAGACCGAGCTCCTTCAGCGAACCGATGTACAGCTCCAGGATGTTCTCCGGATTCGGCTTCATCACCACCTGGTACTGGTAGTAGTGCTGCAGGCGATTCGGATTCTCGCCGTAGCGACCGTCGGTGGGGCGCCGCGATGGCTGCACATAGGCGGCCGCCCACGGCTCGGGACCGAGCGCGCGCAGAAACGTGGCGGGATGAAACGTGCCGGCACCGACCTCGGTATCGAGCGGTTGCAGCAGCACACAGCCCTGCGCCGCCCAGTAGCGGTTGAGGGTCTGGATCACATCCTGGAAGGTGCGCGCGGACATGGCTTTCCGTGACCTTGGGTAAAGCGCGCTAGTATAGCCGCAGCTCGCTTTCCCACTGGGTCCGGCTGGCAAAAAGCACCACGGGGAGACATATCCGGATGGCCGCATCACCACAAATTGCATCGCTGCTCGGCCGACGTGGCCGGCTGGAGTTGGACGATCTGCTGGCCGCTCTGGTGGTCGACGGTTACCTGCTCGCCGAAGACGCCAAGCAGGTGCGCATGGGTGCACGCGCCGGGCGTAGCTCGGTGGAGTTGCACCCGCTGGTGCTGATCGCCAACGCCAAGCTGGCGAACCAGCATGGCACCGGTCGCCCGTTGAGCCTGGAAGGTCTGACCGAATGGCTGGCCAGCCACGCCGGGTTGCCGTACCTGAAAATCGATCCGATGAAGATCAATGTCGCCTCGGTAACCCAGGTGGTGAGTCACGCCTACGCCAAGCGCCACCGGATCCTGCCGATCGCGGCCGCACCGGGCGAGGTGACGTTTGCCACCTGTGAACCCTTCGAGGCAGGCTGGGCTCCCGATCTGGCGCAGATGCTGCGGCGGGACATCAAGCGTGTGGTGGCGAGCCCGGTCGACATCAACCGCTACCTGCAAGAGTTCTATGGCGTCCAGCGCTCGATCCAGCTGGCACAGGACGCCAAGACCGGCAGCGATAGCTCCGCGGCCATCCTCAACTTCGAGCAACTGGTCGAACTGGGCAAGAGCGGCGAGGTTGGTGCCGATGACCGTCATGTGGTGCACATCGTCGACTGGCTGCTGCAGTACGCGTTTGAACAACGCGCCTCGGACATCCATCTGGAACCACGCCGCGACACCGGGCATATCCGCTTCCGCATCGACGGCATCATGCAGAAGGTGTTCGAGCTGCCCGCACCGGTGATGACCGCGGTGACCGCACGCATCAAGATCCTCGCGCGCATGGACGTGGCCGAAAAACGTCGCCCGCAGGACGGCCGCATCAAGACCCGCTCGGCTTCCGGTCGCGAAGTGGAGTTGCGCATCTCGAACATGCCTACGGCGTTTGGCGAGAAAGTGGTGATGCGCATCTTCGATCCGGACCTGGTGGTCAAGGACTTTGCCCAGCTCGGCTTCTCGCCCGGCGAGAGCGCCAACTGGCGCAGCATGGTCGAACGCCCGCACGGCATCGTGCTGGTCACTGGCCCGACCGGTTCGGGCAAGACCACCACGCTGTATTCCACGCTGAAACATCTGGCAACGCCGGAACTCAACGTGTGCACGGTGGAAGATCCGATCGAGATGGTCTCGCCCGAATTCAATCAGATGCAGGTACATGCCGCGATCGATCTGGACTTCGCCGCAGGCGTGCGCACGCTGCTGCGACAGGATCCGGACATCATCATGGTCGGCGAGATCCGTGACCTGGAAACCGCACAGATGGCAGTGCAGGCCTCGCTCACCGGCCATCTGGTGCTGTCCACCCTGCACACCAACGACGCGCCGAGCGCGGTCACCCGCCTGCTCGATCTGGGCGTGCCGCATTATCTGATCCAGTCCACCCTGACCGGTGTGGTCGCGCAGCGGCTGGTACGCACGCTGTGCCCGCACTGCAAGCAGGCGACGACGCAGGATCCGCAGGCATGGACCGTGCTCACCCACGGCTGGACGATCCCGGTGCCGGAACAGGTGTTTCAGCCGGTCGGCTGCCTGGAGTGCCGCAATACCGGGTTCATGGGTCGCACCGGCATCTACGAGATGATGAAGCTGTCGCCACGATTGCGCGGGCTGATCTCGGCCCAGCTCGACCTGAGTGGCTTCGGCCAGGCGGCGCTGTCCGAGGGTATGCGGCCGTTGCGCATCTCCGCCGCCGACCAGGTCGCTGCCGGGCTTACCACGGTGCAGGAGATTCTCACCGTGTTGCCGCCGATCGAGGCCTTCGACGATACTCAGCCGTAAAGACGGCCAAACCATTCACAACCAACGCCCTGCATGAAACCCGTATTGATCATCCGTACCGGCCGTGCGCCGGATGCCATCCGCGCCCGTCACGGCGACTTCCCTCACTGGTTCAAACTTGGCGCAGGGTTGCATGCGCAGCAGCTGCGGATCGTCGATGTCGCGGCTGGCGAAGCGCTGCCGCCGCCACACGAAGTCAGTGGCGCCATGATCACCGGATCGGCGGCCATGGTCACCGAGCGCGCAGCATGGAGCGAGCGTACTGCCGGCTGGATTCGCGATGCGATGGACGTCGAGCTGCCGCTGTTCGGCGTTTGCTACGGCCATCAATTGATGGCTCATGCACTGGGCGGACGCGTCGATTACCTGCCGGACGGACGCGAGATCGGCACCCAGTGCATCGAGCTGTCGCCTGATGCCGCACAGGATTCCCTGGTCGCCGCGCTGCCGGCCAGCTTCCGCGCGCACACCACCCACGAGCAAAGCGTACTCGAGCCGCCCCATGGTTCCACCGTGCTGGCCCGCTCGGCGCGGGATCCGCATCAATTGCTTCGCTATGGGCCAAGCGCTGTCAGCGCGCAATTCCACCCGGAGTTCAATGCCGAGGTGATGCGTGCTTATATCAAGCGCAAGCATGCCGATATGCAGCGCGAAGGTGCGGATCCACGACAGGCCTTCAGCGCGGTGGCAGCCACGCCACTCGCACGCCGACTGCTTCGCCTGTTTTCACGTCGACATGGCTGGTGCACGATCGCTAGTTAAAGTTTGCGCGTTCAACCGCGCAAGCGGCGGGCAATCGCGTCACGCGAAAACAGCGCGAACACCAGACCAAACAGAAAGCCGCCGATATGCGCCCACCACACGTAGGCGCCATAGCTCGGCCCGGCGTAACTGAACAGCAATTGCAGCAGCACCCAGATACCGATCAGCAGAAAGGCCGGCACCCGCACAAACTCCAGATACAGACCCAGCGGCAACACCAGCCCAAGTTTGGCGCGTGGAAACAGTGCCACATACGTGCCCACCACCGCCGATACCGCGCCGCTGCAACCAATGATCGGCAAGCGCACGCCCGCCAATGACAACGCGCCGATCAGGTTCGCCACCATTCCGCCGACCATGAACAGCAGCAAGAACCTCAGCGAACCGAGCGCGCGTTCGCCAGGCAATCCAAATATCACCAGAAACAGCAGATTGCTGAGCAGATGCAGCCAGGTCACATGGATGAACAGCGCCGTAAACAGCCGCAGCAGGGCAGGGTCGGTCAGCTGCGGCAACAACGCCTCGTGCGGATCGAAAATGTTTGCCGGTACCGTACCCCACTCCAGTAGCAAGGAAATCCGTTGCGGTGAAGGGGTCAATGCCAGGCCGACAAAACACACCACGCAGAGAACTACAATCAGCATGGTTGCCCAATGCCAACGGGGACGGCGACGCGTTTCTACATGAACAAACAAATGCCGCTCCCTCAAACGCCGGCCGGATCGCTGCGCGCCAACCATCATAGGCGATGAGAACTGCCTGCGTTGATGAAGTGTCAGCATAAACAAAACCGCACCGTTGCCGGTGCGGTTTAGGGATACGCCTAGGTGGCGAGCGGTTGCGGGCTGCTATCGCAACCGCACAACCCCCGGTAACGCCATAAAGACGAAGGCCTCCCCGAATGGGGAGGCCTTCTAGGATAAAGCCCCTGGCGGTGACCTACTCTTGCATGGCAAAGCCACACTACCATCGGCGCATGCGCGTTTCACTTCTGAGTTCGGGATGGGATCAGGT
>DATMQY010000008.1:0-146053 GCA_035566635.1 Rhodanobacter sp.
GGCGGGATGTTGTTGAAGCTGCTCAACGATGCACTGGACCTGGCCCGCATCGAGGCCGGCAAACTGGAGCTGGAGCCGGCGCCGTTCGATCCGCGCCAGCTGCTCGACGACGTGACGCAGCTGGAACAGGGGCTGGCGCACACGAAGGGCATCCGCTTCGTGCTGGACGTGGCCGATGACTTGCCGGTGCAACTGCTCGGCGATGCCTTGCGGATCAAACAGGTGTTGCTGAATCTGGCCAACAACGCGTTGAAGTTCACTGAGCACGGCAAGGTCGTCCTGCGCGCACAGCGCACACCCGACGGCTTGCAGTTCAGCGTCAGCGATACCGGCCCGGGCATCCCCGAGGCCAGCCAGATGCGGCTGTTCCAGCGCTTCGAGCAGGAAGACGGTCCGCAACGCCGCGCGGGCAGCGGGCTGGGTCTGGCAATCTGCCGCGAGCTGGTCGACATGATGGGCGGCAGCATCGAGCTGGAATCGCGTCTCGGGCATGGCAGTACGTTCCATGTGCGACTGCCGCTCCCCGTGCCGGCGGTGGTGTCGCGATTGCCTTTGACCGACACGGCCGGCCGCAGTTACCGGTTGCTGCTGGTGGAGGACGACACCATCGTGGCCACGGTGATCGGCGGTCTGCTGGAGCAGCAGGGGCATGTCGTGGTGCACGTCGTCAACGGACTTGCCGCGCTGGCCGAACTGGCGCATGCGAGTTTCGATGCGGTGCTGCTGGATCTGGATCTGCCTGGTGTCGACGGGTTCCAGATCGCCCGGTTGATTCGTCAGCGCGAACACGCCGGGCAGCATCTGCCGATCGTGGCGGTGACCGCGCGGACGGGTAATGAGGACGAGATGCGCGCTCGCGCGGTGGGCATGGATGGCTTCCTGTGCAAGCCGCTCAGCGGCGAGCAACTGGCCAGTGCGTTGGCACTGATCGTGACTGCTGCCACACCACCTGCCACGGCGCTGGCCTGAATTACATGTCGTTCTTGTGCAGCTCGAAGCCGAGCCGCTGGTATTCACGCCAGCGCACGCGTGAGCCGTCACGCTCGGCCGGGTCGGCGGCCACCACTTCCAGCACGCGCTGGTAGCGACCGCCGGGGCAGCTCTCGCGCAGGTTGATCAGCAACGGACGATCGGCCGTGTCGATGCCCGGCGGCACGATCAGCACGGCGGTCGCTGCATCGTCGTCATCGCCAGCCAGCTGGTGCGGAATCATCACGTCCTCGTCGAATGCCCAGAGCAGTTCGTCGATGGCTTCGGCCTGGGCGTAGTCGCGGGTCAGAATCAAGGTCGGCTGTTGTGCCGCGAACGCCTTCTTCGTCAGCTCGCAAACCAGCAGCAGCGGCTGCTCGCGGAAGCGCGGCTTGTCGATCAGGTAGAAGTCGGCGCGTGGCATGGCAGGTCGGCTCCGTGGTGCGCTCAGCCGGCGCGATCCAGCAGCCACTGCGCCAGCAGCGCCACCGGCCGGCCCGTGGCCAGACCCTTGCGGCCTTCGTCCCACGCTGTGCCGGCGATGTCCAGGTGTGCCCAGCGCTGACCGTCGGTGAAGCGCGACAAGAAGCAGGCGGCGGTGATCGCACCCGCGCTCTTGCCGCCGATGTTGGCGACGTCGGCAAAGCCGGAATCGAGCTGTGCCTGATAGTCGTCCCATAACGGCAGGCGCCAGGCGCGGTCGAGCGTTTCCTCACCGGCGGCGAGCAGCTCGGCGGCGAGGTCGTCGTGTTTGCTCATCAGGCCGGTCGCATGTTTGCCCAGTGCGATCACGCAGGCGCCGGTGAGCGTGGCAGCGTCGATCAGCACCTGCGGCTGGAATTTCTGCGCAGTCCAGGTCAGCGCGTCGCACAGGATCAGCCGACCTTCGGCATCGGTGTTGAGTACTTCGATGGTGAGGCCGGACAAGCTGGTCAGCACGTCGCTGGGACGATAGCTGTCGCCGTCGGGCATGTTTTCCACGCTCGGCACCACGCAGACCAGGTTGAGCTTCAGACCCATCTTCACCGCAGCCACGAACGCGCCGAGCACGCCGGCGGCGCCACCCATGTCGAACTTCATTTCTTCCATGCCGGCGCCAGGCTTCAGGCTGATGCCGCCGGAGTCGAAGGTAACGCCCTTGCCGACGAACGCGTACGGCTTGTCGCCGTCGTTGCCGCCCTTGTATTCGAGCGCGATGAGCCGCGGCTTGTTGATCGAGCCGCGTGCCACCGCCAGCAGCGAGCCGAAGCCGAGCTTCTCCATCTCGATGTGGTCGAGCACGTCGCAGCTGACCTTTTCCTGCGTGTCGGCGAAGGCCTGCGCCTGCGCCGCGATATAGGCCGGGTTGCAGATGTTCGGCGGCAGGTTGGCCAGTTCGCGCGCGAAGCGCACGCCCTCGGCGATCGCCACCGCCTGGTCGAGACCGGTCTGCGCGTCAGCGCCGGCGGCGAACGCGAGCGTGCCCAGTTCCGGCTGCTTGCTCTTGTCGCGCGGCTTGAACGTGGCGGTGTAGCGGTAGGCCGCGTGATCGCTGGCCAGCGCGGCGATGCGCACGCGCCACGCACTGTCGCGGCCCGGCACGTCCACTTCGGTCAGATACGACACTGCATCGGCCACCGGCAGGCGGCCGAGTGCACGTGCCGCCTCGATGTTTACCTTCTGGAAGCGTGCGGCATCGAAGGATTTCTGCGTACCCAGGCCCACCACCAGCACGCGCTTCGCGGTGACTCCGGCCGGCGCAAATAGCAGCGTGCTGCTGCCGGCCTTGCCGCTGATGTCACCACTTTCCACCTGCCGCTTGATCAGCCCGCCCGCCGCGCTGTCCAGCTGTGCGGCCGCGCTGGTCAACACGCCGTGTTCGTACACGCCGACTAGCACGCAGGCGCTGTCGACGGTTTCGGGAGCGGCAGTGCCGAGGCTGAACTGGAGTGTCATCGGGATGTTCCTGCATGGGGCCGGCAGTGGCCGGACAGGCTAGACTTGTGGTTTGCCGACCCGATCGGGTGCGGCGGGTAAGCGGACAAGTTTATCGCATGCTGAGCATCCTCGACCGCTATTTCCTGCGCGAGCTGGCGCAGACCGTGGCCGCCACCGTGGTGGTGCTGCTGGTGATTGTCGCCGGCAGCGCGTTTGCCAAGGTGTTGCAGCAGGTCGCCAACGGCAGTTTTCCGCCCAGCGTGATGTTCGAGGTGCTGGGCCTGCGCACGCTCGACGGATTGACCAACATGCTGCCGCTGGCCAGCTTCATCGGCGTGCTGATGGCCCTGGGCCGGATGTATCGCGAGAGCGAGATGCATGTACTGGCCTCGTCCGGCATGGGGCCGCGTGGCCTGCTGCGGCCGGTGCTGATCCTCGGCGTAGTGCTGGTGTCGATCACCGCGTTGGTATCGCTGTGGCTGGGGCCGTGGGCCGTGCGCACCAGCGACGCGAAGGTGACGGCGGCTAACCGTTCGGTGATCGCGGCCGGTCTGGATGCGGGGCGTTTCACCAACCTGCCGGGCAAGGGCGGCATCATCTTCGTCGACAACCTGAGTCGCGACGGCAGCAAGCTGGGGCGCACGTTTGTGGCTACCCAGAGCGACGACAAGAAAGGGCAGCCGCGCCTGAAAGTCGTCAATGCGGCCAGCGGCGAGCTGTATCAGGAGAGCAACGGTGACGGTCGCTTCATTGCGTTCAAGAACGGCTGGCAATACGAGATACCGCTGGGCGCCGACAACTGGCGGCAGATGCAGTACGAGCGCAACGACACCTCGCTCTCGAGCGTGCAGGCCGATGACGACGAGGATCCGGCCCATTCGAAGAGCAGCTGGACGCTGGCCCAGTCCGACGATCCGACCGATCGCGCCGAGTTCGCCTGGCGCGCCAATGCGCCGCCGCTGACTCTGGTATTGCTGCTGCTGGCGTTGCCGCTGTCGCGACAGGATCCGCGTGAATCGCGTTATGGCCGGCTGTTGCTGGCGCTGGTGAGTTTCTTTCTCTATAGCGGGCTGATGGCACTCGGCCGCGCACAGATTAGCCGGGGCCACTGGCACAGCGAGGCACCGTTGTGGGCTTTGCATGCGGTGGTGCTCGCGCTGGCGATCTGGATGCTGTGGAAACAGTATTCGCCGCGCAAGTCCGGCATGCCGCAAGCGGGTGCGCGAGCATGAGCCGTTCTCTCGACGGCCGGTCGTCCAGCGGCATGTTCTACATCAAGCGGGTCGACCGGTTGGTGGCGATGAGCGTGCTCGGCTCGCTGCTGACGGTATGGCTGGTGCTGACCGGTTTCGATGCGGTGACCCAGTTCCTGCGCCAGCTCGCCCACGTTGGTAAAAACGGTTTCACGTTGAGCAATGCGATCGTCTACGTGCTGGTGACGTTTCCGCGTCGCGCCTACGAGATGTTCGGCAATGCCGCGTTGATTGGTGGCCTGCTGGGCCTGGGCGGGCTGGCCGGCACCGGCGAACTCACCGCCTTGCGCGCAGCCGGCATGTCACGTCTGCGCATTGCGGGATCGGCGGTCGGCGTGGTCGCGGTGCTGATCGTCGGCGTGGTGGTTCTCGGCGAGACGGCGGCGCCCTGGGGTGACCAGCAGGCGCAGGTAATGCAGCTGCGGATGAAATCCGGCGATCTCGGCATGGGCACCAACAGCGGTCTGTGGGCGCGCGATGGCAACAGCATCATCAACGCCCGCGGCACCTCGCTCAAACAGCATGACGGCGTCAGCACCGTACAGCTGAGCGACGTACGCGTGTTCACCTTCACCGACGATGGCCAGCTCAGCCGCTTCGAATGGGCGAAGACCGCCGAGCACAACGGCAGGCAATGGGTGCTGCAGGGCGTGCGCGACACCACGCTCGATGCGCAGGGCACACATACCAGCACCACGGCCAGCCAGGCCTGGCAGTCCAGCCTCAATCCACAGGTGCTGGCGCAGTCGGTGATCCAGCCGCAATACCTTTCCATGCGTGATCTGCGCCGCAACATGCACTATCTGGAAAGCAACGGCGAGAGCCCGGGCAGTTACGCGGTGGCGTTCTGGGGCCGTGCGCTGTATCCGCTCAATGTACTGGTCTTGGTGCTGTGCGCGATGCCGTTCGCGTTCGGCACGCTGCGCTCCGGTGGCCTGGGCAAACGCATGTTCATCGGCATGCTGCTGGCGATCGGCTGGTACTTCCTGCAGCAGGCGATGGTGAACTTTGGCACCGTCTACGGCATGCCGCCGCTGCTCGCCAACTTGTTGCCGGCCTCGATACTGGCGCTGGCGGCGTGGCTGTATTTTCGTCGAAGCGCCTAGCGCGGCAGTCCGTTTGACGTTGGCCGCATGGCACACATCGGATTACCCAGAGACATGAGGATCTGCGATGCACGTGATTGATCTGCGCAGCGACACGGTGACCCGGCCCACGACCGCGATGCGCGCGGCGATGCTGGCGGCGGAAGTCGGCGACGACGTCTACGGGGAAGATCCCACCGTCAATGCGCTGCAGCAACGGCTGGCCGACGAGCTCGGTTTCGACGCCGGGCTGTTCGTGCCTAGCGGCACGCAATCCAACTTGCTGGCGTTGCTGGCGCATTGCGAACGTGGCGACGAATACCTGGTCGGCATGGACGCGCACACGTACAAATTCGAAGGTGGTGGCGCGGCAGTACTCGGCTCGATCCAGCCGCAGCCGATCGTGCAGGCCGCCGACGGCACGCTGCCGCTGCAGGGCATCTTGGCGGCGATCAAGCCGGTCGATCCACATTTCGCGCGAACTCGCTTGCTGGCGCTGGAAAACACCTGGCACGGCCGTACGCTGCCGCTGGACTACCTCACCGCCGCGCACGATGTGGCGCGTTCGCGCGGACTCGGACTGCATCTGGACGGCGCGCGTCTGTACAACGCCGCGGTGGCTTGCGATGTGCCGGCGCGCGAGATCGCACGGCATTTCGATACGGTGTCGATCTGTCTCTCGAAGGGGCTCGGCGCGCCCGTCGGCTCGGTGTTGGTCGGCTCGCATGCGTTGATCGACAAGGCGCGCCGCTGGCGCAAGGTCACCGGCGGCGGCTGGCGGCAAGCCGGCATCCTCGCAGCGGCCGGCCTGTATGCGCTGGACCATCACGTGGCGCGGCTGGCGGATGACCACAACCGCGCGGCGTACCTGGCCGGCCGCCTACGCGAGATCGCCGGTATCGACCTGCTCGGCCAGTACACCAACATGGTCTTCATCGACGTTCCGGCCGAACGCCTGCGCGATCTGGACGCCCATCTGCGCGCCGCCGGCATCCGCATCAGCATCGGCTACCTGCCCACGCTGCGGCTGGTGACGCATCTGGATATCGATGATGACGGCATCGAACGCACGGTCGAAGCCTTCGCGGGATTCTTCCGGAAGGGATGAGCGATTCCGATCGCTGCATGCCGCTGACTTGGGAGCGGGACAGAAGCCGCTCCTGAAAAAAATCAGGGCGGCACTTCCCGGTTATGCCGCGGTATCGAATTTGCGGATGAAGTCGCGCACCTGCGGATATACCGTCTCGCGCCAGCGGCGGCCGCTGAAGATGCCGTAGTGGCCGGCGCCTTCGATCACCTTGTGCTCGCGGCGCTTGGCCGGAATACTGCTGCACAGATCGTGCGCGGCCTGGGTCTGGCCAAGGCCGGAGATATCGTCCAGTTCGCCCTCGACAGTCAGCAGCGCACTGCGCTTGATAGCAGCGGGATTCACCCGTTCGCCGGCGACATCCCACAATCCGCGCGGCAGCAGGAATTGTTGGAATACTTTTTCGATCGTGTCGAGATAGAACTCGGCCGGCATGTCCAGCACGGCGTTGTATTCGTCGTAGAACTTGCGGTGCGATTCGGCGTCATCGAGATCGCCGCGCAGCAGGTCCTGATAGAAATCCCAGTGCGAATTCAGGTGGCGGCCGGGGTTCATCGCGATGAATCCCGCGTGCTGCAGGAAGCCCGGATAGACCTCGCGGCCATGGCCGGGATAGTTCGGCGGCACGGTGTGGATCACGTTGCCCTTGAACCAGGACAGCGGCTGCGTGGTGGCCAGGTTGTTGACGCTGGTCGGGCTGCAACGCGGATCGATCGGGCCGCCCATCATAGTCAGGCTGCGCGGCGTATCTTCCCCGCGCGCGGCCATTAGCGACACGGCTGCCAGCACCGGTACGGTCGGCTGGCACACCGAGATCACATGCAGCGAGCTGGCGCCGATATGCCGGATGAAAGCCTCGACATAGGCGATGTAGTCGTCCAGACCGAAGGTGCCGGCGGTCGTCGGCACCATGCGTGCGTCGACCCAGTCGGTGATGTACACCTTGTGGTCGCGCAGCAGCGTGCGCACGGTGTCGCGCAGCAGCGTGGCGTGGTGGCCGGACAGCGGCGCAACCACCAGTACCACCGGGTCGCTCTTCATCTTCTCGATGGTGGCCGGATCGTCACTGAAACGCTTGAAGCGCTTCAGCTGGCAGAACGGCTTGGCCAGCGCCACGCGCTCGATCACGGCGATCTCGTGATCGTGCGCGATGGCGGTGTGGATGCCGAATTCGGGCTTCTCGTAGGCCTTGCCGAGCCGATGGACCAGCTCGTAGCCGGCGGCCATCCGCTGTGCGCTGGGCAACTGCGCGAACGGGCTGCTGTTGTCGTTGAGCATGCGCGCGCTGGCTTGCGCAAAGTAGCTCAACGGACCGAGAAACGAGCGCTGCCATTCATGGATCTGATAAAGCATCGGAGTGGGGGTTGCCGGATGGACGAAAAACCATCTTAGCGCCGTTTCTCCTTCGCGTGTTGCAATGCCGCAATAACCAGTGTCCAGCTCAATCAGTGACTTGGCGGCGAGGTCGGACGATAACTGCAGCGCAGCAGCAGCTCGTCGACGCCTTGCGTGTCACCAAGGCCTTCGCGCCATTGCAGCGGTTTCTGGAAGTACAGGCCGAGCGGCATGAATACCCGGTTGTACCACCACATCGCGCGCTCGCGCCGATGGGTCAGATACCACTGGCCGACGTCGAGCAGGCGCGAGGATTTCGGCTGCATGCCGTAGACCGCGCTATGTTCGATGGTGAAACCGTGTCGCGCCAGTTTCGCGACGATCAGCGCCGGTTCGTAGCGCCGGCAGTGACCGACGAAGTCGTCGAACGCGGTCCACGCTTCCGGGTGCAGTGGCACCGACAGCAGCACGCTGGCGCCGGGCGTGGCCACCCGCGCCAGCTCGGCCAGCGCGCTATCGTCGTCGGCGACGTGTTCGAGAATGTCGAGCGCACAGACCAGCTCGAAACTGGCGTCCGCACAAGGCAGCGCGCCGATCATGCCGTGCACCGCATTGGCGCCGCTAGCACGCAGCTGGCACAGAGCAGCGTGGCTGAGGTCGACGAAGCAGGTGCCGTCCAGCGGCAGCCGTGGGCGCAGGCCGGGCGCCACTTCCAGCCGGCGCGGCGCGGCGGCGGCCAGTTCGCGCAGCAACGGCCAAGTGTTGAAACGCTCCGGACCGATCAGTTTTGCCGCGGCCCACAGTGATTCATAGAAGCCACGGTTGGCGCGGATCAGTTCGGCGTCGCTGCGGCTTTCGGCGGGGCGCGGTGAGGGCATCGTCGGATTGAACCTTGTAGACATGGATCGAAGTGTGAAGCTCAGCCCAGCAATCGAATCTCGGTATGGGCGGCGAAATCATGGACGGCGCGACGGCGCGGATCGAACAGCGCTACCGCAAACCATGCAGTCCACACCAGCAGCAACAGCCACAACGTCGGCCGCAGCCCGATCATCGGTTCCAGCATCAGCAACACCAGCGGCGTAGCCGCGATCAGGGCGCGGATCAGCACCTGCTGCAGCGAAGGTGTGCCGCCGTCGTCGCGGGTGACCTGGATGCGCCATGGCCGCATGCCCACGGTCTGGCCGCCGCGCCGCCACGAACTGATGAAATACGCCAGTACCACCAGCGCCTGCAGCGCCTGGTACCAGATCGGCACCACGGCCTTCCCATCGGTGTGGATCAGCTGACCGCCGGTGGCGAGCTGGCACAACAGGCCTACCACCATCACGATTGCCACTACGATCAGCAGGTCGTAGACCAGCGCCAGCAGGCGACGCCACAGCGGGCAGGGAAGATCGGTGGTGACGAGGTTCGCGGGCATCGTTGGTCGGTCGCTTGCGTAGTGCGCGCGCAATGGCCAGCATCGTGCGCATGAAGAAGGAAGAAAACCGCGCCAGTATCGCCGAAGCCGACCAGCAGAGCATCGCCGCGTTTCTGGAGCGGGTGTGGTCGGAGGATGGCCTGGCCGACCGCACGCTGGAAGCGTACCGGCGCGATCTGGAAGCACTGGCCGGCTGGCTGGCCGGCCGCGGACGCAATCTGCACACCGCGCAGCGCGCGGATATATCCGCGTATCACGGCGTGCAGTCGGTAGCGGTGCGCTCGCTCGCGCGACGGCAGTCGGCGTTTCGACGCTACTACGCCTTCCTCGCCCGCACCGAACCGGGTTTTGCCGATCCAACCCTGCTGATCGAACGCCCGAAGCTGCCGCGCAGCCTGCCCAAGGCACTGGCCGAGCGCGAGATCGAAAGCCTGCTCGACGCGCCCGACATCACGACAACCCTGGGCCTGCGCGATCGCGCGATGCTGGAGCTGATGTATGCCTCCGGCCTGCGCGTTTCCGAACTGGTCGAGTTGCCGCTGACCGCGTTCAATCCCCGTCAGGGCGTGGTGCGGATGGTGGGCAAGGGTGGCAAGGACCGGCTGGTGCCTGTCGGCGAAAACGCACAGGAACAGATCGAGGCTTATCTCACCAGCGTGCGGCCGCTGCTGGCGAAAGGCAGACAGCCCAAGGCACTGTTCCTGAGCAAGCGCGGCGAAGGCATGACCCGGCAGATGTTCTGGACGCTGGTGAAGCGCTACGCGCTGAAAATCGGCATCAACCCGAAACGCATCTCGCCGCACGTACTGCGACACTCGTTCGCCACGCATCTGCTCAATCACGGTGCCGACCTGCGCGCGTTGCAGATGCTGCTAGGCCACAGCTCGCTCAGTACCACGCAGATCTACACGCTGGTGGCGAAGGAAGGCCTGAAGCGGCTGCATGCGCAGCATCACCCGCGTGGGTGAGGAAGCATCAACGAGCGGTGCCTCTGTCTCCGAACGGGTGTCTTACACGTCCGCCCACATGCGCAGCAGGTTTGCATGCGACTTGCTGATGGCGTCGAACGTCGCGCTCTTGCCTTCGCGGCTGAAGATCTGCCGTTTGGCGTTGTCCAGATCCCACAGCAGTTCGCGTTTGGCGGTATCGCGCACCTGGCTCTGCACCCAGATGACAGCGGCATAACGTGAGCCCTGGGTAATCGGGGTGACGTGGTGCAGAGAGTTGGCCGGGTAGGCTATGGCGGATCCGGCTTCCAGCTTGAACCCGTACTCCATGCCATGGGCATCGACCACGAGATCACCGCCGGCATAGCTCTTTGGATCAGACAGGAAGACGGTGATCGCCACATCGCTGCGCACCGCATTGCCGATGCCGCCCATCACCGGCGCATCGACATGCGGGCCATAGGTCATGCCGACGTCATAGCGGTTGAACAAGGCCTGCGTCGTCGCGGTCGGCAGGGTCGCCATTTGCAGCTTCGCGCTGCGCAGAAAAGCGCTACGCACGATTTCCTGCAGCTTCGCCTGGCTTTCGGTGGTGATGTCGATCTGCAGGTTTTTCTTGACCTCGCGTGCCGACCAGCCGGCGGTGCTGGCGCCGTCGATGAACGAAGCGCCCTGAAGTTCATTGCGTATCGCGCTGAGTTCCTCGGCGGTCAATACGTTGGCAGCACAAATGATCAAGATGATTCCGCCTGGCCATTCAAGCCGTTGGAGGAGGACGCGGCAAAGTCAAGATTGTACTCAAACACAAGCGGACAGAGATATTTGCTGAAACGCCTGACGCCTTGCGTCATGCCCAGGAGTCACTGACGAAAGCGGGAGGTTCCGCCGGCTGTGCGAGAATGGGGCTACGGCGGCGGCAACGTGCGCGTGGATCGGAATCGAACGAGGTTTGTCATGTTGAAGAAATGCTTACTGGCCTTGTGCGTCAGCGGATTCGCGTTCAGCGCATGGGCTGCCGATGGCGCTGCGGTGCCGGTTGCGGGTCAGGGTGTCACGCCGGCTGCCGTGCAGATGGTGCAGCAGGCGCTGAAGGGGTTGTCGGCGAATATCCAGGTCGACTCGATCGAGCCGGCGTCGATACCGGGCTTCTACCAGGTGATCGCCGCCGGTCAGATGGTCTACGTCAGCACCGATGGCAAATACCTGATGCACGGCGACGTGATCGACCTGGGCAAGCACAAGAACGTCAACGATGCTGCCTGGAGCCGTTTCCGCAAGGATGAGTTGGCCAAGGTGCCGGCTGCCCAGCGCATCGTGTTTGCGCCGGCGCACCCGAAGTACACGGTGAGCGTGTTTACCGACGTCAACTGCGGCTTCTGCCGCGCGCTGCACGAGCATGTCGCCGAGTTCAACAAGGCCGGCATCGCACTCGAGTACCTGGCGTGGCCGCGCGAGGGCGTGACCACTACGGCCGGGCGGCCCACGCCGACCTATACCGAGATGGTTTCGGTGTGGTGCGCCAGCGATCGCAAGGCGGCGTTCACCGCGGCGAAGGAAGGGCATGCGCCGAAGCCGGTTAGCTGCACCAATCCGGTCAAGGATCAATTTGACCTGGGCCTGAAGCTGGGTGTCACCGGCACGCCGATGATCATCGGCCCGGACGGCGGCACCCTGGGTGGCTTTGTCACCCCGGAACAGTTGCTGCAGGCGTTGCAGAAGGGCAGCTGAGGCTTTGGGCCGCGCCCCTTCCCTGCGAGCAGGGGAGGGGTAAAGTGCGGTGAGTAAAACATCGCGCTTATGCCGTATTGCAGCATCGGCTAGAATAGGCGCTTCCTTCGCTTAGCAAGCCGTTCCCCGCATGATCGTACTCGACGGGCAGAGCGCCCTCTCGCCGTTCCGCCTCGAACGTTTGAATGCCCGCCTGGATGCCCTGCATCGTGGCGTGCGCGTGCAAGCGTCGTGGTTCGTCTATTTCATCGACGCCGATGCGGCGCCCGAAGGCGCGTTGCGCCAGCGGCTGCTGGCGGTATTGGAAGCGAAGGATGGCGCCCCCGAACCGGCCACACTGTGGGTGGTGCCGCGGCTGGGCACGATTTCCCCGTGGTCGAGCAAGGCCACCGACATCCTGCACGGCGCCGGTTTCGACGTGCGCCGGGTGGAACGCGGGCTGGCCTGGCAGGTGGCAGGTCTGCCGCCCGCTGAGGCGCCGGATCACGCCGCGATCATGGCAGTGCTGCATGATGCGATGACGCAGTCGGTGCTGAGCCGCATCGACGACGCGCAAGGCCTGTTCCTGGCCGGATCGCCCGGCGACCTGGTGTACGTCGCGCTCGGCGCCGATCCGCAGGCGGCATTGGCCGAAGCGAATACGCGGCTGGGTCTGGCACTTGCCGACGACGAGATCGAGTATCTGGTCGACCGCTACGAAGAACTTGGTCGCGACCCGACCGACGCCGAGCTTTTCATGTTCGCCCAGGCGAACTCCGAACATTGCCGGCACAAGGTGTTCAACGCCAGCTGGACAGTGGACGGCGTGGAACAGGACAAGAGCCTGTTCGGCATGATCAAGCACACCCACCAGCACTCGCCGGCGCATACGCTGTCCGCGTATTCGGACAATGCGGCGGTGATCGAGGGCAGCGTGGGCAAGCGCTTCTTCGCCGATCCGGCGGATGGCGTGTGGCGCGGCCACGAGGAGCGCATCGACTTCGCGATCAAGGTGGAGACGCACAACCATCCCACCGCGATTGCACCGTGGCCGGGGGCAGCCACCGGTGCCGGTGGCGAGATCCGCGACGAGGGCGCCACCGGTCGCGGCGGCAAGCCGAAGGCCGGCCTCACCGGTTTCTCGGTGTCCGACCTGCGCATTCCCGGTCATCCGCAGCCTTGGGAAGTGAAGCGCCCGCTGCCGCCACGCATGGCCAGCGCGTTCGAGATCATGCGCGACGGCCCGCTCGGTGCGGCCGCGTTCAACAACGAATTCGGCCGCCCGTGTCTGGGCGGCTATTTCCGCAGCTACGAGCACGAGACTGGCGAAGCCGGCCTGCGTCGCGGCTACGACAAGCCGATCATGCTCGCCGGCGGTCTGGCCAACCTGCGTGCTGACCATGTGCTGAAGCGCGCGGTGCAGCCCGGCAACAAGGTGATCGTGCTGGGCGGCCCGGCGATGCTGATCGGGCTCGGCGGCGGTGCGGCCTCGTCGGTCGCCGGTGGCGCATCGAGTGCCGAACTCGACTTCGCCTCGGTGCAGCGCGACAACGCCGAAATGGAGCGGCGCTGCCAGCAAGTGATCGACACCTGTTGCGCGCTCGGCGACAACAATCCGATCGTCAGCGTGCATGACGTCGGCGCCGGCGGCCTGTCCAACGCGATTCCCGAGCTGCTCAATGATGCCGGCGTCGGTGGCGTGATCGACCTGTCGAAGATTCCGTGCGACGACCCCTCGCTGTCGCCGATGCAGGTGTGGAGCAACGAGTCGCAGGAACGTTACGTGCTGGCGATCGGCCCGGAAAACCTGGCCGAGTTCGAGGCGATGTGTGCGCGCGAGCGTTGTCCGTGCGCGGTGGTCGGTGACGCCACAGTCGAGCGCCAGCTGGTGCTGACCGATCCGCGTCGCGACTTGACCGTGATCGATCTGCCGATGGACGTGCTGTTCGGCAAGCCGCCGCGGATGCATCGCGACGCGAAGCGGATCAAGCCGCGCGTCGACCTGCTGCCGGACCTGTCCGGCATCGGCATGGATGAGGCGCTGCTGCGCGTGTTGCGGCTGCCCACGGTCGGCAGCAAGAGTTTTCTGATCACGATTGGTGATCGCACCGTCGGTGGCCTGAATCATCGCGATCCGATGGTCGGCCCGTGGCAGGTGCCGGTGGCCGACTGCGCGGTGACCATCGCCGATTTCGACGGTTACGCCGGTGAGGCGATGGCGATGGCCGAGCGCGCGCCGGTGGCCTTGCTCAACAGTGCCGACGCGGCGCGGCTGGCCGTAGGCGAGGCGATCACCAACCTGGCCGCCGCGGCGATCGCGAATCTCGGCGAGATTCGTCTGTCGGCGAACTGGATGGCGGCCGTGAATCATCCGGGCGAGGACGCCGCATTGTTCGACGCAGTGAAGGCGATCGGCATGGAGCTGTGCCCGCAGCTGGACATCTCGATTCCGGTCGGCAAGGACTCGCTGTCGATGCAGACCGTGTGGCAGGACGGCGACACGCCGCAGCGCACGGTGTCGCCGGTGTCGCTGGTGATCACCGGCTTCGCCCGCGTCAGCGACGTGCGCCGCACGCTCACGCCGCAGCTCAAGCTCGATCGCGGCAACTCGATGTTGTGGTTGATTGATCTGGGTGCCGGGCGCGATCGCCTCGGCGGCTCCGCGCTGACCCAGGTGTTCAACCGCTCAGGTGGCGTGCCGCCGGACCTGGATGACGCCAAGCGGCTGAAGGCGCTGTTCGAGCTGGTGCAGGAAGCGAACGCAGGCGGCCTGCTGCTGGCCTATCACGACCGCTCCGACGGCGGTGTCATCACCACCTTGCTGGAGATGGCGTTCGCCGGGCATTGCGGCCTGGAGATCCAGCTGGACGGCTGGGCCGAGGCGACGCTGCGCGCACTGTTCAACGAGGAACTCGGCGCGGTGATGCAGGTGGCCGAAGCGAACCGCGAGGCGTTCGAGGCGCTGCTGGTCAAATACAATCTGGCTGGCATCAGCTATCGCATCGGCCGTCCGAAGGAGAAGCTCGGCATCAAGCTGTTCCTTGGCGACGACACCTTGTTCAAGTGGAACTGGAGCACGCTGTTCAAGGCGTGGAACGAAACCAGTCACGCGATGCAGCGTCTGCGCGACAACCCGCAGAGTGCCGACGCCGAGAATGAATGGCGGCTCGACGATGCCGATCCGGGCATCACGCCCAAGCTCACCTTCAATCCGGCCGAGGACGTGGCGGCGGCGCTCATCGGCAGCGGCGCGCGTCCGCGCATCGCGATCCTGCGCGAGCAGGGCGTCAACGGTCAGGTCGAGATGTCGGCCGCGTTCACCCGGGCCGGCTTCGATGCGGTCGATGTGCACATGTCCGATCTGGCCAGCGGCCGGATCAAGCTGGCCGACTTCCGCGGCTTCGCAGCCTGCGGCGGCTTCTCCTATGGCGACGTACTCGGTGCCGGTCGCGGCTGGGCCACTTCGATCCTGTACAACGACATGTTGCGCGCGCAGTTCGCCGCGTTCTTCGCCGACGAAACGAAGTTCGCGCTCGGCGTGTGCAACGGCTGTCAGATGCTGGCGCAGCTGAAGGAGATCATCCCCGGCGCGCAGCACTGGCCGAAGTTCCTGCGCAACGCGTCGGAGCAGTACGAGTCGAGGCTGGTCACGCTGGAAGTGCTCGAATCGCCGAGCCTGTTCTTCAAGGGCATGACTGGTTCGCGGATTCCGGTGGCGGTGGCGCACGGCGAAGGCCGGGTCAGCTTCCCGCAGGCGTGCAGTCCATCCAAGTCGAGCGGCGCGGTACGCTTCGTCGACAACCGCGGCAAGCCGACCGAGAACTTCCCGCTCAACACCAACGGTTCGCCCGGTGGCCTGGCCGGTTTCACCGCCGCCGATGGCCGCGTGACGATCATGATGCCGCACCCCGAGCGCGTATTCCGCAGCGTGCAGCTGAGCTGGCATCCGGAGCAGTGGGGCGAGGATTCACCGTGGATGCGCATGTTCCGCAATGCGCGCGTGTGGTGCGGCTGATCGCACATCGCCTGACGCGGCGCTGAGCGATGGCCCGGCGCCGCTGGCCGACATGGAACCTGCTGCTGCCGGCGTTGGCATGGCTTGCCTTGCTGGCGCTGTTGCCGTGGTGGCTCGGGCTGCCCTTGCTGCTCGCGCTGATCGCCGTGCTGCTGTTGCTGCAACATCGACTGGCCGGCGTGCATGCCGCATTGATCCGGCGTGCGTTGCGCTGGGGTCTGCCGGGCGTATTGCTCGCCTTGCAGCGGGTGCTCGGTGGCGATGCTTTCGCGTGGGGCGTTGCGTTGCTCGGTGCGCTGACCGGATACACCTTGCTGGCCGGACTCGAGGCGTGGCTGGATCGGAGCCGGCAACGTGATCCAGCGGCAGCGACGTCCGCCGAATGGCCTGAGCTGGCGATGGCACCGATCGGTCCGTGCGCGGAAATCATCGAGCTGCAACCGCCGCACTGGCAGCTGGCCGATGAGGGGCTGATCGATCCACTGGCGAGTCGCGTGGAATATCGCGATGGCGATTACCTGTTTGCGGACGGCAGCGGGATCGACGGCGTCGATCCGCACGCTGCGTTCAGTCCGGACGGACGCTGGTTCGCGGCGCATATGCGCAACGACCGCGGCATCGTGTTGTGGGATCGCGAACGCAACCAGCGACATAACCTGCGTGGCTGGCAATTGTGTGGCTGGTATCGCGAGCAGCCGTGGTTGGCGCGTCGCGACGACGACATGCCGATGACATTGCCGGCGGTACTGGGCAGGGACGACGAGGACTGAGCCGGCGCCGCGGCTCGATGTGCCCTGATTATTTCGCGGCAGACGGTTTTCCCGCCACGCATCTCCGCGCATACTTGCGCGGTGGATACTTCCGCCTATCATCACTCGCCGTTTTCGCTGGCGCTCAGCGTCATCGTGGTATCCGCCGACAGCGGGTCCGCGCTGCGCGAATGCGTGCGCACCGTACTGGCCAGCACCGTGCCGCTGGAACTGATCCTGGTCGACAACGCCTCGCGTGACGGCGTGCCGTCGGCGACCGCGCGCGCGTACGAGCGCGACCCGCGGCTCAAGGTAATCTATAACCACAAGAACATTGGGTTTGGCCCGGCGGTGAACCTCGCCGCCAAGCAGGCACGCGGTCACGCGCTGCTGGTACTCAATCCCGACTGTGTGCTGCACGAAAACGATTTGCTGCGCCTGGTGACCCTGCTTGCCGGCAAGCCGAAGGCCGGTCTGATCGGCGCGGTGGTGTGCGATGCCGATGGTCGACCCGACCCGGCTTCATGGCGGCGCGATCCGCTGTTGCAGCGTTCGCTCAACAGCCTGCTCGGCCGCCCCGGTGAGAAGGTCAATGTGGAACAGGAGATTCCGACCGAGGTGATCGAGGCCGAGGCGGTGTCCGGTGCGCTGATGTTGCTGCCGCTCTCGATGTTCCAGCGGCTCGGCGGTTTCGACGAGGATTATTTCCTGCATTGCGAGGATCTGGATCTGTGTCGCCGCGTGCGTGATCTGGGCTATCAGGTATTGCTGGCCGGCGATATTCGCGTGCAGCACGGCAAGGGCAGTTCCAGCCGGCACCGGCCGGTATTCGTCAGCCGCTACAAGCATCGCGGCATGTGGCGCTGGTTTCGCAAGCACGATCCGGCCGCACGCAATCTGCTGGTGGCTGCTGTGGTGTGGCTGGGTATCTGGACGCACTTCCTGCTGCAAATTCCCGGTCAGCTGTGGCGGCGGTTGTTGCGTCGATGACCGGGTCGCGACGGATCACTGCGCTGGCGACGCTAGGTCTGCTGGCGATGACCGCGGTCTGGGGCTCGACCTTCGTGCTGATCAAGGACGTGGTAGCGCGCATGCCGGTGGCGGATTTCCTGGCCGTGCGTTTCGTGATCGCCGCGCTGGCGATGCTGGCGCTGTTCGCGCGGCCGGTGCTGCAGCTCGGCCGACGACAGATCATGCGCGGCCTGCTGCTCGGTGTCGTCTACGGCGTGGGTCAGCTGCTGCAGACCTGGGGGCTGTCGCTGATTGCACCCAGCGTCAGCGGTTTCGCCACCGGCATGTATGTGGTGTTCACACCGATCCTCGCGATGCTGCTGTTGCGCCAGCGCATGGCTGGCGTGGTGTGGCTGGCGGTGCTGCTGTCCACCGCCGGGCTGGCGCTGCTGTCGCTCAACGGCGTCTCGGTCGATCTGGGCGTATGGCTGACCCTGGCCTCGGCCGCGCTGTACGGTCTGCACATCGTCGGTCTCGGCCAGTGGTCGCTCAAGGGCGAGGCGTTCGGCATGTCTGCGGTGCAGATGGCGGCGATCGCGGTGGTCTGCCTGCTTGCCACCGCACCGCACGGGCCGATGCTGCCGCCGGATCGCAGTGCGTGGTTCGCTGTGCTGTACATGGCACTGATCGCCGGTGCCGGCGCGATGCTGATGCAGACGTGGGCGCAGTCGCATTTGCCGGCTACCCGTGCGGCGATCGTGATGACCACCGAGCCGGTGTTCGCCGCCGCGTTCGCGGTGGCGCTTGGCAGTGACGTGCTGAGCTGGCGCATGCTGCTCGGCGGTGGCCTGATTCTGGCCGCGATGTATCTGGTCGAATTGATGCCGCGGGGCGGCAAGGCCGTCAATGAGCTGTCGGCCGAGGCGGTGCATCACGAAGTGTGAACGCGTTCGTGCATGCCATCAGTTTCTATGCCGGTCGATCGGCACTTGCATGAGCGATCAGCACGCGAGGAGCATGCGCCGGTCAGTCCGCTCCGCGAAATCCCATCCCCATGACTGGCACTTGAGGAAATGAGCATGCTGAAAGCAACGATCGGGCTGGCGCTACTGGTTGCAGCGATGTTTCCGGCGATGCCAGTCGATGCCGCCTGTAGCAAGTCGGCGGATCCAGAGCAGGTGGTGCAGGCACAACTGGTGGCCTACAACGCGCACGACGTGGAGGCTTTTGCCGCCTGTTATGCGGACAGCGTCATCGTCACAGACCTCAGCGGCAAGCAACCGGTGGTCAAGGGCATTGCCGCCTTGAAGACGGAGTACGCCTTCCTGACCAAGGTGCCGAAGGCGTTCCGCGTGCAGATCGTCAAGCGGATCGTCAACGGTTCGATCGTGGTCGATCATGAGCGCGTCCTCGGCCTCCCGGCGGACAAGGGGACGCCCGAGAGCGTCGCGGTCTACGAAGTTCGCGCTGGCCGGATTCTCAACGTATGGTTTCCACCGGCGCCGTGACGGCCTTGGCCTGAGCTGCGCGCGGCTGCAGCGCGATGCGCACCAAGTAGACGATGATCGCCACGTTGCCGACCAGGGTGGCCAGCTTGAGCCAGCCGAAGCGATGCAGCGTTTCGTACAGTTCCAGCGGGATCAGCGAGCCGGTGGCGATCACCGTGAACCATTCGGCCCAGTGCTTGCCGAGCCAAAGGCCGATGCCCTCGATACCGAACAGCACGGCATAGCCGAGCGCGACCAGTCCGATCGCGACGAATTTGCTCGGCCCGAAATCCTGCAGCAGGCCGACCAGTTTCCAGCGCAAGCCGTTGCTGTCGGCCAGCGAAAGATGTTCCAGCCAGTGCACCAGCCGCTCGAAGTTCTGCTGGCGATCCAGATGAAACGCCGCGATCGCCACCAGCACCAGACACAGCGTCTTGACCACCTCGTAGATCGCGATGACGCGCAAACCGGGATGACGCTGGGCCGTGGCCGGGCTCGGCGCGGTGGAAGGACTGGCGGCGATGCTTTCGATCTCGGACATGTCGGGGAACTGGACGGGCAGACCGCTATTGTCCTTGCCTGCGCGTGATTGGCCAGTGCGCATTGGCATGGCGTCGTGCATGGCCATCCGGGTTACCCGTGCGGGAGCAGTTTGAGCGGCGATGAGCTTCATCGCGCTGCCAGAGGCATCGCGGCTGAAGCCGCTCCCACAAGAGCGTCCAATGGCGCCTCAGCAGCAGCGCCCGCCGCCGCCCTTGTAGCGCGCCTCCTGCCGCTCGCGGAAGAACTCCGCGTAGCTGGGTATCTTGCGTTCGGGGTGGTGTTCGCGCAGGTGCTTCACGTAGACATCGTAGTCGGGCACACCGCAGCACAGGCGAGCGGTCTGCACTGCCCACTTGCGCATGGATTGGAAGCTCGTCTTCATCATCCCGTCCTCAGCCGGCCACGTTGCTCAGCGCCACATACGGTTCTTCGTGTGCGGTCGGATGATTGGTTAGCCACGCACGGATCAGCGCGCGCAGCGAGAAGCCGGCCATCGTCACGATCAGCAGCATGAACAGGCCGGTGAGCGCCATGTCGACGTGGTTGTTGGTGATGATCTGCTGCATCGCGGCCGGCGTCTTGGCTGGCGCCAGCAGCTTGCCGTCCTGCATCGCCTGCGCATATTTCTGTGCGGCAGCGGTGAAGCTTATCGGGCCGCTGAGTTTCTCCCAGCCGGCGACCATCGTGCAGACGATCAGCCAGATCGCCGGGATACCCGGCACCAGCACATAGCGCTCGCGTTTCAGCTTCACGACCACCACGGTAGCCAGCATCAAGGCGATCGCGGCGAGCATCTGGTTGGCGGTGCCGAACAACGGCCACAGCGTATTGATGCCGCCGAGCGGATCGATCGCGCCCTGGTACAGGAAGTAACCCCACAGTCCTACGCAGATCGCGGTGGCGAGCAGGTTGCCGGTCCACGACTCGGTTTCCTGCAACGGCTTGTGAATCAGCCCGGCAATTTCCTGGATCATGAAGCGACCGACGCGGGTGCCGGCATCGACCGTGGTGAGGATGAACAGCGCTTCGAACAGAATCGCGTAGTGATACCAGAACGCCATCATGCCGCCACCGGGAATGATGTTGTGCAGCAGCTGCGCCATGCCCACGGCCAGCGTCGGTGCACCGCCGGCGCGGCCGAGGATGCTGGTTTCGCCGATGTTCTTCGCGGTCTGCAGCAATTCGTCCGGCGTCACCACGAAGCCCCACTGGCTGATCGTGGTGGCGGCATCCTGCACGGTGCTGCCGACGATGGCGGCTGGCGAGTTCATCGCGAAGTACACGCCCGGGTGCAGCGATGCGGCGGCGATCAGCGCCATGATCGCCACGAACGCTTCCATCAGCATGCCGCCGTAGCCGACCAGTCGCGCCTGACCCTCGTTGGCGAGCAGCTTCGGCGTGGTACCGGAGGCGATGATCGAATGCCAGCCGGATACCGCGCCGCAGGCGATGGTGATGAACAGGAACGGGAACAGGTTGCCCTGGAATACCGGACCGCTGCCGTCGATGAACCTGGTCACGGCCGGCATCTGCAGGGTCGGCGCGGCCAGAAATATCGCCAGCGCCAGCAGCGCGATGGTGCCGATCTTGAGAAAGGTGGAGAGGTAATCGCGCGGCGCCAGCAACAGCCACACCGGCAGCACCGAAGCGCAGAAGCCGTAGGCGATCAGCAGCCACGCCAGCGCCTTGGCGTCGAAGTCGAACAGCGGCGCCAGCGCGGCCGAATCGGCCACGTTCTTGCCGAACGCGATCGAGGCCAAGAGCAGGACCAGGCCGATGATCGAAACCTCCAGAATCCTGCCCGGGCGGAACCAGCGCAGGTACACACCCATCAGCAGCGCAATCGGGATCGTGGCGGCCACGGTGAAGGTGCCCCACGGGCTGTGCGTGAGTGCCTTGACCACCACCAGCGCCAGCACCGCCAGCACGATCATCATCAGTACCAGCACGCCGAACATCGCCACCACGCCGGCGACCGGTCCCAGTTCCTCACGCAGCATGTGGCCGAGCGAGCGGCCATCGCGGCGCAGCGAAAGCCCGAGAATCATGAAGTCCTGCACCGCGCCGGCGAACACCACGCCGAACAGTATCCACAGCGTGCCGGGCAGATAACCCATCTGCGCGGCCAGCACCGGACCGACCAGCGGACCGGCACCGGCAATCGCGGCGAAGTGGTGACCGAACACCACCCATTTATCGGTAGGTACGTAGTCGAGGCCGTCGTTGCGCAGCACCGAGGGCGGCGCGCGGGTGGGGTCCAGTTTCAGCACGGAATGCTCGATGAACTTGCCGTAGAAGCGGTAACCGATCACGAAGGTCGCGATCGAGGCGGCGACCAGCCAGATCGCGTTGATCGGCTCGCCGCGGCGCAGCGCGACCACGCCCAGACAGAATGCGCCGACGATGGCGATGGCGACCCACAGGACTCTGGCTGCAGGACTCGGCTTCGGTATGACAGCTTGCATGAGTGGCTTTCCTTGGCAATGCCGCAAGGGTCGCCTCGTCCGCGGCGGGGGTCAATGCCAAAACGCGCCTGCCGGCATTAGCCATGGGTCGAATAACGCGTACGGCCGCCCTGACGTTTGCGGCCGGGGTACACTGGTTGCTTCACTGCTTGCAAGGATTTTGTCATGCGTATTCCGGTTCGCCATGGCCTGCTGGGTCTTGCTCTCGTTGTTGCCACGCTGCCGGTGATTGCCGCCGGCTCCGGTCAGTTCAAGGACCTGCTGAACAAGGTCAAGTCGTCGACGCTTGGTTCGAATTCCTCGCTCGGCAGCAACCTGCCGGACAGCGACATCGCTTCCGGTCTCAAGGAGGCGCTGGCCAAGGGCACTACCAATGCGATCAACAGTCTTGGTCGCGATGGCGGTTTCTGGAACAACAGCAAGGTGCGCATCCCGCTGCCCGGAAAACTCGAACAGGCCGGCAAGCTGGCGAAGCAGCTGGGGCAGGGTGCCAAGGTCGACGCATTCGAGCTGAGCATGAATCGCGCGGCGGAGAAGGCGGTGCCGCAGGTGGCGCAGATCTTCGGCGACGCGATCCGCAAGATGACGTT
This sequence comes from Rhodanobacter sp., assembly GCA_035566635.1. GTDB lineage: Bacteria > Pseudomonadota > Gammaproteobacteria > Xanthomonadales > Rhodanobacteraceae > Rhodanobacter. The sequence goes on from DATMQY010000008.1 coordinate 22,524, forward strand.
GGATGATGCGCGCGGCATCCTCACCGGCGGTGATCATGCGGCCACCGATTTCTTCCGCCGCGTCGCCGGTGATGCGTTGACCGCGCGCATCCACCCGATCGTGGTCAACGCCACCGACAGCGTCGGCGTCACCCAGAAGTACAAAGCGTTCACCTCCGGCAGCGGTGGTGGTGCACTGGCTGGCGCGCTTGGTTCGCTTGGTTCGCTCGGCGGTGGCCACAAGGCGGGCAACGGTGGCAGTCCGCTGGATCTGGACAACTACGTGACGTCGAAGACGCTGGACGGGCTATTCACCGAGATCGGCGATCAGGAACAGTCGATCCGCCACAATCCGGGCGCGCGCACCACCGATTTGCTGAAGAAGGTGTTCGGCGGTTGAACCCGCTTGCGGGTTCAACAAATTGGCACGACAAATTGGCACGACGCTTTGCTCGGCATTTTGCTGGTGAAATGTCCGTTGGCACCTCTTGCATTGGTCCGCATCGACCACAATCCATAAGGCGATGACGTTCGACTGTGAGGCTCCACATGATCCGCGAAATCCTGAAGATGGGTGATCCGCGCTTGCTGCGCATCGCCCCGCTGGTGCCCGACGCGATGTTCGGCAGTGCGGAACTCGACGCGCTGATCGCCGACATGTTCGACACCATGCACGCTGCCGATGGTGTCGGTCTCGCCGCGCCACAGGTCGGCGTCGACCTGCAGCTGGTGATCTTCGGCTTCGACAGCAGCGAGCGTTATCCCGACGCGCCGGCGGTACCACGCACGATCCTGCTCAACCCGGTGATCACGCCGCTGTCGCAGGACATGGAAGAGGGCTGGGAAGGCTGTCTGTCGGTGCCCGGGTTGCGCGGTGCGGTGAGTCGCTACTCGCTGATCCGCTACGAAGGCATCGACCCGCAGGGCGCGCGCATCGAGCGTACTGCCGAAGGCTTCCATGCCCGCGTGGTACAGCACGAATGCGATCACCTGATCGGTCGGCTGTACCCGTCGCGCATCACCGACTTCAGCAAGTTCGGCTACACCGACGTGCTGTTTCCGGGGCAGGACATCGGAGACGACTGATGCGCGCGATATGGCAAGGCACGGTGCTGGCGCAGAGCGACGACACCGTAGCGGTCGAGGGCAACCACTACTTCCCGCCTGATTCGATCAGCTGGGAATATTTTCGCGACAGCGATCATCACACCGTCTGTCCCTGGAAGGGGACGGCCAGCTATCACGACGTGGTGGTCGGTGATGCGGTGAACAAGGATGCCGCGTGGTACTACGCGGCGCCCAAGGAAGCTGCCGCGCAGATCAAGGATCGCGTGGCGTTCTGGCGTGGCGTGCAGATCCAGCCGGACTAAGCCTTCCCCCTGCGCTGTGGATACTGCGCATTTGGTGACGGATCAATCGCAGGCCCGCACAGATGTCATGTTGGCGACGCGCGTGGTCGCATCGTCGCGCAGGTCGAGCGCCAGTGCTGCCAGTCCGCCCAGCGTGCCTACCGTGCACACGCCGATCCAGCCAGCCCACGCCCAGGCCATGCCAGCCACGGCCGAGCCGATCGCGCCGCCGATGAAGAAGACGCCGGTATACAACCCGTTGATGCGGCCGCGCGCCTCCGCTCGCAGCAGGTTCACGGCATGCCGGCCCAGCGCCTGGTCGGCGATCGTGCCGGCGTCGAGCAGGATCGCCGCCACTCCCATCGCGGTGATTAGCGCGGCGCGCGGTAGCAAAGACGCTCCCCAGGAACTGCCGGCGACACCGGCCAGCAACATCGCCACGATGAGGATCATGTGGGCGAAGCGCGTTGCGGTCCTGGCCTTGCCGGCGTCGCCGAGCCGGCCGGCGATGGGCGCACTGATCGCGCCGCTGACACCGGCCAACGCGAACAAAGCGATGCCGACGGCACCGAAACCGAATGGCGGTGCGGCCAGCGGCAGCGCGACCAGGCTCCAGAACGCATTGAATGCGGCGAAGCTCGATGCCGCCGAGAGCGCACGGCGGCGCAGTATCGGCTCCTCGCGCCACAGCGTGGCCATCGAACCGACCAAGGCGAGATAGGGGCTCGCTTTCGGCGGCTGTCGGCGCGGTAGGCGGAATGCCAGCATGCTGCCGAGCAGCGCGATGGCGGTAGCGAGCAGGGCATAGGCGGCACGCCAGCCGAAGCGCTCCGCCACCAGGCTGGCCAGCGGCCGCGACAACATCGCGCCAAGCAGCAGGCCGCTCATGATGTTTCCGATCACGCGGCCGCGCTGTTCTTCCACTGTCATTGCCGCGGCCAGTGGCACCAGCATCTGAATCGAACAGGTGGTCAGGCCGACCACGAAGCTGATGGCGAGAAACCCCGCCGGTGCGATCGGGCACGCCGCGACGGCGAGTGCCGCGGCATTGGTCGCCAGCGTGGCGAGAATCAGCCGGCGGTTCTCGACCAGGTCGCACAACGGCACCAGCAGGAACAATCCCGTTGCGTAGCCGGCCAGGATCAGCGTGCTGACCAAGCCGGCCGCCGCTGGCGACAGCGCCAGCGAGGCGCCGATCAATCCCACTAGTGGCTGAGGCAGGTACAGGCTCACCACGATCACGCCGGTCGCCAGCGCAAACAGCTGCACCGGCACAACCGCTTCGACTGGCCCGCTCATCGCACGGTCTCGCGGTAGGCGACGAGCAGCCCCGGATCATCGAACGAGCCGCGATGATGCACCTGCCGCCATGCGCCATCGATGCGGCGGTAGAACGCGGGCAGAGCCGCCAGCGGCTGCGCGGGATCGAAACCGGTTTTGTGGCCGTCGATGGCCGAGGGAAGCAAGACGGGCATGGAGCATCTCCGAAAATCCAGGCCGGCGTGACCTGTTTCAGAGATTTTTGGGTGCAAACGATTGCGGGAGAATACGCAATAGAATGGATGGATCATCTCACTTAACGGGATAATCTGGAATGGCCAGCCTGGACGACTATCGGGTTTTCATCGCTGTGGTGGAGCAGGGCAACCTCAGCGCCGCTGCGCGTCATCTGCACCGCTCGCTGCAGGCGGTGAGCCGTGCGCTGGCGGCGCTGGAGAACGAGCTGGGTGTGGAGCTGATCCAGCGCACCACGCGTCAGGCACAGCCAAGCGCAGCAGGGCTGGTGTTCCACGCACGCCTGAAGACGGCATTGGCGGACATCGACCTGGCCCGTTCGGAATTGGCCGAGCACGGCGCCCGCATCGACGGCGTACTGCGCATCGGTGGTTCCACCCAGTTCAGTGCGCCGCATCTGGTGCCGATGGTGGCGGCCTTCATGGAGCGCTACCCGGACGTCGACGTTGAGCTGGTGGTGGCCGATCATCGCGCCGACTTGCAGCGCGACAAGCTGGATGCCGCCGTGCGGCTTGGCGAGCTGCCCGACAGCCGCCTGCATGCACGCCAGCTCGGCATGCTGCGCGTCGTGACGGTGGGGACGCCAGGCTACTTTGCCCGGCATGGCCGTCCGCAGACGCCTGCCGATCTACGTCGGCACGAGTGCATCGTGCGCCGTTCCGTCGATGCCGCGCAGCGCTGGAGTTACCGCCGGAACAAGCGGCGGCAACAGGTGGAAGTGCACGGCCGCTTCAGTGCCGACAACGCGGCGGCCTGCAATGCGGCCGTGATGGCGGGGCTGGGCATCGGCGTGGCGTCACTGTGGCAGGTACGCGGCCTGCTTGATCGTGGCCTGCTCGAAACCGTGCTGGACGACTGGCAGCTGCCGGCGCAGGCGGTTCACATCGTGTGGCCACCGGGCAGGCAGCTTCCCGCGCGAACGCGTGCCTTCATCGATTTCGTGGCGGCGCGCTGGGCGGTAGAGCCTCCGGGATGAGCGCATGGTGCTTGTCGGACGCGTGCCGCCGATCCACTATCGTCTTTTCACGACAGGAGCGGCGTTTCCGATGAGGCAGGTGCCGGTATTGGCTGCAGCGGACGGTGGCGAAATCCGCAACCCTGGTATCGACCTGCTGCGCGGACTGGCGATCGTGCTGGTGGTGTTCAATCACATCGGCCTGCGCATTCCGCTGAAGAAAACCGCGCTGGCCGACGTGTTGCCGACGTGGTTGCTGAGCCGGCTGAACTACAACGGTTACGAAGCGGTGTTCGTGTTCTTCGTGATCTCGGGGTTCCTGATCGCAGGCAACGCGCTGCGCCGATGGGGCAGCCTCGAACGGATCGACATGCAGGCGTTCTATGCGCGGCGTTTCGCCCGCATCGTGCCGTGCCTGCTGATGCTGGTGGCCGTGCTCAGCATGCTGCATCTGCTGGGCATGCCGGACTACACGATCACTCGCGCGGGCCAGTCGCTGCCGCGCGCGATCATCGCGGCGCTCGGCCTGCATCTGAACTGGTACGAGGGACAGACAGGTTATCTGCCGGGCAACTGGGACGTGCTGTGGTCGCTGTCGATCGAGGAGGTGTTCTACCTCGGCTTTCCGCTGGTGTGCCTGCTCACGCGGCGACGCTGGGTGTTGGTGCCGATGCTCGCGTTGCTCGCGCTGTCGATGCCATGGACCCATGCCGCCTTGAGCGGCAATGAAATATGGCAGGAAAAGGCTTATCTGCCGGGCATGGCGGCGATCGCTGTCGGCGTGCTCGGCGCCTTGCTGACATCGCGCTGGCAGGCGCCGCGCCGCACGGTCAACTTGCTGGGCTGGCTCGGGGCGCTTGGGTTGGTGGCAGTCATGCTGGACGGCGCCGCACTGTGGCACTCGCTGCACGACGGCTACCTGCTGGTGCTGACCGTGTCGACACTGTGTCTGCTGCTCGCCAGCCAGCAACGGCAATCGCGCGGCCATTGGCAGCCCATGCGTGGACTGGGCTGGTTGCGCTCATGGGGACGCCTGAGCTACGAGATCTACCTCAGTCACATGTTCGTGGTGTTCGCGGTGGTGCGACTGTTCAAGCTCAGCGGCGCCGATGTCCGGTGGGGCTTGCTGTGGTATCTGCTGGCGCTGCCGTTGTGCTGGTTGCTCGGTGCAGCGGTGGAGCGCTGGCTGTCGACGCCATGCGAGCGCTGGCTGCGTCGACGACTGACAAAACCGACGCGCATCGAGCCGATGGCAGCGCATCCAACAACGGTTGAACTCCCGGTAGCGTAAGCTGCACGAGGGCGGCTATACGCCCGGGAGAAGTTCGGTGAAGAAAGAAGACGAAACACACATGCAGATTGTTTCAGCGGACATCAGTTCGGAATCGCTCACCGGCATGGTGATTTTTCGGCCGCATTGTGTATCGCGTGCGGGTCGGAATGTGCCTGAAACCAGCAAGACGGGAAACTGGTATGCGCTGCGTCCGGCCGAAGTGCGCAGCTTCGCACGCGCGTTGCTGGATGCAGCTGATGCGCTGGATCTGAAGGCGAAGATGCTGCAGGCAGCGAAGATGGCGGCGGGGTAATGGTTTTGCGCGGCTGTCTGGCGCGCAAGACACTCAGCCGTGCCGGTATCGATTGATCGTGTCGCGTAATTCCTGTGTTGAGTCCCGCGCGGCTTCGGCGAAATCATCGACGTTGTCGGCATGGAGAGTCGCACGTGAGGAGCTGATCAGCAGGCCGCTGTCGTTGCTGATGTAGCCTTTGCGCACCATCGCTTCAGATTTCCAGCAGGTCGTGCCCCACGATCAGGCGCCCCTTGAAGTGCGGCGCCACTGCATCGCGCCACACGTCATCCGGAATCGGCGGGTAACCGCCGGGGACGAAGTGCGAAAGCACCAGCGTCTTCACCCCGGCCGCGGTGGCAATGCGGCCCACCTGCTCCGTGGTGGTGTGGCTGGCCAGCAAGTGTTCGCGCAGGCGCCTGGCGTTCGGCTCGGTGGCGATCAGCTTGTCCAGTGCTTGCAGGTACATCACCTCGTGTACCAGCACGTCGGCGCCATGCGCGAGCGCCACCAAATTTTCGGATGGCCGCGTGTCGCCGGAGAACACGATGGAGCGGTCGGGGCAGTCGAAGCGGTAGGCAAAGGCGGGCGTGACCGGCGGATGCTGTACCAGTGTGGAGGTGACCTTTACCCGGGCGTCCTGCATCACCACGCCCGCTGCGGTCAGTTCGTGTGGCACGATCAACGGCGCCAATGGTGGTCGTCCCTCGTCGGCGATCCGTGTACGTATGTCGTAGTCGTTCATCTCCAGGAACAGTCGCGTCATCTCCACTAGCGGCGGCGGTCCCCAGGTATCGACCCGGTTGCGCAGCGGTCCGGCCCAGGCCAGCAGCAACAGGTTGCCGTAATCAGCGTTGTGGTCGGAATGCTGGTGCGTGAGGAACACGTTTCGGATCGCCCCGAGATCGAGTCCCGCCTTCACCATCTGTCGCGCTATGCCGTTGCCGGAGTCGATCACGTAGATCACGCCATCGACTACGATGACGTTCGCTGGCGCGGAGCGATTCGCCTTGGGCGTCGGGCCACCGGCCGTGCCGAGCAGGATCAGGCGGGAGCGCGATGCAGGTGCACTATCACGTGCGAACAGCGGGAAAGGGCAGACCATCGCCGCGAGTGACAGGCCGGTCGCCTGCAGCAGGCGGCGACGTGCATGATCGATGGGCCGGTCGTTTTTGATCGGGGTGCGCATGCGGCGTCCTCAGAGGCTCTGAGGATCGACTATGTCGCGACAGGTTTGGCGAGTAAAGCGGGCGACTATCAGCGATAGCGGTTGATCGTGTCGCGCAGTTCTTGTGTCGCAGCACGTGCGGCCTGCGCGTAATCCTCGCCATTGCCGGCGTAGAGGATCGCGCGTGACGAGCTGATCAGCAGGCCACGGCCATCGGCACGGCGACCGTTTCGCACTACCGCTTCCACGTCGCCACCCTGCGCACCGATGCCGGGCACCAACAGCGGTATGTCGCCGACCAGCGCGCGTACTTCGCGAAGTTGTTCCGGCCAGGTGGCGCCAGTGACTAGTGCGCAGTTGCCGTTTGTATTCCAGTCGCGTGCGACGAACTGCGCCACATGCTGATAGAGCGGTTTTCCGCCTACATCCAGATCCTGCAGGTCGGCAGCACCGGGGTTGGAGGTGTGGCAGAGCAGGATTACGCCCTTGTCGGCGCGATCGAGGAAGGGTTGGACGGAGTCGCGGCCGAGGTACGGATTCAACGTCACCGCGTCGGCCTGATAGCGGTCGAACGCTTCGCTGACGTAATGCTGCGCGGTACTGCCGATGTCGCCACGCTTGGCGTCGAGGATCACCGGAACGCCCGGATGTTTTGCGTGGATATGCGCGATCAGCCGCTCCAATGCATCTTCGGCACGTAATGCGGCGAAGTGGGCGATCTGCGGCTTGTACGTGCAGACCAGATCAGCGGTGGCATCGACGATGGCGCTGCAGAACTCGAAGACCGCATCCGGATTGCCGCGCAGATGCGCGGGAAATTTGGAGGGTTCCGGATCGAGACCGACGCAGACCAGCGAGTTGTTGCCGGCCCATGCTTGTTGCAGTGCTTGCATGAAATGCATCGTGATCTCCGGTGATCTTTGCCGTCATTCCGGCTTGCGCCGGAATGACCTTGCCTGGTTGCGGTTACGCCAGCTTCTTGTACTTCACGCGATGCGGGCGTGCGCCTTCCTCGCCGAGGCGGCGCTTCTTGTCGGCCTCATACTCGTTGTAGTTGCCGGGGAAGAACTCGACGTGCGAATCGCCTTCGAACGCGATGATGTGCGTGGCGATGCGGTCGAGGAACCAGCGATCATGCGAAATCACCATCGCGCAGCCGGGGAACTCCAGCATCGCGTCTTCCAGCGCGCGCAGCGTCTCGACGTCCAGGTCGTTGGACGGCTCATCGAGCAGCAGCACGTTGCCGCCCTGCATCAGCGTCTTGGCCAGATGCAGGCGACCGCGCTCACCGCCGGAGAGCGAGCCCACCAGCTTCTGCTGGTCGGTGCCCTTGAAGTTGAATCGACCGATGTACGCGCGCGACTGCAGCTCGTAGCGGCCGATGGTGATGATGTCGGCACCGCCAGACACTTCCTGCCACACGTTCTTCTTGGCATCGAGGTTGTCGCGCGACTGGTCGACATAGGCCAGCTGCACGGTGTGGCCGAGCTTCACTTCGCCTGTGTCCGGCGTCTCCTTGCCGGTGATCAGTTTCATCAAGGTGGATTTGCCGGCGCCGTTCGGGCCGATCACGCCGACGATCGCGCCCGGCGGCACTTTGAACGAAAGGTCGTCAATCAGCAGGCGATCGCCGAACGACTTGCTGACGTTCTTGAACTCGATCACTTCCTGGCCGAGGCGCTCACCTGGCGGGATATACAGTTCGTTCGTTTCGTTGCGCTTCTGGTACTCGACCGAGTTCAGTTCCTCGAAACGATTGATGCGCGCCTTGCCCTTGGACTGGCGGCCCTTGGCGGCCGAACGCACCCACTCCAGCTCGCGTGCGAGCGCCTTCTGGCGACCCTTCTCGGCGGCTTCTTCGCGGGCCAGACGCTCGCCTTTCTGTTCCAGCCATTCGGTGTAGTTGCCCTTCCACGGAATGCCGCGGCCGCGATCGAGTTCGAGGATCCACTCGGCCGCGTTGTCGAGGAAGTAGCGATCATGGGTGACCGCGACCACGGTGCCGGGATAGTCGTGCAGGAACTGCTCCAGCCAGTCGACCGACTCCGCATCCAGATGGTTGGTCGGTTCGTCGAGCAGCAGCATGTCCGGCTTGGACAGCAGCAGGCGGCACAGCGCCACGCGGCGCTTCTCGCCACCGGACAACGGCCCGATCTTGGCGTCCCACGGCGGCAAGCGCAGCGCATCGGCGGCGACTTCCAGCTGGCGCTCCAGCGCATGCGCGTCGTTCGCGGCGAGCAGGTTTTCCAGCTTCTGCTGTTCGATCGCGAGCTTGTCGAAATCGGCACCTTCCTCGGCGTAGGCGGCATAGACTTCCTCCAGACGCTTCTGCGCGTCGAGGATTTCCGACACGCCTTCCTCGACAGCCTCGCGCACGGTTTTCTCGGGATCGAGCTGCGGCTCCTGCGCCAGGTAACCGATCTTGGTGCCCGGCTGCGCGCGCGCCTCGCCCTGGAAGTCGGTGTCCACACCGGCCATGATCTTCAGCACGGTGGACTTGCCCGCGCCGTTGACGCCGAGCAGACCGATTTTGGCGCCGGGGAAGAAGGACAGCGAGATGTCCTTGATGATCTGGCGCTTCGGCGGGACGATCTTGCTGACCCCGTTCATGGTGTAGATGTACTGCATGGAACCTCCGAAGGCGTGCGCCGCGTCGCCTCGGTGAGGCCGGCACGGGAAAGGGAATTCGTCAAACCGCACATTATAGCGGTTCGGGGCGCCGCTTCGATGACGTCGTCTCGATCAACCGCGTTCGCTATCCAGCGAGGCCATGCCCCGGGTGTTGTAACGCTCGCCGGCGGCGGCACCGGGTGGCACGGTACGCTCGATCGTGGCGAGGTCGTCCGCACTCAGGGTGATGTCCAGTGCGCCCAGCGCCTCGGTCAGCCGTGGGCGGGTGCGTGCGCCGACCAGCGGCACAACGTCTTCGCCGCGGGCCAGCGCCCAGGCGATCGCCAACTGCGCCACGCTGACCCTGCGGGCCTCGGCCAGCCCGCGCAGTAACTCGACCAGAGCCAGGTTGTGGTCAAGGTTCTCGCCCTGGAAGCGTGGCGATTGGGTGCGGAAATCGTGTCCGCTGCTGCGGCGATCCTTCGTCCAGTGTCCGCTGATGAGACCGCGCGCCAGTACGCCGTAGGCGGTGATGCCGATACCCAGCTCACGGCAGGCTGGCAGGATGGCCTGTTCGATACCGCGCGAGATCAGCGAATACTCGATCTGCAGGTCAGCTACCGGCACTACCGCCTGAGCGCGTCGGATTGTCGATGCGCTCACCTCGGACAGGCCGAGCCGGCGCACGTAGCCAGCCTGGATCAGCTCGCCAATTGCGCCAACCGTCTCTTCGATTGGTACGTTCGGGTCCAGCCGGGCCGGGCGATAGACGTCGATGTAATCGGTACGCAGGCGCCTCAGCGAATAGGCCAGAGCGGCCTTCAGCGCCGCCGGACGCGCGTCGTAACCGAGCCACGCGCCATCTGGCCCGCGCTGGACGCCGAATTTCACACTGAGCCGGTAGCTGTCGCGTGGCCGTCCGGCCAATGCCTCACCCAGCAGCATCTCGTTATGGCCCGTGCCATAGAAGTCGCCGGTGTCGAGCAGATTGATGCCGGCATTCAGCGCTGCATGCACGGTGGCGATGCTCTCGCTGCGTTCGGTGGCGCCGTACATGTCCGACATGCCCATGCAGCCCAGGCCGAGGGCGGAGACCGGAAAGCCGTCGCGGCCGAGGGTGCGTTGTTTCATCGGAATGACCTGCCTGAAAGGGAAAGGGCGCATGGTGCGCCCGCTTGATGACGGAGGCCAGCTGACATCCGCAACTCTGCTTCGGATGCCTGCGCCAAGTCACATTCCGGCACGTGTGGTGCCAGAACAGGCTGTCACCCTTCAGAGCCTTGCAGCGCACCGGGAATGGACGATGAGGGTGAGGCCAATCGCATGGCCGACGACGGTGCTGATGCGCCGCCTGATCGGGCTGGATCAACGCATCGCGCGGCAGCTGCGGGCTCATGGACGCTGGGCTATGGTCATGCACGAGCTGGTCTGTTTCGGCGTGAAGCAGGCATCAGCCTGCCTGTTCGGTGGATTGATGGTGGCGTTACTGTTGGCCACGTGGCGTTGGTACCCGGCGACAGCGCCGCTGGCCCGCTACGATTTCCTCACGCTCGCCGCCATCGCGATTCAGTTTGGCCTGCTCGCGCTGCGGCTGGAAAGTAGGGAAGAGGCAAAGGTGATCCTGCTGTTTCACGTGGTCGGCACGCTGATGGAGCTGTTCAAGACCGCAATGGGTTCGTGGAGCTATCCCGAGGCCTCGCTGCTGCGCCTGGGCGGCGTGCCGCTGTTCAGCGGCTTCATGTATGCATCGATCGGCAGCTATATCGCCCGGGCCTGGCGGCTGTTCGATTTTCGCTTCACCCGGCACCCGCCGTTATGGGCGCTGATCGTGTTGTCGCTGGCGATCTACATCAATTTCTTCAGCCATCACTATCTGCCGGACGTGCGGCCGTTGCTGTTTGTCGCGATCGCGATGATGTTCGGCCGCACCTGGGTGCACTACCGCATCCGCCGCGTGCATCGACGCATGCCACTGCTGCTGGGTTTCGTGTTGGTGGCGTCTTTCATCTGGCTGGCGGAGAACGTCGGCACGTACAGCAGGGCATGGCTCTACCCGGCACAGCGGCATGCGTGGAGCATGGTGCCGGTCGGCAAACTGGGTGCGTGGCTGCTGTTGATGATCATCAGCTACGTGATGGTGGCCGCCATGCATGCGCATGCCATGCGGCGCAGGGCTCGCGTCGATCAGTGATCGACGGCCCCTGGTCTGGCTGCATCGAACAGGGTGCCCGCGGTGCGTGTATGCAGCGATGCGGCGTCATGGCCCGGCGGCAGCAGCCCGGCGATTTCCAGCATCACCGCGCCATGCAGCGCTGCCCAGATCTGGTGGCCGAGGAGCGGTGCATCGGCCGCCACCGCGCCTTCGGCAATCAGCACCTCGACGTGAGCGGCGACGGTCCGCCACATGCGCTCATGGGCCTCGCGATAGGCCGGATCGTCGCGGTTGGTTTCCGGATACTCGAACATCAGCCGGTAAGTCGCCGTGTCGGCGCGGGCGAACGCGATGTATGCATCGCGTACCGCCCGACTGCGCACGCGCCCGTCGCCGGGCGTTTCCAGCGCGCGTTCCAGCGCTTCGGAAAAACGATGCAGGCCGCGCGTGCGCACTGCGGTGATGATCTGCTCCTTGTTGGCGAAGTAGCGATAAGCCGTCATGGTGCCGCAGCCGATGTCGGCGGCGATGCGGCGCATGGTGACCGCCGCCGGGCCTTCCTCCACGTACAGTCGTGCGGCCGCCTGGCAGATGCGTTCGCGGAACGCCTCGGTTGCCTCCTCGCTGAGTGCCTTGGGCATCAGTGCGATGCCACGGCGAGTGCCTTGCGGAAGAACGCCAGCGCATCGGCGTTGATCCGTGCGTGCACCTTCAGGCGGTCCACGCCAGGCGGATCGCTGCAGATTCTCGCTGCTTCCCTGGCCAGTTCGGGCGAGCACGGGGTGATGAAGACCCAGTGGTCGGCCTTGGGCACTTCCTTCACCGTGGTCAGGCTCGCGATCAGCGGGCGAATATGCCGGGCGTTGTCGGGTGGCGGCAACACATGATCGTCCTGGCCGTAGTACAGGAACACCGGCGCATGGATCGGCGCGAGGCCTTGCGTGTCGAATATCAGGCTCAGCGGGGCCATCACGAAGGCGGCCTTCACGCGCGGATCGGCGGTATCGCCCCAGCGCCCCATTCTGGCCTGCTCGCCGTCGAGGAAATCCTTGATGGTCTTTCCCTGTTTGGCGAGTACGGCTTCCAGCTTGTCGCGGGTGCCGCATACGTCCCGGTCTTCCGGATGGCGATTGCAGAAATCGATGAAGCGGTCGAACTTGGGCCGTGCACCCAGCAGCATCAGACTGGTATAGCCGCCAGCCGAGAAGCCGGCTACGCCGATGCGATCGGCATCGATCACGCCTTTCCAGCGTGGATCGTTGAGCAGCAGGGTGATGGTCGCCTGTACCTGCAGCGGGCGACCGGCGAGGACCTCGGCATGGCCCGCGCCGCTGGTGTCCAGGAAATCGTCTTTCGGGTGGTTGAGGGTGGCCACGATGAAGCCATGGCTGGCCAGGTAGGTGGCCAGATCATGATGGCCCAGGCGGCTGCCGCCGTTGCCATGCGAGATCACCACCAGCGGCTTGGCGCCGGGGATGGGTTGGGCGTCGGGCGTTGCCGCCACGTTATAGGGACCGATCGCGACGGTGCCGTGGACCGGCTGCGCCGAGGGATAAAACACGTAACCGTCGGTCTGCCCTCCACTGACCGGATCCGGGATGCGGATGGATGTCATGCCGACCCCGGTGGCCGGCTGGGCAGCCAGCCCCAGCGGGGCCAGCAGAAACAGCGCCGTTACGAGCCAGCGAAACAGGCGTGCGGAATACATGGCGCGCGCCGTGGAGTCCGGAAGGTTGGTCGGCATGGCAAGAGTCCGTCGGGATTGGTTGCGTGCGACGTACGGTACGTTGTACGAAATAGATATGCAAGTGTCCAAAGGTGGCTGTCAGAGCCCGTGGCGACTACACTTTCCCGTTCGAATCCCGCTTGCCACCCCATGAGGCCAGAATGTTTCCGAAGAACTGCACGATCGCCGGTTATGACGATGAACTGGCCAAGGCCATTGCCGATGAAGGTCAGCGCCAGGAAGATCACGTCGAACTGATCGCTTCGGAGAACTACGCCAGCCCGCGGGTGATGGAAGCGCAAGGTTCCAAGCTCACCAACAAGTACGCCGAAGGCTATCCGGGCAAGCGCTACTACGGTGGCTGCGAGTACGTCGACATTGCCGAGAAGCTGGCGATCGAGCGCCTGAAGCAGCTGTTCGGCGCTAACTACGCGAACGTGCAGCCGCATTCCGGCTCGCAGGCAAACCAGGCGGTGTATCTGGCGTTGCTGCAGCCGGGTGACACGATTCTCGGCATGAGCCTCGCGCATGGCGGTCATCTCACTCACGGCGCCAAGGTCAACATCAGCGGCAAGCTGTTCAACGCGGTGCAGTACGGCGTCGATGCCGAAGGCTTGATCGACTATGACGAAGTGCAGCGCCTTGCTACCGAGCATAAGCCGAAGATGCTGGTCGGCGGCTTCAGCGCGTATTCGCAGGTAGTGGACTGGGCGCGCATGCGCCAGATCGCCGACTCGGTTGGCGCGCTGTTCTTCGTCGACATGGCGCACGTCGCCGGCCTGATCGCTGCTGGCGTGTATCCGAGCCCGCTGCCGCATGCGCACGTGGTCACCTCGACCACCCACAAGACCCTGCGCGGTCCGCGCGGCGGCATCATCGTGGCCAAGGACGCGGGTGAGGAGATCGAGAAGAAGCTGCAGTCGATCGTGTTCCCCGGTATCCAGGGCGGCCCGCTGATGCATGTGATCGCAGCCAAGGCAGTTGCGTTCAAGGAAGCGCTGGAACCCGAGTTCAAGGCCTATCAGGCGCAGGTGGTGAAGAACGCCAAGGCGATGGCGAGGACCTTCATCGCGCGCGGCTACAAGATCGTCTCCGGCGGCACCGAGAACCATCTGATGCTGGTCGACATGATCGGCAAGGATGTGACCGGCAAGGACGCGGAAGAGGCGCTCGGCAAGGCGCACATCACGGTCAACAAGAACGCGGTGCCGAACGATCCGCGCAAACCCTTCGTCACCTCCGGTCTTCGCGTTGGCACCCCGGCCGTCACCACCCGCGGCTATCTGGAAGCGGATTGCATCGAGTTGACGAACTGGATCTGCGACGTGCTGGATGCGCCGGGCGACGAGGCGGTGATCGCGAAGGTACGCGATGGCGTCACGGCGCAGTGCAAGAAGTATCCGGTTTACGGCTGAGCCCACTGGTATGCATGCATTGCAGATTGGACTGATCGGCGACCGCAACGATGATGTGGTTGCCCATCGCGCCATTCCGCTGGCATTGGGAATGGCGGCCGATGCCTGTGGTGTGGCGATCGAACCGATCTGGGTGCCGACCGATCAGGTTGATGACGGTGCCGCGCTGGCGGAGTTCGATGGCCTCTGGTGTGTGCCGGCCAGTCCGTATCGCAGCATGGAGGGTGCGCTCACGGCGATCCGTGTGGCGCGCGAGCGGCATGTTCCGTTCCTGGGCACCTGCGGCGGTTTCCAGCATGCGGTGATCGAATATGCACGCAATGTGCTGGGCTGGATCGACGCCGAGCATGCCGAGACGGCACCGCACGCGCAGCGTCAGGTGATCGTGCCGCTGCTGTGCTCGCTGGTCGAGGTGACCGATGCGGTGCAGTTGGTTGCTGGTTCGCGATTGGCGCGGGCTTATGGCACCGCCTCGATCGTCGAGGGTTATCACTGTAATTACGGCCTGAGTCCCGATTTTCGTCATGCACTCGCCGACGGCCCGCTGCGAATCAGTGCCGTGGATGATGCCGGCGACGTGCGTGGTGTCGAACTGGACGGTCATCCGTTCTTCGTCGCCACGCTGTTCCAGCACGAGCGGGGCGCGCTAAATGGCCGGTTGCCGCCGGTGGTGCGTGCTTTCGTGCAGACGATGATCGACACTTACTGAGCATGCACTGCCCCTTCTGCCAGCACGAAGATACTCGCGTGATTGACTCGCGCCTGACTGAGGACGGCAGCACCGTGCGTCGTCGGCGCGAGTGCCCGCAGTGTGGCGAGCGCTTCAACACGTTCGAGACGGCCGAGCTGAAGCTGCCGACGATCGTGAAGAGCGGTGAGCGGCGCGAGGTGTTCGACGAGCGCAAGTTGCGGGTGAGTTTCGAGCGTGCGCTGCAGAAACGGCCGGTCGCCAGCGAAAACGTGGATGTCTCTGTGCGCGCCATCATCAACGACCTGCGCCGCAGCGGTGAGCGTGAAGTGCCGTCACGTCAGCTCGGCGAACTGGTGATGCGCGAGTTGAAAAATCTCGATCAGGTCGCCTACGTTCGCTTCGCCTCGGTCTACCGCAAGTTCGAGGACGTGCAGGCGTTCCGCGAGGAGATCGAGAAGCTGGAACGCGATCTGCCGGGGCTGGAGAACCTGCAGCTTTCGCTGCTTGGTGAAGGTGACGTCAGGCGCGGCAAGAAGAACTGATTCCTGCGGCGTCACCGCGACCGGGCGCATCTGCCAGAATGTTGCGCATGCCCACGACCCTGCCATCTTTCAGCGCACTCGATCACGAGCACATGGCGCACGCCCTGCGTCTGGCCGAGCGTGGCCTCTATACGACACAGCCGAATCCGCGCGTCGGTTGCGTCATTGCACATGGCGATGAGGTTGTCGGTACAGGCTTCCATCAGCGCGCCGGCGAGCCGCATGCCGAGGTGTACGCGTTGCGCGAAGCCGGCGCGCGCGCGCACGGCGCCACGGCCTACGTCACGCTGGAACCGTGCGCACATCATGGGCGCACGCCGCCATGTGCGGAGGCACTGATCGCGGCGGGTGTGGCGCGTGTCGTCATGGCGGCAGAAGATCCGTTTCCGCAAGTCGATGGTCGTGGCATCGCCAGGTTGCGTGCCGCCGGCATCGCGGTCGACGTCGGTCTGATGCGCGAAGCGGCGCGTGAGTTGAACGTCGGCTTCTTCAGCCGGATCGAGCGCAGCCGTCCGTTCGTGCGGGTGAAACTGGCGATGAGCCTCGACGGTCGCACCGCACTGGCGAATGGCGAATCGACATGGATCACCGGTGAAGCCGCGCGCGCCGACGTGCAGCGCTGGCGCGCGCGCAGCTCGGCGATCCTCAGCGGCAGTGGAACCGTGCAGGCGGACAATCCGCGACTCACCGTGCGGCTGGCTTCAAACGCCCACTCCTCCGACGCCGCCGGGGAAGTGGGCTTCAGACCGCTACGCGTGATACTTGACAGCCAGCTACGCACGTCAGCGAACAGCCATGTGCTGGACGGCTCGGTACCGACGCTGGTCTATTGCCAGTTCGGCGCAATTGGCAGCCGTAATACGTTCGAGTTTGTGGAATGCGTTCGCGCAGCCGAAGTGGCCGGCAAGATCGATCTGTGCGCAGTACTTGAAGATCTCGCCAGACGCGGCTGCAACGAAGTGCATGTGGAAGCTGGGCCAACCCTGTGCGGTGCATTGTTTGCCGCCGGTCTGGTCGACGAACTGTTGCTGTACATCGCGCCGCTGCTGCTGGGCGACGACGGCCGACCGCTGTTGAAGTTGCCCATATTGACCGACCTGGCCGACCGCTGGCAGCTGCGTACCATCGAGCAGCGCACGATCGGCAGTGACTGGCGCCTGCGTTTGCGTCCGATCTGAAGCGGACGCACCGGGTTTCATTGCGCGAAGTCGATACCGATCTTGCCGAAGTGCCGGCCGGTGGCGAGATGCTCGAAGGCCTCGCGCAGCTGATCGAAGCCGAACACGCGATCGATGACCGGCTCCATGCCGGAAGCCACGATCGCCGCGACCATGCGCTCGTGTTCCTCCAGCGATGCCACCGAGATGCCTTGCAGGTGTACGCGCTTGAGGATCGCCTTGCTCAGCGGCAAGTTGGCGTCCAACCCGCCCATGAAGCCCACCAGCCCGACGAAGCCGTGCATGCGCACCGCGTCCAGCGACTGCGCGAGCGTGGCGCCGCCCACCGTCTCGATCACCGCATCGACGCCGGTGCCGCCGGTGGCCTCGCGCACGAGGGCACCCCACTGCGGGTGCTTTACGTAGTTGATGCCGATGTCGGCGCCGAGCGCCTTAGCGCGGTCGAGTTTGTCGTCGTTTGACGAAAGCAGGATCACCCGTGCGCCGCGCAATTTGGCGAACTGCAGCGCGAACAGCGAGACGCCGCCGGTGCCCAGCGTCAGCACGGTCTGGCCGGTGGTGACGTGGGCCAGTTCCAGCGTCTGCCAAGCGGTGAGCGCGGCAATCGGCAGGGCGGCAGCTTGCACGCTGGACAGGTGCGCCGGCGCGCGCGCCAGCGAGTACTGATCGAAGCAGGCCAGCTCGCGCATCACGCCGTCGTACGGGCCGCCGATCTCCGCGCCCTCCCATTCCGGCCGCATCGCGCCGGCGATCCAGCGCGACTTGTAGAAAGTGGTGACATGATCGCCCGGCTTGAAGCGGCTGACGGCGCTGCCAACCTCCAGCACGGTGCCGGCGCCGTCGGAGACAGGCACGATCGGCAGCGTCACGCCGCGATACAGGCTGCCGGTCACCAGCATGTGATCGCGAAAATTGAGCGAGGCTGCCTCCATCCGTACCAGCACCTCGGTCGGGCCGGGGCGTGGGGCAGGCAGGTTGGTCATTTGCAGGTGATCGAGGTCGAGCGCGGTGAGTTGCAGGCTACGCATGGCGATGCTCCGGAGGTGGAATGGCACCATGGTCATCCCGCCAGCGATGAAAGATAATCCACACAAATGGCATTTCTTTTGTTCATTACATGAATCAATCGTTCGAACTCACACCGACCCGTCTGCGCGAGCTGCGCGGCTTTGCGTCGGCTGCGCGCCGGCTGAATTTCTCGCAGGCAGCGCGCGAGGTGGGCTGCACGCCGTCGGTGCTGAGTCGGCGCATCGCCGCGCTGGAACAGGTCGTGGGCGGCAAACTGTTCCTGCGCACTACGCGGCGGATGACACTGACTGCTCGTGGCGAGCAGCTGCTCGCGCACTGCGGGCGGCTGGAGGCGGTGCTCGGTGAGCTGGCCGCCGATTTGCGTCCGCCGGGCGGTGAGCCGGCCGGGCGGCTTTGCGTACATCTGCCGGGGAACTATGGCCGCCATCGCATCGCGCCGCTGCTCGCCGCGTTCATGCGGAGGCATCCACAGGTGCGATTGGAGGTGACCTATGACGATGCATACGTTGACATGGTTGCGGCGAAGGTCGATCTGGCCGTGCGGGTGGGCAAGCTCGCCGATACGCAGCTGGTGGCGCGACGGGTCGGCACGATGCGCCGCTACCTGTGTGCGTCGCCGGAGTATCTGGCGTCGGCACCGCCGCTGCTCGATCCGGCTGACCTGAAGGCGCATCGCTGCATCACTTTCAGCGGTCTGCGCACCGGTACGCTGTGGCAGTTCAGCCGGCAGCGCCAACGCCGCTCGGTGCGCGTCGAGCCGGTGCTGAACTGTAACGATGCGCAGGCCGTGCGCGATGCCTTGCTGGCCGACGTCGGCATCGGCCTGCAGGGCGACTACATGGCCGATTCGCTGATCGACTGTGGCAGCCTGGTCGAAGTGCTGCCGCAGTGGTCGCTGTCCAGCTCGCCGATCCATCTGCTGTGGCTGTCGGGCGCTGATCGCGCGCCAGCCATGCGCAGCCTCATCGACCATCTGGTGGCCGCGCTGGCCGTGGATGGCGCCTGACCACGGCAGGCATGCGTGAGACACGCAGCGTCCTGCGCGGCGCACGCTGCGCGAATCGGCACCCGCGACGAAGATGCTAGAATTCCCCAGTCGGCTCTGCCGGCAAACACTACATAGCGTCTTCAGGGCGGGGCGAAATTCCCCACCGGCGGTAGGTTGCATCGGTTCACGCCGTACAACGAGCCCGCGAGCGCCCTGGCCCGATCCGAGATGGAACAGGCCGGGGGTCAGCAGATCCGGTCAGATGCCGGAGCCGACGGTTGGAAGCTGGCGACAGTTTCCTCACAGTCCGGATAAAGAGAAGACGGTCGGATGCGTGGCTTTGCGGCTGCGCGTCGACCTCATGCCTTGGGGCGTTTTTCGCTTGTTGTTCAACGCGGGAAACGTTTCATGAAATTCACTCTGTTCATTTGGGACATCACCCTCCTGCCGGAGGCGCGCTGATGTTTACCGGCATCATCCAGTCTGTTGGCCGCATCGCGCGGCTTGAACCGCGTGGTGGCGACGTGCGTCTGGCCGTCGATACGGCCGACCTCGATCTCACCGACGTACAGCTGGGCGACTCGATCGCCGTGTCCGGCGTGTGCCTCACCGCAGTGACGCTGGAGTCGCGCGGCTTCAGCGCGGATGTCTCCAACGAGACGCTATCGCTCACTTCGCTGGGCAAGCTGAAGGCGGGCGATCCGGTGAACCTGGAGAAGGCGCTACGCCTGGCCGACCGGCTTGGCGGCCACCTGGTTTCCGGTCATATCGACGGCCTCGGCAAGGTGATCTCGATCACCCCGGACGGCCGTTCGCTGCGCTGGACGTTCGAAGTGTCCGCTGCGCTCTCGCGCTATATCGCAGCGAAGGGTTCGGTCTGCATCGACGGCACCAGCCTCACCGTCAACGAAGTCGCGGGACACCGCTTCGGCGTCAACCTGATTCCGCACACGGTCGAGCGCACCGCTTTCCATGCGCGTCGCGTCGGTGACGCGGTGAACATCGAGGTGGACGTGGTGGCTCGCTATATCGAGCGGCTGCTTTCCGGCGGCGAAACGCCACGGCTGGATGAGGCGTTTCTCAAGCAGCATGGATTCGCCTAGAACTAACACATCCTTCTCCCTCAGGGGAGAGGGTACACAACTCAAAGACACGGACACGCCCATGCCTTTCAACACCATTCCCGAAATCCTCGAAGACATCCGCGCCGGTCGCATGGTGGTGATCCTGGATGACGAGGACCGCGAAAACGAAGGCGATCTGGTGATGGCCGCGCAGATGGTGCGGCCTGAGGACATCAACTTCATGGTGCGCGAGGCGCGCGGGCTGGTCTGCGTCACGCTGACCGAGAAGCGCACGCGTCAACTCGGTCTGCGGCCGATGGTCAGCGACAACACGTCGGCCTATCACACCAACTTCACCGTCTCGATCGAGGCGGCCGAGGGCGTTACCACCGGCATCTCCGCGCACGACCGCGCGCGCACGATCCAGGTGGCGGTGAAGGCGGATGCGAAGCCGCAAGATCTGTCCCAGCCTGGCCACATCTTCCCGCTCACCGCACAGCCGGGCGGTGTGCTGACCCGCGCCGGTCACACCGAGGCAGGTTGCGATCTGGCCGCGCTGGCCGGACTGGAGCCGGCGGCGGTGCTGATCGAGGTGCTGCACGAGGATGGCTCGATGGCGCGCCGTCCCGAGCTGGAAATCTTTGCGGCCAAGCACGGCCTGAAGATCGGCTCGATCGCCGATCTGATCCGCTATCGGCTGGAAACCGAAAAGACCGTGCAGCGCGTGCACGAGGAACAGGTGGAAACCGAGTTCGGCCCGTTCCGCCTGATCGCCTACCGCGACGCGATCCGTCACGGCCTGCATTACGCGCTGGTGCGCGGCAAGGTGAATGACGGCATGCCGGTGCTGTCGCGTGTGCATGTGCGCAACACGCTGTCGGATGTGCTGCATCTCAAGCGCGATGACCTGGGCCTCACCGTGACGTCGGCACTGCGTCGCATCGCCGACGAGGATCGCGGCGTGCTGCTGGTGCTGTCCGGCGAGGACACGCCGGAGGCGCTGCTGGCCCGGCTCAATCGCCAGCCCAGCACGCAGGCACCGGAAGAAGCACAGCAGCAGGAATGGCGTCAGCTCGGTCTCGGCGCGCAGATGCTGGCGGATCTGGGCGTGCACAAGCTGCGCGTGCTGGGCACGCCGCGCAAGCTGGTGGGTCTGGCCGGGTTCGATCTGGAAGTGGTCGAGTACGTGTAGCCTCGTGCGGGGCATGGCTTCGCCACGGCGAAGCCATGCCTGCCATCCATGCTCCGGTTTTCCAATCAACGACGGCTTGCCATGTCCGATATCACCGTTCGCCTGATCGCGCCCTCCGGCTATCCCCACGACCGCACAGCGATGACGCGTGGCGTCGAGCGTTTACAGACGTCGGGCTGTCGGGTCGACGGAGTCGATGTGCTTGAACGCACCGAGCTGCGCTATGCCGGTGGCGATGCACAGCGCGTCGCCGACCTCAACGCACTGGCGACTTGTGAGCAGCTGCCGGATATCGCGTTGTCGGTCCGCGGTGGTTACGGCGCCACGCGCCTGCTGGAGCAGATCGACTACGCAGCCTTGCGTGAGCGCCTCAGCGGCACGAATACCGTGCTGGTCGGCCACAGCGATTTCACCGCGCTGCAGATGGCATTGCACGCACAGAGTGGACTGGTCACGTTCGGCGGCCCGATGCTGGGCCCGGACTTCGGCGCGGCGGCCTTCAGTGATTTCACCTGGCAGCATTTTTGGCAGACGGTCACTGAGTCACAGGCCACGGCGAGCTGGAGCGCGGGCGGAGAGACCGAGCTGGATGTGGAAGGGCCGCTGTGGGGCGGCAACCTCGCGATGCTGTGCAGCCTGCTCGGTACGCCGTATTTCCCCAAGATCGATGGCGGCATCCTGTTCGTCGAGGATGTCGGCGAACCGCCGTTCCGTATCGAACGGTTGCTATACCAACTGCATCTGTCCGGCGTGTTGGATCGACAACGTGTACTGCTGCTGGGCGACTTCAGCCAGTGCAGGCCCAGCGCCTACGACAACGGTTACGACCTTGACGCCGGGTTCGCCCAGATCAGCCGGTTGACGCGGGTACCGGTGGTCGCCAACCTGCCGTTCGGTCACGAACCGGACAAATTCACCTTGCCGTTTGGCGTGCCGGCGCGGCTGCGCGTATCCGGCGGCGACGCGCGGCTGGATTTCGCCGCTTATCCGCATCTCGACCGACCGGCGCCGGCCAGTCCGGTCGAAAACCCGTAAAATAGCCAGCTCGCATGGGCTCATGCCCACAGGAACAGCAACTCATGAAGATCATCGAAGGCGATTTCGCCGTCCCGAAAGGCCGTTTTGCCATCGTTGCCGGACGCTTCAACGGCTTTGTCGTCGAGCCGCTGGTGGCCGGAGCGCGCGACGCGCTGGTGCGTCATGGCGTGAAGGACGACGCGATCGATCTGGTCCGCGTGCCGGGCGCGTGGGAGATCGCGCTGGCTGCGCACAAGCTGGCGAATTCCGGCAAGTACGCGGCGGTGATCGCGCTGGGCGCGGTGATCCGCGGTTCCACGCCGCACTTCGACTACGTCGCCGGCGAATGCGCCAAGGGTCTGGCCCAGGCCGCGTACAGCTCCGGTGTGCCGGTGGCATTTGGCGTACTGACCACCGACAGCATCGAGCAGGCGATCGAACGCGCCGGCACCAAGGCCGGCAACAAAGGCGCCGATGCGGCGATCGCGGCGCTGGAAATGGTCAATCTGTACGGCAAGCTGGCATGAGCCAGCATTCGCAAGGCCTCGACATGCAGGCGCGTTCGCGTGCCCGCCGCCGCGCGCTGCAGGCGCTGTATGCGTGGCAGTTGAGCGGTAGCCACATGAACGCTGTGATCGATCAGTTCCGCCACGAGCAGGACATGGAAGTGGCCGACCTCGAGTATTTCGAGGACTTACTGCACGGCGTGGAGGCCAACGTCGACGCACTCGACGAATGCCTGCGTCCGCACATCGATCGCGAGGTGGCGCAGATCGATCCGATCGAGCGCGCCGCGCTGCGCCTCGCCGCGTACGAGCTGAAGTATCGCCCGGACGTGCCGTACCGCGTCGTCATCAACGAGGCGATCGAGGTCACCAAGCGCTTCGGCGCCGACCACGGCCACAGCTACGTCAACGGCGTGCTGGACAAGCTGGCCAGCGAGTTGCGTGTCATCGAGAAGAATCATCGGGGCTGAAGCGGGTCATCGCTGATCGCCACGCTTTCAGGAGCGACCCCGTCGCGACGAATCCGGAAACGCATCGCGACTGAAGTCGCTCCCGCAAGAGAACTTACTTCAAGGTGGCGCGATGGAATTCCGACTGATCGAGCGCATCCGCGAACTTACTGCACAGCCGCGTGACGATGTGCGCATCGGCATCGGTGATGATGCCGCGGTGCTGGCGGTGCCGGTTGGGCAGGAGCTGGCCGTTGCGATCGACACCCTGGTCGAAGGCGTACATTTTCCGCGCGGCACCGCCGCGGCCGACATAGGCTGGAAGGCGCTGGCGGTGAACCTGTCCGATCTGGCCTCGATGGGTGCGAGCCCGGCCTGGGCGCTGCTGGCGCTGACCTTGCCCGATGCTGATGCCACCTTCGTCGAAGGCTTTGCCGAAGGTTTTGCGAAGCTGGCGCAATCGCACCGGCTCGCGCTGGTCGGTGGCGATACCACCCGTGGGCCATTGAGCATCAGTGTGGCCGTGCATGGCTTCGTGCCGCCGGGCAAGGCGCTCACTCGTGCCGGCGCGCGGGTCGGCGACGCGGTGTTGGTCACTGGGACGCTCGGCGATGCCGCGGCCGGTCTGCATGCATTGCAGAATCCATGGCGCGATGACGACCATCGTGCCGAACTGCGTGATTTCCTGATAGCTCGGCTCAACCTGCCGACGCCAAGACTGGCCGCCGGTGCCGCGCTGCGCGGGCAGGCGACTGCCTGCATCGATGTCTCCGATGGGCTGCTCGCCGATCTGGGCCATGTCTGCCGCGCCAGTGGCGTCGGCGCGGAAATCGACGCCGCGCTGCTGCCGCGCTCGTCGGCGCTGATGGCGTTGTACGACGAAGCCAGTGCTCTGCAGTTTGCGCTGAGCGGCGGCGACGATTACGAATTGTGCTTTAGCGTGCCCGCACAGCGACTGGCCGATGTGCAGGCCGATCTGTCGCGACTCGGTTGCGGAGTGACGAAGATCGGCCGCATCGTGGAAGGCGACGGTGTGCGCGTACGCGGTACCGATGGTGAGTGGCTGGCAACGGATCGACCGGGTTGGGAGCATTTCACGTGAGCGCGAAGAAGACGCTGAGCGTGGAACAACGCCGCGCCTTGCTGGCCACACCGGCCGGCTGGCTGGCCTGCGGCTTCGGCTCGGGTCTGGCGCCCGTCGCACAAGGCACGTTCGGCTCGCTCGCGGCCTT
This sequence comes from Rhodanobacter sp., assembly GCA_035566635.1. Taxonomy (GTDB): domain Bacteria; phylum Pseudomonadota; class Gammaproteobacteria; order Xanthomonadales; family Rhodanobacteraceae; genus Rhodanobacter. The sequence continues at coordinate 46,846 of DATMQY010000008.1, forward strand.
GCTGCCGTGGCTGCTGTTGCGCGAGCTGCCGCTGCCGCTGTATCTGGCCGTGTTGCTGGCCGGTTTTGCCATCGGTGTGTGGGCCTGCAATATCGCTGGTCGCGCACTGGGCGTGGACGATCATCGCAGCCTCGTGTGGGACGAATTCATCGGCCAGTGGATTGCGCTGATTCCGCTGCTGATTCCCGCGTTGTTGCCGAGTAGTGGCGCCACATGGTGGATGCTGGTGATCGGCTTCGTGCTGTTCCGCCTGTTCGACGTGTGGAAGCCGTGGCCGATCAGTTGGCTGGACCGGCGCATCAAGGGCGGCATGGGCGTGATGATCGACGACGTGCTCGCCGGCATCTTCGCGGCCGTGGCGTTGGCGCTGGGGATGCACTTCTTGCGCTGAGTGTCGAGTCGCCCATTTCGACCGCGACAAACATCATGAGGTGGTCGTGAGAAAGCAACGGATACTGCGAAGAGCCGTACTTGGAATGCTTGCGATTGCGGTCGTGATGGCGGCAGGTACCTGGATAACAGGTGTTGTGCTGATTCATCCGGCACGTGCTGTCGTTGGCGCACCGCTATCGGACTTTCCCGCGCGAGAAGTAGTGTTCAATAGTTCTTCGGGTGCGCTTATCCGCGGCTGGTTTGCGCCGGGACAGGGCAGGGGCGCGATATTGCTGCTCCATGGGGTGCGCGCAAATCGATTGAGCATGCTGGGCCGCGCCAGGTTTCTGCACGCGGCTGGCTATTCGGTAATGCTCATCGACTTCCAGGCATCGGGCGAGAGCAGCGGCAAGGTGATTACCTTCGGCTATCTCGAAGCAAAGGATGCTGCCTCGGCATTGGCCGAGTTGAGGAAGCTGGCACCGAATGAGCGGGTAGGTATCGTCGGTACGTCCATGGGCGGAGCGGCGACGTTGTTTGCTGATCCGCCGCTCGACGTCGATGCGATGGTGTTGGAGCAGGTCTATCCCACACTATCTCAAGCTCTCGAGAACCGTCTGGAGTTGCATGCTGGCGCCATAGGGCGATGGTTCGCGCCACTGCTGATACTTACGGTCAGACCGCACCTCGGTTTCAGCGTCGATCAGTTGCAGCCGATCGATAACATCAGCCGGATCCGTGTGCCCAAGCTGCTTATTGTTGGCGACGCCGATCAGCACACGCGCATCGACGAGTCGCTGGCGATGTACAGGAAGGCATCATTGCCGAAAGAACTATGGGTGGTCCACGGTGCGAAGCACGTTGATCTCTACAGGTATTGCGGCAAGGCATACGAGGTTCGGCTTCTGGCCTTTTTCAACCGGTCGCTACGCCCAGCTGCTTTGGGTGAAATCGGACACCCGCAGCTTGCCCCATAGGTACCCCGGCCGCGACATTCGCCCTCGGTCGATAGTTAACACGCAAGTGATGGATTCAGGCATCGGAATATTCGTGGATATCCCTGTGCAGCCATGCTGCGTTACTGATCGCGCGTGACTTCCGCTGGCGCCGCGTCCCCCGCTTTCTGTGCCAACGGCAACGCGTCGGTCACCAGATGCATCAAGAACCGACCTGGCTGTTCCTGCATGATCATGTGGGCCGAGTCGACAAACGTCACCAGTCGCTTCGACGGTGCATGTATGTCCCCGAACCATTTTTCCGTCAGCTCGTGCGCCGTGGTGTAGTCATGCTGTCCCACGAACACGATCACCGGGCAATCGAAATGTGTGGTGTTGTCGAAATTGACAGCCAGCAGTGGCTGCAGCAGGTGATTCAGCGAAAACAGGCTGCCCTTGCCGATCGCTGCGAGGTCTGCCTTGCTGTAATCGGGCGACAACGATTCGGCATCGGCTTCGAACTGGTAATCCTGGCGACCATAGGCGAGACCGCCGTAGTACATCTCCCAATTGCTGCGCATGCCGATGTTATCGAGGGTCAGCTTCGGACCAGGGTATGGCGCCATGGCTTTTAGTTCGCGCATCGCCTGTGCGTTGCCTTGCGCCATCGCTTGGCGGAGGGCGAAGGCGTAACCGACCTCTTCATTGTGGCGCGCATTCACGACCTGGCCCACCGAGATGTACGCGTAGAACCAGTCCGGATGCAGCTGGGCCAGATGAACGCCCAGCACGGTACCCCAGGAATGTCCCAGCAGGAATATTTTCTGCTTGCCATAGTGCTGGCGCAGGTACTGCACCACCTGTGCAGCATCGTTCGTCATGCCGTCGATGGTCATACCCGGTGCCATCGCCTGCTCCGAATTGGCCGCATAGGTTTTGCCAGTGCCGCGTTGATCCCACTGCACCACCGTGAAGTAATCCTCCCAAGGCGTCTGAAACGTATAGGCCTCCGGCATGGCCGGGGAAGCCGGGCCACCGTGCAAGAACAGCAGGATCGGATTGCGCCGGTCCTTGCCGCGAATCGACAGCCATTGGTCGATACCGCCGATACGTACCTTGACCATCTCGTCGATGCCATGGGGTGAGACGATTTTGCGATTCTCCGCGAGGATTCGGATGATTTCGTCGCGCGACATCAGGAGCGATTTGTCCTGAGCCGGCGTAGTCGCTGCACTGGATGCACCAGCGGGTGTTGTGGCAGAAGAGGCATGGGTCGAGGTCATTCCCACGACCACGGCCAGCATGAAAAGAAAATGTGTGCGGAACATAGCCAACGAAACTCTCCTGGTACGGATATCCGATAACCCACGGTGCTCAGCAACTCGGCGAAAGTGGGAGTGGCAGTAACTCATGCACGCAAGCGAACATGGCGCTGTTGTATCCAGTGAGAGCAAGTCATGTGCCAGCGGGAGACTCGCGGCTGAATCCAGTCAATTCAAGAGCTTGATGACTGGCTGCAGATACGTGTCAGTGTCCGCGGACAGGTTCGCGGACATCCGGTCAATGCACGCCGGCAGACGATGGTCTGATCATCTAGACGCTCTGGTCATCGACGATCCGGCGTTGGCCGATGCGATTCTGGATCGGCTCGTCCAGAGCAACGTCAAGCCGAATCTGAAGGGTGAATCCATGCGCCGGGTGAAAAACCGGGCAGTAGGCTGCCGGCGCAGGGCAGCATGTTGCCGGAATGGGCAACAGGCTGGCGACGGTGAGCGGCAAGGTGGCGAGGCTGATCAGTCGCCGTGGCGAAGATGGGCAGGTGGTTGGCGTTTCGCGCCCAGCCTCATAGCGAGTGCAATGCTTTCTACCCGTTGTGCAAGCGCCTCGTCGGCTCGGGTTATAGGAAACATTTCTCCACCTGCGGGCGGATGGTATGACGGTAGCGCTCACGCATGCCCTGGGCCGTAGTTGCGATCCGGTCCGCGATACATAGCCACCTTCACCAGCTTCGGCACGCCGTAACCGTATTCGAGCATCAGACGCAGTTTGCGTGTGCGCATGGGATCCAGTCGTTCGAGTTTCTTGTGGCCGATCGTGGTGCCCCAGGTAAGCGGTTTCCACGTGCCGTCGGTCCAGCGATCAATGCGGTAACTGGCAATGGTCTGGCCGTGCGCGATCGCCTCCTGCAGCTCGATCGTGTCGAACTCGATCCCGGTTGGCAGTTCAAATTCCAGCCAGCCGCTGCGGTCAGGCTCCGCCGCGCTCCAGTACGAATCCGCATCGTCGTCGAGCACGTGCGATGGCGCGTGGCCGGCCGCGCTGGTGCTCGCGCGCACGGTCGCGCCGCGCAGCAGGTTGTCGGCGAACAGGCGCGAGCGCAGTGCTGCGAAGCCGTGCAGTGCGGTGATGTCCGCGCGCTCGAACAGGCCGTCGCGGTTGGGCGGCACGTTCAACAGCAACTTGCTGTTGCGACCCACCGAAGTGAAGTACAGATCGAGCAGGTTGTCGGGCGTGCGCACCTGGCCGTTCTCATCCGCGTGCCAGAACCAGCCAGGGCGGATCGACACGTCCGATTCGGCGGAGCGCCATGCGGAACCGTAAGGATCGCCGTGGCCCAGCAGCTCGCTCACCCACGGCCGGTCGTAGCCGGGGTAGGGAACGCGCGCGGGGTCGACACTGGACCAGCAGGTCGCGCCCGCGGCGCCACGCTCGTCGCCGACCCAGCGCACGTCCGGACCCGCGTCAGAAAAGATCACGGCATCGGGCTGCAGCCGGCGCACGGTGTCGTGGATGCGCGGCCAGTCGTAGGCCTGCCGGCGGCCGGCGGGGCCTTCACCGTTGGCGCCGTCGAACCACACTTCCACCACCTTGCCGTAGTCCGTCAGCAGTTCGGTCAGCTGCGCGATGTAGAAGTCGTCGTAGGGCTTGCCGCTGCCGTAGCTTTTGGCGTTGCGATCCCACGGAGAGAGGTAGAAACCCGCGCCCAATCCCTCGGCATGGCAGGCGTCCACGAACTCGCGCGCCACGTCGCCGTTGCCGTTCTTCCACGGGCTGTTTTTGACTGAGTGCACGGTGGTCGCGGTCGGCCACAGACAGAAGCCGTCATGGTGCTTGGCGGTAAGGATCATGCTGCGGAACCCCGCCTGCTTCGCGGCGCGGGCCCACTGCCGCGCGTCGAGCTTGCGCGGATTGAAGATCGCCGGCGATTCGGTGCCGTCGCCCCATTCCTTGCCGGTGAAGGTGTTCACCGTGAGGTGCACGAACATCGCCAGTTCCTCGCGTTGCCAACGAAGTTGCTGCGGGGTAGGGCGCGGCCGGTCGATCGTGGGCGCGATCACCGGAGCGGCGGTGGCGGCCGCGAAGCGGGAGCCGCCGACACCCAGCAAGGTGGCAGCCGAACTGGCGAGCAGGAAACGGCGACGATCCATGCGAACTCCGATGTTTGGCGGCGTCATACGAGCGAGGGCCGGCATACGCGCAGGCAAGCCCTGACTATAGGTTAATTTTGATCGATCTAAAATGCGATGGCCGGTATGGGACTCGACGCTGTGACAACGGCTGGCGCACTGCGCGCAGACAAGCGTGCGCCGCAGCGGAGCGGGCTTGCATTTGCCGCCATCGCCACCGCAGCATGGGCAGATTGCGCATACGCGCCATACCCGTGGAGACATCCCATGCACTACCGCCGCCTCGGCCATACCGGTCTACAGCTTTCCGCGTTGTCGTTCGGCGCGTGGGTCACGTTTGGCAAACAGGTGGGCCGCGCACAGGCACGCGAGTTGCTGGCGCTGGCACACGATCGCGGGGTGAATTTCTTCGACAACGCCGAGACCTACAACAACGGCGTGGCCGAACAAGTGATGGGCGACGTGCTGGCCGACCTGCGCTTTTCGCGTGACAGCTATTGCGTCTCCAGCAAGGTGTTTTTCGGTGCCTGCGACAAGCCTCTGCCGACCCAGCGCGGGTTGTCGCGCAAGCATGTGATGGAAGCCTGTCAGCAGGCGCTGGCGCGATTGCGTGTCGACTATCTGGACTTGTATTTCTGCCATCGCCCCGATCCGGATACGCCGATCGAGGAGACCGTGGCGGCGATGGATACGCTGATCCGCCAGGGCAAGGTGTTGTACTGGGGTACCAGCGAATGGCCGGCCGAGGCGATCCACGCGGCGCATCGGATCGCGCGCGAAAATCATCTGTATGCGCCCGTGATGGAGCAGCCGCAGTACAACCTGCTGCATCGTGAGCGGGTGGAAGTGGAATACGCGCCTTTGTACGAGGCCTACGGCATGGGCACCACGATCTGGTCGCCGCTGGCTTCCGGTTTACTGAGCGGCAAGTACAACGACGGCGTGCCGGCCGATTCGCGGCTGACCCAGCCGGGTTACGAATGGCTGCGCGAGAGCGTGCTGGGTCACGGCAACGAACGCATCGACAAGGTGCGCGCGCTGCAACCGATCGCCGACGAGCTGGGCGTCAGGCTGGCGCAGTTGGCGATCGCCTGGTGCCTGCTCAACCCGAACGTGTCCACAGTGATGCTCGGCGCCAGCCGAGTGGAGCAGCTGGAACAGAACCTGGACGCTCTGGAAGTTCTGCCGCGACTGGATGCGTCGGTCGCGCAGCGGATCCGGCAGGTCGTCGAGGCGGGTTGAGCGCAGTTCGGCCACGGGATAGTTGAAAGTAATTCCGGTAGTCGGCGATCGACGTGTCTCTGGCAATCCACGCCAGTCGGTAGGGGCTTTTGCAAGAGCACGCGCGGGTTGCTCGCGCGGTGAGTAGGCTGCCCGGGTCGTTCGGCCCGGGCGCGCGGCTGATCTTTCGGGGGTCTGCTACGCCGGCGTCTCGCGCAACAGGTCGTCGGCGTTCGCGGTATGGAAGTGTCGCTTGAACGCGACTTCGCCTGAGGCGGGTTCCTCCAGCTCGCGGGCGTAGCGATGGCCGGCGTAGACCGCGTGTGCGATCAGGCCCGGCGCTTCGGCGTCGCCGATGCAGCGCAACGATTGCACGCCGGCAGCGGACCATTCCGGCTCGCGCCGCAGCAGCTCCTGGTACAGCGCATCGTCGGGCACGCGGGCGGTCACGGTGACTACCGCGTCGCAATCAAGCTCGCGGCGCTGATGGTCCCAGACGTTTTCGAGCGACAGCGTGGTGCCATCGAAGCCGATGATGTCATGCGACACGATCGGCTCGATGCCGAGTTTGGCCATCCGCTTGCGGATATGCCGGTAGTCGAGCGTGTGCTGGCTCCACGGTGCGATGCTGTCGTCCGGTGTCAGGTGGATCACATCGCAGCCACGCAGCCGTAGCGCCTCGGCCGCGACGCTGCCGTAGTAGAAGCCGTCGTCGTCGAACACGACCACGCGGCCTTCAGGTAGGCGGCCGTCCATCAGATCGTCCGGTGTATAGACCCGCGCGCTGTTCACGAAGCTGGGAATGGCGAAGCCGTTGCTGCGGCCGTAACCATCGCGGCGCCAGTGGCAACCGGTGGCAAGCACCACATGTTCGGCGCCGAAATCGAGTACGTCCTGCGCGGTCAAAGCCGAATCGAGATAGACGGCTATATTCGAGAGTTTGTTGATCTGGCCGACGCGCCAGTCGCGCACGCGCGCCCATTCGGCCAGGCCGGGCAGGCGCGCCTCGCGGGTGACGCGACCGCCGAGCTCCCTGCGTGCCTCGGCCAGACTCACTTCGTAACCGCGCTGACCCAATGCCCGGGCGGCCTCCAGGCCGGCTGGGCCGGCGCCGACCACCAGCACGCGACTGGCCGAGCTCTTCGGCGCGATGCGTTCCGGGTGCCAGTCCTTGCGCCATTCCTCGCCCATGGTCGGGTTCTGCGTGCAGCGGATCGGCGAGATGGTCATGTCGCCGGAGACGCAGATGTTGCAGCCGATGCATTCGCGGATGTCGTCGATACGGCCTTCTTCGATCTTCCGCGGAAGGAACGGGTCGGCGATCGACGGGCGCGCGCAACCGATCATGTCCAGCACGCCGCGCTTGATCTGCGACACCATGGTGTCCGGCGAAGTGAAGCGGCCCACGCCCACCACCGGCTTGCTGGTGGTCTTCTTGACGAAGTCGATGAACGGTTCCTGCGCGCCTTCGCCGGCGAAGCGCGAGGGCACCGAGTCGTTGTACCAGGCGGCGACATTCACGTCCCACAGGTCGGGCAGCTCGGCCAGCATGCCCACGATGTCCTTCGCTTCGGCCAGCTCCACGCCACCAGCGCCGAGGAGTTCTTCGGTGGCAAAGCGCAACGCGACCGCACAGGTGTCGCCAACCGCGTCCTTCGTATCCTGCAGCACCTCGCGCAGCAGGCGCACGCGGTTCTCCAGCGGGCCGCCGTAGGCGTCGCTGCGCTGGTTGCGTCGGCGTTGCAGGAAGTGCATTGCCAGCGACAGGTCGTGCGCCGCATAGACGTAGATGATGTCCATGCCCGCGCGCTTGCCGCGGATCGCTGCCTCGCGATGCCAGCGCCGGTACTCGCGGATGTCGTGCAGGGTCATCGCGCGCGCCTGCGACGGGTAGCCGTATTTGGACGGCTGGTGCGAGGGCGCCAGCAACACCTCGCGCGAATACAGGTTCGACGCGGTGGGGCCGTTGTGCGACAGCTCCAGCGCGGCCAGTGCACCATGCGCGTGCACCTTGTCGCACATCAGCGCCAGCGCGGGGATGTCGCGGTCGTCCCACAGCCGCGCCTCGACATACGGGGTAAGGTCGCCGCTGGGGTGGATCTCGCATTCCTCGGTGGAGACCACCGCCCAGCCGCCCGCGGCCTTGGTCTCGCGCATGGCCGCATGCGCGAGCGGCATCGCGTGGCCCATGCCGTTGCAATGCGGCACCTGGAAGAAGCGGTTCTTCGCTGTGACCGGGCCGATCTGCAGCGGGGTGAACAGGATGTCGTAGCGCGGATCTCTCATTCCGGAGTGGCCTCGATGGGTGGTGTGTTCCTGCGGCGCAGGCGCATGAACGCATACAGCGGCAGACCTGCCGCGCACAGCCCCAGCGCGTACAGGAACGGCTCGTGGCCGATGCCAACGAAAGCGAAGACCACGAACAGTACGCAGGTGACGCCGACCATCAGCACCCGGCGTGTGGAGCATGTTGCGCTGCGCCGCCACCACAGCACGATCAGCGCGAGTGCGCAGCACAGGTAGAGCGGCAGATTGGCGGCAGTCACCACCCGGGTGAGGAAGGTAAACGCCGACACCAGCGACTTGCTGTAGCTCATCCAGACCATCGTCGAGGCGAGCGCGCCGATCACGAGCAGTGCCACCGCCGGTGCACCATGACGGTTGTTGCGTGCAAACATTGCCGGCAGCACGCCGTTGCCGGCCATCGTGCGGGTCAGTTCGCCGGCGAGCAGGGTCCAGCCGTTGAGCGCGCCCAGTCCGCTGATCACCACGAACAGCGCCAGCCAGCGTCCGGAACCGGCGGCGGCGAAGCGATCCATCAGCAGCGCGAACGGTGCGCTCGCTTCGGCCAGCTCCTGTTGCCGGATCAGCAGCAGCGGCACGGTGGAGACGATGATGTAGATGATCGCGGTCAGCACGGTGCCGGTCATTGTCGAGCGCGGAATCGTACGCCCCGGGTTGTCGACCCGCGCCGCCGGCACGCTGGCCGATTCGATGCCGAGCATCGCGAACAGGGCGATGGTGGAGGCTGCCATCACGTCGGCCAGGGTTACCGGCGTGGTCGGCAGGTGCGCGACATAACTCGCCGGTGAGGTCAGCAGCAGCCAGCCGCCGAGCAGCGCGATCGCCAGCATCGGCAACAGCTTCAGTGCGGTGGTGACGATCTGTACGCCGCCGCCGGTACGTACGCCGAACAGGTTGACGATCACGATCGCCCACAGCAGGAACATGGCGAACAGCGCCGGCTGGATCGAGCCCAGCGGCGGGAATACCACTGTCATGTAGCCGACCACGCCGGCCGCCAATGCGGCATTGGTGAGCCATAGCGACACCCAGTACGCCCACAGCGCCAGATACGCCGGCAGATCACCCAGCGTGCTGCGAATGTAGCCGTACGGACCTTCGGCGTCGGGCAGGGCACGAGCCAGGTGCGAGAACACGCGGGCCAGCACCAGGCAGCCGGCCAGCACGATGATCCAGCCGATCAGGGCATTGAATCCGAACGGCGCCAGCGACGCCGGCAGCACGAAGATGCCCATGCCGATGACGTTGCCCACGACCAGCGCGGTGCAGGTCCAGAAGCCGATCTTGTTGCTGTCGCGCATGCCGGCTTCCGCTTGGGGTCAGTTAAGGAGAAGCAGTCGGCTGGAGCAGCGCATGCTCATGCGGATTCGCCGGCGGGGCTGACATAAGCCGCGCGCAGCAGGTTCTGGAAATGCCAGACGCCACTCTCGCGTTTCGGGTTCAGCCGGCCGGGGACATAGCACCCGGACGCCAGACCCTTTTGCACGGCTTCGCAGATCGTGATGTCCTCGTTCTGCACTTCGTCGCTGAATGCCTGGTCGGCGGCGATGCGTGCCTGGGCGCCGGCGTCCTGCGCGTAGTAGTAGTCGAACACGATGCGGCAGCGGTCTGGTCCCAGCGGCAGGATTCGGTTGGTCTGCAGCCGCCCGGGCATGATGTTGAGCATCACGTTGGGGTAGATGAAGTAGTAGAACGCCTGGCCATCGCCGTAGAGCTCGGTGCTGTCGCGCAGCGGCGAGGATTGCAGCGAGTGCCACGCAAATAGTTCGGTGTCGTAAGCACGGTAGTCCAGCACCCTGGACAGGCCCGGGTGCACGTGCGGCAGGTGATAGCCTTCAAGGAAATTGTCGACGTAGACCTTCCAGTTGCAGTTGATGTCGTAGTTGTCGCTGCGCAGGTAGCGCAGCGTCGACAGGTCGATCGGTGCGATGTGCTCGGCGATGCCGGCATAGACCTCGTCGAACGGCGGCACATCCTGCTCCAGCGCCACGAACACCAGGCCCTGCCATTCGTGCACGCGCAGCGGCGGCAGGCGGATGTCCTCGACCCGGAAATCACAGGCGTCCTGCATCTCCGGCGCGCTGCGCAGCTGGCCTTCGAGGGTATAGGTCCAGCCGTGGTATTTGCAGTGCAAGGCGCGCGCACCCTTGCCGTTGCATAGCGCCAGCGGCCCGGCGCGGTGACGACAGACGTTCGGGAATGCGCGCAGCACGTGGTCCGGTCCGCGGACCAGCAAGATGGGTACCCCGGCGATCTGCTCGACGACATGGTCGCCCGGTTCGACCAGCTGTTCCTGGTGTGCCACCAGCTGCCAGCTGCGTGCGAATACTGCACGCTCTTCCATCGCCAGCATCGCGTCGCCCGCGTAATAGCGAGCGGGCAGGGCGCGTGCGCAGTTGAGTTCCTCGACGACGGTGTCGGTATGCATGAGCTGGTTCAGTCCCGGATGGATTGGTACGACGAGCAGTAGTCCTCCGGAGCTTCCATGTCCCGCGTACCGGCTCACGCCCGCAGCAGTGATTGCCTGATCCAGCCTAGCGTTTCTGCCGAACCGAGGGCAACCGCTTCCGGCTTGCCATGGGGCAGGATGGCGGCGCCCGACGCATTTGCCGACAGCTACTATCTACCGGTGGGATTCAGTTGTAGATTGCGGCGATACCCGTGAGGAGCTGCCGCCGTCCATGCAACGCGCTGTGTCCCGGTTGTGCCGCCCGAGCCTCGATCCATACGGGCAGGGCACATTGTCACGGCGAGGTCGGCCGTGACGGGTGTGTCAGCCAGCGGCACGCTGGAACAGGCTTTGACCCACGCGACACGCCTGCTGGAGCGGGATCCGGCACTGGCAGTCGAACAGCTCGACGAAATTCTTCAGGTGGCCGCGGGTCATCCGGCTGCACTGCAGTTGCTGGCAGCCGCGCGCTCGCTGCAGGGAGATGTGCAGGGCGCGCTCGACATCCTCATTCCCCTGGCGCAAACCCAGCCGAACTGGGCCATGATCCATTTCGACCTGGGGCTGGCGCTGGGCTGCTGCGGGCGCGGGCAGGAAGCGATCCAGGCGTTGCGCCGTGCGGTGGCGCTGAAGCCCGATCTGCCGCAAGCCTGGCGTGCGCTTGGCGACCACCTGATGGCAGCCGGCGAAGAGGATGCAGCGGACGCGGCGTACGCCAGCCACGTGCGTTACTCCACGCGCGACCCGCGCTTGCTGGCTGCCGCCATCGCGCTGGTCGAGAACCGCATCCCCGAGGCTGAGGCCTTGTTGCGCGAGCACCTGAAGCAGGCGCCGACCGACGTGGCGGCGATCCGCATGTTCGCCGAGGTCGCTGCCCGGCTGGGTCGCAACGAGGACGCCCTGCATCTGCTCGAACGCTGTCTGGAGCTGAGCCCCAGTTTCCAGGAAGCGCGCCAGAACTACGCGCTTATCCTGCATCGCAGCAACCACTCGGAACAGGCGCTGGTCCAGATCGAGCAACTGCTGGCGGCCGATCCGCGACATCCGGGTTGCCGCAATCTCAAGGCGGCGGTGCTGTGCCGGATCGGCGACTACGAGCCCGCCATCCGCATCTATGCCGATTTGCTGGAGCACTACCCGCGCAATGCGAAAGTGTGGGTGAGCCATGGCCATGCGCTGAAAACCGCCGGGCACACCGAGCGCGCCATCGCTGCCTATCGGCGCGGCCTGGAGCTCGAATCGTCATTCGGCGAAGTCTGGTGGAGCCTGGCCAATCTGAAGACCTTCCGCTTCAGCGCCGACGAGCTGGCCGCGATGCGCAGGCAGCTGGCGCGTGCGGATCTCGCCGAGGACGACCGCCTGCATCTGGAGTTTGCTGTCGGCAAGGCGCTGGAAGACGCCGGCGAGTACGAGTCGTCCTTCCGACACTACGGGCAGGGCAATGCGATCCGACGCGCGCAACTGCATTACAGCGCCGACGACACCAGCGCGCGGGTGCAGTACATCCGTGAGCACTACACACGCGACTTCTTTGCAGCGCGTGCCGGCGCCGGCAGCCCGGCGCGTGATCCGATCTTCGTGGTCGGGCTGCCGCGGGCTGGCTCCACCCTGATCGAGCAGATCCTGTCCAGCCACAGCCAGGTCGAAGGCACGATGGAGCTGCCCGAGGTCACCTCGATCACGCGCATGCTGCGCACGCAGGGCGATACCGGCAGCACGATGCCCTACCACGGCGCACTGGCTGCACTCGATGCCGATGCCCTGCACGCGCTAGGCGAGAGCTATCTCGCGCGCACCCGGATTCAGCGCAAGACCTCGGCGCCGCTGTTCATCGACAAGATGCCGAACAACTTCATGCACATCGGCCTGATCCACCTGATGCTGCCGAACGCGAAGATCATCGATGCGCGCCGGCACCCGCTGGCCTGTGGCTTCTCGGCCTTCAAGCAGCACTTCGCACGTGGGCAGGACTTCAGCAACGGTCTCGAGGATGTGGGGCGTTACTACCGCGACTACGTCGCGCTGATGGCGCATTTCGATGCCGTGCTGCCGGGGCGCGTTCACCGCGTCGTGTATGAGCGCATGGTCGAGGACACCGAGGGGGAGGTGCGCCGCCTGCTTGAATATTGCGGTCTGCCGTTCGAGGAGTCGTGCCTGAGGTTCTTCCAGAATCCGCGGCCGGTGCGCACGGCCAGTTCAGAACAGGTGCGCCAGCCGATCTACCGCGAGGGGGTGGATCACTGGCGTCACTACGCAGCATGGTTGGGGCCTCTGGCATCGGCGTTGGGACCGGTGCTGGAGAGATATCCGGATGTGCCGACGTTGGAGTAATGGCTGAATCCGGTGGATTGTCGTGGACTTGCAATGGGGAGAGCTTATGCACACGAGTAGATTCAAACAGATCACGAGAGCGCAACGGGTCAGGTTGGCCAGGTTGCCGCTTGCGGCAGCGATCTGTCTGGCCATGGCCGCGCCGGCCTTCGCGCAGGACGCGGGGCAGGCCAATGCGTCGACCGCGACACCGGCAACAAAAACGAAGACCACGACGCTGAGCGTGGTGAACGTGACCGCGCAGAAACGTACCGAGAATCTGCAGAAGGTGCCGATCAGCATCAACGTGCTGGAGACGGACCAGCTCGAGGCGCTTCACGTCCAGAACTTCAACGACTACGTGAAGTATCTGCCCAGCGTCACCTTCCAGCAGGGCGGCGGCGGCATCGCCACGGGCCCCGGCTTCGCCACCATCTACATGCGTGGCGTGGCCAGCGGCGGCAACACCAATCATTCCGGATCACAGCCAAGCGTCGGCGTGTACCTCGACGACCAGCCGGTCACCACGATCCAGGGCCCGCTCGACATCCACATGTACGACATCGCCCGCATCGAAGTGCTGGCCGGGCCACAGGGCACGCTGTATGGCGCGAGCGCCGAAGCTGGTGCGTTGCGCATCATCACCAACAAGCCCGATGCCAGCGGCTTTGCGGCGAATTACTCTCTCGGTGTCGACCAGGTGGCGCACGGTGGCGTTGGCGTTACCGCCGAGGGCATGCTCAATATCCCGATCAGCAAGAGTGCGGCGGTACGCATCGTCGGTTGGCGCGAGCACGATGCCGGCTACATCGACAACAAGGCCGGCTCGCGCACGTTTCCGGTTTCCGGCATCACCGTCAGCAATGCGAGCGACTGCTCGCCGAGCGCGACGCTGGAGTGCTTCGGACACGCCAGGAAGCACTACAACGACGTCAATACCAGTGGTGCCCGTGCCGCGCTGAAAGTCGATCTCAACGACAGCTGGTCGATCAGCCCGACCCTGATGGGGCAGCAAACGATCTCGCACGGTACCTTCGCCAGCGATCCCGCCGTCGGTGATCTGGCGGTGACCCACTTTTATCCCGAGCGCGTCGACGACCGCTGGTGGCAGGGCGCGCTGACCGTGCAGGGCAAGATCGGCAACTTCGATCTGACCTATGCCTACGCACATCTCAAGCGCAATCAGGAAGAGTCCACCGACTATAACGACTACTCGTTCTGGTACGACACTCTGTTTTCCTCCGGTGCGAGTATCCACGACAACAGCGGCGCCCTGATCAATCCGTCCCAGTTCATCACCGACCGCGATCACTACACCAACAGCAGCCATGAGCTGCGTATTGCCTCACCAAGCGACGATCGCTTGCGGCTGGTCGCCGGCGCGTTCTGGCAGAAACAGAAACACGACATCCAGCAGGACTACCAGATCAACAACCTGGCTTCCTCGCTGTCGGTCCCCGGCTGGCCGAACACGATCTGGCTAACTCGGCAGATGCGCTACGACTATGACAAGTCCGTGTTCGGCGAACTGTCCTACGACATCATTCCCGACGTACTCACCGGCACGGTCGGCGAGCGCTATTTCAGCACCAGCAACAATCTGTACGGCTTCTACGGTTTCAGCAAGGGCCAATCGCCCAATTCGAGTTATGGCGAAGCGGGCTGCGTTTCTCCCGAGCAGTTCGGTGGCGCGCCTTGCACGGACTTCAACAGACGTATGAAGGAAACCGGCTCGCTCAGCAAGGTCAACCTGACCTGGAATATCACACCTACGAAGATGATCTATCTCACCCGCTCCGAGGGCTTTCGCCCGGGCGGCATCAACCGCGCAGGCCAGATACCGCCTTATCAGGCGGACTTCCTGACCAACCTCGAGCTGGGCTGGAAAACCTCCTGGTTCGACAACCGGCTGTCGTTCAACGGTGCGGTGTTCCGGGAGAAGTGGAACGACTTCCAGTTCAACATCCTGGGCCCCAATGGCCTGACCATCATCAAGAACGCCAATTCGGCCCGCATCGACGGACTCGAGTCGCAGCTGAACTGGCAGGCTACCTACCACCTGAATCTCAGTGCTGGCATCGCGTTGTACGACGCCAAGCTGACCGCGAACTATTGCGGATTCACCGATGCCAACGGCCACGCGGTCACCTATTGCCCCGCCGGTACGATCAACCAGTCCACCGGCAATGTCGTGACCGGGCCGTTGGCCCCGAAGGGCACCCGGATGCCGATTACTCCTCGCTTCAAGGGCAACTTGATCGCGCGTTACGCCTTCACGCTGGGTGGCAACGATGCCTTCGTCCAGGCTGCACTCGTGCATGTGGGAGCACGCACAACTGATCTGCGGTTGGTCGAGCGCAACCTGCTGGGCAATCTTCCTGCCTACAACTCCGTCGACCTTTCCGCAGGGGTCCAGAAAAACAGCTGGTCGGTGAACGTCTACGTCGACAACGTGTTCGACAAGCGGGCGGCGCTGTACAAGTTCACCGAGTGCGGTGTAACGAATTGTGGTGCCCACAATGTAGTTCCGCAGTATCCGAATGGGCAGGTCTACACCGGCTTCAGCCAGCCGCGCACGGTCGGTATCCGCTTCAAGCAGGACTTCTAGGCAGGAGATACATGTCGATGCGGGACGAAAGGCTCCGGTGCGAACCGGGGCCTTTCGTGTTTCCGGGATAGCGACAGCGGCTGTCCGAACCGTGTTCGTCCGGCTGTCCGCAGTGGTGTCCGCGGACACTCCGTCGACAAAATTCGTGCGTCTCAAGTCATTGAAAGATATTTAATTATCACGCCGTTGCCGAGTGGCACGCGGATTGCACTCACCTCTGTGCAACCGCGCTGTCCGCGGTCAGGAACGGCACCGATGATTCGCGATACCTCCGCACAAGACCGCCTGGTCGAAGTCAAACCCAATCGCAAGCGGCAGCTGATCCTGCTCGGTGCCGGCGTGCTCGTGCTGGGCCTGCTGGCGTGGCTGATGCCTGGGATCAGCCGGTTGTTCTCGGTCTCCGCGTCGGTCAGCAGTTCGCGGCTGGCGTTCGCCACTGTCGAGCGCGGCCAGTTCGTGCGCGACATCGCCGCAGAAGGCAAGGTGGTCGCCGCGGTCAGCCCCACGCTGTACGCCATGTCCGGCGGTGCGGTGACGCTCAAGGTGCATGCCGGCGACACGGTGAAAAAGGATCAGGTGCTGGCCAGCATCGTCAGCCCCGAGCTGACCAACAAGCTGGCGCAAGAGCAGAGCAACGCCGACGCGATGGAAGTGGATTACCAGCGCGCGCAGATCGACGCGCGCAAGCAGCGTTCCGCGCTGCAGGAGACCTACGACAACGCCGGCATCGACCAGACGACCGCCGAGCGCAACCTCGATCGCTACCAGAAAGCGTTTGCCAAGGGCGCGGTGTCCAGCATGGACGTGGACAAGGCCAAGGACGCGCTGGACAAGGCGAAGATCGCCACCACGCATGCCAAGGCCAACCTCGGCCTCGACAACGACAGCCTCAATTTCGACATCCAGTCGAAGAAGCTCGCGCACGAGCGCCAGCTGCTGCTGGTCAAGGATCTGCAGCGACAGGTGGACGATCTCAACGTGAAGTCGCCGGTCGACGGCCAGGTCGGTCAGCTGTTCATCGCCGAGCGCGCCACCGTGGCCAAGGACGCTCAGCTGCTCAGCGTGATCGACCTGTCCGCGCTGCAGGTGGAGATGCAGGTGCCGGAAAGTTTCGCGCGTGATCTGGGCATCGGCATGTCCGGCGAAATCAGCGGCAACGGCCATGTCTGGAAGGGCCTGGTCAGCGCGATCTCGCCGGAAGTAGTCAATGGCCAGGTGGCCGCGCGGCTGCGCTTCGACGGCGAGACGCCGCAGCAGCTGCGCCAGAACCAGCGCCTGTCGGTGCGCGTATTGCTGGACAAGCGCGACAACGTGCTCACCGTGCAGCGCGGCTCGTTCGTCGACGAATCCGGTGGCAGCTACGCCTACGTGGCACGCGACGGCATCGCCACGAAAACCCCGATCCGCGTCGGTACCTCAAGCATCGACAAGGTGGAGATTCTCGGCGGCCTCAAGGAAGGCGACCGCATCGTTATCTCCGGCACCGACAGTTTCAAGAGCGCGGCGACTGTCGCGATCAGCAACTGATGCACTCCCTTCTCCTAGAGGGAGAAGGGACCAGTCCAACCATCACCACCACCGAGGAACAACCATGCTGAAGATGACCCACCTGGCCAAGGTCTACCGCACCGAAGTGGTGGAGACCTATGCGCTGCGCGATTTCAACATCGACGTGAAAGAGGGCGAATTCGTCGCCGTCACCGGGCCGTCCGGCTCGGGCAAGACCACCTTCCTGACCATCGCCGGCCTGCTGGAAACCTTCAGCGGCGGCGAGTACCACCTCGATGGCATCGAGGTGAGCAACCTCAACGACAACGCGCGCTCGAAGATCCGCAACGAGAAGATCGGCTTCATCTTCCAGGCGTTCAACCTGATTCCCGACCTCAACGTGTTCGACAACATCGAGGTGCCGCTGCGCTACCGCGGCATGAAGGCCGCCGAACGCAAGCAGCGCATCATGGATTCGCTCGAGCGCGTGGGCCTGGCGTCGCGTGCCAAGCATTATCCGGCCGAATTGTCCGGCGGTCAGCAGCAGCGCGTGGCGATCGCACGCGCATTGGCTGGTTCACCACGCCTGCTGCTGGCGGATGAGCCCACCGGCAATCTGGACACCCAGATGGCGCGCAGCGTGCTGGAGCTGCTCGAAGACATCCACCGCGAAGGCGCCACCATCGTGATGGTCACGCATGACCCGGAGCTGGCCGCACGCGCCCAGCGCAACGTGCACATCATCGATGGTCAGGTGGTGGATCTGTCCGAGGATCCGCGCTTCCACGCCGTGCATGCGGAGCACACCGGCACAAACGCCTGAGCGAACTGTCGTCGGGAGGGCGTCCTCATAGACGCCCTCCGTGCCATGTGACGAAACACCACCGCCATCTTTCGGAGAGTCTCTGCAGCAATGTTCGCCTACTACCTCCAGCTTGGTTTTCGCAGTCTGCGCCGTAATCCGGTGCTGACGGCATTGATGGTGATGGCGATCGGCTTCGGTGTAGCCGCGTCGATGATCACCTATTCGGTGTTTCGCGCGGTGTCGGGTAATCCGATACCGAATAAGTCCGTGCAGCTTTATACGCCGCAGATTGATGGCTGGGGTCCGCAACAGAACGTCAAGGGCGAGCCGGCCGCCGCGCTGAGCTATACCGACGCCATGGCATTGATGCGTGCGCATCAGGCCTCGCGGCAGACTCTGCTGTATGGAGTGAATATGTCGATGCTGCCGGGAGGCAGTCACAGCTTGCCTGTCGCCGTGAATGGCTATGCGGTGTATGGCGATTTCTTTCCGATGTTCGAAGTGCCTTTCCTCTACGGCAGCGGCTGGAGCGCAGCAGACGACAACGGGCGCGCGGCAGCGGTGGTATTGAGCGAGGAGTTCAACCAGAAGCTGTTCGACGGCGCCAATAGCGTAGGCCGGGAAATCACTCTGGACGGTCACGACTATCGCATCGTCGGCGTTGCCCGGCATTGGGATCCCAAGCCGCGTTTCTTTGCGCTGTTCAACCGCAGCGGTTTTCAGGATCCGACAGATTTATATCTGCCGTTCACCCGCGCGCTGGATATGCAGGTCAGCCCCACCAGCAACAGCTGCCGCGGGCATCTGAACTTTTTGGGCTGGGACGACTGGTTGCGCAGCAATTGCGTCTGGGCCACGTCCTGGGTAGAGCTGGACAGCACGGCAGAGGTGGCGCGTTATCGAAAATTTCTCGAAGACTATGCGAAGGATCAACAGCGCGCAGGACGCTTCGCCTGGACACCCAACGTGCGCCTGCGAGACGTAATGCAGTGGTTGGATTATCAGAAAGTGGTGCCGCCGGAGAGCCGCATCTCGCTGATCGTGTCGCTGGGATTCTTCGCGATCTGCCTGATCAACACGATCGGCCTGTTGCTGGCCAAGTTTCTGCGTCGCGCGGGGGAGATCGGCGTGCGCCGAGCCCTGGGCGCTTCGCGCGGGGAAATTTATGCGCAATACCTGATCGAGGCGGCCACGGTGGGACTGGCTGGCGGTGTGCTGGGCCTGCTGCTTACTGCCGTGGGTATTTCTGGCGTAAGCCTGTTGTTTCGCCCGGAGATCGCGCACCTGGCGCAGCTGGACTTTTCACTGGTGGGCCTGACCCTGCTGGTCGCCGTGTTCGCCACCATGGCGGCGGCGTTTTATCCGGCCTGGCGCGCAGCGCAAGTGCAGCCGGCCTGGCAGCTCAAGTCCAATTGAGGCGGCATACATGAGCATGCAGATCAAACCCATCCTCGCCGCCTTGCATCGCCATAAGGCCGGCACCGTGCTGATCGCCTTGCAGATCGCGCTGACCCTGGCGATCGTCTGCAATGCAATGTTCATCATCCAGCAGCGGCTGGCGCATCTTTCCGAGCCTACCGGTGTCGACGAAGCGAACCTGCTGGTGATCTCGAACCACTGGGCAAGCCAAATGTCGCCGCAACAGACCGATGCGCAGATCCGGGCCGACCTGACCGCTTTGCGGCAACTACCCAGTGTCCGTGATGCCTCGCCCAGCGATGGCTACCCGTTGAGCGGCGGCAACTGGGACAACTTCATCATGCGGACGCCAGATCAGCTCACGCCGACCACGGACGCGTCGGTGTATATGGGCGACGAACACATGCTCGATACGTTGGGCGTAAAGCTGGTTGCCGGACGTAATTTCAACGCCGCCGAAGTCATGCAGATGGCGCCGCGCCAGGTGGTGATTCCGCCTGTGGTGATCGTCACTCAGGCCCTGGCCGACCATCTGTTCCCGGATGGCTCGGCGCTGGGCAAGCCGATCTACTCGATGAGCGCCACGCCGAGCACCATTATCGGCATCGTTGAACGTTTGCAGCGGCAGGGTGTTACGACATGGAACAAGCCCTACGCCTATGAATCCTTGCTGTGGCCGCTGCGCCAGGACGGTTCCTACTACATCGTGCGCGCCAAACCGGGCCAACTCGCCGACGCCATGCGCGAGGCGCCAAAGGCACTCTATGCGCAAAGCCGCATGCGCATCATCGATTCCAAGGATGGCGGAAGCTACCCACAGATCCGCGAGCGCGCTTATGACAGCGACCGCGGCATGGCGATACTGATGGGCATCATCAGTGTGGTGCTGCTGGCGATTACCGCTGCCGGCATCGTGGGCCTGACCAGCTTCTGGGTCGGCCAGCGGCGCAAGCAGATCGGTGTGCGCCGCGCGCTCGGCGCCACCCGTGGCGACATCCTCAATTATTTCCTCACCGAGAACCTGTTGATCGGGATTGGTGGTGTGCTGTTTGGCGCAGTGCTGGCGATCGGCATCAATCTCTGGATGGTGACCCAGTTCGAAATGGCGCGGCTGTCGTTGGCCTATGTGGCGGTCGGCGTGGTCGCGTTGTTGCTGCTTGGCCAAGGCGCGGTGCTGGGACCAGCGCTGCGTGCCTCTCACGTGTCGCCGGTGGAGGCGACACGCTCGGTGTGACTTTTTTTACTCCCTCTCCAGCGGGCAGGGGGAGGAGACAACCAACGGAGCCATGAGCATGTTTACCTACTATCTCGAACTGGCTTTGCGCAGCCTTCGGCGCAGTCCCGGCCTGACTGCGTTGATGGTGCTGACGATCGGCTTCGGCGTGGCTGCGTCGATGACGACGTATTCGGTGTTTCGCGCGGTGTCGGGCGATCCGATTCCGTGGAAGTCTTCGAAGCTGTTCGTACCGCAGATCGACGCCTGGGGTCCGAACGGGCTCAGCAGAGATAACGACGGCGAGCCGTCGGACGCGCTGGACTACACCGATGCGATGGCGCTGATGCGCGATCATCGCGCGAAGCGGCAGTCGGCGATGTATCAGGTTTCGCCCTCGGTGGTGCCTGTGCAGGCCGGCAAGCATCCGCTCAACGTCAGCGGCCATGCGGTGTACAGCGAGTTCTTTCCGATGCTCGATGCGCCGTTCCTGTATGGCAGCGGCTGGAACGCGGACGACGATGCGCAGCGCGCGGCGGTCGTGGTGATCAGCAGCAAGCTCAACGAGAAACTGTTCGGTAGCGTCAACAGCGTGGGCAAAACGCTCAACATCGAAGGCAAGGATTACCGCGTGGTCGGCGTGCTGGACAACTGGAAGCCGCAGCCGCGCTACTACGATGTGGTCAACAGTGGTGGTTTCAACGAAGGCGTCGAGGATGTGTTCGTGCCGTTCGAGCGCGCCATTGCGGTGAGCATGCCCAACGACGGCAACACCAACTGCACCGAGATACCGAAGGAGTCGGGCTTCGTCGGCCTGCAGCACTCCAGCTGTGTGTGGATCGCCTATATGGCCGAGCTGGACGACGCGGCCGCAGTCACCGCCTATCGCCAGTATCTGGACGGCTATGCACGGGACCAGCAGAAAGCCGGCCGCTTCAGCTGGGCGCCGAACAACCGCCTGCGCGATGTACCGGCGTGGCTGGATTTCAAAAAGGTGGTGCCAAGCGATACCAGGGTGTCACTGCTGGTGGCGCTGGGCCTGTTGCTGGTGTGCCTGGTGAATACGGTGGGCCTGCTGCTGGCCAAGTTCCTGCGCCGCAGCGGCGAGATCGGCGTGCGCCGCGCGCTGGGCGCGCCACGCGGCGCGGTATACACACAGTTCCTCACCGAGGCAGGCGTGGTCGGCCTGGCCGGCGGCGTGCTGGGCCTGCTGCTTACCGGGGTGGGGGTGGCCAGCGTGGGTCTGGTTCTGCCCAAGAGCATCTCGGCGCTGGCGCATGTCGATCTGTCGCTGCTGAGTCTCACCCTGGTGCTGGCCGTGGTCGCCACCTTGCTGGCCGGGCTTTATCCCACCTTCCGTGCGTCACGCGTGCAACCCGCGTGGCAGCTCAAGTCGAACTGAGGATCACATCATGACTCTCCATCCCATCCTCGCATCATTGCGCAAGCACAAGGCCGGCGTGGTGCTGATCGCGCTGCAGATCGCGCTGACCCTGGCGATCGTCTGCAATGCGATCTTCATCATCGGCCAGCGCATCGACCGGGTAAACCGGCCGACCGGTCTCGACGAGAGCAACTTGTTTCTGGTGAGTCAGCAATGGGTCGGTGCGCCCAGCGGGGACGATGCCGCCGGCGTCGACAAACTCGACACCATGCAACTGGAGGACCTGGCGGCGCTGCGCAACCTACCGGACGTGGCCTCGGTGGTGCCGATCAACTCGCTGCCGCTGCTCAATTCATCCTGGAACGGCGCCTTGAGCCTCAAGCCCGACGACAAGAAGAGCTTCATCCGCACGACCTACTACTTCGCCGACGAGCAGGCGCTGTCCACCCTCGGCCTGCACCTGATCGCCGGGCGCGCCTTCACTGCCGGCGATGTGCAGCACCAGGGCATGCGCGACCAACGCGACCCTTCGATCGTGATCGTCACCAAGGCGATCGCGGACAAGGCGTTCCCGAAGGGTGATGCGGTCGGCAAGGTGATCTATCTCAACGGCGGCGGCAAGCCGGTCACCATCATCGGCGTGATCGAGCGCCTGCAGGTGCCTGCCACCGGCAGCTGGGTCAACGACTTCGCCTGGAATTCGATGCTGATTC
This sequence comes from Rhodanobacter sp., assembly GCA_035566635.1. Lineage (GTDB taxonomy): Bacteria > Pseudomonadota > Gammaproteobacteria > Xanthomonadales > Rhodanobacteraceae > Rhodanobacter. The sequence goes on from DATMQY010000008.1 coordinate 69,474, forward strand.
CGGCCCGGCTGAATGCGAACTTCTCGCGCTATGCCGTACGTGCCAAACCGGGCCGGCTGGACGCGGCGATGCGCGCGGTGACGCCGGCGCTGTACAAGGTGAACCCGCTGCGCGTACTCGACGACGACAGCGTTCGTTCGTTCGCATACATTCGTCAACAGGCGTACGAGGGCGATCGCGGCATGGCGATCCTGATGGGCATCGTCTGCCTGATCCTGATCTGCGTCACTGCTGCCGGCATCGTCGGACTCACCAGTTTCTGGGTCGGTCAGCGGCAGCGGCAGATCGGTGTGCGACGCGCGCTGGGCGCACGCAAGATCGACATCCTGCATTACTTCCAGCTCGAAAACCTGCTGATCGCCGGTGTCGGCGTGATGATCGGCGTGCTCCTGGCGGTGGGTCTCAACATGTGGCTGATGTCCCACTACGAAATGACCCGCATCCCGCTGCTGTACGTGCTGACCGGCGTGCTCGCGATGCTCGCGCTCGGCCAAGCTGCGGTGTTCGTGCCGGCCCGGCGCGCCTCCAACGTGCCGCCGGTAACGGCGACGCGGGCGGTGTGATCGCTTGAAACCCTTTTCCCCGACGATTTCATCGCCGCGGAAAAGGGTTTGACACCTTACGGAGTAACGTCATGTTCGCCTACTACCTCGATCTCGCACTGCGCAGCATGAAGCGCAACAAGGCACTAACCGCGCTGATGGTGCTGGCGATCGCGCTGGGCATCGGCGCGAGCATGACCACGTTGACCGTGTTGCATGTGCTGTCGGGCGATCCGTTGCCGGGCAAGAGTCAAACGTTGTTCGCGCCGCAGCTCGATCCGCAGGACATGAGCGGCTATCGGCCCGAGGACGAACCACCGGATCAGCTGGCCTGGATCGACGGCATGAACCTGCTGCGCGCCAAGCGCGCGGATCACCAAGTGCTGATGACGGGCGGGACGGTACCGGTGCAGCCGGCGCAGTCAGGCATGGATGCTTTCTACACGGACGCGCGCTATACCACCGCCGATTTCTTTCCGATGTTCGATGTGCCGTTGTTGTACGGCCGTGCATGGACCGCAGCTGACGACGACGGCAAGGCGCGCGTAGTAGTGATCACGCGCATGCTCAATGACAAACTGTTCGCCGGTCGCGACAGCACCGGTCAGATGCTACAGCTGGGCGACGGCGCGTTTCGGATTATCGGTGTGCTGGGCAGCTGGCATCCCAATCCGCATTTCTACGATCTGAATACGGGCAGCTTTTCTAACGCCGAAGATGTCTTTCTCCCGCTCAGTACGTCGCGCGATCTCAAGCTCACGCGCAATGGCAGCATGAACTGCTGGAGTGGCCACACCGAGGGTCAACTGGAAACCGCGTCGTGTACGTGGCTGCAATTCTGGGTGCAGTTGGATAGCCTGGCCAAGGCGTCGGCGTACAAGGAATACCTCACGCACTACGCGCAAGAGCAGCACGCGCTCGGTCGTTTTCAACGCCCGGCCAATGTGCGCTTGCGTGATCTGATGGGCTGGCTGGATTATCAAAAAGTGGTACCCGGTGATGTGCGGCTGCAGACATGGTTGGCGTTTGGTTTTCTGCTGGTATGCCTGGTCAACACGGTGGGCCTGATGCTGGCCAAATTCCTGCGCCGTGCGAGTGAGCTGGGCGTGCGTCGAGCACTGGGTGCGTCGAAACGCGCGCTGTTCGCGCAACTGCTGGTGGAGTCGGGCGTGATTGGCCTCAGTGGAGGTATCGGCGGACTGCTGCTGGCCTGTTTCGGGCTGTGGCTGGTGCGGCAACGACCCTCCAATTACGCCTCATTGGCGCACCTGGATATGTCGATGCTGCTGACCACGTTTCTGCTTGCGGTGGGTGCGAGCCTGCTGGCCGGCCTGCTGCCTGCCTGGCGTGCTTGCCAGGTCACGCCCGCACTGCAATTGAAGAGCAATTGACATGGAAATCCGCCCGATTCTTTCTTCGTTGCGCCGGCACAAGATCACCGCATTCTTGCTGGTGCTGGAAATAGCGCTGACCTGCGCCATCGTCTGCAATGCGGTGTTCCTGATCAGTCAGCGACTGGAACGCATGCACATGCCCAGCGGCATTGCCGAACATGAACTGATACAGATACAGCTGGCCAATCTCGGCCTGCGGGCCGATGCCAAGGCACGCACTCTGGAGGATCTGGCGGCACTGCGGCAGATCGCCGGTGTGACAGAGGTCGGCCTGGCCAGCCAACTGCCGTTCGGCAATGCATCGTCGAACAACGACATGCGGCTCGATCCAACGCAGAAGCTGGCCACGCTGAATGCGGCGATGTACACCGGCCAGAATCTGCTGCAGACCATGGGCACGCAATTGGTCGCGGGGCGCAATCTGCGCGACGACGATTTTCGCGACGATGATGAGGTCAATAAAGCCGCCGCCAGCGGTAACGCCATCGGCCAGGCCTTCCCCCAGGTGCTGGTTATTACCCAGGCCATGGCCGAGCGACTGTGGCCGGGCGAGAATGCGCTGGGGCGGCAGCTTTATCTGGGCAAGACCCCGTTGACCGTGGTTGGTGTAGTTGCCCATCTGGTTCGGCCCAACAATTTTTCGCAGGGGACAGAAAACAGCATCGTGGTGCCGATTGCGATGAAGGCCGGTGACGGTTCCAACTACCTGATTCGTACTGCATCACAGGACCGCGAGCGTGTGCTGAAAGCGGCGCTGGCCAAACTCAAGGCGCTCGACCCCAAACGCGTGATATTGCAGAAACGTACATGGGATGAAGTACGCCACGAATTTTTCCAGGACGACCGCGCGATGACTGGCATCCTGGCGGGCGTGTGCCTCGCGCTGCTGGTGGTGACCGCGCTGGGCATCGTTGGCTTGGGCAGCTTCTGGGTGGCGCAACGGCGCCGGATGATCGGCGTGCGCCGCGCGCTCGGCGCCACCCGCGCCAACATCCTGCATTACTTCCAGACCGAGAACTTCCTGCTTGCCACCATCGGCATCGCGCTCGGCATGGTGCTGGCCTACGGCATCAACCTGTTCCTGATGCTGCACTACGAATTGCCGCGACTGCCGGCCATCTATCTGCCGGTTGGCGCGCTGCTGTTGTGGCTGCTCGGCCAACTCGCCGTGCTTGGCCCGGCGCTGCGCGCAGCAGCGGTGCCGCCGGTGGTGGCAACGAGGTCGGTGTGATGCAACCCATGATTGGAGCCTGACGAATGCTTGCCTACTACCTCGATCTGGCCCTGCGCAGCCTGAAGCGCAACAAGATGCTCACCGCGCTGATGGTGCTTGCGATCGCCGTAGGCATCGGCGCGTCGATGACCACGCTGACGGTGATGCACCTGCTGTCGGGCGATCCGCTGCCGGGGCGCAGCCAGCATCTCTTCTACCCGCAGGTGGACCCGTCGCCCGACCCGAACCCGCGGCATCAGCCGTTCGACATGATGGACTACCGCTCCGCGATGGACCTGTGGAGCGCGCACCGCGCCGACCGCCAGGCGTTGATCGCCCGCGCCACGCTCAAGTTGCGCGCGCCCGAGGTAAGCCAGCCGCCGCTGATGGTGCGGACGCTGGCGACCACCACGGACTTCTTCCCGATGTTCGACGCGCCGTTCCGTTACGGTCAGGGTTGGAACGCGGACGACGACGCTCAGCGCGCGCGTGTGGCAGTGATTTCGGACGACCTCAATCGCAAGCTGTTCGGCGGCGCCGACAGCGTGGGCCGGACGCTGCGCTTGAAAGACAGCGATGTGCGCATTGTGGGTGTGCTGGCTCCTTGGCGGCCGTCGCCGGTGTTCTACGACGTGGCTGGAGGGCGCTTCTCGAACGGCGACACCGCCAGCTTTTACGGAAAGCCGGAGGACGTGCTCATGCCGTTCAACACCGGGCAGGACGTCAACGCAGACGGTTTCGACGTGTTCACCTGCTGGAGTACCGGGGGCAGCAAGCAACTACAGTCCTCGCCCTGCGTGTGGGTGTCGCTGTGGGTACAACTGGACAGCGCGGCCAAGGTGCGCGAGTACGCGGGCTTCCTCGCCGGCTACTCGACGCAGCAGAAGACGCTGGGCCGCTTTGTGCATGCCGACAACACGAAACTGCACAGCCTGATGCAGTGGCTGGACTTCAATCGCGTGGTGCCCAGCGATGTGCGCCTGCAGGCGTGGCTGGCGTTCGCTTTCCTGGCGATCTGCCTGTTCAACACCGTGGGTTTGCTGCTGGCAAAGTTCCTGCGCCGTGCCGGTGAGATTGGCGTGCGCCGCGCGTTGGGCGCCACGCGGCGAGCGGTGTTCGCGCAATGCCTGGTGGAAGCGGGGCTGCTCGGTCTGCTCGGCGGTGTGGGCGGCTGGCTGCTCACGATGGTGGGGTTGTGGCTGATCAGCAGGCAGCCGGTGGAATACGCCGACCTCGCGCACCTGGACGCCTCGATGTTCGTGACTACCTTTGTGCTGGCGGTGGTGGTGAGCCTGCTTGCCGGTGCGCTTCCAGCATTGCGCGCCAGTCGTGTCGCACCCGGCTTGCAGCTGAAGACGCTTTGAGGAAACCGACATGCAGATCAAACCCATCCTCGCTGCGCTACGCAAGCATCGCATCGCCACCGTGCTGATCGCGATGGAGATCGCACTGGCCTGCGCCGTGTTGTGCAACGCCTGCTTCCTCATCGCCACCCGGTTGCAGCTGACCCAGGTGAACAGCGGCGTGGACGAAAGCGCGCTGGCAGTGCTGAAGGTGAGCGGATTCGACATGGATAAGCCGGGCGACCTCAACGCACGCATGGTCGCCGGACTGCGCGCGGTTCCCGGTGTGCAGTCGGCGAGCGTGGTCAACACCGTGTCGTTCGGCGAACAAGGAGGCAACGCCGGCATTACGTTGGACCGGGCCGGCAAGCAACAGGGGGGCGTAGTGGGCTTCTACACGGGCGGCCCCGGCAGCTTCGAAGCGCTGGGCCTGCAACTGGTGTCTGGACGAGCGCCGCAAGCCGACGATTTCCAGCCGATGGCCGCCTTCGTGCCGAACGACTCGCAAGTGATTGTGAGCCGCACGCTGGCCGAGCACCTGTGGCCCGGCCAGGATCCGCTGGGCAAGGAGTTCTGGTGCGACACCTATCATTTCCGCGTTGTCGGCGTGGTGGCGCACATGGCGCGGCCCGGCACGGGCGAGGGTGGTACGGGCACCATCGAGTGGTCGGTGTTCGTGCCCGCGCAGCCGGGCCCGAACCTGGCTGGCACCTATCTGCTTCGCGCGGACCCGAAGGACCTGTCGCGCGTGCTGCGCGACGCCAAGGCGGCTGTGGCGAAGATCGCCCCCGACATGGTGCTCGACCACGGCGCCAGCCGCACCATCGGCGACCTGCGCAGCGACTACTTCCGACAGGACCGCGTGATGGCCGGCATGCTGGTTGGCGTGATCACCGCACTGCTGCTGGTCACCGCGCTCGGCATCGTCGGCCTCGCCAGTTTCTGGGTGCAGCAGCGACGTCGGCAGATCGGCATCCGTCGTGCGATCGGCGCCACCCGCGGCGACATCCTGCGTTACTTCCAGATCGAGAACTTCCTGATCGTCACGAGTGGCATCGCGCTCGGCATGCTGCTGGCGTATGCGTTGAACCTGGTCCTGATGCAGCACTACGAGCTGCCGCGGCTGCCGCTGTACTACCTTCCGGTGGGCGCGCTGATGCTGTGGGCACTCGGCCAGCTCGCCGTGCTCGGCCCTGCGCTGCGCGCGGCAGCGGTGCCGCCGGTGGTGGCGACAAGGTCGGTGTGATGGCTTGAAGCCCTCTCTCCAGACGATTTCATCGTTGGGGAGAGGGTTCTGTCGGCTTGGCGGAGGTATACGCATGTCGATAGTCATGGCAACCTTCTCAGCTGGAGCGGCATCCATGTCCGCATGTGCAGAAGAAAGATGCGAACCGTACTGATCATCGACGACAACCCGGCCGTGGGCGAGGCGCTCTCGCTGGCGCTGTCGCTGCACGAAATCCGCCCGCTGGTTGCGCTGATGCCCGACGAAGGCCTAGCACTGCTGGAGCGCGAAGCGGTCGACGTGGTGATCCAGGACATGAACTTCACCGCCGACACCACCTCGGGCGAGGAAGGTGTGGCGCTGTTCCGCGCGATCCGCGAGCGCCACCCGGACTTGCCCGTCATTCTGCTCACCGCGTGGACGCACCTGGAGACCGCGGTGGAACTGGTCAAGGCCGGCGCGTCTGATTACCTGGCCAAGCCGTGGGACGACAACAAGCTGCTGGCGACGGTGGAGAATCTGCTGGAGCTGTCCGAATCCACCCGCGAGATGACCCGCAGCCGGCGCGAACGCCGCCAGCGGCGCGAGCAACTGCAGCGCAAGTACGAGCTGGACGGCCTGGTGTTCGCCTCCGAAGCGATGGCACGCACGCTGGACTTGGCCTGCCAGATCGCCCGCTCGGATGTGCCGGTGCTGATCACCGGCCCGAACGGCACCGGCAAGGAGCGCATCGCGGCGATCGTGCATGCGAACTCGGCGGTGAAGCGGGGCGCGTTCATCGCGGTGAACTGCGGTGCGTTGCCGGGCGAGTTGATCGAGGCCGAATTGTTCGGCGCCGACGCCGGCGCGTACACCGGCGCGAACAAGGCGCGCGAGGGTCGCTTCGAGCTGGCCGACGGCGGTACGCTGTTTCTCGACGAGATCGGCAACCTGCCGTTGCCCGGCCAGATGAAATTGCTGCGCGTGCTGGAGACCGGCCAGTTCGAGCGGCTCGGCTCGGGCCGCACGCGGCAGGTCAAGGTGCGCGTGTTGAGCGCGACCAACGCCGACCTCAAGGCGATGATCCGCGCCGGCACGTTCCGCGAGGATCTGTACTACCGGCTCAACGTGATCGAAGTGAACCTGCCGCCGCTGACCGAGCGCAGCGACGACATCCTGCCGCTGGCTGAATTTTTTCTGGACGGCCGTGCCGAACTCGGCGACGCCGCGCGCGAGGCCTTGCTGGGTTATCCGTGGCCGGGCAATGTGCGCGAACTGAAGAACGCGATCGAGCGTGCCGCGCTGCTGACGGGCAGCCATCCGATCACACCGGAGCTGCTCAACCTGCCGCATCATGCCGCCGTGGCCGTCGCACGCAATCTCGACGAACCCAGTCGCGAAGCGGTGGAGACGGCACTGCACAAGGCCGACGGCGTGGTCAGCCGTGCGGCGCAGAATCTGGGCCTGTCGCGCCAGGCACTGTATCGGCGGATGGAACGCTACGGCATGGCCGCACCCGGATGACGAAGACTGACGTCTTGGAGAACGGCTGATGTGGCGTCGCCTGAATTCGCTGCAGGGGCGTCTGACCCTGCTGCTGGCGATGGCGGGACTGGCTGGTGCCTTGATCTATGCCGGCGTCACCCAGTGGCCGTTGCCGCAGCTGTTGCTGTGGCTGCGCAAGGATCTGGCCGTATCGATCCGTGCGCCGATGCAGCTGGGCATCTACGGCGGCCTGCTGGCCAGTGTGGTCGTGATGCTGCCGCTGGCGTTCTGGTTGGCCGGTCGGGTGATGGCGCCGGTGAGCCGCCTGCTGCGTGCGCTGGAAGGCGCAGTGGCCAGCTATCGCGACGGCGATTTCAGTTTCTCGATCGCGATCAACCGACGCGACGAGCTGGGCGAACTGATCCGCATGCACAACGCGTTGGGGCAGACCTTGCGCGAGCAGCGCCAGCATCTGGTGCAACGCGAGTTGCTGCTCGACACGGTGGTGCAGAACACGCCGGTGGCGCTGGTGCTGACCGATGCGGTCGGCCGGGTCGCCTACGCCAACATCGCTTCGCGGCACCTGTTCAACGAAGGCCGTAACTTGGTCGGGCTGGAATTTGCCGCGGTGCTGGCCGATGCGCCGGAAGCGCTACGCAAGGCGGTGGAAAGCGGCGAAGATGCACTGCTCAGCGTGGAGATGGACGGCAGCGAAGAAACCTTCCATCTGTCGCAGCGCGCGTTCCGGTTGCAGGGCCGGCCGCATCGGCTGCAACTGTTCCGACGCATGACGCGTGAGCTGTCGCGACAGGAAGTGGCGACCTGGAAGCGGGTGATCCGTGTGATCAGCCACGAGCTCAATAATTCGCTGGCACCGATTTCCTCGCTGGCACATTCCGGCGCCGAGCTGGCCCGGCGCGGCCAGCTCGACCGCCTGCCTGGCGTGTTCGCCACCATCAGCGAGCGTGCCATGCACCTGCACGGCTTCATCGCCGGTTATGCAAGCTTTGCCAAGCTGCCCACGCCGCAGCCGGTGGCGGTGGCATGGACGCGGTTCCTCGATGGGTTGGCATTGCATTGCCGTTATCGGCTGGCTGCACCGCCACCGGAACAGCCGGGCGTATTCGATGCGGTACAGATCGAGCAGGTGCTGATCAATCTGATCAAGAACGCGCATGAATCGGGTGGCGCTGAAGATGAAGTCACGCTGTCGATCCTGGAGGTCGGCAGTGAACTGCGCATCGAGGTGGCCGACCGCGGCCCCGGCATGAGCGAGACCGTGCTGGCACAGGCGTTGCTGCCGTTCTATTCGACCAAGCGCTCCGGTACCGGCCTCGGCCTGGCGCTGGCGCGCGAAATCACCGAAGCGCACGGTGGCCGCGTGTTGCTGGCCAATCGCGAAGGCGGCGGTTTGCGGGTGAGCCTGCGACTGCCGCAGACAACGCCGAGATAACCGCCGGCTCGCCTATACTCGTGGCTCCTTCAGGAGTTGGAGTGGGCAATGGGACAGCTTCTCGCGTTGGTTATCGTGTTCGTCGTCATCGTCGGTGTGGCCAAGCTGGTGCGCATCGTGCCGCAGGGCTTCGAATGGACGGTGGAGACATTCGGCAAGTACACCCGCACGCTCAGCCCCGGACTGCATTTCCTGATCCCGATCTACCAGGCGGTCGGGCGCAAGATCAACATGATGGAGCAGGTGCTGGACGTGCCGTCGCAGGACGTGATCACCAAGGACAATGCGGTGGTGCGCGTCGATGGCGTGGTGTTCTACCAGGTGCTCGACGCGTCCAAGGCGGCGTATGAAGTGTCCAATCTGGAGCAGGCTTCGCTGGCGCTGATCATGACGAATATCCGTACCGTGCTGGGCTCGATGGATCTGGATGAATCGCTGAGCCAGCGCGATGCGATCAACGCGAAACTCCTGCGCGTGGTGGACGAGGCGACCCATCCGTGGGGAGTGAAGGTCAACCGCATCGAGATCAAGGACATCGCGCCGCCGCGGGACCTGATCGACGCGATGGCGCGGCAGATGAAGGCCGAGCGCGAGAAGCGCGCGAACATCCTCGATGCCGAGGGCTTCCGTCAGGCCGCGATCCTCAAGGCCGAGGGCGAGAAGCAGTCGGTGATTCTGGCTGCCGAGGGCGAGAAAGAGGCCGCATTCCGCGCCGCCGAGGCACGCGAGCGTTCGGCTGAGGCCGAAGCCAAGGCCACCACGATGGTCTCCAACGCGATCTCCAACGGCAACGTCAACGCGCTGAACTACTTCGTCGCCAACAACTACGTCGAGGCGTTGAAGGAAATGGCGAAGTCGCCGAACCAGAAGATGCTGCTGTTGCCGATCGAGGCTACCGGCATCCTCGGTTCGCTGGCCGGCATCGCCGAGCTGGCGAAGGAGTCGCTGGGCCAGCAGCAGAAGGCGGTGGCGATCCAGCCGCCGCTGCGTTGAGGTGGCCGCCATGTGGGAGCTTTCTGCGCATTACCTGTGGTGGATCCTCGCGCTGCTGCTGATTGCCGGCGAGGTATTGCTGCCGGGTTATTTCATGTTGTGGATCGGCCTGGCCGCGGCGGCGATGGGGGTGGCGTTGTGGATCGTGCCGACGCTGGGGATGCTGGCGCAGGCGGTGCTGTTCGCGTTGCTGGCGTTTGCGTTCTGCGCCGGTTACGCGCGCTGGCTGCGGCCGCAGCTGGAGCGGCGCGCGCCCGGCGACGAGCGCCTGAACCGTCGCGGTGAGCAGATGATCGGCCAGCGTTACGAACTGATCGAGCCGATCGTCAACGGCCGCGGCAAGGCCCGCGTGGGTGATGGTCAATGGCTGGTCAGCGGGCCGGATCTGCCGCTGGGCAGCACGGTGGAAGTGGTTGCTGTCGAAGGCACCACCTTGCAGGTGCGCGCAGCGGTATGAGCGTCGGCGACAGCATCAGCCGGCAACAGTTCGCCACCACGGCGCTGGCCACGCGCATCGCGTTTGTGCTTGAACTGGCGCGGCGACTGCATCAGTACGGCACTTCCGCACCGCGACTGGAAATGGCTATTGCCGGTGTGGCACAGCGGTTGGGGCTGGCTGCCGATGTGTGGTCCAGCCCGACCGCGATCATCATTTCCTTCATTGATCTGGCGCAAGGTGAAGACGGTGTGGCGCAGACCACCCAAGTCATGCGGCTGGCGCCGGGCGAGGTGAATCTGGAGCGCCTGTGCGACGCCGATGACATCGCCGACCGTGCGATTGCCGGCGAGCTGGATCTGCGCGAGGGCTTCCGTCTGCTGCGCGCGCTGGGCCGGCCCGACACGCGCCGCGAGAAGATCGGTTTGATCGCCAGTTCTGGTCTGTCCGCCGCCAGCATCGCGGCGCTGTTCCTGCACAGCTCGTGGGTGGATCTGCTGGTTGCCGGCGTGATCGGCGTGATCATCGGCGGCATCAGCCTGCTGTCGGCCAGCCGGCCGCGACTGGCGGTGGCCAGCGATGCGATCTGTGCGCTGGTGGCTACCGCGGTGACGATCGTGGTGAGCGCATTCGTGGTGCCGCTGGCGATCAAGTCGGTGGTGCTGGCCAGCCTGATCATCCTGATTCCGGGCATGTCGCTGACCACCGCCGTGCGCGAGATTTCCAGCCAGCATCTGGTATCCGGCATGGCGCGCATGGGCGGCGCGATGTCGACCCTGCTCAAGCTCACCTTCGGCACCATCGCCGCGACCCAGCTGTGCGCCGCGTTGGGCATCCATGCGCGCGATTTCGCCTTGCCGGCGCTGCCGACATGGACGGATTATCCGGCGCTGCTGATCGCGGCGATCGCGTTTGCGATCCTGTTCCGTGCGGCACGGCGCGACTGGCCGATGGTGATCGTGGCGGTGATCGTGGGCTATCTGGCCACGCGTTGGGGCGGCGCTATTTCGGGCACGCTGCCGGGAGCGCCATTTGGAGTATTTCTCGGCGGACTGCTACTGGGCGGCATGGCGAATTTCTATGCACGATTCGCGCATCGGCCGGGCGCGGTGATTCGCGAGCCGGGCATACTTCTGCTGGTGCCGGGTAGTGTCGGTTTTCGCAGTATGTCGTTTCTGCTTGAACGCGATACTTCGCTAGGCATGGATACCGGCCTGTTGCTGCTGACCTTGCTGGTTTCGCTGGTGGCCGGATTGATGTTCGGTGACCTGCTGATTTCGTCGCGCCGGTCGCTTTGAGGCGGAAATAAAAACGCCGACCTGAAGGCCGGCGTTTTTATTTCATATGGCCATGAGGCAAACGACGATCAGATCGCCAGATCCTTTTCCTTCTTGCCGGCCTTCAACGCGTCGTTGAACCAGTGCGGACGTTTGCCGCGGCCGGACCAGGTCTGCGCCGGGTTGGCCGGGTTGCGATACTTCGGTGCAACCGAACCGGTGGTGCGTTTGGCCTTGCCGCGCGTGCCGCCGAAAATGTCCTCGAAGGCATAACCTTCGGCCTTGATCAGCGCGTGCACTTTCTCGCGCAGCTTGACCACTTTTTCCTTGCGCAGCTCGTTCTGGCGAACCTGCGCTTTGCTGATCAGGTCATTGAGCTGGGTGTGATTGAGATTCTTGATATCGACGGCCATGACTGACTCCCGGGTGAGTGTCGGTAATTAAACGATCTGGCCAGGGTCTGACTATTATGGGGAGCAGAACCCGACGCATGGAGTTGTTGCAGTTCGGATTCTCGCTTATTAGCGGAATAGTTGTAAAGCGCAATTCATCAGGTGAGGTGCGTATTCACATTTAATAAATTAAATTAATGACGCCGTAGCTGTTTTGAATATGCGACTTTCGGGATTTTTGATTGGCGACGTAATTCAGCAGCAGAGCGTCATGCTCCAGTCGCTCACCCTGAGCGTAGGGTTGCAGTCGAAGGGCTGCTCTTCGACTTCCTCGTTACTTAAAACTGCGGCTATTCCTGGCCGTTTTCCACGTCTGTTGCGCCGCGTTCATAGCGAACGATAACGGAGACATGCCGGATAAAGAGACGGCCGCACAAGGCGGCCGTTCCGGTTAATGCGGAGTTATATGTCGCGGCTCAAGCCAGCAGTTTGAACAACTCGTCCTGACTGAGCGCGCGGCTTTCGCTCTCGGCGCGGGCGCGATACTCCAGGGTGCCGGCGGCCAATCCACGTTCGCTGACCACCACGCGATGCGGAATGCCGATCAGCTCCATGTCGGCAAACATGCCGCCCGGCCGCAGGCCGCGGTCGTCCAGCACCGCCTCGATACCGTGCTCGCCCAGCGACTGGTACAGCGCCTCGGCAGCCGCGCTCACCTCGGGCAGGTTTTTCGGATTGATGACGCACACCGCCACCTGCCATGGCGCCATCGCCTCCGGCCAGAGAATGCCGGCGTCGTCGTGACGCTGTTCGATCGCGGCGGCGACGATGCGGCTGACGCCGATGCCGTAGCAGCCCATGGTCATCAGTTGGGCTTTGCCGGTCTCGTCGATCACGCTCGCCTTGAGTGCCTCGGCATATTTCTGGCCGAGCTGGAATACATGACCGACCTCGATGCCGCGGGCGATATGCAGCACGCCCTTGCCGTCCGGCGACAGGTCGCCCTCGACCACGTTGCGCAGGTCGGCGACGCGGGTGATGCGAGCATCGCGGTCCCAGTTCGCGCCGGTGCAATGGCTGCCGTCGGCATTGCCGCCGCAGACGAAATCGGCGAGCACTGCGGCATCGCGATCGACGATCACGGGAATCGAATCCGGCAGGCCGACCGGGCCGATGAAGCCGGGGCGGGTGCCGGTGGCGGCGAGGATTTCCTCCTCGCTGGCGAGCACCGACTGATCCGGCAGTTCGGCCAGCTTGCCGGCCTTTACCTCGTTGATCTCGTGATCGCCGCGCAGGCACAGCGCGACCAGGCCGTCACGGCCACGCACCAGCAGGGTTTTCACGCATAGCTGCGGGGTGACCTTGAGGAAGCCGGCGACGTCGGCGATGGTTTTCTGGGTCGGCGTATCAACCCGCTGCAACGATGCGGCGGGAGCCGGGCGCGCACCGGTCGGCGCCAGCGCCTCGGCCTTTTCCAGATTCGCGGCGTAGTCGGAACCGTCGGAAAACGCGATCGCATCTTCGCCGGAGTCGGCCAGCACCTGGAACTCATGGCTGGCATTGCCGCCAATCGCACCGGTATCGGCCTGCACCGCGCGGAAGGTCAAACCGAGCCGGGTGAAGATGCGCACATAGGCCTGATACATCACCTCGTAGGTTTCGGCCAGCGACTCGGGCGTCAGGTGAAACGAGTAGGCATCCTTCATCAGGAATTCGCGTGCGCGCATCACGCCGAAACGCGGGCGGATCTCGTCGCGGAATTTGGTCTGGATCTGGTAGAAGCTGACCGGCAGCTGCTTGTAGCTTTTCAGCTCGTTGCGGGCAAAGTCGGTAACCACTTCCTCATGCGTCGGGCCGTAGCAGAACTCCTGCTGCTTGCGATCCTTGATCTTCAGCAGCTGGCCGCCGAATTTCTCCCAGCGACCGGTTTCTTCCCACAGTTCCTTTGGTTGCACCGACGGCATCAGCATCTCGATCGCACCGGCGCGGTTCATTTCCTCGCGCACGATGTGTTCCACCTTGCGCAGCACGCGCAGGCCTAGCGGACTCCAGGTGTACAGGCCCGACGCGAGCCGGCGGATCATGCCGGCGCGCAACATCAGCCGGTGGCTGACGATTTCGGCGTCGGCAGGGACTTCCTTGACGGTGGCCAGATGAAATTGGCTGAGGCGCATGCGGGCAATTCCGGCGTGAATGAAGACGCCCATTGTAGCGGCCTGCCGTCACCGTCGCTGGTGGTGCGCGGCGGCGGCAAAGCGGAACTGCCGGCGCCGTGAAACAGGTGCCCCGTGAAAAAGGTGATTATTTGGCCTGGCAATACTGGTCGTACTGCCCCTGGGCGGCGATGGCTTGCTGCTTGCGCTGATCGGTGTCGAGTGCCGTGGTCTTGCCGTCCTGCTGCATGACCACCGGGCCGGTACCCTGCAGCGCGGCGATGTTGGCTTTCAGCGAATCGCACAGCTTGCTGCGGTTTTCCGGCGTATCGGTCATCGGCTTGACTGGTCCGGCCGGGGCGCTGTTGCTGTTTGCACTGGCCGTGGACGCCGGTGCGGCCACCGGCTGCACGGTACCGGTGGTGGTCACCTTGGAGAATTTCGTGCCCTGCACCGGCGGCGTTTCCGAGTAATGCACGGTGCCGCTGGCGTCGGTCCATTTGTAGACCTGGGCGGTGGCCAGCGGGGCCAGCAGCAACAGCGCCACGGCGATCAGCAAACGGTGCATGGTGTTCTCCATTTCATGGGCAATCGGCAGAGCAGATTATCGAGAAAATCACGGGATCCGGGCAGGCTACTAGTTATCACTCTGACGCCCCGGACTCAAGCAACCGATGGTTTACACTGAGCGCATCCTGTCACGGTCTTGATTCATGAGCGAGCCCATACCCGTACGCCCGCCGCGCCATCGGGGTATTTACCTGCTACCGAACCTGTTTACCACGGGGGCGATGTTCGCGGGTTTCTACGCGATTATTGCCAGTATCGGCGGGCGTTACACCGAGGCGGCGGTAGCGGTATTCATCGCCGCGGTGCTGGACGGCATGGACGGCCGGGTGGCGCGGATGACCGGCACCCAGACCGAATTCGGCGTGCAGTACGACTCGCTGTCCGACCTGGTCAGCTTCGGGCTGGCGCCTGCACTTGTTATGTATACGTGGTCACTGTCGGCGTTGCGCGAATTCGGCCCCCTGTGGGGCAAGCTGGGCTGGGCTGCCGCCTTCGTCTATGCCGCGTGCGCCGCGCTGCGGCTGGCGCGCTTCAATACCCAGGTCGGTGTCGCCGACAAGCGCTATTTCCAGGGGCTGGCCAGTCCGGCGGCGGCGGCGGTATGCATGTCGTTCGTGTGGAGCGTGGACAAATTCGGCTTGTCCGGTAGCGAGCTCTGCTTCGTCACGCCGGTGATTGCGGTGGTCGTCGGCTTGCTGATGGTCAGCCGATTCCGCTATTTCAGCTTCAAGTCGCTGCCGATGGGCGATCGCCAGCGCGTGCCGTTCGTGTGGATGGTCGGCGCGGTGCTGCTGCTGGCGCTGCTGATCATGGATACACCGCGGGTATTGTTCGCCGGTTTCACGGTCTACCTGCTGTCCGGGCCGGTCTGGACGATCTGGGGACTGGCCACGCATCGGCGCCGGGTACGGCGCGGCACGGCATGATGGCGAACCTGCGCCAGCACGTAACGGCCAGCCATCGCGATCGCGTATTGCGCGCGCTGGGGGTGACGCCGTGGGTGCGCCGCGCGGTGCCGGATCTGTCGGCGGGTGTCGCCGAGTCGAATCGGCTGGAAACCGACCCGGCCGCAGGCGTTGCCTGCGTGGTGGTGTTGCCGGAGGGCTGCAGCACGCGTGAGCTCGATCTGCTGGGTCGGTCGCTCAACGCTTGTGGTGCGACTCTGGCGCGTGCTGCGCGCGTCACCGTGAGCAACGGCCAGCTCGCGGCGGACGTACCCGAGGCGCGCGCCTATCTGGTGTTCGGTGAGGCGCAGGCGCATGCGCTGGGCCGCACGCTGCCGGCCGCGGCGATGCACCGGGCGCAGATCGTGCTGGCCGACGAACCGGCGCTGGTGCTGACCAGCGCCGGCGCCAAGCGGCGACTGTGGAGCGCGCTGCGCAGCCTGCGCCGCGCGCTGGCCACAGCGGGCAGCTAGCCGCCATGGTCGCGGTGATCAAACCGGTGATCCAGGTGCGCGGCATGCGTATCGAGGATCTGGCCGCGGTCAGTGCCATGGAAAACATCTCCTACGATTTTCCGTGGTCGGCCGGCATCTTCAGCGACTGCGTGAAAGCCGGGCATCCGTGCTGGGTGTTATGCGTCGATGCGGACATCGCCGGCTACGGCATCCTGTCGATGGGCGCGGGCGAGGCGCATGTGCTGAACATCTGCATCGGGCCGAATTACCGCGGCCGCGGACTGGGCCGGCATCTGCTCGGGCGGTTGCTGGACATCGCGCGCTGGAATGGAGCAGAGCGGGTGTTCCTGGAAGTGCGGCCGTCCAATCCGCTGGCGAAGGCGCTGTATGAATCGGTGGGGTTCAGCGAGATCGGACGGCGGCCGCGCTATTACCCAACGCACAATGGGCGTGAGGATGCGATCGTGATGGCGCTCGATATGGCCGCAGGCCATATCGAGCAATAGGTAAAGACGCCCTTGATCTTCCACTCCGGACGGCAGGGCGGAACGTGTAGTCGGCAAACCCGCGAGATGCCGAACGTCAGCCCAGCTTTTGCGCCTGTTCGCGCAGTGCGGTCACCGTGGTGTTCCAGTCGGTGATGCGTTGGCGTTCCTGGGTGACGACTTCGGGTGGTGCATTGGCGACGAAGTTGGCGTTGCCGAGTTTGCCTTCGCACTTCTTGATCTCGACTTCGATGCGGCTGATTTCCTTGGCCAGACGCGTCTTCTCGGCGCCGAGGTCGATCAGGCCGGCGAGTGGAATCAGTACACGCATCGAGCCGACTACCGCTGCAGCAGAAGCGGGCTCTTGAGTATTAGGTTCAATCCAGCGGCTTACTGATGGTGAAGGGATGAACGACGGCGGATCGATTGATGGTGGGCTTATGGCTTGAGTTGAATGCGGAGTCGGCGTAGGGGTGACTCGGGCCAGAAACTCAATCGCCGGATTGAATTTGTTGGCGCGCTGCCGATCACTGGCATCACCGTCGGCGAAAAGCAGCGGGATCGTCTTGGCGGGCGAGATGTTCATCTCCGAACGGATCCGGCGAATGCCACTCAGCACGTTCTTGAACCATTCGATCTCGGCCGTCGCTGCGTCATCGGCAACGATCTCGTCGGCGCGCGGCCACGGTCGCTGCATCAGGCTGCTTTCGCTGAGGGCGAGTTTTGGCGCCACCCATTGCCAGATTTCCTCAGTGATGAACGGAGTGATCGGATGTAGCGCGCGCAGCACCGTCTCCAGGACATAAAGTAGGGTGTGCTCGGTCTCGGCTATGGCTTTCGAATCGATGGTTGTCAGCGTATCCGCATCATCGGATTTTCCGCGGAATACCGGCTTGATCAACTCCAAGTACCAGTCACACAGCTCGTTCCAAGTGAATTCGTACAACGTCTGTGCGACATGATCGAAGCGATAACTGGTGAAATGCTGTTCGACCTCGATCAGCATCTGCTTTACGCGGGTAAGGATCCACCGATTTACCTCGAGGGTAGGTTGGGGTATGCCTTGGGCAGGCTCCGCACGATCACCAATATTAGAGAGAGCGAAGCGTGCCGCGTTCCACAGCTTGTTGCAGAACGCCTTGTAGCCCTCGGCGCGCTTGATGTCGAAGTTGATCGTGCGGCTGTAGCTGGCCAGCGCAGCGAAGGTGAAGCGCAGCGCATCGGTGCCGATCGAAGGGATGCCATTCGGGTAGTCTTTGCGGATGCGCTTTTCGACCTTCTCGCGCACCTGCGGAAGCAGCAGCGACCTGGTGGACTTCGCCACTAGCGGCTCCAGCTCGATGCCGTCGATCAGGTCCAGCGGGTCCAATGTGTTGCCTTTGGACTTGGACATCTTCTGGCCTTCCGCATCGCGCACGATCGCGTTGATGTAGACCTCGCGGAACGGGATCTGGCCGGTGAAGTACTTGGTCGCCATCACCATCCGGGCGACCCAGAAGAAGATGATGTCGAAGCCGGTGACCAGCACGGCGCTAGGCAGGAAGATCTTGTCCTGCTCCCAGTTAGCGACAACCTCGCCGCGTTCGTTCTTCACCGGGCCGTTCGCGGGCCAGCCCATCGTGGAGAACGGCCACAGCGCCGAACTGAACCAGGTGTCGAGCACGTCGTCGTCCTGACGCAGCGTACCGACTGGCGTGGTCGTGGCGTTGGCTCGCGCGTCTGCCTCGTCCTCGCCTACGAAGATGTTGCCGGCCTCGTCGTACCACGCCGGGATGCGATGGCCCCACCACAGCTGACGGCTGATGCACCAGTCCTGGATGTTGTCGAGCCACTGCGTATACGTGGTCGCCCAGTTCTCCGGCACGAACTTGATCTCGCCCGAACGGACGGCGTCCAGCGCCGGCAGGGTGATCGCCTGGCGGCCGCCTGGACGTCCATCCGTCTGCACGTCTGAGGTGAGATCGACGAACCACTGGTCGGTCAGCATCGGTTCGATCACCGCGTCCGAGCGATCGCTCACCGGCACCTGCAACTTGTGTGGTTTGGTCTCGACCAGCAAGCCGGCGGCTTCGAGGTCGGCCAATACGCGCTTGCGCGCATCGTAGCGGTCGAGGCCGCGATACTTTTCCGGCGCGTTGTCGTTGACCTTAGCGGCCAGCGTGAAGATGGTGATCGGTGCCAGCTTGTGGCGCTGGCCGATCGCGTAGTCGTTGAAGTCGTGCGCGGGAGTGATCTTCACGCAGCCGGTGCCGAAATCCTTGTCGACGTAGTCGTCGGCGATCACCGGAATCTCGCGATCCGTCAGCGGCAGCTTCAGTGTCTTGCCGACCAGATGTGCATAGCGCTCGTCCTCCGGATGCACCGCCACGGCGACGTCGCCGAGCATCGTCTCCGGGCGGGTGGTGGCGACCACCACGCTCTCGTCGCTACCCACGACCGGGTAGCGGATCGACCACATGTGGCCGTCGCGCTCGACATTGTTCACTTCCAGGTCGGAGACGGCGGTGCCCAGCACCGGGTCCCAGTTCACCAGGCGGTTGCCGCGGTAGATCAGCCCTGCGCGATACCAGTCGATGAACACCTTGCGCACCGCGGCCGACAAGCCTTCGTCCATGGTGAAGCGCTCGCGCGACCAGTCCGCGGCGGCGCCGATGCGACGCATCTGGTTGGTGATGGTGGAGCCGGACTCCTCCTTCCACTTCCACACGCGCTCGACGAAGGCCTCGCGGCCGAGGTCATGCCGCGTCCTGTCCTCGACGGCCAGCTGGTTCTCCACGATCTTCTGCGTGGCGATGCCGGCGTGATCGGTGCCCACCTGCCACAGCGTATTCATGCCACGCATACGCTGGTAGCGCGCCAGCATGTCCATCACCGTCTGCTGGAACGCATGCCCCATGTGCAGCGTGCCGGTGACGTTCGGCGGCGGCAGCAGGATGCAATAAGGCTCACCCTTGCCCGACGGCTGGAACGCACCGCTGGCTTCCCAGCGCTCGTACCACTTCGACTCGATCTGGGCGGGTTCGAAACTCTTTTCCATCGGGATTGGGCTCGGTGGCGCGCGCAAGGCGCGCGCTTTGTCTTGGGGAAAGCGGGTCATTGTACGGGGAGGGGGCTGGGCTGCCAAAAAAGCCGGTTTCGTCAGGAGCGGGCAGGGGTGGGTCGCAGGCGTGCAGATACTTCGTTACTCCGGCACAGGCCAGGGCAACGGGGGTGTAATCGCAAGCGTGACTTGTGGCCGTTCCGCTCAGGGGACGAGCAGTTCGCCACCCCAATCGGCTGGATCGACGTCCGCCACGGTCTGCGAAAAAGTCCAGACATGCCCGCCGGGGTCCGCCGCCGAGTACTGGCGTTCACCGTACGGGTAGGTAGTAGGCGGATGGAGGATAGTTGCGCCCGCGGCCTTGGCGTGGGCGTGGTGAGCATCCACATCGGCGATGCGAACCATGATCGAATGGGTGGGCGAGTGCGTATCGCCCGCCGCACCTGCATCGGTCACCACGAAGGCGCCGTCACCGGCATACATCTGCACCCGGTGGTCCGCGATGCGCAGACGCTCGGTGAAGCCAAAGGTGCGGCACAGCCAGGTGGCAGCCTGCCGTACGTCGGGATAACCCAGTACCGGCATGATCGTGCTTGAAGGTATGGAGAGGTTGCTGCGCATCGTGTACCTCCGGCAGGGCAATGGACCGCTTTGAACTAGGGCAGCAATTCGATCCCGAATCGCCGTACCAGCAGCGCAAACAGGCCGAAACATACCAACGTGATGACCACGCAGGCCGCCAGTGTCGGCCAGAAGCCGAGGCGCGGCAGCAGCAGGGGAAAGGCCAGGAACATCGGCAGCGTGGGCACCACGTACCAGAACGTGTACCAGGCGTGGTTGGCGATTTTCGACTGCGGCTGGCGCTCGACGTAGAGCCAGATCAGGGTCAGCACGGTGACTAGTGGAAGCGCCGCGATCAGCCCGCCGAGGCGGTCGCTGCGCTTGGCCGCTTCGGACACGATCACCACTACCGCGGCGGTGATCAGATATTTGCTGATGAGCCAAGCCATCGTGCGCTCCGCAAGGGGAAAGTCGGTTGGCGGGCGCGAGTCAGCGGGCAGACGCGGAAAGGCCGCGCAGGAAGGCGGTGAAACTCGCCAGGTTGGCTTGCCAGCCGCCTGGATCGCGCGCAGGGACCAAGGTCGAGGCGCCGTGCACGCCGACCTTGGGTTGGTAGTGCACGATGTTGGCGCCGTGTGCGTCGCGTAGCACCTCGGCGACGTCGCTGGCCTCGTCCGGATCGGTGGTGATGTAGAACGGCAAGGCCACTTGGGCGGCTGCCTGCTTGATCATGTTCTTGTCGTCGAAGTATTCGCCCGGCGAGAAGCTGGCGATGGCGCTCAGGCCTTGCGGATGTTTTGCGGCCAGCACGATTACCAGCGATGAACTGTAGGAACTGCCCACCGCGACGATGCGCGCGTAGTGCTGTGTACGGGCCCAGGCCAGGGCGGCCTCGAGATCGGGCAGCGCGGCCACGTAATCCGCCGACGCGCCGAGCTTCGCCACGGTTTCGTTGTGGCCGCCGAACAGGTCGCCGCCGGAGCGCTGGTCGATCGCGAGGGTGTCGAAGCCCAGTTTCTGCAGCGCCGGCACTACGCTGTCGTATTCGTGCCGGTTCGCATGAGCCTGGTGGAACAGCAGGGCGATGCTCCGGCCGCGCGGTTGCGCCTGGTTGAGCGTGCCGTAGACGGCCACGCCGTCGCTGGCGTGCAGGGTCAGTGGTTCGTCGGCCAGCGCGAGGGCAGGCAGGCACAGCAGGATCAGGCAGGTCCAGCGGATGAGGCGGGCAATGGGCATGGCGTGCATGGCGGGACTCCTCGGGGATACCCGGCGCAGGCTACGTGAGGCGTCGGGCAAAGGCCAGCGACGGGGTGCAGCGACTCAGCGCGAGCGCAGCTCGCGGCCGTAGCTGTGCACCTCGTCGACCAGCACCTTGACATGCTTCGGATCGACTTCCGGCGTGATGCCGTGGCCGAGGTTGAAGATGTGGCCGGGGTGGTTGCCGTAGCTGTCGAGCACGGCGCGCGCTTCGCGGCGGATCACGTCGGGGCTGGCGCGCAGGATCGCGGGATCGAGATTGCCTTGCAGGGCGACCTTGCCGGTGACGGCGCGGCGCGCATCGGCCAGATCCATCGTCCAGTCGACACCGAGCGCGGCGCAGCCGGTGTCGGCCATTTCGGCCAGATGCTGGCCAGCGCCCTTGGAGAACACGATCACCGGCAGCTCGCGGCTGTGCGGATCAGCTTTCAGAGCATCGACGACGCGTGCCATGTAGCGCAGCGAGAATTCGCGGAACGGGGCAGGGCCGAGCAGCCCGCCCCAGGTGTCGAAGATCATCAAGGTTTGTGCGCCGGCGGCGGCCTGGGCGATCAGATAGTGCGCCACGGCCTGCGCCAGCGTATCGAGCAATTGATGCGCGAGTTTCGGTTCGTTCCAGCACATCGCCTTGAGCGTGGCGAAATCCTTCGAGCCCTGGCCTTCGACCATGTAGCAGGCCAGCGTCCACGGGCTGCCGGAGAAGCCGATCAGCGGCACGCGGCCGTGCAGTTCCCGGCGGATCAGCCGCACCGCGTCCATCACGTAGCGCAGCTCGCCGTCCATGTCGGGCACGGCGAGTTTCGCGATGTCGGCAGCCGTGCGCACCGGATGTGCAAACTGCGGGCCTTCGCCTTGCGCGAACGACAGGCCCAGGCCCATCGCGTCGGGGATGGTGAGGATGTCGGAGAACAGGATCGCGGCGTCGAGTTCGAAGCGTTCCAACGGCTGCAGGGTGACTTCGCAGGCGAACTCGGGATTTTGGGCCAGACCCATGAAGCTGCCCGCGCGCTCGCGAGTGGCGCGGTATTCCGGCAGGTAGCGGCCGGCCTGGCGCATCACCCAGATCGGCGTGGTGTCGGTGGGCTCGCGGCGCAATGCACGCAGGAAGCGGTCGTTCTTCAGCGGGGTATTCATCAAATCAACGTCCGTACGGGCCTTCCAGCCCCTGGGCAAACATCAGGCGGAAGCCGCGCTTGAGCTGCGCGTCGCGGGCTTTCTCGAATGCGGCGATCGCTTCGTCGCGCTCCAGGAACTGCTCGCGCTTCATCGTCGCGCGGCCGCCCTGGGTGCCGGATTCGCGATACAGCGTCCAGCCACCGAGCAGATCCTGCTCCAGCGTGATCTGGACGTAGCGTGGTGCGTCGGCACTGCCGGGCACGGTTTGCAGATAGAGGCGCATGGGTTCCGGATGGACAGTGCGGCACGCCGCAAATCCCAGCATTCTAGAAGGCTGGCGGTCGGGTAGCGAGGGTGCTGACGTCGCAGGTGTGACTTGACCACTCTACAGCGGGTTTGTGGCTTCCTGCAGTGTCGCCAATACGTCGGCTTCGGCAACACCCGCGACGATCTCGGCGCGACCGATGCCGCGCCACAGGATCAGCCGCAATGCACCGGCAGTGTTCTTCTTGTCCAGCCGCATCAATGCCAGCAATTGCTGCGCCTCCATGCCGGCCGGGATCGCGATCGGCAGGTCGAGCTTTTCAAGCAGACGCTGCAGGCGGGTGGTATCAGCGGCGACGCTCATGCCGAGCCGTTCGGACAACTGCGCGGCCAGCAGCATGCCGATGGCCACGCCTTCGCCGTGCAGCAGGGTGGTGTAGTGGCCAGCGGTTTCCAGTGCGTGGCCGAAGGTATGACCGAGGTTGAGCAGGGCGCGTTCGCCCTGTTCGGTTTCGTCGCGGGCGACCACGCCGGCCTTGTACCGGACCTTGCGCGCGATCGCTTCCAGCACGGCGACAGGGTCGCGTGCGGCGAGTGCGTCGGCATGCTGTTCCAGCCAGGCGAAGAACGGTTCGTCGCCAATCGCCGCACCCTTGATCACTTCGGCGAGGCCGGCGCGGTATTCGCGTGCAGGCAGGGTAGTCAGTGTGTCGATGTCGGCGATCACCGCGCGCGGCTGGTGGAACGCGCCGGCGAGGTTCTTGCCGACTGGCAGGTTGACGCCGGTCTTGCCGCCGACCGAGGAGTCGACCATCGCCAGCAAGGTGGTCGGCATCTGGATGAAGTCGATGCCGCGCATCCAGCATGCCGCGCTGAAGCCGGCGAGGTCGCCGACCACGCCGCCACCCAGCGCGATCACGCAGGCGTCGCGGGTGGCGCCGAGCTGTCCCAGCGCTTCCAGCGCACGGCCGACGTTGGCGAAACTCTTGTGCGCTTCGCCGTCGTCGAGCAGGAAGGACGACCACTTCAGCCCGTCCAGTCCCTGTTCGATGCGCGGCAGGTACAGCGGCGCCACCGTGGTGTTGCTGATCACCAGCGCATGCCGGCCGCGCAGCATCGCGCGCCAGCGCACGTGATCGGCGAGCAGGCCACTGCCGATCCATACCGGATAGCTGCGCTGGCCGAGGGCGACGGTGATGGTCTGGGGTGTCGGGTTGTTCATGCGTTCTGCTGGGGCCATGCGGTGGTTTGGCGTTGCCAATGATGGTCGATCAGCGCGATGCAGCGTTCGCTGGCTGCGGCGACGCTGCCGTGCTCGCCGGGCACGGCAAGGTCGGCGAGCTCGCGATAGATCGGTTCGCGGATCTGCGCCATCGCCTGCAGCCGCTCATGCCGGTTCGGCACTGCCAGCAGTGGGCGGCGATGGTCGCGTTCCAGTCGTTCCAGCTGCTGCTCGATGGTGGTTTGCAGCCACACGACGTAGCCGCGTTCGATCAGCTGCTGACGGTTGTGCGCAGCCAGCACCACGCCAGCGCCTGTGGCGAGCAGCACGCCGGAGCGCTGGCTGCACTCGTCAAGCAAGGCGCTTTCGCGCTGACGGAAACCGGCCTCGCCCTCGATCTCGAACACCGTGCTCACGTCCACGCCGCAATGATGCTCGATCTCCTGATCGAGATCGACGAACGAAAGTCCATAATGCACGGCAAGCCGACGTCCGATCGACGTCTTGCCGGCGCCGGTCGGACCGATGATGAACAGGTTGCACGACGGATTCATGGGCAAATGCTAACAGGGCATGTGCGGAGGCAGGGTTGAACGAACGCGTATTGCTGGCCGGTTGTGGCGACCTTGGCCTGCGCGTGGCGCAGCGTCTGCTGGCGCGTGGCGATGACGTGTGGGCGCTGCGGCGCCGGCCGCCAGTGTCGGACAACAGCGGCATTCATTGGTTGCGCGGTGACCTGACCCAGCCGGAAACCCTGCGCGGTTTGCCCGCCGGGATCACCCAGATGGTCTATCTGCCGACGCCGGATCGGCGCGATATAGCTGCCTATCGCGCCACCTTTGTGGACGGTTTGCGTGATCTGCTTGGAGCGCTCGGGCGTGCCACGTTGCAGCGCGTGTTGCTGGTGTCCTCCAGCGCGGTCTACGGCGAGCACGGCGGTGGCTGGGTGGATGAAGACACCGTGGCGGCACCGCCGGGATTCAACGGCGCCGTATTGCTGGAGGCGGAACAGTGGCTGGCCGCGCAGTCGCCGACTTCGATCGTGCTGCGGCTGGCCGGGCTGTACGGCCCCGGTCGCGTGCAACTGCTCGAGCGCCTGCGCGCCGGGCAGGTCGCGGTGCCGCGCACGCTGCCGCACTGGGCCAATCGCATCCACGTCGACGATGCCGCCGCGGCGATCGCGCATCTGTTGCAACTGGCCGATCCGCTACCGCTGTATCTTGGCGTGGACGACACGCCGCTACCGCTTGATGTGCTGTATGACCATCTGTCTGCATTGATGGGCGTACCGCTGGCTGCCGATGGCGCGGCACCGAACGGCATCGGCAGCAAGCGACTCAGCAATGCGCGGCTGCGCGCCAGCGGTTTCATGCCGCACTGGCCGGATGCGCGCGACGGTTACGCCGGCTTGCTCGATCACTGAATCACTCACCAAGGAGAACCCGCATGGCCAACACCATCCCGCATCACCAGGTCAGCACCGGCAACGAGATTCCCGGCTGCCGCATCGTGCGTTCGTTCGGCATCGTGCGCGGCATCACGGTGCGTTCGCGCAGCGTGGTCGGCAATCTCGGCGCGGCGCTACAGACGATCGTCGGCGGCAATATTTCGATTTACACCGAGCTGTGCGAGAAGGCGCGCGAAGAGGCGTTCGAGCTGATGTTGCAACACGCCGCCGCGATGGGTGCGAATGGCGTGCTGGCGATGCGCTACGACGCCAACGAGGTAGCCCAGGGCGTCACCGAGGTACTGGCCTACGGCACGGCGGTGCAGGTCGAACCGTCAACATGATGTGATGACGCGGTGCGGCTTGTTGTGGTCGGCGGCAGCAGCGCAGACTCGGGCTTCAGGACAGGGAAGCGCAGCGTGCCGCTCGCACGATTGAACGGGAGATTGACGCCATGTCGGTAGCCAAGGTCATCGAAATCAATGCTTCGTCCGCCAAGGGCGTGGAAGATGCCGTGCAACACGGCTTGCGCAAGGCCGCGGAGTCGGTGAAGAACATCAAGGGCGCCTGGGTCAACGAGATCAAGGTGGTGACCTCGGACGACGGCACCGTGACGGAATGGCGCGTCAACATGAAGATCAACTTCGTGGTCGCCTGAGAAACGCCGCGGGTCGCGCCGATGTGATCGATCGGCGCGATCCTGCACGGGTCCGGGCACGACTCAGCTGTGGCTGAGTCCGGTCACATGGCGATCGTCGTCGTACTCCACGCAGGTGTCGGCTTGCGCCGGCAAGGTGGCCAGCGCATGTCGGCTGAGTCGTTCGAAGTGCGCCAGAAACCGCTCCATCGCCGGCGCATCCATCGCCAGCGGCGCGTGCCGCGCCAGCAGATCCTGTTCCTGCTCACCGCGCCAGCGACGCACGATCTCCCAGCCTGGCGCCTGCAGCACGATCAAGGCATCGAACTTGCGCCATAGCGGCTGGTAGCCGCGTAACTGTTTGTTGACCCAGTGCCGCCAGCTGCCGTCGGGGTCTTCCCGGCGTTCCAGTTCGTTGACCGGCTTGGTCAGTGCGAACTGCAGCTGCGGGCGAATACCCAGCGCCCAACCTTCCACGATCACGAGCCTTGGTGGCCGGGTGATACGTGGCCAGCGCGAAGGCGGAATACGGGTGTCGCGGCCTTTGTCGAAACGTGGGTGTGTCACCGGCAGCTTGTCCGAAGCGTGCGGCAGCGCGGCCAGCACCGACAGCAACAGCTCGATCTCGTGCGTGCCCGGCACACCACGGCTGCGCAGCAACGGATGCACGTCGCGCGCCAGTGCCTCGCGGTCGCTGCGGGCGTAATAAAAATCGTCCAGCGAGAGTACTTCGGTGGCCCAGCCGCGCGCCTCGGCCAGGGCCTTCATCACTCGCGCCAGGGTGCTCTTGCCGCTGCCCTGCAGACCAGACAGGCCCAGGATATACGGGCGCCGCGAGCGGGCGATGCGCCCTGCGTACTGGTCGAGCAGATGGCCGGCGAGGGCCTCGTTCTGCATGTCGGCGAGAGACGTCATCCGCAATACACCATGGTTCCGGGGGGTGTTTCCGCTACCGGCAGGTGGCGGTGACGGAGTATCCCGCAAACCGTCGTAGCGCGACCGCATTCACACTTCACGACGGAACATGGCGTCGCCAGCCGTGCTGAAGTGGTACTGGATGAATGGGGCATTGCACTATCATCGGTCGGGTTCATCCGCGCCATGATGGCGCGTGTCGGTCACGATGCAAAAGGAAAGTTTCAACGTCATGCTCAAATCCGAGATTCTGGACACCTTCCTGCAACTGCTGGACGAGGCCAAGGCCAGCGGCGATCGCGAGCCGACCGCGATGAGTCTGGCTACCGTCGACAGCTCCGGCCGGGTCGCCTCGCGCATCGTGCTGCTCAAGGGCGTCGACGAGCGCGGCTTCCGCTTCTACACCAACTACCAAAGCGACAAGGGCAGCCAGCTGGAAGTCCATCCGCAGGTTGCGCTCTGCTTTCACTGGAAACAGCTGCGCGAGGGTGTGCAGGTGCGTGTGGAAGGCGTCGCGCGCAAGCTGCAGGAAGAGGAATCGGATGCCTATTTCGCCAGCCGCCCGCGCGGGAGCCAGATCGGTGCGTGGGCTTCGCTGCAGTCGCAGACCTTGCCGGATCGCGAAACGTTCGAGCAACGGCTGACGCGTTACGAGCACGAGTTCGATGGGCGCGTGGTACCCCGTCCGCCGCACTGGGGCGGTTTCGTGGTGGAGCCGGACACGCTGGAGTTCTGGTACGGCGCGGACTTCCGCTGGCATGAGCGGGTGCGCTGGAATCGCCACGGGCAGACCTGGACGAGCCGGCTGCTGTACCCGTGACTGCTGACGAAGTGCGGGGCGACGCGTACCCGCAGCGCATCGTCTGCCTCACCGAGGAACCGACCGAAGTGCTGTACGCGCTCGGTGAGGATCGTCGCATCGTCGGCATTTCCGGCTTCACCGTGCGCCCGCCGCGAGCGCGCAAGGAAAAGCCGAAGGTCTCCGCGTTCATCAGCGCGAAGATCGGCGAGATCCTGAAACTTGAACCTGACCTGGCAATCGGCTTCTCCGACATCCAGGCCGACATCGCGCGCGAGCTGATCAAGGCTGGCGTCGAGGTGTGGATCAGCAACCATCGCAGCGTCGACGGCATTCTCGCCTACATTCGCCGGCTCGGTGCGATGGTCGGTGCGCATGAAAAGGCCGAGGCCTATGCTCAGCGCGCCGAACAGCACATCGCCGAAATCCGCGCCGCCGTCGCGCAACTGCCGCGGCGGCCGAAAGTGTATTTCGAGGAATGGGACGAGCCGATCATCACCGGCATCCGCTGGGTCGCCGAGATCATCGGCATCGCCGGCGGCAACGACTGCTTTCCGGAACTCGCGCGCGAGCCACTGGCGAAGCAGCGCATCCTGCCGAACGGCGACGAAGTGGTGCGGCGCGCGCCGGACATTATTCTTGGCTCGTGGTGCGGCAAGCGCTTCCGTCCGGAGAAAGTCGCGGCGCGACCGGGTTGGGATGCGATCCCGGCGGTGCGCAACGGCGACCTGTACGAGATCAAGTCACCGATCATTCTGCAGCCGGGACCGGCGGCGTTGTTCGATGGGCTGGATGCGATTCATCGCATCATTGTCGACTGGGCGTTGCGCTGAGCTTTTTTGGTTTTTGGTAGGAGCGACTTCAGTCGCGCTGGTTGTGGGTGCGAAGCAGAGCGGTCGATCGCCTGCGGCGACCGAGTCACTTTTCTCTTGCGTGGCCAAGAGAAAAGTAACCCAAAGAGAAGGCCACCCCGCTTGGCGCTTGCCGGGCATCTTGCCCGGCAAGTCCGTGAGCCGGGGCCGGGCTTTTCGACCGGACTCCTGTCCGGACGAAAAGGCATCGGCATCCCTGCCGATGCCGCGCTTCGCGGCCTGTCGACCCCGCCTCACCGCCGCGCAGGGGCCCCGGTTAGAGCAGCGGGCCATCGTGGCCCGCACTTTTCAGAAGAACCAGATCAACAACAAGGCGACGGCAGAGAACAGCAGAGCGATGCTTTGCTCTCGTTGTTGCTTCTGAGTTTTTCACCGAGTGCGGGCCAGGATGGCCCGCTGCTCTACCCGGGGCCCCTCTGAAGCGGCGGGTGGGTGGAGGAAAAGCCCGCAGGGTGGCCGGCAGGGATGCCGGCCAGTTTGGCGTCAGGGCAGGATGCCCTGTCGACAAACCCCGCAACCCGACCGCGGACCTTGCGGGCAGGGATGCCCGCAAGGCGCGTAAGCGGGGTGTCGTTTTCTCTTGGGTACTTCTCTTTTGGACAAGCAAAAGAGAAGTACCTCGCCCTCCGCAGGAGGACGAAAGCTCCTGCTCCAAAAAAGCCGTGCCGAAATCGCCTTCAAGCACCCAGTGCCAGACGAGAGCCCAGGTCGAGCAACGGCGCAGCGATCAACAGGCGCGCCAGCAACAACACGATCATCACCGCCATCGGGGCGAAGTCGATGTTGCCGGCGATCAGTTTGCCGTTAAGCGGGCGCAGCAGCGGGGCGACGATGCTGCCGACCAGTCGCAGCAACGGTTGCCGGCGATCGACCGCGAGCATGCTCAGCAGCGACCAACCGAAGATCAGCACGAGGTAGGACAGCAGCACGAAGTCGAGCAGCTCGGCCAGCGTCAACACCAGCAAGCCGAGCGGGTGCGGCATCACGCCGAGCAGGGCGAACAGCAGCAGGCGCTTGACCAGCATCAGCAGCCACGCCAGCAGCAGGGCGGCGAGGTTGATCCGGCGCCAGTTCGGCAGCACGCGGCGGACCGGCGCCAGCACCGGGTTGGTATAGCGGTAGACGAACTGGCTCAGCGGGTTGTTGAAGTCCGCGCGGCAGGCTTCCGCTGCCACGCGCAGAAGCAGCAGCGTGACGGCGGCTTCGAACGCCAGCTCGATCAGCATGGACAACGCATTCAGCAGATAACTCACGACAGTTTGTCCAGTTCGGCGGCCAATTCCACGCCACGTTCGGTAGCGGCGGCGACGGCGCGCGCCACGATTCGCGGCAGGCCATCGGCGCTGAAGCTTTCCAGCGCGGCCTGGGTAGTACCGTTCGGCGAGGTGACGCGCTGACGCAGCACGGCGGGATCCTCGCCGCCGTCGGCCAGCATGCGGCCGGCGCCGAGGCAGGTCTGCGCGGCGAGCGCACGCGCGGTGTCGCGCGGCAGGCCTTGCGCGACGGCGGCGGCTTCCAGTGCCTCGACCAGCGCGAAGAAGTACGCCGGGCCGGAGCCGGACAACGCGGTGACGGTATCCATCAGCGTTTCGTCATTGATCCAGCGGGTGATCCCGGCAGCGTCGAGGATGTGCTGCGCCTGCGCCTTCTGCGACGGACTGACCCGGCTGTTTGCGCACAGGCCGGTGGCGCCGGCGCCGATCAACGCCGGCGTATTCGGCATGCAGCGCACGATCGGCAGGCCAGCGCCGAACCAGCGTTCCAGCTGATCCAGCCGCACACCGGCAGCGATCGAGATCAGCAACGGCCGGTTGCGTTGCAGGGTGTCACGCAGCTCGCTGTGGATCGCCGGCATGATCTGCGGCTTGACCGCCAGCAGGATGACTTCGGCTTCCGCCGCGGCAAGCCGGTTCTCGGCATAGCAGGCGATACCGAATTCACGGCCCAGCGCATGGCGGGCTTCGGCCAATGGCTCGGCCACGCTGATGGTGGCTGCGGCCACGCCGGTTTTCAGCAGGCCACCGATCAGGCTGCGCGCCATGTTGCCGCCGCCGATGAAGGCAAGTCGTGTCATGCAGGGTTCCTCGCTTGTCCAGACCGCGTACCTTACCGGAGCGGCATCGCGGCGCGGCAGTTTTGTGGGTGCACATGGGAGCGAACAGAGCTTGCTGATGGATCCGGATGATGATTTTTCGACCGGGTGCGCAAACCGGGTCGACAGTTTGCGCGTCGAGGTCGGGAAAGACTGGCCGCACAGCCGGTTGCGCGAGTAGTATCGACGCGGCTACAGGGGGATTCGGGTAGTTCGTCCGGGTGGTTCCATGGCGCCTGCGTCATGCGCTGCGGCGTACCACGTCTGCGAATATCACCCGTTCCCTGATGTGGCATACGAATTCATGCCATCCAGGCGATCGGTTGAGGGGAACGACAGATGGACATTGCCGAACTGCTTGCTTTCTCGGTGAAGAACAAGGCCTCGGACTTGCATTTGTCCGCCGGGCTGCCGCCGATGATCCGCGTTGACGGCGACGTGCGTCGCATCAACATTCCCGCGCTCGAGCACAAGCAGGTGCACTCGCTTATCTACGACATCATGTCGGACAAGCAGCGGCGCGATTACGAAGAATTCTACGAGACCGACTTCTCGTTCGAGATCCCCGGACTGGCGCGCTTCCGCGTCAACGCGTTCAACCAAAATCGCGGCGCCGGCGCGGTATTCCGCACCATTCCGTCCGAGGTGCTGACGCTGGAGGACCTCGGCGCGCCGCGCATCTTCAAGGAGCTGATCGAACAGCCGCAGGGCCTGATCCTGGTGACCGGCCCGACCGGCTCGGGTAAGTCGACCACGCTGGCGGCGATGGTCGACCACATCAACAAGAACGAATACGGGCACATGCTCACGATCGAGGATCCGATCGAGTTCGTGCACACCTCGCAGAAGTGTCTGGTCAATCAGCGCGAGATCCACCGCGACACGCTGGGCTTCAACGAGGCGTTGCGGTCGGCGCTGCGCGAGGATCCCGACTACATCCTGGTCGGCGAGTTGCGCGATCTGGAAACCATTCGCCTCGCGCTGACCGCGGCGGAAACCGGCCATTTGGTGTTTGCCACCGTGCATACCAGTTCGGCGGCGAAGACGATCGATCGCATCATCGACGTGTTCCCCGCAGGCGAGAAACCGATGGTGCGCTCGATGCTGTCCGAATCGCTGCGCGCGGTGGTCTCGCAGTCGCTGTTGAAAAAGGTCGGCGGTGGCCGCATCGCGGCGCACGAGATCATGGTCGGCATTCCGGCGATCCGCAACCTGATCCGCGAGGACAAGGTGGCGCAGATGTATTCGTCGATCCAGACCGGCCAGCAGTTCGGCATGCAGACGCTGGATCAGTGCCTGCAGGATCTGGTCAAGCGTGGCCTGGTGACCCGCCAGCAGGCATTCACGTACGCCAAGAACAAGGAAAGCTTCAAGTGATGTCAGGCTCGTCCCGATTCCCGCAACTCCATTCCCGATTCCCGGGGGCAACGCCATGAGCGACTTTGATTTCACCTCGTTCCTGAAACTGATGGTGCACAAGAAGGCTTCGGATCTGTTCATCACGGCCGGCGTGGCGCCGTCGATGAAGGTGCAGGGCCGTATCGTGCCGATCACGCAGAGCCCGCTCAGCGTGCAGCAGTCGCGCGACATGGTGCTCAACGTGATGACGCCAGGGCAGCGCGAGGAGTTCGAGAAAACTCACGAATGCCAGTTCGCGATCTCCGCGCAGGGCGTAGGCCGCTTCCGTGTGTCGTGCTTCTACCAGCGCAATTGCGTCGGCATGGTGCTGCGCCGGATCGAGTCGAAGATTCCTACGCCGGAGGAACTGAACCTGCCGCCGGTGATCAAGCAGCTGGCGATGACCAAGCGCGGCATCATCGTTTTCGTCGGTGCCACCGGTTCGGGCAAATCGACCTCGCTGGCGGCGATGGTCGGCTACCGCAACCAAAACTCGACCGGGCATATCATCACGATCGAGGATCCGATCGAATACGTGCACAAGCACGAGGGCTGCATCATCACCCAGCGCGAAGTCGGCATCGACACCGATAGCTGGGACAACGCGCTGAAGAACACCCTGCGCCAGGCGCCCGACGTGATCATGATCGGCGAAATCCGTACCCGCGAAGGTATGGATCACGCGATCGCGTTTGCCGAAACCGGCCATCTGGTGCTGTGCACGCTGCACGCCAACAACGCGAACCAGGCGATGGACCGCATCCTGCACTTCTTCCCGGAAGATCGCCGCCAGCAACTGCTGATGGATCTGTCGCTGAACTTGAAGGGCATAGTGGCGCAGATGCTGATCCCCACGCCGGACGGCAAGGCACGCCGGGTGGCGGTGGAAGTACTGCTGGGCACGCCGCTGGCGCAGGATTACATCCGTCAGGGCGAGATCCACAAGCTCAAGGAGCTGATGAAGGAGTCCACCCTGCTCGGCATGAAGACCTTCGATCAGGCACTGGTCGAGCTGTATCACGCCGGCGAGATCTCCTACGAGGACGCGCTGCGTTACGCCGACAGTTCCAACGAGGTGCGCCTGCGCATCAAGCTGGCGCAGGGTGGCGATGCACACACCTTGTCGCAGGGTCTGGACGGCGTGGAGCTGGAAGAAACCCGCGACTCGCAGAACTTCGGCGGCAGCAATCTGCTGAATCGCTGAGGGGTTCTCGCCTCAAGGAGAAACGAAGAAGGCGCCCGTAGGCGCCTTCTTCGTTTCTGCAAGGCCGAAGCGTTTACTTCAGGACGGTCTGGCTGGTGATCACCATGCCGCTGCTGCCGACCTGCATTTCGGCGTCGATGCTGTCGACGCGTTCGGCCTGGGATTTCATTGCGGCGAATTGCGCCTTCGAGCGTGCCACATTGGCGGCGGCCTGCGCGCTGGTTTCGTCGTTGTCGACGCCATTGATCGAGGGCTCATCGCTCTTGCTGATCGTGGCGGTCGCGGCGGCCAGGCTGTCGGCCTTCTGCTCCATCAGCCGCAGCCAGTTCATGTACATGGCGCCGGTCAAATGCATGCGGGTCATCTGACCGGCTTCACCGACCGGGTCCTTCAGCGTGTCGGCGAGCTTGGCGTCTTCGCCGGCACCGACGCCCAGCGCCAACGCCTTGGCGCCCATGGCCAGCCACCCCGGCTGCCCCAGCATGCTGCTCATGTCCTTGGGCAGCGGCAGTGGCTTGCCGTCACTGGCGAGTTTCAGCTCGGTCAGCGCCGGCACCATCATCTGACCCATCGCGAGCAGGCCGGCGGGATTGTTGGTGCCCAGTACGAGGCGTCCGCTGAATGTCGGCAGGCTGGAGTTCTCGCTGGACACCAGCGAATCCAGCGCGATGCGCAGGCCGAGCATGTCGCCGAACGGCGGAATCGCCGCCTTCTGCATGGCCGGGCCGAGCTTGGCAAAACTGTCGTTGAGATCGGTCAGCGTCGGGCAGGTGAACGGTTTGGCGGTCACGGCATCGGCCTGCGCCAGCCAGAATGTGCGCAAACTGGAAACCGGCAGCGCCAGACTCAGGTCGAACGGCGCGGTGCCGGCACTGCCCAGTCCGGGCAGTTCCACCTTGAGACCGGCGAACGCCTTGCTGATGTCGTCGGCCAGGTCAACGTCGAAGCGCACATCTTGATGTTTGGCATCGAGCCGGGTGTAGCCGAAGCTCAGTGCCGGTACGCGGGCGGCAATGCGTGCGGCATCGGTGGCGCAGCTGGGCGACGTCTGCAACTGATTTGCCACCGGCTCGCCGGTCTTGGCCGACTCGGCCTCGGCGTGTGCCTTGAGGATCGCGCCGATCAGGGGATCCTTGCCACTGACCGCCAGCGGCAGCGCGCGGGTCAGGTCCAGCTCACCGACCACCCATTTCTGGTAATTCTTGGTTTTGGCCAGCGCGATCAGGCGACCGTCGTCCTGCAGGTTCTTTTGCGGTCGATCGAGGCCCAGCGCCTGGCGTAGCAGTGGCGTGGACGCATCGGCGGGCAACAGCGCGGCGACCGCCTGCTTGTCGACCATCGCCAGGATCATCTCGGTACCCGACGCGGCGAACACGTATTTGCGGTAGCCCTGCTTGTCGATGTTGGCGAGATCGAGCTTCTTGCCGTAGGCGGTTTCCAGCCGGCTGATGAAACCCTCGAACGCTTTCGGGTCGCTCAACTGGAAACGCAGCACCGGTGCCAGGCCCAGTCCGTAAAGCGCGGAGTAGCCCTTGAGATTCAGCCCGGCACTTTGCGCGAAGGTCTCGACGGTCTTGCCGTTGAATTCGTCGCGCAGTGCGTGCAGCAGGCGGGCGCCATCGGGATCCTTTGCGGCCATGCGATCGGCCGTGGCATCGAGCTGGGCCATCTGTGCCGGCAACTGTGCATCGGCCTGGGCGAGCAGCGCCTTGCGCGTGCTGTCGTCGATGACGTCCAGATTGGCCACGACGTACGGCGTGTCAGCCGGTACGAAAGCCAGCGGAGCATCCTTGTCCTTGTGTCCGCAGGCTGCCAGCATGACGCCGGCAAAACCCAGCGCGACATATCGCGTCGTCGATCGCATGTTGATCCCCAGAAGTGGTGAATGGTGCACTGCACATTATGCTCGCTCGCGCATGGCTGCGCTGCGGCTGGCGGCGGGCAGATGCATTCAGGCCGGTGCCGCCGGGCGGCCATCGGCCGGGTGCGCCGGCTGTTGCTATGGGCTCAGCGGGCCAGTACTTCGTTGAGTACGGCCATGCGCACGAACACGCCATTGCCGACCTGTTCGAGGATGCGCGACTGTGCGCCGTCGGCGATATCCGAGGCGATCTCGATACCGCGGTTGATCGGGCCAGGGTGCATTACCAGGCAACCCTTGGCGGCCAGCGCCAGTCGGCGCCGATCCAGTCCGTAGTAGGTGAAGTACGCCGCTTCGTCCGGCAGGTCGAGCGAAGTCATGCGCTCCTTCTGCAGGCGCAGCATGATGACGGCATCGGCGCCCTCGATGGCCTGGTCGAAATCGGTGTAGTGACGACCTTGCGGCACTTCGTCCGTGGTCGGCATCAGTTCGGCTGGCCCGCACAGGCGAATTTCCTTCACCCCCAGCGTGCTCAGCGCGTGGATGTCCGAACGGGCTACCCTCGAATGCTTGATGTCGCCGCAGATCACCACGCAGAGGTTGTCGAAATCCGGCCGATGCTGGCGGATCGTCAGCGCATCCAGCAAGCCCTGGGTGGGATGCGCACGGTTGCCGTCGCCGGCGTTGATCACCGACACGCCGCTCATCGCATGGCGTACCAGTTCGTCCGGCGTGCCCGAGCGCTTGTGCCGCACGATGATCGCGTCCATGTGCATCGCTTCCAGCGTGTGCAGCGTGTCGAACAGCTCCTCGCCCTTGCTGGTGGAGGACAGTCCGATATCGAAGTTGATCACGTCCGCGCCGAGCCGCCGTGCGGCCAGTTCGAACGAGGTGCGGGTGCGTGTGGATGGCTCGAAGAACAGATTCAGCACGGTGCGCCCGGCCAGCACGTCGAGCTTGCGGGTGCCGTGTGCGCAGGCGTCGCGCAGGGATTCGGCGCGGTCGAGCAGGCGCTCGATCGTTTCGCGCGGCAGGTTTTCCAGGGTGGTCAGGTGGCGCAGGCGAGGGCTCATGGCGGCAGGTCTGAAGGTGGGAAAGAAGGTGATGCGTTCAGTGATTGCTAGTGTCGGCTTGTGATGGACCGACACCGCTCAGCCAGCGCTCGAGGATGACTGCGGCGGCCTCGGCGTCGATGCTGGCTGCATCGCGGCGACGCTTGAGTCCCACCGCGCGGGCGGCGGCAAAACGCTGCGCGGCTTCCTGCGAACTGTGGCGCTCATCGACGAAGACGACCGGCAGGCTGTAGCGCTGTTGCAGCTGGGCGGCAAACCGGCGCGCGCGGCGACTAGCAGGTTGCTCGGCACCATCGAGAGTCAGCGGCAGGCCGACCACCAGAGTGTCGGGCAACCATTCCTGGCGCAGCGCGTCGAGTCGGCTCCAGTCCGGGCCGTCATCTTTTACCGTGACGGTGGTCAGGGCCCGCGCGCTGGCGGTGAAGGTATTGCCGATGGCCACGCCGGTCAGTCGGCTGCCGACGTCGAAACCGAACACGCAGCTCATGCGTGGCCCGCGTAGCCGGACAACTGCCGCGGATCGACGCCGACCAGTCCGGCGGCGGCGCTCCAGCGCTCTTCCAGCGGGGTGTCGAACACCACCCGGCCGCAGGCTTCGGCGGTGAGCCAGGCGTTCGCCATCAGCTCCTGCTCCAGCTGGCCGGCGTCCCAGCCGGCGTAGCCGAGTACCATGATGGCCTGGCGCGGGCCTTCGCCGGCCGCCATCGCGACGAGGATGTCGCGCGAGGTGGTGACAGACCACTCGGTGTTGATGCGGTAGCTGGATTCCCAGTCGCCGGGTTCGCGGTGCAACACGAAACCGCGTTCCTGTTGCACCGGGCCGCCGATCAGCACCGGCGCGTCGGCCAGTTCGCTGTCCATGCATTCGAGCTTCATCTGCGCCAGCACGTCGCCGAGCCGGTACTCGGACAGCTGGTTCACCAGCAGGCCGACCGCACCATCCTCATCATGCTGGCACAGCAATGCCACGCCGCGGGAGAACGGCGGATCGGCCAGGTTAGGCATGGCGATCAGGAAGTGTCCGGTGAGGGTCGATGGCTGCACGGCGGTCATCTGCACATTGTATGCGCAGTGCCGGATGCGTGCGGGGTCTCAACGTGTCTGCAGCACGTTGTCCGGCTGAAACTGCCAGCTACGGGTGATGTTGAGTTCGTCCACCCGCTCCGCGCTGGCGGGGGCGGGCGGAAACGGCGCGGCCAGCCGCACGATGCGCTCCGCGGCGTTGTCCAGCACCGTGCTGCCGGAGCTCTGGATCACCGCGATGCTCTTGATGCCGCCGTCGAGGTTGAGTACCACCGTGAGCAGCACGTCGCCGTGCAGCCCGCGGCGACGTGCCTCTTCCGGATAATTCAGGTTGCCGACGCGTTCGACCCGGTCGGACCAGTTGCGCATGTAGGCGGCGTACGCGTATTCGCGGGTATTCGCTGTCAGGTATTTGACCTTCGGCCGCTTGGCGTAATCCACCTTCTTCTTGTGCAGTTCGGCGGCCAGCTGGGCGATCGCCTGCTGGCGCTTCAATTCGGCTGCGGTGGGGGTCTGATCCTGCGGATCGATCTGCGTCTGTGCGGAATCGCTGGTCACGCTGAAGTCGGTGGCGCCGCTGGTGGTGACCATCCGGGTTGGCGTGGCTTCGCGCGGCTGCGGCGTGGTGGCCTCGACCGGTTGCGCGGCGATGCCCGGGTCCGGCTTGGGCAGTGCGCCGGAAAACATCTCGGACGGTCGTGCGGCATGCTCGCTCTGGCCACCGCCGCTGTTGTTGGCCTGGGCCAGGAAGTCCGCCTTGTCCGGCGCCTGCTGGTTCGCCACGTTGACCAGGGTTACGTCGAGCGTGGGCAGGCTGGAGCTGGGTTTCACGAAATGGAAGGTGATCCCCAGCAGCAGCACGCCATGCACCAGTAACGAGAACAGCAAGGTGGCGCCGATGGGGTTGGGTGCGGCAGGGACGGTTGCTGTATTGCTCACGCGGTACGCTTTCCGATGACGTGCTGCTCGATGACGTCGAACAGCTGACCGGCAATGTTAAGCCCGAACTGCGCATCCAGTTCACGCACGCAGGTCGGGGATGTGACGTTGATCTCGGTCAGGTAGTCGCCGATCACATCCAGTCCGACAAACAGCAGGCCGCGCCGACGCAGTTCCGGCGCCACCTGGGCCACAATCCAGCGGTCGCGATCGGATAACGGCACGCCTTCACCGCGGCCGCCGGCCGCAAGATTGCCGCGGAATTCGTCGCCTTGCGGGATGCGCGCCAGGGCGTACGGCACTGGTTCGCCGTCGATTACCAGGATCCGCTTGTCGCCGGCGGTGATTTCCGGGATGTATTTCTGCGCGATCGTGAATTGCCTTCCCTCGCCGTGGGTGCCGCCGCCGAGCAGGGTCTCCAGCATCGAGTTGAGGTTGCTGTCGCCGGCGCGCGCCCGGAAGATGCCGCGTCCGCCCATGCCGTCCAGCGGCTTCAGCACCACTTCGCCGTGTTCGGCAGTGAACCGGCGCAGTTCGCCCGCATCGCGCGAAACCAGGGTCGGCGCGATGCATTGCGGGAAGGCCAGCGCAAACAGCTTCTCGTTGCAATCGCGCAGCGACTCCGGATCGTTGATCACGGCCACGCCGCCGCGCTGGGCCGCTTCCAGCACCATGGTGTCGTAGATGAATTGGGCGTCGACCGGAGGATCCTTGCGCATCAGGACCACGTCGAGCTCGCGCAAATCACGCCACTGCGCCGGTCCCAACGTGTACCACTGTTTTGGGTCTTCACGCACGCTGAGCGGGGCGATCCGCGCCCAGGGCGCGCCATCGCGCAGCGCCAGATCGCCCTGTTCGAAGTAATGCAGCGAATGGCCGCGCCGTTGCGCCTCCAGCAGCATCGCAAAGCTGGTGTCCTTGGCCATCTTGATCGCGCCGATGGGGTCCATCAGCACGCCGACCGAAAGGGTCATCGTGGGTTCTCCGTTGGTGGCCTGATCCGCACTTCTGTGCGGGCAGGCGTGGATGGTCAGGTGGCTATACTAAGCGGATGGTCGCCGAGGCCCTCCATCGCGGCAAGCCTGACATGATCCGCAACTGTCGCCCGTGGCCAGATGGTGCCAATATGGGTCACCTCGCGCAGTCGACAGACAGCGCCGGTGATTATTGCTTGACAGTCTCGGCGGGCAGGCAGTAAACAACAAAGCCTCAGGTGGCCGCTGCAGAGCGGGAATCGGGTGGTTTGTTCTCGACATTTTTTTAGATGCGCATCATGCGGCATGGCTGTTGCATGTCTTGGTGCCTATCCTGAGCCCGGGGCGGGTCGCAGGGGGAGTAAGTGAATTTGAACGTGAGTGCTAATGAATTGGCTGGTCTCAAGGTCATGGTGATTGATGACTCGAAGACCATCCGCCGCACAGCTGAAACTCTGCTGAAAAAAGAGGGTTGCGAAGTGTTGACCGCAGTCGACGGGTTCGAGGCGCTGGCCAAGATCTCCGACCAGAAGCCGGCCATCATCTTTGTCGATATCATGATGCCGCGGCTGGATGGTTATCAGACCTGCGCCTTGATCAAGAACAATCCGCAGTTCCGCGCCACGCCGGTGATCATGCTGAGTTCGAAGGACGGCCTTTTCGACAAGGCGCGTGGCCGCATCGTGGGTGCCGAGCAGTATCTGACCAAGCCGTTCACGCGGGACGAGCTGCTTGGTGCCATTCATCGCCATGTCAGCACGGTGTCGAACCGCTGACTGCAGATTCTGAGGGGGACCTGTGGCCACTATTCTCATCATCGACGACTCGCCGACCGACGTGCGCGTATTCACCACGCTGCTCGAACGGGCTGGCCATCAGGTCGTCGCTGTCAGCACCGCCGAGGAAGGCATCGAGCGCGTCCGCGCCGAGCTGCCGGCCTTGGTCATCATGGACGTGATCATGCCCGGCATGAATGGCTTCCAGGCGACGCGCACGCTGACCCGTGACCCGGTCACGGCGGCGGTGCCGATCGTGATGATCACCACCAAATCGATGGAAACCGACCGCGTCTGGGGTCTGCGTCAGGGTGCCCGCGCGTTCATCACCAAGCCGGTGAACGAAAAAGAATTGCTGGCCTGTATCAACGAATTGTTGTCGAGCCCGACATGAACCAGTCCGTCAACCGTACCCCGTTCGAAATCCTGGCTCGCTACGAGCGGCTGTCGCTGGCGCATGCCTCCGACACGCAGGACAGGCTGGAGGCGCCCGGATTGTGGCGAGGCATCGGTTTTCGTGTCGGTTCGCGCTTGCTGGTCAGTGGCATCGACGAAATCAACGAACTGCTGGCGGTGCCGGTGCTCACCCCGGTGCCCGGCACTCAGCCGTGGCTGCTTGGTGTCGCCAACGTGCGTGGCAACCTGGTGCCGGTGATCGATTTCGCCCGTTTCCTGTTTGGCGAACGTACGCAGCATTCCGATCGCACCCGCCTGCTGGTGGTGCGTCAGGGTGGCGGCAGCGTGGCGCTGCTGGTGGATGAGGTGTTTGGCCAGCGCACGGTGGACGAGGAGCAGCGCCGCGAGGCCGGGCGCGAAGACGATCCGCGTCTCACCCGATTTGCCGAGAGCCGGGTGGGCGAACAGCAATTGGCGGTTTTCAGCATGAATCGGCTGGTGCGTGCACCGGATTTCCGGCAGGCCGCGGCCTGACATCAGGCCGGCGGCAGTTATATGAAGGGCCGGTGCCCGTTCGGGCCGGAAACTTGGGGCAATCATTCCCTGGCCAGTACCCGCTCTGCGGGGCCGGCAACGAACACGTTAGACGGATGAGGTGAACATGAGCACTACAGGGGGCGTCAGCAAGGAACGCGGTTACACCACCGCACTTATTGTCCTGCTGCTGATTGCGATCGCTTTGGCGGCGTTCGATTTCTGGCGGCTCAACATCAAGAACGATGAGGATCGCCAGGCCATCGCGCTGACCACGCAGATCCAGGTGCTGTCGCAGCAGACGGCGAAATTCGCGCTGGAATCGGCGGGCGGCAACACCGACTCCTTCAAGGAGCTCGAAAGCACCCGCAACTCCATCGATTCGGCGGTGAAGCGGCTGAACAAGGGTGATTCCGCCAGCGGCATGCAGGCCTATGCCGACAACAACGCCTCGCTCGCCGGTCGCGCGGTGAGCGCGCTGAATGATTCCTGGAAGCAGCTCGACGCCGACATCGGCAAAATCCTCTCCAACAAGGCGGTTGTGCTGGATTCCGGACAGCGTGCCAGCACGTTGTCGCAGCAGATGCCCTTGCTCAACTCGAGCATGGAACAGGTCGTAAACATCCTGCAGCAGCGCAACGGCAGTTCCGAGCAGATGCTGGGCACCTCCCGCCAGATGCTGTCCGCTGACCGAATCATCCGTCGCGTGCAGGAAATCTTGCAGGGTGGCGACAATGCGCAGTCGGCGGCCGACGGCCTGTCCCGCGATGCGCAGTTGTACGGCAATGTGCTGAAGGGCCTGATCCAGGGCAGCGCCGACAGCGGCGTGAAACCGATCGGCGACGCGAATGCGCGCAAGATCCTCACCGACATGGATGCCAACTGGGGCAAGCTGACCGATCCGGTCGCCAAGCTGGTTGCCGCCGCCAGCAACATCGCCGACGTGAAACACGCGGGCAACCAGGCCTCGCTGGATTCGCAGACCGTGCTGTTGCGCGCGAACGACCTGTCCGAGCAGATCGGCAAGCTGCCGTTGCGTCGGCTGTTCCCGAACGTGTGGTGGGGTCTGCTCGGCGCTATCGCCGCGGTGGCCTTCGCACTGATGCTGGTCGTTACCCTCGTCACTGAACAGCGTCGCCGCTTCGCCAGCAGTACCGAGCTGAACCAGCGCAACCAGGAGGCGATCATGCGCCTGCTGGACGAAATGGGTTCGCTAGCCGAAGGCGACCTGACCGTCAAGACCACGGTGTCGGAGGACATCACCGGCGCGATTGCCGACTCGGTGAACTACGCCATCGACGAGCTGCGTTCACTGGTGACCACCATCAACGAGACCTCCGAGCAGGTGTCGTCGTCGGCGCAGGAAACCCAGACTACCGCACGCCACCTGGCGGACGCGGCGGAGCAGCAGGCTCAGCAGATCAGCTCGGCGACCTCGGCGATCAACCAGATCGTGAGCTCGATGGACATCGTGTCGAAGGATTCCGCCGAGTCGGCCGACGTGGCAGAGCGCTCGGTGAAGATCGCCTCGCACGGCGCCGAAGTGGTGCGCGAGACAATCTCCGGCATGGACTCGATCCGCGACCAGATCCAGGAAACCTCCAAGCGCATCAAGCGCCTTGGTGAATCCTCGCAGGAGATCGGCTCGATCGTGGAACTGATCAACGACATCGCCGAACAGACCAACATCCTCGCCTTGAACGCGGCGATCCAGGCGGCTTCGGCCGGCGAGGCGGGTCGAGGCTTCGCGGTGGTGGCGGACGAAGTGCAGCGACTGGCCGAACGTTCGACCAGCGCGACCAAGCGAATCGAGACGCTGGTGCAGACGATTCAGTCCGATACCAACGAAGCGGTGAACTCGATGGAGCAGACCACCGCCGAGGTGGTCGCCGGTGCACGCAAGGCGGAGGACGCCGGCAGCGCACTGGGCGACATCGAGCGCGTCTCGCACGATCTTTCGTCGCTGATTCAGAACATCTCCACCGCGGCGCGTCAGCAGTCCGCGGCGGCGACCGATATTTCG
Source organism: Rhodanobacter sp. (assembly GCA_035566635.1). GTDB lineage: Bacteria > Pseudomonadota > Gammaproteobacteria > Xanthomonadales > Rhodanobacteraceae > Rhodanobacter. Next base: position 112,236 of record DATMQY010000008.1, read on the forward strand.
CACTCGATGAACGCGATTCAGGAAATTACCTCGCAGACCTCGCAGGGCGCGAGTCAGACGGCCGACTCGATCGGTACGCTGGCACAGCTGGCGAGCGATTTGCGTCGCTCGGTGGCGCATTTCAAGCTGCCGGGTTGATATCGGCCGGGCCGATGATTGAGACAAGCACAAGACAGGGGGCAGTCTCGTTGGTTGCAGGATGTTTGCATTGTGCAACCGCTGAGAGAGGCGCATGAGACTTCAAGACCACATCGATTTCACCACACTGCAGTGGGTCAAGCCGGAGCTCGACGACACCTTGTCGATCGCCCGCGAGGCACTGGAGTCCTACGTCGACAATCCAGGCAAGCGCGACTTCATGCGCACCTGTGCGGATCATCTGCATCAGGTGCATGGCACCTTGAAGATGGTCGAGCTGTATGGCGCGGCGATGGTGACCGCGGAGATGGAGGCGCTTGCCATCGCGCTGCTCGAAGATCGCATCACCTATCGCGAGGAAGCCTATGCCGCGTTGATGCGCGGCCTGATGCAGTTGCCCGATTATCTCGAGCGGCTGTCCAGCGGCCATCGCGACGTGCCGGTGGTGCTGCTGCCGCTGCTCAATGACCTGCGCGCCAGCCGCGAGCAGGAGCCATTGACCGAGTCGGCGATGTTTCATCCCAACCTCGACGCGTTCCTGCCGGAGCAGGCGCCTGCCGCCATGAGCGAAGCGTATGCCGATGCGCATCGCGGCGAGCTGGTGGATCTGCGCCTGCGCTTCCAGCAGCAGTTGCTCGGCTGGTTCCGTGGGCAGAGTGCCGCGCAGCAGTTGATTGGCATGCGCAAGACCCTGCTGGCGATCACTGCGCGCTGCTATCACGTGCATGGCCGGCGCCTGTGGTGGATCGCTGCTGGTGTGCTGGAAGGTCTCGAACAAGGCTCGCTCAAGGGCCACGCCAGCGAAGTGCGCCAGTTGATCGGCAGGGTCGATCGCAACATCCGCTTGCTGATCGAGCAGGGTGAGGACAGCCTGCGCGGCGGCGATGCAGATGACGTGGCCTGCCAGCTGCTTTACATCGTGGCCCAGGCCAAGCAGCTCAGCCCGCAGATGGAATTGTTGCGCACCACCTACGCGCTCGACAGCCTGTTGCCTGATGCCGGCGAACTGGAACATGCCCGCGGTTCGATGGCCGGGCATAATCGCGCGCTGCTCGATTCGGTGTCGCGCGCGCTGAAAGATGACCTGTTGCGCGTCAAGGAAGCGCTGGATCTGTTCCTGCGTCAGCAGGACGGCGATCCGGCACAACTGGCGGCGCAAGGTGAAGTGCTCGAACGCGTCGGCGATACGCTGGGGATGCTGGCGCTGGCGGTGCCACGTCGGGTGGTCAGCGAGCAGCGGCGGGTGATCGACGAGATCGCCAATCGCATGCGCGCAGCGGATGAAGAGACCCTGCTCGATGTGGCCGGTGCCCTGCTGTACGTCGAGGCGTCGCTGGACGATCACATCGAAAGCCTGGGTTCCGAGGATGAGCCGGGTACCGGCGATGCCATGCACGGGTTGCCGCGCAGCGAGGCGCTGGGCGTCGTCACCACCTTGATGCAGGAGGCGATCGGCAATACCGGCCGGGTCAAGGATGCGATCGTCGCGTTCGTCGAGTCCGGCTGGGAACACGACCGTCTGGCCGGCGCGCCGCCGCTGATGGATGAAGTTGCCGGTGCCATGCGCATGCTGTCGTCGCCGCGCCCGGCTGATCTGGCCCAGGGCGTCGGTCGTTTCATCGGTCATGAATTGCTGGATGATCGTCGCGTGCCCAGCGGTACGCAGATGGATCACTTGGCCGATGCGCTGGCGGCACTGGAGTATTACCTCGAAGCCGCGCGCGAACACCGCGGCGGTCTGGAGCACATCCTCGACGTGGCCGAGCACAGCCTTGGCCTGCTCGGCTACTGGCCACTGCCATCTGCGCGTGCAGTGTCCGCGGTGGTGGCCGCACCTGAAGCGGAAGTTCATGCCGGTTGGGGGATCGAGCACGAGCAACACCCGGAGCTGTCCGAGTCCGTCAGCTTGCTGCCGGGCAACGACCTGGGGCACTTGTTCATTGGTGAAACCGAACCGCATGTTACGCCCGCCCACGACCTGGATGGATTGCGGCTGGCACAGACCGAAGCGACCACGCCAGCCATGTTGGAGGGCCACGTGCCAGATCAACTGGATGGTGACTGGGTCGAGATCGAGGAAGAGGTCTTCGAGCAGGCGCCGGTGCGCGATGCACTGGCGGCGAACACCCGCTTCAACGCCAATGCGGAAGGTATCGACGACGATATCCGCGAGATCTTCCTGGAAGAAATGCAGGAAGAAATCGACAACCTGCGTAGTGCCGAGAAGGTGTGGCTGGTCGACCCGACCCAGACCTCGCCGCTGGTCAGCATCCGCCGCTCGTTCCACACGCTGAAGGGTTCGGGACGATTGGTGGGGGCCGGCGTGCTGGGTGAGTTCGCGTGGAAATTGGAGGACATGCTCAACCGCGTGCTCGACAACACGATCGAACCGAACGAGAACGTGCAAGCGCTGATACGGCACGCGATCGATGTGCTGCCGCAACTGCTGGCAGCGCTCAAAGGCGAGGGCGCGCCGGATGCACCGCTCAGCGCAATCATGCATACCGCCGAGCAGCTGGCCGCCGGCAACCACGCACGTCTGGAAGATCACGCGCCGCAGGCCATGGAAACGGTGCGCCGCGTCGTGCGTCGACGCGTACCGCGCCTGGATGCCGTAGCGGAGACCGTTCCGGAAGCGGGTGTAACCGATGCGCATACGGCCATGGCCGGGCACGCACCGGTTGAGGCCGAGCACGCGATCGCGATGCCGGCGATGCCGCCGGTGGATCCGGTCTTGCTGGAGATCCTGCGCAGCGAAGTCGCGCAATACCTGCAGACCATCCGCGCCGCCATCCAGCGCAGCAAGAACGAATTGCCGATCAGCGAAGAGTTGTTGCGCGCCGTGCACACCCTGCATGGTGCGATCGCGATGGTCGACATTCCGCTGCTGACGCAGTTGCTGTCGCCGCTGGAAGGGTTGTTCAAGCGTCTGCGTGCGGCCAATCTGCCGCTGTCCTCCGATGGTGTGCACCTGCTCGGCCAGTCGGTCGACGTGGTCGATCATGTGATGGGTCAGTTCGATGTCGCCGAGCCGCAGCTGCCCAACGCGGATGCGCTCACCGCACAGATCATCGAGATGCGTGACCACTACCCCGAGTCGCAAGTGGCGCACGTGGTATACGAGCCACACGTCGATGAGGCGGAGCCCGCGGAAACCGCCGTCACGTCGAGTGATGCCGATGATGCCGACGAAGAGGATGTGGCCGCCTCGCTTGACGCCAGCATGCTCAAGGCCACCGCCGTCCCGGCGCATGAGCCATCCGCCGAGCCGTTGTCCGATGCAAGCCAGCCGGTGGAGGTCCATCCGGAAGATGCACATCATGCCGAGGTGGCGGCTGCACTGGTAGCCGCACTGGGTGCATTTGAACCCGCAGAGGCCAGTGCCGCGCGTGCAGCTGAAGAGCAGCAAGCCGCCGCTGAAAAATTGGCCGCCGAGCGCGCCGCCGCGGAGCAGGCTGCTGCCGAGAAGCTGGCTGTCGAGCACGCTGCTGCGGAGCAGGCTGCTGCCGAGAAGTTGGCTGCCGAGCATGCCGCTGCGGAGCAGGCTGCTGCCGAGAAATTGGCCGCCGAGCAGGCCGCCGCGGAGCAGGCTGCTGCCGAGAAGTTGGCTGCCGAGCATGCCGCCGGGGAGCAGGCTGCTGCCGAGAAATTGGCCGCCGAGCACGCCGCCGCGGAGCAGGTTATCGCCGAGAGGCTGGCTGCCGAGCATGCCGCTGCGGAGCGGGCTGTCGTCGAGAAGCTGGCCGCCGAGCACGCCGCCGCCGCACAGGCTGCCAGCGAGAAACTGGCGACCGAGCATGCTGTTGCCCATGACGAGGTGGATGAAGTCGATACGGACGCAGCGCAAGGGCCCGTCTATGCCTTTGCGGGTGCCGGCCATATCGATGCCGATCTGCTGGAAGTATTTATCGACGAGGCACGCGAGATCCTCGATCACGCCGACGGTGTGCTGGCGCAATGGCATGCCGAGCCGACCCAGTTGTCCCATGTAGCCGAGCTGCAGCGCGATCTGCATACGCTCAAGGGCGGCGCGCGGATTGCCGGACTGGTGTCGGTGGGCGATCTCTCCCATGCGATCGAGACCTTGCTCGAAAAACCGATCCGCGATACGGCAAGAACCGGCACGCTGATCACGGCGATGGAGGCGAGCTTCGACCAGCTGCACTCGCTGGTGCAGCAGATATCGCAGGGCCAGACGCCAGATTATCCGCAGACCACGATCGATCATCTGCTGGCGCTGGCCGGCGAGACGACCTTGGCCGACGACGCCATGCTGGCCGCGGTGGCCATGCCGACGCCGGCGGCGCTCGCCGCCCCGGTGCAGGCCACGCCGCTGCCGGCGGCGTCCGCATCGGTCAATGCTCTCGATCTGCCCGAACTGCTGCCGGAGATGGAGGAGGAAGTACGCTCCTCGCAGGAACAGATCCGCGTTCGCGCCGATCTGCTCGACAGCCTGGTCAACCATGCCGGTGAAGTGGCGATCTACCGTTCGCGACTGGAGCAGCAGGTTGCCGGCTATCGCTTCAACCTGGTCGAGCTGGAACAGACCGTGGCACGTCTGCGCAGCCAGTTGCGCATGCTGGAAATCGAGACCGAGGCGCAGATCATCGCACGCTTCCAGCGCGAGCATCGTGAAGCAGGCTTGACCGCGTTCGATCCGCTCGAGCTCGATCGCTACTCGCAGCTTCAGCAGTATTCGCGTGCACTGGCCGAGTCGGTATCCGATCTGGTGTCCATCCAGAACATGCTGGACGAGCTGACCCGTCAGGCCGAGACGCTGCTGATCCAGCAGTCGCGGGTCAGTACCGAACTGCAGGACGGTCTGCTGCGCACGCGCATGCTGCCGTTCGACACGATGGTGCCGAACTTGCGCCGCACCCTGCGCCAGGCGGCGCAGGAGCAGAACAAGCACGCCCAGCTCTATGTGGACGGCGCGCACGGCGAAATGGATCGCAACCTGCTCGACCGTATCAAGGCACCGTTCGAACACATGCTGCGCAACGCGATCGCACACGGCATCGAAACTCCGGCGGAGCGTCGCAATGCCGGCAAGCCGGGCGAGGGCTCGGTGCACATCCAGGTGGCGCGCGAAGCCACCGAGGTGGTGATTCGGGTCAGCGACGATGGTCGCGGACTGAACCGGGAGGCGATCCGCAAGCGCGGCATCGAGCGCGGACTGCTGCGTGCCGAAACCAAACCGACCGACAACCAGCTGCTCTCGCTGATCACCCAACCGGGCTTCTCCACCGCCAGCAAGGTCACCCAGCTGGCCGGCCGCGGCGTCGGCATGGACGTGGTGGCGAACGAGATCAAGCAGCTCGGCGGTTCGCTGTCGATCGAGTCGGACGAAGGCAAGGGCACTGCCTTCGTGCTCCGTCTGCCATTCACCCTCGCGGTGACCCAGGCCATCCTGGTGCGCATCGGCGAGGCGACGTTTGCCATCCCGATGACCTCGGTACAGGGTGTGGCGCGGGTCAATCCGGACGAACTGGCTGCGCTGCTGGCCGAAGACGAACCGTCATTCCGCTACGGCCATGAGGAATATGGCATCCATGATCTCGCCGAGTTGCTGGGCTTGCCGCCGGGCGTGCCGGCCGAAGACGAGCAGCAACCGCTGCTGCTGACCCGCGCGGGCGATCTGCGTGCGGCGATTCGCATCGATGCGGTGCTCGGTTCGCGCGAGATCGTGGTCAAGTCGGTCGGCCCGCAAATCAGTTCGGTGCCCGGCCTGCTCGGTGCAACGATCATGGGCGACGGCTCGGTGCTGATCATTCTGGATCTGGCGCCGCTGGTCCGCCACGGCATCATCCGCCGCGATCAGCGTCTGTCCGAAGGTCTCAGCGCGGTGCAGACACCGGTTATCGAGGAAGTGCTGGTACGGCCGCTGGTGATGGTGGTGGACGACTCGATCACCATGCGCAAAGTCACCAGTCGCGTGCTGGAGCGTAACGAATACGAGGTCAGTACGGCCAAGGACGGTGTCGATGCGCTGGAGAAACTGCACGAGCGCGTGCCGGATCTTATGCTGCTCGATATCGAGATGCCGCGCATGGACGGCTATGAACTGGCCACCCACATGAAGGCCGATCCGCGCTGGCGCGACGTGCCGATCATCATGATCACCTCGCGCAGCGGCGACAAACATCGCCAGCGGGCCTTCGACATCGGTGTCGATCGCTACCTTGGCAAGCCGTATCAGGAAGCCGAGCTGCTGGTGCAGATCAGCGAAGTGTTGGAGCAGCATGCGGTGGAGCCGATTCATGACTGATACGGCACCGTCAGTCGCCCTGCTGTTCGACGACACGGAACTGGTTGGTCAGTTGCGCGAGGCGCTGCATGAACGCGGCGCGCGGATTGTCCACGAAGGCGGCGTGTCCAGCCTCAGCCGCGTCTTGTTGCAGCAGGTGGGTGCCGATGTGCTGGTGGTCAATCTGGACGACAGTGCCGACGACGCGCTCGATCAGCTGTACGAGGTGATCGACGGCGATCGGCCGCGGGTAGTCTTCAACGATGCGCAAGCCAGCCGCGCGCTGGTCGGTTGGGATCGCGCACGCTGGGCGCGTCATCTGGCGGTCAAGGTAATGGCGGCTGGCGATGTCGATCCGCCGCGTCCCGAAGATGCCCGTGGCGTCGAAACGTCGTCCGCTGCTCCGGTGGAGACAATGCTGGTGGCAATCCAGCCGATGGCAATCACGGAAACGGCAGCGCCAGTCGCATCGCTGATCGAGCCGAGTGCGGAATCTACGTTGTTGGAGCAGGCGCCGCCGAGATCAGAGTCGGAGCTGGAACCCCATTTCCTAGTACACAACGATCTGGATCAGCACGAACAGATCGCCACGGCGGAATCGGAAAATCTGGCGGCAGAGCTGGAGGCCTTGCTGGCTTCTGGCGCGCTGCCTGCCGACGATGAGGACGAATCCGGCACGGGTCTGCGCTATCTCGATGACGAGGAGTTGCCGCCATTGCATGACGGAAATTTCGGTGCGCCGGTGACCACGCATGAACACGCTTCGGCCGTTCACGTCGCCTCGCCGCAGGTCGGCATCCATGAACAACCGGCCGACGAATTCCTGCCCGACGTGACGCCGGCGGCGTTCAGGACCGATCACCTGCAGCTGTCGTCGCTGACCGATTCATCGATCACCACGATACCTGCCATGGCGGCGGAGCCCGTTCTGGCCGGCCACGCCGCGTCCGTGCGTGCTCCCGAAGGCTGGGCGCTGCTGGATGACGATGTTGCGCCGACCGCGCCTGCTGCTGTCGAAAAGCCGGATGCCGCAACGTTCGGCATCGAAAAATTGAGCGCCGCCGACTTTCTTGCGCCGGATGTCGAGCCGACCGCGCCCGATGTCGAGGCGGTGATGAGTCTCGAACTGGTATCGATGGAAGAGGCAATCGCGCCGCAGGCCTACGTACATGAGCACGAGATGCTGCTGGACGATCTCGGCGCCGCGTTGAGCCGCATCGTGTTGCTCGGTGCGGCAGTCAGCGGTATCGACTCCGTGTGCACCTTCCTGGCTGCATTGCCGACGCACACGCGGTTGACCTTTCTGCTGACCCAGCATCTGGGTGAACAGTCGGAGGCGGCGCTGGTGGAGAAATTTGCCGCGCATTGTGCGTTGCCAGTGCGGTTGGCCGGTCAGGGCAGTCGCGCCGGGCTGGGCGAAGTGCTGGTGGTGCCGGCAGGGCGGCAAGTACGGGTGCGCCGCGATGGCAGCATCGAGTTGCTGGCGAACGGTACGGATGCGGCACGGGATCCGTCGATCGACGCCAGCCTGACCATGGCGGCCAATGCGTTCGGCCGTGATGCGTTGGCGATCGTGTTCGCCGGACGCGGCAACGACGCCGTCGCGGGCGCGCAGGCGATCCATGATCGCGGCGGCCAGGTCTGGGTAGAGTCGTCGTCCGGAGAACATTTTGCCGACATGGTCAGCGGAATATTCGCCGAACGACTGGTCAGTTTCTCCGGTACGCCGTCCGAGCTGGCGGCGCACCTGATCGAGGTGTTTCCATGAGTGATCCGCTGCCGCGTGAAATCCGCTGCGTCCTGGTGCCAGTCGGCAACCTGCGTCTGCTGTTGCCCAATGCCACCATCGCCGAAGTGGTCACCCAGAGCAAACCCGAGCCGGTGGCCAACGCCCCGGACTGGTTGCTGGGCCGCATCGCTTGGCGCGGCTGGCGCGTGCCGCTAGTGTCGTTCACGAAACTGACTGGCACCGAGGAGGGCGACGCCGAGCTGAGCGTGCGCGTGGCCGTGCTCAAGGCGCTCGGCGGCAATCCGAAACTGCCGTTCATTGCCGTGTTGACCCAGGGCTTTCCGCGCCTGACAACATTGAATGCCGAGCTGATCATTCCCACCCACGACGGCAGCGTGTTGCCGCCGGGTGTACGTGCCCACGTGCTGGTGCGTGATGACGTGGCGATGATCCCCGACCTGGAATGGATCGAGGCCGAGTTGCTCGGCTTGCTCAGTGACGCCGAACTGTCCGGACCGGCCGACTCGGATGAGTCCGTCGAGTTACCCGAATCCTCCAACGCGGAAGACTGAGACACGCCGGGACTGGTGACGAACTAGCCGTCGCCGTGCAAGGCCTGCAGCGCCGCCAGCGCTGCCAGTCCGGCCGTTTCCGTGCGCAGGATGCGTGGCCCCAACCGCAGGCCGTTGAAGCCGGCGGCGGTCAAGGCACTGATATCGCGCTCACCCAGCCCCCCTTCCGGGCCGACCACCAGCAGGCCGCCGACGGCCGTGAAACGCAACTCGCGGGATGAACGGGTGGCTTCCGGCAACAGCGCAAGCCGCAATGCATCGTCCTCAACCAGGCCGTCCAGCCATGCCGACAGCGACAGCGCCGGGGTGATCTCGGGCAGGCGTGCGCGACCGCTCTGTTCGCACGCGCTGGCGGCGACGGCACGCCAGTGTGCCAGCCGCTTTTCCGCACGCGCGCTGTCCAGCTTCACTTCCGAGCGTTCGGTCAGCAGCGGCACGATGCGCACGACGCCCAGCTCGGTCGCCTTCTGCACGATCAGATCCATCTTTTCGCCGCGCGCCACGCCTTGTGCCAGGGTCAGCGGCAGGGGCGATTCGTTGTGCAGCAGCTGTCTCGACTCGATTCGCACGATGACCTCGCGCTTGCCCACCGCAACGATGCTGGCCGGGTAGTCGCAGCCGTCGCCGTTGAACAGGGTCAGCGGATCGCCAGCCGCCAGCCGCAGCACGCGGGCGACATGCTCGCCGGCCTGCGCTGGCAACGACAGTTCGCTGCCCGGGTTGAGCGGCAGATCGGCATGAATACGGATAGTGCGCATGAGGTTCGTGTTTCCGCAGGGTCGGTGAAATCAGCCGGTCACGGCGCGTTCGATGCCGGCGATCGCGGTGTCGACCAGCAAGTCGATCTCCGCCTCAGTGACCACGTACGGCGGCATGAAATACACCACGTTGCCAAGCGGACGCAGCAGCACGCCTTGCTGCAGACCATGCAAGTAGACGCGCAGGCCGCGCCGCTCATCCGCCGGAAACGCGCGTCGGCTGGCCTTGTCGGCGACCAGTTCGATCGCCGCGATCATGCCGGTCTGGCGCACGTCGGCGACATGTGGATGCTCACGCAGTGGTTCCAGACGTCGGGCCAGATGCAGGGCCAGCTGGCGATTGCGTTCCAGCACCGGCTCGTCACGGAAGATCGCCAGCGTTTCCAGCGCCACGCGGCAGGCCAGCGGGTTGCCGGTGTAGCTGTGCGAATGCAGGAACGCCTTGCCGGCGTTGTATTCGGCGTAGAACGCCTCGTAGATACGGTCGGTGGTGAGCACCGCCGACAACGGCAGGAAACCGCCAGTGAGACCTTTCGACAGGCACATGAAATCCGGCGTGACGTCGGCCTGCTCGCAGGCGAACAAGCTGCCGCTGCGGCCGAAGCCCACCGCGATCTCGTCGGCGATGAAGTGCACCGCGAACTCATCGCACAACGCACGCAGGCCGGTGAGGTAGCTCGGGTGGTACATCCGCATGCCGCCGGCGCACTGCACCAGCGGCTCGACGATCACCGCGCAGGTTTCATGTGCATGTTGTTCGAGCAGGGCACGCAGTTCGCCGAGGCGGCGTATGGCCGTCTGTTCGGGCGATTCGCCCGGCGCGCCCTCATAGGTGTCTGGTGAAGGCGCCAGAAACGGCGTCAGCAGCAGCGGCGCATACGTCTTGCGGTACAGCGCCACATCGCTGACCGACAGCGCGCCCAGTGTCTCGCCGTGATAGCTGCCGGTCAGCGCGATAAAGCGGGTCTTCTCGCCGTGACCCTGATTGAGCCAGTAATGAAAGCTCATCTTCAGCGCTACCTCGATCGCCGCCGAGCCATTGTCGGCGTAGAACACGCGATCGAGTCCGGGCGGCGTGATCCGCACCAGTTCCTCGGCCAGCTCGATCGCCGGCTGATGGGTGAATCCGGCGAAGATCACATGTTCCAGCGTGCGTGCCTGCTCGGCCAGCGCGGCGGCGATGCGCGGATTGGCGTGGCCGAACAGGTTGGTCCACCACGAGCTGATGCCGTCCAGGTAGCGGCGACCGTCGGCGTCGATTAGCCACGCGCCGTCGCCGCGCACGATCGGCACCATCGGCACGCCGCCAACACCGCTGATGCCGTGGTCGTGCATCTGCGTGCAGGGATGCCACAGGTGTTTCAGGTCGCGCGCGGCGAGCGCGGCGTTGCTGCTTGCGGGGTTGCTCATCCGGCTATCATCGGCGTTGCGCGATGGGCGCTCAAGCCCGCGCGCACATCATCTCGGAAATCGACGCTTGAAGTATCTGCGAAAATGCCTGATCGGTCTTGGCGTGCTGCTGGCTGCAGCCATGCTGTTGTGGTTCCTGCCGGCACGCTGGGCGATGCCATGGATCGAGCCGCAGCTGCACGGGTTGCGTCTGCAGCAGGTGTACGGGCTGCTGTGGGACGGCCGCGCCGACCAGGTTGTGGCCGCCGACGGCCATGCGCTGGGGCAACTGAAGTGGCAACTGTCGCGACGCGCATTGCTGGGGCAGCTGCCACTGCAACTGCAATTCGACGGGCCGCAGATCACGCTGTCCGGCAGCATGCAGCGACTGCCAAGCGGCCAGATCGACTTGCACGATGTGAGCATGCATGCCGGGCTGGCAGCGCTGAGTCAAAACGTGAAGTCGCCGCAGGGGCAACCACATGGCGAACTTCAGCTGACGATCGACCACGCCTTGCTGCAAGGTGGCTGGCCGCTGCAACTTCAGGCGCAGGCGCGATGGCAGCGCGCCGTCATGCGCACGCACGCTGGTGACGTGGCGCTCGGCGAATTGCTGTGGCAGGCGCAGGCGCAGGACGGAGTGATCCATGCGCAACTGCATGATGACGGTACGGGGCCGTTGCATGCCGACGGCCGACTGCAGCTGAGCCCACTCGGCTGGCGACTGGACGCGACGCTGCGTCCCCGACAGACTGATCCGGCATTGCGCCATTGGCTGGCCGGGTTGGGTCAACCGGCTGTCGACGGCAGCGTGCATATCCGACGCAGCGGTGGATTGGCCGGTACCCTGCCGGCGCCGCCATCGAAATGAGGACGCGAGACCACCATGAACCCTGATATCGCCGCATCGGCCCTGAGCGCCGCACGCGAGGCAGCGGCAGCTGCGGCCGAGGTGATCCGACACTATTGGCGACGCGGTGTCGAGGTGGAGTTGAAATCCGATGCCACTCCGGTGACCGTGGCCGACCGCGAAGCCGAGCAGGCGATCCGGAAAATCCTGCAGGCGGCGTTGCCGCAGGCGTCCATCTATGGCGAGGAATTCGGACTGGATGGCGAACGCGGCGGCCTGCTGTGGCTGGTTGATCCGCTCGACGGCACCAAGAGTTTTGTGCGGCGCACGCCGTTCTTCTCCACCCAGATTGCGTTGATGGATGGCGACGAGCTGGTGCTCGGCGTATCCAGCGCGCCGATCTACGGCGAGACGATGTGGGCCAGCGTCGGTGGAGGTGCATGGCTCGATGGCGAGCGCGTGCAGGTGGCCGACACCCTCGCGATCAGCGAGACGTCCATCTCCATCGGCAACGTCAGGACGCTCACCGCCGATGCGCGCTGGGATGCGCTGGGCGCGCTGATCCGCGACAGCAACCGGATCCGCGGTTACGGCGATTTCTGCCATTACCACCTGCTGGCGCGCGGCAGCCTGGATCTGGTGATCGAATCGGACGTCAACATCCTCGACATCGCCGCGCTGGCGGTGATCGTGCGCGAAGCCGGTGGCGTGTTCACCGATCTCGATGGAGCGCCATTGACGCTGGATACGCGCAGCGTGCTGGCCGGCACGCCGGCGATCCACGCGCAGGCGTTGCAGCGCCTGCGGCGTTGAGCGCCGCGCGCTAGAATGTGCGGATGCCAAAGCTACCGATCATCCATGCCACGCGGGACGTCAGCGACAGCCGCTTCCTGCAGGTCGAGCAGGTCGACCTGGAATTTTCCAACGGTGTACGGCGCACCTACGAACGCTTGAAAGGCAGCGGCCTGGGCGCGGTGATCATCGTGCCGATGCTGGACGACGACACCGTGTTGCTGGTGCGCGAATACGGTGGCGGGGTCGGCCGCTACGAGCTGGGTCTGCCGAAAGGCCGGCTCGATCAGGACGAGACCGCCGAGCAGGGTGCCGAGCGCGAGCTGAAGGAAGAGATCGGCTACGGCGCGCACAAGCTGAAGATCCTGCACAACCTGTCGCTGTCGCCGTCGTACATGACGCACATGGCGCACGTGGTGTTGGCGCAGGATCTGTATCCCGAGCGACTGCTCGGCGACGAGCCGGAAGAGCTTGAAGTAGTGCCGTGGAAGATGTCCGAGTTGCATACCCTGCTGGGTCGCGACGACGTGACCGAAGGCCGCTCGATCGCCGCATTGTTCATGGCCCGCGAATACCTCGCCGGACGCTTCCAGCGCACATGAGTACGGTACCCGCATTTGCCCGGCAGATCGGCGAGATCGCACGCGCCGCCGGCGCAGCGATCCTGGCGATCTACCACAGCGACTTCGCGGTGCAGACCAAGGCCGACGCGTCGCCACTGACCGCAGCCGACCTGGCCGCCCAGCAGATCATCATGACGGGCCTGGGCAACCTCGATCCACTGTTGCCGGTGCTGTCGGAAGAAGCGAAGGCGTTGGCATGGTCCGAGCGCAGACACTGGTCGCGCTACTGGCTGGTCGATCCGCTCGATGGCACCCGCGAGTTCGTGAAGCGCAACGGTGAGTTCACCGTCAACATCGCGCTGATCGATGACCACCAGTCCGTACTCGGCGTGGTGCTGGCACCGGTGACCGGCGAGCTGTATGTCGCCGAGCGCGGCCACGGCGCGTGGCTGCAGACGCAGGCCGATGGCGACTGGCAGCGCATCCGCACGCGCCCGTTGGGGCAATCGCCGGTGGTGGCCGGCAGCCGTTCGCATGGTGGCGCGCAGGGTACCTTGCTGCAGCAGTTGATCGGCAGCGATTACGAACTTGTTCCGCTCGGCTCGTCGCTGAAATTTTGCCTGATCGCACGTGGCGCGGCGGACGTCTATTTGCGCCTCGGCCTCACCAGCGAGTGGGACACCGCGGCAGCCCAATGCGTGCTGGATGAGGCCGGTGGCGCGGTGCTGGATCTGTCCGGCCAACCGTTCCGCTACAACCGCGGCGAGTCGCTGCTGAATCCCGAATTCATCGCCGTTGGCGATGGTGCGGTTGATTGGATGGCGCGGCTGCAGGCGACATGACCGACTCACCCCGATACAGCCTCGACGACCTGCTTGCGATCATGGCGCGCCTGCGCGATCCCGCGCGCGGTTGTCCTTGGGACGTGCAGCAGGATTTTTCCTCCATCGCCGCGTACACGATCGAGGAAGCCTACGAAGTGGCCGACGCGATCGATCGCCGCGACTGGCACGATCTGCGCGACGAGCTGGGCGATCTGCTTCTGCAAGTGGTGTTTCACGCGCAGATGGCACAGGAGCAGGGCCTGTTCGATTTTTCCGATGTTGCCCATACGATCAGCGCCAAGATGCAGCGGCGCCATCCGCACGTGTTCGGCGACGTGCGCTATGCCGATCTCGCGGCGCAGAAGCAAGCGTGGGAAGACATCAAGACGGCCGAACGCGCGGGCAAGGGTGAAGCCGCTGACGACAGCGTGCTGGCCGGTGTTTCGGCTGGTCTGCCTGAATGGAAACGCGCACTGAAACTGCAGCAGCGTGCGGCCAGCACGGGTTTCGAGTGGACCGACCCGCAGCCGGTACTGGCCAAGCTGGCCGAGGAAGTGGATGAGGTGCGCGCCGAGTTCGCCAATGGTGCCGACCCGGCACGGCTGGAAGACGAGATCGGCGACGTCTTGTTCGTGATGGTGAATCTGGCGCGTCACGCCGGCGTCGATTTCTCGCGGGCATTGCGGCATGCCAATGCGAAGTTCGAACGACGCTTCCGGCAGATGGAGCAGCTGGCCGCCGCCGATGGTGGCGCGTTCGGCGAACGCACGCTCACCGAGCAGGAGCAACTATGGCAGCGCGCCAAGACGTTCGAGCGCAAACCCTGAACGTGCGCGATGGCCGCAACCATCGCGCAAGTCGGGACAGTGCACGTCGAACTTACTTGACCGCGGGCGCCTGTGCGGCGGGTGTCGCGGCATCAGCACGGTGTTGCTGCCAGGCGGCACGCATCTGCTCGCGCTCGGCGCGCATCTTCGCCTCGTTGGCCAGACTCTCGTCGAGCCCCTTGCGCAGCGTGGCGATCGCCTGATCCACATTGGCCGGCTGCGCCTGCAGGCGGGCCAGATGCTGATAGACGTAGTCGCGTACGCGCGGATCCTGTGATTTGGCCAACACGTCGTTGTATAGCGGCGCCAGATCCTTGCTGCGGCCTGCGCGCAGGTAAAGCCGCTCCAACCCGCGCAGGTCGCCAATCACACCACTGTGCTCGCGATCGAAACCGCGCTGGCGCATGCCGTCGCGGTCGCCGTGATGCTGTGGCGCGTCTGCACGCATGCCCTTGCCGTGAGTCGCGTGGGCGGCGGCAGGCGGTGGCGTCGTGGTCGGTGCGTCCTGGGCCATCGCGAATGCGGTCGATCCGGCCATCAGCACGGCCAGCGCGGATGCAAGCAGGGTTTTACGGTGCATGGTGAGTCTCCTGGTGGGTAGACAGAAAAACGTATCCGGCGTCCCCGCGTTGACACGGGCGTTTATGCTTTCGTCATGCTTGCAACCCTTTTGCTGCCAGCGGCATCTCAAGCCAGTCGATCACCCGAGGAGAGTTCCCATGCGCCGTCTTTTCACCGCCGCCCTGCTGCTTTCGCCGTTCGCTGCCTTCGCCACCACCCCGTGCAAGTACGAGGCGCCGCGCAACCTCCAGCTCGATCTGGCTGGCGTTCGGGCGGTGCAGATCGAAGTGCACAGCCAGGATCTGCATCTGACCGGCAGTGACAGCGCCAAGGGACTTACCCTCACCGGTCGTGCCTGTGCCTCGGATAAGGCGGTGCTGGACGGCCTGCAGGTCACCCAGCGACGTCAAGGTGATCAGCTGCTGCTCGATATCGGCGGTGACAATCACTTCTCGCTGAGCCTGTTCGGCAACTCCTACGCGAATCTCGATGTCACCGTGCAGCTGCCGACGAATCTTCCGGTGACTGTCAGCGTAGGCTCCGGCGACGCTACCGTCAGCGGTCTGCAGCAGTTGCAGAGCAACGTCGGTTCAGGCGATCTGCATGTGCGCCAGGTGTCCGGCAAGTTCGCTACCAGCGTGGGCTCGGGCGATGTCGACGCGACCGACATCGGCAGCTTGGAGCTGGGTTCGGTCGGCTCCGGCGACTTCAAGGCCGAGGGCATCAAGGGCGACGCCAGGCTCGGCAGCATCGGCTCGGGTGACGTGGTGTTGCGCAAGGTCGGTGGCAGTGTGCATGCCGATACGCTGGGTTCGGGCGATTTCACGGTGAGCGATGTGGCCGGTGATTTCAGCCTCGGCGCCAAGGGCAGCGGCGACGTCAATCATTCCGGCGTGAAAGGCAAGCTCAGCGTGCCGCACGACGACGATTGATCGCAGCGTCAGCCCAGCCAGCGCCAGACCAGATATACCAGCGGCGCGCATACCAGCAAGAACGGCACCGACACCAGATGAAGCAGCCGCAACCCATGCGGCTGCTTCGCCAGGCGTAGCGCGATCAGGTTCGCCAGCGAGCCGATCGCCAGGCCGAAACCGCCCACGTTCACCGCCACCGCCAGCGCGATCGCATCGGGTGTGCGGTCAAGCAGCAGCACCGTCGCCGGCACGTTGCTGATCAATTGCGAGGCGACGATACCGCTGGCATACAGTGTCAGCGGCTGGTTGAAGTCGAGCCGGTCGAGCGCATGCCGCACCAGCGGCAGTTCGGCAAAATGGCCCAGCCCCAGGAAGATCGCTGCGAATGTCAGCAGCAGTAACCAATCGATCCGCGCCAGGCTCGACCGAGCCAGCGGCGCGAACAGCACCAGCAGCAACGCGGCACCCAGTGGTGCCTGGTGGTATTCCATCAGCAACACCATGCCGGCCAGCGCCGCCATCGACCACGCGCCGAGTCGGGTGGAAGTCACCAGACCATCGATCCTGTCCGGGGTCAGTTCGACCCGCTCGCGCGGTAGCCACAGCCGGGTGAATACTGCCAGCAGTACGAACATCACGAGCGCCGTCGGCAGCATGGCCATCACAAAATGCAGGAACGGCATCGACGAGTGCTGCCACAGCAACAGGTTCTGTGGATTGCCGATCGGGCTCAAGGTGGAGCCCGCGTTCACCGCCAGTGCCTCCAGCACCACCATGCGCAGCACTGGTAGGTTTGAGATGCTGCCGATCGCCAGCGTCAGCGGCACGATCAGGAACAGGCTCACATCGTTGGTCAGAACCATCGACAGCAAGGCCGTCGCGGTCACCAGCAACAGGCCAAGGCTGCGCAGCGAATGTGCCCACGCCACCACGACCGCCGCCGCGTGCTGCACCAGCCCGCTGTCGCGGATACCCTGGATCGCGATGAGCAAGCCCATCAGGCCGGCCAGCGTCGGCAGCTGAAGCCAGTGCTGATACTTCGCCAGCGGCTGCGGATCGAGCAGGGCCAACGCGATCGTCAGCACTGCGAACAACAGCAAAAGCCATTCGGCCTGCAGCTTCTGCATCCACGGCGATACTTCGCCGGGTGACAGATTCGCATCACTCATGCGTCAGCACTCGGCCGATATGAACATCACCACTCGCTGAGGCCTTCGATTTCGTACAACTTCTGCCAGCTTGGACGTGCACGCACCAGGTCGGCCAGTCGCTTCAGTGCCGGCCACTCAGTGACCGGACGTGGCATGTTGCGCGACCAGCGCATCAGCATGGTCAGCAGCAGGTCGGCGCCGGAGAATTCGGCGCCCAGCAGATACGGGCCATGTGCCGTGAGATGCGCATTCAGCAGATCCCACACGCCTTCGATCTTGCGCTGCAAAGCGGCATGCACTTCCGGAGTGTGCTCCGCCGCGCCAAGCTCCGGCGGATAGAACCAGAAGCGATACGTCGACATCAGCGTGTTGCTGAGATAGACGACCCACTGCTGCCATGCCTCGCGCTCGGGCGTGCCCGGTGGCGGCGCCAGCTTTGCTTCCGGGTGGCGATCGGCCAGCACCATCAGCAACGCCGCCGACTCCGACAACGGCCGGCCGTCGATCACCAGCGTCGGCACCACGCCGCGTGGATTGAGCTTCAGATAGGCCGGATCGTGTTGCGCATCGCTGTCGAAATCGACCAGCCGCAATTCATGCGGCGCGCCGATCTCCAGCAACGCCTGATGCACCACCATGCTGGCGGTGCCGGGGGAATAGTAGAGGGTGTACATGCGATCTCCTCAGCGTGTTCGGCATGCGCGATCTTGGCGGTGGCTCATCCTTCGCGCAACAGCCGCATCGGCGAAGTTCGCGTCACCTTCCGCGTACCAGCCAGTCCCAGCAACATCACTACGAACGCGGCACCGAGTGCAGCGAACGCGAGCGGCCACAGCGGCGGCACGAAACCGTCGATATGAAACACCGCATGACCCAACCACAGTCCGGCGCCAGCGGCACCGAACGCGGCAGTGAGGCCGGCGACCAGGCCGAGCAGGGCAAATTCACAGGCGGCCGCCACGCGCAGTTGCGCGCGGCGCGCGCCCAGCGTGCGCAGCAGCGCGGCTTCATGCCGGCGTTCGGCGGCGCTGGCGGCGAGCGCGGCGGCCAGCACCAGTGCGCCGGCGAGCAGGCTGAAGCCGAGGATCCAGCGCACCGCGCTGCCGACGCGATCGACGATCTCGCGCACGCGATCCAGCAGCGAATCCACGTCGATCAGGCTGAGGTTGCTGTACTCGCGCGACAGTTGTGCCAGCTGCGAGGCGTGACCACGCGGCAGATGGAAACTGGCCAGCCAGGTATGCGGCAGGCCGCCGGCGTGGGCCGGATCGAGCAGCAGGAAGAAGTTGACCCGGAACGAACTCCAGTCCACCTTGCGGATGCTGCCGACCTTCGCATCGAGGCTGCCCTCGCCGACGTTGAAGCTCAGTGTATCGCCCACCTTCAGCGCAAACATGTCGCGCCACATGGTATCGATCGACACTTCGGCCTGGGCCGGATGTGCGCCTTGCCACTGGCCGGCGATCACCTGATTCGACGGCGGCAAGGCATTGGCCCATGACAGGCGGAGTTGCCGATCGGCCCAATCCTTCGCGCGCTCGTCTTTGAAATGCAGTTGATCGATCGGCTGACCGTTGATCGCGGTGAGCTTTCCCACCGCCAGCGGCATCATGTTGAGCTGATCGCCGCCAATGCTGGCGAGCGTGTGTTCGAAATTGGCGCGCTGATCGTCCTGCAGATTCAGCGCGAACCAGTTCGGCGTATCCGCCGGCAGCTCCTGCCGCCAGCCTTGCAGTAGGGCTGGCGCGACGATCGCCAGCAACAGCAGCGCGCACAGACCGAGGCTGAGTGCGGTGGCCTGGATCAGGCTTAGCGTGCGTCGTCGTGCCAGTGCGGCCAAGCCGAGCCGCAATGCCGGATGCGCGCCGGGAGCGATGCGCCGCGCCAGCCACAGCAACAGCGCGGCCAGCAGTGCTGCGATCACCGCCACACCGCACAGGCTGGCGGCGAGAATGCCGGCCAGTTGGAGCGAACTGCTCTGGCTCCAGATCAGCCCCAGCGCGACCAGCACGGGCACCAGATACAGCGCATCGAAACGGCGCACCCGCGGCGTCATGCTCTGGCGGAATACCGCCACCGGCGGCACCTCGGCCAGCCGCACCAGCGGCGGCAACGCAAAACCGGCCAGCACTGCGATGCCCATCGCGGCGGCGGCGAACGAGGGCGCCAGCGGCAACACGGTCGGCACACTGCCGAACAACGAACTGGCGAACAACCAGGCTAGTTGCGACAACCCCAGCGCCAGCAACAGGCCGAGCGACGCCGCTGGCAGCGCGAGTGCGCCGAGCGTACCGAGCAGCAGCCCCAGCACCCGTCGCCGTGATGTGCCCAGCGCACGGAGCAGCGCCACTTCAGACGTCTTGCGTCGCGCGTAGCGCTGTGCGGACAGAGCGATGGCGATGCCGGCCAGCAGCGCCGACAGCAAAGCGGTCAGGCGCAGGAATGCGCCGGCGCGATCGAACGCGCTGCGCATGCGCTCCTGGGTCTGCTCCGGCGTGATCAGCTCAGCGCCCTGCGGCAACGTGGTCGTCTGTGCCCAGTCGCGCCAGCGTTGAACCGCAGCGGGTTCACCGGCCAGCAGCAGGCGATGGCGCGCGCGGCTGCCGACCCCGAGCAGACCGGCCTGTTCGGCGTCGGCCACGCTCATCAGCGCACGCGGCGCCAGCGCGAACAGTTCGCCGCCATCAGGTTGGTGCAGCAGCTCGGCGGCGATGATCAGATCGCGCCCGCCCAGTTGCAGTGACTCGCCAACTTTCAGATTCAGCGCGACCAGCGCGCGATGATCGAGATAGACCTTGCCCGCGGCCGGTGCGTGACCGTTGTAGGAGTGTCCATTCGCATCGCCCAGCTCTAATGTGCCGCGCAGCGGGTAGTGTGGATCGGTGGCCTGCACGTCGAGCAGCTGGGTCTGCTGGTGGGCGAACGCCACGCTGGGGAAGCTGGCCGTGCGTGCGATCTGCAAACCGTAGTCACGGGCCTTGTCGACAAACGCATCTGGTACGGTCTGCGGCGATGCCACGCCGATGTCGCCGCCGATCAGTTCGGCGGCGCTGGCCAGCATGCCGCGCTCGATCCGCGTCGCCAACGTGGCGACCACGCCGAGCGCGACCACTGCCAGCACCAGCGACGTGGCCAGCGTACGCAGCTCCGGCAGATGCCATTCGCGGCGCAGGCTGCGCAGGGCGAGCAGCAGCATCTTCATGCGCGCGCGCTCGGCAACACCACGCACCCTTCCTCCAGTTCGATCCGCCGGTCGCAACGCGCTGCCAGCGTGGCGTCGTGAGTCACCAGCACCAGCGTGGTGTGGTGATCGTGGTTCAGCGCAAACAGCAGGTCGCAGATGTGATGGCCGGTGCGCTGGTCGAGGTTGCCGGTGGGCTCATCGGCAAACAGCACGCGCGGGCCGTGTACGAACGCGCGGGCGATCGCCACGCGCTGCTGCTCGCCACCGGACAGCTGGGCCGGGTAATGCCGCCGCCGCGGGGTCAGCCCGACGGCTTCGAGTGCATCGCGTGCACGTTGACGTGCGGCACTGCTGCCTTCCAGCTCCAGCGGAAGCATCACGTTTTCCTCTGCGGTGAGTGCGGGTAGCAGATGGAACGACTGGAACACGAAGCCCACCAGCCGCCGGCGCAGATCGGCGCGCGCTTCCTCGTCCAGCTGCTCCAGCGCGTTGCCATCCAGTGCGATGCTGCCGGCACTCGGCGTATCCAGCCCGGCCAGCAAGCCAAGCAAGGTGGTCTTGCCGGAACCGGAGGCACCGACGATGGCGAAGCTCTCGCCCGGCCGGATCTGCAGGCTGACCTTGCTGAGGATCTCCAGTTTCCCCTCGGGACCGCTGACCGACTTGCTAACATCGCAGGCCTCAAGAAGAGGACGGGAAGAATCACTCATGCGTCGATGCCTTGAATGGTTGTTGTGGAGCGGGTTGGTGTTTCTGTGTGGCATCGGCAGCGCCCAGGCGGCGACGCCGAAAACCGTGCTGGTGCTGGGTGATTCGCTGTCCGCCGCGCACAACATACCGGTCGAGTCCGGCTGGGTGCATCTGCTGGATGCGCGTCTTGGCAACATGGTGCCGAAATGGACCGCGATCAATGCCAGCATCAGCGGCGAAACCTCGCTGAGCGGACGCAACCGGTTGCCGGCGCTGCTGGCGAAGTATCGACCGGCGGTACTGGTGCTGGAGTTGGGCGCCAACGACGGTTTGCGCGGACTGCCGCTGCCGGCCCTGCGCGAGAATCTGGCCGCGATGATCGAACAGGCGCAGCAGGCGAAGGTGCGTGTGCTGCTGGTCGGTATCGAGCTGCCGGTGAACTATGGCCCGCAATATCGCGATGGGCTGCGCGCGGTTTATGCGGATCTGGCGCAGACACGGCGCACGGCGTTAGTGCCGTTCCTGCTCGACGGCATCGCACTGGATCCCGCGAAGATGCAGGACGATGGCTTGCATCCGTTGGCCAGCGCGGAACCGCAGGTACTCGACCTGGTGTGGAAACAGCTGCAGCCGCTGCTGCATGGGTGCGTAAACCCAACCTGCTCTGAATCGCCGACGGCGATTTCACGCGGCCCTCACCCGAACGACGGTTAGCTCTTCACCTATGTGAAGGCCAAGGTGGGTAGGGACGATATGACCATACATGACGAACAAGCCGGACTGATTCTGCTGGTCGAGGACAATCGCCAGATCGCCGAGATGGTGGGCGAGTTTCTCGAACGGCGCGGTTACTCGGTCGACTATGCCGCCGATGGCGTCAGCGGCCTTCATCTGGCGGTGTCCAACAGCTACGACGTGATCGTGCTGGATCTGATGCTGCCTGGCCTGGATGGACTGGAGGTGTGTCGCAAGTTGCGCAAGGAAGCCAAGAAATCCACGCCGGTGTTGATGCTGACCGCACGCGACACGCTGGAGGACAAGCTGGTCGGCCTCGAAGCGGGCGCCGACGATTATCTGGTGAAGCCCTTCGAAGTGCGCGAACTGGAGGCGCGCCTGCGTGCGTTGATTCGCCGCGATCGCCGCCAGGTGTCGACCGAAGTGCTCACCGTCGGCGACATGACCCTGGATACCGCCACGTTGCGGTTGACCCGCGAAGGCCAGGAGCTGACCGTGTCGCCGATCGGGCTGAAGCTGCTGGCGATCCTGATGCGCGAATCGCCGCGGGTGGTCAGCCGACGTGACATCGAGCGCGAGATCTGGGGCGATACATTGCCCGACTCGGACACCTTGCGCTCGCATCTGTACAACCTGCGTCGGGTTATAGACAAACCCTTCGCACGGCCCCTGTTACACACTATCCATTCGGCTGGTTATCGCCTCGCGGATCTGGAATCAGAAGTGGCGTCGACGACCCAGACGGCCTGACATTGCATCGACAGGGCGAAAGCATGTAATGGATAGCAGGGTCAAAGCAGTCACCTTTCGTGTGGGTGCGTTCCGGCGACGGATCGCGTGGGTGTTCGGGTTGCAGTTCCTGATCGTGGCGATCATCTGCATCCTGGGCATCTACAGCGTCGTGTCGACCGCCGCAGTGATCGCGGTGATCGTGATCACCACCGCAATCGCCTGGTTCGCCACCCGGCGCGAGTGGCGGCCGGTGCGTGCGCTGGCTCGTCAGGTCAACCGCTGGGACGGGCAGCAACTCGATCCGGCGGCACTCCATCTGGATCAGATGTCCTCCCATACCGACGCCGACGTGGCCGCGCTGGCCCGCGGGCTGCATGGATTCGCCACGCGCATCGCCGACTACAACCAGCGCGAGCGCAACTTCACCCGCGACGCCAGCCACGAGCTGCGCAGCCCGCTCACAGTGATTAAGATGTCGGTCGACATGCTGGCCGAGGAGGAGGGGCTCAGCGATTTCGGCGCCCGTTCGGTGCGCCGGATCAAACGTGCTGCGCGCGAGATGGAGGTTTTGGTTGCAGCGCTGCTGATCCTCGCGCGCGAAACGGACACCGCGGCGGATCACGAATACTTCGTCGTCAACGATGTGTTACGGCAAGAACTGGAATCTGCCCGCGAGCTGCTGACCGGTCGGCCGATCGAGTTGCTGCTGGAGGAGCCGGCGCGTTTTGCGCTGAGAGGCTCGGCGCAGGCCTTTTCGGTGCTGTGCTGGCAGTTGATCCGCAATGCCTGCCAGCAGACCGAGCAGGGCCGCGTGGTGATTTGCGTGATGCCCGGTGCGGTGAGCGTGAGCAACCATGCAGATCCGCACATACCCGGCGACAGCTCGCGTCCGCCGCGCATGCATGGCGCCGACCGGCACGGTTTCGAGCTGGCGATCGCCCAGCGGATCAGCGATCGCTTCGGCTGGCCGCTGGAATTGCAGACGCGCGTCGGTGAGGAAAACATCGCGCGCATCCGCTTTCCGCATCCGCTGTCGGCTGACCTACCTGCAGAACGGGTTTCGTAGGGCGGGCGCAGCTAAATCCAAAAACCAGCGAGCTGTGCCCACCCTGCGTGAGGTTTCGATCAGCCGATTTTCAGCGCCGGATCCACGTTGAACGCGCAGCCGGTTTTCGCCTTTACGTCGTCGAGGCTGACGCCCTCGTTGAGTTCGATCAGTACCAGCCCGTCGCCCTTGTTGACCTTGAACACACACAGGTCGGTGATGATCAGATCCACCACCTGCTTGCCGGTCAACGGCAGTTCGCATTCGGTCCTGATCTTCGGCGTGCCGTCCTTCGCGTTGTGCTCCATCAGTACCACCACGCGCTTGACGCCGCTGACCAGATCCATCGCGCCGCCGGGGCCTTTCACCATCTTGCCCGGCACCATCCAGTTCGCCAGATCGCCATGCGCGGAGACTTCCAGGCCGCCGAGGATCGACAGGTCGATATGCCCGCCGCGAATCATCGCGAACGAGTCGGCGCTGGAGAAGAAGCTCGAGCCGGGCAGAGTGGTGATGGTCTGCTTGCCTGCATTGATCAGATCGGGATCGATCTGATCCTCGGCCGGGAACGGGCCGATGCCGAGCAGGCCGTTTTCTGATTGCAGGGTGACGTTGACGCCGTCGGGAATGTAGTTCGCCACCATCGTCGGAATGCCGATGCCCAGGTTCACGTAGAAGCCATCCTGCAGCTCCTGCGCGGCGCGCCTGGCCATCGCCACGCGGATCGGGCTTTCCTTGCCGCCAACCGCACCGGCGGTGGTGCGGAACTCGATCCGCTTCTCGTACTTCGCGCCTTGCACGATGCGATCGACATAGATGCCCGGCACATGCACGCCATCGGGATCGATCGAGCCGACCGGCACCAGCTCCTCGACTTCGGCCACGCAGATCTTGCCGCAGGTGGCGATCATCGGATTGAAGTTGCGTGCGGTCTCGTGGAACACCAGGTTGCCGTGCGCGTCGCCCTTCCACGCCTTCACGATCGACAGGTCGGCAGTGATGGCTTCTTCAAGCACATACTCCTTGTCGCCGAAGACCTTGGTCTCCTTGCCCTCAGTCAGCTTGGTGCCGAAGCCGGTACGCGTGTAGAAACCGGGGATGCCGGCGCCGCCGGCGCGCAGCTTCTCGGCCAACGTGCCCTGCGGGGTCAGATGCAGCTCCAGCTCGCCGGCCAGCACCTGGCGCTCGAACTCCTTGTTCTCGCCCACGTAAGAGGCGTACACGCGCTTCACCTGATGCGTCTTCAGCAACGGACCCATGCCGAAATCGTCCACGCCGGCGTTGTTGCCGACGATGGTCAGGCCCTTGGTGCCGGCCTCCAGCAGCGCGCCGATCAGGTTCTCGGGGATGCCGCACAGGCCGAAGCCGCCGGCCGCGATCGTCATGCCATCAGACAACAAGCCGTCGAGGGCCTTGGCTGCGCTTGGGTAAACCTTGTCCATTGCTGTGCCTTCCTGCAGGGAGAGTCAGCTGCCAAGGATACGACGGATTCCTTGAGTCCGGCCTTTTGCCGACTGCACCTTTAATACTTTTCAGTGATGTCTCAGTGATGTCAAAAATCGGGCCGACATCAACATGGCTGTGAACCTGTCCGCTGTTTTCAGTCCTGGATCGGCGATGCAAGTGCACCTGTGCTCTAGGAATTTTCTGATTCCGGTATCCACAAGCTTTGATGACACTGCTTTCGTAACGCCGCGAAGCCCGGGTCTGTCCATGCCTCACAGGCAGAGGACTCGGTGCGTTGAAATGTTTCCCGCAGACCACGGACAGGTATGGGTGGTCCCGTGCCGACGGTAGACCATTCCGCTTCTGGTACGGCCTGTCCAGATCTCAATGACGCCATGGAGTGAGCGCAATCAATCAGCTCACGAAAACCATCGATCCGCCAACAAGCGATTGGCGACCGCCGATGCCTGCTCCGAGTTGGGCTGGAACGGGCATGTGCGCACCGTGGGCGGTCCGGCTGCGCGAGGTGATCTGTGTGATGGGCGGCGACCTCGCTGAAAGAGGTGGTTGCCTCTCCATCATTGTCAGTGCGCGTATCGTGTGTCGTCGTCTGAGCATTGTCTTCGGCTTCGCGCTGGCATGCGCTGCTGCGCCAGCGCATGCAACGGCGCACGCCAGGGACGACGGCCGCGCGCGCGCGCGGTTGTTGGCGGATGCGCAAAGCCAGCGCGATGGCGGTCATCGCATGGAGGCGCTGGCGCTATGCGAAGACATACTGCAGCGCTGGCCAAGCGATCCCGAGGCGTCACGGCTACGGGTCCGACTGCTTTCGGAACTGGGAGCTGCTGCCCAGGCACTGCAACTGGCTCGTCAGCTGGCCTCTCCGTTGGCGCCCGATGAAATGGCACGACTCGAGGCCGACCTGGCCTCTCACCAGATACGCTGGGCACAAGCGGATAGCCCTGATCCACGCCAACCTTATTTGAGTACTGACCGCGCCGTTGCCACACAGGACGAGTTGCTGGCGCGCTACGGCGACACGCGACCGGAGCTTGCCGCGAGAGTCGGCACGGATCGGTTGATCGCTTATAACCAGGCGTCCCGCAGCGCGGCTGTAGTGAGCGGCTACCAGGCATTGCGGCGGGCGGGCAAACCCTTGCCGCCGTATGCCTTGACGGCGGTCGCGGACGCTCTGTTGCAACAACGCCAGCCGGAACAAGCGATCCCCTTGTATCTGGAAGGCATCCGAAACGACCCGGGTCCCTATCGGGTGGGCCAGTCCGATCCACGTATCGGACTGCTGTATGCCTATCTCGAAACCGGCCGCTACCGTGAGGCGATAGCGCTGATCGACAAGGCCGCAGCGGCGGAACCGATCTGGCTGCCGGTGCGTGGTTCGACTCAACCACACGTCAACCCACACAAGACCGAGACCGATCTCAACGCAGCGTTGGCACGCGAAAACGCCGGGCTCCAGCGCGAAGCTTGGCAGCGTATCGAAGCCTTGCGTGCCCAGGCACCCATGAACACGACACTGTGGCGTGAACTGGCCAATGCCGAACAGGCGCGTGGTTGGCCGCGGCGCTCGGAAGACACGCTGGTCGGAGCCGCGGCCATCGATCCCAGCGACCTGTCCATGCAGCTGGGGGCCATCAACGCCTGGCGCGATCTCAACGATTTCCAGCTGGTGGAGCCAACGCTTCGCCAGGTAGAAGCCGTGCTGCCACGCGATGAGCACGTGCTGCAGACACGCGACGCATGGGATCGCCAGCGCGGCTGGCAGTTCGACCTCGAGCATGACCGTGGCGAGGGCGGTGCGCCCAACTTCGGCGACTACGACCACGAAACCCAGGCCACGTTGCAGAGTCCGTTACTGGACGACCGCTGGCGCATCTACGGCATTACCCGGCTGGCTGGCGCATCGCTGCAGGAAGGCCATACGCAGCGCGAACGACTGGGGCTGGGTTTGCGTGGCTATGCGCGCGGTTGGGAAGCATATGTGCAAGCCCTGCCGGGAATCGGCGGCGACACACGTCGCAACGCCCTGGAAGCTGGGGTGCGCTGGTTCCCGAGCGACTATTGGACCTTCACCGCTGACTGGAGCAACACCGGCGATCGGGACGTGTCCTTGCGCGCCAGCCACTATGGTATTACCGCGCACACGCTGAACACCTCGATGCAATGGCGCGCCAGCGAACTGACGTCGGTGAAGCTGAGCGACTCACGCGATGGGTTCAGCGACGGCAATCATCGCGACAGCTGGCAGGCCCAACTGACCCAGCGTTTACATACGGCCCCCTACCTCACCCTCGATGGCGGCTTGAGTCTCGGCACTACGCGCAACACGCGCACCGATGCTCCCTATTACAGCCCGTCATGCGCGCGCTGGGGCATGTTCACCGGACGGCTGGAAAGTCTGCTGTACCAGCATTACGAGCGCAGTTGGCGCCAAAGCATCGATATCGCCGCCGGCAGCTACGACGAGTGTCGCTACGGTTCCGCATGGACGGCCAGCGCCCGCTATGGGCAGACCTTCGAGCCTCACGGCGGGCTCGCGCTGGGTTGGGGTCTGGGCTGGGCCAGCCAGCCTTACGACGGCAAGCGCGACTCCCGCGTGACGCTGGACCTGACTCTGCATTGGGGCGAATGAGCATGCGCCGACTGACTCCCTTGCTCCTGTTGCTGGTCTCGCTGGTCGCTACGCCAGCATGGTCGCGCGATCGATTGGACGCGCTGATGGCGGCGCCTGTCGCGCAACCGCCGCTGCCATCGGTGATCGTGCTCACTTACCACGATGTGCGCGACGACATTCGCGATGCCGGCCGTCTGGACAGCACCGCGATCAGCACGGACAACCTCATTGCGCATTTCGACTGGCTGCGCGCGAACGGCTTTCACATGGTCAGCCTGGACGATGTGCTCGCCGCACAGCACGGACAACGCGCACTGCCCGACAAGGCGGTGCTGCTGACCTTCGACGACGGCTTGAAAAGTTTCTACATGCGGGTCTTCCCATTGCTGCGGGCCTATCGCTATCCGGCATTGTTCGCGCTGGAAGGTTCGTGGATCGATCTGCCGGATGGCAAACGCTTCGACTACAACGGCGATCAGTGCGGACGCGAATGCTTCGTCAACTGGACTCAGGTACGCGAGATACAAGCATCCGGTCTGGTGGAGATCGCCTCGCACACCTACGACCTGCACAAGGGCGTGCTTGCCAATCCGCAGGGCAATCAGATGCCGGCGGCCGTCAGCCTGGTTTATGACCCCACGCACGGTTATGAAGATGCCGCTGCCTATCGCGCCCGCATCCACGCCGACCTCCAGCACAGCGTCGACGAGATCGAGCACGAGACTGGCCGTCGTCCACGCGCGATCGTCTGGCCCTACGGCAGCTACAACCGTGTAGCCAGGGCGGAGGCGGTCGCGGTCGGCATGCCGGTTTCATTGAGCCTCGATGACGCCCCTGCACAGTTGGATGCCCGCAACACAATTCCACGGCTGCTGGTTTCCGAAAACATCGGAGCGGGCGGCCTGTCGGCGCTGATCTACCAGCAGCGCACCACTACGCCGCAGCGGGTGGTGCAGGTGGATCTGGACTATGTCTATGACCCTGATCCCGCGCAGCAGGAAAAAAATCTGTCCGCGTTGCTGGATCGCATCCGGCGGATGAAACCCAGTCAGGTCTGGCTTCAGGCGTATGCCGATCCGGATGGCGATGGCGTGGCCGACGCGGTGTATTTCCCCAACCGGCATCTGCCGATGCGCGCCGACTTGTTCTCGCGCGTGGCCTGGCAATTGCGCACACGCTGCAATGTGGAAGTCTACGCCTGGATGCCGGTACTGGCTTTTCGCTTCCCGCGCGCCGGTGCTCTGCCCACCCTCGGCAAGCATGACCCGACCAAGGGTGGCGACCATTACCGACTGGCCCCCTGGGATCCACGCGTACGAAAGATGATCGGCGAGGTCTACGAAGACCTGGCAATGCACGCACCCATGAATGGCCTGCTGTTTTCCGACGACGCCTATATCCGCGACACGGACAACCTTGGCCCACTGGCGGGCAGCACATCGGCACAGCGCACGCAGTACCTGATCGACTTCACTGCCGAACTGTCCGCACGCGTGCGGCAATGGCGTACCCAGATCAAGACTGCACGCAATATTTACGCACGGCCGATACTGCAGCCGGAGTCCGAGGCATGGTTCGCGCAGAGCCTGCCGGCCTTCAACGCCGCCTACGACTACACGGCGCTGATGGCCATGCCGCAGCTGGACAAACAGACGGCGACCGACGGGTGGTTCCGCCGACTCGCCGCCGCGGTCGCTGCTCAGCCCAAGGCGCTGGATCGCACGGTGTTCGAACTGGCCGCCGTCGACTGGCGCGATCACGGCAGGCCGGTACCGGAGTCCGTGCTCGGTGCGCGCATGCGTCTGCTGCAAGCGCAAGGTGTTCGGCACATCGGCTACTACCCGGACAATTTCATCACCGGCCATCCCGCGCTGGAGGCAATTCGGCCCTACATCTCCGCCTCTGAATACCCGTATCCGGAGCGCTGAAGAGTGGACATGCGCCAAGTCATTACCTGGTTGTTCGACTACGCCTTCTACTACCCACTGGTGATGTCTTTCCTGTGGATGAGCGGCGGCCTGATCTACTACTTGCGCTGGGAGCGTGGACGACCCATACGCATCCATCCGCCGACGCTGGAGAGCTATCCGTTCGTGACCCTGGTCGTGCCCTGCCATAACGAGGGCGAGCAAGTGCGCGAGACGATCATGCACCTCGACGCACAGCGCTATCCGGACTTCGAGATCATTGCTGTCAACGACGGCTCCACCGACGACACCAGCGCGCAGCTGGACGCACTGCAGGCTGAATACCCGCGTTTGCGCGTGATCCACTTCGCCAGCAATCAAGGAAAGGCGATGGGCTTGCGCATGGCGACAATGGCCGCGCGTGGCGAATTCCTGGTGTGCGTGGACGGCGACGCATTGCTCGATGAATACGCCACCCATTGGCTGATGTCCCATTTGGTAAGCAGCCCGTGGGTCGGGGCTGTCACCGGCAATCCTCGTATCCGCAATCGCTCTACCTTGCTCGGCAAACTCCAGGTAGGCGAGTTCTCGTCGATCATCGGCCTGATCAAGCGCGCGCAGCGTATCTATGGGCGCGTCTTCACCGTATCAGGCGTGATCGCATGCTTCCGTCGAAGTGCAATCCATGATGCTGGTTACTGGGGTACCGATATGGTGACCGAAGACATCGACATCAGCTGGCGGCTGCAGATGTGTCATTGGGACATCCGCTATGAACCGAACGCACTGTGCTGGATCCTGATGCCGGAAACCCTGCGCGGTCTGTGGAAGCAGCGCCTGCGCTGGGCGCAGGGCGGGGTAGAGGTCATCCTGCGCTACACCGCGAACCTGCTGTCATGGCGCATGCGACGCATGTGGTTGGTCGCACTGGAGTACATCTTCAGCGTGGTGTGGGCCTACGGGATGCTGAGCATCTTCTCGCTTTGGCTGCTGGGGCTGTTCCTGCCAATACCGCCTGCGCTGCGCGTGCCGACCCTGCTACCTCAGTGGCACGGCGTGATACTCGGGATTGTCTGCCTGACCCAGTGCGGTATCAGCACACTGATCGACCGGGCCTATGAAACTCGGGTCGGACGCAATTACTACTGGATGATCTGGTACCCCCTGGTGTACTGGCTATTGAGCACGGCGACTACGGTAGTGGCCTTGCCCAAGGCATTGCTCAAACGCAAGGGAACCCGTGCGACATGGGTCAGCCCGGATCGGGGGGTGCGATGAAAGCCGAAGCTATCGTCATCCAGCGGCCCAAGCATCAGTGTCCCATGCAACGCTTGCTGTTCGCCGCGATCACTCTACTGGCCTGGATGGCTTGGACAGCATTGTGGCTGCCGCTGATCACGTTGCTTGCATGGACGCTCGGTCTGCGTATCGGCTATGCCGAGCTTTTGTTGCGCGAACATAGCCAAGGCAGCCATGACTTGCAGACGATGCTCACGATCTTTGCTGTGTGCGCGCTTATGGTCGCGGTGTGGTCGTCCTACAACTATCTGCGCTACGGTCACCTGAAACGCCAGCGCAGGAGTGCATTGGTCGACAGAGGCACTATCGCAAGAGCGTTGGGCGTGCAGCATCCCACAGCGAAGTGCATGCGCGTTGCAGCGCGCGTGGTTCTGGAGTTCCTGGAGGACGGGGTGGCGATGCATGAAGAGGTTGCATAGCGTGTGCAGGCCTGTCCACATGCACGTGGTGAATCCGAATGTGGCGCAAGTTTCCTTTTCCCCTGTTCGTAGCAACTTGCCACCTCAAGCATCGGGCTGGTGACGCACAGCGACTGGCTTGCAACGATCCTGTGCCGGAATATCCGGCGTGTTGACAACAGAACGACTTGATTACTAGTCTCCGACGCAGGCCTGAGCGCAACGCCAGGTGAAGGGGAACTATCGATGCGTGTTTGGCAAGGGATCTGCCTGTCGGCAGTGGTACTGTTTTCATTCGGTTCGTTGTGCCACGCGCAGTCGACTCCCCAGGAGAATGAATACAAGCAGCTCATCCGGGTCAATGAGGACATCCAGCCGCTGGGCGAACACCCGTTCGGCGAGGGCATCAGTCTCTACGATGGATCGCTATCCTTTACCCAGACGGACGTCAGCTTGGCGGGCACGGGCCCGTTGCTGCAGTTGGTTCGCCAATTCGATGCCGAGGGTGACCGACCCAGTGCGTCAACTGTCGACCCTGCCTTTGGCGATTGGAAACTGATCCTTCCCCATCTGGAAACGTTGACGGCTGGCATCCCCCCCTCGGCGAGCAACCCGACCGGCTTGCCGATGTGGAACTACGACTCGTATACCCAGTCACCGCAAAAGATCTACGGCTGGCAGATCGACAACTCCACAGCGCCGGGCATCGATCTCAATGCACGGTGCAGCCATTTCGACGTACCTCCCACGGTAGTAATGCATTTGGGCGATGCTGCCCTCACGCCGTGGGATCCCGAGGACTGGTGGAAGGGCTATCACCTCGTGCTTCCTGGCGAATCAGGCCAGGACATGCTCTCCAACGTCGATGCCACGACAAATAGCACCTATCCGGTAGTCACCAAGAGCCACTGGCGATTCAGCTGCCTTCCGAGCACGGCGAATGGCCAGCCCGGTGAGGCTTTCCTGGGACAGGCGCCTGACGGCACGAAGTACTGGTTCGACACGTTGGTTTATCGTGGCGCACCGGGCATGACGCGGCCGCTCTACTCCAGCGGGGCCAGTGTGGATTCGCACCCCTCCAGCATGGTGGCTTACGCGAACACGTCCGTCGAAACGCTCATCAGCGTGTTGTCCGGCTCGACCATGGCACATGCCGCACCGGCCTCCGACAGCATGTCGCGGAGCTTGGGTGTGTTACTGGTGAGCAAGATCCAGGATCGATTTGGCAACACGCTCAACTACAGCTATGACGCCAATGGCTATCTGACGGGTATCACGGCGAGCGATGGTCGCGCTCTCAGTGTGACCTACGTGTCGGGCACGGCCCAAATTCAGAGTGTGACTTTGCAGCCCTCGTCTGGCGCACCCCGAACCTGGACGTATGCCTATAGTCCCTGGGCCAATGGCATCTCCCTCAATGCGGTAACCCTGCCCGATGGCACCCAGTGGCGTTACAACCTGACGGGCTTCGATGCGGCGACCTTGTCTTCCGTCAGCACCTCCACTTGCATCACGCTGGCGGTTCCCGCCAACCTCGGTCCGGCGACAGGCACGATCGTCCACCCTTCGGGGTTGACGGGAACCTTCACGGTGGCGCCGATCAAGCACGGGCGATCACTGGTGCCGCGTAGTTGCATGGGGATGCAGTACAACGATCCCAATACAGGGGGCAGTTACGCGCTCGCCCCCGACGCGTGGTACAGCCTGACGGCTACGCAAATGACCGTCTCGGGTGCGGGCCTTCCGAGCCAAACCTGGTCCTATAACTTCTCGCCTTCCAACGACAGCTGGTCAGACTGTTCGGGGACTTGCCCCACGACCATCTTGAGCGATGTCGTGGCGCCGGATGGCAGCGCGGTGCGGCATATCTTCAGCAATCGGTTCGGCATGACCGAGAGCCAGTTGCTGCGTACGGAGTACTACACCGGAGCCGCGGGTTCGTCGACCCTGTTACGGGCCGAAGACAACGCCTACGCCCCGCCGACGACTGCGCCGTTGCCCACGGTTGCCGGCACCAATCTTCAATTCCTCATCAACGCGGACCAGACGACCAAATACTCACCGCTCAACCAGCGCGTCATCACCCAGGATGGCGACACGTATACGTGGCAGGCGGAAGCGTTCGATGTCTACGCGCAGGTGACCCAGACCAAGCGCTCCAACTCGATCGCCGGACAAAGCGCGATCGAGGAGGCCACCACGTATCTCAACGATACGGCGCTGTGGGTACTGGGCCTGCCGCAACAGGTGACCAATGTCACCACCGGCGAGACCGAGAGCCTCAACACCTACAACACCAGCAACGACACGTTGCTGTCGCGCGCCCGCTTCGGCCAGTCGGTGATGAGCTACACGTTCAACAGCGCCGGCCAGCTGGCCAGCTTCACCGACGGCAACAGCCACACCACCAGCCTGAGCAACTACAAACGCGGTAT
>DATMQY010000009.1:0-86303 GCA_035566635.1 Rhodanobacter sp.
CGACGAAGTGGCGTGGCTACCCAAGACCTTCGCCTACAGCTTCGTCACCAGCGACGAGCGTGGCGTGTCCGCCAACCACTGGCGGCGTACCACCACCACCGGGAACGCGGTGGGGGTAACGTACTTCGATGCGATGTTGCGTCCGGTGTTGAGCGACAGCGACATCGGCGCCAGTGTGCAAGCCAGTACGTTGACCACCTACGACAGCAAAGGGCAGAAGACCTTCAGCGCGTACCCGAGCGCCAGTGCACTGACCTTCACGCAGACCCCGGCCGCGGCCGGCATCCAGGGCGTCGCGACCACCTACGATGCGCTGGAACGGGTGACCCAGACCCAGCAGAACTCCGAGTTGGGCACGCTGACCAGCAGCACCGCGTATCTGTCCGGTGCCCGGCAACAGGTCACCGATCCCAAGGGCAACGTCACCACGACCAGCTACCAGGTGTTCGATGCGCCCAGCTACAACGCACCGATCTTGGTGCAGGCACCGGCCGGCATCACCCAGACGATCGCCCGTGACCTCTACGGCAATCCGCTGGCGATCACCCAGTCCGGCCTGTACGGCACCGAGAGCGACAGCGTCACCAAGACGCTGACCTACGACGCCTACCATCGTCTGTGCCGTACCACCGAGCCGGAGAGCGGCAGCGAAGTGATGGCTTACGACGCCGCCAACAATCTGGCGTGGAGTGCGCAAGGGCTGGCCATCACCGGCACCGGTTGTGGGCAAGAGCAGGTCGCTACCGCCGCCCAGACGGCGCGCACCTACGATGCCATGAACCGGGTGCTGACGATCCTGCCGCCTTCGGGCACCCAGAGCACCCAATACCACTACACGCCTCTGGGCCAGCCGGACAGTGTGGTGTCGGGTATCAGCACTTGGACCGGGGCGTATAACTTCCGCGGCATGCTCACCGGCGAGAGCCTGCAGCTGGTCGGCCAGAACGCCTGGGGCATCGGCTATGCCCACGACGCGTACGGCAGTCTCAGTCTGGTGCATTACCCCGATGGCGAGAACGTCAGCTACGCCCCCGACGCGCTGGGTCGACCGACCCAGGCCGGTAGCTACGCGACCGGCATCGGCTACTTCCCGAACGGGCAGGTGGCGCAGTTTGCCTACGGTAACGGCACCGGCTACGTGGCCGCGCAGAATACGCGCCAGATGCTCAGCAACTTCAGCTACGGCGTGGGTAGCACGGTGCAGCTGAGCGAAGACCTCAGCTACGACGCCAACGGCAACATCACCGCGGTGGCCGACCTGACCGGTGGTCCGCGCGCCAAGTCGTTCGGCTACGACGCGTTGAACCGGTTGAGCAGCGCCAATGCAGCTGGCCTGTGGGGCACCCAGGCGTATACCTACGACGCCCTCAACAACCTGCGCACGCTACAGACTGGCAGCCAGACGTCCACCTACAACTACGACCCCACCAACAAGCTGGCCAGCATCAGCAACGGAGCCACCACGCTCACCAGCTATCTGTACGACAGCCGCGGCAACGTCACTGGCAAGAACGCGACCACGCTGGTGTTCGATCAGAAGAACCAGCTGACCCAGATCCCCGGCAGCGACACCTATGCCTACGATGCCTCGGGGCGGCGGGTGTCGAAGACCGCCGGCGGCGTCACGACGTATTACTTCTACAGCCAGGCTGGCCAGCTGATGTACCAGTGGGCACCGGGCAGTGCGCTGTCGACGAACTTCATCTATCTGGGCACCAAGCAAGTTGCCCGCAACAGCTCGCTTCAGCTCACCGCACCGGGGGCGGTGAGCTTCGACGCCAACCCCAACAACGGCAGCTATACGGTGAGCTGGGGTGCCGTGCTGGGGGCTACCAGTTACGTGCTGCAGGAAAGCGCTAACGGCGGTGGCTGGACGACGGTCTATAGCGGCAGCGCCGTGAGCAGTGTCCTGAGCGGCCGAGCGGGTGGTAGCTATGTCTACCAAGTCGAAGGCTGCGTCGGCACCACCTGCGGTGCATGGACCAGCTCGGCCACGCTGGGCGTAACTCCGACGTTGCCCGCGGTGACCGTCCCCAGCGGCACCATCAACGGCACTTACACGGTGAGCTGGACTGCACCGGCGACCGCCAGTGCGTACATGGTGCAGGAGCGCCTCAACGGCGGCGCGTGGACCACCATTGCCGCCAGCACCGCGGCCAACGCGATCAGTCGTCCGGGCACCACCAGTGGTAGCTACACCTATCAGGTGGCGGCCTACAACAGTTACGGCACGCGTGGCTGGGCCGGATCCACGGCGGTGACCGTCGACACCACCTACGGCGTGCTGCCGGCCGCGCCGGCCAGTTTGACAGTGCCGGCCAGCAGCAATACCGGCGGTGCCACGATGAGTTGGGGCGCCTCGAACCTCACCACCCGCTACGTGGTCGAGCAGAGCAGCAACGGCGGCACCAGCTGGACGGGCATCTACAACAGCAGCGGCACCAGCACGGCGTTGTCGGGGCTGGTCGATGGCAGCTATGTCTTCCACGTGCAGGCCTGCAATACCTACGGCTGCAGTGCGTGGGTGGCGGGCAGCGCCACGCTGGTGGTGACGCATCCACCGGGCAGCACGCCGACCCTGACTGTGCCGGGCAGCAGTACCAGTGGCAGCTACACGATCAGCTGGACAGCCGTTCCGGGGACCACTTGGTATGGTCTCGCCGAGGGCGTCAATGGAGCTTGGACGATGGTGCAAGGCGGTACGGCTACCAGTTGGAGCACCAGTGGTCGCGGTAACGGCACGTATGTCTACAGTGTCACCGCATGTAATGCGGGTGGCTGCAGCCCCGGCAGCGCACAGCAAAGCGTCGTGGTACTGCTGCCGCCGCCGACGCCGGCCAGTATCAGCGTGCCGGCGAGCAGCAGCGGCATCTTCACCGTGACCTGGGCTGCTTCAGCTACCGCTACCAGCTACACCTTGCAGCAAAGTGCCAATGGCGGAGGTTGGGCAACTGTTTATAGCAATGCGGCAAATGGTACGACGTTGAATGAAGCGGCCACGGGTAGCTATACCTTGAGGGTTCAAGCATGTAACAGCAGCGGCTGTAGCGCTTACGCCACAAGCAACCCGGTAGCCGTGACGATCCCGCCGGCCAGCGCGCCGAGTCTGAGCGTGCCGGCGAGCAGCACCAACGGCAGTTACACGGTGAGCTGGGGTGGTGTCAGTGGCGCCACCAGCTACACGTTGCAGGAGCAGGTCAACGGTGGTGGTTGGACCACCGTGCAGGCCAACGGCAATGCGAGCTGGAGCACCAGTGGAAGGGGCAACGGCACTTACGGCTATCACGTGCAGGCGTGCAATGCGGGCGGCTGCGGACCGTGGAGCGGGGTCGGCAGCATCACCGTGACACTCATTCCGACGACGCCAACGGGTCTCTCGGCGACGCTCTACGCCACCTATTCTCCAGACACACGCCCTCCCAAGACCGACTACACGCTAACCGGATCCTGGTCTGGCGTGGCAGGCGCGTCGAGCTACAACTTCCACTATTGCCAGCAAAACGGTACCTGCGCCACAACGAACACCACGGCAACATCCATCCCCGAGTTCACCGTCATACCCGGTCCGACAGTCTCGGTGACCGTACAGGCATGTAACGCGAGCGGGTGCTCGGCATGGAGCGCGTCGGTGACCCCGACGACGGTGAACCAGTGAGGACGAGCCACGTGAAAGGACACATCTTCAAGATAGTGGCTGCCATGCTGTGGATGCTTTGCCATGTGGCGCATGCCGGCACGGTGACCTACGTGTACACCGATCCGCAGGGAACGCCGCTGGCGGAGGCCGATGCCAGCGGCAACATCACCGCCCGTTTCGATTACGCGCCGTACGGCACCGCGGTGGCGAGCATGAGCCCGGCGCCGAATGGGCCGGGGTATACCGGGCATGTGAATGATCCGGATACTGGGCTCGTCTATATGCAGGCGCGCTACTACGATCCGGTAGTGGGAAGGTTCCTGAACACTGACCCAGTTGTGCCTAGTCCCGGCAATGCGTTTAACTTCAATCGCTACGCCTACGTGAACAACAATCCCATAATGGGAATCGACCCTACAGGGATGCAAGATTGCAGCGATACTTGCATGAAAATGCGAGCACTTTCGAATCATTTCTCAAATATGGCTGCTGGTGTCTCCGATGAAAATGCAGCGGCAGGAATGAGCGCGCATGGGGGCGGGGACTGGGCGCATCCGGGGAAAGACCCGATATTAAATAGCGATCAAAAAATGACCGCGGGAGTGGCTTCATTTGTTACGGGACAGATCGCTAGCGCGATGAATGATTTTGAGGATTTTGCAAACGCAGAAGCTAATGGGGAGCCTCCGTCTATAGGAAGCACTATTGGTGTATTTTCGATATTCACGCCCATAGGTCCGGAGGCAAGGGAGGCATCTATTGCCGAAAAGATAATTGCGGAAACCTTTAATGGGAAAGGGAATATATTAAGTTCATTCATTCCACTTGGCGGACAAGCCCTCGATGCAGGTCTGAAATTCCTTGGAAAGAATTATACTGAGATCGATAGAGGTGTCTTTCGAAGCTCAGATGGATTAAGGCAATTCAGAATGGAGGATAGTTCCTTGACTGGTGGGCACCGCCCCGGCGTCCCCCATGTGCATTTTGAATTGTATATGCCGGGAGCAAGAAAGCCGTATGTGAATAACCATGTTCCTTTTAGTGATTGAGGGCATTTATTATGTCAGCGCATGAACACATTAATAAGACTGGTAAAATTATTGCTGGACCTGATTATGTTGGCTGGAAACTTAAGATCAAAGATGATCAACCAAATACTAGCGGATATCTAATATTAATTTGGTCTGATGAAATTGATCAAGGGTATGATGACTGGGTGGGTTCGAAAGACGACTTGGATGGTTACCTATCTGAAAGCGGATGGACTGTTGAATGGGATTAGGGAAATCCTGATAAGTCCCAAAACATCCAAGCAAAAAAAGTGGGTGCCCTTTGTAGCAAAGGGGTCAGGTTGGAGTTGCCAGGATTTAGTGGACGCCTGATCGGGGTCTCGATGTGCCGCTTCGAACTCAATTGGACTAGCGCCACCGGGATAGCTGTGGTGGTGTGTGGTATTTATAAGCTAAATCCATCGGGCATTTAATACCATGAATAAGCTATTATACGCATTGATCTTTATCACGCTTTCTGCGCATTGTTATGCGGAGGATATTCACTTGGACCTGCAAAATAAAAATGACTTCGTGATCGTGTCAGTTGAAAATTTCTCGCCGAAAGATGTGAGGGTTAGCAAATTATTTACACAGAATCCAGCGTTTGGATTAATCACGGTAAATTTGTGGGTAAATGGCCGTATCGTTGGATTCAAATCTCCACCAAACGAGAATTTTCCATCTGAATCTGACTATTTAACGTTGAGACCATTTGATATTATGGGAAGGATATTCCCTATTGCTGATATCAGGCGTTCATATGGGATCACTGCCAAATGTTTTCTTATGTCTGTTACATATCATGATGTTATGGCTAAAAAATATATGGCTTATGCAAGTACTATAAAATCAAAGCAGATTACAATTTGTCGATAATGGTTTTGGGCAGGCAATACATGTCCAACTGGAGTACGAGCGACCGAGGGCAACGGCACCTACGGCTATCACGTATAGGTGCGCGATGTGGGCGGCTGCTGGTTATGGAGCGGGGTCGGCAGCATCACGGTGACACTCATTCCGACGACGCCAACGGGTCTCTCTGCCACGCTCTACGCCACCTATTCTCCAGACACACGCCCTCCAAAGACCGACTACACGCTAACCGGGTCCTGGTCTGGCGTGGCAGGCGCGTCGAGCTACAACTTCCACTATTGCCAGCAAAACGGTGCCTGCGCCACAACGACCACCACGGCAACATCCATCCCCGAGTTCACCGTCATACCCGGTCCGACTGTCTCGGTGACCGTACAAGCATGTAACGCGAGCGGATGCTCGGCATGGAGCGCGTCGGTGACCCCGACGACGGTGAACCAGTGAGGACGAGCCACATGAAAGGACATATCTTCAAGATAGTCGCTGCCATGCTGTGGATGCTTTGCCATGTGGCGCACGCCGGCACGGTGACCTACGTGTACACCGATCCGCAGGGAACGCCGCTGGCGGAGGCCGATGCCAGCGGCAACATCACCGCCCGTTTCGATTACGCGCCATATGGCACCGCGGTGGCGAGCATGAGCCCGGCGCCGAATGGACCGGGGTATACCGGGCATGTGAACGACCCGGACACCGGGTTGGTGTACATGCAGGCGCGTTATTACGATCCGAGCATGGGGCGGTTTTTGAATATGGATCCAGTGGCCCTCGGGGCGGGCAATCCGTTTAATTTTAATCGATATAGCTATGCCAATAATAATCCAATCGTAAACGTAGACCCTGATGGCAAGACGACTGATAGCAGCAATCCAACTGGGCCAAGCATAGAAGCTTGGGAGCAGATGAAGGAGGAGATGGCTCGTCAAGCCAAAGAGGCTGCCGAAGCTGCTGAGGCAGCCGCAAGAAAGACTGCTCCCTGGCTTCCAGGTGGCAATTTGGCTCTGTGCATCACTGACGGTTGTAGCAAAGGGCAATGGGGAATGGCTATTATTACGGCCATTCCAGGGGACGGGGAGGTTGCTCCAATACTTAATGAAGCTGAAACGCTCAGTGCTGGAGCAGGAAAGGAAGTAATTAGTACCGGGCGAACGGTTGCCAATAGCCTTAAAGAGAAATTAGCGATGGAGGAGGTTGTGTCCAAACCATTGGGGCGCACTCCACCGCGTATGCCGGCAATGTCAGATACAAAAAATGGACTCATGGCTGCTGATGGATGGGTGAAGCGCACTCAAAACGTTAACGGCGTTGAGATTCATTACGTTGAAAATATACATACGGGACAAGTTATTGATTTCAAATTTATTAATTAAGGATTAACGATGAAATATGTAGACGCCTTAATTCACGTAATTGATGGTTGGAATTCAAATCCAATCGTTGATGAGTGGATTTTTGAAAAATTTAGAGTTAGTGTTGTTGCCAACATGTCCGCTTCCGAAGCATTTAACTCTATTAATGAGACGGTTAATCTATTATTGGCAGAAGCGGACGAATCTACTGCAACGGAGATTTTGCAAACTTTAATAGGCTTGGCGCATCGAAGCGAGACGACGGAAGTTCCTAGTGCGCTATTGACGCAGATGGAAGCAATAAAAGCGAAATTTTCAGTCTTCGGGGATTACGCACAAAATAAGCAAAAAGAACTATTCAAGTATTACCGTCTTCAATAATCGACTAAACGAAAAGAACAAGCGGGTCGGATTCGCTTACGGTTAGGGTTTGCGCGGTCGATGTGAGGGCCGAACTCCGGCGAAGCGGCGAGTCTTGGTTTCGACAATCGCGTGGAAGTTGTCGCGACCGAGTGCACGTTACTGTTGCGGGTAGATGTAGATAGTTCGCAGATCGTCGTCAGACAGTTCATCGCGCAGCAAAGTGCGATTGGCGGCGCCGCGTTCGGAGTTGTTGGTGCCTGGTACGGCGTAGGCGGCATGCAGTGTGAGCAAAGGATCCGCAATGGGCTGTGGCGCTGGACCAGGGAAAACGGTTGGCGTCGTCAGTCTGATGGCAATCTGGTGCGCTTTGCGCTCAAGTGAGGGACAGAGCCTCGGTATACTCCTCCCGTCACCCATCGGAGAGTGAAGTGAAGTCGCACCGTCTGTTCGTTGCCCTTGCCACCCTCGGAATCGCCGGCATGAGCCACGCCGCCACCACGCCCGTGTTGGTAATCCACGGCGGCGCCGGTGTGATCAAGCGCGACATGACTCCGGCGAAGGAAAAGGCCGTACGCACGGCGATGACGCTGGCACTGCAGAACGGCTACGCCCAGCTCAAGGCGGGCAAGCCGGCGCTGGATGCGGTGACCGCGGCGATCACCGTGCTGGAGGACGATCCGAACTTCAACGCGGGCAAGGGTGCAGTGTTCACCCACGACGGGAAAAACGAACTGGACGCAGCGATCATGGACGGCTTTACGTTGCGCGCCGGCTCAGTGGCGGACGTGCAGCGTGTGAAGAACCCGATCCTGCTGGCACGTGCGGTGATGGAGCATTCACCGCACGTGATGCTGGCCGGTATCGGTGCCGAGGAATTCGCGAAAGAGCAGGGCATCACCCTGGTCGATCCTGCGTACTTCCGTACCGAGGAGCGCTGGCAGCAACTGCAGAAGGCGCTCAAGGAAGACGCGGCGAAGCAGCCGCATGCGGACGTGGGGACGGCCAAACACTTCGGTACGGTCGGTGCGGTGGCGCTGGATGTACAAGGCCATCTCGCCGCCGGCACTTCCACCGGCGGCATGACCGACAAGCGCTGGGGCCGCATCGGCGATTCGCCGATCATCGGCGCTGGCACCTATGCGAACTCGGGCTGCGCGGTGTCCGGTACGGGCTGGGGCGAGTACTACATCCGCACGGTGGCCGCACACGAGATCTGCATGAAGGTCACCCAGATGCGCGTGCCGCTGAAGCGCTCCGCCGCCGAGGTGATCAATCAGGAGATTCCCTCGATGGGCGGCAACGGCGGCGCGATCGCGCTGGATGCGGACGGTCATATCGCGATCCCGTTCAACACCGACGGCATGTATCGCGGCTGGATCGGCGCCGACGGCGTGCCGCACGTGGCGATTTATGGCGATGAGGACGATGGCACCGCGGAGTTGCCGGCGCCAGCCGAGAGTGCCGCGCAGCCTTGATGGTGGCGTCCACAATGAAGCCGCGACGCGATAGCCATTCGTAGCGGGCACTGCCCGCCGTCCTTCAGCATGATGGGCGGGAACAGGAAGCTGGCGGGCCGAGCCCGCCCTGAAAAATCGCGCTCGACGTAACGCTCAGTCGTCCCGTTCAGGACGTTCGCGTACCGGATGCTTGCTCAATTTGCGTTGCAGGGTACGGCGGTGCATGCCGAGGCGGCGGGCGGTTTCGGAGATGTTGCCGTCGCATTCGGTGAGCACGCGCTGGATGTGTTCCCACTCCAGTCGGCGTAATGCCAGCGGCTGCTCGGGAGCGTCGGGCGGGTCGTTGTCTTCACTGTCGTTGTCGCCGTCGAGCAGGGCACGCACCACGGCGTCGGCATCGACCGGCTTGGCCAGGTAGTCGTGGGCACCGCGCTTGATCGCTTCCACCGCGGTGGCGATCGAGGCGTAGCCGGTCAGCAGCAGCACGCGCAGATCCGGCACCAGCGCATGCAGTTCGGGAATCAGGCGCAGGCCGTTGTCCTCGCCCAGCTTCAGGTCGAGTACGCAGTAGCGCGGCTGATGCCGGCGGGTCAACGCGCGGGCTTCCTCGAAACTGGTCGCCGTGATGACCTCGAAACCGCGCGAGCCGAGCGCACGCGCCAGCACGCGCAGGAAGGTGGCGTCGTCGTCGACCAGCAGCAACGGACGTGCTGTGACGGCGTGGGGCAACTCGGTCATTACAGTGTTTCCTGAAAGTGGAGCAAGGCCCATTTTCGCCGGAAGCGGCGGCGCTTGCACGTTTGCCTGCGTGTCATTTTTCGGCGATCACCGCCA
This sequence comes from Rhodanobacter sp., assembly GCA_035566635.1. Classification (GTDB taxonomy): domain Bacteria; phylum Pseudomonadota; class Gammaproteobacteria; order Xanthomonadales; family Rhodanobacteraceae; genus Rhodanobacter. The sequence goes on from DATMQY010000009.1 coordinate 9,566, forward strand.
GCGGCAGGCGCAGGCAGACTTCCGCGCCGTGTCCGGTATTGCCGGCAATCAGTTCGCCGTTGAGGCGTTCGGCGGTGGCCTCGGCCAGCGCCAGGCCGATGCCGAGTCCAGTCTGTTTTTGTGAATGACCGAGCAGGCTCAACTCGCCGGTGGTGCCAAAACCGGGGCCGTGATCGCGCACGCTCAACTGCAGCCAGCCGCCATCGCGCGATACCTGTAACGCGACCAAGTGCGAGTGGCGGCTGGCTGAAGCGTCGGCGGCGTTGTTGAGCAAGTTGAGCAGTGCATGACGCAGGCCAGGTGGCGTGCGCAGCACGGTCTGCGCGATCGTTTCGTCCAGCTCCAGGGTCAGCTCGGCCTCCGGCCGCAGCAGCTGGAAGCGTTCCAGGCAGCCGTGGATAAACTCGGTCACGCTGAGCCGCTCCGGCTCCTGCGACAATTGTGCTTTGCCGAATGCGACCATCTCGCGCAGGATCGTGCGGCAGCGATCCACCTGACCTTCCAGCAGTTCCAGATCCTCGGCCAGCAGCGTATCGCCGATGTGCTCGCGGCGCAGTTCGGGTAGCAGGGTGCGCATCGTCGACAGCGGCGTGTTGAGTTCGTGTGCGGCACCGGCAGCCTGGGTGGCGATCGCCAGGATGCCCTCGTCGCGCAGCGCCCGCTCGCGTACGCGCTGCACTTCCAGTTGCTGCACACGCAACGCGTACGCCAACCGATTGATGAAGAAACCCAGCAGCAGTGCGCTGATCACGAAGTTCACGCCCATGCCGGCAACGTGCAGCGAGAAGCCGCCGTGCAGTTCGCCGTGCATCGGCATCGGCAACGGCACATGCCGGTACAGCAGGATCACATAGGCGACGCTGGCCAGCGCGGCTACCGCCAGGATGGCGCGCACCGATAGTGCAGCGGCACTCAGCGCGATCGGCACCAGCAGCAGGGTGATGAACGGGTTGCTGGCGCCGCCGGTGAAATACAGCAGGTAGCCGAGTACCAGCGTATCGGCGGCGATATGGCCAATGGTTTCCCACTCGCGCACCGGCCACGGCTGGCTCAGACGCCAGGCGGCGAATACCGAAAACACCGCGAGCAGGCCGATGCCGAGCAGCAGCGGCAGCAGCGGAATCTGCAGTTGCATCCACCACGCGCAGACCAGCACCGCTGCGCTCTGCCCGGCGATCGCACACAGCCGCAGCCAGGCCAACGTGCGGGTCAGTGCAACCGGGCCAACGCGTTGGGTGGGGCGGTGAGGCATGTCGATCATCGAGGCTTACGAAAAATGCGGTGAACCTGCGGTGCGACGCACGACGGGTTCATCGGCTCAGGACGGCGTGTTGAATTCCTCGCTGCGCACGGCCGGCAGCGGAGTGTGGTGGGTCGCCGCATCTGAATGGCTGGCCGACAGCTTGTTCATCAACGGCAGCATCGCGAGCGCGATCACAGTGCACGCGATACCCACGAAGCCGAGTTGGTTGAACAGACTCACATAGATCGACAGCGACTGTACTGGATCGGTGATGTTGTCCGGGATGTGCGCGATATTCGCCACGATGCTGCCGAGGTATTGCGACAGGCCCACGGCGACGTAGTAAGCCCCCATCATGAAGCCACCCATGCGCGATGGTACGTAGCGCGCGATCATTGCTAAGCCCAGGCCGCTAACCAGCAGTTCGCCCAGCGAATACCAGCCATAACCCCAGACCATCGTCCACGACGACACCTGGCCGGCCACCGCTGCGTTTGCGCCCATGCCGTACATGAAGAAACCGACGGCGACGGCGGCAAAACCCAGCGCGAACTTCAATGCGATCGACGGATCCTTGCCGACCCGGCCGAGGCCGTTGTAGGCGAACACCAGCACTGGGCTCAGCACGACGATCCAGATCGCGTTGAGGTTCTGGTACTGCTCGGGAATCCAGTTCCACAGGTGGATTCCAAATATATTGAATGACAGATCCACGTTGTGCTGCGCGAACAGGTTCAGCGACGTCGCCATCTGCGAGTAGAAGATGAAGAAGAAGATCGTCTGCACGGTCAGCACCAGCGCCGCGATCAGGCCGGCGCGTTCGCTGGGCTGGCTGCTGCGGATCAGGTGCGCGAACACACCAAGGATCACTACGCCGGCGGCATAGACGCAGACCCTCGCCACGGCTTCGCTCTGCAGGATGAACGCGACCACGAATACGAGTAGGAAGGCGGCGCCGAAGACCGGCAACGCCCGGCGCATGTTCATCGGCAGGTCGTCCGCAGGCGAGCCGATGTGCCGTAAGGCGCGACGCATGAAAACGTAGATGATCAAGCCGAGAACCAGGCCCACCGCGCAGGAGCCGAACGCGGTGTGCCAACCCATGGAGTCGCCATAGTGGGCGGCGACCGCGTCGCGGATCCACGGTGTCATCGTCATCGAGAAAAATGAGCCTATGTTCACCGCCATGTAGTAGATGGTGAAGGCGCTGTCGATCTTGGTGTCGTCGCCCTCGTAGATCTTGCGCACCAGGTTGCCGGCATTGGGCTTGAAGAAGCCGTTACCGACCACGATCACGCCGAGCGCGAAGTAGGTGAGGTTGGCCGGGGTCAGCAGCGACAGGATGCCGGCGCGTCCGTCGGTCAGGCCGAGCGCTTCCGGCGGTATCCACAGGATGCCGTAGCCGAGTGCCAGCACGACAGCGCCGATCAGCATGGTGCGCCGCGTACCCAGCAGCTTGTCACCGACCCAGCCACCGATCGCCGGTGTGGCGTAAATCAGCGCCGCCGCCGCACCCCAGACGAGATTGGCCCTGGTATCGGCAAAGCCGAGCTTCTTCATCAGGAAGGTGACCATCAGTACCTGCATGCCGTAGAAGCCGAAGCGCTCCCACATCTCGATCAGGAAGACGGTGGTGAAGGAGCGCGTCTGCGAGACGGGCGGATTCTGGGTGGCCATATCTTTTCCGTGCGTGATTCAAACCTGGGCGACGTGTTGACACGCGCCTGCGCATGTGATTCTGAACGGATCACAACCGCAGAAGCGTAACCTATTCGCCATCAGGGTGTAGCTGCAGTGCGACATGGAACAACCGGCGGCCACTTGCGGCAGCGATGCTTGTGGCATCATGGATGGCTTGTACAAGCCTGTCTGAAGGGAGTCTCGCCACCCATGTCGATCGTTGCGCTGTCGCCGCTGAGCCGCCTTGTGGCCAGCCCCAGCCATGCCGTCATGGCGCTTGTCGGGTCGCCGCTGCCGGCGATTGCCTGAGCGGATACGTCGATATGGCAGCCGAAGGTTTTCGTGGTCCGAAGCAGCTCTGGAACGCGTTCCAGTGGTCGATGAAGGGTTTTCGGGCCGCCTGGCGCCACGAGGCGTCATTCCGGCTGGAAGCCTGTCTGGTGATCGTGCTGGTGCCACTAGGTTTGTGGCTTGGTGACGGTGGGCTGGAAAAATTCGCCTTGATCCTGGCGCCGTTGCTGGTGCTCTCGGCCGAACTGCTCAATTCGGCGATCGAGGCGGTGGTCGACAAGGTCAGCCCGGAATTCCACGAACTGGCCGGCCGCGCCAAGGACATGGGTTCGGCCGCGGTGTTCGTGCTGCTGCTGCTGGTGGCGTTGAGCTGGGGACTGATTCTCGGGCCGCGCCTGTTCGGTTGAGCCGTCGTCTGCCATTCGCGGCAGCACGATTGCACTGGCTCGCATGGGATGATGCAATGACCTTCCACCGGATCGGAGCGACCCCATGAAATTTCTGCGCAATCTCGTGCTGCTGTTGCTCGCCGTCAGCCTGACCGGCTGCGGTTACAACGCGATGCAGCGGCAGGATGAGGCGGTCAAGGCCGCCTGGTCCGAAGTGCTCAACCAGTACCAGCGGCGCGCCGATCTGGTGCCGAACCTGGTCAACACGGTCAAGGGCTATGCGCAGCACGAGGAGAAAGTCTTCGTCGAAGTGACTGAGGCCCGTGCCAAGGTCGGCAGCCTGCAGGTCAACGCGGACTCGCTCAATGATCCGCAGAAGCTACAGCAGTTCCAGGCCGCACAGGGTCAGCTGGGCAGCGCGCTGTCGCGCCTGATGGTGGTCAGCGAGAATTATCCGCAGCTCAAGGCTGACGGTCTGTTCCAGAACCTGCAGGCACAGCTCGAAGGCACCGAGAATCGGGTCACCGTGGCGCGCAACCGCTATGTGCAGGCGGTGCAGCAGTACAACGAAATGATCCGCACCTTCCCGAACAACCTCACCGCCAAGATGTTCGGCTACTCGGTCAAACCGAACTTCAGCGTGGACAACGAGAAGGCGATCTCCACCGCGCCGACCGTCGACTTCGGCACCGGTACGCCGGCCCCTGCCGCCTCGACGCATTGATGATGGCCCGGCGCCTGCCGCGCCTGTGCCTGCTGCTGGCGATGGTGTTGCTGTCGCCGGCCTTGCTGCATGCGGCCGATGCGGTGCCGAAACTGGCGCGCCACGTCACCGACCTCACCGGCACGTTGACGGCGCAGCAGGTCGATCAGCTGGATGCGCAACTGGTCGCACTGGAGAAGGCCAAGGGCGCGCAGCTGGTGGTGCTGATGGTCGGCAGTACGGCAGGGCAGGACATCGAGAGCTATTCGCTGGCTGTGGCCGAGGCGAACAAGGTCGGCCGCAAGGGCACCGATGACGGCGTGTTGCTGCTAGTCGCGAAAGACGATCGCCGCGTGCGCATCGAGGTGGGTTACGGCCTGGAAGGTGCGATTCCCGATGCGGCCACCGCGCGAATCACCCGTGAATACATCGCGCCGAAGTTCCGTGCCAACGATTATTTTGGCGGCATCAACGACGCCGTCGGCGCGTTGACCCAGCTGATCAACGGCGAGACGTTGCCGCCGCCGGTGCAGGGTTCGTCCGGCGATGAACACAGCGGCACTGGTCTGCAGAACGGGCTGATGATCGGCGTATTCGTGGCACTGTTTCTGCGCGGCATGCTGGGGCGGGCCAACGCTTGGATCCGGGCTCCGTTGGGTGCGGTGCTGGTCGGCGGCCTGCTGTGGCTGTTGATCTCGATGGGTGCCGGCATCATCGGCGGGTTGATCAGCGGCGTGCTGATGCTGTTGCCTGGTGGGGCCGGGCGTTCGATCGGCGGCGGTGGCTGGGGTGGCTTCGGTGGTGGTGGCTGGGGCGGAGGTGGTGGCGGCTTTGGCGGTGGTGGTGGTTTCAGCGGCGGTGGCGGCAGTTTCGGCGGCGGCGGTTCGTCGGGGAGCTGGTGATGGCGCGCATGCAACGAATGCTGACCAATCTGTTCGCTGGCTGGTTTCAAATGCGCCGGCGTTTCCCTGCTGCGCTACTGGACGAGATGACGGCGGCGATTGCCGTCGGTGAACGCAACCACTTTGGTGAGGTCTGCTTTGCGATCGAATCGCGACTGGCGCCACTGGCCGTGCTGGACGGCCTCGATTCGCCCGCGCGTGCTCGGCAGGTGTTCGCCCAGCTGCGGGTGTGGGATACCGAATGCAACAGCGGCGTGTTGTTCTATGTGCTGATGGCTGAGCATCGCATCGAGATCGTCGCCGATCGCGGCATCGCAGCGAAAGTGGCGGCCAGCGAGTGGAACGACATTTGCGCCCGCATGCAAGAGCGCTTTGCCCGCGGGCAATGGCGTGAAGGCAGCCTTGAAGGTATTGCCGCCGCGAACGCCTTGCTGACCCGGCATTTTCCCGGCGACGGTCAGGCAAATCCGGACGAGTTGTCGGATCGGCCCGTGCTGCTCTGATTCATGTTGACGCCGTGCCCGCTGCCTCAACAAGCGATCGGCAATAGGCCAAAAAGAAAGGCGCTGTAGCGCCTTTCTTTGATTGCTGCAGCAGCGCCCGTCAGTGTGTGGTGTTGCCGGGTCCGATGTACTTGGCAATGAACGTCTGCAGGCGGTTATAGAACTCGATATTGTTTGCCTCGGCATAGAAGCCGTGGCCTTCACCCGGCTTGCTCAGCCATTCGTAGGGCTTGTGCGCGGCATCGAGCGCCGCACGCATTGCCTTGGCCTGTGCAAACGGCGCGCGCTTGTCGTCCTCACCGTGGATCAACAATACCGGTACGTCAATTTTGTCGGCCAGTTTGTCCGGTGAGTTGGCAGCGAGATCGGCATCGTCCTTGCCGATGACCGTCTTCAGATAGCTGCGGCCGGACTTGTCTTCTTTGATGTCGCCCTTCTTGTACATCATGGCCAGGTCGTAGATGCCGGCATAGCCGACTGCACACTTGAACATGCCCGGCGCGCGGATCGTGGTCATCATCGCTGAGTAGCCGCCGAAGCTGCCGCCATAGACGCAGACACGTTGCGGGTCGGCATATTTTTCCGCGATCGCCCACTTCACGCCGTCGATCAGATCCTGTTGGATGCGGGTGCCCCATTTCAGGTAGCCGGCTTCCTTGAAGTCCTCGCCGCGGCCGCTGGATCCGCGGTAATTCACCTGCAGGACGAGATAGCCACGGCTGGCGAGGAATTGGGCGTCGCCGTCGTAAGACCAGTCGTCCTGTACGCCGATCGGGCCGCCGTGCGGCAGCAGAACCATTGGCAGATTGGTCTGGCTGGCACCGTTCGGAATCGTCAGGATCGCTTCCAGCTCCATGCCGTCGCTAGCCTTGAAGTGCAGTGGACGGCGCTCGGCCATCTTTGCCGGGTCGATCCATGGCTGCGTGGCAAACAGCTTGAGCACCTTGTAGGTGTGCGTGTCGATCAGATAGTAGGTGCCCGGATCGCGGTCGCTGCTGACCGAGAACAGCAGTTTGCCGCCGTCCTCGCTGAAGTCGACGAAGTGGACGTAGCTGCCGGGGAATTTCAGGCTCAGCGCGCGATGCAGTTTTGCCATGGGCAGGTTAGGGTCGATGTAGCTGACCTTGGGTACGCCGGTGGCTGGCACGGTGGCGAACGGCTGGTACGGTAACGGTGTCCACTCGATACCGCCGATACTGCTGAAGCTGTCGCTGGCGAGCAACTTGCGGTTGCCGCCGTTCTCGTCTTGTTGCACCAGTTCGGTAGGGCCGCCCCCGGCGTTGTAGTGGGCGTAGATGCCCTGTTTGTCCGGTGTGAAAAAGATCGGGGTGAAGGTGCCACCGATCTGCGCGGCGGTCATCTTGGCCCAGCCGCCGGTCTGCTGGTGGTAGACGACGTAGTCGTAATCGTCATTGCGTCCGTAGGCAAAGTGGGCCTTGCCATCGGCGCCGACCATGAAGCTCATGTTGCTGACGTCGATCTCTCCAATCAGATGGCGGCTGTTCTTGCTCGCGTCAACGTCGTACAGCGTGCTGGAATTGGTGTTCTCCCAGCTTCGCGTGATCAGGTAGAAGTGGCCATTGGTCGGTTGCGGCAAGCCATCGACGAAGCCCCAGCCACGATCGATGCCGCGTACCCCGGCACGCGACCCGTACTTGCCCTCGAAGCCGTACAGGTAATCCTGATTCTTGCCGTCCAGATCGGTGGCGATCACTTCACCGGTCAGCAAAGGCTTGTCGATCGAGCCGTACATTTTGCCTTTTCCTACCACCAGCCGGGTATTGCTGACCCAGGTGATGTCGGCGGCAATCTCATATTTGGGCAGGCGCAACATGCTCACCGGCTGCTTCATGTCGTCCACCTTGTAGATGGCCAGCAAGTGTGAGTCGCCGTCGGGGTCATTCATGTTGACGGCGAGGTACTGGCCATTCGGCGAGAGCCGCGGCATCGTCAACAGCGGGTGTCGCGCAAAATCTTCCACCGGAATCAGATCGACCGCGCTGGCGGCCGCAGGCAACAAAAGACAGACAGCGGACAGCATGGCCCGCGCAAAACGGTAGGACATCGATTTTCCCCTGGCACGCTCCATGTGATGAGCCGGTTCGTCTGGAGCGCAACGACCTGACTAGGTTCGGGCATCTTTTCGATGCTGTCGACAGCTGTCCGATTCCCTTTCCCGGCTCGGGCAGCGCCTGCCGGTGATTCTAGCCCCCGCTCGGGCGCGATCGGAAGAGGTGCTGACGCCAGACATTCGCGGCCCGCTACACTTGACCTTTGCCAGCCAGCCTTGCCCTCATGATGTCCCAGCCTTTCGTCGTCGATATCGATCCTGTCGCCTTTCACCTCGGCCCAATCCAGGTGCACTGGTACGGGCTGATGTACCTGCTCGGATTCTTCTTTGTCGCCGTGCTGGGCGAGTACCGGCGCCGGCGCAGGCGCCTGCCGGTCAGCCGCGATGCGCTGGGCGACCTGCTGTTCTACGGCATGATGGGCGTGATCGTCGGCGGACGCATGTGGTACATGCTGTTCTATGTCGAGATCAACTGGATTTGGACCGATCCGCTGGCGTTGTTCAAGGTATGGGATGGCGGCATGAGTTTCCACGGTGGCTTGCTCGGCGTACTGGCGGCCGGCTGGTGGTGGTCGCGCCGGCAGCGGCTGCATTTTTTCGACACGGTCGATTTCGTGGCGCCGCTGGTGCCGATCGGTCTGGGCCTTGGACGGCTCGGCAACTTCATCAATGGCGAGTTGTGGGGCAAGCCCAGCGACGTGTCGTGGGCGATGATCTTTCCGCATGCGCCCGATCGGCTGCCGCGGCATCCATCGCAGTTGTACGAAATGCTGCTGGAAGGTGTGGCGATGTTCCTGGTGCTGTGGCTGGTGTCGCTGAAGCCGCGGCCGCGCTATCTGGTTTCCGGCCTGTTCGCGTTGCTTTACGGCTGCTTCCGCTTCGCTGTGGAGTTCGTGCGTGTGCCCGATGCGCAGCTGGGCTATCTGTTCGGCACGCAGTGGGTGACGATGGGGCAGATGCAATCGCTGCCGTTGATCGTGGTCGGGCTGGCGCTGATTGCGCTGTCGCGGCGGGCGCCGACGCTGCCGCTGGCACCCGTTGCCACGAAGGCCTGAAGCATGCGCGCCTATCTCGACCTGCTTCGTCATGTTCTCGATCACGGTACCGAAAAGACCGATCGTACCGGCACCGGTACGCGCAGCGTGTTCGGCTGGCAGCTGCGCTTCGATCTCAACCAGGGATTCCCGCTGGTCACCACCAAGAAGCTGCATCTGAAGTCGATCGTGCACGAGTTGATCTGGTTCCTGCGCGGTGACACCAACATCGCTTACCTGAAAGAACACGGCGTACGCATCTGGGACGAGTGGGCCGATGCGAACGGCGACCTCGGCCCGGTCTACGGCCAGCAATGGCGCGCGTGGCCGACCGCCGATGGCGGTGTGATCGACCAGATCGCCTGGGTGATCGACGAGATCAAGCGCAATCCGGATTCGCGCCGCTTGATCGTCAGCGCCTGGAATGTGGGCGAGCTGCCGAAGATGGCGCTGCTGCCATGCCACAGCCTGTTCCAGTTCTACGTAGCCGACGGCAAGTTGAGCTGCCAGCTGTACCAGCGCTCGGGCGACATCTTCCTCGGCGTGCCGTTCAATATCGCCAGCTATGCGCTGCTCACCCACATGGTTGCGCAGGTCTGCGGACTGGGCGTGGGCGATTTCGTGCACACGCTGGGCGATGCGCATCTATACAATAATCATGTGGAGCAGGCGCGGCTACAGTTGAGCCGCGAGGCGCTGCCGCTGCCGCAGTTGAAGCTCAATCCCGCGGTGCATTCGATCTTCGATTTCCGCTACGAGGACATCGCGATCGAGGGTTACCAGTCGCATCCGGCGATCAAGGGCGTCGTGGCCGTGTAGGGTCCTGCGCTGGCAGAGCCGTTACGGCACTTCCCGTAAATATCTGCGAAACGTCGGTGCTGCCGCAGGGTCGCCGCAGCCTGCTAAGATTCGACGCAATCGGCAGTGCCCATCACCGGCGCGGGCCACTCCATTGCTCAAGCCTTTCAAGGACACGTTATGGCTATTTCGCTGATTGCCGCGCTCGACGAAAATTTCGCCATTGGCCGTCAGGGTCAGTTGCCCTGGCATCTGCCCGATGACCTGCGCTGGTTCAAGCAACTGACCACCGGCAAGAATGTACTGATGGGTTACAACACCGCCGTATCGATTGGCCGCGCGTTGCCTGATCGGGTCAACCTAGTGTTGTCGCGCAAGCACGAGGCACCGTTCCCCGGCCAGATCACCGTGCGCTCGGTGGAAGAGGCGCAGGCCCGCACCGACAATACCGGCCTGATGGTGATCGGTGGCGGCATGGTGTTCGCCGAAGCGTTGCCACGCGCTCGCCGCATGTATCTGACCTGGGTCAGCGCTGCGATCGACGGTGCCGATACGTTCTTCCCCGGCATACATTTCAGCGACTGGGTCGAGGTTTCGCGCGTGCACCACAAGGCCGATGCCGAACACGCCTACGACTTCGACATGGTCGAATACCTGCGCAACAGCTGATGCCGGCGCCGGCCGCGCCGAAGCCCACATGCATGTGATGGCTGGCGTCATGCTGGATGCTGAGGGGCGCGTGCTGCTGGCGCAGCGGCCAGCCGGCAAGCATCTCGCCGGCATGTGGGAGTTTCCCGGCGGCAAACTCGAACCTGGCGAAGCGCCATTGGCGGGATTGGTACGTGAGCTTCACGAGGAGCTCGGCATCACCCTGCTGCATGCCGAGCCGCTGATCCGGGTGCCATACCACTACGTCGAGCGTGTGCTGTTGCTGGATGTCTGGCAGACCGAGCAGTGGGACGGCGAGCCGCAATCGCTGGAAGGGCAGGCGTTGCAATGGCTGCTGCCGGAACACATCGATCCGTCGATCCTAGCCCCGGCTGATCGCTCGATCCTGCAGGCCTTGCGGCTGCCCACGCGCTATGCGATCACCCCGGCCGACGTGCAAGCCGAACAACGCGGCATCTGGTTCGAGCGTATCGGCCATGCGATCGAACGCGGTGGCCAGCTGCTGCAATTGCGCCTGCCGCTGTGGCCGCGCGAGCTAGTTCGCGAACTGGCCGCGGGCCTGCTGCCGCTGGCCCGTCGGCATGGTATCCAGCTGCTGCTCAATGGCGATATCGACGGCGCCCTGGCGCTGGGCATCGGAGTGCAACTCAGGGAGGCGCAACTGATGGCTATGTCCGAACGACCGCTGCCACTGTCGCAACTGGTTGGTGCCAGTTGCCACGATGCGACGCACCTGACGCAGGCGGCGGACATCGGTGCCGACTTCGCCACGCTCTCGCCGGTAGCTGCCACCGACAGTCATCCGCTGACGCCACCGCTTGGCTGGCCCCGCTTCCACTTACTGGCTGAAGCCGCCGCGCTGCCGGTCTATGCGCTCGGCGGCATGGCACCCTCACACGTCACGCAGGCGCGCCTTTGCAGCGGGCAGGGCGTGGCTGGTATTCGTGAGTTCTGGCCCTAAAGCGGCGAACTCTGGCCGCGGTAGGAGCGCACCCTGTGCGCGATGCTCTTTTCGGCACTCCGTGCGAAGAGCAATGGCGCTCGTGCGGATTATTGCGCAGCGGCCAGCGCGAGGTAGCGTTGGTGCAACTTGGCGACGGCGTCGTCCAGGGCGGATTCGTCGCCGCTGTTTTCGATCACGTCGTCGGCCAAGCTGAGCCGTTCGGCGCGGCTGGCCTGATGGGCCTGCATGCGCCGAGCCAGCGTTTCGTCGATGCCGTCGCGGGCGATCAGCCGGGCGATCTGCACCGGTTCAGGTACATCCACCAGCAGCACGCGATCGACCCAGCGATAGTGCGCGATGTTTTCGGCCAGCAACGGAATCGCTAACAGGCAGTACGGCCCACGCTCGGCCAGTGCGCGCTCGCGCAACCACTGGCGCACACGCGGATGGATGATCGCCTCCAGCATCTTGCGCGCTGCGGGATCGGCAAATACGCGCCGGCGCATGGCCGGGCGATCCAGACGACCCGCGTCATCCAATACTTCAGTGCCGAACGTGGTGATCACCGCAGCCAACCCAGTCGTGCCTGGCGCTATCACGTCGCGGGCAGCGCGGTCGGCGTCATAGACATGGACGCCATGTGCCACAAAACGTCGTTCCACTGCACTCTTGCCGGAGGCAATACCGCCGGTCATTGCGACGATCAGATTGCATGGGGCCTGTGCAGTCATTTCAATGCTCCGTATCGGCACCTGGTGGCAGCACGATTGAACATTTTTTGCTGAACACGGCTTTGTCGAAGTCGACCTGCCATATGGGGTTGACGATGCGTGGTCGGTAGCGCCATTGCGCACTGAACAGGCTCATGCTTGGATCGTGCCCAGGAAAATCAACGCCGGCCATGTCGATTAGCGATTCAAAAGTGTCCGCGCTGAGCGTGGGTTTGTCTGCGTTAGTACGCAATACCGACAAGCGCTCTGGAAAAGTTGCGGCGTAAGTATCGGAATACCAAAACAGGGCGGGGATCTCGAACTCGTAAGTGGTACCGATGCCATGCCCAGCGCTCGAGCACGTAGGTGTTAGAAGTGCTTCACCGTGATCGGATGCATAGTACATGGCGGTCATTGCACTGCTGTCGCGGAGAATTCCGATCACCTGTGCCAACACATGATCGGTATACAGGATCGTGTTGTCATAGCTGTTGGTAAAACGAAGGCCGGGCAGCACGCTGTTGTTCGTGTTGTCATACGTTGGTTGGAAGCGTTTGAAAGCTGCCGGGTAACGCATGTCGTAACTGAGATGGCTGCCCATCATGTGTAATACGATGAATAGATCCCCATGTGTTTTCTGCAATACATCTCGCAAAGGTTGCAACAGCACTTCGTCATAGCTTCCGGCAGAGTGCATGGAGACGTGGTTGAGATATATGGTGTGACTGGCTTCGAGTGCATAGGTTGAGACAGGCGAATCGAATTTCCCCATCGGCAACTGATTTGATATCCACCATGTATCAAAGCCGGCTTCTTGCATGGCTCGAAGGATCGATGCCTCTTTCCACGACATCTGCATGTCAGTGATCGGCTTGCGTGTCAGGAGGAGGGGGATGGCCGAAATCGAGATTGGCCACGATGTCACCATGTTGGGAATTGGAATCAGATTTGGAACCTTGGTTAGTTCCGGATTGGTGGCACGTTGGTAGCCAAACAACTGCCAGTGATCACGCCGGCTGCTCTCACCGATTACCAGTACATAGACTTGGCGTTGTGCATGGGCCGATGGTCGATGGGCATGAAAACGAAATGCGTCAAGATGTGAGGCATTGATTCGCACCTGCCGCCATTCTGAATAGTATTCCGTGATCCGCGGGAGCAGCCCAAACGGATAACCGGGTTCAATCGAACCGCTCAGTTCGGAGATCAAGTGCGCGCCTGCGCGCAAGCGCGCGGGGATGGCAAATACGACAATTCCCGCCACCAGTGACAGGGTCATGAAAGTCGTGATCACCCATGCACGCGATCGATGCCGCCAACAAATAGCAGATTGCCAAGTCCATCGTGCGGCCAGAAGTGCCAATGACAGGCCTGCGATCATGCACGCCAAGATCGGGACCATTGCAGAACCGAGGTATTCGTAGGTTTCCCGTGGATTGGTGGCGCCTAGCGTCGCCAGTATTTCCGCACTTGTGGGGTGGTGATAGGCGGCAATGTAGAGCGCTTCGACCGGCGCCAATGCGGCGAAGGGTGCAAGCAGAAGGCAAGCCAACCACAATCTCTTGCCGAATACGGCAAACAGGAATACCAACAGAAGTACCGGGACAATCAGGCCGGATATCCACGTCGTCGATACATGCCCAACGTATAACCAGATCAGGTTGGGTAGCATGATCAGCAGAATCAATGCAGAAACTACTACCCATGCGCGGCGTTGCAGATTGAGAGCGATGGGCATCGTGAGTTTCAGCCAGCCATGTTGAACATGTTTAGGTATCCACGCAGCAGGCTGTGGCCAGCGACAAACCAGACCCAGCCGGCAGCGGCGATGAACGGGCCGAACGGCATCGGAATCTCGCGCTGATGTTTGCGCAGTGCGATCAGGGTGCTGCCGACGAGCGCACCGATCAGTGAGGAAAGCAGGATCGTCGGCAGCAGCGACACCGCCCCGTTCCATGCGCCCAGGGCGGCGAGTAGCTTGAAATCGCCGTGGCCCATGCCTTCCTTGCCGGTCAGTAACTTGAATGCCCAATACACGCTCCACAGGCTCAGGTAACCGATGGCCGCGCCGATGATAGACGACGGTGCGGTGACGAACATCGGGAGCAACGCCAGCAGCAGGCCCAGCCACAGCAGCGGAAAGGTCAGCTGGTCGGGCAGCAGCTGGGTGCGGAAGTCGATGCCGGACAGTGCGATCAGTGTCCAGGTCAGCACCAGCCCCGCCAGGGCAGCCCACGATGGCCCGAACTTCCACACGATCACCGCGCTGAGCAGGCCGCTGAGCAGTTCCACTAGCGGGTACTGGATCGAGATTTTCGTCTTGCAGTAACGGCAGCGTCCGCGCAGCAGCAGCCAGCCGAACAGCGGGATATTGTCCAGCGCCGACAACGGATGCATGCACTGCGGGCAATGCGAGGGCTCGCGCACAATACCTGGCGGCAGCGGCGTCGGATCGACCTCAAGCTCCAGCACGTCACGTGCTTCGCGCCGCCAGTCCGCCGCCATGCGTTCGGGCAACCGCAGAATCACCACATTGAGAAAGCTGCCCACCAGCAGGCCAAGCACACCGGCAAAGGCGATCCATAGGGCGAAGGGAAGTTCGGGCATGCGTCAGCCTTGTGTTTTGGGCCCCGCGGCAGGGGAAGGGCGTAGGGTACGGTGCTTCGCGTAGGAGCGCACCCTGTGCGCGATGCCCTGATGTTGTCGTTGTTGCGAAGAGCATCGCGCACAGGGTGCGCTCCTACAACAAGAACGGCGGGCAATGCCCGCCGTTCTTGTAACGTGCTTCCTTCTGGAAGCCTAGAACGTGCCGGCGAGTTTGAAGATGGGCAGGTACAGGGCGATTACCATGCCGCCGACCAGGGTGCCGAGCACGACCATGATGATCGGTTCGAGCAGGGTGGACAGGGTGTCGACCGCGTTGCTGACTTCTTCCTCGTAGAACTCTGCAACCTTGAACAGCATGTTGTCCAGTGCACCGGATTCCTCGCCGATCGCGGTCATCTGCACCACCATGTTGGGGAACAGGCCGGTCTGCTTCATCGCCAGCTGCAATTGATGACCGACCGAGATGTCGTCACGCATCTGCCTGACGGCATCGCCGTAGACCACGCTGCCGGTGGCGCCGGCCACCGCATCCAGTGCCTCGACCAGCGGCACGCCGGCGCGGAACGTCACGCCGAGCGTGCGGGCGAAGCGGGCGATCGCGGAGTTGCGCACGATATTGCCCATCACCGGCATCTTCAGCGCCATGCGGTCGAGGAAGTGGGCGAATTTGACCGAGCGCTTCTTCGCGATGATCAGTGCGGCAATGCTGCCGCCGATCACGCCGATCACGACCCACCAGTAGCTCTGCATGAACTCCGAGGCACTGACCAGCATCTGGGTCGGGGCAGGCAGCTGCGCGCCGGCGTCCTGGAAGGTTTTGGCGAACACCGGCACCACGAACAGCAGCATGATCAGACAGACCATGAACACCACCGCCAGCACCATCATCGGGTAGAACAGCGCCTTCTTGATCTTCTTCTTGATTGCTTCCGTGCGCTCTTTGTAGGTCGCCACGGTGTCCAGCACGGTGTCCAGCACGCCGGAGGTTTCGCCGGCATGCACCAGGTTGCAGTAGAGCTCGTCGAACTGTACCGGATAACGGGCAAGCGCCTCATGCAACGCCGCGCCGCCCTCGATGTTCTGTTTCACATCGAGCAGGATGTTCTTGAAACGGATGTTCTTCTGGCCGTCGGCAATGATGTCGAAGGACTGCACCATCGGCACGCCGGACGCCATCATGGTGGCGATCTGGCGGCTGAACACGGCGACGTCACCAGGCTTGACCGTGCTGCCGGAGGCACCGAACAGAGGTTTGGAGCGCTCCCGCACGGTTTGCGGGTTCATGCCCTGGCGGCGCAGTTCGGCCTTGACCAGCGTGGCGTTCTTCGACGCCATGTCACCCTTCATACGCTTGCCGCGCTTGTCCAGTGCGACCCAATCGTAGGTGGTCAACTTGCTGACCTCGGCACGTTGCGCGCCGAGCGCGCGCGTCTTGTCAGCGTTTGCTTTTGCGGTTGCGGTAGCCGTGGCCATGCGCGTGTTCCCCCAATGATTCAGTCCCGGAGCCGCCCAAGCTGGCGGCTGGCAAGGTATTTGTGAAGCTTATGTCATTTTTGCGGCACCAAACCGTGGCGCCGGACGCAAGTTCGATGCGGCGGGCGTCCCAGATCCGCCGCTCATTCCTTGGTGACGCGGTCGATCTCGGTCAGGCTGGTCAGCCCATTCTTCACCTTGAGCAGGGCCGACGCGCGCAGGTCATTCACGCCGGCGGCCTTCGCCACCTCGCTGATCTGCAGCGCATTGCCGCCTTGCAGGATGATTTTCTGGATGTCCTCCAGCATCGGCATCACTTGATAGATGCCCACGCGGCCCTTGTAGCCCTCGTTGCAGCCGTCACAGCCGACCGCTTCATAGATAGTCAGGCCGGCGTCGATGTCGGCCTGACTGAAACCGGCCGCCAGCAGCACCTGTGGCGGCAGATTCATCGGTTTCTTGCACTCGTGCAGACGTCGCGCCAGGCGCTGGGCGATGATCAGAGTGACCGATGAAGTGATGTTGTATGGCGCGATGCCCATGTTCATCAGACGCGCGATAGTCTGCGCGGCATCGTTGGTATGCAGGGTGGACAGCACCATGTGGCCGGTCTGTGCGGCCTTGATCGCGATCTCGGCTGTTTCCAGATCGCGGATTTCGCCGACCATGATCACGTCAGGATCCTGGCGCAGGAACGAACGCAGCGCGCTGGCAAATGTCATGCCGCGCTTCACGTTCTGCTGCACCTGGTTGATGCCCTCGACGCGGATTTCCACCGGGTCCTCCACCGTCGAGATGTTGCGCTCGGCGGTGTTGAGCATGTTCAGGCCGGTGTACAGCGAAACCGTCTTGCCTGAACCAGTCGGGCCGGTGACCAGCACCATGCCGTACGGTTTGTGGATCGCATCGATGTAGAGCTTCTGCTGCTCCGGCTCGTAGCCGAGCTTCTCGATGCCGATCTTGGCCGACGAACCGTCCAGGATACGCAGCACGATCTTCTCGCCGAACAACGTCGGCAGCGAGCTAACGCGAAAGTCGATCGCGCGGGTCTTGGACAGGTTGAGCTTGATGCGACCGTCCTGCGGCACGCGCTTCTCGGCAATGTCCAGCTGCGCCATCACCTTGATGCGCGAGGCGATGCGGTTGGCCATCTTCATTGGTGGGCTGGCCACGGCCTTCAGCATGCCGTCCATACGCAGACGCACCCGGTACTGGGTTTCGAATGGCTCGAAATGGATGTCCGAGGCGCCGCGACGAATCGCGTCGACCAGAATCTTGTTGACGAACTTCACCACCGGCGCATCGTCGTTGGCGTTCGCGTCGATGCCGGTGGACTCGACTTCGTCGTCACCGACTTCAAGCTCAAGACCGTCCAGATCGCCGCCACCCATGTCGGGCATGGTGTCGCGCATGCTGTTGAGCAGGCTTTCAATCACACGCTGCAACGAGCCGCGTTCGACCAGGATGGGTTCAACCATGCAGTTGGAATGGAACTTGATTTCGTCAAGCGCGTGCGACTGCATCGGATCGGCGATGCCGACAAACAGCCGCTTGCCGCGACGGAACAGCGGCAACGCCATGTGCTTGGTGATCAACGCCTCGCTGATCAGATCCAGCGGCATCGTCGCCGGGTTCAGTACGGCAACGTCCATCATCGGCATGCCGAACTCGGCCGAGGCGATCTGCGTCAGCCGGCCACTGTCGACCAGGTTGTGATCGAGCAACCAGGCACCCAGCGTGACCTTTTGCAGATTGCTGTCGACCATCGCCTTGCGGACATCGGTCTCCGGCAGCACGCCTTCGGACACCAGCCGGCGCGCCATGCCGGACAGACCTGCGAGCGATGGTTGTAATTGAGATGACATAACCAGACTCGACCCCGCCCCTGTATGTGGTTGAATCTACCGCAGTCCAGCCCGCAGGTCATCCATTCCCTGCATCGCGGAGACGCCAGAGTGATGCAGTGCACAAGGTACTTGCGTCCCCGACCGGCGCAGCCTTGCTCTTTCGCGCGCCAGCAGAGTGAGAGGAGCTATGGGCTCCCCCGACCAACGTCGGCCTGCCGTTCGCGCCGTGTGCCGAAACCGGGCCCTTTTCTCAACCCTCACTCGGGCTTCACGCTATGATCTCCATTCACCCGGGGGAGCCATCTGTTGAACCGTCTGAGCATCATCCTGCCTGCCAAGAACGAGGCGCCCGCACTGGTCGCACTGCTGCCGCGCCTGCGCGCGGCACACCCTGAGGCTGAGATCATCGTGGTCGACGACGGCTCCACCGACGACACCCGCAGCATCTGCACCGGCAGCGGTGTGGCATGCCTGTCCTCACCGTATTCGATGGGTAACGGTGCCGCGATCAAGCGCGGCGCCCGTGCGGCCGCCGGCGATATCCTCATCTTCATGGATGGTGACGGCCAGCATGATCCGGCCGACATCGCACGGCTGCTCGATCAATTGAACCGGGGCTACGACATGGTCGTCGGCGCCCGTGACTGGGGCAGCCAGGCCGGCGTCGGCCGCGGCCTCGCCAACACCTTGTACAACTGGCTGGCTACCCGCATGACCGGCCACCCGGTACTCGATCTCACTTCCGGTTTCCGCGCTGTGCGCGCAGATAAGTTCCGCGAATTCCTGCACCTGCTGCCGAACGGCTTCAGCTACCCCACCACCAGCACCATGGCGTTCTTCCGCAGTGCCTTTCCAGTCGCCTATGTGCCGATCAAGGCCGCTCAGCGCGTCGGCAAGAGCCACATCAAGCCCATACGCGACGGTGTCCGCTTCTTGTTGATCATCTTCAAGATCGCTACGTTGTACTCACCGCTAAAGCTGTTCGTGCCGGCGAGTGTGGTGTTCTTTCTGCTCGGCTGTGCCAACTACGCATGGACCTTCATCCACGAAGGCCGCCTCACCAATATGAGTACGTTGTTGTGGAGTGCGGCGGTGATTGTGTTCCTGATCGGGCTGGTGTCCGAGCAAATCACTGGCTTGATGTATCGACGCGATGCCTGACGGCCGTCACTCAAGTCCGCTGGCGTTGCTGGTGACACGTAATTTTCCGCCGCTGCTCGGCGGCATGGAAAAGGTCAACCAGCATCTGCTTGCCGCGTTGCCGCCCACCTGGCGCACTGCACTATGTGGACCGGCCGGGTGCGCTGAATACGCGCCGCCAGATGCTGAGGTGAAGCAAAGCAGGGTCAAGCCGCTGCCAGTGTTTCTGGTCATCACCCTGTGGCATGCGGTTCACATGGCGTGGCGACGCAAACCCGAGTGGGTCATTGCCGGCAGCGGCCTCACCGCACCGATTGCCTGGTTCGCGGCGCGATGCGTCAGGGGTAGGGCGGCTGTCTATCTGCACGGGCTCGACATCGTGGCACCCAGTCGCGTCTACCAGTGGCTGTGGCTGCCCTTTATCCGGCGCTGCGATCTCGTCGTGGTGAACAGCGTCAGCACGAAGCGGCTGGCACTGAGCCGTGGCGTTCGATCCGACAGGGTGCATGTGTTGCATCCGGGGACCGACCTACCCATGCTGGATGCCGAGGCAGCACGCGGCTTCCGAGAGCGTTATGGTCTCGGGCTGCGGCCGCTGCTGCTTTCGGTAGGGCGGCTGACTCAGCGCAAGGGGCTTGCCGAGTTTGTGGCGAAAGCCTTGCCGGTTGTCGTTTCCCGTTATCGGGAAGCGCTGCTGTTGATCATCGGTGATGAAGCCAGTGATGCCTTGCATACGCGGACAGGTTCGGAGCGTGAACGCATCCTCGCCGCGGCTCGTGATGCCGGCGTCGAGCAGAATCTGCGCTTCCTTGGACGCTGCGACGAGGCGACCCTTGGCGCGGCCTACCAGGCCGCTAATCTCCACATCTTCCCCGTGCTTGAGTTGCCCGGCGACGTGGAAGGTTTTGGCATGGTGGCCCTGGAGTCGGCGGCACACGGCTTGCCTACCATCGCCTTTGCAGTGGGCGGCGTGTCCGACGCCGTTCAAGACGGGCGGACCGGCACCTTGGTTGAGCCGAATGACTATGGCAATCTGAGTGAGACAGTGATTCAGCAACTCGCGCAGGCACGTGATAGTTCGGCTACCACGATCTGTCGCGAGTTCGCTGCAGGCAAGACATGGCCGGTTTTCGGCGAGCGCTTGCGCAAGCTGCTGGGTACGTCGAATGTCTGATACCCCATCGAATAATCATGGCAATGACGTAGGTGCCGCGCGTCAACCCCACGCCGTGCTCGACCTGCCATCGCGCCGCTTCAAGGGATTGAAGATCGAACGCCTGCTGGATCTGGCCAATCGCCCGCAGCCGATACGCCTGCTTGAAGTTGGCACGGGTTCGGGCGGCATAGCCCATTACTTCGGCATGCACCAGCAGCTGCGTTGTGAAGTGGATGCAGTAGACGTCCACGACAACCGGTTGGTCGCCGAAGGTTATCGCTACCATCAGGTCCAAGACACGCAGTTGCCGTTCGCTGAAGGGTCCTTCGACGTCGTGCTGACCAATCATGTCATCGAGCACGTTGGCGGCGAGCAGGCGCAGCACGCACACCTGGCCGAGCTACGTCGAGTGCTGCGCCCCGAAGGTGTGGGTTATCTCGCCGTACCCAATCGCTGGATGCTGATTGAACCGCACTACAAACTCGCCTTCCTGAGCTGGTTGCCGCATGCATGGCGTACGCCCTATCTGCGCAGCACCGGCAAAGGCGAGGTGTATGACTGCGAACCGTTACAGATGAAGCAACTGGAGAGCATGTTGGCCGACGCAGGTTTTCAGCATCAGAACCTGTGCATCAACGCCTTGCGCGCCACATTCGAGATCGAGCGCGCGCAATCCACCATCGCTCGTGTGCTGCGACATATCCCCGATGGCGCATTCATGCCGCTTCGCCGGATCATCCCGACCTTTATCTATCAATTCTGGCGGGATACTGACGTTAAAAGCTGATCCAGTCGCTGCGCCTGCATGGTCCAGGTAGCGCGGGAACCATAGTCGGCGCGTGGCACTGCAAGCAGATCGAGAATACGCTGCGCAAACGCCTCAGCATCACCCACCGTTACCAGGTATTGATGCCGATCACCCAGCATCCAGCGCACGGGGTCGGTCGCAGTGGCAACGACCGGTACTCCACAAGCCATCGCTTCGCATAACTTGGCTGGATAGCTGTAGCGTCCGAAACGGGTATCAGCGGTGATGATGCAGGCAATGTCGAGCGCATTGATCAGTAGTGGCAACTGCGCGTCTGGAACATACCCAGAGCCGATCACGCCCGGCTCATTCAACGCGTACTCTGGTGGGCGGCCGCTAAGCACCAGTTGGAGATCGGGACGCGTAGCGCGCGCGCGTCGGAACGCATCCAGCAACATGCCGGTGCCACGGTTTCGCGCCCAGCTGCCGATGTAGCCCACGAGTGGGGCGCCATTTGGCAAGCCGAGGTGCTGGCGACACTGCGATTTGTCTTGCGACATGAATTCCGGATCAGCCGCCATCGGCAGGACTTCAACATCATGGCCCCCGCGGCGATGTGATTGCAGCCGCTGAGCAAGTTGTGGGCCTGCTGCCGTTACAAGGTCGGCGTTACGTACCGATCGGCGCCAAAGCCAATGCAATGGGAAATTCCAAGGCATGTAGGCTTCGAAGTTGTCGTACGCATCAACTGCCAGTCGAGCACCACAGCGCGAGGCCAGCCATTGAGCAAGCGAACCAAATGGCGCATCAGACATGCCAAGCACCCAGTCCGGGCGAAAGGCTATTGCCTCACGTTTGACGCGTTGCAACAACCCGATAGGTCCGAGAGTGCGGATGTCGTGACTAATCCATTCGCCGCCGCCGATAGATGTCCGAATCGATGGCCTGCCGCGATGGCCACATAAGACCACACACACGTCGTGCCCGATGGATGCCAATGAGGTGGGAAGATGATAAAAACGCCCGTAAGGGCGTTCTATCAGATCGCGTTGCTGTGGATCGCGTTTACAGAGGAATAGAAGACGCATGGTAGAAGAGTCAAGGCTGAAAAATTATAGCGAGCATAAAGACGTCCACCATAGCTTCATTGAACAACGTGTTCGGCAGCGAGCATCGCCTGTATGACGCCCCGCATGTCGTACTTCGCTTGCCAGCCGAGCAATTGCTGAGCCTTTCTGGGGTTTGCCATGTTCTTCTTCAAATCGGTTGGGCGGAAGAGTTGAGAGTCAACGCTGACGTGATCACGCCAGTTAAGACCAAGCTCCGAAAATGCAAAATCAACGAATTCCTCCAGCGTGTGGCTAGCCCCTGTAGCGATGACGAAGTCATCCGGCTGCTCTTGCTGAAGCATTCTCCACATGGCCTCGACGTATTCGGGTGCCCAGCCCCAGTCACGAGAAATGGAAAGGTTGCCAAGTAGCAACCTTTCGGTGCTGCCCTGAGCAATCCGTGAGGCAGCAGCGATGACTTTTCGCGTGACGAAGCGCTCGGGCCGTAGTGGTGACTCATGGTTGAAAAGGATGCCGGTACAGGCAAACAGGTCATAGGCTTCGCGGTAATTTGCCACTTCCCAGTAAGCGGCGGCCTTCGCTACCGCATAAGGGCTGCGCGGTCGAAAGGGTGTTGACTCGTTGCAGGTCGCTTCCGAGGCTTCACCGAAACATTCGCCCGAACCTGCGTTGTACAGCTTCATTGGCTCACCTGTGAAACGAATGGCTTCAAGCAGGTTGAGCGTTGCGATGCTGATGCTCTCCAGGGTTTCGACCGGCTGGTCGAAAGACAGGCCAACTGAGCTTTGGCCGGCGAGATTGTAGATTTCGTCCGGACGAATCTTGACCAGAGCTTGTAGCACGCTGCGGAAGTCGGTGACGGCGATGGAAACACATTGGATTTCGTCTCGAATGCCGAGTGTCCGAAGGTTTGCGAAACCAGAGACCTGGGCGTCGCGGGATGACCCATAGACTTCGTAACCCTTGCTGAGCAACAGCTTCGCCAAGTAGCTACCGTCTTGGCCACCGACGCCGCAAATCAGTGCACGTTTCATGGGTTCTCAGTTCCGTAATACGTGTTTGTACGTGTCCAGTGTCTCACGAGCGCACTTTTCCCAGGAAAAGAGCTTGACCCGCTCATGTCCAAGAGCAGCCAATTGCCGCAAGCGGTCTGGCGACGACAAAACTTGTTCAATAGCTTCACGCAAGCCTTCAGGATCATGGGGGTCGAACAGTTCAGCAGCTTCTCCCACTACCTCTGGCATGGAGCTCGTGTTCGAGCAGATCACCGGGCAGCCAAATGACATGGCTTCCAAGGGAGGGATGCCGAAACCTTCGTATTGCGAGGGGTAGACGAATGCAGATGCGGATGCGTACAGGGAAGCTAACACGCTGTCGCAACCGGAGAGAAAGACGACCCTTCCCGGCTTGATGCCGAGCGAATGAATCAATGACGATTCGCGCGACGTGACGCTACCACCACCAAAACAGACTAGTGAGAACTCTGTATGCAGATTTGATCGCGAATAGGCCTTAAGGAGGCCTTCGAAATTCTTGTAGCCACCTCGCGCGCCGACGTAAAGCAGGTAGGGAGATTTGGGTGTCAGTGATGGCGAGGATTGTGGCTTAGTTATCAAGGAGTAGCCGAGATGTACTACCGACGTCTTCTCGATCGGTATGTTGGTTGCTTCAATCAAATCACGGCGAGTGTTTTCGGATATGCAGATGATGTGATCGGCTCGTTGCAAGGCGGCTCGCTTAGCTCGATGTGTCACGTCGTAGCGGGAAAACGAGCCGGGGAATCGTTCGTGGATCATGTCGTACACAGTGATAACGCGCTTTGCCGACCGGGGTGCACAATCGAGCATGGAGTAATACGTTTCGTGAAAAATATCCGTATTATGCTTCGTGTGATTTCGTAAATAAGTTAGTGATATATTTACCAATTTTGCCGTTAGCTTCGTAAGTCGGTTTGGGTAAAACTTCGTGCCGTTGAGATCCGTGGCCGTCGACGACTCAATATATTCGTTTACATATAGTGGAGCGAATATTTCCACGCAGTCACCTTCGATTGATGGGATCATATTCGCGATCTCATGGAAGTATCGCGATATGCCTCCGTATCTTTGCTTGCTGAAGATCTGGTAATCGTAGGTGATGCGCATATGGTTTTTTCGTCATCATGATTGTGCTAATGAACAACTTACCTTCGTGAGTTCATTGACTCTCGAAGTCGTCGTAGTTCATAGACTATCTGTGTTTTGAAGGCAATCGCGTTAATTCGAATCAATGTTGCAAAAAGTTTCACTTTACCACTCGCACTGGTTTCTGCGAAAAGTTGAATAAGGCGCTTCGAAAGATCAAAGAATGGAAAGATCCAGTGCACCGGTCGTGTCCGATATCGAGAAAAGATCGTCAGACTGTTACTTATGCCGTGCTTTCCGAGCTCAACATATCCGGATTCGAGCCGATGGCTTTTCCCTTCGCTTAATGCTTGCAGGACAAGTAACCAATCCGCGCCGAGGAAACTATCTGGTTTGACCAGCCATGATCGAAGAGCTCTATACCGAAACAGCGAACAGAATCGGGCATTCGCGTGCCAGCAATCAAAAAAGCTAAGGATCCGATTGTAGGGGTCATCTTCGGTGCTGGATTGGTCGCCCATCGTGATGGAATTAAAGCTGGAACCTTTAAACCTCGTGGGGCAGGTTGCCGCAATATAGTCGGGATGGCTGTCCAGGAATTGTAGGGTCAATTCCAGAAAATCTGGTGAGCGCGTGTCGTCAGCTGCTGCCCAACAAAAATAATCACATGCAGACGCTGCGAGTACGTAGCTGAAATTTGCTTCGGTGCCAAGATTGTATGGTTGCCTTATGTATGTGAGCCTCGCATCGCGATTTGCGAACTCTTTGCAAATATCGGCGGTACGGTCGGTCGATGCGTTATCGGAAATAATGAGTCGAAATTTGCGGAAACTTTGATCAAGAATAGATTGAATCGCCGCTTCGACGGTGCGCTCGCCGTTGTACACCGGCATTCCTACAATTACCCGTGGGTATTGCGATGACTGCAGAGGTTCTGCTTGGTCTGGTGTCATATGAAGAACTTCACGTGCATCAGTTTCCAACCAAACATCCGCGCGCAGGCGAGATAAGAGGCGATCAACGAGGAGGCGGCTATGGCGGCAACTCCAACTTGATCTTCAAAGAAGGTCGATATCAAGTAAAAAATAACTGTTATTGCGGTAACGACGATGATCGGCTTCGCCACCGCGGTGACACACCAAGATCGTCTGGCTTCACTTAGTAGCGTTCTATACATGAGCGGGGCGGCGAATAACATGTAGCCGAGATTGAGTAGCAGCCATGGTAGTGCGGCCCCAGGTAGAGAATAGCGTTCGGCAAGGTACACAGTCATTGGCACTACAAGTACGCTTGCAATGATGTTTTGCACCAACGGGATCTTGGTTCTCCCCTGAGCAAGTTGAAGCGCATACGGGAAATGCATCAGAGCGTTGAACATCGTTCCTATACATATGAAGGCTAGCGGCAGATGAGTGGCAGCTGCCAGATTTTGGTCGCGCGTCCAAAATAAAAGAAGGTCCCTCCCGAAAAAAGTGATCCATAGGGATAGTGGGACGACTGCAGTAGCCATCAGGCTGGCGCCCCTCATGTAGTCGTGAAGTAGTTCGCTCACTGAATCAGCACGAGAGACCAGTTGCGTAATGTGTGGGTAGTAGGCGTTAAAAATGGGTCCAGTCAATCTTAGCGCCACTGTTCCCGCGGTCCACGCAACCATGTAATAGCCGAAGTACTGAAGGGGCAGGACTTTGGATAGAACAATTTTGTCTGTTTGCGTCAGTAACAACGCCAACACGTTTATGGCACCCACGCCGACTGTAAACCGTCCAGTTCTTCGTAGCGAAGCCAACTTGAAGCGCGGTGTCCCCTGAGTGTCGACCGAACGCCAGGTTGCGATGTACAACGCGATCAGAGTGAGGATGCCTACAATACACTGCCAAGCAAAAAAGGCCGCTACGGTGGGTGACAGGATCCACAGCACGATTACCGCTCCTAATGCCCTGGCCGTAGTCGCAACTGCACCGATGACATTCAAACGCACCTGTCGTTGCTGCCCTACCATGCTTCCGGAGTAGAAGGCGACGGGGAACTGCAGCACAACAGCAGCGCCCATGAGTCGCAACGCATCCGTGGTCGTTTCAACCTCAGCAGGCGAAATTTTCATCCAGTCGCTGGCGATAAAGGGGGCGAGTAGGGCTACAACTAGGCCTGCTATGGCAGCTATTCCCCAAAAAATAGTTTCTATAGTTCTAAGGGTAGTTAATAGCTGCTCTCGCTGGATGCCTTCAACTTGATTGAGAGTTGCCGACTCCCTCGTTACGGTGGCGCCAAGGCCACCATCCAATATGGCGAGGGTTGCGCAGAGCGTGGCAAAAAATCCGATGAGACCAAATCCCTCGGCGCCCACGAAGTGTAGATAGAGCGGCACCACAATCAGAGACGTCAAAGCCGACCATCCTTGGCCCAAGGCGTTGGCTGTGAGGTTCTTCTTTATCTGATGCACTGTGCAAACCTTATTGCTGCGCTTGTCGAGGTCATCAAGGTATGGCTGCTCTTTCAGTGCGCTCAACGTGCGACTTTGGGGCCACGAGGTGTCATCCACGGAATGCCGCGGTGACGATGGGCTGAACTGAGTACGCTACTTATGCCACTCGGCGCAGGTAGCCACCAGGTGCGACGGTGATGAGGATCTTGGCTTCGATGTCTTCGTCGACGACGAAATTCGAATGCTCGGCTAGGAACGTTCGGGTCGCTGTTTTTGGGTTGTTGCCGGTGTCCCACGGGCGATCTGGGTAGAGATTCGCCGGCATATCTTCGATGACGGTGTCAAACACCACACAATAGCTTCCCAGCGCGACCAGTGGTGCGTAGGCGTGCAACTCGGCAAGTACATGGTCGTGCGTATGGTTTGAGTCAAGCACGACCAGTACTCTCTTGTTTTCAGCGATTGCTTTGACCTGTGCGATTATTTCCGGCGAGGTGCTCGAGCCCTCTAGCATCGTGATGCGCTTGAACATGGGGTGGGTCTCAATGGCCTCGCGATTGTGCGCGCGGATATCGATGTCGATGCCCAGAACCTCGCCCTTACCAATTAACTCGCAGATTGACGCGTAGAACACCAGGGACCCGCCGTGGGCGATTCCCGTTTCCACAATCAGGTCAGGTTGTACCTGCCAGAGGATTTCCTGCATCGCAATCATGTCTTGCGGGTATTGGATAATCGGGCGCCCCATCCAGCGGAAATTGTAGGAATATTGATGGGTAATTGATTTCGACATCCAATCAATGGACTGCTTCCTCAATTCGTCGTCTTGTTTTAAATTGTTGATGTTGCGCGCCACGGATTCTTCAAATTCAGATACTGGGTTCATACTTTGGCTCACTCGAGTTTTTTATGGTGTGCTTCTGTCGACTTACTCGCATAACTCACGGATTACATTTGTTGATCCACGGCAGTGTAGTTAGGGCCAAGGCCGCCCATCTCACGGATCTCAGAAAGGTAATTCGAGTTCATCACAAAAATGTTAGGGGTGTCGCCCAACCGCGAGAGTGCGTCACTCGGTGGGAGTACACACAGCCCGCTACCAGCTAGAAACTGACCATGTTTTGCGGGATTGATATCAACTGCCACGTGTAGCGTGGTGCCGCGAAGGTGCATATGGTGCGAGAACATGACACCCTTGGCAGCGGAGCCCCATATCGCATTGTAGGCGCCGGTGCTTGCAATTTGTGCGCAGCGGTCAAGGGTGTCAAAAAAGTCGTCGGGAATAGATATCCGTGGTGGCGCGCCTAGAGGAGCCGTTGCAGGGTCACGTAGAGAATCTAGATCGGCAACCACGTAAATGTACTGACCGCCAAATAACGGGCCGGACTCAAGCACGCGACCGAACATTCGGTGGAAATCAGCAAGACGGAAGTAGTTTACGTGTTCATAGAACACGTCAAACCAAGCCTTGCGACGTAGAATCCACTCTAGGCAGGGCACTTCGATGTAGATCAGACCACTGCCGTTGCCATTGTTATTTGCTCGCCTCACTAGGTTGAGAAACTCCATTGGCGATGGAATGTGTTCGAGCACGTGGCGCATCACGATAGCGTCGCCGCGAATGCCTAGACCGGGTTTGAAGTGCTCGCGAACGATGTATTCTGAGTTTCCTTCGTAGGCGGGGTCTATTCCGCGTGCGTCGTGGTTGGCAGCGCGTAGAAGCTCTAGAAATGTGCCTTTGCCACAGCCGATTTCAAGGATGCTCATCGCATCGAACTGGCGGCTGATTACGTCAAGTACCTGCGTGATATGTGCCTGGAACGCCGGCGAATGGCCTTGCTCATTTTGATAGCTTCCGTCATAGCTGAGAAGATTGGCGTCAAATGCGCTGTTATGCACCAAACCGCTGGCCGCGTCTTGGGTCAATATCACATCGCCGCGTGGGCAAGCACACGCCTCGTTTGCGGTCCCAAACATCTTGTTTTGATAGACCGGAACTCCTTCCAGACGTAGTAGCTCATGCGCGCTCATATTGACCTCAACAGGGAATTTAGCCGCAGCGTGCTACCCCAAAATGCGAACGGCTCGTAATCAGGGTAAGAATACACGCCAAGGTTCAGCGTGATATCAGTACGGCAAGTCTGCAGCCAATCGCGTACGGTATCGGCGACTGTTGCGGGCCGACCGCTACAGATGTTGATGGTGCCCGCATTGGCATGGTGGAGAGTCACCGCAACGATGTGCGCAGCTGCAGTTTCGATAGGGAGAAAGTCGCGAACTTGATCGCCAGCCGACATGTCGAAACTGCTCTTGCCCGCCGCCACGGCTGCGCATAATTGTGGGTACAGCGAAGTCGCCGCTTGTCCAGGGCCATAAACATAGAAAAGTCGCAACCAGCTCAGGCCGAAGTTGTGAGTGGCTTGTTGTTCCTGCAGGTGCCGATGTAGCCGCTGTTTCGCTTCTCCGTAGACCGTAGCCGGCAGTGCCGCTGTCGCTTCACTTAGTTCACCAGACTGCAAACCGTATTCGAGGCAGGTACCAACAGCTGTTAGCTGCGTCAGTCCCGAGTCGATACAGGTGTCAAGGAATGCCTTATGGCGCGGGAATTCTTTGTTGAGATGATCGCTTGAACGGTAATTTGGCAGCCCACCCCAAGCCAAGTGCAGAAGTGCGTCCGGACGGCCCATACGTACGAACGGATTGGTACTGGCGTTACCGATATCCATTACCAGCGGTGTCACGGTAGGGCTTATCGGCGGATCGGGATGCCGTGAGATCGCGATCACCTCGGCACCTCTGCGTACTAGCTCGCGCACTACATGGCGGCCAATGAAACCACTCGCACCGGTGACCGCAACGCGCATCGTCAGTCGACTTCCATCGCTGGTACGGCTGTCGCGAAGCGACCACCCCATTCACGAATGTAGGCCAGTTGCTCGGTAATCTCCTGGCGAAGATTCCACGGCAGGATTAGCACGATGTCGGGGCGCTCGGCACGCAAGTATTCCTCCGCGACTACGAGAATCCGTGAGCCGGGTAGGTAGCGGCCCTGCTTGTGCGGTGAGGCATCGACCACGTAGGGCAGTAGGTCCGAACGTACCCCGGCGTAGTTGAGCAGCGTGTTGCCCTTGGCGGCGGCGCCGTAACCAGCGACCTTGCGACCGTCGCGTTGTTGCTGCAACAGAAAGCTGAGTAGGTCGTTCTTGACGGCGTTGGCGCGGGACTGAAAGCCGCGGTAATAGCTCATGTCCAGCATGCCTTCCGCTACTTCAGCGGCCAGCAACGCATCAACCGCGGGTGTCTCGCTGTGATCGCTGCTGCTGTGTGCGGCCCATATCCGCAGTGACCCGCCGTGGGTTGGCAATTGCTCGACATCCCAAATGTGCAGGCCGTGTGCGGCGAACACCGTGCGCATGGTGTGCAGCGAGAAATAGGAGAAGTGTTCGTGGTAAACGGTGTCGAATTGGCACTGCTCGACCAACTGCTGCAAGTGCGGGACCTCAATCGTGATAACACCTTGCGGAGCCAATGTACAGGCCAACCCGGCAACGAAGTCGTTTAGATCGGGGACGTGGGCAAGCACGTTGTTGGCCACGATCAAATCCGCACAACGGCGCTGGGCCACGAAGCGACCAGCGAAATCGAGCCCGAAGAACTCGACAATTGTATCGATGCCCTTAGCTTGCGCGACGGTTGCGGTACCTATGGTCGGCTCGATGCCGACGCAGGGGATGCCGCGCGCTGCGACATACTGCAACAGGTAGCCGTCGTTGGAGGCGATTTCGACGACCAGGCTGCCACTGTTGAGGCCGAGCCTTGACGTAGCTTTTTCAACGTAGAGCTCAGCATGGGCCAGCCAAGAGCGCGAATACGATGAAAAGTACGCATAGTCGGGAGCAAACAGCGCCGTGTGCGACTGAACCTCGTCGACCTGTACCAGCAGGCAGCGCGGGCAGGTACGCAGCTTCAGCGGAAAATACAGCTCGGGTGCTGACAACGCGTTGGCAGTAAGGAATGCGTTGGAAGGTGGCGCGGTGCCCAGGTCCAGAAACACGTTGTCGAGCAGCGCGTCATCGAGTGGGGTCGCGCAGTGGCGACATTTCATGCGTGGATTCCTGCAAAGTCATCGTCGATCAGTGGTGCCGAGCGATCTTTGGCCGAGATGTGAAGCACCGGTAGCGGCCACACGATAGCCAGTGTTGGGTCGTCATGGCGAAGTGTACCTTCGTGTTCGCGGCTCCACCGTGCGGTGTGCATGTAAATCAGTTGTACATCATCGCTTAACGCCTGGAAGCCATGGGCAAATCCCTCGGGGATGAATACTTGCAGCGACGCATTGGCGTCGAGTTCGACGGCGTGCCAATGCAGATAAGTCGCTGAGTTGACACGTAGATCCACCGCTACATCGAATACTCGCCCGCGTACGCAACGGATGAGCTTGGCCTCGGCTGCAGGAGGGCGCTGGAAGTGCATGCCGCGCACGGTGCCACGCTGTTGGGTGATCGAGAGATTGATCTGCGGAAAATGCAGGTCGGGTCGAAGGATTGCGAGTTCATCTTGGCAGAACACGCGCACGAAACTGCCACGCTCGTCACTGATCGGTGCGGTCTCGATCACTGTTAATCCGGCCAGTGAGGTCGGCAGCAGCTTCATCGCACTCATGATCGGCCGGCCCACTCGATCCCGGCGGCACGCGCGTCGGTTATGTAATCGCGCAAGTCGTTTTTGCTGCACAGTTCGCCGTGCTGGTGGAACGCGCGATACCAATCCACCGTGCGCGCCACCGTTGTCGCTGCATTCCACACCGGGTGCCAGCCAAGTTCGTGTGCGGCCTTGCTGCAGTCCAATCGCAGTGTCGAGGCCTCGTGTGGATGCGGGCCGGGGCTGGGTTCAACAAGTACGCTGGGCCAGCGTTCCCGCATGCGTGCAACCAGTGTGGCGACAGGGACGGTGGCGTCGTCAGCAGGGCCGAAATTCCATGGGCCTTCGACCGGCTCGCCAGCGAGCAGGCCTTGGCCGAGTCGCAGATAACCGGATAACGGTTCAAGCACATGCTGCCAAGGACGCACTGCGTCCGGATTGCGAAGTCGCAATGGTGTATTTGCAACTGCCGCGCGGATCAGGTCGGACACTAGCCGATCTTCGGACCAGTCGCCGCCACCGATCACGTTGCCGGCGCGTGCGGTCGCGATGCGCGCTCCACCGTTTCCGACGCTGCGGAAGTAGCTTTTTCGGTAGCAATCGGAAACGAGTTCCGCGCACGCCTTGGACGTGCTGTATGGGTCGTGGCCGCCGAGCGGACAGGCTTCGTTGTAGCCGTTGTTGGTTGGTTGGTCGAGGTAAACTTTATCGGTGGTTACATTGACCACCGCGCGCGTTGATGTGCATGCTCGCACTGCTTCAAGCAAGTTGACCAAGCCCATCACATTGGTTGCGAATGTTTCGACGGGTTCGGCATAACTGCGGCGCACCAGTGGTTTCGCTGCCAGATGGAAAATGACCTCTGGCTGATATTGTTCCAATACGCGGCGCACGGCATCTGCGTTGCGCAAGTCCACGCGATGATCGGCAACATCATCGAGTCCGAGCAAGTCCCAGTGTGCGGGGGTCGTGTTGGGGGCGAGCGCCAGCCCTGCGACGTGTGCACCCAGTTCGCGCAGCCAAAGCGCCAACCAGGATCCCTTGAAGCCGGTATGGCCGGTGACCAATACGCGACGGCCGGCATACGCGCCGCCGAAGAGTGTGCTCAAGGCCATACTTTCCACGGTGCCTTACCCGTTTGCCAGAGTTCTTCCAATCTCACTTTGTCACGCAGGGTGTCCATGGGCTGCCAGAACCCGCGGTGGGTATAGGCAGACAGTTGTTCCTCACGTGCAAGACTTTCGAGCGGCTCACGCTCCCAAATTGTGGCATCGTCTTTGATGTAGTTCAGTACAGCCGATTCAAGCACGAAAAAACCGCCATTGATCCATGAACCATCGCCCAAGGGCTTTTCCTCGAAGCGGGTGATTCGGTGGTCCTTGATGTCAATAGCGCCGAAGCGACCAGGCGGCTGTACCGCACACATGGTCGCCAAGGTGCCGTTGGCCCGGTGGAAGGCAAGTTGCTGGGTGATGTCGACGTCAGCAAGGCCATCACCGTAGGTGAAGCAGAACGTCTCACCATCCAGATATTCCACCACACGCTTTAACCTGCCTCCTGTCTGCGTTTGGTCGCCGGTATCGACCAACGTGACACGCCATGGCTCAGCATGCTTTTGATGGACTTCAAGCGTGTTGTTTGAAAGATCGAAGGTGACATCCGACATATGCAGGAAATAGTTGGCGAAATATTCCTTGATCACATAGCCCTTGTAGCCCAGACAAATGATGAAATCGTTGATGCCATGATGCGAGTAAATTTTCAGCAGGTGCCAGAGCACGGGCATACCGCCAATCTCAATCATCGGCTTGGGGCGCACAGCCGTCTCCTCACTGATGCGCGTGCCCAAGCCGCCGGCAAGAATGACAGCCTTCATGAAAAGTATTTTCGTGGATAACAGCGGCGGATCATGCAACCATCCCTCGTTGATACGCTTGGAAGAATGACGGACTGCTCTTGCAGTGTCTGTTTTTGTTGAAAGATCACACTATTGCGCGACCTAGTTTGTGATGTGCCAAGCATAGGTTGCCGCCAGCCCCTCTTCCAGCGGAATCCGCGCCGACCAGCCGAGGTCGCGCATACGGTGTGCATCAAGCACCTTTCGTGGCGTCCCGTCCGGTTTGGAAGCGTCGAACAGCATGCTTCCCGTATAACCCACCACGCTGGCAATACTGCGGGCGAGCTCGGCGATGTTGATTTCGTCGCCCGATCCAATGTTGACGATTTCTTCAGCGCTATACGCTTGCATCAGCACCAGCAGGGCATTGGCAAGATCATCGGCATGCAGCAATTCGCGCAGCGGGCGGCCACTCCCCCAAATGGTGACCTTGGGGATGCCTGCGACTTTGGCCTCATGAAAGCGCCGAATCAGCGCCGGTACCACGTGCGAATTGTCGGGATCAAAGTTGTCGCCCGGCCCATACAGATTGGTCGGCATCGCGCAGATGGCATCAAACCCATATTGCTGCCGATACGCCTGGCACATCTTCAACCCAGCGATCTTCGCGATGGCATACCACTCGTTGGTTGGCTCCAGCGGGCCGGTCAGCAGGTACTCCTCCTTGATCGGCTGGGGGCAGTCGCGCGGATAGATGCAGGATGAGCCGAGGAACAGCAGCTTCTTCGCGCCATGCTTCCACGCGCTGTGGATCACGTTGGTCTGGATGGCCAGATTGTCGCGGATGAACTCGGCCGAGTAGGTGCTGTTGGCAAGGATGCCACCTACCTTGGCAGCTGCCAGAAACACGTATTCCGGCTTTTCTGTTGCAAAGAACTGCTCGACTTGCGACTGGTTGGTGAGATCGAGTTCCTGATGCGTGCGCAAGATGAGGTTGCTGACACCGTCGGCTTTGAGGCGGCGCACGATCGCTGAGCCCACCAGCCCGCGGTGGCCGGCAACATAAATGCGTGCGTGGATATCCATGGTCGATCTATTCGTGGGGGTTGGGTGAGTGGAATCCGGCATGGCTGATCAACGCGTCACGTTGAGCGAGCTTCAGATCTGATTCCATCATCTCACGCACCAGTGTGCTGAAATCGGTCATCGGTTGCCACCCCAGCTTTCGGTGAGCCTTGCTTGGGTCGCCCAGCAAGGTTTCCACTTCGGCAGGGCGGAAGTAGCGCGGGTCGATCGCCACGATTCGTTGGCCGGGCTGGGCCGCGGAGTCGCTCGGCGCGCTGGCTACGATGCCGTGTTCATCGACCCCGCTGCCAGTCCATTCAATACGGACACCCAGCTCACCAGCGGCGCAGTCGACGAATTCGCGCACGGAGTGTTGGATCCCGGTGGCAATGACGAAGTCTTCCGGTGTGTTCTGTTGCAACATCAGCCATTGTGCTTCCACAAAATCGCGTGCATGACCCCAGTCACGACGAGCGTCGAGGTTGCCGAGATATAGACAGTCCTGTTGACCAAGGTGGATGCGCGCCAGTGCGCGAGTGATTTTTCGGGTAACGAAGGTCTCGCCGCGTCGTGGCGATTCATGGTTGAACAGGATTCCGTTGCTGGCGTGGATGCCGTACGCCTCGCGGTAATTCACCACGATCCAGTAGGCGTAGAGCTTGGCCACTCCATATGGCGAGCGCGGATAAAAGGGGGTTGTCTCATTCTGCGGCGTCTGCTGCACCTTGCCGTACAACTCAGAAGTGGATGCCTGGTAGAAACGCGTCTTATGTTCCATGCCTAGGATGCGGATTGCTTCCAGCATCCGCAGGGTACCTATGGCATCGGTGTTGGCGGTGTACTCGGGGGTTTCGAACGACACTTGCACGTGGCTCTGTGCACCAAGGTTATAGATCTCATCAGGCTGTACTTGCTGGATGATCCGAATCAGATTGGTGGCATCGGTCAGATCGCCGTAATGCAGAAAGAATCGGCGCACGGGGTCGTGCGGATCCTGGTAGAGATGGTCGACACGTTCGGTATTGAACGAGGAGGCACGGCGTTTGATGCCATGAACTTCGTACCCTTTGGCCAGCAGGAATTCCGCCAGATAGGCACCGTCTTGCCCTGTGATTCCAGAAATGAGTGCGCGTTTCACTGGTTATCCGTTGCTTCAAGGTGGTCGCAAGTAACAGTCTAAGCGCTGCTCGCTCTCAACGCGTAATGGTACTTTTGATCAATTGCTCGACAGTTTGCTCAGCCCCATACGCAGCGCGTCGACATCACTGTTCAGGCGGCCGCCCATATTCAATCGTTGCAGCCGTTCCAAGGCTTGGCGCGCCTCGCCCACGCGACCCTGCGCGGTTAGCATGCGGATCAAGGTAATTTGATAGGCCGGCTCGTTTGGGCTGGCTTGAACTGCGTCCATGGTCATGCGCTCGCCAAGGACGTGATCGTCCAGCACATTCCAGGCGTAGTCACCATAGATGGCGAGCAGGCGTGCACTCGGATTGGGGTGTGTGAGCGCCGCCATGAATGCTTCGATCATGTGATCATGCGGCAGGTCACAACGATGCTCGCTCGCGCACTGAGTTAATGCGCCGAGCGAACTTTCATCCTGCACGCCGGATTTGTGAGCTTTCAGCTTGGCGGTCAGGCTGTTCCACCATGCGTCTTTCAACGGCAGCTGCATACGTGCATTCATGAAGATCAGAGCCTGCTCGGGGAGGATCGATGCGTTTCGCAGCGCAGCAGCCTTTTCGAGTGGTGCATAGGCCAATCGAGTGAATGGCGAAGTGGGATCGTAGTGCGAGTAGATGATGTAGGTGCGGCCTAACTCATACTGCGCACGTGGCGACTTTGGTGCACGTGCAGCCAGATCTTCGGCGAGCCGCAGTGGGCTGCTCCAAGCGTAAGCCGTAAGGGCAGTCAGCGCCGTCCAGCACAGCACCAGTCCGGCCAGCAGGGCATAGCGGGGCAGAGCTAGTGGCAGGGCGTCACTGGGTTCATTCGTGTGAGCGACTTCAGCCGCGACTGATGTGCGCCTGTTGTTCGCCAACGCCTGGGCATCTTGTGGTCTTTCGATCGCGGTTGAAACCGCTCCTGCGGACGCAGGACGACGTGAAGAAGGCCCCGTTGTGAGGGTGCCCTCGTGGACAGATGAACAAGGTGGAGCAGCGAGCAGGGGCACGATAGCCAACAGCAGACCGAAGCTGGCGAAGTAGTTGCGGTGCTCGTAGATCAGCTCCAGTGGCAGGATAGTGCCGGTGAGCAGCTGGCAACCAAGAAACAACGCGATGCCGAGCGCGGCTAGTGGCCGACGCGGGCGCAGTCGCAGCATCAGCGCAACCAGGGCGGCAAGAAATACGATACTGGTGAGCGTGGTCCACGGGGCCAGCAACCCGGTCGATAGGCGGAAATCGTCGTGATAGAACGACAGCGCGCCCGGCGTCGGTATCAAAGTCCAACCGATGTAATCGGCCACGACGCGCGCCTCGCTGAGCAGACGAGTGCCCAAGGTGAAGTCGCGAGTGGCCCATGTTTCCGGTTTCAGCAGGCCAGGCAGCAGCCATGCTAAGCCTGCGATCATTGGAAGAACCAGTACCAGAAGGAATAGACCGACGATGCGAAGATCCCATCGACGGGTTTGCGCCTCATTTTTTTGACCAGGATGGGGAGGGGCTCCTGCTCGGCCAAAGCGGAACAGTGCCCACTCGATTGATAGTGCATACAACGGGAGCAAGACTGCCGTCTCCTTGGCCAGCACTCCAATCGCTACTGGAACGGTGATGCTGGTCAGGCACACGATGAATCCGCTGGTGGATGCGGTTGGCTTGTCGAGCATGCGCCGACGGCCTGTTACGTAACCGATCAATCCCAGCAGCACAAAAAGGTTCGCTATGCTTTCCATGCGCTGTACCACGTACAACACCGCCGTTAAGTTGATCGGCAGCAGCATCCAGCCCGCAGCAATCAACGCGGCGACTGTGCCTTGCTGCAAGCGTCGGTTTCTACTATGCGTCTGCAGCAGCATTGCGCGAGCCAGCAGAAATATCAGCAAACCGTTCAACAGATGAATGACCAAGTTGGTCAGTTTCATCCAGTACGGATCAATGCCCGAGACCAGATAGTTGGCGGCAAAGCTCAGCGAGGCCAATGGTCGTTTGAACTCGCTTGCGGGCGATGAAAGTGCGGCGTTTACCAGCGAAGAAAAGCTCGCATCATGCGGCTGCACTGCGTGGTTGTCGACAATGTTGGGATAGTCATCAAATACGAATCCGCCCTGCAGACCGGGCCAGTACACCGCAATGGTGGCGATGAATGCCGTCGCCAAAATCCAGCGATGCAAGGTGATGAATCTTGATGATAGATGCATCAGTGAGTGGTGCCCTGATTGTGGATTGAAGGTGCAGTATTGGTGCTGTTGGCCTGGGTGTCGAGGCTGAGCTGATAGCGCAGATGTGCTATCTCACGCGGCCAGTAGTTTTGTCGCGTAAGCACCCATTCGTGAAGCATTGGCATGCCGATGCCGGGCCGCATAGTCTTGTTCTGTACCGCCTGATAATGATCGAGCAGAAGCAGGCCTTGGCTCGGGTAGCCAGCAGCGCCCAGCCTGGCGGCCTCCTCAAGTGCCATTCCGGGACGGACTTGCAAGTCCAGCGCCTGAATGAAGTCCGCCAGCGCGGCATCAGGTTGACGTTGCGCCAATGCGATCCGGCCACGGAGATAAATAAGATCCTGCTGTGGCCCTGCTGCGGCGAATCCGGGATTCGATAGGCCGGTATGGATTAAGTCGAGCAAAACCACGGGTGTAAGCCCGGGGCAACCTCCAGCCATAGCAACTGGGAGGGTACGGTCGAACCAATGGGCGAACAACGAACCCGTGTTGGAGCTGCCCTGCATAGCTTTGCGGGCCGCGGTGATATCGTGGTCGTTGATTCCTCCGGACAGGCAGCGTGCACCGATGAGGTTGAAGACCAGCTGCGGCTGGTCAGGCTGCGTGGTGAGCAATTTCTCAAGACGACGGATCGCGTCCAGTGGATGTTCGGTCTGCATCTCGATTTGCGCTGCATTGGCCTGCGCACGTGGGGACTCGGGATTCAACTGCGCCCAGAGGAGTGCTTGCGTATGTACATTCCCCCATACCTCGGCTCGTGCGTGAGTCATCATGGCAAGCCCCAACGGCAGCACGAGCATCAATCCACGCTTGAGTGTCGGCAGCGTGCGTGTGTCTGAGAGCCAAAAACCCAGTGGCCAGAACATCAGCAGAGCCGGCACATAATTGCGGTGTTCGAAATACAGCTCCAGGGGGATCGAGGTGGACTCAAGTAGCTGCCCGGAAAAATAGAACAGTCCGGCCAATGCGAGCGCCGGATGGCGTTTACGCAGCTTCCATGCGATGCCGATTAATACAAGTACTGCAAGTAGGGCTGGGAGGGTGGTGGCAGGATGCATCAATGAGGTCGATGCGGCGTATTGGTCGTTGAACAATCCGCTGGAAAACGGTCGGGGAAACCACAACAGTGACAGGTAATCCATCAACACGCGCGGTTCGGTCAACAGTCGTTGCGCATAGGTCCATGGCCGGCCACCGGCGTTGCCGCCGACA
Organism: Rhodanobacter sp.; assembly: GCA_035566635.1. GTDB lineage: Bacteria > Pseudomonadota > Gammaproteobacteria > Xanthomonadales > Rhodanobacteraceae > Rhodanobacter. The sequence goes on from DATMQY010000009.1 coordinate 48,219, forward strand.
AGGATGCCGTGTACTCCGATCCAGGCCAGATAAGTACAGATCGCAAAAACGGGAAGGGCAACCAGGAGAAGCAAGAGTACGCGGTGGAGGTGCTCCATCTTGCCGACGGGCCATATGGACCTTGGAGCCAGCACGATGATCTCGATCAGCAACGCATACAGCGGCAGCAACACACCGTTGGCCTTGGCCAGCACGCCCAACAGGGTGAAGCCGCCCAGTCCGAGCACGCTCCAGAGCAGCCCGCTGCGGGAATTTCCGGCCGCGAGTTGGGTGCGACCGTGCAGCCAGATCAGCAGTCCGGCCAGGACGCAAGTAGCCGGCAGCATGGCTTCGCGCTGCACGATATACAGGGTGGTCGACACGAGCAGTGGATGCAGTAGCCACAACGCACTGCCGATCAAGGCTGCCATGCGGTAGCAAGGGGTCTCCATCGCCATCGATCGACCCAGCCGTGCGAGCAGGGCATACAAAAGCACGGCATTGAACAGGTGCAAGATCAGATTGGTCTGCTTGAACGGGCATGGATCAGCCGGCCAGTTGCGGGCGTCGAGCAGAAACGACAATAGCGTTAGCGGGCGTCCAGTGGGATCGGCAATGCCGGAGGTGATATAGCGCCAGAAACTTGGCCAACTGTCGACGGGGCCTGTGACGCCCAGTGTTGGCAGGTTGGCGAAATCGTCGAACAAGAAGCCGCCCTTCAGGCCTGGCCAGTAAGCGGCGAGTGCAAGGGTCAGCAGACTTGGCAGCCAGAACAGCGGCACTGCCATTGAACGTTTGAGCATGGGAGCCATCCAAAAAAGAAGGGCCACGCATGGTGGCCCTTCCAGTTACCAACAGTGCCGGTAGTGAATTAACGGCAGGATGTTGGCAGATACTTGGACGGAACATTGCCGCCACAGTGCCATTCAATGCTGCCAGTATGCGTGACCGGCGACATGACCAGGTTCGTCGTTGCGGTAAGTACCTTATTGGCTTTCAAGCCGCCGTAGGCAGCCGTGATTTTTCCAGATGTCACCGTGACACTGGTCACGTACTGGCCGGAGATGCTGGCTGGGGTAGCAAGGCCTGCAGACGAATTGGCAGGGGGGAAAGCACCCCGGTTGCTGTAGTACTCGCCAACGGCGGTCTTCGCGCCATCAGCCAGCACGGCACCTTCGGAGACCTGCGTGCGGATCAGGTAGTCCTGATAGGCCGGGATGGCGATAGCGGCGAGGATCGCGATGATCGCAACCACGATCATCAATTCGATCAGGGTAAAGCCTTTCTGCATGTTCTTCATGGTGGTTCCTCTGTTTTGGTTAGCTAACCGTGTGATGCCCCCTGAGCCCCAGTCCCGTATCCCCCTAGGCGGGATCGGACCCCATAACTCATGGTCAGGAACGACCAGGAAGCTCGCTGCAGAATCAAGCAGGTTATGTGCCATTTCTGCAGCAGGTGTATTCCCACATATTTGTGGGTGAAAGGATTGTGCACGTGGTCACGAAAGCCGGCAACCGTTCGTCATTCAAGCTTGCGAGATCCCGGAAATGTGCACAAAAGCAGCACGCGATTCTGTCAGTCTCAGGCACTTAGTGACGCAGGCAGTCAGTTTTGTGCAGCAGCTGCATGAGTCGACGACGCTACTTGTGGCAGGTAGAGGGCAGGTATTTGTCCGCCACGGTTCCCCCGTTGCAGCTCCAGGCGATGCTGCCGGCCTGGGTGATGGCGGAAAGTACCAGGGTGCTGTTTTGAATGAGCGTATTGGCTTTCGGGGTGTGGAATGCAATCGTGACCTTGCCGGCAGGGAAAAGATCCACGCCGGAAACATATTGGCCAAGGATCGATGTGCTATTTGCCAGCCCCGCGGACGCATTGGACTTGGGAAGTCGTCCGGTATTGGAGATGAAGTCCCATTCCGCCGCCTTGGCGCCAGTGGACAGAAGCATGCCTTCGCTGACCTGGCTTCGGATCAGATAGTCCTGATAGGCCGGGATGGCGATGGCGGCGAGGATCGCGATGATCGCCACGACAATCATCAATTCGATCAAGGTGAAACCGGCAGACATGCGTCGGTGCAACATGGTGAAGTCCCCCTGTGAGTTGAGCATGGCAGGCATGTTTTGTACCAACCAGCCCTTCGAACCCTGACGACTGCGATTGGGATAGGTTTGTGCGGTCGCTGAGTGTCAGTAATGCGACAAAGATCACGAAACGACATTGGACGCTTCGCGTCATCTGTCCGATGTGTTCACCGCTGGCGGCTGCCAGGCTCCACGTAGGTTGGTGCTGGCATCCGGCATGTCGGATGAGGCGTGAGTGGATTTCGTCGCTGGCCCTTCAACGCCAAGTTGCTGGGCGAGATCCTCGCTGAGTGACTCGACGAAGGTGGCCGTCAAGTGTTGCGAATCCCGGAAGACAACTACGCCATTGCGTTCAGCCTTGCACTCGCCGCCGGGACAGACGGCGTTGTTCAAGTCAAGTATGGCGACGTTGTTAAAACGTTTGCTGGCTTGCATTAGCCATTGGTATGCATCGTCGTCCTGTTTGCTGTATGCAGGCGCTTCGCACCGGTGCTGTCGTATATGCAGCCATGGAAGCCAGCTCTGCGCGGACAAACAGGCAGGTCCATTGAAAGGTAGATGTGGCGTTCCGCGCAGAATGTAGATATGGCCAGTAGCTTCGCTGATGGTCTTCAATAGTCGTGCGGTGCCCTCGACTGATTGGGTGTGATCAAAGTCGTAGTTCGAGTCGGATCCCAGTACGACGATATCTGGTCGCAGTGCAGCAACCATCTGCAACGCTTGTCTGCGCCAAGTGGTGCACTCGACGTATTCCCGGCCGATCCGTGGGTAGAAGAATGATTCGTCTACCATGGGGCACGCCGACTTGGTCAGAACCAGTAGTCGCCAATCGGGCCGGTCCAATGCGGTGGCAATCGCCGGAAACCATTGCGCGCCGACGCTGTCGCCCATCAGCACCGCTGTATGCGTGGCGGTATTTGACCCGAAGGCGCACGCGTGCACTTCGTCACTGCGGTACCAGTCATCGCAACCCATCAAGTAGATGACGGGTGCATCGACTTGTGCTTTTGCATAGTGTTGTTGAATCGGGCTACCAAGCCATTTCGACGCGGTGTTGGCCCAAGCGATGCACAGTACGTTGGCAGTCATCATGAGCACGACGGCCGTAAGCACGGTAACGCCCGGCCGCACGATCCATCGAGCCTGATGGCGAATCGGCGATTCGACCCAGTGATACGACATCACGGCAAACAAGAGCGACAAGCCAACCAATCCCGCGCGGTAGGTCGAGGTCTCCGTGGAGACAAGTGCGCCTCCCAGCAAAAGCACCGGCCAGTGCCACAGATACCAGGAATACGAAACGCGACCGATGGCCTGCAAAGGCCGCCTGGACAGGACGCGCGAGATGCCTGAGCTGCCGTCGCGCACGCCCGCCGCGATGATCGCTGCAGCCCCCACGGTGGGCAATAACGAACGCCATCCAGGGTAGGCCATGTTCGCGTCGAACCACAGTGCCGACGCCACGATCAATCCCAATCCGAGCCAGCCCGCACAACGACTGACGATGAGTCCGCCAGGTTGCGGTGACCTGTCCTTGTCACGAGCTTCGGTCGAATTGAAGTACAGCCACACCAGTGCACCTGCTGCGAACTGCCATGCACGCAACGGCATCATGTAGAACGCCATTTGCGGCGCTGCACGCGTCATGGTCATGCATGCGAGCAAGCTCATTACGGCTATCGCCAGCATGACCGCTCTCAATCGCCCGTTATGGCTCCTGTTGCTGCGCCATACTCCGAGAGTCCACACCATCAATGCCGGCCAGACCAAATAGAATTGCTCTTCAACACCGAGCGACCATGTATGCAGAAACAGGTTGCTGGCGGCGCCGGGGCCGAAATAATCGAGCTTGGCGAAGGCGAAATGGATATTGCTCAGCCAGGTCGAGGCCGTGGCTGCCGCGATGGCCTGACCGCCCTGTTCACCTGGTGCCAGTACGACGGCAGCCAGCAGGCAGGTGCACACGAGTACCAGCAGCAGTGCCGGCAGCAACCTGCGCAGCCGGCGCGCGTAGAAATTCAGGAATCGCAGGTGACCGGTCCTGTCGATTTCCTGCAGCAGCAGGCCGGTGATCAGGTAGCCGGACAGGACGAAGAACACGTCAACGCCGATGAATCCACCGGCGAGCCAGGAGACCTTGGCGTGTGCGGCCACCACCAGCAGGATCGCGATGGCGCGAAGGCCCTCGATATCGCTGCGGTAGCCGAGCTGGTATCCGCGTGTTTCCATGAATCCGTTCCCCTTGCGTGCGGATCGATGTCTTCAAAGCTGTTGATGATACACAGCCCGGTGTCGGGTCATGTACGGCTTAAGGCACGGGGTAGCCGGAAGTTGATGCGGCTCAGATATAGTCTGGATCGCAGGGTTGCGCTAGCTACGGAGCGCGCTTACCGTCACTGCTTTCACCACCCAAGGAACTCCCATGAAACCTCTGATTGCCGCGCTGCTGCTTGCGCTGGTGGCTGCGCCTGCGATGGCGGGTGATGTTGTGGACACGACGTTCGCCAAGACCGAGGGAGCGCATGCGTTCAATGTGCGCGATCTGGTGATGATGGATCGGGTCGGCGATCCGCAGCTTTCGCCGGATGGGCGCTATGCCGCGTTTGGCGTGCGCAGCACGGATTACGCCGCGAACAAGGGTGTTAACGCGATTTATGTGCTCGACCTGTCGGGTAAGGACGGCCAGCCGGTGAAGGTGCTGGAGAAGGGCGGTTCGGCGCGCTGGTCGGCGGATGGCCGCAGCTTGTATTACGTGGCGCCGGTGAAGGGTGTGGCGCAGTTGTGGCGGGTGGATCTGGGCGGCAAGGATGGCTTGAACCTCGCCAAGCATGCGGCGGCCACGCAGGTGAGTCATGGTGTGCTGGATCTGGGCGGCTACAAGCTGTCGCCGGATGGCAGGCAGGTACTGCTGTCGTATGAGGTGTTCACCGATTGCGCCACGTTGGCGTGCACCCAGCAGCGTGGTGCGGCGCGCGACAAGGACAAGGCCAGCGGCACGCTGTACACCAAGCTGTTCGTGCGGCATTGGGATACCTGGGCCAATGGTCGGCGCAACCAGCTGTTTGTCGGCAGCTTCGATGGCAAGGGGCAATTGGCGGCAGAGCCGAAGCTGCTGAGTCGCGGTATCGACGGCGACGTGCCGAGCAAGCCGTTTGGCGACGAGAGTGAGTTCAGCTTTGCGCCCGATGGCAAGCGTGTGTATTTCGACGTGCGTATTGCCGGCACCAGCGAGCCGTGGTCGACCAATTTCGACGTGTACAGCGTGCCGGCCGATGGCTCGGCTGCGCCGAAGAATCTCACTGCCGACAACAAGGCGTGGGATGCATTTCCGGTGGCGTCGCCGGACGGCAAGACGCTGTATTACCTGGCGATGAAGACGCCGGGCTTCGAGGCGGATCGCTTCGCGATCATGGCGCTGGATCTGGCCAGTGGCACGAAGCGCGAGGTGGCTCCGAAGTGGGATCGCTCACCGAGCGGTCTGTCGATTTCAGCTGACGGCAAGACCTTGTATGCCACCGCCGATGACGAAGGTCAGCATCCGCTGTTCGCTATCGACGTGGCCAACGGCGAGGTCAGCCGGCTGAGTGGAGAAGGCGCGGTGGGCGGCTATTCGATGGCCGCCGGCAAGCTGCTGCTGACGCGCGATGATCTGAAACGGCCGGCCGACGTCTACACGCTTGATGTGAGCCAGGCCACCACCGACGGTAGCGCGCTGAAACAGGTCACCCATTACAACGCGGCGGCTCTGAAGAACGCGAAGGTCGGCGATTTCGAGTTCTTCAACTTCAAGGGCGCGAACAACGAGACCGTGCAGGGTTACGTGGTCAAGCCGGTCGACTACCAGAGCGGCAAGACCTATCCGGTCGCGTTCATCATTCACGGTGGTCCGCAGGGCGCGATGGAGAACGGCTGGAGTTATCGCTGGAATCCGCAGACCTATGCCGGCCAGGGTTTCGCCGTAGTAACGGTGAATTTCCACGGTTCCACCGGTTACGGTCAGGCCTTCACCGACGCGATTTCCGGTGACTGGGGTGGCAAGCCGCTGGAGGATCTGAAGCTCGGCTGGAAGGCCGCGCTGGACAAGTACAGCTTCCTCGACGGTGATCGTGCCTGCGCGCTCGGCGCTAGCTACGGCGGTTACATGACGTACTGGATCGCTGGCGTGTGGAACCAGCCGTGGAAATGCCTGATCGACCACGACGGCGTGTTCGATACGCGAGCGATGTACTACGACACCGAAGAGCTGTGGTTCGAGGAGCGCGAGAACGGCGGCACCGCGTACGAGCATCCGGAGAGCTACGAGAAGTTCAACCCGCTGAACCACGTCAAGGACTGGCGCGTGCCGATGCTGGTGGTGCACAGCGGCAACGATTTCCGTATCCCGATCACCCAGGGCCTGGGCGCATTCACCGCCATGCAGCGTCGCGGCATTCCCAGCGAATTCCTCACCTTCCCGGACGAGAACCACTGGGTGCTGAAACCGCACAACAGCGTGCAGTGGCACGATGCGGTGAACGACTGGCTGAAGAAATGGACGGCCAAGGATGCACCGAAAGCGGCGTCGCATTGATCGGTACGTTGTGATGAAAACGGCGACCTTCGGGTCGCCGTTTTTGTTTTTGCGGGTAGGAGCGCACCTTGTGCGCGAACGGTTTTCGCGAGATGCAAGAAGAGCAACGCGCGCAGGGTGCGCTCCTACAACCAGACGCAATCCCAATAGGGGTAGTCACCTATTCGGTCGACGAGTTTTGCGCGCAATGGATTGGCGATGATGTAGCGGGCTGCGGCGTGGATATCTTCATCGCGCCGCAGTGCATGGTCGTGGAAGCCCCGAGCCCAGATTCGGCTGATCTTTTCCGCTTGCCTGATGCGCTTGCTGGTGACTGACTTGAAACGATTTATGATCAGCGAGAGGTCGTCCCGTTCGCCCAGTTCGACCAGTCCATGCCAGTGATCTGGCATCAGCACCCAGCAGAGCGGGCGTGCATCACCCCATGTCCTGGATTCGATCATCAGTCGACATGTTGCCAGGGCGAAGTCCCTGTTGAGAAACCATGGCGTACGATCCGCCGTCGTGGTTGTCAGCAGATAGATTTGCCCCGGAAGAGACATGCGGCCTTTGCGTAGTGCTTGATGGCCCGGAGGATTCGACATGTGGAAAACATGGCAGGCCCGGGAAAACGATCCCAGTGGCGAGCGGCTCGAATCTATGTAGGAGCGCATCTTGTGCGCGACGCTCTTGCTGCATCTTGCGAGAATGCTCGCGCACAGGGTGCGCTCCTACGATGGGTTCACAGCCACTTCGCCCGTTTGAGTGCGAGGTAAATGGTGCCTACGACGCAGGCGACGACCGTGATGATTGCGGGGTAGGCCCAGGGCTGGCTGAGCTCGGGCATGTGAGTGAAGTTCATGCCGTACCAGCTGGTGAACAGGGTGGGCACGGCGAGCATCGCGGCGTAGCCGGCGAGTTTTTTCATCACCTCGTTCTGGCCCAGGGTGACCAGCGAGAGGTTGACGTTGATCGCAGCGTTGAGCATCTCGCGCATCGCGCTGATCGCCTCGTTGACCCGGAACACATGGTCATATACGTCGCTGAAATACGCGCGCAACTCGTCCGGAATCAGCTTGGGATGCAGTTTCACCAGTTGGCTGATGACATCCTGCAGCGGCGCCACCGCGAGGCGCAGTGTCATCAGATCGCGTTGCATGTCGTACAGCCGCCGCACCGTTCCGCGGTTGAACGTGTCGACGAAGATGTCCTGCTCCAGCTTCTGCAGTTCCTCGCGGAAGTCGCGCACGATCGGCAGCAAGTTGTCGACGATGAAGTCGAGTACGCCATACAGCGCATAGCTTGGGCCCAGCGCGAGCAGATGCGGTGCATGCTCGCAATCGCGCCGCGCAGGTGCATAGGACAGCGAGGCGCCGTGTCGCACGGTGACGAGATAACGCGGGCCGAGAAAGATGTGCGTCTCGCCGAACGCGAGCCGGGTGTTGATCAGTTGCGCGGTCTGCACGACCAGGAACAGCGAGTCGCCGTAGGCGTCGATCTTGGTGCGCTGGTGAGCGTTGTGCGCGTCCTCGATGGCCAGGTCGTGCAGGCCGAACTCCTCCTGCAGCTTCAGCAGCAGCGCTTCATCAGGCTCGTGCAAGCCGACCCACACGAAGGTGTCTGGCTGTGCCAGCACGTCGCTGATCGTGTCTAGGGTGATCTCGCCGATCCGGCTGCCGTCGTTCCGATAGGCGACGCAGTTGACCACCATCGGCTGGTCGGTGGTCGGCGGCACAAGCGGCGGTGGCGGGGTGATCAGGTTCATGCGCGCATCATGCCCCGCGCCGGAAGACGGGGCAATTGCACTGCGCCGGACGTTACCGGTTTCGGCGCAGGCTCCAGGCCAGCGTCAGCCAGCACGGCAGCGCGAACAGCAGCCACGGCTGGTTCTGCTGCACGGTGCCGGGCAGCAGGTGCAGCAGCACCGCGATCACGATGGCGAGCAGTTGCAGCGCGATCACGCCATCCATGAAGCGTGAGGCGGCGAAGCCGCGGCGTGAGCGCCACAACGTCGGCAGCAGCAGGAATGCGAGCGGGTTGAACAGCAGCAGGTTGGCGTTGCTCCATGCCGAGTGGTGAGTGGTCAGCGTCCACAGCGCCAGCAAGACCAGGCCGATGATGCCGGCGAAGAGCAGATACAGCGTGCCGAACAACGCGTAGACGCTCGGCCATCTACGTCGCGTCAGAACGATCAGCGCGCCGAGGAGCAGGCCGGCCAGCGCCAGCGGAAGGCGCAGGTCGGGCGCAGCGGACGGCGGCACGTCCAGTCGGTTCGGCGAGACGAGTTGTTCGCTCTGCAGCAGCGGCTGCAGTCCACCATGGCCGTTGTCGATGCGTACTTTGCGCAGTTGCGCCTGCAACACCTCGGGCAGAAAACTTTCCTGCCACGCGTTGAGCGGCTGATCGGCATACGGGCCCAGGCCCAGATCCATCACCAACATCAGCCATGGCTGCGCGCTCATCAGGCGGGCAGTCTGCTGGCGGAACGTCATGCCGCCGGCGCGTGCGCCGAGTTGGGTTTTCAGCACGCCGCCGAGCGCCTTGTCCAGCGCGTCGCGCACGCGGGTGGTGCAGTTGTCGACGTAGTAGTCGTACTTATAGCCGGCATTTTCCGGGCGCAGGTTCCACAGCAGGAAGTCGCGCAGTGCAGCGGTCTGGTCGGCTGTGAGTGTCAGTCGCTGACGTGTCACCGAACGACCCGCTTCGACGTAGTAGCTCTGGTCGATGCTGCTGGGCGCCGCGTCCATCAGATAGTGCATGCGGCCGCGAGCGAAGTTCAGGAAGAAGTTCGACTCGTTGAAATCAAACACGCCGTAGTTGAAGCTGATCGCTTCGCCCGAGGCGCTGTCGCGCAGCTCGATCGCATCGTGGCCGAAGCGCTCCCAGTAAGTTTCGCCGGGACCGTAGGTGATCAACGACACCTCGATGTTGGCGCCAGGTGCGTTGGCGACGCTGGCGTGGGCTGGTGCGAGCATGACCAGCATCAGCAGCACGAGTAGCAGGAGGGTTCGGCTGATCAGGTTCATGCGGCCTATCGTTGGATGTGCGTAGGAGCGCACCTTGTGCGCGAATGGTTTTAAAGAAAACCCGGAGTATCCCGTACAGAGTTCGCTGCTACTGTCTTACGACGCGGAACTCCTGCACGCGGCGGTCATCGGCCTGGGTGACGTGGAACAGGTAGTCGCCGATGCGGACCTCTTCGTCGACTTCGGGCAGGTGGCCGAATTCGGAGGTGACCATGCCGCCGACGGTGTCGTACTCCTCGTCCGAGAACTCGGCGCCGGTCTGCTCATTGAAATCTTCGATCGGGGTCAGTGCGCTGACCAGCCAGTCACCGCCGGGCTGTTCGTGCATCAGAGCGGGTTCTTCCTCGTCGTCGTGTTCGTCGTCGATCTCGCCGACGATCTGTTCGAGCACGTCCTCGATGGTGATCAGGCCGGCGACACCGCCGTATTCGTTGACCACCAGCGCCATGTGGTTGCGCGACCGCCGGAATTCCTCCAGCAGCACATTCAGGCGCATCGATTCGGGAATCAGCACCGCCGGACGCAGGATCGTGTTGATGTCGAAATGTTCGGTAGCACCGAAGAACTTCAGCAGATCCTTGGCCAGCAGGATGCCGAGGATCTCGTCCTTGTCGTCGCCATGCACGGGAAAGCGCGAGTGGCCCGACTCGACCATGGCGGCGAGGATGTCGGGCAGCGGCGACTCGGCCGCCAGCATCACGATCTGTGCGCGCGGAACCATCACGTCGTCCACGCTCAGTTCGGTGACCTTGATCGCACCCTCGACCATGGTGAGGGTATCGACGGACAGCAGTCCTTTGGTCTGGGCGGAGCGCAACTCCTCGATCAGTTCGCTGCGGTTGCGCGGCTCGCCGGAGAACATGTGGCCCAGCCGATCCCACCAGGTGCGGTGTGCCGGGCCGCTGGTACTGCCAGGGTCGTCGTTCATCAATCGTTTGAGTGCAGCCCGAAACCGGGCGGAAGGCCGATTCTAGCGGAAAAATCGTGACGGTTCAGGGCACAAGCTCGAACCTGCCTCCCGTGCCGCGGGGGCCTAACGGGGTGAAAGGGTGTGTTGTCAGGCGTACGGGTCGGCGATTCCGAGACCGGCCAGAATGCGGGTTTCCAGCGCTTCCATCGCTTCGGCTTCGCCGTCTTCGATGTGGTCGTAGCCAAGCAGGTGCAGTACGCCGTGGATGGTCAGGTGAGCCCAGTGATCGCGCGGCAGCTTGCCTTGCTCAGTGGCCTCGCGCAGCACCACCGGCGCGCAGATCGCGAGGTCGCCGATCAGCGGCAAGACCACGCCGGGCGGCAATTCGACGGGGAACGACAACACGTTGGTGGCGTAGTCCTTGCCGCGATAGTCATGGTTGAGCGCACGGCCTTCGTCGGCATCGACGATGCGGATCGCCAGCTCCGCCGGCTTGCGACGTTTCGCGCCATGCAGCGCCGCTTCCACCCAGCGGCGGAAACTGACAGGTGCGGGCAGGCCGGCGCGCGGCACCACGTAGCCGACGGAGAGCGCAACCTGCTGGTTCATGGAGCGTCCTCTTCCTTCTGCTCGAACGCCTCGTACGCGCGCACGATCTTCGCCACCAGTGGGTGGCGCACCACGTCGCGCGAGGTGAAGAAGGTGAAACTGATGCCGCTGACCCCGCGCAATACTTCCACTGCTTGGCGCAGGCCGGATCGCGTGCTGCGCGGCAGGTCGACCTGAGTGACGTCGCCGGTGATCACGGCGACGGTGCCGAAGCCGATGCGGGTGAGGAACATCTTCATCTGCTCGACCGTGGTGTTCTGCGCCTCGTCGAGGATCACGTAGGAATCGTTGAGGGTGCGCCCGCGCATATACGCCAGCGGCGCGATTTCGATCACGTTGCGCTCGATCAGCTTGGCCACCTTCTCGAAGCCCAGCATTTCGTACAGCGCGTCGTAGAGCGGGCGCAGATAGGGATCGACTTTCTGCGACAGGTCGCCGGGCAGGAAGCCGAGTTTCTCGCCGGCCTCGACCGCCGGGCGCACCAGCAGCAAACGCTGCACTCGGTTAGCCTCCAGCGCCTCGACCGCACTGGCTACGGCCAGATAGGTCTTGCCGGTGCCGGCCGGACCCACGCCGAAGTTGATGTCGTGACTGGCGATCGCGTGCAGGTAGCGCGCCTGGTTCGCGCCGCGGCCCTTGATCACGCCGCGCTTGACCTTGATCGCCACTTCCTGAGTGCCTTCGGCCGACGCCTCGGTGATCGCGTCGATGCCGGATTCGGCCAGATGCAGGTTGATCCGCGCACCGGTGAGCGATTCGTCTTCGGTAGTGGCATACAGCGCGCGCAGCACTTTCTCGGCCGCCCTCGCGGGAGCGTCTTCGCCGATCACCTGGAAAATGCTGCCGCGGTGGTTGATCTCCACGCCAAGGCGCAGTTCGATCTGGCGCAGGTGTTCGTCGAACGGCCCGCACAGGTTCGCGAGGCGGGCGTTGTCCTCAGAGTCGAGGGTGAAGTCGCGCTGGTTGAGGCCGTTGGTCATGAGATCTCGGGATTCGGATTTTGGCTCCTCCCTTGCGACCGAAGGAAGTCCCTTTGGGGCAAGCAGAGGAGAGGGCAAAGATCAGGCGGCGGCGACGTCGGCGATTTTCACCCGCCCACGCAGCGAGTTGCTCATTGCTTCGGTGATCTCCACGTCGACGAACTGGCCGATCAGGCGCGGGTTGCCGGGGAAATTGACGAAGCGCATGTTCTCGGTGCGGCCAGTCAGTTCGCTCGGGTCGCGGGTACTCGGCTTTTCCACCAGCACGCGCTGCACGCTGCCGATCATCGCCTGGCTGATCCGCTTCGCATTGGCGTTGATCGCGGCCTGCAGCCGGGTCAGTCGTGCGTGTTTTTCCGTGGCCGGGGTGTCGTCGGCGAGGTTCGCCGCCGGGGTGCCAGGGCGCGAGGAGAAGATGAAAGAGAAGCTCTGGTCGAAGCCGATGTCGTCGATCAGCTTCATGGTCTTTTCGAAATCCTCGTCGGTCTCGCCAGGGAAGCCGACGATGAAATCGGACGACACACAGATGTCAGGACGCACCGCGCGCAGCTTGCGGATCTTCTGCTTGAACTCGATCGCGGTGTAGCCGCGCTTCATCGCGCTGAGGATGCGGTCTGAGCCGGCCTGCACCGGCAGATGCAGGTAGTTGGCCAGCTGTGGCACGTTCGCATAGGCCTCGATCAGCGAGTCGGAGAATTCCAGCGGATGCGAGGTGGTGAAGCGGATGCGGCCGATGCCGTCGATCTGCGCGATGGCGTGGATCAGCACGGCGAGGTCGGCGATGCCGCCGTCATGGGTGGGTCCGCGATACGCGTTGACGTTCTGGCCGAGCAGGTTCACCTCACGCACACCCTGGGCGGCGAGCTTGGCGACTTCGACGATCACGTCGTCGAAGGGGCGGCTGAGTTCCTCGCCGCGGGTGTATGGCACCACGCAGTAGCTGCAGTACTTCGAGCAGCCTTCCATGATCGACACGAACGCGGTCGGGCCTTCGGCGCGTGGTTCCGGCAGACGGTCGAACTTCTCGATCTCGGGAAAGCTGATGTCCACCTGTGGCAAACCGCTGGCGCGCTGCTTCTCGATCAGCTCGGGCAACCGATGCAGGGTCTGCGGGCCGAACACCAGATCCACATACGGTGCACGCTTGACGATCGCCTCACCTTCCTGACTCGCCACGCAGCCACCGACGCCGATCAGCACCGGCTTGCCGTCCTTCTTGTGCTGCTTCCAGCGGCCGAGCTGGCTGAACACCTTTTCCTGGGCCTTCTCGCGGATCGAGCAGGTGTTGATCAGGATCACGTCCGCCTCGGCCTCATCCTGGGTCAGCTCCATGCCGTGCGAGGCCTTCAGCACGTCAGCCATCTTGGCCGAGTCGTACTCGTTCATCTGGCAGCCGTGGGTCTTGATGAAGAGTTTGCCGCTCATGGCGTGGATACCGTCATTCGTGAAGCAGGAAGTGCAATCCGCTGAACCGCACAGTTTACCCGCGTGACGGCAGCCTCGCCAGTTGATCGGCATGACGGATCAAGCACTTGCGTTGGCGATGCGTAGCAGGACGGTACAGCCTAGCGCGCTGCTCGCGCACAATAGTGCCTTCCTGAGATGGTGTGTCTGGTGAACAACGGCCGCCCCGCGCAAGTCGGGGGCGGTGGGTGGGTCAGGGCCGGCCAGGGCCGCCAGGCGGCAGTGGGCCATTGTGGCCGGCACGCTCGTTCCAGTGCAGGCGCTGCGCGGGCGGCAGCGCACGCCATTCGCGGATCAGTTTTTCGCGCTGCGCAGGCGGCATCTGCTGGAAGCGCTCGAAGGTGGCATGCAGCTGTTCGCGCTGCAACGGCGATAGCTGGTGGAATTTGCGCATGTTTTCGCGCGCCTGCTGACGCTGATCCGGCGTCATCTGCTGCCAGCGGGTAATCCGCTGGCGAACTTCCTCGCGTTTTTGCGGCGGCAGGGCGACCCAGTGCTCGGAGCGTTTCAGCATGCGTGCCTGCTTGCGCGGCGGCATGCTGTCCCACTCTTTCTGCAACGGTGCCAGCACTTCGCGCTGGGCCGGGTCGAGGCTGTTCCACGAACGCGGTGGCGGTGCCGGCATCTCGTCACGCGGTGGCGGTGCGTTCTGCGCATGCAACGGCGCCGTGACGACGCTGCCGAGCAACGCGGCAAGCAGCAGGGAGGTGATCGAGCGAAGAAGTCTGGTCATGGCTCAGCGGGTTGCCGGCTGGCTGTTGTTGGCAGCCAGCCAGCCGTAGAAGTCTAGGTTCTGGTAGAGGTTCGGGTCGGTCTTGTCGGCATCCGGCGGCAGGTCGTTGTCCTGCTCGGCGGAGGGGTCGGTGGCGCTGACGGCCTGTATCGATGGGCTTGCGGCGTGCTGCGGCAACGGCTGCCACACCATCATCGCGGCCAGCGCGATCGCCGCGAAGGCGCCGGTGGGAATCAACCAGCGGGCGGTGTGGTACGCCGGCGCACGTGTCGATTCCAAAGCCTGCCGGCGTACCGCGCGCAGGCGCCCGGCGGTGGCCGGATCGATGCGCTGGGCGGCCTCGTGCCACAGCTCGCGGGCGTGCTGTTCGAGTGGGGTGTTGGGCCGCTTGTCATCGGGCAGGTGGTTGTTGGGCGAAGTCATCGCCAGTCCTCCAGTTGATCGCGCAAATGATGCATCGCGCGTGACAGATGTGTTTTCACGCTGCCTTCGGAGCAGCCCATGGCGCGGGCGGTTTCCGCCACGTCCAGCCCTTCCAGCATGCGCAACATGAAAGCCTCGCGCTGGCGCTGCGGCAGCTGTCTTACCGCGGTGGCCATGTCGGCATACGACTGCACATCACGCAGCCGGTCGAGCGGGCCGGGGGATGGATCAGCGGGCTCCCACGTCGGCATTTCGTCGCCGTCATCGTCGCGGCCACCGCCGAGCCAGCCGACCACGATCGAGCGCACCTTGCGGCGGCGCTGCAGATCGACCACGCGCCGGCGCAGAATGCCCCAGAACAGCGGCGGCCATTCCGCGGCGGGCTTGTCGCGATAGTGCTTCACCAGCCGCAGCATGGCGTCCTGCACCGCGTCCATGGCGTCCTCGCGATGGCGCAGCTGCAGCTCGGCCATGCGGAACGCACGCCGTTCGACCTGCGCGAGGAACGCATCCAGTGTGGCCGGCGTTTCGCGCACGTCATCGTGCAACATGCCTGCGTCGAGGGTGCTGACCATGCTGTTCATGGCCGCGGACTCCGCATCGTCAGGTGGCGCATTCTCAGGCTCCAGCGGTTCGACTCCCGTGTTCAACGCGGCAGGCTCGCACGGGTTGACCCACATCCGTATGATGCAAATTCAACTGAGTCCTGGCGGGGTGGGGTCATGATCGACGGTTTCCTGGCGCTGTATATCTTCATGCTGGCCGCGTTTACCGGCTATGAAATCATCGCGCGGGTGCCGGTGATCCTGCACACGCCGCTGATGTCCGGTTCCAACTTTGTCCACGGCATTGTGCTGGTTGGGGCGATGATTGCGCTAGGCCACGCGCAGACGCCGTTCGAGATCACCATCGGCTTCATCGGCGTGCTGCTCGGTGCCGGCAACGCCGCCGGCGGCTATGTGGTGACCGAGCGGATGCTGGAGATGTTCAAGCCCAGCAAGCCGGACGCCGGCAAGGGGAGCCACTGATGAGCTGGCTGCCGATCCTGATCAAGGCCTGTTATTTCCTTGCCGCGCTGCTGTTCATCCTGGGTCTGAAACGCATGAGTTCGCCGCGCACCGCGCGCGGCGGCATCGTGTGGGCTGGCTACGGCATGCTGCTGGCGGTGCTGGCCACGTTCTTCCTGCCGGACATGCAGAATCGGGGCCTGATCATCGCCGCGGTGCTGATCGGCGTCAGTGCCGCCTGGTGGAGCGGCAAACGCGTGGCGATGACCGCGATGCCGCAGATGGTGGCGCTGTACAACGGTATGGGCGGCGGTGCGGCGGCGGCAATCGGCGCGGTCGAGCTGATCGGCCATGTGCGTACACTGGTCTTGCTGCATCCGCCGGGCATTCCGGACACTTCGCCGCTGCGGCCGGAGAGCTGGGCGATCAATGCGCTGCCGCCGCTACAGGCCCTTACCGCGCTGTCGCCGGTCGAACTGGCGCTGGGCGTGCTCGGTGCGCTGATCGGCGCGGTGAGCTTTTCCGGTTCGCTGATCGCATTCGCCAAGCTGCAGGGCTGGCTGGACAAGCGCTTCGTGTTTGCAGGCCAGCGCGCGGTCAATCTGCTGCTGCTGGCGACGGCGGTCATTGTCGGCATCCTGCTGGCGACAGGTCATGCCAGCCTGACGCTGATCGTGGCGTTCTTCGCGCTGGCGCTGTTGTTCGGCCTGATGATGACGTTGCCGATCGGCGGTGCCGACATGCCGGTGGTGATCTCGCTGTACAACGCGTTCACCGGCTTGGCGGTGGCGTTCGAGGGTTTCGTGCTGGGCAACGAGGCGATGATCATCGCCGGCATGGTGGTCGGTGCGGCCGGCACGCTGCTGACCCAGTTGATGGCCAAGGCGATGAACCGCTCGATCGGCAACGTGCTGTTCGGCAGCTTCGGCGCGGCCGGTGGCGAGGCGCAGACGATCGAAGGCGCGCAGAAGCCGGTCGATGCGGCCGACGCGGCGGTAATGATGGCTTACGCCGAGCGTGTGGTGATCGTGCCCGGCTACGGTCTCGCGGTGGCGCAGGCGCAGCACAAGGTGTGGGAGTTCGCCCAGTTGCTGATCAAGCGCGGGGTGAAGGTGAAGTTCGCGATCCATCCGGTCGCCGGTCGCATGCCCGGTCACATGAACGTGCTGCTGGCCGAGGCCGGCGTGCCGTACGACCTGATCGCCGACATGGACGACATCAATCCGGAGTTTCCGGCCACCGACGTGGCGCTGGTGATCGGCGCGAACGACGTGGTGAATCCGCTGGCCAAGACCGATCCGGCTTCGCCAATCTACGGCATGCCGATTCTCGACGTGAGTGCGGCTAAGCACGTGATCGTGATCAAGCGCGGCAAGGGTACCGGTTTTGCCGGGATCGAGAACGCGCTGTTCTACGCCGACAACACGCGCATGCTGTACGGCGACGGCCAGGCCGCGATGGGCGAACTGGTGACAGAGCTGAAGGCGATCGACGCCTGATCCGGCTTCAGCCGCGCCGGCGCATCAGCGCTTGCGCGGCGCGCGCCAGGCCAGCCACGCGGCCAGCAGCATCGCCAGCGCGAGCCAGCCGATATCGGCCGGCGACAGCGCCATTCGCGCCAATTGCCACAGCATGCCGTTGCCGGCCGTGCGGATGGCATCGATCAGGCCCATGCCCATGTTGCCGGCAATCAGCACTGCGGCGATCAGCATGTTGACGTAGATCGCCGCCAGCGCTGTGGCACACGCCGCCAGCCATGCCGCACCGATCCCGGCCGGACGTACGCAGCTGCGGATGGTCCAGGCCAGCAGTGCGCCGATCGGCAGCACCAGCCACGGCAGCGGATGCCGCAGATACAGCGTCACCACCATCCACACCGCACCGGCGGCGAGTCCCAGCATGACGGCGCTGAACAGCGCGAACACAGACAGCAGAATGTTGCGCACACTCATCGGCGGCGACACGGCAGGGTGGCTGGAAGCATGCGTTTGTCCATCGGGCAAAGCGGCCATCATAACTTGCCGCAGCAGCCGGTCATCCGCCGCTCTTCCCTTGTGTTCGGCGATTCCGACCTGATCTGAACAAGCCTGATATGAAACAAGCGTGGCCGTGCGGCGGGCGGCATAATAGACAACCTGGGTTCGACGTGTCGTCGGACCTGCAGATACGGGATTGGCAAGTGGCATGAGTGGTTTCAGTCTGAGCAGCGAACCCTTCACCCTGTTGCGTGACTGCAGCGCCGTCATGGTGCCGCAAGGTGAGGCGGTAAGTCTGCCGGCCGGTCAGATCGGTTACATCACTCAGGCGCTGGGCGGCAGTTTCACCGTCTACGTGGAAGGCAACCTGTTCCGCATTGCCGGCAACGATGCCGATGCGCTGGGCAAGGAGCGGCCGGCGCCGATCGAGGTGGCCGCCGACGCCACCGATGCGGATGTGGAAAAGCTGGCGTGGGACCAGCTGCGCACCGTGTTCGATCCGGAGATCCCGGTCAATGTGGTCGAGCTGGGGCTGGTCTACGACCTCAGCCTGGAGCAGACCGAGTCCGGCGAGCGCAAGGTCTACGTGAAACTCACCCTGACCGCGCCTGGCTGCGGCATGGGCGACATCCTGGTGGACGACGCACGAACCAAGCTGGAGATGATTCCCACGGTGACCGAGGCGGATGTGGATCTGGTGTTCGATCCGCCGTGGAGCCATTCGATGATGTCCGACGCGGCCAAGCTGGAAACCGGCATGCTGTGAGTGTTCGCCCTCTCCTCGTTGGGGAGAGGGAGTCATTTTGCGGAAGCGCTCAGCCGCCTGCTTCTTCGAAACGGTTGGCGTCGCGGTTCTTGCGCACCTTGGCTGGATCCCACACGCGACCGTTCATGGTGATGTAGACGCCATCGGGCAGGGTCTGCACCGCGGCCACCGCACAGCCGATGTTGAACACTGCATCGGAACCCTGGAACCGCGCCGGGTTCAGTGCGCCGGTCAACACGATCACCTTGCCCTTGATGCCGGTCAGTTCACGCGCGGTGTCGACCATCGAATCGGTACCGTGCGTCACCAGCACGTGGCGATGCGGCTGCGCTTCGATGGTGGAGCGCACCAGCGCGCGATCGACGTTGTCCATGTGCAGGCTGTCCTTGCGCAGGATCGGAATCACCTCGAACTGGAATGCCACGCCGAGCTGGCCGAGGATCTCGCCGATCTGCGGCGCACCGATCTTGTAGTCCGACTTGTCGTCGAAGTAGATCTTGTCGATGGTGCCGCCGGTGGTGACGATGGTCAGATGCTGCATGTGGGTGGCCGAGGAGGGGGAAGGGACATTTTAGCCTGCGCAGGGTCTGTGGGAGCGGCTTCAGCCGCGATGCTTCCACGAACATCTGCAAGGCATTGCAGCCGAAGCCGCTCTCACGAGGGCCACGTCAGCCCAGCAACAATGCGGTGTTGCCGGCATCCGGCGTCACCAGCCGGTCGAGGCCATGGCCGACGAAGCGATGCAGCGCCGCCGCCGGATGCAGGTCGCCGTGCCGGCTCGACCAGCTCGCCTGGCGCGCCAGCAAGGCCGCCGTCGCACAACGGGCGAGCGTAAAAGCGAGGCCGCGCGCACCGGCTTCCAGCGCGTCGCGCGCGGCGGCATGCTGATCGAGCCAGCGTGCAGCAGCGGCCAGCGTCTGTCGGACCGCGCTGGCCGCGTGCATGTCGTCGTTGTCGCCGAGCCAGCCGTCCAGCGCGGTGCGCAAGGCTCCGAGGTTGTCGCCGGCCAGCGCGCGCAGGCTGTCCAGCGATAGCACGTTGGTGGTGCCTTCCCAGATGGCATATACCTGCGCGTCGCGCAGCAGTTGCGGCAGACCGGTGTCCTCGATGTAGCCGGCGCCGCCGAAACACTCCAGTGCTTCGGAGCACAGCTTTACTGCCAGCTTGCCGGTCCACAGTTTGGCCAGCGGCGTGAGCAGGCGCAGCAGTGCTGCCTCATGCGGTGCGGCGGCGCCATGCTCCACGCGGCCAAGCAGATGCGCGACTTCGAACGCCAGCGCGAATGCGCCCTCGAACTCCGCCCGCATGTCGGCCAGCGTCTGCGCATGCAGCGGCTGCTCGATCAACGGCCGTCCAAACGCCTGTCGCCGCGTGGCGTAGTCGCGCGCCAGTGCTATCGCGCGCGCCATGCTCGCGACCGCACAGATCGCGTTCCAGCTGCGGGTGACATTGAGCATCGGCGCCACCTGACGCACGCCGTGCGCGAGTTCGCCCAGCGGCCACGCGGGCAGGCCGTCCAGATGGATCTCCGCGGTGGGCAGCTCGTGTGTGCCGAGCTTGTCCTTCAACCGGTCGATCACCAGCTCCGGCTTGCGCCGTGCGCCGTCCATCGTCTCGACATAAAACAACGCCAGCGCGGCCGTGCCGCTGCCCGCGCCTTCCGGCCGAGCCAGCGCCAGCGCGGCCTCGCCGACCACCGCCGAGCTGAACCACTTGCGACCATACAGTCGCCATTGGCCACCGGCATCCTGCCGCGCCGTGGTTTCGGTGCTTCCAACGTCGGAGCCGCCGGTGTTCTCGGTCATCCACTGGCCGCTGAGCCAGAACGTCGCAGCGTCGCGACTGAGAAAATGCGGCAGCGCGCGTTCGATCAGTTCGCGATTGCCGGACGCCTTGATCGCGGTGGCCGCGCCGTCGGTCATCGCCAGTGGGCAGGTATAGAACTCGCTGGCGAGGTGATACAGGTAGACACGAGCGAACTCCTCCAGCCGCGCATGCTCGCTATCCGCATGGCCGGCGACGAGTACCGCATGCCGCGTGGTGAGCTGTGGGCCTTCCTGCCATGCCGTGGTCAACTCGATCCGATCGACCCGCTGCCCCCACGCATCCCACTGCGTCAACACGGGCTTGCGTCGCGTCGTCGCGCACGCACGTCGCCACGCCATCTGCGCGTAATCGCCCAGCGCATCGAGATCGGTATCCAGCGCCGCACGGCGGTCGGGCGGTAGCGCGCGGTCGAGCAGCGCCAGCAGCGAACGATCGCTGCGATAGGGATGCGGCAGTTGCGGAGGATCTTGCAGAAAGGCCATGACAATCTCCATCCGGATTCAAGGTGTCGAGTACCGATTACCTCAGGTAACGCGCCATTGCACTTGTCTTATTGCTTCCACTCAATGTGGCGATGTTGTTGTAGTCGGCATCACACGGCAAGATGGACGGGGTGCTTTTCTACAACCTCGTTATAGGCCCTGCAGGAAGGTTCCGGGAGTCCCATGGACAAGTACAAATTTACAGTCAAGGCCGACAAGGCGTCGTTCTCGCAGCGATACTCTAACGAAGAACTCAAGTTTCTGACTGGGGATGGCTGCCCTGAAATTCCTGCTTTCAGATCAGCTCTCGGGCTATGGGACAACTTCCGGGTGTCGACGGGAATGGACACAAAAGCCTGGGTGACCAAAGATCGGCAGGCCCTGACCGTAGCAACTCTGGCTTTGCGCGATCGAGTGCTCAACGAGTGGGATTTGTTCTCAAAGAACTATTCCTTTAAGGCGCCTGGATCACGAAGCCGATCGGGCACCAAATGCTGGATCGGCTTCTCTTCCGGAGAGGTGGGCTTCTTGATGGCAAGGCACTCTGGACAACTGTACTTCGACGTGGCGCAGCCTGAGCGGCAGATCATTGATTTGCGCAAACACGATTCGCTTCCAACGGTTGACGGCATCGCCTACCTGTACCGAAAGCCCAATGGATTGCGATGGCCGCAGTTTTTCGATGCGCTCGCGGGTTTTTTGGTCGACCTTCAGGAGCCACAGGTAAGGATTCGTCATGATTTTGCTTCGTCGAGTGACGCCTGACAATTTCCGCAAGAGATTGAAGCCGAAGTCGGTGGGCTTCGACGAGAAGTGCACGAACTACATGGTGAACCGCTCGAAATGAAATACGCCGCGTTCTTCCGTAACGTCAACCTGGGGCGTCCCAATTGCCCTACGAAAGCACAGCTGGAGGCGGCGTTCATGGGGGCTGGCGCTGCATCCGCCGCGTCGTTCCTCACCAACGGCACTGTCGTGTTCGCTGTTGCGACGGGCATCGCGCCGTACGACGTGCTCGATGCCGCGCATCGGGCGCTTCAGGTCGAATGCGGGCTGCGGGAGCCGGCGTATGTCCGTGCCGTCCAACACCTGGCGGAGCTCGTGGCGCTCGATCCTTTTGCCTGCATCGAACGTGGCAGCGTCCATGAGTGCTGCGTGTCTTTCCTGCCACCGAAGGACATCGCGCTGCCAGCGATGCCGCTGGAATCCAGGCGGCGCGATGTCGAGATTTTTCGCATCACCGGCACCGAAGCCTTGAGCGTCAGCAGAAAGATCGGCAATACATCTGGAAGCCCGAATGCCTTTCTCGAGAAACTCCTCGGATCACCCATGACTACGCGCGCCTGGAACACGATCGTTCGTCTCGTGCACCGGCATGCCTGACCTAACATTCAAGCGGACATGCTGCCTCAGTTCGACGGCAGCGATTTATCTGGATTCGGACGTCGCCTGACCCCAGCCCCTAGCGTACCGATCAGCAGCAAGGTCAGCACGATCTCGGTTACTGCCAGCCAGCGCTCGCCTGGCGAACTCCACACCTCGGCCACGCCGTGGCAGAAGTAGAACAAGCTCAGGATGCCGACCCACAGCAGGGCGCGACGTGCATTGCGGATCGCCAGCAGCGGCAGCAGCAGCGGGATCACCGTGATCGAGAGCAGCAGCCACGCCGGCATGAGCTGCGCGGGAAACAGCCACGCATGCCAGAGCAGTTGCAGCACGACCAGTGCGACCCAGGCGAACAGGCCGACCCGTTGTTCCGTCGGCAGTGCGGCGCGTGCACTCATGAGGCAACCGCCAGTTTGCGTGCGGTGTCGGCGAGCCGGCGGCCCAGCGCGCGGGCCAGTTCGCGTTCGTGCTCGCTGATCGGATTGTCGCCCTTGGCGCCGGCGACGTGGCTGGCGCCGTATGGGGTACCGCCGGTTTGCGTGGCGGTGAGCGCCGGTTCGGTATACGGCACACCGAGCAGCAGCATGCCGTGATGCAGCAACGGCAGCGCCATCGTCAGCAAGGTGGATTCCTGGCCGCCGTGCATGGTGCTGGTGGAGGTAAACAGCACGGCCGGCTTACCGACCAGTGCGCCACTGGCCCATTCGGCGCCGGTCGTGTCGAGAAAATGTTTCAGTGGCGCGGCCATGTTGCCGAAGCGGGTAGGGCTGCCCATCGCCAGGCCCACACAGTCGAGCAGATCCTGCTTCGTCACGTACGGCGCACCGTCCTCGGGCTCGGGCGGCTGTGCCACTTCGGTGACGGGCGCCACCGGCGGCACCTGGCGCAGGCGCGCGCGCATGCCGGGTATTTCCTCGATGCCGCGCGCGATCAGCCGCGCCAACTGGGCGGTGTGGCCGCTGCGACTGTAGTAGAGGACGAGAATTTCCTGGTTCATGCGCTGGAGCTCATAGGGCTGGACATCATAGGGATGGGGCTCATGTGGGCGTGGCTCATGTGCTTGGGACATTCATCGGCAATACGCTAGTGTAACGACCGATACCCACGATGGTTGGCCGCGGTACAGTGCCGCCGACGAAAGGATACCGATGGTCCGGCGTTTCAATCGCGATCGCACAGAGAGTTTCAGTCGCTTCATCTGGCAGCGCTTTGTCGACGACAAGTGCTTCGAGACGGCGGGTGCGTTGTCGTACACCACGCTGGTGTCGCTGGTGCCATTGACGGTGGCGGTGTTCGCGATGTTCTCGGTGTTTCCGGTGTTCCAGCCGGCGCGCGACACGCTGATCAACTTCGTATTCAACAACTTCGTGCCGTCGGCCGGCGAAGCGGTGCAGAACACCATGCTGGGCTTCGCCGCCAATGCCAGCAAGCTCACCGGCATCAGCATCCTGGTGATGCTGTTCAGCGCGGTGTCGATGATGATCAGCATCGAGGATCGGCTGAACCGGATCTGGCGCGTACACCAGCCTCGCAGCTGGGGTTCGCGCCTGTTGCTGTACTGGGCGGCGTTGACGCTGGGACCGATCCTGATCGTGGGCGGCATCGCAGTGACGTCCTATGTGACGGCGGCGCCGCTATTGCACACCGCCGCCAGTCAGCTCGGTGGCATCGGCCAGAGCTTGCTGAGCACGCTGCCGTTCGTGGTGACGTTCTTCACGCTGTGGCTGATGTATTCGGTGATCCCGAACTGCAAGGTGTCGCGACGCGACGCGGCGATCGGTGCGCTGCTCGGGGCGGTGCTGTTCGAGATCGCGCGCTGGGGCTTCACCGTGTTCGTGCAGCACGCGCAGACCTATCAGCAGATATATGGCGTGCTGGCGGCGATCCCGATCTTCCTGCTGTGGATCTATCTGTCGTGGGTAATAGTGATCCTGGCGGCGTCGATCGCCGCCTCGGCATCCGCGTTCGAATATCACGCGCCGATGGAAATGCTGCCCGAAGGCGCCGAGTTTCTCGGTTTGCTGGTGGTGCTGCGGCATTTCGTCGAGGCGCAGCGTGCGGGCGATTGCGTGGATCCGGCCGGTGTGCGGGTGTGCGAGCCGTATCTGCGCAGCGCGCTGATCGCCACCTATTTCGAGGATCTGCGCGAGGCCGACCTGATCCAGCGCGGCGAGGCGGGAGGCTGGCTGCTTTGCCGCAGCCTGGACAGCACCGACCTGTTGCGCGTGTACCGGCATACCGACTATCGGCTGCCGCTGCAGCCGGTGCAGGAGGCGGCTGCGCTGGGCATCAAGCTGCCGCCGGAATTGCTGGCGATGCTGGCCGAACTGGCGGTGGCACTACAGTCGAAACTGGGCGCCCGGCTCGATCAGATTTACCCCCCGACCGCCGACCCCGCGGCCGACATCGAGGAACTTCCCGCATGACCCTGTTTTTTTCATCGAGCTACAGATCGGCCGCCGTGCTGGCCGTGGCGCTGGCGTTCGGCGCGCCCGTGCAGGCGGCGATGCCGGCCCAGCCGACGCTGCATGTCTCCACGCTGGACGGCAAGACCTTCGACCTGGCCGCGCAGCGTGGCAAGTGGGTGATCGTCAACTACTGGGCGACCTGGTGCGTGCCGTGCATCAAGGAGATGCCGGACATCTCGCGCTTCGTCGCCACGCACAAGAATGTCGCAGCGATCGGGCTGGCCTTTGAGGACAGCGATCCGGCCGACATCAAGGCGTTTCTCGCCAAGCATCCGGTGGTCTATCCGATCGCCCAGGTCACCCTGGACAAGCCGGTGAAGGATTTCGACGAGCCGCGAGGGCTGCCGACCACGTACCTGATCCGTCCGGACGGCAGCGTGACCAAGCCGTTCATCGGCCCGGTCACTGCCGCTTCGCTGGGCGCGGCCATCGGCGACAAGTGATGCCGACCGCGCGGTTCATCGTCAGCGGACGTGTGCAGGGCGTGTTCTATCGCGCCAGCTGCCGCGAGCAGGCGTTGAGTTTGAATGTCGCCGGTCATGCAGAGAACCGATTTGATGGAAGCGTCGAAGTGTTGGCCAGCGGGTCGGCGGAGGCGCTCGACGCGCTGGAGCGCTGGTTGCGCCGGGGGCCGCCAGCGGCGCAGGTCGATGCGGTCAGCCGTGAGGAGCTGCCCGAGCAGATGTTGCGCGGGTTTCACATCGGCTGAGGGTCAGAACGTGTCCTGCACCCACAGCGCCTTGTCGGTGACGTGCTCGGTTTTCGGCTTGCCCTTGAGCCTCGGCAGCTTCGCCTTGGCGATCGGCTCGTCGTGCAGCGGCACTTGCTGCAGCAAGTGCCGGATCAGGTTAATCCGGCCGCGCTTCTGATCGTTGAAATCGACCACGAACCACGGCGCATGCTTGCGATGCGTGCGTTCGATCATCACGTCGCGCAGTTGGCCCATCTCGACGTATTTCTGGCGTGCGGCCAGATCGACCGGCGAGAGTTTCCAGCGCTTCAGCGGGTCGTTAGCTCGCTCGGCGAAGCGCGTTTCCTGCTCGACCTGATCTACTGCCAGCCAGTACTTGAGCAGAATGATGCCGTCGTCGGCGAGCAGTTTCTCGAATGCGGGCGCGGCGTCGAGGAAGGCCTCGTACTGTGCCGTGCTGCAGAAGCCCATCGCCGGTTCCACCACGGCGCGGTTGTACCAGCTGCGGTCGAACAGCACGAGTTCGCCGGCGCCGGGCAGGTGGGCGACGTAGCGCTGGAAATACCACTGCGTGTTTTCGCTGTCGCTGGGCTTGCCCAGCGCGACGATGCGGTAGCCACGCGTGTCCAGGCTCTCTGTGATGGCCTTGATGCTGCCGCCCTTGCCGGCTGCATCGCGGCCTTCAAGGATCACCAGCAAGCGCTTGCCGCTGCTGTGCAACCCGTGCTGCAGCCGGATCAGTTCGAGCTGCAATTCCTTCATCGCGTCGCGGTAGTGCTTGCTCATGGGAGTCTCGCTGGCTGCAATGGCACGCAGGTTAACCCGGCTTGCCGTGACGCCGCTGTCAGACGCCGCCGAGCGCCTGCAACTGGTCGGCCTGGTGCTCGCGGGTCAGCGTGTCGATCAGTTCGCCGAGGTCGCCCTGCATGATCTCGGCGAGGCTGTAGAGGTTCAGGCCGATCCGGTGGTCGGTGACCAGGTTATCCTTGTAGCGATACGTGCGAATGCGCTGGCTGCGATCGCCCGTGCCGACCTGCAGCCGGCGTGATTCGGCCTGCGCAGCGCTCTGCTTGCTTTGCGCGTCGTCGAGCAAGCGCGCCTTCAGCAGGCTCATCGCGCGGGCGCGGTTCTTGTGCTGACTGCGCTCCTCCTGGCACTCGACCACGGTACCCGTCGGCAGATGGGTGATGCGGATCGCCGAGTCGGTCTTGTTGACGTGCTGGCCGCCAGCGCCCGAGGCGCGGAAGGTATCCACCTTCAGGTCGGCCGGGTTGATCGGAATGTCCTCGATCTCGTCGAGTTCCGGTAGTACCGCCACGGTAGCGGTGGACGTATGCACGCGGCCCTGCGATTCGGTGACGGGCACGCGTTTCACGCAGTGGGTGCCGGACTCAAACTTCAGCTGCGAGTACGCGCCGCTGCCTTCGACACGGGCCACGATTTCCTTGTAGCCGCCATGTTCGCCTGCGTGTTCGCTGAGGATCTCGACGTGCCAGCGGTGACCTTCGGCGTAGCGCAGGTACATGCGGAACAAGTCGCCGGCGAAGATCGCCGCCTCATCGCCGCCGGTGCCGGCGCGCACTTCGAGATAGAGGTTGGCCTGGTCGCGGGGGTCCTTCGGCAGCAGCAGAAGCTGCAGTGCGCCGTCGAGGTCGAGCAGGCGTTGTTCCAGCCGGCGTACATCGTCGGTCGCCATCTCGCGCAGCTCGGGATCGTCCAGCATCGCGCGGGTTTCGGCCAGCTCGCGCTCGGCCTGGTCGTGCTCACGCAGCGAAACGGCGATCGGTTCGAGCTGAGCGTATTCCTGCGAGAGCGTGCGGAAACGCGTGTTGTCGGCGAGTACGTCCGGCTGCGACAGCAGCAGGCCGATTTCCTCGTGGCGCTCGGCCAGTGCTTCGAGCTTGCGGCGGATCGATGGGGTCATAAGAGCTAAGGATGCGTGGTCAGTGGCGAGGGCGACGGCGAAGTGCCGCTGTTCCGGTGAGCGGCAGCCAGCCGCCCTCGCTATTTATCCCCGTTTCGGGATTCGTCGCTCGGCCCTTGCTCTTCATCCAGTCCGTACAGCCGACCCGCTGCGTGCAGCAGGTCCATGTCGCCGCTCAGCGCCGCCTCGCGCAGGCGCGCGCTGGGGTGGTGCAGCAGCTTGTTGGTCAGCGTGTTGGCGAGGAACGCCAGCGCGTCGTCGGCCGACTTGCCGTTGGCCAGCATCGCGCGGGCCTTGCCCAGCACTTCATCACGGTAGGTTTCCGCGTGCTGGCGCATGTCCACGGCGGGGTTCTTCAGGGTCAGCGCGCGGCGCCAGGCCATATAGCGGTCCACCTGCAGGTCGATGATCGCCTCGGCGTCATGCGCGGCAGCGGCGCGCGAGCGGCGGTTGTCGTCGATCACCTGGCGCAGGTCGTCGATGCCGTAGAGATACACGTCAGGCAATTCGCCCACGGCGGTTTCGATGTCGCGCGGCACCGCGATGTCGACCATGAACATCGGCTTGCGCCGGCGCGTCGACATCGCCTGCTCGACCATCGTGCGGGTCACGATCGGCTGCCGCGCGGCGGTGGAGGAGATCACGATGTCGGCTTCGGCCAGATGCTGCGGCAGGTCGGCCAGCGCGATCGCGTAACCGCCGTAGCGGGCGGCCAGTTCCTGCGCGGTTTCCGGCGTGCGGTTGGCGACGATGATCCGGCGCGCCTGCTTCTCGGCGAGATGCCGCGCGGCCAGTTCGATGGTGTCGCCGGCACCGATCAGCAGCACGCAGGCCTGCTTGAGGTCGGCGAACACCTGCTCGGCCAGCCGCACCGCGGTGAACGCGACCGAGACCGTGTGCGCGCCGATGCGGGTGTCGGTGCGTACCCGCTTGGCCACCGCGAAGGTGTGCTGCATCAGTCGGTCCAGCGGAGCCTTCAAGGCCTGCGCGTCGCGCGCCTGCTGGTAGGCGTCTTTTACCTGACCGAGTATCTGCGGCTCGCCCAGCACCATCGAATCCAGCCCGGTGGCGACGCGGAACATGTGGCGTACGGCAGCGTCTTCGTCATGCCGGTACAGGAACTCATCCAGCTTGCCGGGAGTCAGATGGTGATGACGACTCAACCATGCTTGCGGGATGTCCTCGGCGCCGGCCACCACGCCGACGTACAGCTCGGTGCGATTGCAGGTGGACAGGATCATCGCCTCTTCCACGCCGGGTTCACGGGTCAGTTCGAGCAAGGCCTCTCCGGCGGCGTCCGCATCGAACGCCACCTGTTCGCGCAGGCTGACCGGCGCGGTGAGATGATTGAGCCCGAGGGCGATCAGCGGCATGGTGAGGAGAGCATCTCGGCGGCAGGGATCCGGCGGCGTAGGCTAAGCTTGGCGCAACGTCGCCATGTGATGACCGGCGCGACCAGAACAGGCATGTGGATGGAGAGTAGTGTGCGGAGCGGGGCGAGCAAGTTCAAGCAACTGCGGCATTTTACGGCAGTCACGCTGCTGGCGTCGGGTCTATGTGCTTGCGCAGCCGCACCGTTGCGGTCGGCGCCGAAAACGACCAGCCCCGCGCAGCCGCTGGCACAGCTGGTGGTGGCTACGCCGGATGCCGATCACGACGTGATGGCGCAGTTGCTGGCCGGCGAGATGGCGCTGAACCATACCGACCTGAAGGCGGCATCGGGTTACTACGGTAAGGCGATGGCGCAGAGCAACGATCCCAAGGTGGCCGAACGGGCTGCTGGCCTGGCGGTTGCGGTGCATGATCATGCAGCGGCCCAGCGTGCGCTGGATCGCTGGCAGACGCTGGGCGCGAAACCGGCCGAGATGGCGCAGGCGCGTGCCGAACTGGCGCTGGATCACGGCGATGCCGACGAAGCGCGGCGTCAGCTGGAGTTGCTGATCGACAGCGGCGGCAAGGATGTCTGGCGGCAGTTTGGCCGTGTGCTGGTAAGTGCCCGCGACCAGGCTCAGGCGGCCCGGCTGCTGGAGACTCTGGCCACGCCGCAACGCCTGCCCGGCGATGCGCAGGCGTGGCTGGCGATGAGCGAACTGGGCGACAAGTTTGGCCGGCACGCGTATGCCGTGCAGATCGCCGACGCGGCGGTGCGGCGCTTCAAGAGCGCCGAAACCTACGCCTGGGCGGCGCAGATGAAGTTCAAGGATGGCGATCGTGAAGGCGCCCGCGCGCTGCTGCAGAAGGCGCTGGACAAGGCGCCGAAGAACACCCAGTTGCGGCTGGCGTACGCCGGCATGCTCAGTCAGGCCGGCGATTACGCCGGTGCGTCGAGGCTGCTTGAGCATGGCCCGCAGAGTGCTGACATCTACGCGATGCGCGCAGGGCTGGCGGCGCATAACAAGGACGACAAGGCACTGACGGCGCTGTATCAGGAGTTGCAGAAGGCGGCACCGGAGGTGCGTGAGAACAGCGCCTACCTGCTCGGCCAGCTGGCCGAGATGCAGCAACGCAGCGCCGAGGCGCTGGCCTGGTACGAGCAGGTCGGTGATGACGACGCGCACGCCTTCGATGCCGACCTGCGCAGTGCGGTGATCCTGCATACGCAGGGCAAGCAGGCCGACGCGCATCAACTGCTGGAGCAGTTGCAGTTGAGCTACCTCGATCACCCGGCGCAGTTGCGCCAGGCTTGCCAGGTCGATGCCGAGTTGTACCTGCAGGAGCAGAACTATACGAAGGCCGAGACCGCCTTCAGCCGTGCCCTGCAGGTGGTGCCGAACGATCCGGGGTTGCTGTATGGCCGCGGGCTGACCTATGCCGATGCGGGCCAGGTCGATCTGGCGGTGCGGGATTTCCAGCATCTGCTGAAGATCAAGCCGGGCGATGTCGATGCCAGCAATGCGCTCGGCTATACGTTGGCCGATGCGAACCGCGATCTGCCCGAAGCGGAAAAACTGCTGCAGGCCGCGCGCGCGGCCAAGCCGGACGATCCGGCGATCGCCGATTCATGGGGCTGGCTGCAATACCGCATGGGCAACCTGGATCAGGCCGCGCAGGCCTTGCGCGGTGCGTGGCTGGCGCGCAAGGACGCCGATGTCGGCGTGCATCTGGGCGAAGTGCTGTGGAAACAGGGTCGCCAGCAGGATGCGCAGCGTATCTTCGATGAAGTGCGCAAGCTCGATCCGCACAGCAACAGCCTGCAGGAAACCCTGAAGCGGTTGCATCCATGAGGCGATATCTCCGTTTTCTCGCAGTCGCGTTGCCGCTGCTGCTGGTCGCCTGCGTGCCCGCGGTGCGCATGAAGGGCGATGCCGGCCTGCTCAACGCCCAGCTCGTGCGCGAGCAGGCGCTGGCGCATGCCGATCACTGGTTGCTGCAGGGCCGGCTCGGCGTTTCTGACGGCAAGGACGGTGGCAGCGGCAGTTTCAGCTGGACGCAGAATGGCGACCAGTATGAGTTCGTGCTGCGCGCGCCGATCACCGGCAAGAGTTTTCGCCTCAGCGGCGGCCCGGATGGCGCCCTGCTGGAAGGCCTCGAGCCGGGCCCGCTGCGCGGGCCGGACGCCGAGGCGCTGATGCGCAAGGCGCTGGGCTGGGAAGTGCCGTTGCGCGACCTGCGTGCGTGGGTACTCGGTCTGCGTGCCGACAGTGGCCCGGCCGAATTGAGCTTCGGCGCGGATCGGATGCCTTCGCTGCTGCAGCAGGATGGCTGGGCGGTCGACTATCGCGAATGGGATGCCACGCGTCAGCCGCCGCTGCCGAAGAAGGTATATGCCGAGAAATTGCCGTACAAGGTGAAGCTGTCGATCGAGTCCTGGCAGTTTCGGTAAGCCCGTCACCACTTCGGCTGAGTTAGGCTTGGCGCCCTCTGACGGCGTGGCCGTTATGCGACTACGGAACCACGATGTCCCTCGCGATCGAACGTGCACAGCCGAGCCAGATCGACGCCTTGTGCGCGATCGAGCGCAAGGCCGTGCAGCTGTTTCGCGGCCACCCGGCGTGGGCGAGTTATTCGGCGATGTCGATTCCGCCGGAATTGCTGCAGCAGGCGATCGGTCGCGGTCTGGTCTGGGTGGCGTTGAGCGAGGCGGCGGCTCCGGTCGGTTTTGTGTGGCTGGATACGGACGCGGGTGGCGACACCATCGGCATCGCTGAAATCAACGTGCTGCCGGACTATGGCCAGCGCGGCATCGGAGCGGCTCTGCTCGAGCATGCCTGCGAATGGGCGCGAGCCGCCGGTTATCGACGAGTCGATCTGGGCACGCTGGCCGATTTGCGCTGGAATGCGCCGTTCTACGCGAAGCACGGTTTTGCCGTGGTCGACAAGGACGCACCGGCGTTTGCGTATGCGCGCCAGCGCGATCGCGAGAATGGGTTTCCCGATCAGCTGCGCGTGTTCATGAGCCGGCCGCTGTCGTCAGCGGGTCACGATGCGTGGACGGTGTGGCCGGCGCCGGCCAAGCTGAACCTGTTCCTGCGCATCACCGGGCTGCGGCCGGACGGCTATCACGATTTGCAGACGGTATTCCGCCTGCTCGACTGGGGTGACGAGATTCGTCTGCGCGTGCGCGACGACGGCGCGATTCGGCGAGTGCGCGAAGTACCTGGCGTGCCCGCGCACACTGACCTGATGGTGCGCGCGGCGCAGTTGTTGCAGCGGCACGTTGGCACCACGGCGGGCGTGGATATCGAGCTGGAAAAACGTATTCCTATGGGTGGCGGGCTGGGCGGTGGCAGCTCCGATGCGGCGACCGTGCTGGTGGCGCTGAACCTGTTGTGGCGGCTGGATCTGGGCGAGGACATGCTGGCTGAACTGGGGCGCCAGCTCGGCGCCGACGTGCCAGTGTTCGTGCGCGGCCGTTCAGCCTGGGCCGAGGGCATCGGCGAGCAGCTCAGCCCACTGAGCCTGCCGTCACGTCATTACGTGGTGCTCGATCCGCACGAATCGGTGCCGACCGCCGCGCTTTTTCAAGCGTCTGAATTGACACGAAATGCTCCGCGGGCGACAATTTCATCCTTTGTTTCCGGTGAAACGACGGAAAACGCCTTTGCGCCGGTTGTGCGTGCGCGACACCCGCGGGTGGCCGCTGCGCTGGACTGGCTGGGTGGTTTCGGTCAGGCGCGGCTGTCCGGCAGCGGTGGTTGCGTGTTTCTGGAGGCGAAATCATTCGATCGGGCGATGGCGGTTGCCGCACGCTGCCCGGTGGCATTCACGGCGCAGGTAGCCATGGGTGTCGACGTGTCACCCTTACATGATGCACTGGCGCGCCATCGCGGCGCGGCGCGGGCGACACGGACAACATGAAGGCTGTCGCGGTATCGCGGCAGTCGACAGATACAGGATCAGGCAGCAACAGCGACAGAGACACGAGCGAACACAAATACTACTGGGGCGTCGCCAAGCTGGTTAAGGCACGGGATTTTGATTCCCGCATACGCAGGTTCGAATCCTGCCGCCCCAGCCATTTCATGATGGCTTTTGTTTCGAGGTAACCCAAGTGGATACGTCCACCCCGATGATGCTGTTTACCGGTAACGCACACCGTGCGCTGGCCGAGGATGTCGCCCACCGCCTGGGCGTGCCGCTGGGCAAGGCGCAGGTCGGCACGTTCAGCGACGGCGAAGTGCAGATCGAGATCGAGGAAAACGTCCGCAGGCAGGAAGTGTTCGTGCTGCAGCCGACCGGCGCGCCGAGCGCGGTGAACCTGTTCGAGCTGCTGGCGCTGACCGATGCGCTCAAGCGCGCCTCGGCGGCCAGCGTCACCGCGGTGATTCCGTATTTCGGTTATGCAAGACAGGATCGTCGGCCGCGTTCGGCGCGGGTGCCGATCACTGCCAAGCTGGCCGCCAGGATGATCGGCGCCGCCGGCGTGGATCGGGTGTTGACGGTCGATCTGCACGCCGATCAGATCCAGGGCTTCTTCGATATCCCGGTCGACAACGTGTATGCCTCGCCGGTGCTGCTGGCCGACATCTGGCGCAGCCACAGCATGGAAGACCTGATCGTGGTCAGCCCGGACGTCGGTGGCGTGGTGCGTGCGCGTGCGATCGCCAAGCGCCTGGACGATGCTGATCTGGCGATCATCGACAAGCGCCGTCCGCGGGCGAATGTGTCCACCGTGATGAACATCATCGGTGATGTGGACGGCAAGACCTGCGTGATGGTCGACGACATCGTCGACACCGCCGGCACCTTGTGTGCGGCGGCGGCGGCGCTGAAGGAGCGCGGCGCTCGCAAAGTGGTCGCCTACTGCGTGCATCCGGTGCTGTCGGGTGCGGCGATCAGCAATATCGAAGGCTCCCAGCTCGACCAGCTGGTGGTCACCAACACCTTGCCGCTGCGCCCGGAAGTGCAGGCCTGCGCCAAGATCCGCCAGCTCTCGGTTGCCGAGCTGCTGGCGGAAACCATTCGCCGCATCGCCTTTGGCGAGTCGGTGAGCTCGCTGTACGTGGATTGATTTCGCCGAGGCGGCCTGGCCGCCTGGCACAACCGACTTTTCTGGTCGCGGAAAAGTCACAAAACCGCCGCGAGGCGGTTCTTCAAAACCCAAGGTAATACTGAAATGGCCAAGACTCATGAAATCAAGGCGCAGAGCCGCAAGGACGAGGGGAAAGGTGCGAGCCGCCGCCTGCGTCATGCCGGCTTCGTGCCTGCTGTCGTTTACGGCACCGGTCAGGATCCGGAGAGCATCCAGATCGAGCACAACACCATCCTGCTCGCAGCCAAGCACGAGTGGTTCTTCTCCTCGGTGCTCGACCTGAGCATCGACGGCAAGGTGCAGAAGGTGCTGGTGCGTGACTGGCAGAAGCATCCGTACAAGCAGCTGATGATGCACATGGATTTCCTGCGCATCGACGAGAACGCCAAGGTGCGCGTGAACGTGCCGCTGCACTTCCTCAACCAGGAGTCGTCGCCGGCCGGCAAGGCCTCCGGCGTAGTGATCTCGCACAACCTGACCGAAGTGGAAATCAGCTGCCTGCCGAAGCATCTGCCCGAGTTCATCGAACTGGACCTGGGCGCGCTGAAGGCTGGCGACATCGTCCACCTGTCGCAGCTGAAGTTGCCTGCCAACGTCGAGTTGCCTGCACTGCAGCTGGGTGAGGCGCACGACATCCCGGTGGTCACGGTGAATATGGTCAAGGAAAGTGCCGCGGATGCGGCCGAAGACGCCGCCGCCGAAGCCGAAGCCGAGGCCAACAAGGCCGCCGCTGCCAAGCCGGCCGCCAAGGCCGCCAAGCCGGCAGCCGACAAGAAGTAAGTCATGCCGTGTCCCGCGCTCATTGCGAGCGCGGGACATCATGGCTAGGCTCTCATGGCTGCATTGCAACTCATTGTCGGGCTGGGCAACCCTGGTGCCGAATACCTCAGAACCCGGCACAACGCCGGGTTCTGGTTTGTTGACGCTCTTGCCAGCGGGCAGGGCGAGCGTTTCGGTTTCGACGGCAAGCTGCACGGCGAAACCTGTCGGGTGCGCATCGGCGGCCAGCAGGTATGGTTGCTGAAGCCAGCCACCTTCATGAACAAGAGCGGCATCGCCGTGGTTTCGGCGCTGCGCTACTACAAGATCGAGCCGGAACAGTGCCTGGTTGCGCACGATGATCTGGATCTGCCTGCCGGCACCGTGCGGATGAAGTTCGACGGCGGCCACGGCGGCCAGAACGGTCTACGCGACCTCATGGCGCATCTAGATCACGGCAAATTTCATCGCCTGCGTGTGGGCATCGGTCATCCCGGCCATCGCGATCAGGTCACACCCTGGGTGCTGGGCCGGCCATCGGCGCAGGACGAGGATGCGATCCTCGGCGGCATCGCCCGCGCGCTGGACGTGTTGCCGCTGGCGGTGGATGGCCAGTTCGACAAGGCGATGCAGCAGTTGCATACGACAGAAGACGGTAAAACCAGGTAACACCACAATTTTATGCGGCAGACGTGGAGGCAGGCGGGTCATTCGATCGCCTGTGATGCGCGTTTCCCCACCGGAATCATCATGGGTATCAAATGCGGCATCGTCGGCCTGCCTAACGTCGGCAAGTCCACCCTGTTCAACGCGCTGACCAAGGCAGGCATCGCCGCGGCGAACTTCCCGTTCTGCACGATCGAGCCGAACGTGGGCGTGGTGCCGGTGCCTGATCTGCGGCTCAACGCGCTTTCCGCGATCGTCAACCCGCAGAAGGTGATCCCGACCGCGGTGGAGTTCGTCGATATCGCCGGTCTGGTCGCCGGCGCGTCGAAGGGCGAAGGCCTCGGCAACAAGTTCCTGGCGCACATCCGCGAAGTGGACGCGATCGCCCACGTGGTGCGCTGTTTCGAGGGTGATGTGATCCATGTCGCCGGCAAGGTCGATCCGATCTCCGATATCGACACGATCGACACCGAGCTGGCGCTGGCCGACCTGGAATCGGTCGACAAGGCGCTGAATCGTGCCGAGCGCGCGGCCAAGGCAAACGATAAGGAAGCGCTGGCGAAGAAGCCCGTGCTGCAGAAACTTTCCGCGGGCCTCAATGAGGGTAGGTCGGCGCGCAGCCTGGGTCTGGACGAGGAAGAGAAGGCGCTGGTGCGCGATCTGTTCCTGCTCACCCTGAAGCCTCTGATGTATATCGCCAACGTCGCCGACGATGGTTTCGAGAACAATCCACTGCTCGACATCGTGCGTGCCCGCGCAGCCACCGAAGGCGCCGAGGTCGTGCCGGTGTGTGCGGCGATCGAGGAGGAAATGGCGCAACTGGAAGATGCCGACCGCGATGAGTTCCTGAAGGACATGGGGCTGGACGAGCCAGGGTTGAATCGGGTGATTCGCGCCGGTTACAAGCTGCTCGACCTGCAGACCTACTTCACCGCGGGCGTGAAGGAAGTGCGCGCGTGGACGATCAAGCGCGGCTTCACCGCGCCGCAGGCCGCCGGGGTGATCCACACCGATTTCGAGCGCGGCTTCATTCGCGCCGAGACGATCGGCTACGACGACTTCATCCAGTACAAGGGCGAAGCTGGTGCCGGTGCGGCGGGCCGGCTGCGCAAGGAAGGCAAGGAATACATCGTCAAAGACGGCGACGTGCTGCATTTCCTGTTCAACGTCTAATCGGCATCGCACAGGATGCTCGAGAGCCCCGCCCTGGCGGGGCTTTTTTTGCGCCGGATTTCTTGTCACGCTTGCCGGGACTGGAAGCAACGGGGGCGCCATGTTCCGACTCGCTTTGCATATGCGTATGGGGCGTCCCGACGATGCTCGTGCCATCGGTGTGCTGGCTCGTCGCGTGACCCGTCGCTGGATCGTGCCCGATCAGCCGAATGACGCTGGCTTGGCGCTGTTGTCACGGCTCAGTGCGAAGGTGATCCGCGAAAAGATGCTTGGCGGGCAGCGTTTCCATCTTGGCTATGCGGGCGACGTGCTGGTCGGTGTTTCGGCGATGCGTGACGACAGCCATCTGGTGCAGTTCTTCGTGAGCACCCGTTATCAGCGTCGCGGCATTGCCCGCCAGCTGTGGTTGCGCACGATGCGCGACGCGGTACGGCGGGCGGGCACGCATCGTTTCACACTCAACGCCACCCGGTGCGCGGTACCGGTGTATGTGCATCTGGGTTTCGTGCAGACGGGGCCGGAGGGTTTGTCTCCGATGGGTGTGGTTACCACGCCCATGATGCTGGAGGCTGCGCTGCCACCGTTGTTGCGGCGCAAGCGGGCATAATGCGAGCCCGTTTATCGGGTCAGTCAGCCGGAGTCCGCATGTCAGGCCAGCAACACGAAGTGACGTTCCGTTTTCTCGCCGAGCCCACCGACGTCAATTTCGGTGGCAAGGTGCACGGCGGCATGGTGATGAAGTGGATCGACCAGGCCGGTTATGCCTGCGCAGTGGGCTGGAGCGGGGCGTATTGCGTCACCGCTTCGGTCAGTGGGATCCAGTTCGTGGCGCCGATCCTGATCGGTGACATGGTCACGGTGCGGGCACGGCTGATCCACACCGGCACGAGCAGCATGCACATGGCGGTCGACGTGCTGGCGCGCGACCTGCGCAAGGACGAGCAGCGCCTGGCGACCAGCTGCGTGATGGTGTTCGTGGCGCTGGATCGTCCAGACGGCAAGCCGACTCCGGTGCCGCACTGGGAGCCGCACGATGACAGCGAGCGTCAACTGCAGGCGCAGGCGAAGCAGTTGCTGGAGCTGTCCAAGGGGATGGAGAAGCTGGTCGACCTGCGTGGCGCGTCACTCGGCTGAGAGATAGGCGCCGAATCTCGCCGGAAATTCGCTCCGGCAAGCGAATTTGGTGCCATAAGGTGTTGACAGCTCAGGGCCCGATCCACACAATACGCGTTCTTTGTTGGAGGGATACCCAAGCGGCCAACGGGGGCAGACTGTAAATCTGCTGGCTTACGCCTTCGGTGGTTCGAATCCACCTCCCTCCACCAGCAAGAGTTCCGCGCAGGGCGGGAGTAGTTCAATGGTAGAACATCAGTTTTCCAAACTGATTACGCGGGTTCGATTCCCGCCTTCCGCTCCATTGGCTCTCGTGTTGCGTTCAGTGCTCATGTAGCTCAGTCGGTAGAGCACTTCCTTGGTAAGGAAGAGGTCACAGGTTCGATTCCTGTTATGAGCACCACTTCATTCGGCCATTCGTGGTCGGCCCCGAAACGGGCAGGTTCCTTCAACTCATTGACTCCATCGGGGTTTAGCGCGCATGGCAAAGGGTAAATTCGAACGCACCAAGCCGCACGTCAACGTGGGCACGATTGGTCACGTGGATCACGGCAAGACGACGCTGACGGCAGCGCTGACGAAGGTCGGTGCGGAACGTTTCGGTGGCGAGTTCAAGGATTA
>DATMQY010000010.1:0-322012 GCA_035566635.1 Rhodanobacter sp.
ACTTCAGGATCCCGTAGGCACCGTTCGGAGCAACGATCATGAGCTCGAGATCGTTCGACCAGTTGTGCGTGATGTTGACGTGCACCTTCAGTGCGGACGAGGCCGCGCCACTGATGCCGGTCACATTGACGGTGCTGACGACTGTGGCGTTGTCGTTGATGACATACGACTGGTTGTTGCTGAACGTGCCGTTGCCGGCGCTGGCGACAGTCACCGATGCCGTCTTGGCGTTCGACTTGCCGCTGACGCTGTCGGTCACCGTCTCGGTCACGCTGTAGGTACCCGCGGCCGCATAGGTGTGGCTCGGGCTGGCGACAGCGGAAGTGCTGCCGTCGCCGAAGGTCCACGCATGCGTACCGATGGTGCCACCCGAATCGGTGGAGCTATCGATAAAGGTCGCTGTCAGGCCGCTGACGGTGTCGGTGAAGTTGGCGGTCGGCGTGCCACCCGTGCTGGTGCTGGTGACCGTCACGGAGGCGGTCTTGGCGTTGGTCTTGCCGCTGACGCTGTCGGTCACCGTCTCGGTCACGCTGTAGGTACCCGCGGCCGTATAGGTGTGGCTCGGGCTGGCGGACGTCGACGTGCTGCCGTCGCCGAAGGTCCACGCGTACGACGAAATGCTGCCGCCGGTATCGGTGGAGCTGTCGGTGAAGTTCACTGTCAAACCGCTGACCGTGTCAGTGAAGTTCGCGACCGGTGTACCGCCGCCACCCGAGCTGCCACCGACAATCGGATGCGAGATCGCGCATGCGTTGGTGTCGTTGGACCAACTGGCCTGCTCGGTGAACGTGCCGGTGCCCATGGTGACGTTGGCCGCGCCGCCGGGTGAGCCTGCCGCGATCCAGGCGCACTCGTCGGAGTTTTCCGTAGTGGAAGGCGCACCGTTCGTCCAGAGTGTCCATCCACCGGACGGGAACTGATCCGACATCATTTCGTGCCACTCGTGACCGAGCGTCATGGTCCAGCCGTCCAGCGTACCGGCGCTGCCCGAATTGACGAAGTTCACACCGCAGCCCTGACCCATATCCATGTTGTACGGCTGGTTGCTGAACGCCAGGTTGCCGTACGGGGTTGCGGCCCCCTGGTCAGCGTTGTAGTCGTGCCACGCGCAGTAGGCCTGTCCGCCATTGACGCCCTGGTAATTATCCGGGTTGGTGCCGTGCGGCGACAGGATGACGTAGTAGGCGTAGCGGTTCGACGCGGCGGTGGTATTGCCGAAGTGCGCTGCGGCAGCGTTCGCCTCCTGCGCCAGCTGCGCGCCGGTGGCCTGCGCGGGGGAGGCGGCCGAGTTGTCGTACCACACGCCGGCAAGGGTGCCGCCGCTCTGGTACGGCACGAAGCTGGCGTTTGCCGGGCAGCTGGTCGCGCCGGCAGCGACATTGGGACCGTCGCACCACTGGGTCAGATCCGCCGACCACAGTTCGCCGCCGGTGCCGATGCCCTTGAACATCTCCTCAGCCACTGCCGCGGCGCCATCGGCGTCACCGGTGAACACGGAGTCGCCCGCGGCATTGGTGCTGCGCGTGCCCCACTGGGTGCCGTAGTACACGAAGTAGACTTTCACCTTGCCGCTCATCACGCCAACACCGCCGGTGCCGCCGCCGAAGCTCAGCGTTTTGGCGCCGGTAGCTACCGCCTGCGCGGCCAGTGCGTGCTGGGCATTCCATTGCTTCATCTTGTTGTGCACGTCGCGGGTCGGCAGCACACCGTGACGGTATGCATGACCGTTGGCCGGCGAATACGGGTTGGTCTCCGAAGCGAACACCGGCGTGGCGGCTAAGCCAAGCAAGGTGCAGGCGGCAAGAGTGTTCAACAGAAATTTTTGCTTCATGAATGTGTTCCCCATAGTGAGGACGAGCGGGCCGAACACGGCCGCCCAGACCTCGTGGCAATGACATGTCACGCCCCTCGCGCGACTCTCGTAGTTCAATCAAACGCCACGATCTTCGCCGCGTTCCACCCATGCGCCCCTCCAGGAAGCGCCGGACCGAGTGAACGGTAAACATGGAACGGGGATGAAACGTGCTGCGTGTAATACATTCATCACCGCCCCCAGCGATGAATGTGGCGCGACCATATGTCCGAGGAATTTTTGATGTCAATAGGAAATATGGACGTATAGACGTCTATATCTTTCATGTGAAGATGTTGCGTTGAAATAAAATTTCATGAATGAAAATTAATGAAACTTTGGAAAACAACCACTTGCGCCTTATGCTAGAGCGGAAAGAAGAATTGCGCAGCGCACCATTTTGGATGCTTGAATCGAGCTGATTTTGCTGTGCGAAAGTTTTTGCGGTTACGTCAAAGAGCCTGAGAACCTCGTGAATTACAGGCCAAACGATCGCTTAAGCTGCTGTACTTCAGTGTTGGAGGACGTGCTTCGTCCTGACGCGTTGGTATTTCGGCAACGGTCGGTCAGCACGACATCCAGCTTGCCATCGTCCACGGATTGCCTGCGGCGGCAGCTTGTCGGCTCTGGTCGGCGTCACACTCTTTAACATCTGCCCCGACGTCATCGTTGCCAATGGCCCTGGTGAAAAGACCATCGTTGATATCCTCGATCACAGGTTGGGCCGCATTGCGCTGGCCGAAATCGCCGATGTGTTCGCGCTTACATCGTAAGCACTCACCAGTTTGTCGACAGGCTGGTACCTGCCTTCGGCATATCTGATGATGCGATCAATCACACGCGGACAGCATC
Organism: Rhodanobacter sp.; assembly: GCA_035566635.1. Lineage (GTDB taxonomy): Bacteria > Pseudomonadota > Gammaproteobacteria > Xanthomonadales > Rhodanobacteraceae > Rhodanobacter. The sequence continues at coordinate 2,705 of DATMQY010000010.1, forward strand.
GCCGCCTCGCTCTTTTTCCTGGAGTTTCATCATGCCGATAGGTCTGCGCGTCACCCAATGGTTGCTTGTGTCGTTGGTTGGTCTGACTTTTCCGCTGCTGTCGATGCAGGCGCTCGCGCCGGTGGAGGCGAGGGTGCCTTTTGCGCCGGCCGCATGGCTGGGCAGCGACGGCCTGATACATCTGGCCTACGAACTGCATGTAACCAATATCTATGGCGATACCGGCGCGTTGAGGCCGCAGGGACTGCAGGTCTATGGCGACGATATCGCGACGCCGCTCGCCGTTTTCAGTGCCGCCGAACTGACCACCATGACCCGGCCTGAGCCCGCTGAGCATGCGCCGGTGACGATCGAGCCGGGCAAGCGTGCGGTCATCCGCGTCTGGCTGAGCTTTCCGGCCGGACGCCCTCTGCCACGGACGCTGCGGCACCGGATCGAATTCGCCACGGCAAAAGGCGGTGTCGAGTTGCTGGACGGAGTGGGTGTGCCGCTGAATGCGTCGCCTCCGCCAGTCATCGGACCACCGTTGCGTGGCGGACTCTGGCTGGCGCATGAGGGCCCCGGCAATGCGAACTCGCATCACTGGGGCAGCCTGGTGGTGGTGAACGGGCAGCTGACGATTCCGCAGCGGTATGCGCTGGATCTGGTCGGGCTCGATCCGCATGGCCATGCGTTGCGGGCGGGCGTGACCGACATCGGCAAGACCCGCCATGCCGACTGGGTCGGCTACGGCGTGGATGTGCTGGCGGTGGCCGCCGGTGTGGTGCGTGACGTACGCGACGGCGAGGATGAGCATGCACCGCTCAGTCCGCAGTCCGAGCCGACGTCGCTGACGGCGCATGGCCTGTTCGGCAACTATGTGGTGCTGGAGATCGGCCCTGGCGTGTTCGCTACTTACGCGCATCTGCAGCGCGGCAGCGTGCAGGTGCATGTGGGCGACACCGTGCGGCGCGGCCAGACGCTGGCGCGACTGGGACAGTCCGGCAACTCCAGTGCGCCGCATCTGCATTTCCAGCTTTCCGATGCTGCGATGTTCCAGGGTTCGGAGGGGCTGCCGTTCCTGTTCGATCGCTTCGACCTGCTCGGGCCAGAAACAGAAGCGCAGCTCTTTGGCCAGGGTGAGCCATGGAAGCCGATGCCCCTCCAGCGTCGGCAGGCGCAGATGCCGTTGAACGATGTAGTGATCGGATTTCCGGAACAGCGCTGACGCCAGCTGTTTATGTTACGGGTCAGCGTTGTTCGTGGAGAAAGGCGAGCGCGATGTGACAAGGCGCTTCGATCTTCAGCGTAAGCAGTGGGTCAGCGCGAGTGCGGCCCAGTGTCACGGCGGCCACTGGCTTGCCGGCGCGCGCGGCGGCGTCGACGAAGCGGTAGCCGGAATAGACCATCAGCGAGGAGCCCACCACCAGCACCGCGTCGGCGGCATGCCAGGCGCGGGTGGCGGCTTCCACGCGCTCGCGCGGCACGGACTCGCCGAAGAACACCACGTCGGGTTTCGCGATGCCGCCGCAGTGCGGGCAGCTCGGCACGTCGAACCGGGCGAAGTCGTGGCCTTCGAGGTCGGCGTCGCCGTCCGGCGCGTCGGCGGCATCAAGTTGCGCCCAGGCCGGGTTGCGTTCGACCAGCATCTGCTGGAACGCGTGGCGAGGCAGCCGCCAGTCGCAGGCCATGCAGCGCACCTCGTCGAGGCGGCCGTGCAGGTCGACCACCTGCTCGCTGCCGGCGTGCTGGTGCAAGCGGTCCACATTCTGCGTCACCAGCAGCTCGACCTGTCCGCGCTGTTCCAGCCGGACCAGCGCGTGATGCGTCGCGTTGGGCAGCGCGCTGCCGAAGCGCCGCCAGCCGACCATGCTGCGTGCCCAGTAGCGCCGGCGCGCGGCCGCCTCCTTCATGAATACGCTGTAGTTCATCGGCGGCGCGCGCTTCCACTGTCCTTCGCGGTCGCGATAGTCGGGGATGCCCGAATCGGTGCTGCAGCCGGCGCCGGTCAGCACAAACAGTCGCGGGTGGGCTTCGATGAATTGCTGTAGCGGGGTCATCGGCTACACGTGGGCTCAAGGTGGAGGGGCAACAGGGACAGCCTAGCTTCCGCGTACTACGCGCGCCGCGGCAGTTTCCACTCCGGCCGGATGAAGTGGCAGGTGTAGCCGCTGGGGTAATGCTGCAGATAGTCCTGATGCTCTGGCTCGGCTTCCCAGAAGTCTCCGGCCGGTGCAAGTTCGGTTACTGCCTTGCCCGGCCACAGGCCGGAGGCATCCACGTCGGCGATGGTGTCTTCGGCCACCTGCTTCTGCGCCGCGCTGGTGTAGAAGATGGCCGAGCGGTAGCTGGCGCCACGATCGTTGCCCTGGCGATTGGCCGTGCTCGGATCATGGATCTGGAAGAAGAATTCCAGCAGGGTGCGATAGTGGATGACCTGCGGATCGAACACGATCTCGATGGCCTCGGCATGCGTGCCGTGATCGCGATACGTGGCATGGGGCACGTCGCCGCCGGAATAGCCCACGCGGGTGGAAATCACGCCCGACTGCTGGCGGATCAGCTCTTGCATGCCCCAGAAGCAGCCCCCGGCGAGGATGGCGCGTTCGGTCGTTGTGGTCATGGGTGTCTCCGAAGTGATGGGTGGCTTGCCCTGAAGATGGGGACGATGCGCAGGCTTGTCGAGGCGGCCGTGCGACTTGCTGCATCGCCCTTACTCTGCCACGCGATTCGTGCCGATAAGATTGCGAATCACGGAACAAGTTAGACTTTTCAAACTGTATTTTGCAAAGAGCCACAAAGAGTAGCGTGGTGGGGCAGGGGGCAGACTCCAGCCCACGAGCCAACTCACCGCATCGGAGCAGGCCATGACCGCAAGACGCTTTCTCATCGCACTCGTGATCCTGGTGATGATGGCCGGTTCGGGGGCCGCCGGGCTAGGCCGTGCTGCTACCGTCGACGATGACGCCATCACCATTCGCCAGGTGATGGATCAGCAGCAGGCAGCGTGGAATCGCGGCGATGTGGCGGACTACATGCGAGGCTACAAGGATGCACCCGACACCACCTTCATCGGCAGCAGCGTGCGCAAGGGCTATCGCGCGATTCTGGACAGCTATCGCAAGCATTACGCCACGAAGCAGCAGATGGGGCGGCTCACGTTTTCCGATCTGGATGTGCGCCTGCTGCCCGACGCCAGCGGCGAGGTGCGCTACGCTGCGGTGACCGGCCGTTTCCATCTCGACCGTACGACGCACGGCGAGGCCGCCAAGGATGACGGCGTGTTCTCGCTGCTATGGGAGAAGACGGCCGAAGGCTGGAAGATCATCCTCGATCACAGCAGCTGAGGAACTGGCGGCCTGCGGTTACTTTGGCTTGGGCTGGTCGTGATCACATCGCTGCTCGAGTCACCACGCCCACTTAGCATCGCCATGTCAACCAAGGTGCCGAGTTGCCAGGAGCGATATCGCACTGATGAGGCCGCTTCCCAGCAAAGTCCAGCCCATCCCCACCTTGAAGCGCAGCATGGCCAGCAGCGCCGCAGCGGCCATCACCGTGGCAAACAGATTTATCGAGGCCCACTGTGGCACCTCTAGGGACAAGAGATCGTAGTGCCGTAGCTCCAGGCTTCCGAATAGGGTATGCAAGGTGAACCAGGCCGATAGGTTCAGCACTACGCCCACGATGGCTGCCGTGACGGCAGAGAGCGCTGCATTCAGGGCGCGGTTGCTGCGCAGCGCCTCGACGTACGGTCCGCCGAGAAAGATCCACAGGAAGCACGGCGCGAATGTGACCCACGTCGTCAGTACCGAGCCGACCACGCCGGCGGCCATGGGCGGCAGTCCGGTCTCATGGTGATAGGCCCCCAGGAAGGCAACGAACTGCAGCACCATGATCAATGGGCCGGGAGTTGTCTCGGCAAGCGCCAAACCATCCAGCATCTGTCCCGGCGAGATCCAATGGAAGCTCTCAACAGCGCGCTGGGCGATGTAGGCCAGCACGGCATAGGCACCGCCAAAAGTGACGACCGCGGTCTGGGAAAAGAAGATGCCCTCCTGAGCCAGCACACTGTGCGTACCGAATGCACCGATGACGAACCCGACCGGCAGCAACCAGATGGCCAGCCATGTCAGCGTGATGCGAATGGCGCGGCGCGTGGATGGCTTAGTGTGCTGCAGCTGACCCTGGCCGAGCAGGCGATCGATCAGGTACTGCGAAGACGCATCGGCTGATGCCGACGCCGGCGCAGGAAAGCTCTTGGGCAACCACCAGCGCCCCAGAAAGCCCACGAGGCCAGCGGTCAACACGATCAAGGGAAACGGCACCCTGAAGACATAGATCGCGACGAAGGCCAGAATCGCGACACCCACCATGACGCGGTTCTTCAGCGCTTTGCGCCCGATACGAAGCACGGCCTCGATCACTACGGCCAGGACGGCGGCTTTCAGGCCGAAGAACACCGCCACCATGAGCGGGACCTGGCCATAGAGCGTGTACACGATGCTCAGCCCCAGGATGGTGACAAAGCCGGGCAGCACGAACAGTACGCCGGCGATGAGTCCACCGACGGTCCGGTGCAACAACCAACCGATATAGATGGCGAGCTGAGCGGCCTCCGGTCCTGGCAGCAACATGCAGTAGTTCAGCGCGTGCAGAAAGCGCGCGTCACTGATCCATTTGTGCTTCTCGACCAATTCACGATGCATCACCGCGATCTGGCCGGCCGGCCCGCCGAAGCTGAGCAACCCCACCTTGGCCCAGACGCGGGTGGCTTCACGCAGCGAAACGGTGTAAACGGCGGAAAGCGCCCCATCTTCGATCGCTGCAGTCATCGGATCATGCTCTCAATTGTCGATGCAGTAGTTGTGCTTGCTCTTGACGTCGATTCACCTCATTCCATTGAATGTTAACGCGTCGATGTATTTGGCCGCTGCCGCACCATAGTCCATCGAGATGACGTGAAGCGGTAGCGGGTAAGCCCGCGCTGCGAGTCACCGAGGTAAAGCCATAGACGGTGCCACAGTAGCGGCCACCGGTTCGCCAAGGGCCAGCGCTCGCCGGGTTTCGATGACAGGTTCGACAATGTGGATCAGCGGCACCGACAGCTCTGATCAGCGAAGTCGACAGATTGACGCAGTGCCATCACATGGACACGATCGAGCCGAACGGCTTCACCGGCGCAGTGGTGACGAAGGTGTCGTACGTGCTCCGGCACCAGAAGTCTGCTGGTGGCCGCTGCGTCGGTATCCTTTCCAAAAAATAGCAGTGGAGTCATGCAATGAAAGCATCCGTCTTTGTGGGCACCAGTCTCGATGGTTTCATGGCTCGCACCGATGGAGCCCTCGATTTTCTCCCGCTTGGCGGTGGCGAGCCCCACGGCTACGTTGAATTCATGGCCACGGTGGATGCGTTGGTCATTGGCCGCAAGACGTACGAGACGGTTCTGGGCTTCGATGCGTGGCCCTACGGGACAAAGCCTGTTTTCGTACTCAGCACACGCCCGCTTGCGCCTGCGCCGGCCGGGGCGATAGTGGAGCGCATGTCTGGAATTCAGGCGGACATCGTGTCCCGGCTCGCCGCTTGCGGCATCGAACATGTCTACGTGGATGGCGGGATCACCATTCAGGGATTTCTTGAGGCCGGACTCATCCAGCGTCTCATCGTCACGCGCGTGCCCGTGCTGATCGGCACCGGGATTCCGCTGTTTGGTGCGACCACGCGCGACATCGCCCTCAAGCACATCGCCACCCGCCAGTACGCCAGCGGTCTCGTTCAAAGCGAGTATGAGGTTGCCGAAGAAGGCCGGCGCTAGGGATGCTCCGGCTCTTTGGGTGGGTTGAATCCTTCGCCCGGGCAACCTACCTTGGGTGTTCCCCACGATGCAGGATCACTCATGCCCCAGCTCTCTGACTTCCCGATCACCACCCGCTGGCCGGCGCAGTATCCCGACCGCATCCAGTTGTATTCGCTCAACACACCGAACGGGGTGAAGGCGTCGATCATGCTGGAGGAAACCGGGTTGCCGTACGAGGCGCATCTCGTCGACATCATGAAGGGCGAGAGCCATACGCCTGAATTCCGGTCGCTCAACCCGAACGGCAAGATTCCCGCGATCATCGATCCGCATGGCCCCGGCGGCGCGCCGCTCGGCTTGTTCGAGTCGGGCGCGATCCTGCTGTATCTGGCGGACAAGACCGGCAAGTTCATTTCGGCCGACGCAGCGCTGCGCTGGGAGACGATTCAGTGGGTGTTCTTCCAGATGGCGGCGATCGGTCCGATGTTCGGCCAGGTTGGTTTCTTCAACAAGTTCGCGGGTAAGGAGTACGCGGACAAGCGTCCGCTGGAGCGCTTTGTGGCGGAATCGAAGCGGCTGCTGGATGTGCTCGACCAACGACTCGATGGCCGCACCTGGTTGATAGGCGACGACTACAGCATCGCCGACATCGCCACGCTCGGCTGGGTCAACAACCTCATCACGTTTTACGAAGCGCGCGAGCTAGTGGCATACGACAGCTTCAAGCACGTCGTTGCATGGCTCGATCGCGGGCTGGCTCGCCCGGCAGTGCAACGCGGGCTGACGATCCCCGGTCGCGGCTGATGCCGTCGCGTGGTGTGGCTGCCTCGGTATTGCCTCATCGTCCGCTACGAAAAGCCCGCATCGGCGGCTAGGGTGTGACGGCTCGCATACGACCCGTGCCGACTCCCTGCTGCTTGCCCCATGGTGATCTGATGAATCGTCGAAACCTGCTGAAAGGTATCCTGGCGAGTGCCTCGGCACTCGCTCTTCGTCCCGCGTTTTCCCTCGCTGCCAGCATGGACGGTGCGGCGTCGCGATTGGCGGCGCTGGAGCGCCGGCACGGCGGGCGGCTGGGCGTGGCCATCCTCGACACCGGCAACGGCCGCCGCATCGGGCATCGTGCCGACGAGCGCTTTCTGATGTGCAGCACATTCAAGCTGATGGCCGTGGCAGCGGTGCTGGCGCGCGTCGATCGTGGCGCGGAGCGGCTGGATCGACGCGTCGTTTTCGACAAGAGTTCCGTGCTGTCCTACGCGCCGGTGACCAGCCATCGCGTGGGTGCACCGGGCATGACGGTGGCCGAGCTTTGCGAGGCTGCGATCACCGTGAGCGACAACACGGCAGCCAATCTGCTGCTGGCCAGTCTGGGCGGGCCTGCCGCAGTGACCACTTACGCGCGAGGCCTTGGCGATGTCGTAACCCGACTCGATCGGATCGAGCCCGAACTGAACCTGGCCAGCCCCGGCAGCGTACTCGACACCACCACGCCGGACGCGATGCTGGCAAACCTGCAGACGCTATTGCTGGGCCATGCGCTCTCCGATGCGTCGCGTGCACAGCTGGCCGAGTGGCTGCGCGCCACCACCACCGGTATGAAGGCATTGCGTGCTGGTGTGCCGGCCAGCTGGCGTGTCGGCGACAAGACCGGCAGCGGCGCCCACCACGAAACCAACGACATCGCCATCCTCTGGCCGCCGCAACGCAAACCGCTGCTGGTAACAGCCTATTACGCTGAGTCGACGGCAGATGCCGACGGGCGCAGTGCCGTGCTGGCCGAGGTAGGCCGTATCGCGGCATCGATGTAGCCGGCAGGTACAAATCATCGGCAGCTTTTCCCGTGCCTCTTGTCTCCAGCTGGTCGGGTGGCCCGGTGTGGTTCACCTAGCGGCCGGACGCAGGGTTTTACGGGATGATGGCCAGCATCATGGATTAGCGTTCCCAGAGTGCGATCGGTGGCAACGGCCTTGTTCTGTTGTACGCACGACTGCGTGGCAACGGCAGCTTCGTTGCAATGCGTAACGAAGTAGCGGTGCAGCTTTTCCCCGTTGGCGATGTTGTCATGCGTGCACTTGAACAAGTCGGCCTGGACCACGAGACTGGCAACTTTCCCGAGGCACGGCGATCACTCATGACCAGCTATGTGGCGTTATTGCGAGCTGTCAACGTCGGGGGCACCGGCAAGTTGCCGATGAGCGAGCTCAAGGCGATATGCGAGGCGGCTGGCTTTGCGGATGTGCGCACGTATATCGCCAGCGGCAATGTCGTGTTCACCAGCAGGCTCGCCGAGAAAGCGGTGAAGCAGGCACTCGAGCAACGGTTGCAGGAGTACGCGGGAAAGCCGGTCGGCGTACTGGTGCGCACCGCGGCCGAAATGACCGCAGTGCTGGCGGCCAACCCCTTTCCCGAGGCGGCGGCCAACCGCATGGTGGCGATTTTCCTGGACGCACCGCCGCCGGCGACGGCCTTGCACGAGGTCAGCGGTGCGAAGGACGAACGGCTTGCGCTGGGTCGACGTGAGATCTACGTACACTACGGCGATGGCATGGCCGATTCGCGGCTGAAGATTCCGGCGGCGAAATCGGGTACGGCACGCAATATGAATACCATCGCCAAATTGGCAGGCATGGCCGGCGGGTAGGGCAGTGCATGATCGTGACGATCGGCGGGGAAACCAATCGATGAATATCCTGATCTTTGGCGCCACCGGCATGGTCGGCCAGGGCGTGTTGCGCGAATGCCTGCTCGCCGCTGATGTGGCGCTGGTGCAGACGATCGGTCGCGCGACGACCGGCCTGCAGCATCCGAAGCTCAAGCAGCTGGTGCATCAGGATCTGTTCGATTACTCCGCGATCGAGGCCGACATGACCCACTTCGACGCGTGCTTTTTCTGCATCGGCGTGAGCTCGTCCGGCATGGCCGAAGCGTCGTACACACGGCTGACGCACGACCTCACGCTGGCCGCGGCACAGACGCTGGCGCGGCTGAATCCGTCGATGACCTTTGTCTATGTTTCCGGCGCCGGCGCGGACAGCAGCGAAACCGGCAAGAGTATGTGGGCACGCGTGCGCGGGCGCACCGAGAACGCGCTGCAGCGATTGCCGTTCAAGGCCGTGTACGTGTTGCGGCCCGGCATCATCCAGCCGCTGCACGGCATCCGTTCGAAGACGGATACGTACCGCTGGTTCTATGCGCTGACGCGACCGCTGCTGCCGCTGCTACGCGCGTTGATGCCGAACACGGTGTTGAGTACCGAGATCGTCGGCCGCGCGATGCTCGCCGCGGCCCGGCACGGCGCGCCGAAGACAGTGCTGGAGGCGGCGGACATCAGCGCGCTTGGCCGCTGACCCGCGTCGCTTGCGTTACAACGCGACGAGCGTCTTGAAGCCGCCGTAGAACATCCGCTTGCCGTCGAACGGCATCGACTTCGGATCCATCATCGCGGCGAGGCGCGGATCGGCCATCACCAGCTTGTTGATGCGATCCCGATCGCGGCGCGAGGCATAGACGATCCACGAGAACACCACGACCTCACCGTCCTTGAGCTTCACCGCCTGCGGGAACGAGGTGAGCTTGCCCGGCTTGACGTCGTCGGCGACGCATTCGTTGTATGCCAGCGCGCCATGCTCGCGCCAGGCCTTGCCTGCCTTGCGGGCCATGCGGCGATAGGCCGCCAGGTTCTGCTTCGGAACGGGTACCACGAAACCATCGACGTAGCTCATGAGCTTTCTCCGGTGCGATGCTGTCCAGACCGATGACCCGGTATGAGTCGGATTGCTGGACGTGTATTTCAGTGATTGTCTGGCCGATGCTTGTCCGCCATGTGCAATTGCGCCGCGTAGGCATCGTGCAGCGCCTGCCAGCCATGGGCGTACGCGTTTGCGCCGATGATCGGCGCGATCGGATGTCCCTGCAACAGCTGTTCGGCCACGTACAGACACAGATGCCAGCCGGCGGCGACCTTGGGTATCCAGTCCGCGTCGCGGATGGTCTGATGCAGGGTCAGTCGTGTCCCGCCGGCGCTCGGTGCAAGCTCCCAGCGAAGCACGCTCTTGCCGAACTGCTCCAGTTGCCAGGTGTACTCGAGCAGTCGCGGTGCATCGGCGCGGGTGACCGTGGTGGGGATGTCCGGCTGCTCGCTGTCGAGCATCGTCAGACGGGCTTCGCCGACGCTGGCGAGGTTTCGGTTCGCGGTATACGGCGACCAGGCGCGCATATGGGCGGGATCGGTGAGCACGTCCCACACGCGTTGTGGTGGCTGCGGCAGTTCGCGAACGAAGATCAGCGTCCAGCCGTCGCTGTCATGCCTGCAGTCGGTTCGGGCAAGCGGGCCGGGATTGAAGTCGGGTGTAGTCATGGCAGGATCATCTGGTGGGTTTGCGGACGCGGGATTTCGTGCGGACGGTTTTTCCTTCGACGCTTGCCGATGCCGCGTCAGCGGCCTGGAGTTCGCGCAGATAAGTTTCCAGCCGGTCGAAGCGTTGTTCCCACATCGTCTTGTAGGGCTGTACCCAGTCGGCCACGTCGCGCAGGGGCTGCGGCTGCAACCGGCACGGCCGCCATTGCGCCTCGCGGCTGCGGGTCACCAGGCCGGCGCGTTCCAGCACCTTGAGGTGTTTGGTAATCGCCGGCAGCGTGATGTCGAAAGGCTGCGCCAGCTCGGTGACCGACGCCTGCCCCGAGACAAGGCGCGCGAGGATTGCGCGCCGGGTGGGGTCGGCAAGAGCGGAAAAGGTGGCACTAAGCGGATCGGACGACATGGGTAGGAAACTCGATAGTTAATTTACCTAAAGGTAAAATAAAAAAGGATGATGAAGCTGTCAAGCGCCGCGGACGCCAAGCCGACGGGAACTCATGAGTCGCACTCATCGGCAGTCTGCAGCTTGCATCGGCGGCGCATGTGCGGCTCAGCCATCGCACCACATGCACATGGATGCTGGTTCATTTCAGCGAGCTGGGATGAAGCGCCCATGGCGCGGGTATGTCCGGGCGGCGCGCGTGCCGGGAGCCGTCTCGGCACCGGAATAGTGGCGCGTCTTTCCTTTTACTTTCTGTAACGGGGTTACCCTTCGTGACAGGACGTGATCTGCCTGACCACCCATGGAGTGCGACAGCGCGGCAGTGCACCGCCAGCTAGGCCTCGGGTTGCTGCCACACCATCTCAGGCCACACGCAGCGGTCATGAAATTCAGGGTTTTCGGCATCGCTTCGCGATGCCGGGTACGACCGGCCACAGGCGTTGCCTGGTCGGCGAAGTGAAGCAGTAACCACCGAAGTGTCCCACTCTGAGGAGAATCCCATGAATACACGTTTCGAACGCAGCGGCCCGCTGACCGAACTGACCAGTTACCCACAGTGGGCCCAGGACATGGTGGCCGATTGCGCGACCGCCAAACAAAGCGTGGTACGGCATGAACTATGGGATCTGATGCGAGGGGCTACCCTCGATCATGTGTCTACGGCCAATTTCATGACAGGCATCTGGCCGGTGATTGAGCGTTTTCCCGCCTATATGGCGTTAAGCCTGCTCAAGACCCGCTTTGGCCGCAGTCCTGGCGACAATCTTGCGCGCCGCTGGCTGGTGCGCAATATCAGGGTCGAACAGAACCATGCCGAATACTGGCTCAACTGGGCCGAAGGTGCCGGCGTGCCGCGCGACGAGGTGCTGCACGGACAGGCACCACATGGCACCGGGACGCTGGCCAGCTGGTGCGAGGAAGTCTGCACCGGAGGCACGCTTGCCGCCAGCATCGCTGCCACCAACTATGCCGTCGAGGGAGCCACCGGCGAGTGGTCGCAACGCGTTTATGAGAGTAAAACGTATGCCGAGAGCTTCTTGGCAAGCGAACGGGTCGGTAGTTTGCGCTGGCTGCAACTGCACGCTGCCTACGACGACACCCATCCCTGGGAGGCCCTGGAGATAGTCTGTACGTTGATGGGTACGACGCCACTTGCCGATGAGGTGACGCACATCGGCGACTGCATCAAGCGCAGTTACACCAGCATGTGTATCAGTATGGATCGTTGCCTGCATGCACGTCGCGAACTGGAAGCAATGAGCGAAGCTGCTGCCTGACGAACACGGTCGATGCAAAGTGGCGATCGCGCATCCACGAGACGCTGGTCATGGTAGAAAGGGGTACGATGCGTAGCGCGCAAACCACTTTGCAACGACCGCTGTCACGACGCTTGCTGCCGCTGGCGTATGCGTTGGTGGGCATCGTGGGGTTGATCCTGGTACTGACTTGGGGAGCACTGCAGGTTCAGATCACTCTTGCCGGTTTCCTCAACGGCGAGAGTCTCTGGTCCAAGGCGCAGAAACAGTCCGCGATTGACCTGGAAACCTATGCGACCAATGGCTCGGCTGCGGACCTCGCCGACTTTTACCGCCATTACGCGGTACTCGAGTCCGATCGTTGGGCGCGCGACGCCATTGCTTCGGGCAATTTCGACCAGGGCAAAGTGGTACAGGCTTTCGAGCGCGGCGGCGTGATAACCGTCGCGATCCCCGGCATGATTTTCATCCTGCAGCATTTCTCCTCCGCACCGCATATCAGTGTGGCGCTGCAGGCGTGGTACTCGACCGATGATTCGATCGCCGGGTTCGCTGACATTGCGCGTGAGTTGCAGCGCGCCCATGCCGGCGGCGGTTTGTCGGCTGCGGAACTGGTGCGGCAACTTGCGCGCATCCATGCGTTCAACAACTACATCGAGCCACGCACCAATGTCTTCTCGCTGGAGGTGGCGCAAGGGGCCGTCTGGATTGGCAAGATATTGTTTTCCAGCGTGCTGGGTGCGGCTTGCATCGCGTTGCTGATGTGGCTGAGCATGGCGCGTCGCATCCTGGCCAGCGTTCGCGGCAGCGAGGAACGCTATCGCCTGCTGTTCGACAGCGCCGCCGATGCGATCGTGATGGTCGATGAAACCAGTGGGCGGATTCTTGACGTCAACCGTACCGCGTCGGCATGGACCGGCCGCGATACGGATGAACTGATCGGCGATCGTTTCGTGCATCTGTTCATGCAGTCGCTTTCCGGGCAGCAGGCCGGACGCGCCGCGACCAACGCCTTGCTCGGCGTGGGTGGCAGTACACGACCGGTGGAGACGCAGACCAGCCTCGCCCACTGGGGCAACCAGCCGGTGCGTCAGGCGATCATCCGCGACATTTCCGAGCGGGTGGCGATGGAGCAGGAGCGCCGGGTGGCTGCCGAGGCACTGGCCAGCATCGCCGAAGGCGTGATCATCGCCGATGCCGAGCGTCGGGTGATCTCGACCAATGCGGCGCATACCGGTCTTACCGGTTTCACCGGACTGGCGCTGCAGGGCAGGCGCCTCGACGAAAATCGCCGCCTGCCGGACGGCAAGCCGCTGCCGCAGTCGATCTGGGACAATGTGGCTGCCGGAAGAAACTGGCTCGGCGAAGTGCAGACCACTCGCTACGACGGTAGCAGCTATCCCGAGCACCTGAGCATCAGCGCGATTCGCAGCGCGGACAACCAGGTGGTCTACTACGTCGCGGTGTTCACCGACATCCACGAGGCGCAGGCCAACCGGCGGCGGTTGGAACATCTGGCGCGCCACGATCCGCTGACCGGCCTGGTCAACCGGGCGGAGTTCGAGCGGCACTGCGAGGAGGCGATCGTGGTGGCCGAGCGCGAGCGGCTGGCGGTGGTGGTGTTGTTCATCGATCTGGATGCGTTCAAGATCGTCAACGACAGTTACAGCCATGCGATCGGTGACCGCTTGCTGGTCAAGGTGGGCGAGCGCATCCGTCGGCAGTTGTCCGAGGGCGACGTGGCCGGGCGCATCGGCGGCGACGAATTCACCGTGTTGATTCCGCGGCTGGGCCTGCGCGAGGATGCCAGGGCGATCGTCAGCCGCCTGCTCGCTACCCTGTCCGAACCGCTGCTGGTGGACGACTACGAGATCGTGCTCAGCGCGAGCATCGGCGTTGCCGGTTTTCCGCTGGACGGCGATCATGCGGCGACGCTGATTGCGAATGCTGACGCCGCCATGTATGCGGCGAAGACCGAGGAACGCAACGCCTTCCGTTTCTACACGCCGATGATGCACGCCGATGCGCGCCGGCGCCTGCAGCTGGCGACCGAACTGCGCCAGGCACTGGTGAACAATGAATTCCAGCTGGTGTTCCAGCCCAGCGTCGAACTGCGCACGGGACGCATCGTGGCGGTGGAAGCATTGTTGCGCTGGCAGCATCCCGAACGTGGCGAAGTGTTGCCGGGGGAATTCATCCCGATCGCCGAAAGCCTCGGCCTGATCCGTCGCATCGACGAGTGGGTGATGCAGGCAACCTGCGAGCAGATCCAGGCGTGGGATCTGGCCGGCGTGCCGCCGATTCGTGTGGCGGTCAATGTCTCGGCGCGCTGGTTCGGTCATCCGGCGTTCGTCGACGGGGTGAAACGGACCCTGCAGTCACGACACTTGTCCGCACGTCGGTTACTGCTGGAGATCACCGAAAGCGCGATGCTGCGGCTGGGTGACGATACCGAGCGCACCATGCAAACGCTGCACGAGCTTGGCATCGCCGTGGCGATCGACGATTTCGGTACCGGCTACTCCTCAATGGCCTACCTCAAGTTGCCAGCGGTGGCCTATCTCAAGATCGACCGTTCCTTCGTCACCGACCTGCCAGGCAACGCGAACGATGCGGCGATCACCGAAGCGATGCTGGCGATGTCGAAGAGTCTCGATCTGATCACGATCGCGGAAGGCATCGAAACCGAGGCGCAACACGACTTCCTGCTGCGCGCCGGTTGCATCGAGGGGCAGGGCTACCTGTATTCATATCCGCTCAAGGCGGACGAGATCCGGCATCTGCTGCGCCCGAGCCAGCCGCAGGCTCCGGCCAAGCTCAGACTGGTGCCACCCAAGCGCACCTGATGCACTCGTGGAAGCGGCGGCTCAGAGTGGCGCGCAGTGGCGGTTCAACCATTCCAGATCGGCATCGTCCAGCAACGGACTGAGCGCGGCGCGCACACTGGCGTGGTAGTCGTCGAGCCACGCGCGTTCTTCCGGATTGAGCAGGCTCGACTCCAGTGCGCGGCGGTCAAACGGGCACAGCGTGAGTGTCTCGAACGCGTGGAATTCGCCGAACTCGGTCTGTTCGGCGGCCACCACCACCGCCAGATTTTCATGGCGGATGCCGTACCGGCCGGGCTTGTACAGGCCCGGCTCGATCGAGCTGATCATGCCCGGCTCCAGCGCCACCAACGCACCGCCGGCAACCGGTGGGCGGATCGATTGCGGGCCTTCGTGCACATTGAGGAAGTAACCCACGCCGTGACCGGTGCCGTGGCCGTAATCCATGCCGCTGGCCCACAATGGCGCACGCGCCAGCGCATCCAGTTGCGGGCCGCTGGCGCCTTTCGGGAAGCGCGCGCGCGACAGCGCGATCATGCCTTTCATCACGAGAGTGGCGTCGCGTCGCTGCTCTGGCGTGGTCTCGCCGAGCGCCAGCACGCGGGTGATGTCGGTGGTGCCGCCGAGATACTGGCCGCCCGAATCGATCAGCAGCAGCCCCTTGGCCTGCAGCGTGCTGTGCGATTCGGGCGTGGCACGGTAGTGCGGCAACGCACCGTTCGCCTGATAGCCGGCGATGGTGGCGAAACTCTCGCCGACGTAGCCGGGCTGGGCCGAACGTTCCTCGTGCAGCAGCGCATCGACATCCAGTTCGGTCATTGTCATGCCGGCGGCGAGGCGCTGCTCCAGCCGGCGGAAGCCGCGCACCAGCGCGGCGCCGTCGCGGCGCATCACCTCGCGGATATGGTCGAGCTCGGCGGCATTCTTGATCGCCTTGAATGCGGTACTCGGGTTCGCGGCTTCGATCCGGCTGACCGCGGGCGCAATCGCCGCGGCGATGGAGCTGACTATTCGGCTGCTATCCAGCAGCAGGCGGTCGGTGCCCCCAAGTTCATGCAGGGTCGAGGTGATCGAGGCGTAGTCGGCGATGCCGATGCCGTCGGCGGCCAATGCGGCGACCAGCGCGTCGCTGAGCTTGGCGCGGTTGACGAACAAGGTGGCGCGGCTGTCCGCCTGCACTAGCAGATGGGCAAGGAATACCGGATTGCATTCGACGTCGCTGCCGCGCAGGTTGGTCAGCCAGGCGATGTCGTCGAGGCTGGACAGCAGATGGTGGCTGGCACCCAGTTTGTGCATCGCCTTGCGCAGGCGGCCGAATTTGTCGGCGCGCGGAATGCTGGCGTAGGCCGGATCATGGGCGGTCACTGGCGCCTGTGGCAGCGCGGGGCGATCTGGCCAGATCGTGCCGGGCAAGTCCAGGTCGGTGCGCAGGCTGGCGCCGCTGTCGGCCAGCCGTCGCTCGATCTGCCGTTGGGTGGTCAGCGCCAGGCTGTCGCCTGCCGCGGCCAGCACGTCGCCGGCGTGCAGATGCTGCTGCAGCCATTCCAGATGCTCGGCCACATGCGGCACGCGCAGCTTCATCAGGCTGACGCCGCTGCCTGCCAACTGTTGTTCGGCCTGTGAGAAGTAACGCGAGTCGGTCCACAACCCGGCGTGCTCGCGGCTGACGATCAGCGTACCGGCCGAGCCGGTAAAGCCGGACAGCCACGCCCGCGCCTGCCAGTGTTCAGGCAGGTACTCGGACAGGTGCGGGTCGGCGCTGGGAATGAGCACGGCGGCGACGCCATGCTGCTGCATGGCTGCGCGCAGGGCGGCAAGACGGGCGGGGATGGGGCTGTTCATCCGGGCATGCTAGCAGGCGATCAGCGGCGGTTTCATCCATCGCGACGGCTCCGGAAATGAACCAAAACAGAGAATTCTCCGTTGCCATCTCGCAGCGGGACGCTTCTGCAGCTAAAATGCCTAATTTCCAGCACGGCTGCTTTCCATGACCCCCCTGATTTTCGTCACCGGCGGTGTGGTGTCCTCGCTTGGCAAGGGCATTGCTGCGGCGTCGCTCGCTTCCATTCTCGAAGCGCGCGGGCTCTCGGTCACCATGATGAAGCTCGATCCCTACATCAATGTGGATCCGGGCACGATGAGTCCGTTCCAGCACGGCGAGGTCTATGTGACCGACGACGGCGCCGAGACCGACCTCGACCTCGGTCACTACGAGCGTTTCGTACACACCCGCCTCACCGGCAAGAATTCGATCACCACCGGCAAGATCTACGAGAGCGTGATCCGCAAGGAGCGCCGCGGCGATTATCTCGGCGCCACGGTGCAGGTGATCCCGCATATCACCGACGAGATCAAGCACTGCATCCACGAGGCCACCCGCGGCTTCGATGTAGCGCTGGTCGAGATCGGTGGCACCGTGGGCGACATTGAATCGCTGCCGTTCCTGGAGGCAATTCGCCAACTGCGCATCGAGCACGGCCCGGAGAAGGTGGTGTTCATGCATCTGACCCTGGTGCCGTTCATCAAGGCGGCCGGCGAACTGAAAACCAAACCGACCCAGCATTCGGTGAAGGAACTGCGCTCGATCGGTATCCAGCCGGACATCCTGCTGTGCCGCTGCGAGCAGGCCTTGCCCGAGGGCGAGCGCCGCAAGATCGCGCTGTTCACCAACGTTCCGGAGCAGGCGGTGATCAGTGCCGTCGATGTCGACGTCATCTACAAGCAGCCTTTGTGGTTGCACCAGCAGGGACTGGACGAGATCGTGGTGAAGAAGCTCGGCCTCGATGCGAAGCCGGCGGATCTGTCCGGCTGGCAGCGCACGGTCGATGCGGTGGAGCACCCGAAGGACGAGATTACCGTCGCCATCGTCGGCAAGTACGTCGAGCACAAGGACGCCTACAAATCGCTGGGCGAGGCGCTGCGTCACGGTGGCATCAAGCAGCAGACGCGGGTGAACCTGGACTGGGTCGATTCCGAACAAGTCGAGGCCGAGGGCGCCGCCAAGGTGCTCGGCAAGGTCGATGCGATCCTGGTGCCCGGCGGCTTCGGCAAGCGCGGCTTCGAGGGCAAGGTGCTGGCGGCGAAGTACGCGCGCGAGCATGGCGTGCCGTACTTCGGCATCTGCTACGGCATGCATGCGGCGGTGGTGGATTTCGCGCGCAACGTCGCCGGTCTGGCCGACGCCGATTCCAGCGAGAACGACCGCAACACGCCCAATCCGGTGATCGGTTTGATCACCGAGTGGACCACCGCCAGTGGTGAAGTCGAGCAGCGCAGCGACCGCTCCGATCTCGGCGGCACCATGCGTCTGGGTTCGCAGGAATGTCGCCTGAAAGCGGGCACGCTGGCACGTGAGTTGTATGGCCAGGACGTGGTGCGCGAGCGTCATCGTCATCGCTATGAGTTCAACAACCGCTATCGGCAGCCGTTCGAGGATCTTGGCCTGGTGATTTCCGGCAAATCGATGGACGACTTGCTGGTGGAGATGGTCGAGCTGCCGCAACAGAAGCACCCGTGGTTCCTCGCTTGCCAGGCGCATCCGGAGTTTACCTCGACGCCACGCGACGGGCATCCGCTGTTCACCGGATTCGTGCGTTCCGCACGCGAGTTCAAGGCGGTGCGCGAGGGCGAGCGTCTGGCACGGGAGTCGGTCGCATGAAGCTGTGCGGTTTCGAGGTCGGGCTGGATCAGCCGTTGTTCCTGATTGCAGGCCCGTGCGTGGTGGAATCGGAACAGTTGCAGATCGATACCGCCGGCACGCTGAAGGAAATCACCGGCCGGCTCGGCATCCATTTCATCTTCAAGTCCAGCTTCGACAAGGCGAACCGCTCCTCGGGCGAGAGCTTTCGCGGGCCGGGGCTGGAGGAGGGTCTGCGTATCCTGTCCGAGGTGAAGCGCCAGCTCGGCGTGCCGCTGCTCACCGACGTGCACGAATACACGCCGATGGACGAGGTGGCGTCGGTGGTCGACGTACTGCAGACGCCGGCCTTCCTGTGCCGGCAGACCGACTTCATCCAGAAAGTGGCACGCGCCGGCAAGCCGGTGAACATCAAGAAAGGCCAGTTCCTGGCGCCATGGGACATGAAGCATGTCGTCGCCAAGGCCAAGGCCGTCGGCAACGACGACATCATGGTGTGCGAACGCGGCGCCAGTTTCGGCTACAACAATCTGGTCTCCGACATGCGTTCGCTCAGCGCGATGCGCGATACCGGCTGCCCGGTGGTGTTCGACGCCACCCATTCGGTGCAGTTGCCCGGCGGGCAGGGCGCCAGTTCCGGCGGCCAACGTGAATTCGTGCCAGTGCTGGCACGCGCCGCGGTCGCGGTCGGCGTAGCCGGGCTGTTCGCCGAGACGCATCCCGATCCGAGCAAGGCGCTCAGCGATGGCCCGAATGCGTGGCCGCTGGGTAAGATGGAAGCGCTGCTGGAAACCCTGCTGGAGCTGGATGCCGTGACCAAGCGGCATGGTTTCCTGGAGCAGACAGTTTCCTGAATTACGGGGCGCAGCGATGCGCTCTTTCCATATCTTCATTCAACGCACCGGACACCGCATGAGCACTCAGATCACCCGCATCCACGCCCGTGAAATCCTCGACTCGCGCGGCAACCCCACGCTGGAAGCCGAAGTGACCCTGGCCAGCGGCGGCTTCGGCCGCGCTGCGGTGCCTAGCGGTGCCTCCACCGGTTCGCGCGAGGCGGTCGAGCTGCGCGATGGTGACAAGTCGCGTTACGGCGGCAAGGGCGTGAAGAACGCGGTGGCGAACGTCAACACCACGATTGCCGATGCGCTGAAGGGTTTCGACGCGGCCGACCAGAAAGGTCTGGACGCGAAGCTGATCGCGCTGGATGGCACGCCGAACAAGAGCCGCCTCGGCGCGAACGCGCTGCTCGGTGTGTCGATGGCTGCAGCACATGCGGTGGCCGCTTCGCGCGACGAACCACTCTGGAATTATCTTTCGCATGGCAAGCCCGGCGCGCTGCCGGTGCCGATGATGAACATCATCAACGGCGGTGAGCATGCGGACAACAACATCGACGTGCAGGAGTTCATGGTGCTGCCGGTCGGCATGTCGAGCTTTGCCGAGGCGCTGCGTGCCGGCGCGGAAATCTTCCACGCGCTGAAGAGCGTGCTGAAAGGCCGCGGGCTCAGTACGTCGGTAGGCGACGAGGGCGGCTTCGCGCCGAACCTGCGCTCGAACATCGAAGCGCTGGACACCATCTTGGAAGCGATCAACAAAACCGGTTACAAGATCGGTGGCGAAATCCTGCTCGGCCTCGATGCGGCCAGCTCGGAGTTCTACAAGAACGGCAAGTACGACCTGGCCGGTGAAGGCAAACAGTACACCTCCGCGCAGTTCGTCGACCTGCTGGCCGACTGGTCGAAGCAGTACCCGATCATCACCATCGAAGACGGCATGGCCGAAGGCGACTGGGACGGCTGGAAGCTGCTCACCGACACGATTGGCGATCGCATCCAGGTGGTCGGCGACGATCTGTTCGTGACCAATCCGGCGATCTTCCGCGAAGGTATCGAGAAGAAGATCGCCAACTCGATCCTGATCAAGGTCAACCAGATCGGCACGCTGTCCGAAACGTTGCAGGCGATCGCGATGGCGGATGCGGCGAAGTATTCGGCGGTGATCTCGCATCGCTCCGGCGAGACCGAGGACACCACGATCGCCGACATCGCGGTGGCCACCACGGCGACCCAGATCAAGACCGGTTCGCTGTGCCGCAGCGATCGTGTGGCGAAGTACAACCAGCTGCTGCGCATCGAGGAACAACTCGGCGCCGCGGCGCGTTACGCAGGCCGAGACGCGTTTCCCAACCTCAGCCGCCTGCCGGGCTGAGCGGGTAGTCGCCTGCCATGTTGCGCTGGATCGCCCTGGTTCTGATCCTGATCCTGATCGGACTGCAGCTGAAGCTGTGGTCCGGCGGCGGCAGCATGCACGAGGTCGATGCCCTGCGCGTTTCGGTGAAGAAACAGGCCGACGAGAACGCCAGATTGCAGCAGCGCAATCTGGCGGTCGGTGCCGACGTGCTTGATCTCAAGCATGGCGACCAGGCAGTCGAAGCACGCGCACGCACCGAACTGGGGCTGATCAAGCCGGGCGAGGTTTTCTATCAGGTAGTCGAGCAGCCGGCTCCTGCTGGCAGCGCGTTGTCGCCGTCCGCCGCCTCCGTCGGCTCGCCATGAATTCGCCGCTGGTGTGGTGCGTGGTGCCGGCGGCGGGGCGCGGCACGCGGGTCGGCGGCGATTGCCCCAAGCAATATCTTCCGCTGGCCGGACGACCGCTGATCGAGCACACGCTGGAACGGCTTGCCGCGCATCCGCGGATTGCCGGCCTGCTGGTGGCGCTGGGTGCGACGGATGCGCATTGGCCTGGCATCGGCACGCTCAACGGCAAGCCGGTGCTCACTGCTATCGGCGGAGCGGAGCGCAGCGATTCGGTACTGGCCGGGATCGATGCGCTGCCTGATGCGGTGGGTGCAGACGATTTCGTGCTGGTGCACGATGCCGCGCGTCCGTGTGTGCGCCTGGCGGACATCGGCAAGCTGATAGAACGGGCCAGCACCGCTGATGGCGGCCTGCTCGGTGCGCCGCTGCGCGACACGCTGAAGCGCGCGAACGCCGCCGGCCGCAGCGAATCGACCGAGCCGCGCGAGCAACGCTGGCGTGCCTTCACGCCACAGATGTTCCGGCGTGCTCAACTGTCGGCGGCGCTGCGTGAAGCGGCGCGGCGCGGCGTGAACGTCAGCGACGAGGCGATGGCGATGGAGCAGGCCGGCTTCGCGCCGCTGCTGGTCGAAGGCGCCGAGGACAATATCAAGGTAACCACGGCGGCGGATTTCGCGCTGGCTGAATTTCTGCTTGCGAGGACGGCATGATGCGCATTGGTCAGGGCTTCGACGTGCACGCATTTGGTGCGGGCGACCACGTCATGCTTGCTGGCGTGCGCGTGCCGCACCATGAAGGCGTGGTGGCACATTCGGACGGTGACGTGGTGATCCATGCGCTTTGCGACGCGATCTTCGGTGCGCTGGCACTGGGCGATATCGGCCAGCATTTTCCGCCCAGCGACGAGCGTTGGCGCGATGCCGACAGTCGCCAGTTCCTGCGCCATGCGGCGTTGCTGATGGCGCAGCACGGTTATGCGCTGGGCAACGCGGATGTCACGGTGATCTGCGAGGCGCCGAAGGTCGGCCCGCACGCGCAGACGATGCGCGAGAACCTGGCCGCCGACCTGGACAGCGAGATCGGCCGCATCAGTGTCAAGGCCACCACCACCGAGAAGCTCGGCTTCTGCGGTCGTGGCGAAGGTATCGCGGCACAGGCCTGCGTGCTGCTGGAGCGGCGCTGAGCGTTGCCTAATTCCATCTGAATGCCGGTGCGACCGGCGGAGTGTCATGTCCGAATCCGAACTTGCCCAAGCGCCGTTGCCGTGGGCCTACGGTGCACCACCGTTGCAGGCGCGACTGCGCAGCACGCCGGAAGACTTCGTGGTCGAGGAGATTCTCGGTTACGACGCCGAAGGTGCCGGCGAGCATGCCTTGCTGTGGGTGGAAAAGCGCGGCGCGAACACCGATTGGGTCGCACGTGAACTAGCCAAGTTTGCCGGTGTGTCGCAGGTCGCGGTCGGTTATGCGGGGATGAAGGATCGTCATGCGGTCACCCGGCAGACGTTCTCGGTGCAACTGGCGGGCAAGCCCGATCCGGACTGGTCGACGTTTCCGCACGCGGAAGTGAAGGTGCTGGCGGCGACGCGGCATTCGCGCAAGCTCAAGCGCGGCGCATTGCGCGGCAACCGCTTCGTGCTGGTGCTGCGCGAGGTCCAGGGCGATCGCACGGCGGCCGAACAGGTACTCGCACAGATCGCTGCGCGCGGCGTGCCGAACTATTACGGCGAGCAACGTTTCGGTCGCGAGGGCGGCAACGTGGCGCAGGCACGGGCGATGTTTGCCGGACGCCGGGTCGAGCGCGACAAGCGTTCGTTCCTGTTGTCGGCGGCGCGCTCGCACATATTCAACAGCGTGCTGGCGGCGCGGGTCGAGCGTCATGCGTGGGACACGCCGCTGGACGGCGAGATATGGTCGCTCGCTGGCTCGCGCTCGTGGTTCGGCCCGGAGCCGTTCACCGAGGTGCTGGCCGAACGGCTGGCGCGTGCCGACATCCATCCGTCCGGCCCGCTGTGGGGGCAGGGCGAGCCGCCGAGCCAAGGTGACGCCGGGGCGCTGGAACGCGAGATCGGTGCGGCATGCGGCGATCTGGCCGCGGGCCTGGCGTCGGCGCGGATGGATCAGGAACGGCGCCCGTTGCGCTTGATGCCGAAGGATCTGAAGTGGCGCTGGCTGGACGATGGCTCGCTGGAGTTGTCGTTCGAGCTGCCGGCCGGTGCGTATGCCACGGTGGTGGTGCGTGAGCTGGCCACCGAGCCGAGCCATGGCGGCTGATCATGGCCCGCGTGCTGATGCCGTTGCCGTCACGCGATTTCGATCCGAGTGAGGTCGCGGTCAGTTGGCGGGTGCTGAGCGACGCCGGCCATCGGGTCAGCTTCGCGACACCGGATGGCCGTCCGGGCGCAGCCGATGACTTAATGCTCAGCGGACGCGGGCTGGATCCATGGGGATGTATCCCCGGTTTGCGGACACTGCCGTTGGTGGGACTGCTGCTGCGGGCCAATCGCGATGCGCGCCATGCGTATGCCGCATTGGAGAAGGATCCGGCATTTCGCGAGCCGCAGCGCTGGCACGACATCGATGCCGCCGCCTTCGATGGTTTGCTGCTGCCCGGCGGGCATCGTGCACGCGGCATGCGGGAGTACCTCGAATCGGACATCCTGCAGCGACTGGTTGCCGGTTTTTTCGAAGCGGACAAGCCGGTCGGGGCGATTTGCCACGGCGTGCTGCTGGCGGCCCGCAGCCGTTCGGCGAGCGGTCGTTCCGTGTTGCATGGCCGCCGCACCACGGCATTGACCTGGACGCTTGAGCGCAGCGCGTGGTCGTTGGCGCGGATGACGCGATTCTGGGATCCGGATTACTACCGCACCTATTTGGAGACCGACGGCGAGCCGCGCGGCTACATGTCGGTGCAACAGGAAGTGACCCGCGCGCTGGCGCGGCCGCAGGATTTTTTCGATGTCGCCAGCGATGCACCTCATGCATGGCGTAAGCGCAGCGGACTTGCCCGTGACAGCGTCGGCGACGACACGCCGGCCTTCGTGATTGAGGACGGCAACTATGTCTCGGCCCGCTGGCCGGGCGATGTGCATACGTTTGCCCGCACGCTGGCACGGTTGCTGGCGGCGAATGGATCGACCGCACCGTTGCAGCTGCATTGAATGCCTAGGAGCGCAGCAGCACCACTACCGCGCCGGTGCCGCCCAGCGCAGGTCGCGCCGAGGCAAACGCAATCACGTCGTCACGCCGGCGCAGCATGCGGTCCGTGAGACCTTTCAGCACCGGTCCGGCGGATCGTGAACGCAGGCCCTTGCCGTGCACGATGCGCACGCAACGCCAGCCGTTCCGTTTCGCCTCGGCCAGGAACGTGACGATGCTGGCCTGTGCCGCCGCTGCGTTCATCTGGTGCAGATCGATGTCGTCCTGCACGCTGAACTGGCCGCGCTTGAGCTGACGCAACAGTTTCGGCGGATAGCCGTCGCGCAGGTAACTCAGCTCCTCGCCGATTTCGAGCAGAGCGGGGTCGAACGCCATGTCGAGCAACTCGCCCGGCACGGCGGCTTCGTCCGCGTCCAGCATGTGCGGGTGTGGCGCAGGTTTCGCGGCGGTGGGGGGCGGCGGCACCGGTTCAAGCGGGCGCACGTCGCCGATCGCCTCGCGAAACAGGCGGCTGTCGTCATCGTTGATCGAGGTGGGCGCGCGGCGCTTCATCCGCCCATGCTAACCAATGCCCACGAATGCGCGCCATCGACGTCGATTCGCATGAAACCGGCAGCACGCTCCGGTAGACTTCGGGGTATCGAGCGCACGCCATCGGGTGATCAACGGCGTGCCCGCAGTCAGCTTTCGACGGAGCATCATGCGAGTTCTGGTAAGTAACGATGATGGCGTGGATGCACCGGGCATCCGCGTGCTTGCCGAGCGTCTCGGCGCGGTGGGCAAGGTAACCGTGGTGGCGCCCGATCGCGATCGCTCAGGCGCCAGCAATTCGCTCACCCTCGACGCGCCGTTGCGCGTGTTGCCGATGGGCAACGGTTACTACCGCGTGGCCGGCACGCCGACCGATTGCGTGCATTTGGCACTGGCCGGCCTGCTCGATGAGGAGCCCGACATTGTGGTATCCGGCATCAACAACTCGGCGAATCTCGGCGACGACGTGATCTATTCCGGCACGGTATCGGCGGCGATGGAGGGACGCTTTCTCGGCTTGCCGGCGATCGCAGTGTCGCTGGTCAGTCAGGATCACAAGGGTGTGCATTACGACTCGGCCGCGAAGGCAGTGCTGCTGTTGATGCAGCGTCTGCTGGTGGACCCGCTGCCGGCTGACACCATCCTCAACGTCAACGTGCCGGATCGGCCGTGGGCCGAGATCGCAGGCTTCGAGGTGACCCGGCTGGGTCGGCGTCATCGTTCCGCGCCATGCATCGCGCAGACCGATCCGCGCGGCCGTCCGATCTGGTGGATCGGCCCGGCGGGTGAAGTAGACGATGCCGGCCCCGGCACCGATTTCAACGCGGTGCAGCGCGGGTTTGTCTCGGTCACGCCGATCCACGTCGATCTGACCCGGTTCCAGGCGCTGGAAAAAGTCAGCAGCTGGATGCAGGCACTGAGCGACGATATGGCGGTCGGCCAGATGACCAATGATGAGGCCGCCTGAGCGATGAATCTTTATCCACTGCCGGCCGCGGATCTGAAGGGCGAAGGGATGACTTCGCAGCGCGCGCGCGATCGCCTTGTGGCCAACCTGAAAGAAGGTGGCATCCGCGACCCGCGGGTGATCGATGTGATCCGCAATCTGCCGCGCCATCACTTCATCGACCAGGCGCTGCATTCGCGTGCCTACGAAAATACCGCGCTGCCGATCGGCCACGGCCAGACCATCTCGCAACCGTGGGTGGTGGCGCGCATGACCGAAGCGCTGATCGAGTTCGGCATGCCGCAGAAGGTTCTGGAGATCGGTACCGGCTCCGGTTATCAGGCCGCAGTACTTGCCGCACTGGTGCCGCAGGTGTTCACGGTGGAGCGGATCGAGGAGCTGCTGCGCCAGGCGCGTCGGCGCTTCCGTCAGCTCGGCCTGACCAACCTGCGTTCGCGCTACGACGACGGCAAGCTCGGCTGGCCGGACGAGGCGCCGTTCGACGCGATCATCCTCACTGCCGCCGGCGACACCATTCCGACCCGGATTCTCGATCAGTTGAGTCCCACCGGCGTGCTGGTGGCACCGGTCGGCTCGCCCAGCCGACAGATGTTGATCCGCATGCGCGGCGATGGGCAGGGTGACTTCACCCAGGAAGAGCTCGGCGCGGTCAGTTTCGTGCCGCTGCTTGGCGGGATCGGTTGATGCGTCTGTTCGGGGCACTTTATGCGCGTGCATTGGTGTGGGCGCGCGAGCCGCGGGCGCTGTACTACCTGGGCGGACTGAGTTTCGTCGAGGCGTTCATCTTCCCGATTCCGCCGGAAGTGATGCTGGCGCCGATGATGCTGGGCAAGCGGCACAAGGCGTTTTTCTACGCGAATATCAGCCTGCTGTGCTCGCTGCTCGGTGCGCTGGTCGGTTATGCGCTGGGTCACTGGGCATTCCAGGCCCTGCGGCCGCTGCTCGATACGCTGCATCTGTCGGCACCGATCGAGCAGGGCGTGGCGACGCTCAGCGCGCAAATGCACGAGCATCGCTGGGGCATGTTCGGCGTGCTGATCCTGGCCGCGCTGCAGCCGGTTGTGCCGATGAAATTCGTCACCTGGGCTTGCGGCATCATCGGCGTGCCGATCCTGCCGTTTCTGGCCTGCATCGGGCTGGGCCGGGGCAAGCGCGTCTGGCTGCTGGCGCTGCTGATCCGCCTGTTCGGCGAGCGTGCCGAGCGAATCCTGCACAAATACATCGAGTGGATCGGATGGGTTGCGCTGGTCGTGCTTGTCCTGTTGCTGGCGTGGTGGCTCTGGTTGCGTTGAGCGTCGATTACCCTGGATTGATGCCGTATGAAAAAGATATCCCGCCTCGGTATGCTGATACGCATGGATCGATATCTTCAGTGGCAGATCGCGCTGACCGCATGTCTGCTGCTGGCTGGCTGCGGCACCATGCGCAGTTCGGTGGTAGTCGAGCCGGCGTCTGGCAGCGGTTACGGCAACCATGTCGCCCGCACGGTGGCGGCACCGGCCCGTACGCCGATTCCCGGTGGCAGTTATGTCGTGTTGAAAAGCGACACGCTGTATTCGATCGCCTTCCGCAATGGCGTGGACTTTCGCGACCTGGCGCAGTGGAACGGGATCGCCGCGCCGTACACGATCTGGCCGGGACAGCGGCTGACCTTGTCGCCGTCGGGCAAGGCCGCTAGCACGCAGGTGGCTGGCACCAAGCTGCCGTCGTCATCACCGGTGGCCAAGCCTGTTGTGCCCAGCCCGTCCACCACCACACCGGCCGTCGCGGCAGCGCCGGTGTTCGAGCCGGTGACAGCATCGTCTGCAACGTCACCTGCAACCTCATCTTCATCCTCATTGCATGGCACGACCGTGGCGCATCCGGTGGCTATGGTGCCGGCGGTGAAGCCGGTCGTGCCGGCTGCGTCCGTCGCAGCCAGTGCGACATCCACGGTGGTGCCGGTGGCCGGTGTGCCGACCCCCGCACCGGCCACGCTGCCACCACCGGTTCCGACCCCGGTCGCGGCTGGCCCCTCACGTGCGATCAGTGGCGTGAACTGGCGCTGGCCGGCTGACGGCAGCCTGCTCAGTCGCTTCCAGAGTGGCGACGCGATCCCCGGCATCCAGATCGCCGGCAAGGCGGGTGACCCGGTGCGCGCTGCCGCGGACGGCGTGGTGGTGTACAGCGGCAACGGCCTGGTCGGCTATGGCGAGCTGGTGATCATCAAGCATAACGACAGCTTCCTGTCCGCCTATGGTCACAACAGCAAGCGTCTGGTCAAGGAAGGTCAGCGGGTCAGTGCGGGTCAGCAAATTGCCGAGATGGGTTCCACCGGCGCCACGCGCAATGAACTGGAGTTCCAGATTCGCAAGGACGGGAATCCGGTTGATCCGCTGGGTTATCTGCCGCCGCACTGAACGCGCCACGGTCCCTCAGTATCGCGATTACCCAACAATCATGCCGCCGGCAGGATGAATCCGGCGACGACACGGCGTCCTTCGCCGGCCAGCAGGTTGTAGGTGCGTGCGGCGGCAGCGTTGTCCATCACTTCGATGCCGACGCCCTTGCGCAGGAAGCCCGCCATGAAGGCGGCAGCCGGAAAGATCTGGCGTTCGCCAGTACCCAGGATCACCAGCTCCGGTTGCAGCGCCAGCAGGGTCTCGACATGGTCGACTTCCAGCGCAGCGGCGGTCTCGACGGGCCAGTTCTCGACCACCCGATCCGGTGCCAGCAGAAAACTGCAGGCGAGTTCGCGATCGATCAGGGTGATGCTGTGCGCACCGACCCGGCGTACGAATAGATAGCCTTCGGGACGGTCGAGCGACAGATCCATCAGCGTGGCAGGGCGATCTTCGGCTCGTCGGCGTTACGGCGGAACAGTACGACGACATGGCCGATCTGGTGGATTTTTTCGGCCTGCGTGCCGCCGGTCAGCACGTCGATCTGCGCCTGCCGCTCGTCCTTGTCGCCGCCGGACAGCTTCACTTTGACCAGCTCGTGAATGTCCAGCGCCTGATTCAGTTCCTTGACCACCGCCTCGGTGGCGCCCTTGTTGCCAAGCAGGACGACCGGGCTCAGATCATGGGCAAGGCTGCGCAAGTAGCGGGTCTGCGAGGAGGAAAGGGACATGTGGTGACGCTCGATTCGCGGTAAATGAACGGCAAAGGGTATCATGCGGCATCCCGTTCCCCAATCGGCGACCGAATACGACATGGCCCGCAGCAAAAGCAGCGCAGTCTGGCTGCGCGAACATTTCAACGACGAATATGTGAAGAAAGCCCAGGCCGAGGGCTTGCGTTCGCGTGCGGTGTACAAACTGGAAGAGCTGATCGAACGCGATCGCCTGCTCAAGCCCGGCATCAACGTGGTCGACCTGGGCGCCGCGCCGGGCAGCTGGTCGCAACTGGTACGCAATCGCCTGGGCGATACCGGCAAGGTGTTCGCGCTGGACATCCTGCCGATGCAGAGCATCGCCGGGGTGGACTTCCTGCAGGGTGATTTCCGCGAGGAGTCGGTGCTGCGTGAGCTGGAAGGCCGGCTGGAGGGGTGCAAGCTGGATCTTGTACTGTGCGATCTGGCCCCCAATATGAGTGGTGTGGCGCTGGCCGACCAGATCCGTGCGATGGCGCTGGCCGATCTGGCGCTGGATTTCAGTCGGCAGTGGCTCAAGCCGGGCGGATCATTCCTGATCAAGTTGTTTCAGGGGGTCGGCTTCGACGAATACTTGCGCAGCTTGCGCGCGGAGTTCACCCGCGTAACCATGCGTAAACCTAAGGCCTCCCGCGCACGTTCGCGTGAGGTGTACGCACTGGCGGTAGGGCGCAAGCCTTCCACGGTGTCACCGGGCGAGAACCGTGCATGAATGAAACAGCGAAAAATGTGTTGCTCTGGGTAATCATCGCGGTGGTCCTATTCACCGTGTTCCAGAGCTTCAATCCGCGCGGCGCGTCCTCCTCGGATCTGCCGTACAGCAGCTTTGTGCAGAGCGTCGACAACGGCAACGTGGCCAGCGCCACGATCAGCGCCGATCAGCCAGCCACGCTTAGTGGCAAGCTGAAAGACGGCAGTGCGTATCGCACAGTGGCCCCGATGCTTGGCTTCTCCACGAATGCGGTGGTCAAGCAGATGCAGGACAAGGGCGTGGAGGTGCGTCAGGACCCGTCCGAAGGCTTCTCGCTGATCGGCCTGCTGGTCAGCTGGCTGCCAGTGCTGCTGATCGTCGGTGTGTTCATCTGGTTCATGCGCCAGATGCAATCCGGTGGCGGCGGTCGCGGTGCGATGAGTTTCGGTCGTTCGCGCGCCAAGCTGCAGGGCGAGGATCAGATCAAGGTCAACTTCAGTGACGTCGCTGGTTGCGACGAAGCGAAGGAAGAGGTCGGCGAGCTGGTCGAGTTCCTGCGCGATCCGGGCCGATTCCAGAAGCTCGGCGGCAAGATTCCGCGCGGCGTGTTGATGGTCGGCCCGCCCGGTACCGGCAAGACCCTGCTGGCCAAGGCGATTGCCGGCGAGGCCAAGGTACCGTTCTTCGCGATTTCCGGCTCCGATTTTGTCGAGATGTTCGTCGGCGTTGGTGCCAGCCGCGTGCGCGACATGTTCGAGCAGGCCAAGAAGCACGCGCCGTGCATCATCTTCATCGACGAGATCGACGCGGTCGGTCGTCATCGCGGCGCCGGTCTTGGCGGTGGTCATGACGAGCGCGAGCAGACGCTGAACCAGTTGCTGGTCGAGATGGACGGCTTCGAGGGCACTGAAGGCATCATCGTGATCGCCGCGACCAATCGTCCCGACGTGCTGGATCCGGCGCTGCTGCGCCCAGGTCGCTTCGATCGTCAGGTCGTGGTGGGCCTGCCCGATGTGCGTGGTCGTGAGCAGATCCTCAAGGTGCACATGCGCAAGGTGCCGACCGCCAGCGATGTCAACGCGATGACCATCGCGCGCGGCACGCCGGGCTTCTCCGGCGCCGATCTGGCCAATCTGGTCAATGAGGCCGCGCTGTTTGCCGCGCGCGAGAACGCTCGCGAAGTGCGCATGAACCACCTGGACAAGGCGCGCGACAAGATCCTGATGGGTACCGAGCGCCGTTCGATGGCGATGAGCGAAGACGAGAAGAAGCTCACGGCTTTCCACGAGGCCGGTCATGCCATCGTCGGTCGGCTGGTGCCTGAGCACGATCCGGTCTACAAGGTGACGATCATTCCGCGCGGGCGCGCGCTGGGTGTCACCATGTATCTGCCTGAGGGTGACAAGTACAGCATCAACCGCGTGGCGATCCAGTCGCAGCTGTGCTCGCTGTATGGCGGGCGCGTGGCCGAGGAGTTGATCTTCGGCGCCGACAAGGTCACAACCGGCGCCTCCAACGACATTGAGCGGGCCACCAAGATGGCGCGCAACATGGCGACGAAATGGGGCCTGTCCGATGAACTCGGTCCGATCACCTACGGCGAAGACGAGGACGAGGTGTTCCTCGGCCGTTCGGTGACCCAGCACAAGAGCATCTCCAATGAGACCGCCAGCAAGATCGACGAGGTGGTGCGTGGCATCCTTGATCGCGCCTATGCGCGCAGCAAGGAGCTGCTGACGGCGAATCTCGACAAGCTGCACGCCATGGCCGAGGCGTTGCTGCAGTACGAAACCATCGACGCCCATCAGATCGACGACATCATGGCCGGGCGCGTCCCCGGGCCGCCGGCTGATTGGACAAAGAGCGCTTCGACGGGCGCAACGCCGCCGCCGCCGCCGCCGAAGAGCGATGCTGGCTCGACAGTGGGCAAGGTCGGTGACCCGGCGCCACAGAGCCGTATCGGCCTGGAAAGCTGATACGGGTTTTGGATGGCTATAACTGTTTGTCGGAGGAGGGCGGTCGCTGGCAGCCCTCTTCATTTTCCGGCTTTGATCTCATCGCATGACACGTGCATCGACATGCGCATGTCGACCTGATTTGCGCCGCATGGCAATTTGCGATGAATAATTTTCAAGAAAAGGGTTGACGCACGAGGGCGGAGTCTGAATAATTCCGCTTCTTGCTTCACCGCCCAGACGTCATGGTGATAAAGCAAAAGTTTTCAGTGCGCCCGTAGCTCAGTTGGATAGAGTACCTGGCTACGAACTAGGTGGTCGGGAGTTCGAATCTCTCCGGGCGCACCATTTTTATACGGCGAGGCGGGGTGCTTGCACCCCGTTTTGTTTTCACGGAGAAGCTTGCTTTTTCTTCTTTGCGAAAACTGGTGATACAGATGGATGGTGTGCTTCGTACGGATTGACTGAGCGAGGCGTCACCCGTAACATTTGAAGGCTTCGATGACTTGAAGTGTTCGAGGATTCGTTGCGGGGTATAGCTCAGTCTGGTAGAGCGTTGCGTTTGGGACGCAAAAGTCGGGGGTTCGAATCCCTCTGCCCCGACCAGCGGCGCTTCCTGATGGCAGAGACTGCGCCTGTAGCTCAACCGGATAGAGCATCGGCCTTCTAAGCCGACGGTTGCAGGTTCGAGTCCTGTCGGGCGCACCAGTTACAAGATTTATGGTGGGTGTAGCTCAGCTGGTTAGAGTCCCGGATTGTGATTCCGGTTGTCGTGGGTTCGAATCCCATCATCCACCCCAGTTTCAAACCCGGTTCCGGCTTAAAAGTCAGTTCATGGGCCGTTAGCTCAGTTGGTAGAGCAGTTGACTCTTAATCAATTGGTCGAAGGTTCGAATCCTTCACGGCCCACCAATAAGGCCAAGACGCCGATCGCTTGCGATCGGCGTCTTGCTTTGTGCGCTCAACCAAGACGCTGAGAACAGCGTGGCTGCATCTGACGGAAGCGATTGACGGGTTCGCGGACGCCACTGTCAGCGTGCTTGTGCTGCATGGCCGTGCAACCGTAAAATGATCCGCTTTCGTATAAGGGAATCATCCACTTAGGCGAACGTGGCTGAGGGGTTCAAGAGCGCTTGTCTGGCCGGCTTGGCAGATGACAAATCGGCTTCAGGATCCTGCGGTTACGAGCGTCCGATGAGAATGGCAAGGCGAGAGTGGCGGAATTGGTAGACGCACCAGATTTAGGTTCTGGCGGTTAACCCCGTGGGGGTTCGAGTCCCCCCTTTCGCACCATGCCCGGAAGGTTTTCTTGTTTTTTTGCAGGCGGCAATTGTCGCCATGGCGCCTGTGGCAGGCCCACAACTCAGGTAGTACCAGGAGACGTCATGCAGGTTTCGGTTGAGAACATCGGCACGCTCGAGCGCAAGCTCACAGTGAAATTTCCCGCGGAGCGGTTCGAGACGCAGGTGAGCGCGCGTATTGCGGAAATGGGCCGCACGGTTCGCCTGAAGGGCTTCCGTCCGGGCAAGGTCCCGACGACGGTGATCAAGCAGCGTTTTGGCGAGCAGGTTCGTGGCGAGGTGTTGTCCGACCTGATCGGCAGCACATTGCGTGAGGCGGTGGAGCAGGAAAAATTGCAGCCGATCGCTAATCCGGCGATCAACACCACCGGCAAGCCGGAAAACGGTGAAATCGCCTATACCGCGACGTTCGAGATCATGCCGGAGTTTCCTGCGGTCGACGTGGCTGCGCTGGAGATCAACCGCCCGTCGGCGGTGGTGACCGACGCCGACATCGACAAGATGCTGGAGACTTTGCGCCAGCAGCGCCGCAGCTTCGACGAGGTGGATCGTGCCTCGGCCGAAGGTGATTTCGTGATGTTCGAATACACCGCCGAAGCGGGCGATTACCGCTTCCCGGCCGAAGGTCTGGAACGTGCCGGCAGCGTGCTCGGTTCGGGCACCTTGTTCAAGGCGCTGGATGAGGCGCTGACTGGACGCAAGGCTGACGACAGCTTCGATACCGAGGTTGCCTTTCCTGAGGATTTCCGCAACGACCAGCTGGCTGGCAAGACCGCCAAGGTCAGCTTCAAGATCATCAAGGTGCAGGCGCCGAAACTGCCCGAGCTCGACGGTGAGTTTGCCAAGCTGTTCGGCATCGATGACGGCAATCTGGAGACCTTCCGCAAGGAGGTCCGCGCGAACCTCGAGCGCGAATTGAAGGCGGCGCTGATGGCGCGCCTGAAGTCCGAAGTGGCCGAAAAGCTGGCGGACGCACACGCCGAGTTGGACGTTCCGAAACTGATGGTGCAGGGCGAGGCACGCAACATGGCTGCCGGCAGCGTGCCGCAAGGTCAGCAGCCGCCACCGCAGTTGATCGAGGCTGCGATGCCGATGGCGCGTAAGCGGGTGATTGCCGGTTTGCTGATGGGCGAGGTCGCGCGCAAGCAGGAGATCAAGATCGACCGCAAGCGTATCGCCGAGCAGCTCGCCGCGATCGCCTCTACCTACGAGGAGCCGGAGAAGGTCATTGAACTCTACAACGGTGACCCCCAATTGATGTCAGGGCTGCAGAATCGCGTGATGGAAGATCAGGTGGCTGAATGGGTGGCGGAACATGCCAAGACCACCCAGCATGATCTGAGCTTCGATGACGTGATGCGCCCCGCCAACGCCTGATCGAATCAGGTACCTTGTCGTCGGGTTCGATTCGATATCGGGTTCGACGACAGATTGTCAGGCACATCAACCGGAGAGCCGTAATGGCCATGGATCAGATCCAGAACCTCAATTTGATACCGATGGTCGTCGAACAGACGGCTCGCGGCGAGCGCTCCTACGACATCTACTCGCGCCTGTTGAAGGAGCGGGTGATTTTCCTGGTCGGTGAAGTCAACGATCAGGTCGCCAACGTGATCGTGGCGCAGATGCTGTTCCTGGAGTCGGAAAATCCGGACAAGGACATCAACTTCTATATCAACAGCCCGGGTGGCGCGGTGACGGCTGGCCTGGCGATCTACGACACCATGCAGTTCATCAAGCCGAATGTCAGCACCATGTGCATCGGTCAGGCATGCAGCATGGGCTCGTTCCTGTTGATGGCGGGCGCCAAGGGCAAGCGTTTCGCGTTGCCCAATTCGCGTGTCATGATCCATCAGCCCTCCGGCGGTGCGCAGGGGCAGGCGACCGACATCGAGATTCAGGCGCGGGAAATTCTGTACATCCGCGAACGGCTGAACAACATTTATGTCGAGCATACCGGTCAGCCGCTCAAGAAGATCGAGCTGGACATGGAGCGCGATCGCTTCATGAGCGCCGCCGATGCGAAGGCGTATGGCCTGATCGACGAAGTGCTCGACAAGCGCGCTGGCGAGACGGTGAAATCGGCCTGATTCCCAGGTTCTACCCCAGAGTCACGAGATGGACTCTGCGTCTGCAGGCAGACGCGGAGCCCTGTGTTATTCTCGTGGCGCATTCAGATTTACCAGCGGGATCGAAAGTATGAGCGACGACCGGCAGGGGCGTTCCAGCGACAGCGGCAAGATTCTCTATTGCTCTTTCTGCGGCAAGAGCCAGCATGAAGTGCGCAAGCTGATCGCGGGTCCTTCCGTGTTCATCTGCGACGAGTGCGTGGAGCTGTGCAACGACATCATCCGCGAGGAACTGGAAGAGAAGGCCGCCTCCGGGCGCACCCAGTTGCCCAAGCCACGCGAGATTCGCGAATCGCTGGATCAGTACGTGGTCGGCCAGACCCGCGCCAAGAAGGCGCTGGCGGTGGCGGTGTACAACCATTACAAGCGGATCGAGTCGCGCCAGAAGAGCGATGACATCGAACTGGGCAAGTCCAACATCCTGCTGATCGGTCCGACCGGTTCGGGCAAGACGCTGCTGGCCGAAACGCTGGCGCGCCTGCTCAATGTGCCGTTCACCATCGCCGACGCCACCACGCTGACCGAAGCGGGCTACGTCGGCGAGGATGTCGAGAACATCATCCAGAAGCTGTTGCAGAAGTGCGATTACGACGTCGAGAAGGCGCAGTCGGGTATCGTCTACATCGACGAGATCGACAAGATCTCGCGCAAGAGCGAGAACCCGTCGATCACCCGCGACGTCTCCGGCGAAGGCGTGCAGCAGGCGT
Organism: Rhodanobacter sp.; assembly: GCA_035566635.1. Taxonomy (GTDB): domain Bacteria; phylum Pseudomonadota; class Gammaproteobacteria; order Xanthomonadales; family Rhodanobacteraceae; genus Rhodanobacter. Next base: position 38,106 of record DATMQY010000010.1, read on the forward strand.
TGCTGAAGCTGATCGAGGGCACGCTGGCCTCGGTGCCGCCGCAGGGTGGCCGCAAGCATCCGCAGCAGGAATTCCTACAGGTCGACACCAAGAACATCCTTTTCATCTGCGGTGGCGCGTTTGCCGGCCTGGAAAAAGTCATCCAGCAACGCTCCGAGAACACCGGAATCGGCTTTTCGGCCGAGGTGCGCAGCAAGGAGCGTACGGAAAATCTGGGTAAGACACTGGCCGACGTGGAACCGGCCGATCTGGTGCGTTTCGGCCTGATCCCCGAATTTGTCGGGCGCCTGCCGGTGGTTGCCACGCTGGACGAGCTGGACGAAGCGGCGTTGGTGAAAATTCTCACCGAGCCGAAGAACGCCGTCACCAAACAGTTCAAGAAGCTGTTCGAGATGGAAGAGGTGGAGCTGGAATTCCGCCCCGAGGCACTGCAGGCGATCGCCAAGAAGGCACTCAAGCGAAAGACCGGCGCGCGCGGTCTGCGCACCATCCTGGAACAGGTGCTGCTCGATACGATGTACGAGCTGCCTTCACTGGAGCACGTCAGCAAGGTGGTGGTGGACGATGCCGTGATCGACGGTCAGGCCGAGCCCTACCTGATCTATCGTGGCAACCTGCAGCAGCGTGTGGCGGGCGAGGGTGGCGACGCCGCCGCCTGATCCACCCGCAAGCGCGCCACGACAGCGGCTCCGGTGATTTCGCCGGAGCCGTTCTGTTTTCAGCATCCGTACACCTTGAGTGAACGCTTGTCTGCCACCACTTGACCTGATGATGTACCCGGCGCAGTGTCGGGACGAAACTTGATTCCGAATTCCGAGGAACCCGTCTTTCATGGCCAAGAACGCCCCCCTACCCGTTGCGTTGGACGCTCTTCCGGTATTGCCGCTGCGCGACGTGGTGGTTTACCCGCACATGGTCATCCCCCTGTTTGTCGGCCGCGACAAATCCATGCGTGCGCTCGAGCGCGCGATGGAAGGCGAACGGCAGATCCTGCTGGTGGCGCAGAAGAGTCCGGATATCGATGATCCGGAAATCGCCGACCTGCATCAGGTCGGTACGCTGGCCGGCGTGCTGCAATTGCTGAAGCTGCCTGACGGCACGGTCAAGGTGCTTGTCGAAGGCCAGTCGCGGGTGGCGGTCGAGGATTTCCAGGAAGTGGGCGGCATGCTGATGGCCCGCTCACGACTGATCGAACCGGTCTACAACGCGAAGGAACGCGAGCTCGACGTGGTATCGCGCACGCTGATTTCGCTGTTCGAGCAACTGGTCAAGCAAAGCCGCAAGCTGCCGCCGGAAGTGCTGGCGAGCCTGTCCGGCATCGATGATCCGTCGCGCGTCGCCGATTCCATCGCCGCGCATCTTTCCGTGCGCATGGCCGACAAGCAGAAAGTGCTGGAAACCGCCGACGTGGGTCAGCGGCTGGAGCTGCTGATCGGACTGGTTGATGGCGAGATGGACCTGCAGCAGGTTGAGAAGCGCATCCGCGGCCGGGTCAAGTCGCAGATGGAGAAGAGCCAGCGCGAGTATTACCTCAACGAGCAGATGAAGGCGATCCAGAAGGAACTCGGCGACAACGAAGAGGGCCCGAACGAGATCGAGGAACTGCAGAAGAAGATCGAGACCTCCGGCATGCCGAAGGCCGTGCTGTCCAAGGCGCGGCAGGAGTTCGGCAAGCTCAAGCAGATGTCGCCGATGTCGGCCGAGGCCACCGTGGTGCGCAACTACCTCGACTGGCTGGTCGGCGTGCCGTGGAAGAAGCGCAGCAAGGTGCGCAAGGATCTGCAAATGGCGCAGGAAGTGCTCGACGCCGATCACTTCGGGTTGGAGAAGGTCAAGGATCGCATCCTGGAATACCTCGCCGTACAGCAGCGCGTGTCGGTGATGAAAGGTCCGATCCTGTGCCTGGTCGGGCCGCCCGGCGTGGGTAAGACTTCCCTCGGGCAGTCGATCGCCAAGGCGACCAACCGTAAATTCGTGCGCATGAGCCTGGGTGGCGTGCGCGATGAAGCCGAGATTCGCGGGCATCGGCGTACCTATATCGGCTCGATGCCTGGCCGCATCGTGCAGAACATCAACAAGGTGGGTACGAAGAATCCGCTGTTCGTGCTGGACGAGATCGACAAGATGTCGATGGATTTCCGCGGCGACCCGTCGTCGGCCTTGCTGGAAGTCCTCGATCCGGAGCAGAACCACGCGTTCAACGACCATTATCTCGAGGTCGACCTCGACCTGTCCGAAGTGATGTGGATAGCGACCGCGAACTCGCTGAACATTCCCGGCCCGCTGCTCGACCGCATGGAAGTCATTCGCATCCCCGGCTACACCGAGGACGAGAAACTCGGCATTGCGCAGAAATATCTGCTGTCGAAACAGCTCAAGGCGAATGGCCTCAAGCCCGAAGAGCTCAGCGTGAGCGAAGAAGCTTTGCGCGACATCGTGCGCTACTACACGCGCGAGTCGGGCGTGCGCAGTCTCGAGCGTGAGATTTCCAAGATCTGCCGCAAGGTCGTCAAGGAGTTGACCCTGTCGCAAGTGAAAAAGGCCAAGGCGAAAGCGTCATCCGCCAAGACCAGCAAGGCGAAGCCGAAGTCGGCCGCCGGTCGGGTCAAGGTGGATTCGGCCAATCTGGATCAGTATCTGGGCGTGCGCCGTTTCGATTTCGGCCGCAAGGAACTGCAGAACGAGGTTGGCCTGGTCACCGGGCTGGCGTGGACGCAAGTGGGCGGCGAACTGCTCAGCATCGAAGCTTCGGTGGTGCCTGGCAAAGGCCGGTTGGTGAACACTGGCCAGCTTGGCGATGTGATGAAGGAGTCGATCCAGGCGGCGTTGTCGGTCGTGCGCGCGCGCGTCGATCAACTTGGCATCGATCCGGAGTTCCACCAGAAACTCGACGTGCACATCCACGTGCCAGAAGGTGCCACGCCGAAGGACGGACCCAGCGCAGGCATCGCCATGTGCACGGCGCTGGTCTCGGTACTGACCAAGGTGCCGGTGCGTTCGGAAGTGGCGATGACCGGTGAGATCACCTTGCGTGGCCGTGTGTTGCCGATTGGCGGGCTCAAGGAGAAACTGCTGGCGGCGCATCGCGGCGGAATCACCACCGTGATCATTCCGGAGGACAACAAGAAGGATCTGGCGGACATGCCGGCGAACATCACCTCGTCGTTGGAGATCCATCCGGTGCGCTGGATCGACGAGGTGCTGGATATCGCGCTGGAACGTCCGTTGCGACCGAATCCTGCCAAGGAAGAAACTCCTGCAGCGGTGGCGGGCGAGTCGACCGAGGGGCACTCGCTGACGCATTGATCCGTTCGGATCGGTATGCGTAGACGTTTACAAACGTGCCCCGCTATGGCCGGGCACGTTTGCATTTTTTCGCCGTCAGTCGACGAAGTTTCGACTTAGTCCTCTGGCGTTCGTTTTGCAAGCGATCTCGCTTGCCGCAGATCTTCCGGAAACGTTGCTGTGGCTTGTGTTGCGGATTCCGGCAAGGCACTGGTATAAAGGCGATACCGCAGTCCCGGCGTTACATGTCAGCGCAGCGATGCGGGGTTGCGTTACGGCACCTAGCAAGAGCCAACCATCCATGCCGGTGTTGTCCGTCGCTGGACTGACCACGCTGGCGAAATCCGAATAAGGGAGTTTTTTCAATGAATAAAACCGATCTGATCAATGCCATCGCCGAAAAAGCCGAGCTGACCAAGGCCGACGCGGGCCGTGCACTCGAAGCCTTCTTCGAGACCGTGCAGAAGTCGTTGAAGAAGGGCGAGGACGTCTCGGTGGTGGGCTTCGGTACGTTCACTGTGCGCAAGCGCGCAGCTCGCACCGGTCGCAACCCGCGTACCAATGAAGCGATCAAGATCAAGGCATCGAAAGTGCCTGCGTTCAAGGCTGGCAAGACCCTCAAGGATGCCCTAAACTAAGCGGCTGACGCTTGGTTTCGGGTGCTTAGCTCAGCGGTAGAGCGTCGCCCTTACAAGGCGGTGGTCGTAGGTTCGATCCCTACAGCACCCACCAGAAAAATGCGGAGTGGTAGTTCAGTTGGTTAGAATGCTGGCCTGTCACGCCGGAGGTCGCGGGTTCGAGTCCCGTCCACTCCGCCACAGTTCGCAAGGGCGCCCGTGTGGCGCCCTTGTCATTTAGGCAGTGCGTGTCCGTGTAGCGCCTGGGGTGATCGGACGCGCGGCCTGTGCCACTCACGCACCACGCGCTTTCAACCACGTTGCGGGAAGATTTCAATGCTGCAGGCAATGCGTAACAAGATGCACGGATGGCCATCCATCATCCTTCTGGGTGTTTGCGTTTTGGCGATGTCGCTGTTCGGCATGCAGAGCTACTTCACGTCGCGCAACGATACCTTCGTGGCCAAAGTCGGCAAGCATGAAATAAGCCAGAATGCCTTTCAGGAGCGGATTAACCAGTTGCGGCAGCAAGCCAGCGCCGAACAGGGTGAGCATTTCGATGCCAGCATTTTCGAGAAGCCCGAAATAAAGCAGCGCATTCTGGACGGAATGATCGACGAGCAGTTGCTGCAGCAGGCGAATACCGACTGGGGCATGCGTGTATCGGACCAGTCCGTGCGCGACTACATTGCGGGCACTCCGGCGTTTCAGGTCAACGGCCAGTTCGACGTGACCAGCTACCGCGGATGGCTCGCCAGTCAGCGCAAGACCCCGGATATGTTTGAAAACGAGGTGCGTACCACCTTGGCGACCCAGCTGTTGCCGGCGGCGATCAACGACAGCACTCTTGCTGGCGATGCGCAGGTCGACCACTTCCTGAACCTGCTGACCCAGCGCCGCGACTTGCGCTACTTCCTGCTGCCGCGGCCCACACTGGCCGACAATCAGGTCAACGATGCCCAGATCGAGACCTGGTACAAGGCGCATCAGACCGATTACATGAATCCCGAGCAGGTCTCGGTGAAGTACATCGAAGTCAACGGTGCCGATCTCCCGCTGGATGCGGCGCCGAGCGAGGATGACCTGAAGAAGCGCTATGCTGACGAAAAGCAGCGTTACGTGCAGCCGGAACAGCGGCTGGCTTCGCACATCCTGATCAACGTGCCGGCCAACGCCACGCCGGAGCAGCAGAAGGAAGTGCTGGCCAAGGCCGAGAAGATTGCGACAGAAGCGAATCCGGGCGACTTCGCCAAGCTGGCTGCGCAGGATTCGCAGGATCTGGGTTCCAAGCGCCAGGGTGGTGATCTGGGCTGGTTGGAAAAAGGCGTGACCGAACCCGCTTTTGATGCGGCTCTGTTCGCCTTGCAGAAGGATCAGATATCCAAGCCGATCCTGTCGTCCGATGGTTATCACATCATCTGGCTGCGTGACGTGCGCAGCGGCCAGGCCAAACCGTTTGACGAAGTGCGCGACCAGCTGGCCAAGGAGGCATTGGCGTCTGTGCGAGACCGCACGTACAACGATGTCGCCGGCAAGATGTCGGACAACACGTATCAGAACCCGACGTCGCTGGAGCCGGCCTCAGTGGCGTTGAAGCTGCCGATCAAGGAAACCGCACTGTTTTCGCGGAAGGGTGGCGAAGGCCTCATCGCGAACCCCAAGTTGCTCGCCGCTGCATTCAGCGACGATGTGCTGGTACAGGGCAACAACTCCGGTTTGATCGATCTGGGCAACAACCATTCGGTGGTGATCCACGTCGACAAGCATGTGCCGGCGGCAGCCCGTCCGCTGGCTGAAGTGCGGGCTGATGTGCAGAAGAAGATTCTCGACGAACGCGTCGCGGCGACCGAAAAGAAGCAGGCCGAAGACGCACTTGCGCGCCTGCGCAAGGGTGAGGCGATGCCGGCCGTCGCAACCTCGCTCGGCGCCACCATCACCAGCATGAACGATGCCGTGCGACAGTCCAAGCTGCCGGCGCCGCTACTGACCCAGGCGTTCCTGCTGCCGCATCCGGTGGCGGACAAGCCGCAGTTTGCCATGGTGGATATGCAGGACGGCAGCTATGCGCTGCTCGCCGTGGACAAGGTGCAGGGCGGCGACCTGTCCAAGGTGACGCCGGAACAGCGTGAGTCGCTGCGCCGACAGATGACCCAGGCCTATGGCAACGAGACGACGCGTGAGCTGCTTGAGCTGCTCAGGGCCAAGGCCGAGGTCAAGATCAACAAACGCCTGATGTAAGCAACTCGGTCTCGGTTGTCCATGTGGCAGTCAGTGCGATGAAGAGCAAAAAAGAGGCGGCCATCGGCCGCCTCTTTTTTCATCGGACGAATCAGACTTCAGGCGAATCACGCTCAGTTCGCGCCGCTTACCTGCAACACCTGACCAAGCTTGAGCGTATGCCCTTGCAGATGATTCCAGCGCTGCAGCTGGGTGACATCCACCGAGTAACGGTGGGCGATCTGCCACAGGCTATCGCCCGGCCTGACGGTGTGAGTTTTCTGTGGTGTTGCGGGTGCTGCTGATGGAAGGGTTGCTGTCGTATGGTCGGCAGCGCTGCCGATGCGATCGTCGACGACTGTCGTGACTGGCTGTTCCAGCATGGCGTCGTGGAATTGCTGGACGTGACTGACCGGCAGCAGAAGGTACGAGGCGGCGTCGGCATCGATCATGTCGCTGCGAAATGCCGCATTGAGATTTTTCAGCATATCTACTGACATGCCGGCATGATCGGCGGCACGCGCCATCGGCATCGAATGGGGGATCTTCACCTGCACCAGTTGCTGCTCGTCCGGCAACATGGGCAGGCTGACGTTGAAGCGGGCTGGTTGCCGCACCACGCAGGCGATGGCCAGCAGTTTGGTCAGGTGTTCGCGAGTCACGCTTCGAACCGGCCAATGCGGAATCACCGGCTTGTCCGCCGGCATGCCGTATTTCCGAACGATTTTCCGGATGGAAAATTCGCCGGCGTTGTAGGCGTAGTCAGCCACCCGCCAGTCATGAAACTGATCGTGGTACTGCTTGAGCAGCTTCATCACGGCGTGGGCGGCAGCCGGTACATCGAGGCGACCGTCGTAGCGGCCATCGACGCGCAGCCCCATGGTGCCGGCGGTGACCGGCATGATCTGCCACATACCAGCTGGCTGCTGCCTGCGGCCGGCAACCTGCTGAAAATGGCTCTCTACCCACGGCAGCAGCACGAATTCACCGGCGACATCGTATTGGGTCGCGATCTGCTGCACGTAGACCAGCCGGGGCAACACTTCCTGCAGTTGACTCTCGAATTGTTCCGGGTTGTGCGTGAAACGCCTGGCCCAGGCCAGCACGGCAGGGTCGGCATCGCAATCGGCCATCGCGAAACTGCTGCGCAGGTGATCCCACGCATCACCCGATAGTGGTGGCGTCAATGGTGCGATGACGGGAGGCGCGATCGCGGGGGTGACGAGTGCCGCTGGCGAGGTCTTGATGGGCGGGTTCGGTGCCTGCGACGGCATGCCGGCACAGGCGGTCAGCAGGATCGACAAGGCCAGCGGCAATAATCGGTAGGGTTTGTTCATTCACGGAATCCGTTCTTGGCTTCGCGCACGGCGGCAAAGCGTGCGACGCGATCGCTGCCGACACCTTGCCGCTGGCACCATTCGACAACCGCATCGTGGTCGATACGCAGGAACGGATTGGTTGCCAGTTCGCCGGCAAGCGTCACCGGCAGAGTTGGCTGCAGATGCTTGCGCAAATCAGCTACTTCTCGCAGCCGCTGTTGCAGTTCGGGATTGGCCGGTTCGATGGTGCGCGCAAATCGGCCGTTGGCTTCGGTGTATTCGTGACCGCCACACACCAGGGTTTCTCCCGGCAGCATCGACAGGCGATCCAGCGAGGCGAGCATCTGCGCCGGCGTACCTTCGAACAATCGGCCGCAGCCTAGGCTGAACAAGGTGTCGCCACACAGCAGCAGACCAGCTCCGACGTAGGCGACATGGCTGAGGGTATGGCCGGGAATCGCGATGACCTCGAAGCGGGCAGCCGGCGAGGCCAGCTCGACCCGGTCACCGTCGACCACGCGTGTCGTCGCCTCGGCGATGCGCTCATCGACCGGCGCATAGATCGGCACGGCATGCTGCGCGCGCAGCGCGGCGGCGCCACCTACATGATCGGGGTGGTGATGGGTCAGCAGGATCGCGCGCAAGCTTAGCTGCCGCGCTGCCAGCGCCTGCTCGACGACCGAGGCATCACCTGGATCGACAACGATGGCATTGCCGTCGTCGTCATGCATCAGCCAGATGTAGTTGTCGGCCAGCGCCGGTAACGGTAAGAGGTGCAAGATGAGCTCCGCTGCGTTCAAGGAGCACCCGTCAGGCCGGATGCTGTTTTCCCAGGTCACGACAGACGCAGCCATCCGGGGTGCGCATGAAGCGGTCGACTATAAGGTGGCTTTGCCGTCAGTTCGTTAGAAGAGCGTTAATCGATCGGGCGATTGTTCAGCAGCGTGCGGCAGTTCCGTCGTGCGGTGAACTGCTGCCAGCGGCCATCAGCCGTTACACTGATGCCACAGATGAGATGGATCGGGTATGCCTCAACGCGATGAAGACATCTATGCCAGTGCGCCATTGCGCCGGTTGCTGGATGAGCAAACGCGCGTGCTGACACCCGAGTTGCAGCGCTGCTTCGGTACGTACGCCTTGCTGCTGGACGCTTCGGAAGGCGATGCACCGCCTGCGTTGCCGTTGCTCGGTTGCTGGATCAGCTTGCGGCTGGACAACGGCTGTTATCGGGGTGCCGTGCAAGCGACAGCGGATGAAGCGTTGCCGTTCGTCGATGATGCGTTCGAGCTGGTGCTGCTGCGGCATGTGCTGGAAGTGGCGCCGCATGCATCGGCCCTGCTCAGTGAAGCCGTTCGCGTACTGGCGCCGGGCGGCGTACTTGCGCTGACCGGCGTGCATCCGCTCAGTGTCTGGGCGCCATGGTTCTACTGGCGGACGCGCGGCAAATCGCAGGTATTGCGGATGCCGCTGCAGTTGAGTCATCACCTGCAGCAGGCCGGGCTGGAGATCGAGCGAGTGCAGCGGGTGGGGCGTGGCTGGCCTGGTCTGATGCCGGTGCGCACGCCAGCGACCAACCCGTTCGGCGGCGGCTATGTGCTGATCGCGCGCAAGCGCAGGCGCATGGCCACGCCACTGCGGATCAAACAGGCGTCGGCACGGGTGCCCGCCAAGGGCCAGCTGTCGCCGAGTACGCGGCGCAGTTCGGCGCTGTGACTTTCAATGGAATACGTGAGCAACGATGAGCGAAGTGGAAGCATTTACCGACGGCGCCTGCCTCGGCAATCCGGGCCCGGGTGGATGGGCTGCCTTGTTGCGAGCCAAGGGCAGCGAACGCATGGTCGCAGGCGGTGACCCCGCCACCACCAACAACCGGATGGAGCTGATGGCTGCGATCGGTGCGCTGGAGGCGTTGAAGCGGCCGTGTCAGGTGGTACTTACCACCGACTCGCGTTACGTCATGCAGGGCATCGAGCAGTGGGTGCCGAAGTGGCGCGCCAACGGCTGGCGCACCGCCGACAAGAAGCCGGTGAAGAACCAGGATCTGTGGCAGCGTCTGTCCGCTGCGGTCAGCACCCATGAGGTGAGCTGGAAGTGGGTGAAGGGCCACAACGGCCACGCCGAGAACGAACGGGTCGATCAGGCTGCGCGCGAGCAGGCCGAATTACTCAGGAGCAGGGCATGAGGCAGATCGTTCTCGATACCGAAACCACCGGTCTGGAAGTGCGCCAGGGCCATCGGCTGGTGGAAATCGCCTGCGTCGAGATGGTCGAGCGCCGACTCACCGGCCGGCATTACCAGACCTATCTCAACCCGGATCGGGCGATCGACGAAGGTGCCCGGCTGGTGACTGGCATCGAGGACGAGTTCCTGCTCGACAAGCCGCGCTTTGCCGAGGTAGTGGATGATTTCCTGGCCTTCATCGACGGCGCGGAGCTGATCATCCACAACGCCAGCTTCGACATCGGGTTTCTCGATGCCGAGCTGGCACGGCTGGACAAGGGCGTCGGCCGGATCGGCGACCGCTGCAGCGTGCTGGACACCCTGGCGATGGCGCGCGAACGCTACCCAGGTCAGCGCAACAGCCTCGACGCGTTGTGCAAGCGGCTCGGCGTGGATAATTCGCGGCGCGATCTGCATGGCGGCCTGATCGATGCCCAATTGCTGGCCGACGTCTATCTGGCGATGACCTCGGGGCAGGTGGTGTTCGACCTGGGTTTTGAAGGTGCTGCCGAGCAACGCGACGTCGCCGTGGCCGTGCCGATGGTCTTGCATGTGCGCCCGTGCGTCTTGCGTGCTGCGCCAGACGAGTTGCGGCAGCACGAACAGCGTCTCGACGCGCTGGACAAGAGTGCGGATGGCCAGAGCGTGTGGCGTCGACTGAGTTGAGTCATGCCACGCAGGGCAAGTGTCAGCAGGCGCGCACGATAAGCACGGTGATGTTGTCGTCGCCGCCACCGTCGAGCGCGCTCAGCAGCAGCTGATCGACACACTCCTGCGCCGCCAGGTTGGAACGCATCACCGTACGCGCAATCGAGGCGTCGTTGACGTCTTCGGTCAGTCCATCGCTGCACAGCAGAAAGCCCATGCCAGGCTCCAGCTGACCGCGTGCCATGCCGATGTGCAGCTGCCCGGTTGCTGTCACGCCCAGCGCCTGGGTAAGCACGTTGCGTTGCGGATGCTGCGATGCCTGCGCCGGATCAAGCTGACCAGCTTCGACCAGCGCCTGCACCAGTGAATGGTCGTGGCTGATCTGCCGTAATTCCTGTTTCCACATATAGATCCGGCTGTCGCCCACCCAGGCAACTTCATAGCCGTCGCCGGTTATCCGCAGCACGGCGATCGTGGTGCCCATTGGCAGCACGTCCATGCTGTGCCGGGTATGCGCAAGCAATCGTTCCGCGGCGGCATGTACCGCCTCGATCAGGCTGTGGCCGCGCGTAACCAGGTCAACCACCGCATCGCGCACCAGCGCCGACGCCACTTCGCCGTGCTGGTGGCCGCCCATGCCATCAGCCACCAGAAACAGGCCGAGCGAGGCATCGGCATAGTAAGTGTCTTCATTGCGCGTGCGGCGCAAGCCGACATGCGTTCCGTGTCCGAATTCGATCATGGGTTTTCAGTTGGGGCGAGCTGTTGCAGCATGCCGGAAGACATGGTTGTTGTCACGGCAAGTTCGCTCGCGTATTATTCCCGGCTCGCATGAACCACCATGCACCCCACTGGAGAGGTGGCAGAGTGGTCGAATGTACCTGACTCGAAATCAGGCGTACGTGTAAGCGTACCGTGGGTTCGAATCCCACCCTCTCCGCCAGAAAAGCAAAACGCCCCCACGTGGGGCGTTTTGCTTTTCTGGCGGAGACGGCGGTGATGAAAACCCACCGGTTCGACAAATTTGTCAGGAACAAATTTGGACAGCCGCAGGCTGGCCCCGCAGCGCGCAAGCGCGAAGGGGTTCGGCCCAAGGATGGGCCGAACAATCCCACTTGGCGCCATGATGCCTCGCGCCCGGCCGGCGCGTTCGTTTTCCCGCAATCACAAAAAAAAGGCCGGAGAATCCCCGGCCCCTTTTCATACCTTGTCGCGACTACGGCCGCCAGACGGTGCTCAACCGGCCTTTTTCTTCGCCAGCCGCAGCCAAGTGTCGACTACGGTGTCCGGGTTCAGCGACAGCGATTCGATCCCTTGTTCCATCAGCCACTCGGCCAGATCCGGATGGTCGCTGGGGCCCTGACCGCAGATGCCGATGTACTTGCCCTTGGCGCGGGCGGTCTTGATCGCCATCGAAAGCAACTTCTTCACCGCCGGGTCGCGTTCGTCGAACAGGCTGGCGACGATGCTGGAATCGCGGTCGAGGCCGAGCGTGAGCTGGGTCAGGTCATTGGAGCCGATCGAGAAGCCGTCGAAGATATCGAGGAATTCATCGGCCAGCAGTGCGTTCGAAGGCACCTCGCACATCATGATGACCTTGAGCTCGTGCTCGCCCTGCTTGAGACCGTTCTTGGCCAGCACTTCGATCACCTTGCGGCCTTCGCCCAGCGTGCGCACGAACGGGATCATCACCCAGACGTTGCTCAGGCCCATCACTTCGCGCACACGCTTGACGGCCTGGCACTCCAGCGCGAACGCCGCGGCGAAGCTCGGATCGACGTAACGGCTGGCGCCGCGGAAGCCGATCATCGGGTTTTCTTCATGCGGTTCGTAGCGCGAACCACCGAGCAGACCAGCGTATTCGTTCGACTTGAAGTCGGACAGGCGCACGATCACCGGCTTCGGGTACACCGATGCGGCGATGGTGGCGATGCCTTCGGCCAGGCGATCGACATAAAACTCGACCGGACCCGGATAACCCGCGATGCGCTCGTCGATCTTCGCCCTGGTCTCGGCATCCTGCTTGGCGTATTCCAGCAACGCTTTCGGATGCACGCCGATATGGCTGGCGATGATCATTTCCAGGCGGGCCAGGCCGATGCCCGCATTCGGCAGCATGCCGAAGTCGAACGCGCGCTCCGGGTTGGCCACGTTCATCATGATTTTCAGCGGCGCCTCGGGCATGTCACCGAGATCGGCGGTGACGCGCTCGAACTTCAGGATGCCTTCGTAGATCGTGCCGGTGTCGCCTTCGGCGCAGGACACGGTGACCTCGGCGCCATCGGGAATCAGCTCCAGCGCATTGCCGGTACCGACCACGGCCGGCACGCCCAGCTCGCGCGCGATGATCGCCGCGTGGCAGGTGCGACCGCCGCGGTTGGTGACGATCGCGGACGCACGTTTCATCACTGGCTCCCAGTCGGGGTCGGTCATGTCGGCGATCAGCACGTCGCCGGCCTGCACCTTGTTCATGTCGGCCAGCGAGCGGATGACGCGGGCCTTGCCGGCGCCGATCTTCTGGCCGATCGAGCGGCCTTCGGCCAGCACCTTGCCCTTCTCGCTGAGGTGGAAGCGCTCAAGCTGGGTCGCGTGCGAGCGCGACTTCACGGTTTCCGGGCGCGCCTGCACGATGTAAATCTTGCCGGTGTGACCGTCCTTCGCCCATTCGATATCCATCGGGCGGTCGTAATGCTTTTCGATGATCAACGACTGGCGCGCAAGCTCCTGCACGTCCTCGTCGTTGATGCAGAACTTGTTGCGCATTTCCGCTGGCGTGTCCTCGGTGCGCACACGTTCGCCCGGCGCGCTGGAATAGACCATGCGCAGCTGCTTGGCGCCGAGATTGCGACGCAGCACGGCGGGCTTGCCGTCGCGCAGGGTCGGCTTGAACACATAGAACTCGTCCGGGTTGACAGCGCCCTGCACGACCATTTCGCCGAGGCCATACGAGCCGGTGACGAACACCACGTCGCGGAAGCCGGATTCGGTGTCAAGCGTGAACAGCACGCCGGAGGCACCCACGTCCGAGCGCACCATCAACTGCACGCCGGCGGACAGGAACACGTCTTCGTGCTTGAAGCCCTGGTGCACGCGGTAGGCGATCGCGCGGTCGTTGTACAGCGAGGCGAAGACTTCCTTCACCTTGTGCAGCACGTCATCGATGCCGACCACGTTGAGGAAGGTTTCCTGCTGGCCGGCGAACGAGGCGTCCGGCAGGTCCTCGGCGGTGGCCGAGGAGCGCACGGCGACGGCGATATCGTCGGCACCGGCGTCCTTGCACAGCTTGATATAGGCGGTGCGGATCGCCTGCTCGAGTTCGGCGGGCAGGGCGGTGTCGACGATCCAGCCGCGGATCTCCTTGCCGGCCGCGACCAGCGTGTCGACGTCATCGACGTCGAGCGAGGCGAGACGCTCCTGAATACGTTTGGCCAGGCCGCTCTTTTCCAGGTACTGCTGGAACGCGTCGGCGGTGGTGGCGAAGCCGCCGGGCACGGAGACGCCGAGCTTGGCGAGGTTGCCGATCATCTCGCCGAGCGAGGCATTCTTGCCGCCGACCTTGCCCAGGTCAGTCATGCGCAGTTGGTCGAGCCAAAGCACCAGGTCGTTCAAGGGTGTCTCCTCAAGGAAAGCTCTGCAAGGTAACGGAATGGATGCGGCGTACAGACCCAAAGCGGGCTGCAAAGGACTGGTATTGTCCGCTGCCGATGGTGCGCAGCACAAGAAGACCATTGCAGGCAGATGTCATTCCAACGACATACCAGTCAGCTGATAGTCAATCGGCGACAGCATTTCGCGCTTGCGCTAAGGTGCCGGGAAACGCATTCCCGCGATCAGGATCCCGCATGCAACGAACGGTTTTTTACATCTCCGACTCCACTGGTATTACCGCGGAGACGATCGGCAACAGCATCCTGGCGCAGTTCGAGGGCGTGCAGTTCGACAAGCATCGGCTGCCGTTCATCGACAATGCGCAGAAGGCGGAAGCGGCCGCCTTGCGCATCAAGACCCACTACGCACAAAGCGCCCAGCGTCCGATCGTGGTCAACACCATGGCCGAGCGCGCACTGTGCGAGATCGTTGCTGCCAGCGGTGCGCTGATGCTGGATGTGTTCGCGCCGTTCATCGGACCGCTGGAAGACGAGCTGGGCGCGAAGCGTTCGGGCGCGGTCAATCGTTCGCATGGCATGGTGGATTTCGACAAGTACGAGGCGCGCATCAACGCAACCAACTACGCGCTTTCGCATGACGACGGCATCGACGTGAACTATGCCGAGGCCGACCTGATCCTGGTCGGCGTGTCGCGTTCCGGCAAGACGCCAACCTGTCTCTACATGGCCTTGCATTACGGCGTCAGCGCCGCCAACTATCCGCTGACCGACGACGACTTGGAAAAACTGGAACTGCCTGCACGCCTGCGTCCGTATCGGGATCGGCTGTTCGGCCTGACCATCGAGCCGCAGCGGCTGGCGCAGATCCGCGAACAGCGCCGTGCCGGCAGTCGTTACGCGACGCTGCAGCAATGTCGCTGGGAGCTGGAGCAGGCCGACCGACTGATGCGCCAGGCTGGCATTCCCAGCCTCAACACCACGCACGTGTCGATCGAGGAGATCGCCAGCAAGATCTTCGACCGCTTCGGTATCGAGCGGACCATGTTCTGATTACCTACCGGAGATTCCGCATCTGTCATGAGTGTCGTACTGGACCATCGCAACAGCCTGCTGCCGGGACGCTTCGAGTTCCTGATGGGGCTGTATGCGGAGAACTATCATCGGCTGACGCGACTGTTCGCGCCGCAGCAACTCGCTCCGGGTCGCTACGTATCCGATGTCGATGACGGGCTAGCCGTGCATCTGCATGTACAGGAATGCCACCCGTATACGCTGGAGCTGGAACTTACCTACGATTTTGTCGATGCGCACACCGGCCAGCGCGCACCGTCGGCGCAACTGCGCATGTACACCGACGCGCACGTGGCCGAAGCCTTGCATTGCCATCCCGGTCGGCACCTGTGGCAGGTGCTGGGGCCGTTTTCACCGGCGCATACCGTGTTTCAGCATCGCCTGCGCATGAACGGATTTCTCTCGCGCTGGCTGGAGTACCTGGCCGAGCAGGGGCATTCCATCGGCACGCTGGAGCGTGAAGACTGATCGGTACGTCGTGCGGACGGCCAATGCGACAGGCAACAAAAAACCCGCACAAGGCGGGCTTTTCGTTTTTATAGTGGCGGAGCGGACGGGACTCGAACCCGCGACCTCCGGCGTGACAGGCCAGCATTCTAACCAACTGAACTACCGCTCCACATTTTTTTGCAGCTTTGATTACTTCCAGCTTTGCGAGCCAACTTGGCGTCCCCACGGGGATTCGAACCCCGGTCGCCACCGTGAAAGGGTGATGTCCTAGGCCTCTAGACGATGGGGACAATTCAAGTTGGTGGAGCCAGGCGGGATCGAACCGCCGACCTCCTGCATGCCATGCAGGCGCTCTCCCAGCTGAGCTATGGCCCCGCCGCTGGAAGCCGAGAAGAATAGGGTCGAGTCGGATATCCGTCAAGCTTTTTTTCAGAGTTGATGACGACGGAATCCATCGTGGTTCGCGACATCCATCGTGATCGGGCAGATGCTGCCCGTGGTTCGTTTAAGCTGCAGTGACCTGCGTGATGGAAGAGTCCGTGCATGCACGAAATCGGTTTCATTCGCGACCTGGCCGTGGTGATGCTGGTGGCCGGCGCCACCACGATCCTGTTCCAGCGTTTGCGCCAGCCGGTACTGCTCGGCTACATCCTTGCCGGCGTGCTGATCGGGCCGCATACACCGGGCATGCTGGTGAACGACCCGCGTGCGATCGACGACATTTCCAATCTTGGCGTTGTGCTGCTGATGTTCACGCTGGGGCTGGAGTTCAGCGTGCGCAAGTTGCGCGAGGTCGGTATCGGCGTGCTGGCCGTGGCGGTGGCCGAAGTTGCCCTGATGCTGTGGATCGGCTACGGCATCGGTGGCCTGTTCGGCTGGGCCGGCATGGATGCGCTTTTTCTCGGCGCGATCATCTCGCTATCGTCGACCATGGTCGCCACCCGCACACTGGTCGAGGGTGGCCAGCGACAATTGCCGTTTGCGCAATTGGTGGTGGGCTTGCTGGTGGCCGAAGACCTGCTGGCCATCGTCATGCTCACGCTGTTGACGGCGGTGGCGATTGGCGGCTCAGTGCAGGCCGAGGCCGCGTTCACGCTGATCGGCCACCTCGGCCTGTTCGTGGTCGTCGGGATGATCCTCGGCCTGCTGCTGCTGCCGCGGCTGGTGGATTACGTGGCCGGTTTCGGTCGCGACGAAACGCTGCTGGTCAGCGTGCTGGGGATCTGTTTCGGCGCGAGCCTGCTGGCGGCGTGGATGGGTTTCAGCGTGGCACTGGGCGCCTTCCTTGCCGGCGCCGTGGTAGCCGAATCGCGCAGCGTGGAACGCGTGCTGCGTCTGGTGGAGCCGCTGCGCGACATGTTCGCCGCGCTGTTCTTCGTGGCGATCGGTTTGAAGATCGATCCGGCGATGCTGCTGCAATATGCGCTGCCGGCGCTGTTGATCGCGGCGGTGGTGATCGTCGGCAAGACCCTGGCGTGCAGTCTTGGCGTCTTCGTTGTCGGCCATGACGCGCGCACGGCGCTGCGTTCGGGGCTGGGCATGGCGCAGATCGGCGAGTTTTCGTTCGTGATCGCCACGCTCGGGCTATCGCTTGGCGTGATCAGCGGCTTCATCTATCCGATCGCGGTGTCGGTGTCGGTGCTGTGCATGTTTGCATCACCGTATCTGAGCCGCTCGGCGGACACGCTGGCGAATGGCCTGCGCCGGCTGACACCGCGCTCAGTACGATTGCTGGCGACCAGCTACAGCGGCTGGCTGGAAAACCTCAAGCCGGTCGACGAGAACGCGACGATCGCCGCAATCTTCCGTCGACTGCTGTGGCATATCGCGATCAACATCCTGCTGGTGATGACGCTGTTCGTGATTGGCGC
Source organism: Rhodanobacter sp. (assembly GCA_035566635.1). Lineage (GTDB taxonomy): Bacteria > Pseudomonadota > Gammaproteobacteria > Xanthomonadales > Rhodanobacteraceae > Rhodanobacter. Next base: position 55,412 of record DATMQY010000010.1, read on the forward strand.
CTATATCAATGGACACAACTGGGACTGGTTCTCGCTCTTCGGCATCCACCGTGATCTGCGGCACACGCTGATCTGGGCGTGCGCGCTGTTCCTTTCGCTGCCGATGCTGATCGCGATCTACCGCAAGGCCGAGGCGCTGGGCATGCTGCTGGCCGAGATCGGCATACGCGAACGGTTTGCCGGTGCGTATACCCAGGCCATCCGCAACGTGCTGGCACGAATCATCCCGCTGGCAACCCTGCTGGCGCTGGCGCTGCTGGTCAGCGCGTTGGGCTCCACCATCCTGCCGCCACGAGGCATTGCGCTGTCATTGATCGTGCTGGGCGTGGTGCTGGCGGTGGTGTTGTGGCGCAGTCTGGTGAAAATGCACGCGCGTCTGCAGGCAGCCCTCAAGGAGACCCTGAACAAACCGGAGTCGCCCGACGACGGCCCCCGTTGACCGGCGGGGTCAGGGCGACCTGCCAGTGAACCTTTATGCCGACTGACGGTCAGACCCCCTGAATCGTTGCCAAGACCGGACAAGCACCGCACAATGCGAGGCCTGCCTCCATCGGGGGGGCCCGGACGGCAACGCCGGCATTTCCAAACATGAGGGAGTTACGAATGAAGCATTTTCTGCGTCCCACGCTGACGGCGGTCGCGATGGCCGTTGCGCTGGGCATGACGGCGGGCGTATCCGCCCAGACGGCTGGTGCTGCTGCCGGTACCGTCGACAAAGCCAAGGCCAGCTACGTAGTGGGTTGGGAGATTGCTTCCCAGGTTCCGCCGATCATGCGCGAAGAACTGGACCCGAACGCTGTGGCAAATGCGGTGAAGGCTGCCCTGTCCGGCCAGAAGCCGACCATGAGCGATGCCGAAGCCAAGCAGGTGCACGACGCCTTCATGGCCAAGATCCAGGCCAAGTATCAGGCTGAAATGACCAAGCTCGGCGCCAAGAACAAGACCGAAGGCGATGCCTTTCTGGCCAAGAACAAGTCCGCTGCGGGTGTGAAGACCACCGCATCGGGTCTGCAGTACCAGGTGATCAGCCAGGGCACGGGCGCGCGTCCGGGTCCGAACGACACCGTCGAGATCAACTACACCGGCACCTTTGTCGACGGTACGGTGTTCGATGCCTCGGCCAAGCATAACCCGCCGGGCGCCGCCAAGATTCCGCTGGCCGGCGTGATTCCAGGCTTCCGCGAGGGTCTGCAGCTGATGCAGATCGGCGGTCATTACAAGCTGTTCATTCCGTCGTCGCTGGCCTACGGTGCCGAGCCGCAGCCGCCGATGCCGCCGAATGCCACGCTGATCTTTGACGTGAGTCTGGTCAGCACCGGTCCGACACCTGCAGGTGCGGCTCCGGGCGGCAAGTAATATCAGCCAGTAGCGGTATCAGACTGTGCAAGCCGGAAGGGCGCGAAGCGATTCGCGCCCTTCCGCTTTGTAGGATCCCACGTTTGCAGCCTTGCTTCAGCTACGACGCGGTTAGAATAAGCGGCTAGTGTTTCGAAGGAGTCGTAACAGCGATGATGAAAGTCACTATTTTCGGTACCGGCTACGTCGGGCTAGTCACCGGTGCGTGCCTGGCCGAAATGGGCAATCACGTGGTCTGCGTCGATATCGATGCAGCCAAGGTCGAGCGCCTGAAGCGTGGCGAGATTCCCATCTTCGAGCCGGGCCTGGAGTCGATCGTTCGACGCAACCATGCCAGCGGGCGTCTCGATTTCACCGTCGAGGCCGCGCCGGCGATTGCGCATGGCGAGGTGATCTTCATCGCCGTCGGCACGCCACCGGACGAGGACGGCAGCGCGGACCTGCAGTACGTGCTGGCGGTGGCCGCGTCCATTGGCCGGCATCTGGATCGCTACGCCGTGGTGGTGAACAAGTCGACCGTGCCGGTCGGTACCGCCGATCGCGTGCGCGAGGCGGTGGCGACCGAACTGGCTGCGCGCCACGTGGCGGTCGAGTTCGATGTGGTGTCCAACCCGGAGTTCCTGAAGGAAGGCGCGGCGGTGGAGGATTGCCTGCGGCCCGACCGCATCATCGTGGGTGTTTCCAGCGAGCGCGCGGTGGCGGTATTGCGCAAGTTGTATGCGCCGTTCAATCGCAATCACGAACGCATGGTGGTGATGGACGAGCGTTCGGCCGAGCTGACCAAGTACGCCGCCAACGCGATGCTGGCGACCAAGATCAGCTTCATGAACGAGATCGCGAATATTGCCGAGCGGGTCGGCGCCGACGTGGAGCTGGTGCGCCAAGGCATCGGTTCGGATCCGCGGATCGGTTATCACTTCATCTATCCGGGGGCCGGCTACGGTGGTTCGTGCTTCCCCAAGGACGTGCAGGCACTGGAGCGCACGGCGCACAGTTACGGCTACGAGGCACGCCTGCTCGGTGCGGTCGAAGCGGTCAATCGGGAGCAGAAAGCCAAACTGTTCGAGTTGATCTCGCACCACTTCAAAGGTGCGCTGGCGGGCAGGACGATCGCTCTGTGGGGTCTGGCATTCAAGCCGAACACCGACGACATGCGCGAGGCCTCCAGCAGGCAGTTGATGGAGGCGCTGTGGAATGTCGGTGCGAAGGTGCGCGCGTTCGATCCGGAAGCACGCGAGGAAACCCATCGGCTGTATGGCGAGCGTGATGATCTGGTGCTGTGTGAGCACGCCAGCGATGCCCTGCAGGGCGCCGACGTGCTGGCCGTCATCACCGAATGGAAGGCGTTTCGCAGCCCGGATTTTGCTGGCATACGCGCCGCGCTGGCCGAGCCGGCCATCTTCGACGGGCGCAATCTTTATGACCCGGCCACGGTGGAAGAAGCGGGGCTGGCCTACTACGGCATCGGTCGCGGGCGCAGCCTGCAGATTCACCGATGAGCAGCCCGTACGACGCGTTCGAGCAGCGACTCAACGAGATGGAGGTCAAGCTGACTTTCATCGATGACGCGGTGCAGGCACTGACGACGGCGGATGCCGACCAGTCGCAACGCATTGCCGCTCTGGAGCATGCGTTGCGCGAGCTGCGCGGCGAGCTTTCGTCGATGCGCGTGGCGCAGGCGGATGATCCGCACAGCGAACCGCCACCGCCGCATTACTGATACATACATACCGATCACGGAATATCAGCATGGCCGATTCCCTGCGCGATCAGCTGCTCAAGAGTGGCATCGTCAAACAGGTTCAACAGGACCGGGTGCGCGAACCGAAGCGCCCGCCGCCACCGCCGTCCGGCATGCCTGCACGCAAGGGTGGCAAGCCGCATGCGCACGCCTCACGACCGTCGGCGCAGAGCCGGGGGGAGATCGATCTGGCCAAGGCCTATGCGATACGCGCGCAGACCGAAGCCAACGAGCGCAAGCGGATCGACCAGGAAGCGGCCGAACAGGCCCGGTTGCGCCGCGAACGCAAGCTGCAGATTCAGCAGCTGCTCGAGGGCAACGCGCTGAACAAGGCGGAGGCCGATCAGCCGCGCAATTTCGAATACGGCGGCAAGATTCGCCGGGTGCATGTCGATGCGGCGCAGCTGGCGGCGCTGAATGCCGGCGAGTTGGGCGTGGTGCAACAGAGCGGTCGTTACCTGCTGGTCAATCGCGCCATCGCCGAGCAGGTACATGCCATCGATCCACATCTTGTGGCGCTACTGGTCGAGCCGGGCACGGCCGGCGTGGGCGACGATGGTGTGCCCGACGATCTGATGTGGTGATCGTGATTTCGACCCGAATGAGGTCGGGCACCATGAAAAACGCCCGGCAATTGCCGGGCGTTTTTGCTTGAACGTACTACTACTGCTCAACTAGCGGAAGCATCCGGCAATTCAAAGCCGCTCTGCGCCAGCGCCGGATGGTCCCAGCCGTTCTTCGGCTTGAAGCGATCGCCGTAGCGCTGCGCCAGCTGTTCAAGCTTGGCCTTGAGCTTGTCGACGCCTTCGCAGCGCGCGTACTGGATCGGGCCGCCGCGGAATGGTGCGAAGCCGGTGCCGAAGATCACGCCGGCGTCGAGCAGGTCGGCATCGTCGACCACGCCATCGGCGAGGCAGGCGATCGCTTCGTTGACCATCGGCAGGATCATGCGTTCCTGCAGATCCGGCGGCATCACATAGTCCTTGTCGACCTCCGGTTTCAGCGGCTTGCCGTCCTGCCACACGTACAGACCCTGGCCGTCTTTCTTGCCGCGTTTGCCGGCTTCGAGTTTTTCGTCCAGCCCCGACGGCACTTCCAGCCCCAGGAACGGCGCGAGCTCCTTGCCGACCGAGGCGCAGACGTCCAGGCCTACGGTGTCGGCCAGCTCGATAGGGCCCATCGGCATGCCGAATTTCTTCGCCTCGCGATCCAGCACCGGTCCAGGTACCCCTTCGCTGTACAGGCGCATCGCTTCGAGCAGATATGGCATCAGGATGCGGTTGACCAGGAAACCAGGCGTGCCCTTGACCGCCACCGGCAACTTGCCGATCGCCTTGCAGAATGCCAGCGCGCGTTTCTCGATGGCGGGGTCGAGCTGGTCGTGGCGCACCACCTCAACCAGCGGCATCTGCGCCACCGGGTTGAAGAAGTGCAGGCCGAGGAAGCGCTGCGGCGCCTGCAGACCCTCACGCAGCTGATCCAGCGGAATGCTGGAGGTATTGCTGGCGAGGATCTCGTCAGCCTGGAATTGCGGTTCGATGGTGGCGTACAGCGCCTGTTTCGCCGCAGTGTTCTCGTAGATCGCCTCGATGGCCAGATCAGCCGAAGCGATGCCGCTGCCTTCAACATCGGCACGCAGGCGGCGGACGGCGACCTCGACCTTTTCCGGTGTCTTCAGCTTCTTCTCGTAGAGCTGGCGGGCGCGATCCAGCGCGGGCTGGATGAACTTCATTTCGCGATCTTGCAAGGTTACGTCGAAACCCTTGAACGCGGCCCACGCGGCGATGTCGCCGCCCATCACGCCGGCACCGACCACGTGCACATGCTTGATGCCCGGATCGGTGCCGCCGCCCTGGCCCTTCAGCCGTTCCTGCAGGAAGAAGATGCGGATCAGGTTCTGCGCGGTCGGCGTCTTCGCCAGCTTCGCCACCGAGCGCGCCTCGATCTTCAAGCGCTGCTGGACGCTGGAGCCGCCGCGCTTCCACACGTCGATCATCGCGAACGGGGCCGGGTAATGCTCCTTGCGCACCTTCGCCGCGGTCTGCTTGAGCACGATCGGCGCCAGGATCTGCCGCGCCAGCCAGATATTGCTGGCCCACGCCTTGGCACGTCGCGCGAACGGGTGCTGCTGCGGGTGACGCAACAGCACCCGTGCCTCGGCCAGCAGCTCTTCGGGACGGGCCAGGCGATCGACAACGCCCAGGTCCAGTGCCCGCTTGGCCGACAGCGGCTTGCCGGTGAGCATGATCGGCAATGCTTCGGTGGCACCGATCAAACGAGGCAACCGTGCGGTACCGCCCCAGCCGGGATGGATGCCGAGCATCACCTCGGGCAGCGCGATCCGCGTCTTGTCGTCGTCGGCCGCGATGCGCTGGCGACAGGCCAGGATCAGTTCGGTGCCGCCACCCATGCAGGCACCATGCACGGCCGCCACGGCGGGGCAGGGAAGCCGCGCAAGGGCTTCATAGACGCGCTGGCCATGCTCAATGTTTTCCAGCACGGTGTCGTGTCTGGCGTACTCGACGAACTCCTTGATGTCGGCGCCCACCGCAAACCCCGAAGGCTTGGCCGAATGAAGGATGACGCCGGCCGGTTTCTCGATCGCCAGCCGCTCGACGATCTGCTCAAGTTCGTCCAGCACGGCGCGGGAGATCGCGTTGACGCTGCTGCCGGCGCGGTCGAGCGTCAGCGTGACAATGCCGTCGTCACCTTCGCTGGTCTTCCAGTGGTTGAAGCGCAATCCTTCGAACATGGGCATACGGGCGTGGTGGAGGAAGCCTGAACCATACCGTTCCGCCGCCTTGATTGCGAGATGTGACGGGTTCGCTTGACCGTGCGCCGGCGCCGGTGTGAAATCGGGCTATCGGCGGTAGTGGCATGCCGAGGCTGGCTCGGCGTCCAGATAAGACGTGAACCGGCGGTACTGGGCAAGGGAACGAACCACCGTGGTTCAATGGGCCACACAATGGTCGGGCTCGTGCCCGGCAAATCACGCAGTCAGTCGCAGTCGCGCCGACTTCACCATGGCACTCGCTGATGCCGCAGGACGGGACGCAATGACTTCCGCAATGGCCTCCGCCCCACCGCAAGCCGGCGCCGAGATTTTCGAGCGGATCCTTGCTGCGCCCAGCGGTCTGGTCGTGCTGGACAGCAAGGATGTCCACGCCTTGATCAATCATTTCCGCGCGATCGCCCGGCATACCGGCCAGGCGGTGTACCTGTGGCAGCCCGACACCGGGCTGGGCAGCCTGCGCGATGCGCATGTCCGGGTGCCGGATTGTCAGCGGCTGGGAAATGCTTTGCGCTACATGCAGCAGAGCATGCACTTCGGTGTCTATTTCCTGCTCGGACTGGAATTGCCGCTGTCGGCGATGGATGCCACCTTGCTGCGTCAACTCGCCCGTGCGCCCAAGGAACATCTGCGCCGCGTCGTGCTGATCGATGCGCCATCGGCACTGGTCGAGCATCTGGGTGCGCTGGCGGTGCGCCTGTGCAGCGAAGACAGCCAGCCGCGGCGCCTGCGCCTGCGCGATGGTCGCTGGCTGGTTTGAGGCCGGATACTTTGAGGCAGACCCAAGCATGAACTCCGGCATCCTGGTGATCGCTGCCCAGCGCGAATTGCGTCGCAGCCTGTTCGATGCGCTTGATCAGGCCGGCTATCCGCAGATCCACAGCGCCCGCGACGTCGCGCATGCGGCGATCCTGCTGGAGGGGCGACCGCCACTGCCGCCGCTGCAGTTGATGGTGATCGTGCTGACTGGCGACGAGCAGCAGGCCAGGATCAGCTGCGAGCAACTGCGACGCTTGCCGGGCGGAGCCGATACGCCGCTGATCGCCGTATTGGCGGAGGAGGCCTCGCTCAGCGCCGCCGATCTGCCGGCGGACATCACGGCATGGCTTTTCGCCAGCCAGATCGGCAGCGAACTGGTGGCGCGCTGGCGTCGCTCGCAAACCGGTCAGGAAGGCCGGCGCAAGGCGATCGCCGCGCCCGCCAGTGGTGCGCACGAGGATTACCGTTACGCCTTCGAGGAAGGCGGCGGCGAATGGCTGATTGCCGATATGCAGACGAATCGCCTGCTTGAGGTCAGTCCGACGCTGGCCCGGCACAGCCGCATGCATGCCAGTCAGTGGGAAGGGCTACCGCTATCCGAGGTCTTGCGCTTCGAAGGCATCCCAATTGCTCAGGTGCTGGCCGAGGCCGACCGCAGCTGGTATCCGTGCCAGCGTAAGTCGGCGCAGGGCGTCGACACCGGCCAGGCCAGCGTGCGGCGCATCCGGTACGCCGGGCACGATGCGCTGGCGCTGTTGTTCCGCAGCGATCGCGCCGACCTGCGTGCCGAGGCCGCACTCTCGCTGCTGTCGCGCATCTTCGCCTCGACCAGCGGCGTCGATGCGCAGATCGCGGCTGGCCGCCTGCTGTTTGACGAACTGGGCCTGGATTACCTTGCCGTCTGGTCGACACGCCAGGACGGCGCCGACGCACCGACCCAGCTGCTGCAGCTGTGGAATGGCGACGACCCGGCATGGCCGCCGGCGCAACTGCAGAGTTCCCTGCAACTGGTATTGGGCGGCAAGCCGATCCTGTACCGATCCGACGCGAAGCGGCTGGCACCGATCGACCCGCTGCTGCAGCAACTCGATCTGGCCGGGTTCGCCGGTTTGCCGCTATACGACGAGCGCCACACCGTGCTCGGCGCGATGCTGGCCGGCAGCCGCCGAGGCTTCGGCGAGATGGGCATCATCGAGCCGGTATTGCGGTGCGCCGCGGCCCGCTTTGCGCAGGTGCTGGAGCTGGGTCGTACGCGCGAGCAGGGCCGCGCTGAAGGCTTGGTGGATGCCTTGACCGGCTTGCCGAACCGGTTGTTGTTCAACGACCGATTGGACACGATCATCCGCGAGGCGACCCGAAACGGCGAGTGCTTTGCGATGCTGTTCGTCGATCTCGACCGCTTCAAGGCGATCAACGACACCTACGGTCATGCCGCCGGCGACCAGGTGTTGCGCACGGTCACTCAGCGCCTGTGCGGCAGCATCCGCGCTTCCGACACGGTGGCCCGCTATGCGGGCGACGAATTCACCATCGTGTTGCGGCACATCGTGAAGAACGACGACGTGCTGCGCGTGGCCGAGAAGATCGTGCAGATAATGGAGACGCCGCTGTACCTCGATGACGGCACCGAATTGCAGGTTACCGCATCGATGGGACTGAGCTTCTTCCCCGACGATGCAGGCGATGCGCAGACCCTGCTCAAGCATGCCGACGAGGCGATGTACGCGGCCAAGCATCTCGGTCGCAACAATTTCCAGATCTACGAAGTGAGTCCGGAATACGCCAAGGAACACGGCATGGCGTTGAAGACCCGCTTGCGCCATGCCGAAGGCAACGGCGAACTGCGTGTGGTCTACCAGCCGCAGGTCAACACCGAGACCGAGGACATCGTCGGGATGGAGGCGCTGGTGCGCTGGGAGCATCCGGATCTGGGCATGATCAGCCCGGCGGTGTTCATTCCGCTGGCGGAGGAGAGCGGCCTGATCGTCTCCATCGGCGAATGGGTGATGCGCACTGCCTGCCGTCAGGCGAAGGAGTGGGAGCAGCGTTACGGCCTGCGCCTGCGCCTGGGCGTGAACCTGTCCGCGGTGCAACTGATGGAGCCGCAACTGCTGGATACCGTGACCAGGGTGCTACGCGAAACCGGCCTGGATCCCACCTTGCTGGAGATGGAGGTCACCGAGAGCATCAGCATCAAGGCCGCGCCGAACCTGGTCGAGAACCTGCACGCACTACACAAGCTGGGTTGCCATATCGCGATCGACGATTTCGGCACCGGCGCGGCCTCGCTGGACTATCTGCGTCGGTTGCCTGCCGATCGCATCAAGATCGATCAGAGTTTCGTGCGCAATATCGGGGTGGATCCCGATGACGAAGCGATCGTGCGCGCTACCATCGAAATGGCGCATCGGCTGAAGCGTGCCGTGGTGGCGGAAGGCGTCGAGATCGAGCAGCACATGCAGTTCCTGCGCACGCATGGCTGCGACGAACTGCAGGGTTATCTGTTCTGCCGGCCGCTGCAGCCGATCAGCTTTGACAAGCTGCTGGCCGAACGGCAGCGCTTGCTGGAAGGTCGCGTGGCCGAGCCGGCTTGAGCCGGTGACGGGAGTCCCCATAACAGGCATTGGCCTGAATGGGCTCGGGACAAGCCCGGCCGCTCATGACAACCAGCCAACGGGCTGTGCGTTATGGTTGAAGCGATACCCCACGCAAGCTGAACTCGGACGTCCGACTGTGGTCTGAGCGCCGCGTTCAGTTCAAAACAAGCTCCCGCAGCGGATGACGGCATTGACGACGGATACAGCCCGGATGGGCGAAAACGAACTGGATCGCGCGCTGGTCGAGCGTGTCCAGCAGGGGGACAAGCGGGCCTTCGACCTACTGGTGCGCAAGTACCAGCACAAGGTCATCGGGTTGGTTTCGCGCTATGTGCGCAGCCATGCTGAGTGCGAGGACATAGCGCAGGAATCGTTCATTCGTGCGTGGCGGGCGATCGGCTCGTTCCGTGGCGACAGTGCCTTCTACACTTGGCTGTACAAGATCGCGGTGAACACCGCCAAGAACCACCTGGTGGCGATGGGCCGACGTCCGCCGGCGGGTGACATCGATGCCGACGATGCCGAGTTCATGGCCGGGGCCGAGCGTATGCAGGACAGCGCCACTCCCGAGCGCGAACTGATGCGCCAGGAAATTGAACAATCCGTGTTTTCCACTGTCCAAGCGTTGCCCGAAGAGTTGCGGACAGCCATCACGCTGCGTGAGGTAGATGGCCTCAGCTACGATGAAATCGCCGAGGCGATGGGCTGCCCGATCGGTACGGTGCGCTCGCGCATCTTCCGGGCACGCGAAGCGATTGACGAAAAGCTGCGGCCCCTGTTGTCGGACCGCTGAGGATCAGACATGAATCAGGCAGGCATGAATCAGGCGGATATGAATCAGAATGTCCCGGAAAGCCTTTCGGCCGGCATCGACGGCGAATTGTCGAAGGAGCAGCTGCGTTTCCTGCTGCGCCGGCTCGATCACGATCCCTCGCTGCCGCAGAGCTGGTCGCGTTACCACATCGCCCGCGACAGCCTGCGTCGCGAGTTGTCGCCGCTGGCGACAGCCGGATTTGCCGCACGGGTAATGCACGCGATCGAGCAGGAGTCAGTAACGGTGGCGGCATCCGGCAGGCGCAACCACTGGCTGCGCTGGTCTAGCGGTGGCGTGATTGCAGCCAGCGTGGCCGCCGCCGCGCTGATGATCGGCCAGCCGACCGGCGATGCCGAGCGCCTGACCGCCTCGACCAACCAGCAGACCAAGGCGATAGCCGTCGCCACGCCGTCGAGCAAACCGGTTGCGCCTGCCGCGGTGCCGCCATGGTTGAGCGGCAACTCCGCCGGGCTGCTCAGTCAGCAGGCCTCCGCTACGCTGGGTGCGCCGTTCGGCCAGAATCAGCCGGCGTATGCACGGCGTCTGTCGAGTTATCCGCCGATGCATCGTTATCGGACGCTCGACAACAACGACGGCAGCTACCTGCTGTTGCTCGATCCGGAGCAACAGGTTGCACCGGGTGCTTCGCGTCAGCAGGCTGCCGCCGTCGCGCAATAAGGCGAGTTCGCGTGTGATTGCCCGCGACTCGTTTTTCCATTCCCATGGTTTTGCCCCCGTTAGCCCGTTGCATGGGCCGGCGGCGGGCGCGCGTGCGGGGTTGCCGCAATGCGCCACCACTGAAGTCATCCATCAGCCTGAAGTCTTCCCGGCTGAAGTCAACCAAGGAGGAGTCATGAAACATTCCATCTTGCGCACCTTGGCGTGCTGTGCGGTGCTGGGTCTGGCCGGCGTCAGCGACGTGCAGGCGCAGACGACAACCACCGCGGCTTTGCCGGATTTCACTGGCATCGTGCAGAAAAATGCCGCCGCGGTAGTACATGTCGAGGCCAAGTACACCGGTGAAAAGCAGGGCGCGAACCGCGGCGTGGGCGACCAAGAGGCGCCCGGACAGGGCATGCCGGACGATCCGCAAACCGAGATGCTTCGACGCTTCTTCGGCATGCCGATGATGCCGTCGCCTCAGGAGCAGAAGCACACCTCGCTGGGTTCGGGCTTCATCATTTCCAATGACGGCTACATCCTCACCAACAATCACGTGGTCGATCACGCGGACAAGGTGACCGTGCGCCTGCAGGACCGGCGCACCTTGACGGCGAAAGTGATCGGCACCGACCCCACCTATGACATCGCGCTGCTGAAGGTCGATGCCGGCGGCAGCTTGCCGGCGGTGAGCATCGGCGATTCGCGCACGCTGAAGCCGGGCCAGTGGGTGCTGGCGATCGGTTCGCCGTTCGGCTTCGACTATACCGTGACCCAGGGCATCGTCAGCGCTGTGGGACGCAACCTGGGGGAGCAGGATCAGCGCTACACGTCCTTCATCCAGACCGACGTGCCGATCAATCGAGGCAACTCCGGCGGCCCGCTGTTCAACCTGCAGGGTCAGGTGGTCGGCGTCAATTCGCAGATCTATTCCAACACCGGCGACTACATGGGCGTGGCGTTCTCGATTCCGATCGATGTGGCGATGAACGCCGTGCAGCAGATCAAGACCTCGGGTTTTGTGATGCGCGGACAGTTAGGCGTGCTGGTGGGGCCGCTGACGGACGACATCGTCAAGGGTCTCAAGCTTTCCAGCAGCAACGGGGCAATCGTGTCGCAGATCACCGCTGGCAGTGGCGCAGAGAAGGCAGGTCTGCGACCCGGCGACATCATCCTTGCCTACAACGGCCAGGCGATCAATCAGAGTGCTGACCTGCCGCCGCTGGTGGGCATGAGCAAGCCGGGTACCAAGGCGGCGGTGGACATCCTGCGCGACGGAAAGAAACAGACAGTGGAAGTGACGGTCGGCGAGGCGCCGCGTAGCCAGACAGCTGACTCGGGCCGTATCGAACCGCCGCCGTCGCAGGCCGGCTCGGCTGCCTTGGGACTCTCGGTGCAGGAGCCGGGTGCCGACACGCGTCAGCAGATGGGTCTCAAGCCGGGCGAAGGCGTGCAGATCAGCGGTATCACCGGTTCGGTGGCGGCGAGTGCCGGCCTGCAGCAGGGCGACGTGATCCTGATGGTCGGGCAGCAGAAGGTGGGCAGCGTAGTCGCGTTCCATGCGGCAACAAAAAACGTCAAGGCGGGCGACACCGTACTGCTGCTGGTGCGCCGCGGCGACCAGAGCAGCTTCATCGGCCTGACCGTGCCTTCGGGCAAATAACTTGCGCGAGACGGGTGCCTGCGCCAGCGGGTACCCGCTCGGACACGAGGCCTCGCTATTTCGATGGTGTCGCGAACGACGGCATCTGGCGAGGCCTGAATGTTTTCCGTGCGATAATGCCGGGTTAGCGTCGCCATCTCGGCGCCGCGCCGCCTGTGCCGTGCGCACGGGTGGCAGACCAAGCTCGACAGGCCGCCAGCGCTCCATGGAATTGATTCGCAACTTCTCCATCATTGCCCATATCGACCACGGCAAATCCACGCTGGCCGATCGCATCATCCAGCTCTGTGGAGGCCTGGCCGATCGCGAGATGGAAGCGCAGGTGCTGGACACCAATCCGATCGAGCGCGAGCGCGGCATCACCATCAAGGCGCAGTCGGTGTCGCTGCCGTACACCGCGCGCAACGGCAAGACGTATCAGCTCAATTTCATCGACACGCCCGGTCATGTCGACTTTTCCTATGAGGTCAGCCGCTCGCTGGCCGCCTGCGAGGGCGCGCTGCTGGTGGTGGATGCGGCGCAAGGCGTCGAGGCGCAGTCGGTCGCCAATTGCTACACCGCGGTGGAGCAGGGGCTGGAAGTAGTGCCGGTGATCAACAAGATCGACCTGCCGACCGCTGACGTCGAGAAGGTAAAGCTCGAGATCGAGGCGGTGATCGGCGTCGACGCCACCGACGCGGTAGCGATCAGCGCCAAGACCGGTCTCAATGTAATCGAGGTGCTGGAAGCGATCGTCGCGCGCATCCCGCCGCCGAAGCCGCGTGACACCGACCGATTGCAGGCACTGATCATCGATTCGTGGTTCGACAATTATCTGGGTGTGGTGTCGCTGGTGCGTGTCATGCAGGGCGAGATCAGGCCCGGCGACAAGCTGCTGGTGATGTCCACCGGCCGCACTCACGAGGTGGGCGACGTCGGCGTGTTCACGCCCAAGCGCAAGAAGCTGGACAAGCTCGGCGCCGGCGAAGTGGGCTGGATCAATGCCTCGATCAAGGATGTGCACGGCGCGCCGGTCGGCGACACGCTGACCCACGCCGGCAAGCCAGCCGACAAGGCCTTGCCCGGCTTCCAGACCATGCAGCCGCGCGTGTTCGCCGGTCTGTTCCCGGTATCGTCGGATGACTATCCGGCGATGCGCGAGGCGCTGGACAAGTTGCGCCTCAACGACGCCGCGCTGTTCTTCGAACCGGAGTCGTCCGAAGCGATGGGCTTCGGCTTCCGCTGCGGCTTCCTCGGCATGCTGCACATGGAAATCGTGCAGGAGCGGCTGGAGCGCGAATACGATCTGAACCTGATCACCACCGCGCCCACCGTGGTGTACGAGGTGCTCAAGACCGACGGCTCGATCCTAATGCTGGACAACCCTGCCAAGCTGCCGACGAATTCCAGTCTGGTGCAGGAAATCCGCGAACCGATCATCGTCGCCAACATCCTCACCCCGCCGGATTACATCGGCAACGTGATCACCTTGTGCGAGGAGAAGCGCGGCGTACAGCGTTCGATCCAGTACCTGGCGACTCAGGTGCAGATCAGCTACGAGATGCCGCTGGCCGAAGTGGTGATGGATTTCTTCGACAGGCTCAAATCCGTCTCGCGCGGTTATGCCTCGATGGACTATCACTTCGATCGTTTCGAGGCGGGTCCGTTCGTGCGTACCGACGTGCTGATCAACGGCGAGCGCGTCGATGCGCTGAGCCTGATCATGCATCGCACGCATGCCGAACGGCGCGGTCGCGAGCTGGTCGATCGGATGAAGGATCTGATCCCGCGCCAGCAGTTCGACGTGGCGATCCAGGCCGCGATCGGCGCGCAGATCATCGCGCGCTCCACCGTGAAAGCGCTGCGCAAGAATGTGCTGGCCAAGTGCTACGGCGGCGACGTCAGCCGCAAGAAGAAATTGCTGGAGAAGCAGAAGGAAGGCAAGAAGCGCATGAAGCAGGTCGGCCGGGTGGAGATTCCGCAGGAAGCCTTCCTTGCTGTACTGAGAGTGGACAAATAAGCGCGATCAGCGATGATCTGCCGGGCAACTTGGAGTTAAGGCATGGAATTTGATTTTTCGGCAATTCTGCTTGGCCTCACCGTGCTGTTCGGCGTGGTGTGGGGCCTGGATCGGTTGTTCCTGTACAAAAAGCGCAAGGTGCGCCTTGATGCGGCTGGCAAGGAGTACAGCGATCCGGTGCCGGTGGACTGGGCGCGCTCGCTGTTTCCGGTGGTGCTGGTGGTGCTGCTGCTGCGCTCGTTCGTGGCAGAACCCTTTCGGATTCCGTCCGGCTCGATGATGCCGACGCTGGACGTGGGCGATTTCATCCTGGTCAACAAGTTTGCGTATGGCCTGCGCCTGCCGGCGTTCAACAACAAGTTTGTCGATCTCAACGAACCGAAGCGCGGCGACGTGGTGGTGTTCCGTTTTCCCGGCTACTTGTGCCAGGACGGCGGCGCGCTGGTGCGCAGCGGCGACATGAGCTGCAACGATCCGCATGCGCCGGTGCAGCAGCAGAACTGGATCAAGCGCGTGATCGGCCTGCCGGGCGACAGCATCGAGGTACATGGCGCTGATCTGTTGATCAATGGCCAGCCGGTGGCGGCGGACGAGATCGGCCCGTATCTGGGCAATCCGCAACGCAACGTGGATCAGATCATGCTGAACATGGGCGCCACGGTCTGGAACGAGCATTTGCATCGTGAGGACGGCAGCGTGGTCAATCACACGATCGCGCGCATGCCGGCCTACACCACACCCAACTCGATTCCGAACGATCGGGTGCCGTCGAGAGTGCCGTCGGGTTGTTATCTGGTGATGGGCGATAACCGCTACGACAGCCTCGACAGCCGCTGGTGGGGCTGCATGCCGGAGCAGAACCTGGCCGGCAAGGCGTTCCTGATCTGGATGAGCTGGAAGGGCATGGGTACCGGCGGCGTGGATTTCTCGCGCATCGGTACGGTGATCCATTGAGGCTGACCTAGGGTCGGTTCCGTTGAACGTGTTGCATGCGTCAAAGCGTGACGGGGTCGAACCGGCCGGTACACGGGGTTGCCAACAGTGCGAGAATCCGCAGGCATAATCGGTATGCCGGGCGCGCATACGCTCAGCGTATCGACAAGGGGCGGGCAAGACCCAGTGACATCGGGTTCATCCACAGATTGGCACGCCGCGCCTAGCGGCATAGCGAGGGGACTATGAAATCGAAGCAGTCGGGCGTCACCTTGATCGGGTTTCTGATCATCATGGCCATCGTGGGCTTTCTGGGCTTCATGGCGATGAAGTTGCTGCCCTCGTATTCCGAATACATGGGCGTAGTCAAGGCGATGAACCAGATCGCCACCGAAGGCACCAATGGCAAGTCGCTGGACGATATCCGCCGCGAGCTGATGTTCAAGATGAACTTCCAGTACGTCGACGACGCCACCATCAAGCCCGCCAACATCACGATCAAGCGTGATGCCGGCGGCGCCAGCCAGCTGCAGGTGGCGTACGACAAGGATATTCCGTTCATGTACAACATCGATTTCCTGCTGCACTTCAACAAGAGCGTGCCGCTGCAGGGCAATGTGAGCCTGTAATCCTTGAAGCTGAATTATCGTTTTCGCGACCCGGCACTGGCACAGCTGGCACTGACCCACCGCAGCATCGGCAAGCCGAACAACGAGCGGCTGGAATTTCTCGGTGATGCGCTGCTGGGCGCGATCATCGCCGAGTTGCTGTACGAGGTTCACCCCAAGTCCAACGAAGGTGAGCTGTCGCGGTTGCGCGCACAGCTGGTCAACGGCCAGGCACTGGCCGCGATCGCGCGCGAACTGGAGCTTGGCGATGAGCTGAAGCTCGGTCCCGGCGAGTTGAAGAGCGGGGGTTTCCGACGCGACTCGATCCTTGCCGACGCATTCGAGGCGCTGGTGGCCGCGGTGTATCTCGATGCGGGTTTCGACGCCTGCCGCGAGACCGTGCGCGAGCTGTTCGGTGAGCGCATCGCGGCGTTGCGGCGATCCTCCAAGGACGCCAAGACGCGGCTGCAGGAACACTTGCAGGCCGGCGGCTGGGCCTTGCCGCAGTACGAGTTAACCGCCAGTCACGGCGAGGATCATGCCAAGACGTTCGACGTCAGCTGCACGCTCGTCGAGCCGCTGCCGCTTACGGCCGAAGCCAGCGGTGGCAGTCGCCGCGCCGCCGAGCAGGATGCGGCCGAAATCGTGCTGAACCAGTTGCTGGAACAGCAGCGCAAGCCCTGATCCACATCCTGATTTTCCACCTTCACCCAAGGCGCCAGCTGGTGCGGCATGGGCAGCGGCGCTGTCGCGGCATGCGCGCGAACCGACCGTTACCATGCCGTTTCCGGCGAAGCACTACACTTGCCATCCGACTTGCCGAGCACCTCACGTCATGAAACACGAACTGGATCCCGCCGCCGGCACCTTGCCGCATGAGAATTTCCGCTGCGGCACGGTTGCGCTGGCCGGGCGTCCCAACGTGGGCAAGTCGACCCTGCTCAATGCGCTGATCGGCTTTCGCCTGTCCATCATCAGCCCGCGGCCGCAGACCACCCGCCACCGCATCCTCGGCATCAACACCAGCGAGGCCGGGCAGATCATGTATGTCGATACGCCGGGCCTGCATCGCGGCGCCAAGCGGGCGATGAACCGCAGCCTCAACCGTGCCGCGCGCTCGGCGATCAGCGATGTCGATCTGGTGGTGCAGGTGATCGAGGCCGGCCGCTTCACCGATGAAGACGAGGCGTTGTACGCCGCCCTGGTCGAGCAGTCGTCGCCGCGCCTGCTGGTGATCAACAAGGTCGATCTGAACAAGGACAAGACGGTGATGCTGCCGTTCGTGGCCGATCTGGTGGCGAAGCACAGCTACGACGAAATCCATTACGTCAGCGCGCTCAAGGAGCAGGGCCTGAAGGAACTGGAGCAGGCCATCCTGAAGCGCCTGCCGGTGCAACCGCCGGTATACGGCGAAGACGAGATCACCGACCGCAGCGAGCGTTTCCTTGCAGCCGAGATGGTGCGCGAGCAGCTGATGCTGCGGCTCGACCAGGAACTGCCGTACGCGACCACGGTGGAGATCGAGCAATTCAGCGACCGTCCCGACGGCATCGCCGAAATCCACGCGATCATCTGGGTCGAACGCGCCGGCCAGAAGGCGATCGTGATCGGCAACGGCGGCGCCCAGCTCAAGGCCATCGGCACCAGCGCACGGCGCCATATGGAGCGCATGTTCGAGCGCAAGGTGTTCCTTAAGCTGTGGGTGAAGGTGCGCGAAGGCTGGGTCGACGACGAGAACATGCTGAAGAAATTCGGCTATACGGATTGACGCTCGGGACTCGGTAGAGCTCAGGCAGCACGCTTTTCGATCACGGGTTTTCTCCCATGCGCCTTGAACAGCAACCCGCCTACGTCCTGCACGCGCGGCCTTACCGCGAGACGTCGCTGTTGCTGGAATGCCTGACTCGCGAGCATGGCCGGCTCGGCGTGGTCGCGCGCGGCGTGCGCGGTGAACGCGCGCGCTTGCGCCGGGCCCAGCTGGAGCCGTTCCAGCCGCTGGCGATGGATCTGCTGTTGCGTGGCGAAATGGCCACGCTGACCGCGATCGAGGCGATCGGAACCCCATTGCGCCTGCCGGGCGACGCCGGCTTGGCTGGGCTGTATCTCAACGAACTGGTGGTGCGACTGACCGGTCGGCAGGATCCGTTTCCGCGGCTGTTCGACGCCTACGCACGGACCCTGGCGCGGTTGGGCGCGGGCGAATCGCTGGCGTGGAGCCTGCGCCGTTTCGAGCGTGACCTGCTGGAGGCGATCGGCTACGGCCTGCAGCTGCAGCACGATTCGGAAACCGGCGAGGCCTTGCGGCCGGACGCGTCCTACCGCTATCTGGTCGAGCAGGGTGCCGTGCCATGTGCCGCCACTCATGCGCACGCCTTGCGCGGCAGCGACCTGCTGGCGCTGGAGCAGGATCGGATGCCCGACAACGTCGGCCTGAAAGCCTTGCGCGACATGATGCGCGAAGTCATCCGTTTCCATCTCGGTGGCGGCGAATTGCGCGCCTGGCGGGTGCTGGCGATGGCGGTGTCGCGGCGTTAGGGATGCTCTGACCAATTCTACGTAGGCGTCACCGTGACTGTCTGTTCGCAGGCCACAGGGCCGTCGGCGAAGGCAGACTGGCCGTCTGTCGAGACGGCGGACCGAAGGCATGCGGACAGACAGTCACGGCCCCCACGCATTGAATTTAAAGTGATGGGGTGATGTCCAGAAGGCGCGCAGGCTGCGCCGCGCAGCTTGGCAAGACGGCCAGTCTTCCCGGCGCCGCACAACACATCCTGCGCGCCTTCTGGACATCATGCCGCCTACGTAGAATTGGTCAGAGCATCCCTAGTTGTCCAGCGCCTGCAGCGTCGCCAGCAGCGCCTTGCGGAAACGTGCCAGTACGGTCGGTGTCGCGCCGTGTTGCGACAGCTGTTGCTGCAGCAGGATGGTTTGCGATGACAGCGCGGCAGCACCGCAGAAACCGCAGGACGAGCGCAACCGATGCAACCGTTCACTGAAGCCGGCAGGGTCACGGCTCAGCGCATCCAGCTCCTGCAGCAACAGGTCCAGTTCCTCGCGCAACAGCAGCCGCAGCGCCCGCATGGTGGTGGCATCGCCGCTGCTGGTCAGCCCCGCGCGGTCATCGAGTACGCAGGCGTCGTGGCGATCCGGCTGCACCAACGCCAGCATGCGCTGCAGATCGGCCACGCCACAGGGTTTCAGCAGAATATCGCTGAAGCCGGCATCGAACAGCGGCTGGCGGTCGGCTGGTTGCAGCTCGGCGGTGGTGGCTACGGCGATGCTTTCCGTCGAGTGTGCCAGTGCGTCGCCACGCAGCGCCTGCAGAATCTTCAGCGCACCGGCGCCTGGCATGCGGCAATCCAGCAACAGCAAGTCGAAGGTTTCGGTGCGTGCGCGTTCCAGCGCTGTCATGCCATCCGTGCAGGCTTCGGCCTCGGCGCCAAGCGAGCGCAATCCATCGCAGAGGAAACGGCAGCTGCCAGGGTCGTCGTCTGCCACCAATACGCGCGGATAAGCGGGGTTGGCGGGGGCAAGATGAGGTTCGGCGAAGGTGCTGGTCATGACGAAATCCTTGTCGTTCAGCTTAATTTGGCAGAATGGCGTGACATGCGCTCGACATCAAGCCATCTTTTGCTGATTTGCTGCCTCCTGCTGGCCGGCTGGGCACTGCCTGCGCGGGCGGATGTGCTGCTGACGGCGAAGTCGGTCAACCTGCCCGGCGTGCGCCTGCAGACGGTAACCGCAAGGCTTGCGGACGCTACCGGCGGCGGACTGCAGCTGCAGTTGCGTGTCGGCCAGGCGGATGTGCCGGCGATGGGCTGGCGCCGGTTGGGCCTGACCCTCGACGGCAACTTGAAGCGGGACGATCGCCTGCGCTGGATTCTCGACGGCAACGTGCGTCTGGCCGGCGCACCGGGCGGTGCGCTCAGCGATGCCCATGTGAACGTCCTGCTCAGCGAGTCGGCCAATACGTTGCTGATCGATATCCTGCAAGGCAAGACGCACGCCAGTACCGCGCTGCCGCTGGATCAATCCACGCACGCGCAAATCACACTGGATAACCTTCCTACCGGCTGGCTGCAGGGGTTGCTCGGCACGGTCTGGTCAGGCCGCCCCACCAGTGGTCGGCTGGACGCCAGGCTGGCACTGGATCTGCGCGATAAAGGATTGCAGTCCTCCGGGCAGTTCACGCTCAACGACGCTGGCTTCGACACCCCGGCCGGCAGATTGGCCGGACAAGGCCTGAATGGTACCGGGCGCTTCAGCCTCGACACCACTAGCGGGCCGGCCCAGATCGATCTGGATGCCAGCCTGCGTGGTGGCGAGCTGCTGCTGGGGCCGCTCTACGCCAAGCTGCCGGATCACCCCGTGCAGCTTGGCCTCCATACCAATGCACAGAACGGCAACTTCGAATTGAACCGGTTGCGGGTGAATGATGCTGATGCGCTGCAGCTCGATGGCGCACTGGCCTTCGACGCCAAGGGAGATCTGAAGACACTGAAACTGGATCACCTGCATGCGAGTTTCCCGGCGGCCTACCAACGCTATGGTCAGGCCTGGCTGACCACGCTGGGTCTGCGTGACGTACGCATCGCCGGCCAACTGAGCGGAAGCCTGGATCTGCGTGCGGACGGGCCTCACGGCTTCGCGTTCACGACCGATGGCCTCAACCTGGCCGACGCGGATGGTCGACTGGCGATTGACGGATTGCGTGGCGGACTGGACTGGTCGAGCCAGGGCGACCGCCCGGCGACCGCGCTCGGTTGGCGCAGCCTGCAGTTCTATCGGGTGCCCAACGGTGCCGCGCAGTCGCAGTGGCAGAGCCGCGCCGGCACACTCAGTCTGCAGCAGCCACTGCTGGTGCCGGTGCTGAAAGGCCAGTTGCGCATCGGCGAACTGGACTGGCGGCCGGCGGCGGCGAAAGGTCAGAGGTTATCGACGTCGGTGGTGCTGACCGGAGTCGATATGGCGGCCTTCAGTCAGGCGATGGGCTGGCCGGCATTCCCCGGCACGCTTGGCGGCGCGATTCCGTCGCTGCGCTGGGTCGACGATCGCTTCGAATTGCAGGGCGGGCTGTCGGCCAGTCTGTTCGGCGGTTTCGTCGACATCACCCGTCTTTCCGTGCAGCAACCGTTCGGGCCGACCCCGGTCTTGAACGGTGACCTTGCCCTGAAACAGCTTGACCTGGGGGCGATCACCAGCGTGTTCGATTTCGGCAGCATCACCGGCCAGATGGACGGCTCGATCGACGACCTGCGGCTGGTCAACTGGAACCCGGTCGCGTTCAGGGCGAGCCTGCTCGCCGGCAGCGGTGGCCGGATCAGCCAGCGGGCGGTGAACAACCTCACCGCGGTCGGTGGCGGCGGTATTGCCGCTGGCCTGCAGGGCGCCGTGCTGAAGTTGTTCAAGACCTTCGGCTACAAGCGGATCGGTCTCAACTGCACATTGCAAGGTACGGTTTGCCGGATGACTGGCTTGGAGGCGACTGCCGACGGCTACACTATCGTCGAAGGCAGCGGCTTGCCGCGACTGCAGGTGATCGGCCACCAGGCCCAAGTCGACTGGCCGACCCTGGTACGCCGTCTGCAGGAGGCGATTCATGGCGCGGCTCCGGAAGTTCGCTGACGGGTACGAGCGGCTGGCTCTAAATGTTCTACATTTTTCAACTTCGGGAGTTCGTCATGCGCAAGCTCGTCTACGTCATCCTGACTTCACTGGCCGTGGCGCTGGTCGGCTGCGTCACGATCAACGTGTATTTCCCCGAAGCGGCGGCGCAGAAGGCGGCGGACCAGTTCATCGGCAACGTGCTGGATAGCGCGGCCCCCGCCACGACACCGGCGCCGAAAGAGCAGAAACCGGCAGCGAAGAGCGACGGCACACACCCTTCGGCGATGTTGCTCGATCTGCTGGTTCCGGCCGCCTATGCCGCCGATACGCCGAACATCCGCATCCAGACCAGCGCCACCGAGGCGATTCGCGGACGCATGCACGAGCGCTTCCAGGGCGCGATGGGCGAGCTGCTCGACAGCGGTGCGGTCGGCTTCACCAATGACGGCATGGTCGCCATGCGTGACGCCGCCAAGGTGCCGCTGAGCCAGCGCGCGCAGGCCAATGCCACGGTGGCCGACGAGAACCGCGACCGCAGCGCGCTGTACGCCGAAGTCGCCAACGCCAACAACCATCCGGAGTGGGAACCGCAGATTCGCGCCACCTTCGCCAAGAGCTGGATCGAAAAGGCCCGTGCCGGCTGGTACTACCAGAACGCTGCCGGCGCCTGGCAGAAGAAATAAGTCTCTCGATCGCGGCGGCGCCTTCGGGCGTCGTCGTGGCCGATCTGGGATAATCGGCGGCCAGCCCCTTGCGGCCTTATCCGTCCGAGCCTTCATGTCCCGATCCAACTCCGTTCCGTCGACTCCGTTCGAAGCCCACATCACCGACCTCGGCCATGACGGTCGCGGCGTGGCCCGCATCGACGGCAAGACGGTGTTCGTCAGCGGCGGGTTGCTCGGCGAACAGGTATTGGCCCGTTTGCGCAAGCGCCATCGTCACTTCGACGAGGCCGAAGTCGTCGAGGTAATCACCCCGTCGCCGCATCGGGTGGAGCCGCGCTGCCGGCATTTCGCGCATTGCAGTGGCTGCTCGCTGCAGCATCTGGATGCCGAATCGCAGATCGCCGCCAAGCAGCGTGTGCTGGCGGAAAACTTCGAGCGCATCGGCAAGGTCACGCCGCAGCTATGGCTGCCGCCGCTCAGCGGCGAGCCGTGGGGTTATCGGCGCAAGGGCCGCCTGTCGGTGCGCAACGTGATGAAGAAGGGCCGTGTACTGGTGGGTTTTCGCGAAGAGCAGAACCCGCGCTTCGTCGCCGAGATCCAGCAGTGCGAAGTGATGCATCCGGCGCTGGGACCGAAGGTCGGCCTGCTCGCCGACTTGCTCAGCGGCATGGACGCGGTCGATACGATTCCACAGATCGAGTTTGCCGCCGGCGACGACCTGATGGCGCTGGTGTTCCGCCACATGCAGCCGCTGAGCGAGCGTGACCTGGCGGCGCTGACCGCGTTCGGTCAGCAGCATGAGCTGGCGATCTACCTGCAGCCGGGCGGCAACAGCAGCGTGCATCCGCTGTGGCCGGAAAATCCATGGCTGGCCTTCCGCATCGCCAGCGGTGACGCCGCTGTCGCAGACGTCGAGCTGGAGTTCCAGCCGCTCGACTTCGTGCAGGTCAACGCCGACATGAATCAGCGCATGATGGCGCGCACGCTGGAGCTGCTCGATCCGCAGCCGACCGATCGCGTGCTGGATCTTTTCTGCGGCCTCGGCAACTTCACCTTGCCGATCGCCCGCCGCGTCGCCGAGGTAGCCGGTGTGGAAGGCGAGCACGGGCTGGTCGAACGCGCTGCACAGAACGCCGCGCGCAACGGCATCGACAACGCACGCTTCCACGTGGCGAATCTGTTCGAGGATCAACGCGCTACCGACTGGGCACGCCAGCCGTGGGACAAACTGCTGCTTGATCCGCCACGCGCCGGCGCCGACAAGGTGCTGGAGTATTTGCCGCACAAGCAGACGCACCGCATCGTCTACGTATCCTGCCACCCGGCTTCACTGGCGCGCGATGCCGGCATCCTGGTCAACCAGCATGGGTTCAAGCTGAAGTCGGCCGGCGTGATGGACATGTTTCCGCATACTGCGCACGTCGAATCGATCGCGCTGTTCGAAAGATAAGAACCATGGCCATCGAGATCGAACGCAAATTTCTGCTGGCCGGCGACGGCTGGCGCGCAGACATCGAACGCAGCGAGCCGATCGCACAGGGTTATCTGGTCGGCGCGCAGGCACTGCGCGACGGCACTGCGCGTGCCTCGGTACGCGCGCGACTTGCCGGCGATCAGGCGTGGCTGAACATCAAGGCAGCCACGCCGGGCATTGCACGTACGGAGTTCGACTATCCGATCCCAGTGGCCGATGCCAGAACATTGCTGGCCAGCCTGTGCGATGGCGTGCTGGAAAAGGTGCGCCACCATGTGCGGGTCGATGGCGTGCTGTTCGAAATCGATGAGTTCGAAGGCGACAACCACGGACTGATCGTGGCCGAAGTCGAGCTGCCCGCGATCAATGCGCCGTTTCCGCGACCGACGTGGCTGGGTCGCGAAGTGAGCACATTGATTCGCTATTACAACGTCAACCTGATCGCGCATCCGTACCTGCAATGGTCGCCGGACGAGCGCGCTGCGGAGGATGCCGCATGCTGATGATCGGCGTGGCCGCGCTGGAACTGGCCGAACACGAGAAGCGCTGGCTCACCGCGCCGGGTGTCGCCGGGGTGCTGCTGTTTGCGCGCAACTACCAGTCGCGCGAACAGTTGATCGCGCTGTGCGACTCGATCCGTGACGTCGGCGGCGACGAGCTGCTGATCGCGGTCGATCAGGAAGGCGGTCCGGTGCAGCGTTTTCGCGACGGCTTCACTCGCTTGCCGCCGCTGGCATCGATCGGCGCAATGTACGAGCGTGACCCAGTCGAAGCGGTGCGGCTGGCCGAGGAGCACGCCTGGGTGATGGCCAGTGAGCTGCGCGCCAGCGGTGTCGATTTCAGTTTCGCGCCGGTGGTCGATCTGGCCCGCGGCAATGCGGCGATCGGCCTGCGCGCGTTCCACGCCGATCCGGCGGTGACCGCCGAGCTGGCGCAGGCCTATGTGCGCGGCATGCATCTGGGCGGCATGGCAGCCGTGCTCAAGCATTTTCCGGGACATGGTTCGGTCGCCACCGACACGCACAAGGCGCAGGCGATCGACCCGCGCAGTCTTGATCAGATCCGCCGCGATGACCTGCTGCCGTTTGCCGAGTGCATCGAGGCGCGGGTCGAGGCGGTGATGATGGCGCACGTGATCTACCCAGCGGTGGACGCGCAGCCTGCGGGCTACTCGAAGGTGTGGATCGAGCAGATTCTGCGCGGCGAATTCGGTTTCACCGGCGCGGTGATCAGCGACGACATCAGCATGGCTGCCGCGGGTGCCGCCGGCAGTGTGGGTGAGCGGGTGCGTGCGCATCTGGATGCCGGCTGCGACCTGGTGCTGGCCTGCTTCCCCGAGGTGGTGAACGAGGCGATCGCCGCGATGCCAGAACAGCAGTCACCGATGCCGCCGCAGCTGGCAGCCTTGCGTGGTGCGCTTGGCGCGAGCTGGGACAGCCTCACCAACAATCCGCAGCGCGATCGTTTCGTCGCGCGCATCACGGCCTTGCACGCCGACCAGGGAACCGCATGAACACTCCCATTCCACTGTTGGCCGACGCACTGGCGCAGGCCGATCTGCTGTATACACGCGACACGCTGGACACCGTGATCGCCGATATGGGTCGGCAGATCGACGCCGCGCTGGACGGCGAACGTGCGGTGTTCCTCACCGTGATGAACGGGGCGCTGATCTTCGCCGGACAACTGGCGCTGGCGATCCGTACCGATCTGGAATTCGATTACGTGCACGCGACCCGCTATCGCGGCGCCACCACCGGCAGCGACTTGCACTGGCTGCGCGAGCCGCTGGTGCCGCTGACCGATCGCGTGGTGCTGCTGGTCGACGACATCCTCGACGAGGGCCATACGCTCAAGGCGGTGCGCGAGGACTGCTACAAGCGTGGTGCGCGGCGCGTGCTGATCGTCAGCCTGTGCACCAAGCGGCATGACCGCCTGGTCGAAGGCATCGCTTCGGATTTCAACGGTGTCGAATTGCCCGATCGCTACGTGTTCGGCTACGGCATGGACTACCACGAGCAGGGTCGCAACCTGCCGGGCATCTACGCGCTGCGCGAGGCCTGAGCCGGTCGCGTCGGGCCATCACCGGATCACAAGCAAGGGATATATCTGCGATGAAGATACTCGGCATTTCCGGCAGTCTGCGTCGGGCCTCGTTCAACACGGCGTTGCTGCATGCGGCACAGGAACTGCTGCCGGCGGATGTCACACTGACGATCCACGACCTGCACGCGCTGCCACTGTTCGATCAGGACGTGGAGGAGCAGGGTGATCCCGCGTCGGTGGCGGCGCTGAAGCAGGCCATCGATGCGGCCGACGCGCTGCTGCTGGCGTCGCCCGAATACAACGGCGGCATACCCGGCGTGCTCAAGAATGCCATCGATTGGGCCTCGCGCAGCGGCACCGCGCGCAAGAGCGCGGCACTGAGCGGCAAGCGCGTATGCATCGTGGGTGCCAGTCCCGGCATCACCGGCACCGTGCGTGCGCAGGATCAGCTGCGGCTGGTGCTGCGTCGTGCCGGTGCCGTCGTCGAGCCACAGGGCGAGGTGCTGGTGTTCCAGGCGCATACCAAGATTGTCGATGGCAAGCTGGTCGACGAACGCACCCGCGAACTGCTCGCCCGTCATCTGCAAAATTTTCTAGCGATGCTGCCGCAACTCTCGGACTGATTGACGAGTCGTTCAATGCTTGGTTGAGGTAGCGTCATGTCTTTCAGAAAAATGCTCTCTCGCACCATGTTGGGAAGGAAAGCATTTTGGGTCCTTGCCGGTGCATACGGGTTTGGCAGATTACTTCAGTCGCTCACAGGTTCGCCTTGGCCGTTCTGGATATTGACGCTCGGCGGGGTAGTTGTATTCGTGATTGATGTGTTCAGATTTTTACGGGAAATGGCTGTGCGCGATTTGCAACGCTGCGGTTATCCACGGCAAAGCGATCCACCGCAGCCGGCTTCATCTTCAACCACCAAAACTGTGGATGCACATGAGCACGATTGATCTGGCCGTCATCGGCGGCAGCGGCCTATACAACTTCCCCGGTCTGGAAAATTCCGCGCGGCATCGCGTGGAGACGCCTTATGGCCCAGCTTCGGGCGAGGTGGTGATCGGTGATTTCGCCGGCAAGCGCGTGGCCTTCCTGGCGCGTCACGGCGAGAGCCACACGTTGCCGCCGCACCGGGTCAATTACCGCGCGAACCTGTGGGCACTGCACAGCCTCGGCGCACGGCGGGTGATTGGCGTCAATGCGGTGGGCGGCATCCGCGGCGACATGGGGCCGCGGGTGATCGTGGTGCCCGATCAGCTGATCGACTACACCCACGGCCGCTACACCAGCTTCTGCGATGTCGACGGTGCCGAGGTGAAGCACATCGACTTCAGCGAGCCGTACACCGAATCGTTGCGGCAGCGGCTGCTGGCGGCGGCACGCGCGGCCGACATCGCGGTGATCGGCAGCGGCTGCTACGGCGCCACCCAGGGACCGCGGCTGGAAACGCGCGCCGAGATCGCGCGCATGAAGCGCGACGGTTGCGATCTGGTCGGCATGACTGGCATGCCGGAAGCAGCGCTGGCCCGCGAACTGTCGATCGAGTACGCCTGCCTGGCGCTGGTGGCGAACTTTGCCGCCGGTTGCGGTGACGAAGCAGAAATCAGCATCGACGAAATCTTTGCGCATCTCGCGGCGGCTACCGCCGAAGTGCCGCGCATCCTTGCGGCGATGCTGAAAAGTTGAGCACAGTGTCCGACTTTGCCGGATATGCGCATCGCCGCATATTGCGTTGAACCTGAGCAAGTTGGTACTTTGCCCGGGCCGGGACGGCGAACCAACGGGGGACAGTAGGTTCTGCAAGGGAAGCTCGGCGCACCCATTCCATGATCCAGAGGTTCACGCAATGAGTTTCGGTACGGTCAAGTGGTTCAACGACGCCAAGGGTTTCGGTTTCATCTCACCCGAGGACGGAGGGGCGGACGTTTTCGTCCATTTTTCGGCGATCACCAGCAAGGGCTTTCGCAGCCTGCAGGAAGGTCAGCGCGTGAAATTCGAAATTACCCAGGGCCCGAAGGGCGCCCAGGCTTCGGCGGTCGAAGCGGCTGCCTGATCAGCCAGGTAAATATTGTTTAGCAAAATGAAACCCCGCATCCTGTGCGGGGTTTTTTGTTTTCGGCAACTGGAGCATGCAATGACTGATCGCAGGCGTTTTCTCAAGGCTTCCGTGCTGGGAGCTTCCGCGTCGATGCTGGCATGGGGCGGCAAACTGGTTGCCGGACCGGCAGCAGCCCGAGTCCCGCCGGCATCGGCTGCACGGGTGATTTCGACCTGGGACTTCGGCGTGGCTGCGAATCAGGCGGCATGGACGATCCTCGGCAAGGGCGGCCATGCGCTGGATGCGGTCGAGACCGGTGTGCAGGTGCCCGAGGCCGATCTGAAGAACCACAGCGTTGGCAAGGGCGGCTATCCCGATCGCGATGGCCACGTCACCCTCGACGCCAGCATCATGGACGCCGACGGCAACTGCGGTGCGGTCGCCGCGATGGAGCACATTGCCCATCCGATCTCGGTGGCGCGACGGGTGATGGAGCGTACGCCGCACGTGCTGCTGGTCGGCGACGGTGCGTTGCAGTTCGCGCTGGAGCAGGGCTTCAAGAAGGAGGAACTGCTCACGCCGGAGTCCGAGCAGGCCTGGCACGAATGGCTGAAGACGGCGAAGTACCAACCCTCGGCCAACAGCGAGGTGCGCGACTACGGGAAGGGCGGCACCACCGGCATGCCCGGTGGCGCGCACAACCACGACACCATCGGCATGCTTGCGATCGACGCGCAGGGACGCCTGGCCGGCGCCTGCACCACCAGCGGCATGGCGTGGAAGCTGCACGGCCGTGTCGGCGACAGCCCGATCATCGGTGCCGGGCTGTACGTGGACGGCGAGATCGGCGGCGCCACCTCCACCGGCGTCGGCGAGGAAGTGATCCGCAATGCCGGCAGCTTCCTGGTCGTCGAGCTGATGCGCCAGGGCCGCTCGCCGCAGGAAGCGTGCAAGGAAGCGGTGATGCGCATCGTCAGGCGCCGCCCTGAGGCGTCGAAGACGCTGCAGGTCGGTTTCCTGGCGATGAATCGTGCGGGCGAGGTCGGCGCGTACGCGATCCAGCGCGGCTTCTCCTACGCCGTGTGCGATGCGAAGAAGCAGGACGGTTTGATCCCTTCGCAAAGCGTCTACACGACGGACTACTCATGATCCTGGAAATCGCCGCGAACTCGGTTGCCTCCGCGCTGGCCGCCCAGGAGGGCGGAGCGGGGCGCGTCGAACTCTGCACAGCGCTGGAGCTGGGTGGACTGACACCATCACATGCACAGATCGCACTGGCCCGCGAACATCTGCGCATTCCGCTGTATGTGCTGATCCGCCCGCGCGCCGGCGACTTCTTCTACAGCGAACTGGAATGCGAGACGATGCGGCGCGACATCGAAGCCTGCGCGGCACTGGGCTGTGACGGCGTGGTGCTTGGCGTGCTCGATGCCGATGGTAGTGTGGACATCGCGCGCTGCCGCGCGCTGATCGCCGCCGCCGGAAAACTCGGCGTCACCTTCCATCGCGCCTTCGACCTCAGCTGCAATCCGGCACAGGCGCTGGAGGACATCATCGCGCTCGGCTGCGAACGCATCCTGACCTCGGGCGCGCAGGCCAGTGCGTTGGAAGGGACGGAGTTGATTCGTCAGTTGGTCGAGCTATCGGCCGAACGTATCGTCGTGATGCCAGGTGCAGGAGTGGACGCCGGGAACATCGGCAAGTTGCATGAGATTACCGGCGCCAGCGAGTTCCATGCATCCGCGAAACGGCAGCATCTGTCGGGTATGCGGTGGCAACCGGAGTTGCTGAAGGACATGCAGGGTGGGGAGTTGCGTAGCGATGTCGAGCAGATACGAAGCATCGTCGCGGCTTTGAATGGCGCGGCTGCTTCACACTGACTTGATGCGAGATTGGACTTTATTTCGAAATCTACTTGGCGCTGCGAACTGCATCCGCCGTATGCAACAGAGTGAGAGACCATGAGCAACGTTAGTACTGTTTTTTGCGCCATCTATCGTTGGCGCTTGCACCCAGGGGCTGAGCAAACCTTTATTCGGGCCTGGTCGCGGGTCACTCCACTGCTGGTGAGCGAACGGGGCTCCCTGGGCTCGCGTCTGCATCGCGGGCCCGACGATATTTGGTACAGCTACACCCAGTGGCCATCGGCCGAGGCAAAGGCGGAAGGTCTGGCCCGTCCGTCAGTCGATCCGGAAGCCTGGGCCCAGCTGCGTGAGTCCATTGCCGAAAGCCTGCCGGAAATAGTTCTTGAGACGGTAGCGGACTTCCTCGTCCCGCTTCCGCATGATGGCGCCTGAGCATTCTTCAATCAGTCGAAGCCGCTCCTCGGAGCACCTCATTCCTCCACATCGTCATTCCGGCGAAGGCCGAAATCGCTCTTGAACAACGAAGCGAGTTATCCATCCAACCTTTCGCAACAGCGACAAGCGATCCCGGCCTTCGCCGGGATGACGAACAGGGGACGAGCCACCCGATACTCCCTACGGCAGCGCATGGCCACCCAGCTTGGTTAAGATGAGGGATTGTGCATTTGCCAGCAGGAGCCTCGAGTGATCATCAAGCCCAAAGTCCGCGGATTCATCTGCATCACCGCCCACCCGGTCGGTTGCGAGCACAACGTGCTCGACCAGATCAAGGTCACCCAGGCCGCGGGCCACGATACGGCGAAGGGTCCCAAGCGCGTGCTGGTGATCGGCGCCTCCACCGGCTACGGCCTGGCCTCGCGCATCACTGCCGCGTTCGGCTACGGCGCGGCCACGCTGGGCGTGTTCTTCGAGAAGCCCAGCAGCCAGGAGAAGACCGGCACCGCCGGCTGGTACAACTCCGCCGCGTTCGACAAGGCCGCCAAGCAGGCCGGCCTGTACAGCAAGTCGATCAACGGCGACGCGTTCGCCAACGAAACCCGCGCCCGTGCGATCGAGATCATCAAGAACGAAATGGGCGGCCCGATCGACCTGGTGGTCTATTCGCTGGCCTCGCCCGTGCGCAAGCTGCCGGACACCGGCGAAGTCGTGCGCTCGGCGCTCAAGACCATCGGCCAGCCGTTCACCAACACCTCGGTCGACACCAACAAGGACACCGTGATCGAGGCCACCATCGAGCCGGCCACCGAGCAGGAAATCAAGGACACCGTCACCGTGATGGGCGGCGAAGACTGGGCGCTGTGGATCGACGCGCTCAGCGCGGCCGGCGTACTGGCCGAACACGCCAAGACCGTCGCCTACAGCTACATCGGCACCGAGATCACCTGGCCGATGTACTGGCACGGCACCCTGGGCCAGGCCAAGCAGCACCTGGACAACACCGCCAAGCAACTGCGCAGCCGCCACCCCGGCCTCGAATCCTACGTCGGCGTGATGAAGTCCGTCGTCACCCAGGCCAGCGCCGCGATCCCGGTGATCCCGCTGTACGTGTCCATCGCCTTCAAGATCATGAAAGAGAAGGGCATCCACGAAGGCCCCATCGAACAGGCCAACCGCCTGTTCCACGACCGCCTCTACCGCGCTGATGGCGCCCCCGCGCCCACCGACGACGAAGGCCGCCTGCGGCTGGACGACTGGGAACTGCGCGACGACGTGCAGATCCCCTGCAAGACCCTCTGGCCCACCGTCACCACCGAAAACCTCAAGCAGATCACCGACTACGCCGGCTACAAGCACGAGTTTTTGCAGCTGTTTGGGTTTGATCGGGCGCATGTGGACTATGAGGCCGAGGTGGAGGCGGATCGGCGGTTTGATTGTTTGGAGCTTTGATATCGCACAAATCGCCGTCGTAGCTACGTAACCGTCCAGGAAGTGGCTCTGAGGTGACCCGGTTATTTTCGGGGACGATCGGGGTAGTGGAAAGAAGTAAGAGGCTCTGACCCAGATATTGAGCGGTGAGTAATTGACTATGGAAATTAGCTCGCTCTGCCCCGGCGCAAGAACGTTGGGGCACTCTGGCCCGACCCTTCACTGGTGGCTTTCGCTGACTGCCGCTGACCAAGGCGCATGGATCTCTGGTCTCGGGGCGTTCGCGGCGGCTCTCACGGCCGTCTGGATCGCAGGCCGCGAACGACGCATCAGGAACCGGGAGAAACGCGACCTCACAATGGTCGCCACTGCATTTGTCTACATGGACATCCAGCAGATCGCCGTGTTCGGATGTCACTTGCATGGCTTCGTGTTGAAGCTTTCGAAGGTTGAAAACGGAAAGCCTACAATCGCTGAAATAACCAACATCAAACTGTGTATCGAGCGCGTACGTCTGATGTGCGATCGCACGTCACTCAAGCGCATTAATGCGCTTCCGACCAGCGTAAGCATCGCGCTTTGCCGTGCGGTGGGTGGGTTGCCGTTCGCCTGCGACGCCATCGAATCCACGGTCACGACGATCGAATTTATGACGAGAAAACTTGACGACGTTCGTGCGGACCTCAAAGTCCACGCATTGACACTTGGAATACCTCTTCGAGGGCTCATCGAATACTTTAAGTGGTTCGGGTGCGCGTTCCCTGAAGATAAAAAGGAAGCGGCCGATGCCACCATCCAAGTCATCAATGACACGGTTGCGGGGACGCCATAGGTTAAGGAATGGGTTCACACTGTCTTGCCCGAGCCCTGTAGAACAGCGCCGCTGTTCGAAGCCCGTGTTCAGCAGGAGTCAACAAATCCTGCCACAGACCCGCAGTCGAATCGGATGCCGGTTTCCAGGCCTGTCGATCGAAAGGCCGCGGCCGATCGTTGAGCCGGGTGTAACCAGGACCGCCACCATCGTGCGCACATTTCCGCGCGCCGCCTTACTCTGCTCTTGAATGTCGCTTCCTGGCCGATCGCAGCCCTTGCGGGCGCGGGGACGCCTGGGCAAGCTGCGAAGGGCAGAGATCGACCCGAAGCGGAAATTCGAGAAACGTAACCACAAGGAGGCTGGCCGTATGTCACCCGATATCTCTATGGAAACAAAGGTGACGCTGAGGCAGGCATTTTTTGTCATGCATGCCTACCTGAGTCTCCATTACGAAATGAGAGGCAAGCCGGATGTCCTCGGTGGAATGCTGGGTGATCTTTCGCTTTGGGATACGGAAAGCGGAGGCAAGGAACCGATGGATGGGGTCGTGTTCCCTGATTGGTTGAATTGCGCCGAGGCAGTGATGATCGCCGAAGCCACGCCGGAAGGTTATCGTGCTGCCGACATCTTGCTCGATGGCAGGCCACCTACCATAAAGGCCCTACGTTGAGTTCCGCTTC
Source organism: Rhodanobacter sp. (assembly GCA_035566635.1). Lineage (GTDB taxonomy): Bacteria > Pseudomonadota > Gammaproteobacteria > Xanthomonadales > Rhodanobacteraceae > Rhodanobacter. The sequence goes on from DATMQY010000010.1 coordinate 88,385, forward strand.
CGACCCATTACTGCAGCTCGTTCAACCGATAAAAGGCGACACGGCGGCACTTGATGTGGGACTGATCCCGATCAGTATTTGCTTTGACGAAATTCCAGCTTGCCATTAAAAAGGGGGCGGGTTCACTTCCTAGTAGCTGAAGAAGTGAACCTGACGTCGTTCTTGTAGATGATGGTGCCGTTGCTAGAAGTGCAACGATAAGCCGGGCGTTGCTGGCCTACCTGTGTGCTGGCAACGTCTGAATATAGGCATAGCAACGTCCACGCCAAGAAGCTCAATGCTCTCATTGGAATCCCCCGGAAAATGGAAAGGCTCGCCTTTCGAAGATGCCAACTTCCAAGCCAACTGCCCCCACGCAAGATTGAATTATGTCTGCTTTGGGCCGATCTCTGCCTGTCGCAGCTTGCCCGTGTACCATCGAGCGGCGAGGGCTGTCATCGGCCAGAAGCAGACGTTGATACTACGTGGCAGTTTTACTTGCGAATTCCGGAAGTTTTGCGGGATATCTAGCTTGTTTCCAAGCTGCTCTACATAAATGCTCTAGCCGCATACTGATCTGCGATAGTTCAACGAGCGGATCGGGACTCTGGTCAGCCAAGGCGCGAATTTGTAGAGGTTCCGCTAGTCGAATCGTTTTTATCGGTCCGTGGTTTGTACTAACTTCCAGCAACGTTAGCCCGGATGCTGCCTTGTTGGTCCCCATTGGTACACGGTGAAGCATTTCGTTGCGGATGGAGCCAAGCCGGCGAAGCCATCCTGGCGCGGCCTCCGTGCCAGACTCGCCAAGCAACATGGCGACTAATGGTTGATGTGCGATGTCATGATTGACAGGCTTTTTCACCCAGTCTTCGAGCCGAGCCAAGCTATCGATTCGGTCAGGAGCACCAGCATGAATTGCAGCAAGCCGTGCCATGTAGTCCCGACTCGAAGATAGCTCGGAAACCAATGAGTGGAAGTCGGCATAAAGGTCAAATAACGCGGCATTCGAGAACCATGTACCAGATGTTTTGCATTCCGCTAACGCCCATCTGAGTTGCTCGTGGTAACGATTTGAGACATCCCTCAGGCGTAGTCCAGCTACTTTAAGGGAAATACTTATGCACGATGCGCAGTCAGCGTACTCTGCATGATCTGCCTCCGCGGCTTGATAGGCGATTGCACCCCAAGAATCTGCGGCATTTAAGCCGTTGCATTGGTCCCGTGGCCCAGATTCCCAAACATCCATACGCGGCTTACTGCCATCCGTTTGGTACTTGACGCATGTGCCCAAAAATAGGACGCCACACTCCTCTTTTGCAAACCTCGCATGAGCATCGGGGGTTTGAAACACTAGTGTATCCGAATCATCATTCTCAGATATGGGAAATAGCGCCCATCCGCGATTTGTTTGGAATCCTCGTAGCCCACCGCTGAAGTGAACCTCTTCAGTAGCATATGAAGTTCCATAGGTAATGTCCTCAACCTCGACAGCCATCTCGGTATCTCTGGAATTCTAAAAATCTAGCGACATGCCGCGCCTGGCCCAACGCCCAAGTTGAGCGGCGGCGCCGCCCGCTTGAATGAATTTCTAGTTGCCTACTGACATTGTCCCGTTCTGCCAAAGCCGGAAGCTGACGGCGCCTGGAACTGAATCGCGCACGCTCTTGAATGCAACCTTTGTAGTTCTACCCTCAAGCAACATCCATGTCAGCATTGTCTGGCAGAACTGAGATGCTGTTGCTCCGTGAACCGAGTGGAAGGGGGCCGCCAAGCTCTTGCAGATCGTGAATTGGGAAAATTCTCTCCCGAAATCGGCGTAGCCTGTCTTACAGCACAACGAAATGAATGACTTTGGCTTTGCGCCACGGTTCTTGAAGGTTTTATCGAGAGTCGGCAAGTCGACGTCACCGTCGACGCCAAAGCCTAGTCCGTCTTTGTCTCCATGGCCGACGAGAACTATGTGCGTGTAGGCCTTGTGGTTCTTACCCCAATAGGCCTTCAATTCCGCGACGCTACGAATTTTTACCGATGCGACTTGATCGTCCGGAACAAGCAAGCGACAAAACTGCAGGACAGACTTGGATAGGGGATCAAGCAGCGAAGCTTCACTGACGAAGTCGCCAATATTGATAATGAGAATTCCGACATCCGAGTGAAGTCGACTGACTCCAATAGACGCTGAAACCCCACCGCCAGGTAATTCTACTTTCGCGGAATTCGCAGTGATCGACGATATCTTTGTCTTATAGAGAGAAGTGCCTCGATTCTTGAGTGCAGAAATGAGCGTGCATGGAACGTAGACTCTGTCTCCGACTGCAAAACCTGGCATGACTCCCCCTGAGGCAACTAACTACCTAATAGGCCGACCTGGGTCGGGTAATGCGTCTCAAAGAGTTAAGGCGCTTCACCCCATTGATTCCTTTGGTGATGTCTCGTTTCAGTCTCGACGGTAGTGCCTCATCATCACACTGAAGACTCACAAGGCCTCCTTGTGCCGGTCGTACATGCTGCTTGCCAGCGAAATGAAGTTGCCAAGACTGCAGGCCACAACCTATCTATCCTTGCTTGGCGGAGTACGCGGCCATCAACATATAGAAAGGCCCGTTCGCACGGTAAATCTCGTCGGGCAATTGGATTCCCCTGCGCTCGAACTTGGCCCGGAGCGGCGAGATGCTCCGTGACATCAGAACATGACGATGCCGGATGGCAGGTCCTCTGCTTGCCAAGGCGAGGTAGTGCGGATGAACTCGGCGATGACCTCGTTACGTTCGATATCCGTCAGGCCGGGCGGTGTGTAGTAGAGATCCGCGTCGGCGGTGTTCCCAGGATCTCCCGTATGCGCGGCCAAGAGATATTCCTGCTGGTCATCTCCATCGCCGACATAAATGCGAGGTGGGACGTTGCCCGATTTGATTGGGCCGGAACGATCTAGGTGAACGACGCAGCCGTGGCTCGCGCCGGAAATCAGATAGGCCTGCATTGCAGGTGCCCTTATGGGTGGGATTGGCCCGAAGTTACCCCTAATGCGTACCTAGGTAAATCCCCACTGTGGGAACAGGTAAAAACGGGGCGTGTTCAGCTATTCCAGCATCCGCTTTGGGTCGGAAGCAGACGCCCATGCCTGACTACCGCAGAACCAGGAAGTCGCCACTATGAATTGTTCTGCATCGTATGGCGAAGCGAACGGACCGATTAACCGACCGGTATGTCGATTCTTGAACGTAGTCCCTTCGACCCATTCCCGTTCATCGAGATATGTTTCACCGTCGCGGAACTCCAACACCAAGACAGCTCGTTTTCCGTCCACGCTGTAGAGCGTGGACGCGGTTCGGAATTCTTGCCCTTCTAATGGAGATTCATTCATTCGCCGCCTCACATTCGGAATTTGCTCCCGGCCCGACATCATGTCTGCAGATCAGTCTCCAGGCATCAAGCAGCATTCGCGAATAGATAGGATGATGTCTGCTTTGGGTCGGTTTCTGCCGGTTGGCGTCGGCAGAGACTAATCATACTGGCCGGCTTTCGAGTGGAATATGCACAAGCCGCCGCCGCTTCGCGGCGCGGCTTAGTTCAGGCGTTTGCACATTGCCGAGTGCCCACTTCTGTGCGTCAGGTGTGCAACGCAGCGGCCAAAGCACAGCTGTTGACACCATCCAACTGCAATAGCAGACTCCATCTCAAGGAGCGTAGAAACTCCCCACACAGCGGCACCCACCTCCGTCAAACCGGTGGGTTTTTTGTGCCTATGTGCCTTGTAGGTGCAACCGACGCGAAGCCTGCGTCGGGAGGGCGGCGAATACAACACCCGCAAGGGGAATAAGCCCGCCGACTGTGTGCGGTTTCTAACCTCCCGACTTCCCGTCCGTCGTCATGCCTTGGACGGGCACTTCTATGGAACTAGGAGGCGACCATGTCGACGTTCGATTCGGATGATCTGGAAACGATGGGCTATTTCCTGCCGGAGGACAGCCAGCTGCGGCTGAAGAAGCTACGCGAGTACGTCGAATTCCTGTCGCATATAGCGCAACCGCGAACGGCGGACGTGGACCAGGAATGGATCCCCGAGATTCGCGTGGGCGAAGTGGCGATCTGCCTGGAATTGTTGGCGGAGCAGGTGGGGCTGGTGTTGGACGACATCTCGTGGCCGGCATACCGGTCCGAAAGCGAGGCTGCGCTGGGGGCCGACGCGGAGCCTGAAGCCGCGGAGGAGGTGCCTGGCAATGTGGCTGGGAGCTACATCTTCGGCATGACCATGGAACAGGTCGACACGCTCAGCCGGCTGATCGACATGATTTCGGCCCATGGCGATGTGGTGATAGCCAGTCATGAGGCCGAGTTCGCCGACCACACGCTGTCGTTGCTGGGCGATGCCATCTTCAACGACGCGAGGACGGTACGCGAGATCATCCGCCAGGTGGAATCGCAGAGGCTAGGGCACGCGCGCGGTTCGCAAACCGGCGTGGGCGAAGAGCGGGCCACCTACCATGTCGGGCGAGCGTGCTTGCCCGCGGGCCGCGCGTCGCATGTCGCGCGGCAGTTGCCTACCTACCAATAGCCGGTCCATCACGACGAGAAGCAGGCGTCCGACAAAACCGGGGTCAGTGTTGCCTTAAAGAACTGCGCACTCCGACCCCGGTTTCCATTAATGTGCGCCCCTGGACAACTCACAGGGGAAATATGCATGAAGCTATCCAGCATTCTCGCGGCTATCTTGCTCAGTATCTCGTTCGCGGCAATCGCGAGGCAGCCGACCGTACGGGTCTTAACGCTCGATTCTGGCGAGGTCATTGTTGGAAGCAATCGAACGTCTATTGATGTGCTGGCCATGGGCGGTCCGCTGATACTCTGGAATGCCAGGGTAGAGCACGGGCGAGTCCCTCGCATCGATATGGAGATCCTGCTCAAAAGTGACCGGTGGCGATATCTGCAATGCAACGACACCCGTTGGCTCGTCGACGGCGAGATCGTGCAGCTGACGCCCTTCTATTACGATGAAGTCCGGATGACGACAAAGGTGCTAGAGCGCTGGCAGGGATCATTGACGCCAGATCAGCTGGCCGGGTTTCTACGCAGTAAGTCAATCGAGCTTCGCATCTGCAAGGATGCATACCGCTTCACTCCCGATCAGGTCGCGCACATGGTCGATTTTGGAACCAAGCTCGCGGAACAGCTGAGCAAGAAATAGCCCCGTTTGCTGACTAGCGCTCAGCATGGCTGGCATCATCAGAGCGGCTCCGGTAATCATCCGGGGCCGTTTTGTTTTGAGCGACGTTTTTCGCCCTCGCTCACGCCCTCGCTCACGCCCTCGCATCCTCGATCCTGAAGGCACGGCGTGTTACCCCCTGACGCGCCTACCCGGTGGTGCGGTACATCACCTCCCCTGTGTACCGCGCCGACCCCGGTTTCCGAAAAAGAAAACGGACCATTTGTCGAATACGGCAGACGCCGTTCGTCAACCTGATGAGTTGCTAAACACGCTCAGCGAAACGAGGGAAACCGCATGAAATTTCTTCTGACGTCTGGCGGCATCACCAACGCCAGCATCCACGCCGCACTGGTTGAGCTGTTGGGCAAGCCCATCGCCGAGTGCAGCGCACTCTTCATTCCCACCGCCATGTATGCCTATCCGCGCCATGCTGCTATGGCGTGGCAGGCGTTCGCTGGAAAAGCGCGAAGCCCTTTGTGCGAACTGGGCTGGAAGTCGCTGGGCATTCTGGAACTCACCGCATTGCCTAGCCTCGCCAAAAAAGATTGGGTTCCCCTGGTGGAGGAGACGGATGCCCTGTTGGTGTGGGGCGGTGATCCTGTCTATCTGGCTGACTGGGTGCGTCGATCCGGCCTCGCCGAGCTACTGCCTTCATTGCGAGATGAATTGGTTTATGTGGGTGTGAGCGCCGGGAGCATGGCGGTGTCTTCGACATTTTCAGAAAACTACACCCAGCCGCCCAGTGGTCATCGCGATGCGCTGACGTCTGAGAACTTCTCGTTCGCAACCGCAGAGGGCGAGGTCGCAAGCCTTCTGGTCACGGCTCACGGGGCAGGGTGGGTCGACTTTGCATTGATCCCGCACTTCGATAACCCGGATCACCTGGATGCCTCCTTGGAGAACGCTGAAAAATGGGCCGCCAAGATACCGGTGCCGGTCTATGCCATTGATGATCAGACCGCCATCGCAGTGAATCACGGTGCCGTTCAAGTCGTTTCCGAAGGTCAGTGGAAATTGTTTTTGCCGACTGCGAGCTAAAACAGGGTCAGGTTCACTTACTGCCGTGAGAAAGTGAACCTGACTCCGATCTTCGTGTCGGTTTGGTCATGAGTCGTTCGTTGCATGGTTGGAAGAGTACGCAGATGAGACGTACGATGCCGGGAACCGACATGCGAACAGGAGCGGCAACCACCCGTTGGCAACTCTGATCGAGACACTTCAACTCATACGGAATTACTTGCCATGAATAACACCATCCAAACTGCTTCGCGGCGCCTTGCTGTCAGCGCGGTGGTTGCTTTGCTTGGCGTGTATTGCGCCATGTCCCGCGCGGCCGACGCGCCTGCGTCACCTGCCATGCCGCCTGCGAAGGCGCCACCCGCGGGCGTGTACCAGATCGACAAGGCCCACGCGAGTCTGCAACTTCGCGTAAGCCATATGGGATTCTCGACTTACACCACTCGGTTCAGCCGCTTCGATGCGACATTGACGTTCGACCCCAACAACCTGCCTGCATCCAAGCTTGTGGCGACCGTCGACGCTGCGTCGTTGGAAATGGATGCGGCACCGAAGATGTGTGTGGATATCGTGCAAGGACCTCAGTTCCTTGATACCAAGAAGTTTCCCAAGATCGTCTTCCGCTCGGAAAAAATCCGCACGACCGGCGCCAAATCGTTCGAGATCGCGGGTACCTTGAATCTGCACGGCATCACGCGCCCACTGGTGCTGACCGGCACCTACAACGGAGGGTATGCCGGCATCGCCGGCATGGATCCTCATGCGCGCATCGGATTCTCGGCGCATGGAACCTTCAAACGCTCGGATTTCGGCATGGACTACGGCGTACCCGCGCCGGGCACCACCATGGGTGTGGGCGACCCGATCGACGTGTCCATCGAGGTCGAGTTCAGCGGGCCGTCGTTGGCGACCGCCGGCGGCAAGTCGCACTCATAAACCGGAAGCGCCGCCTCGACGGTGGTGGCGCAAGGTCGCCGACGACCACGTTGGCAGGGAGAACGGGTGGAACAAGTGACTGAAGTGCGGATGGCTGACGGAGGTACCAGCAGTTTCGCTGAAGGGCCGACAAGCCTGCGGCGGGCAGAAACCGACCCGAGGCGGACATTGCATGGCACTTCATATGGAGCGACAAAGCCGGCGCGCTGGATCCGGTTATACGTCCGATTGTTAGCCGGACCCAGCGCGGATAAGCTCTGCATGGATCAAGACGTTACGCTCGGACTTTCGCGCGTGATCAGGGATGTATAACCGGACCCACGGGTCCGTATATTGCTAGTTAGGCATGCGGAGACGGCATGGCACTTTTCATAGCTTCGATCGTTGCAATCATCGCTCTATTTGTCGCCACCCGTATTGGCACTGCCGTCGGCAGAAGGGTGCCAGCATTGGTCAGCTATTTACTCGTCGCGGCCGCTGTTGTTGCGGGCTTCTACTGGCTATTTTCCTGGAGACTTAGCATCAATGATGGCGTGGCCGGCGGTGTTGTGATCTTTTGGGTTTTCGCAAAGGCATTTGGTGTTGTCTGCCTCGTTGCCGCAGGAGCTCTGCTATACGGCACTGCTACCCGTGGCAGCATTTCGCCAGACGCCTGACATCTCGTTCAAGGCGGACGGCTACGCCGCCGCTTAACTCCAGCGTCAGGCGTCGAAATGGAAATCCTCGTGCGCGAGTTTGAAGAAGCGGATAAAGAGGCACTTGGCCTCTTGTACGTGGCTTCACGCAACGCAACTTTCACGTGGAATCCTGCCGAGTTGCATCAAATTTCTGACTTCGATTTGCATACCAAGGATGAGAGGGTGTTGGTCGCGCTCTCCGATCAAAAGATTCTTGGCTTTGCCTCGATCTGGGAGCCCGACAGTTTCCTGCACAACCTGTTCGTTCATCCGTCAGCCATTCGTCGAGGCATTGGCCAAGCGCTGCTGAATAGCTGCTCAAATTACTTCGCCAATGAGCCACGGCTCAAGTGCCTCACAGCCAACGAGAACGCAGTTCGGTTCTACAAGTCGCAAGGGTGGAGAGCCTTGCACGAGGACATCGGACCGGAGGGGCCATACATCCTCATGGCAAAGGCAGTCGAAATATGCCCAACAAACTCGTGAAACGAAAACGCCATGCAAGCATCGGGTAGCATCAAACTCGCGCCGAGTACCGCGCGCAGCCTAACTGCAGGTTCAACACGGGCAAAAATGCTCCGCCTTTTTGCCGGTTAACCTGGGCCTTAGGCATTGCCAAGCACCACATGAGCGACTCAATCCTCACAATGAAAGCGCAAGCGGAGTGGGAAGCTTGGCTTGAGCAACACGGCGCCAAATCGTCGGGCGTATGGCTGCGTCTCGCGAAGAGGGGAGCCGAGCATCCAACAGTCTCTTACGCAGAAGCGCTTGAGAGTGCACTTTGCTTTGGCTGGATCGACGGGCAGAAGCGAGCTGAGGATGATCACTACTGGCTTCAACGATTTACGCCAAGAACTAGCAAGAGCATCTGGTCGAAGATCAACAAGGCAAAGGCGGAGGTCCTCGTTGCGTCCGGTCGGATTCGCGCCGCCGGACTGCAAGAAATAGAACGAGCCAAGAAGGATGGACGCTGGGACGCGGCCTATTCATCCGCGAGTACCGCAACAATTCCGCACGACTTGCAGGAGGCGCTCGATGCCAACAAGAAGGCAAAGGAGTTCTTTGCGACGCTCGACAGCCAGAATCGATACTCTGTCCTGTTCCGAATTCAGGCCGCGAAGAGGCGGGAGACTCGTGCGAGGAAGATCGCCCAGTTTGTCGAGATGCTTAGCAGGGGCGAGAAGATCCACCCATGATCTGTGATTGAGAAAAAGTGTCAGGGACAATTGTTAGGCGTCGCAGCCTCAACTGCCTCTTTTCTACGAGGTCATCATGCACAAGAGTCGTCTGAGTAACATCATCATCGATTGCCAAACCGATGACATTGAGGCTGCTGCAAGATTTTGGGCTGCAGCAATCGGTCGAGTTGCGGAGTCCGACGCCGACTCGACAGAACCATATCGACTGCTCGAAGGTCCACCAGGTGAGATGAAGATCCTTGTTCAAGCGGTACGGCATGAGAGCAGGGTTCATCTCGACATCGAAACCAATGACATCGAGGCCGAGGCAACTCGACTGGAAGGGCTTGGCGCCAAGCGAATAGCAAAGGTAAAGACTTGGTGGGTCATGGAAGCGCCAACGGGGCAGCGTTTCTGTGTCGTACGGCCTCAGCGAGCAGACTTCGAGGAGAACGGGAATGTCTGGCAGAGTCACGGCGACGCCTAACCCTTCCTTCAAGCGGCCCCGTTCCAGCCGGCTTCGCCGTCCTTCACGCTCTGACTATCGGGGTCAGATTCACTTACTGCCGTGAGAAAGTGAACCTGACCCCGATCTTTGATCTGGCCGCTGACAGGCGCCAGGTGGTTTCCAGTCTAATCAAACGGGACAAGCCCGTGCCCTTCATGGCGCCCTGCGGCGAAAAGGGCAGCGCGATGTCCGCTGACCAGACCGAAGTACAAAAGGTGTTGATGCGAGCAGGATGTGCTGCGCACATACGTAGCCACCACACAGTGGGGACCCGAAGCACGGTAGGTCGACGTCACCGTCGGCCTACGGCGGTAGGTGCAGCGCCGTTCACCGAACGCGCCCAGCTCGATGACTGTCATCCAACCGAAGAAACAACAGCAAACTCACTGAAGGAATGTTCACATGACACGCGCTCGACTCACAGCTGCCGCCGTGGCCGGATTTCTATGTGCTTTCGTGGTCTTCGCCCCATCGTCGGCAGCCGCCGAAAGCGCTTCCAAATCCGTCGTGACCGATCTACCTTTTTCGGAATCGGTGAAAGTTGGAAACATGCTGTATCTCTCGGGCCAGATCGGCACCATGCCCGGTACCGACACACTGGTGAAGGGCGGTATCGAGGGCGAAACACGACAGGCCATGAACAACATCAAGGCAATCCTCAAGGCCTCGGGTTACTCCATGAGCAACCTCGTCAAATGCACAGCGATGCTTTCCGACATGTCGAACTGGGAGCGGTTCAACGCGGTGTACCGGAGCTTCTTCGACGGACGGTTCCCCGCGCGCAGCACTTTCGGCGTCACTGGGCTGGCCATGGGCGCGCAGGTGGAGATCGAGTGCGTGGCCACGGCTGCGCCCTGAACTTCCTCCCAGACGGCCTGATCGGCTTGCACGACCCGGTGGCGGTCGTCATACCGGATGGAATAGGCACGGCCTGTGTGGCTCAGTCAGGTGCCGAGTCATCGTGACACGAAAGTATGTGCGTGCCGTCATCGCTGCCCAGTTGATCCGGCGCCCCCTTCAGCAATGCCTGCAGCTTGGCCCGCGAGTAGTCATCGTCAACGCTCTCAACCAACGCACCGCGACGCAGCAACGCATGGGCAAGCAGAGCGTCACCGTCATCTGCGGCGCGCCCTAGCGACCCGCCGTGACTGCTATGGGCGGGCACAGCACCGAGTTTCGCCAGAGCATCCAGCATGGTTTCGAGTTGTTCGGTCCAGACGGCTCTCGGGCTGTGTTTGATCCACTCGTCGAAGGATTCCCAGATCAGGTCCTGCTCATAGTCGCTGCCGTCCCGGACGCCTTGCTCGTCGAGCCAGCGCAAGGCGTCGACGGCGCCTGAGCGCATCGCCGCACTGCGGACACTGTCGACGGCGACCTGTGCAGGGGGATGTTCGTCCATCCGCTGGTGCGGGTTTGCGCCATGTGCGATCAAAGCGCGCATGGTGTCTACGTGGTTGCCGAAGGCGGCGCCGACGAAGGCTTCCTGTACCTGATCCCGGTCCCATTGCGGCAGAAACTGCTCGATGATGGCCATGTCTCCGCTGGCACCGGCCCGGCCCGGCAGGGCGAAATAGTTTTCGTAATAAACACCGTCCTTGCAGATGCCCATATGATCGGCTCTGTTCAGAAAGTCGTCCTCATAGGTCCGCCTGGTCACACCCTTCAGCAGCACGCCGATGATGCGCGGTGCATGCGCGGCGATAGCCTTAGGCAGCCATGCCCCCCGCGGACAGGATATGTCGCAGATTTTGTATGCCTTGGCGAAGCTTGCGTCGTCGTCATGGAACAGCGCAGCCTGCATGACGCCCTGGGGCTCCTTGGCACGCTCGGCTTCTTTCCACTCGGCAACCTGCTGGCGCTGGGCCCGCCAATCGTGGAAAAAGGACGAGCCAACGCCCAAGCCGATCACCACGATCGCCAGCACTTGCAACCAGAAGAACCAAGTACGCTGGAACGGGTGCTTCCATGGCTTATCCAGCGCGGCATAGACGATAAGCAAGATCACGCCGATGGGACAGGTGACCACGCCCAGCTCCAAGAAGGCGACTGCCGCCATGTCGCCTGGACCCATGGCAATAACCAAGAGAAACAGCACCGGCACCCACAGGCAAAGGGTCGCCGCCGTGAGCAATAAGGCCAGCAGCAAGGCTGGCAGCGGACGCATCGGTTTTGGAGTCTTTGTTTCGCTTTCCATGCTTTGCTCCAAGGCTGCCTTGCGTTTTCCAGGGGCGAACGATGACAGGGGGCAGACTTGAAGACAAATTCGGTGAAGCAAACGGCCGAAACCGTCATCGAATAAATCAGGGGTTCCCTAAGCGAAGACCACACAATAAAGCCGACATCCGTCGAAGGCCACATCAAGCTGGTCGGTGCACTTGATACTTTCAGGTGACAAAAGGAAATCCAGGTCAGAGTGCACTTCAACAAGCACGATTCTTTGGATGCACCCTGATCAAACAGTTTCCCGAACGGGACTGATCTAGACCGAAACCCCCGGGGTCGAACCGAACGACCATTTTTTCGCTACTCGCAGACCGGCGCTAAGATGACCTTGTATGGGGCGAGCGGAGACGGGGATGTGGAAACGGGTGGTCGGCTATGGGGCGCTGCTGGCGGCGGGAACGCTTGCCCTGCAGTGGCTCGACTACCAGCGCCTGGCGCGGATGCATTCGGGCGACATCTACCTGTTCCTGGTCGCGGCCGCCTTCCTGGTGCTGGGCATCGTGCTGGGCGTGCGGGTGTTCGCCGCGCCGGCGCCGGCCGCCTTTGATGGCAACCCGAAGGCGCAGGCGGAACTGGGCCTGAGCGGGCGGGAGTTGGAGGTGCTGCACGAACTGGCAGCCGGCCACACCAACAAGGAGATCGCGGCGCACCTTCACGTTTCGCCGAACACGATCAAGACGCACGTGGCGCGAGTGTTCGAGAAGCTGGGCGCGAAGCGGCGCACCGAGGCGATCCGCCGGGCGCGCGAGCTGGGGATCGTGCCCTGATCCCGGATTATTCGGGGTGAAAGCATCGAAATCACCCGTTCGGGCGATTGCCGGGCGGCGCCGGATCGCGGTCAATGACGCCCCTGTCCACCACTAAGGAGTCACACCATGTTACGCACCATCCTGAAGTACGGCCTGATCGCGGGTCTGGTCGTCGGCGGCTTCGAGCTCGTCACCTTCGTCGCGTTCTCCGGGATGCCTCCGCTGAAATACGGCATGGTGATCGGCTACACGACCATGCTGATCGCACTGAGCGCGGTGTTCGTGGGGATCAAGCGGCACCGGGACATCGACCGGGGCGGGGTGATAGGGTTCTGGCCGGCGCTCGGGGTCGGGCTGGGCGTCAGCTTTATCGCCGGGATCTTCTACGTGGCAGCGTGGGAAGCGGTGCAGGCGATGACACACATGGATTTCGCCACCTCCTATGCGAACGCGATCATCGCGAGCGAAAAGGCGAAGGGCGCGAGCGCCGAGGCGCTGGCGAAGCTGGGCGCCGAGATGGACGCATTCAAGGTCCAGTACGCGAACCCGATGTTCCGCCTGCCGATGACGTTCGGGGAGATCTTCCCGATCGGTGTGCTGGTGTCGCTGGTCTCGGCGGGACTGCTGCGCAACAGCCGGTTCTTGCCCGCGCGGCGGGGTTGAAGCCGCCACCCAAAACGGACGTTGCATGGCACTTCATGTGCACCGATAAAGCCGGCGCGCTGGATCCGGTTATACATCCGATGGTTAGCCGGACCCAGCACGGATAAGCTCTACATGGATCAAGACGTTACGCGCGGACTTCCGAACGTGATCAGGGATGTATAGCCGGACCTGCGGGTCCGTATATTAGGTAGTTAGGCCACATGATCATCGACCCACAAAATCGGACTGCGATGCTGTTTTGGGCGGTCGTGCTCTTCGTCTTTGGTGTTGTGCTTCTCCTCAAAAGCCGCGATGGTAAAGACCCAACAGAATTTTGGCTCGGTCTGTCCTCGACCCTTACCGGCATCTTTGTTGGTATCTACGTTTTCAAGTGCCTGCGTCGTTAAGCTCATCAGACTCGTCTAACATCTCGTTCAAGGTGGACGGCTACGCCGCCACTTAACTCCAGCGTTAGACCCCATGAAATCATCTCGGCTCGACAAACTAGAGGCGGAACTTTCTGCAGCCGAAATGTCGCTGTTGGACTTGCTTGCGCAGGCGCTTCCTCGTGTAGCTCAGTCCGGTGAGATGCTCTTCTTCAACTCCAACTTCTTGCCGGAAACGATCCGCCCTCATTGGCTGCCGCAAGAGAGCGAAATGCTTCTTTCCCTCGCCAAAGACGCGGTTTCGCTACGTGAGGAGTTGGGCATGTCTGTGGTGGGCACGGTTGGCCAGCTTTACCTTTCTGCATGCAGCGAGTCAGCGAACTACTCCAACGGCAATCGGCGCGGGCCACGTCAGCTCGCAACTTGGTTGCTTGGCGAGTTGGGGTCTAACATCTCGTTCAAGGCGGACGGCTTCGCTGCCGCTTAACTCAAGCGTTAGGCCGCGCAGGCCACCGCCTCAGCAGGGTCGCCCTATATGAACACCCGGAAGCAGATCGAAGAGCATATTGCCACTCAGCCCGAACCAAAACGCGGCGATATGCAAGAACTGCATCGCGTCATTCTGGCGCAAATGCCAAAGTGCAAGTTGTGGTTCCTAGATGGCAAAGACGAACAGGGCAAGGTTGTCTCCAACCCAAACATAGGATACGGACTGCAGATCATCAAATATGCCGACGGAAGAACCAAGGACTTCTATCAAATTGGCATGAGCGCAAACTCGACAGGAATCTCCATCTACATCCTTGGCATCGAAGACAAGAAGTATTTGGCCCAAGCGTATGGAAAGGAACTCGGCAGGGCGAGTGTCACCGGCTATTGCATCAAGTTCAAAAAGCTCAAGGATATAGACACTGACGTACTCGTCGCCGCAATACGGTATGGAGTTGAGCAAACAAGCATCTAACAACCCGGTCGAGGCACTAGCGCGGCCTAATCCCTCGTTCAAGGCGGACGGCTAAGCCGCCGCTTAACTCTAGTGTCAGGTGTCACTCCAAGGACAGGCTCTTGAATTATCCCGACGACATCAATGGCAATGTGCTGCGACGCATGCAAGCATCGAACTTTGATTTCACGAAGCCGCACGATGTCGAGTTTTTCGCGGTGTTCCGAACAGAGGAAGCTGCTGCTTCTGTTGCAAAAGAGTATGTTGCCGACCGCAAGGCCGGCGACCGAATTGTGAATATCGAAACCCGGCCAGCTGAGTCCGGTGGCATGGAGTTAGAACTGGTAAAGCACATGATCGTTACGCACGAAGCGGTCACGGAGTTCGAACAACGGCTCGCAGAGCGCGTTGCCCGGCACGATGGCTATCTTGATTGCTGGGGTGTATTCCAGCATGACTCCTAACTATTCATTCAAGGCGGACGGCTTCGCCGCCGCTTAACTCCTGCGTTAGGCATCAATCGAAAGGAAGGCATGAAAATGACACGCGTCCGAGTTAATGGCTTTACCATTTCGCTTGACGGATACGGAGCTGGTCCGAATCAGGACATCAGCAATCCGCTCGGTGTGGGCGGGACTGATTTGCACCAGTGGTTAGTCCCGACACGCACGTTCCAACGGACCCTATTTGGTGCCGACGGTGGCACAACGGGGATCGACGACGACTTCGCTGCGCGGGGCTTCAAGAATGTTGGCGCCTGGATTCTCGGAAGAAACATGTTCGGACCGATCCGCGGTTCCTGGCCCGACATGAACTGGAAAGGATGGTGGGGGGACAGCCCGCCCTATCACGTTCCAACTTTCATCTTGACTCATCACGCGCGTCCGCCCATCCAGATGGAAGGCGGAACGACTTTCCACTTCATCACGGGCGGTATTCACGAGGCGCTTGACCGGGCGCGCGCCGCCGCCAACGGAATGGATGTGCGCATTGGCGGCGGACCTGACACTATCCAGCAATATCTTCGTGCAGGCCTCATCGATGAGCTGCACGTCGCTATCTCGCCGGTCCTGCTGGGCGGGGGAGAGCGACTGTTCGAGGGGATTGACGCGCGTGCTCTGGGATACGAATGCGTTCAATTCGTTGCGTCGGAGAAAGCTACCCATGTAGTACTCCGGCGCCAAGGGAACAATGACGCCTGACAACCGATTGCAGCGGACGGCGCTGCGCGCCGCCGCTGAACCGGAACGTTCATACCCGGCAGGACGGGGATGTCATAGCCGACTTCATGGTCGGCGAAGTCCATAGTTGCGTTCACGGAAATCTCCGCAGTTCTTAGAGTGGCTTGTCGAGATCATCATGGCTTCCGGCGATGATGACATTGACGCGCTTGCCCGAAGAAATCCACGGAAGCGGCTGCGGCAGGCCCGATGCGGCGTGCAGCATCGGACCTGATTTCCTGCCTTGATCGCACAACCTTGGCGAGCGCCAAAATGGAGGAGCGTCATGAAGCTTTGGGTCATTGTCGCGTGTCTGCTGGTTGCATGCGGTGGCGCGTATGCGAAGACGGTGGTTTGGCAACCCGCTGCCGGGCATGTACAGATACCGCTATGGCCCGGCACGCCGCCTGATGACAAGCCTATGCCAGGGGTTGAATACGCGTGGTCAGACCCGAAAGCGCTGATCGGCGGTAAGCCCGTGGTCGGCGTAAAAAACGTGTCGCGACCCACGATGACGGTGTATGCGCCACAGGGGAAGAACACGGGAGCCGCGGTCGTCGTGTTTCCGGGCGGCGGTTTCGAGTTATTGGCCATGGACCTCGAGGGCACCGACGTCTGCGACTGGCTGACGTCCAGAGGCATCACTTGTGTCTTGTTGAAGTATCGCGTTCCGAGCGTGCCTTATGTCTGGCAATGCAATTGCCGTCCGCACAATCGGGCGATATCGGTGCCTTCATTGGAGGATGCCCAGAGAACGTTGAGGTTGGTGCGCTATCACGCCGTGGAGTGGCACATCGATCCGCACAAGGTGGGAGTACTCGGGTTTTCGGCGGGTGGCTATCTGGTAGCGGAGATCAGCACGAACTTTGCGCGGCGCCTGTATTCACCGGTAGACGCTGCCGACAAGGAAAGTGCCCGCCCGGATTTCGCCATGCCTATCTATCCGGGGCATCTCGCGACCGACGATGACAAATTGAATCCCAATGTTCCGGTCTCCCGCGAAACGCCGCCGACGTTTCTGCTGCAGGCAGAAGACGACAACGTGGATGGCGTGAACCAGTCGCAGGTCTACTACGCTGCCTTGAAGAACGCCGGCGTGCCGGTGGAGATGCACCTGTATGCACACGGCGGGCATGCGTTCGGGCTGAGGCCAACGTCGGATCCGATCACGCGCTGGCCAGCTTTGGCCGAGATATGGATGAGCGCCATCGGGATGATTCCCGCGGCAGGCCGATAGACAGGCCAATCAAAGGTGTCCGTCAAACCCAGGCCAGCTCACTCCGTCCCTTTCTCTGTCTCAATCGAACGAATGACCCGAGCCGGATTTCCTCCGACAAGGGCATTCGGGGGAACGTCTTTGGTTACCACCGAACCCGCGGCCACCACCGAGTTTTCGCCTACCGTCACTCCGCCGACAATGGTGGCGCCGGCTGCGATCCAGACGTTTCTCTCGATCACGATCGGTTTTCCGATGGTGGCGGCGCGCCGCTGCAAAGGTTCAAGGGGATGGCCCGTCGTGATGATGCTCACGTTCGGCCCGATCATCACATCGTCTGCGATGTCGAGTCCCCCAAGGTCATAGAAAGTGCAGTTCTGATTGACGAAGACGTTGCGCCCTACGCGGATTTCGTCCCCGCCGGCAGTAAAGAATGGCGGGATCAGTAAAAAGCTCTCGTCTACTTTTTTACCGATGAGTTCGCTGAACAAGGCCCGGATCTCGTCTGCATCGTTGAACGTCAAACGATTGAGTGTGGCGGTGATTGACATCGCTCGTTTGACGTTTGCCAACATGGCCGCTGATTCCGGCGTCCTGCCGTAAATTATCTTGGTGCCGTCCTCATTCGACATTCGTTATTTTCCACTAGCTACAGTTGTGCATGCGTTTCGGCGCACGAAGGCGGCACCGAGATTCGCTGAGTGTAGCCAGAAGCGAAACCCGGGTCAGAGTGCACTTTAGAGCCCCTGCTGCTGGCTTACAGTTGAAATCCCGGTACTCGACGTGGCGTGCTCGACACCCTCAAGCCACAAACTGCAACCGCGCCAACTTCACATCCGCTCGTCCTCGGCCATCAAACGAAGAAGCCCGACGCCATCAACGCGCCGGGCTCCTGTGACTATCGCAGACGCAACGAATCAATCGCGCGACTTGGCTACCACGCTGCCATCGTCCGGATCGACCAGCAGATCGACGGTGTCGCCATGTGCAGTCTTGGCTTCAGCGGCCCACAGGCCGTCGTCGAACTTCACGTCCTTGATGTTCTGGTAGCCGGCTGTAGCCAGCTTGGCGCTGACCTCGTCCTTGTTGAGTTTGGACGGTGCATCGGCCGCATACACCTTGCCGTTGACCGGCCCGACCGCGAGTTCGACCCATTTCTTGTTGCCGCCGCGGGCCTTGCTGCGCCACACACCGTCCTTGAATTTCAGACCTTTCACTTCCTTGTAGCCGGCGTTGGCGATCGCGGTTTTGACGGCATCCTCGGTCGACCCGTCCGCGGGCGGCTGGGCCGGCCACAACGTGGTCACTGTGGTAGTAGTGGTACTGGTCGTCGACTGGGCGGTCGCAGGCATGTCCTGCGCGAGGGCGGCGCCGCAAACCGACAGTCCAATCAACAGGGGAAGCATGCGCTTGATCATGGGGAACTCCTTGGGGGTTGAAACGGATCGGTGACGCCAGCTTGCGCAGACGTCGTTCTGAAGTGCGAGTCTGCGGATGACACTCAGCGCCGACTCATGCAGTCAGCATGGAACCACCACGTTCAGGACGACGGCGTGAAAGCGCGCGTGACTTTCGGGTGAAAGGAGGGGCGGGGTTCATGTATGTCGAAACAGCGTTCAGCCTGCATCCGCGACTGAAATCTGGTCAGAGTGCATTTTGGCGAGCAGGTCTTGGTCGAGTGCAAATCGTGCGCGCTCGCTCCCGCCGACATCGGCCCAGTAACATGGCGGTTCCGCAACTGCCTCGCCGCGTACCGACATGTGCCCAGCCATCTGCACCCGCCTGCTTGCCGCTGCACTTTGCCTGATCGTCTCGCTGCCGTCGGCAGCCAGCGAACAGCACACCCCGACCATCGGCGAGCAACGCGAAGCGGTGCTGTTCTGGCCGCAGGCGCAGCGCGAGGCGCAGTTCCGGCAGATGGGCAAGTTGTTTCCCAGTGACCTCGCCGCACACGGCACGCATGTCCACGGGCTACCACAGGGCCAACCGCTGACGTTGGACTGGCAGGGTGGTTCTGGATTGTTGGCCAGCTACATGGACCAGCATCACATCGCCGGTGTGATGGTGCTGCAGCACGGCCGCGTCCGCCTGCAGCGTTATGCGCTGGGCTTCGGGCCGGAGCAGCGCTGGGAGTCGTTCTCGGTGGCCAAGTCGGTCACCTCCACCTTGCTCGGGATCGCGCTGCAGCGGGGTGACATCCACAGCATGGATGACACACTGGGCACCTACATCCCGGAGTTGCGTGACAGCGCCTACGCCGAGGTCACGGTGCAGCAGTTGCTGACGATGACCTCCGGCGTGCATTGGAACGAGGACTACGCCGACGCCAAGTCGGATGTGGCGCAGATGTATCTCCATGTCTGCGTCGACGGGCAGGCGCATGTGCTGTCGTACCTGCGCAAACTGCCGCGGCAGTGGCCCGCTGGCACGCACTTCAACTACAACACCGCGGAAACCGATCTGCTCGGCATCCTGGTGCAGCGTGCCACGCACCGTTCGCTGGCCGCCTACCTCTCGCAGACAATCTGGAAGCCGTACGGCATGGCCGCCGATGCGTATTGGATCAAGGACGAGTGCGATGGCAGAGACACCGGCGGCAGCGGCCTGTCGGCCACGCTGGGTGACTACGCACGGCTGGGGCAATTCATGCTCGACGGCGGCCGCATTGCCGGCAAGCCCGTGGTCGCCGCGGCGTGGCTGCAGGGTGCGGTACGCCGACAGACAAGTGTCGACGCGCCGGATCGCGGCTACGGTTATCTGTGGTGGACGGATGCCGATGGCAGCTATGCCGCGATCGGCATCTTCGGCCAGATGGTCTACGTCGACCCCTCGCGCCAGCTGGTGATCGCCCAGGTGGGCGCGTGGCCGCATGCAACGTCCGACGAACTGGTCGCCGCGCGGCGCGAGTTCGTTGCCGCGGTGAAGCGCGCGGTGGATGCGGAGCGGGAGAAGTCGACGCATTGAATCGCGTTAAATGACTTTCGACCGATGGTGCGCGCTGGCTACTCCGCTATCTTGCGTGGAGTCCAGTCCAGGAGCAGCAACGTGCCCAAACGCAGTTGGTCGATCGCCTTCATGGTCGCTGTCGGAGCGGTCGGTGTGTCCCACGCGGCGGAGCCTACGCCGGCATGGGTGATTCCGCTGACGTCCTATCTGGGTGCCGTGCCATCCATGCAGGTGCAAGTGGGTGGCAGCCCGGCCACCGTGTTGCTCGATACCGCTGGCGGCCTGACGGTGCTCACGCCGGGTGGTGCGGACAAGGCTAAATGCGAGCCGTGGGGGCGGCTATCGGGCATGCGGATGCGAGGGGATCGCCTCGACCTGCCGCGCTGCGATGGCGTGAAGCTTAAGGTAGCCGACCACTGGATCACGATCCCCGTGGCGGGCGTCTGGGATTTCTCCAAACTGCTGCCCAAGGATGCGCCGCCGCTGGATGGATCGGTGGCGCTGGATGCCTTTGCCGGTCAGGTGGTCACGCTCGATCTTGCGGGTGACCGCCTGATCGTCGAGACGACCGCCAGTGCAAAAGCACGCACCGCGCATGCGACCGAATTGCCGATGCGTCTGGCGCGGGAGGTGGGCGGTGCGTCACTCACACCGCTGGTGGCGATACCCACCGCGAAGGGAAAGCTCTGGTTCGAGCTTGATTGCGGCAGCGACGGCGCCTTGATCGTCAACCGTGCCGTTGCCGCAGCCCTCGGGTTGGACCCTGCAGCGACGCACAGCCAGCCTGTGAATCTCGCGCTCGCTCCGCAGGTTCAGTTGCAGGGAAGTGCACAGGTCCAGGACCTCGTCGTCGATGGAAACATCGGCATGCCGATCCTGCGTCAATGGGTCATCACGATGGACCTTGCGCACGAACGCCTCTGGCTTTCTCCGGCCAAGTCCAGAGCGAAGCGCTAGTTAGTCAAAGGGGAGGTCATTGACTCGAACCAGTTACCTCCGATATCGGGGCAGAGTTCACTTATCGCTGCGAGAAAGTGGCCCCGAGGTTTCGTCACTGCCTACGACAGTTGTTTGAGCAAGGCATGTGCGGTCGCTTCCGACGAGCCCGGGTTCTGTCCGGTGATCAGCAAACCGTCGACCACGACGTGCGACTGCCAATCGGCACCGCTGGAGTAGAGGCCACCGTTCGCCTTGAGCATGTCCTCGACCAGGAAGGGGACAACCTTGGTCAGGCCAACTGCTTCCTCCTCGGCGTTGGAGAAGCCAGTGACCGCCTTGCCATTCACTAGGGGTTTGCCATCGGCGCCTTTGACATGGCGCAGCACGCCGGGGGCATGACATACCAGAGCTATCGGCTTGCCAGATGCCACGGTCTTCTCGATCAACGCGATCGACGAGCGGTCCTCCGCGAGATCCCAAAGCGGACCATGTCCGCCCGGATAGAACACCGCATCAAAATCGGCGACGTCGACGTCGACGAGCTTCCTGGTCGTAGCCAGCGTAGCAACCGCGATGGCATCAGCCTCGAATCGGCGGGTCGTATCCGTCTGGAACGCAGGCTCGTTGCTCTTCGGATCCAGCGGCGGCTGGCCGCCCTGAGGCGAGGCCAGCGTTACCTGGGCGCCAGCATCCACGAAGGCGTAATAAGGGGCGGCCAACTCCTCCAGCCAGAAGCCGGTTTTTTCGCCGGTGTGGCCGAGCTGGTCGTGCGAGGTGAGGACGAGGAGAATTTTCATGGGATGAACCTTCGTAGACAGCGATGAATGAAGTGCGTCGACGGGAATGTCGCGCGTGGAAAAGTCATGCTTGCCAGAATCAGGGGTCGCTTACTCGACCCCGGTCCCTCAAGCCACGAACTGCAACCGCGCCAGCTCCGCATACAAACCACCCTCGGCCAGCAGACTCTCATGCGTGCCCTGCGCCACGATGCGCCCGCCGTCCATCACCACGATGCGGTCGGCGCGCTGCACGGTGGCGAGGCGGTGAGCGATGACCAAGGTGGTGCGGCCTTTTTCCAGACGCTCCAGCGCCTGCTGGATCGCCGCTTCGGATTGCGCATCCAGTGACGAAGTGGCTTCGTCCAACAACAGTAGCGGTGCATCGCGCAGGATCGCGCGGGCGATCGCGATGCGCTGGCGCTGACCGCCGGACAGGCGCACGCCGCGTTCGCCCAGTTCGGCGTCGTAGCCGTCGCCCAGCGCGCTGATGAAGTCGTGTGCTTCAGCGGCGCGTGCGGCTTCGCGTACCTCTTCGTCACTGGCATCCTGTCGACCGAAGCGGATGTTGTCTGCCGCGCTGCCGGCGAAGATCACGGTTTCCTGCGGCACCAGCGCAATCGCGCCGCGCAGGTCGGCCAGGGTTACGGCGCGCAGGTCGATGCCATCGATGTTGATGCGACCGCTCTGCGGGTCGTAGAAGCGCAGCAGCATCGCGAACACAGTGCTCTTGCCGGCACCGGACGGGCCGACCAGGGCAACGGTTTCGCCGGGCCGGATGTCCAGCGTGAAATCGTGCAGCGCCGCAGTATCGGGGCGCGTCGGATAATGAAAGGTCACGCCATCGAAACGCAGTGCGCCGTGCATCGGGCGTGGCAGGGCGATCGGCTGGGCCGGATCGGTGATCTCGGCACGCTCGGCGAGCAGTTCACCGATGCGCTCCATAGCGCCGGCCGCACGCAATACGTCGCCCCACACTTCGGACAATCCCGCTACCGAGCCGGCGGCGAATACGGCGTACAGCACGAACTGGCCCAGCACGCCGGCGTCCAGCGTGCTGGCCAAAACATGGCGTGCGCCGGCCCACAGCACCAGGGTGATCGCGCCGAAGACCAGCACGATCACCGCCATGGTCAGCAGCGAGCGCATGCCGATGCGCCGGCGTGCAGTGGCCAGCGCGCGCATGATCGCGCTGCCGTAGCGGGTGCTTTCGATGTCCTCGCGCGCATACGCCTTCACCGCGGTAGAGGCGTTGAGCGTTTCGTTGGCGATCGCTGCGGCGTCGGCCAAGCGGTCCTGGCTGGCTCGCGACAGCTTCTGCACGCGACGGCCGAACACCAGGATCGGCAGCATCACTGCCGGAATCACCAGCGCGGTGAGGCCGGCCAGCGACGGTGCTGTCCACACCATCGCCACCGCTGCGCCAATCAGCATCACCGCGCTGCGCAGTGCCACCGAGACGCCGGAGCCGATCAGCGCCTGCACCACTTCGGTATCGGCGCTGAGGCGCGACAGCAATTCGCCGACGCGGCTGCGTTCGAAGAAGCCCACGTCCAGGCGGATCACCTGCGAGTAGAGCGTCTGGCGCAGCGAGGCGAGCGCCCGCTCGCTCAGCAAGGTAATGCAGAAGTAGCGGGCAGCGGTGGCGAAGGCGAGTACCAGCGCCACGCCGAACAGCGCGATGAAGGTCTGGTTGATCACCGCCTGGCTGGAGTGGCCGAAGCCCTGGTCGATGATGTGGCGAAACGCCATCGGCAGCACCAGCGAGGCGCCGGACGACAGGCCCAGAAACAGCAGCCAGCCAACCGCCAGTGCGCGATGCGGCTTCAGGAAGGGCCAGAGTTCGCGCAACGCACCGATACGGCGGATGGGGCGGGAGGTGTCGAGGGTGACGTCGCTCATGAGCTCTCGCAGAATGGATCGGAGATGACACAGTCCCGCCGCATGCGGGCAATGTCATTCAAGGTGGGGCGTGCTGCGGC
Organism: Rhodanobacter sp.; assembly: GCA_035566635.1. Lineage (GTDB taxonomy): Bacteria > Pseudomonadota > Gammaproteobacteria > Xanthomonadales > Rhodanobacteraceae > Rhodanobacter. The sequence continues at coordinate 111,911 of DATMQY010000010.1, forward strand.
CGATTCAATCCTTGCGGCAGGCCAGCGTGCTCAATCCAGACGCTTGGCGACACTGCGTCCGCGGCTGATGTCGCTGACGCGCAGTTGGGCTTCGGCAACGTGGCTGTCCGGCAGGCGCAGTTGCAGTTCCACGCCGTCGGCGCCGAACGTTTCGCTTTCGACCTCGGCTTGCAATTCCTTCAGCCGTGCCTTGAGCAGGGCGAGTTCGGCGAAATCGCAATGCACGCCGAGCCGCGCCATCGCCACGATCGGCACGCGTTCGGCGCAACGCAGGCATTCGGCCGCGGTACCGCCGTAGGCACGCACCAGGCCACCGGCGCCGAGCTTGATGCCGCCGTACCAGCGTGTCACAACCACCACCACGCGATCCATGTCCTGCCCCTCGATCGCCTGCAGGATCGGTCGCCCGGCGGTGCCGCCGGGTTCGCCGTCGTCGTTGAAGCGGTAATCCTGGCTGATGCGGTAAGCCCAGCAATTGTGCGTGGCGGTAGGCTCGCTCACGTCACGCACGAATGCCAGCGCCTGCTCGGGCGAATCCACCGGAGCGGCCAGTGCGAGAAAGCGGCTCTTCTTGATTTCTTCCTGATGACGGCATGGCTGGGCCAGCGTGGACAACGCTCCGCTCATGGCTTGCGCAGTTGTGCCTGGAGATCCAGCGGCAGATCCCAGCGCGGGTGTGCGAGATGGAAGGCACTCAGCCGCTGCCGTGCTTCGTCATCATGGCCTAGCGCGAACAACTGGCGGATTTTGTTCAGCTCCTGCGCCGGCGTATCGCTGGCGTACGAAGCGGTGTCCATGTCGGCAGCCGCCGCGAATGGCGCCGGTGCTACAGGCATCCTCGCCCGTACGTGGGAGGGTGTGGCGACGGGCGCGGCTTCGGCCATGGCCGGGGCGGCATTCGCCGCTGAATCGCTGGCGACTTGTGGTGCCATCATGGGTGGTGCGGCAAGCGTGGTCACGCTGGCCGGGGCAGGTTGGGGCAACGCGGTCGCCGCATAGCCTTCGTTGGAGGCGCGTGCAACCTGCCTGTCGGCTGCTGCCTTGCGCTGTGCGGTCACGGTGGGCGTGGGCGACTTGGCGACTACCATTCGTGGCGGTGGTGGCACGGCAGGTATCGGCGACGCAGGCTCAGCTGGTGGCATCGGTGCGCTGGCTGGTGCAGCACGCGGTGCGGGTGCAGCGGCCTGTGTCGGTACCACGCTGTCCGCTGATGTGGGCGCCGGCTCGGCCGGGGGCAGTTCGCGCATATGCCAGGCGAGTCCGGCAGCCAGCACGAGGGTGGCTGCGCTGCTCAGGCCGATCAGCCAGTGTGGCCGGGTTTTCCTGATCGACCGGGCAGGTTGCGCATCCGCAGCCAGTGCCTGCGTTGCGGCACGCAGCACTGCCGCGTCGAGCGCCGGGCCGGGCTCGTTCTGCGGCAACTGGCGATACAACGCCGCCAGCTCGGCTTCGCCGGGCAGCTTTTCGTCGGGTTCTGGCGGGCCTTGTGGTGGCAGCTGGGTGGTCATTCGGTCAGCACTTCGCGTAATCGGGTCATGGCATAGCGCAGGCGCGACTTCACCGTCTCGCGGCCGGCGCCGGTCACCGCGGCAATCTCCTCCAGACTGAGTTCCTGTTCCAGTCGCAGCAGCACGGCGGTGCGCTGTTCGTCCGGCAATTGTTCGATCGCGCGTTGCAGGCCGCGGCGGCGCTCGAACTCGGACAGGGCGTGATCGGGCTGCTCGCGTTCCGGTATCGCCACGTTGGCCAGCGCGGTTTCCGCCTCGTCGCCGTCGGCCATCGGGCGCTGGCGGCGGGCGCTGTCAATCATCAGGTTATGCGCGATCTGCAGCAGCCAGGTGCTGAACTTCGCCTGCGGCTGGTAGCGCGCGCGGGCACTGATCACCCGGCTCCAGGTTTCCTGGAACAGCTCGTCGGTGCGCTGCGTGTCGCGCACGCTGCGCAGCAGAAACCGGTACAGCATGCTGCGATGGCGCGCATACAGCGCCTCGAACGCGGCAAGGTCGCCACGCGCATAGGCAAGCATAAGCATCGCATCGGGATCGACCGCAGCATCCATGGGTACCGAGATTAAGCGAAATTGCATGGCGTCGGGTAAGTTGATCTGGGCAAATATCGATGCAACCAGCTCCGGCCCCGATGCGTGGCAGCGGCTGGGGAGGGGTGCTGGTGCACCCACAACCGCTGTCCACGCATCAAGGCCGGAAACCTCAACAAGCTGCCGGGTCGTTGTCGGCATGCTCGTGCGTGATGACTTTCGTGTTCATGGGGCGGCGCTCCGGTGGTTCATGAATGGTGAAACGCAGGCAGGGCGCCAACGGGGTTGATCGCGGCGCGGTAGCATGGCGTCCTCAGCGAGACTTACGGAACGACATGATCAACAACGACGTACTGCGCGCCATCCGCTACATGCTCGACCTCAGCGACGGCAAGGTGGTGGAGATCACCCATCTGGCGGACGCAAATTTCCCGATCGCGAAGGAGGACGTGCAGGCATTCCTGAAAAAAGACGAGGAGCCTGGCTACGTCGAATGCAGTAACGCCGTGCTGGCGCACTTCCTCGACGGCCTGGTATTCCACCGACGCGGTCGCGACGAAAGCCTGCCGCCGCGCCCGGTGGAAAAACGCGTCACCAATAACGTGGTGCTGAAGAAGTTGCGGGTGGCGTTCGAGCTGAAGGACGTGGACATGCACCAGATTCTCGCCGCCGCCGGCTTTCCGATCTCCAAGCCCGAACTCAGCGCGCTGTTCCGCCAGCCTGATCACAAGAATTTCCGCCTCTGCGGCGATCAGTTGCTGCGGAATTTCCTGAAGGGGCTGACGATGCGGGTGCGCGGTAACGCCTGAACGATTTCCGGGCGCGGATCGCTGCTTTTCTGCTCCGGATTCGGATGGGCGAGCCCTGTCGATGGGTCAAACGGCCTCGACAATCCACTCATGCCAGTTGCCCATTCCACGTGTGAGGCAGAGCCTCGATGCATCGGTGTGGGCGCGTCTGTTGTCGTCGCTCCCCGCCGGCGAGTGTTCGACCGGCAGCGAAGAGGGCGGGAGTTCGTCATGGAACTCCCGCCCCAACTCGCTTACTGCGATTTCACACTGACGTCGTCGATCACGAACGAGGTCTGGCTGGAGCTGTCTTCCACGCCGTAGAAATTGATCTGAATGGTCTGGCCGATATAGGCCGACAGATCTACGGTGTGCTCGACATAGCCGCTGGCGGCGTCGAGGTTGGACCAGGTCTGCAGCGTCACGTACTGGCCCGCCGAGTTGATTACTTGCGCCTTGAGCGTGTCGTACGCGGTGGTGGTCGAGGTCTCGGCGGTGTCGATGTGCATGAAGAAATCCAGCGTGGCCTTGGTCGCCGTGGCCGGGATGGTGATGGACTGGCGCACATAATCCGTGTGCGCGCTGCCGTAGCCGTCCAACCAGGCTTTGTAGCTGCCGGTATGGGCCGCTTCGCCGCTGGTGTTGTTGATGACGCCGCTGGTCTGTGTCCACGGCGTGGTGCCACTTTCGAAACTGTTGTTCTTCACCAGTTCCGTGGCGCCACCGCCGGTGCTGTTGGACACCGAGAAGCTCACCGTGCTGCTGGTGCCGACATTGCCGGCCGCATCGTAGGCCTTCGCAACCAGGCTGTGGGTGCTATTGCTCAGCGTCGTGGAATCCAGCGTGGACTGGTACGGCGTGGCGGTCAGCGTCGACTTGAGTGCGTTGTCGACATAGAACTCCACCTTGGTCACGCCCACGTTGTCGGTGGCATTGGCCGATAGCGTAATGGTGCCCGAGCTGCCGCTTTCCGACGCGCTCACCGTCGGCGGCGTGGTGTCGCCACCGGTGCTGTTGGACACGCTGAAGCTCACCGTGCTGCTGGTGCCGATATTGCCGGCTGCATCGTAGGCCTTCGCGACCAGCGAATGCGTACCGTTGCTCAGCGTCGTGGAATCCAGCGTGGACTGATACGGCGTGGCGGTCAGCGTCGACTTGAGCGCATTGTCGACGTAGAACTCCACCTTGGTCACACCCACGTTGTCGGTAGCATTGGCCGACAGCGTGATGGTGCCCGCGCTGCCGCTTTCCGATGCACTGACAGTGGGTGGTGTGGTGTCGCCACCGCCCGCTCCCTGGGTCACCCATACCGGCGCGGACCACAACTGCTTGCCATCCTCCTGGGTGATCTTGGCGTAGTAGAAGTGATCGCCATTGGCCGGCGTGATGGTAGTGGTGGCGGTACTCGAGGTGGTGGCCACCGTGCCATTGCTGCCCGGCACACCCTCAAACACCTGCACACGCTGCACGGTGTGGCCGGCACTGCTGGCGTAGTTGACGGTGAGTGTCAGCGGACCGCTGTTGCTGAAGCGTTCGCCCATTACATGGCTGTTTGCCGTCAGCACGATCTGGCCGGTCTTGTCCTCGGTGGCGAACACGTGGCGCGCGCGTACGGCGTCGAGGAAGGCGTTCAAGCTGAGCGCCGTGCCGTTGGGAATCAGCACGCCAGTGCGGTTGGTATAGCTGGCGCCCCAGTTGGCGCAGTGGTTGTCCTGGTCGGAACTCGGCGCCACGTGGTAGCCGCGTTCGAGCAGGATGTTGTAGGCCGGCTCATAGCTGGTGCGGCTGCTCTCCGTCTCGGTGGTGTTGCTGGAGAATGCCGAGCTGTTGAGCACCTCGGCCAGCGCCATCACGGTGTCGCCGTCGGCGGTGTAAGCGAGATCCGTTCCACCGACGTTGAACTGACCGCTGCTGGCGGGATGGTTGAACTGACCCACCCAGCCGTTCGTCTTCATCAACGTGTACAGCGAGCCGTAATCGCTCTTGGCGGTGAACACGTCGCCGATCAGTTGGTTGGAGCTGTTGTATTCCCACTCCAGCAGGCTGGGCGTGTTGAAGATATTGAGGTGGCCGCCGTTGCTGATGACACCCCATTCCAGGCCGTAGATCGCCAGGAAATTCGTATGCGCGGCGTTGAACGTGCTGGCCGCCTGCAGACCGGACTGGTAGAGGTTATGCGCTGTGGTCGGATTGGCCGAAGTATTGGTGCCGGTCGAACCGTCGTACATGTGGTTGTGTTCGGACGTCATCAAGATGTCCAAGCCGCGGTTGGCTGCGTACTGGTAAGCATCCGCCGGGCCATAGGGTGAGCTCTGCGGATTCTGCGCGCCCGTGCAGGTGGTCAGCACGCCGCCGCCATCGCTGTGGTTGGTCTGGCTGTGCAGGTTGCCGAAGTAGATGGTGTACGGCAGGCTGCCGGCACTTACCGCCATCGGCGACAGCGCCGCGGTGGTGCTGCTGTGCTGGCGCAGGGCCTGAAAGTGCGGCATGACGGGTGCGGTAACGGCACCTACCAGCACATCGTAGCGTTGCTCCTCGATCAGTTCCGGTGCCCGCTGTTGTGCCAGAGTCAGCGCCTGGTCGGGCAGGCCGCTGCCGATGCGTGCGGCGGTGGTGCCATCCAGCGCAATAGCGCGCAGCCGTACCGTCACATAGCCGGCGGGCACCGCCTTGCTGTTGTGATCCAGTCCGTCCCAGAGTACCTGTGCCTGCGTACTGCCGGTGCCGATCGTGCTGTGCCCCTGCCATGTGCGCAACGCACTGCCATCGCGACCGAGCAGGGTGACCTCCCATGCCACCGGTGTTCCCGGTGTCGCCCCGGGATAAGAAAAGTGCATCGTCACCGGGCGCACCCCGGTGCTGCGGAACGGCACTTGCAGCGCGGCGTCGAATTCCTCGTGATCAGGCAAGGTGCCGGCGAGTGCCGGAACAGCAACGACTGTGCAGGCGAGCAACAAGCCGCCAGCGAACATGGTTTTCCATTTCATCGACATAACCCCCATCCAAGTAAGTTAAGCAAGGTCCCCCCCAAGCCTTTATCCCAGCAAAAGATGACAAAGATAGGATCGTCGCTGCGCCGGCATATGACCGACTTCTCAAAACCGGCATGTCGTGATCGAAAGTCCTTTCGACAAGACGCTTGGTTGTCGAGACCGACCATACGCATGCTGGCCACCGGAGTGGTGGCTGAGCGCAGTGAGGTGCGATGTTGTTCGCGTGTCGGCGGGACGGCACGGATGTCGGAAACGGCACGTTGCATTCGAGCCGAGACACTTGGATATGCGCTAGATCCTCATCACCGCTATTTGCACGCCCGGCGAGTTCGCATCCTTACTCAGAGTGGAACCACGGGAATGCATATTTCGCACTCGAACGTCCCGGTTTGCGGGTCAAACTTGGCGTCTTTTGGGTAGTACTCGAAACACGGACGAGCATCGAGTTGAAGTCCGCTGGAAGGCAACCACTCCCGGAGCAGCGCGGTCCATGCGTCGCCCACTTGATCGCTGGTTCCCTTGAAGCCGAGGACAGCATATTTGCCGCCCGGAATAGTTGTCTTGAAGGCATTTCCGGACGCGACAAATTCCGGCAGAACTTCAGCGCAAGCGTCATATCTGCATTGCGCGGGTGATGTAATGCTTGGATCATCATGGCTGATGCCATAGCGCGGTTTCTCAAGCAGGCTGTTTGTTACGGCCCATGGGTAGTAAGTGTCTTGCCAGAACCGCGAGAGGGGTTCGCCATAGGGGCCGAGGTGACGAAGATAGGCGATGGTCACGGGCTGCCGGTCTACGATTTTCACCATCATGATTTTCTCCAGTTGGGGTTTGCGGGAGTTTTCATGTTCCGATGAACTGACCGTATGTTCCTGACTCATCTTGCGATCAACCTGATCAAGATTGCTATTTGGATGGCTATTTGCAAAAAGCGGTCTGGCCTGCTGCTTTCGCCAAGAGGTGGGGGCGCAGCCAAACCTGGCATTGAAGGCGCGTGTAAATGCTTCGGCGGAGCCAAAGCCCACCGACAATGCGGTCTGCAGCACCGTCACGCGCGGTTGAGCAACGAGCCGCATGGCGGCAACTTCGACTCGACGACGGCGCAGATAGTCACCAAGCGTCTCGCCCATCCACGCGGAGAAGAGTCGATGAAAGTGGAATGAGGAAAAGTGCGCGACTTCGGCCAAGGTGGCGAGGTCGAGTGGTCGGTCAAGATGCTGATCGATGTGTTCAACCACTCGATGCATTCGTCTCTCGTACTCCGAGCGGCTATCACGCGAAGCCATGTCGCACCTGTCGCTTAGTAGGCCCCGGATCCGGGAGATAGCAACGGATACTCAGCCAGAGGGATCGGTGAGTCAATCAAGTAGGCGCTGAAGATCAATTGCCTGGATCTTCCGTCAAACGATTTTCAGCAGAATATGCACCGGCATATTCTGCGAAATGCCGCCATACCTCTTGTCTCGCGTGACTCCATTCGTCATGCGATCGCCACGCCTCAATGCTCCACTTCATCCGCCGTATTCACTGTCGCCTTGCGATCCTGCCGACCCCAGCCTACCGACGGTCCGCGTATGGCCGTCCAAACCGAGCGCACTACCACGTAGTACATCAGCTGGCGGTAGCCGAAGCGCTGCAGCACCAGCCACCACAGCAGGCTCCACTTCTCCTTCTTCTCCATCGCGAAGGCGAGTGCTGCCGCGCCGAGGTCGACGGCCATGAAGGCGGCGTAGAAGACCAGCATCTTGATCAGGTTCGCGTCGTTGAACTGGCCGCGGTGCTGCAGGTAGTCGAGGCCGGTGGCGACGATCTGCCAGACCAGTACCAGGTCGACCAGCGGCGACACCACCGAGAACGCGATCTGGAACAGCCATACCTGCGGTAGCGCGATCATGCCGAGCGCGCCGTAGCGTGAGCGGAAGGTGGCATCGTGGTGTTTCCACAGGCATTGCAGGGTGCCGTACGCCCAGCGGAAGCGCTGCCGCGCGAGGCCGCGTGCGGTATCCGGCGCTTCGGTCCAGGCGATGGCTTCGGCGTCGAACAAGGTGTGGTAGCCGGCTTTCTGCACGGCGATGGTGAGGTCCTGATCTTCGGCCAGCGTGTCGGCGGGGAAGCCGCCGAGCTGTTCCAGCACCTCGCGTCGCCATGCGCCGACGGCGCCTGGCACGACGGTGATCGCACCGAGCGCGGCGAGTGCGCGGCGTTCCAGGTTCTGCGCTGTGATGTATTCCAGAGCCTGCCACAGGGTGATCAGGTTGATGCGGTTGCCGACTTTGGCGTTGCCGGCGACGGCGCCGACTTTCGGGTCGACGAACCAGCGCACCAGCCGCGAAATGGTGTTCGGCTCGAACTGGGTATCAGCATCCAGCGCCACCACCACGGTGCCATTCGATTCGTGCAATGCGGTGTTGACGGCGTGCGCCTTGCCGCCATTGGGGATAGTGATGAGCCGCACGCGCGGCTCGTGCGCATAGTGCTCGGTGACCACTGCAGAGGTGGCGTCGGTGGAGCCGTCGTCGACGACAATGACCTCGAGGTTCCGATAGCGGCTGCCGAGGATCTGGCGGATCGAGCTGGCGATCACCTTCTCCTCGTTGTAGGCGGGGATCAGCACCGAGACCAGCGGCGGATCGTCGCCGAGCACGGGCAGCGTGCGCCGCCGCTCGCGCGCGCGGTTCAGCAGGGCGAGGCCGGCGAGCAGAAGCAAGCGGGCTACGCCCAGCGTGATGGCGCAAATCAGCAGCCAGCGGATGAGGTGACCGAACAAACCCAGGGCAAGGAACACCGAGCGGTCGGCCCACTGTGACAGCGATCCGGGTACCAGCGGCGGCATCGTCTGCTCGCGGGTGAGGCCGGCCAGCGTCGATACGGTGACGAAGTCGTAACCCTGCGCACGCAGGCCGTCGATGATGCGCGGCAGTGCGGCCACCGTCTGCGAGCGTTCGCCGCCGGCATCGTGCAGCAGTACGACCTGGCCCTTGCGATCGGGATTGGTGGTGGCGATCTGGCTCAGCACGTTGTTGACGATCTGGTCCGTGCCCGGGCGCTGCCAGTCGCCCGGATCGATATGCAGGCCGACCGAGAGGTAGCCCATCTTCTGCGCGATCTGGATCGGCACCAGCTCGTCGGCGGTGGTCGGTTCGGCGTCGCCGAAGTAGGGCGCACGGAACAGCCGCATCGAATGGCCGGTAAGTGCCTCGAACAGGCGCTGGGTCGCGTTGAGCTCCAGCGCCACGATGCCAGGCGGGCTGTCGCCGAGGTTGGGGTGGGTGAAGGTGTGGTTGCCGACATCGTGACCTTCGGCGACCTCGCGCTGCACCAGCCGCGGCGACATCTCGGCGTGTTCGCCGATGATGAAGAACGTCGCCGGTACGTGCTTGGCCTTGAGGATGTCGAGGATCTGCGGCGTCCACTCCGGGTCGGGGCCGTCGTCGAAGGTCAGTGCGATCTTGTGCGGCAGCGTGCCTGCGCGCTGGATCACGTACGTGCTGGGCAGGCTGGTATAGCTCTCGTCGCCGATACTGCCGCCGTCCTTGTCCAGCTCGACCGTGCGCGCGCCCGGTGACGGTTCCGAAGCGATTTCGAGCACCTCGCCCTGGCCCTCGATGTCGATGTCCTCGCCCTGGCCGATTGTGCGCAGTTGCTCCGGCACCGCCGCGCCGTAGTTGCGACCCAGCACTGACCAGATCGACGGATCTTCCGAGCCCAGACGCCACAACGCGTAGCCGTAAGGCTTGTAGTCGTCGGCGGCATGGATCTGGTTGTATGCGGTGACGCCGTCGAGGAACCAGACCTGATGGGTGGTGCCGTCATCCTCGCGGTAGGAGAAGTGCGGATTCTGCGTGTCCGGGTCGAACGTGATGTCGACTTGCGCATCCGTGGCGCGATCCATCGTGTCCTGGAAGGTGAGCGCCTCGGCGTTCTTTCCGTGCGCCCAGTCATAGCCGTAGCTGCCGATCGCGATGATGGTCTGATCCGGATCAAGCACTTTCATGCGCTTGTCGAGCGTCTGTTCGAACCAGTCCTCGGCAGCGATGCTGCCCGGATCCTTGCCGGCCCAGTGCTGGTCATAGGCCATCAACAGCTCGAAATCGACGAGATCGGCGTAGCCGGCGTAATCCCATGCGGCGTCGTCGAACGGCACCGACAGTACGATGCCCCAGCCGTGCGGGCTGAACGCATCGCCGAGTTCGGACAGGAACGTCTTGAGGTTCGCCTGCGCGGTGTCCGGCACTTCCTCGAAGTCGATCGTCACACCTTGCAGATGATTGGCGGCAAGGAAGGCGACGATCTGTGCGATGCGTGCCTGCCGCACGGCGGGGTCCGCCAGCATGCGGGCCAGGCCGGGGCCGTCCCAGTTGGTGTCGGCCGCATTCTGCAGCAGCGGCAGGATCGGCGTGGACGGCTTCTGCTTGCGGATCAGGTTCAACGCCTTGGCGTCGATGGAGGTATGCAGCGCCATGTCGGGGCCGCTGACGCTCATCCACGTCGGGATTACCCAGTCCAGCGTGGGCAGCGCGCGCTTCAGCGACGGATAGCTGCTTTCGTCCCAGTTGACGTAGAAGCCGATCGCCAGCGGCCGGTCGGCCGGCTTGTCCAGCGATAGCGGTGGGGCGTGTGCCGCATTGCTCTTGCTGGCATGTGTGCGTGGCGCATGCAGCAGCTTCTGCCGGGCGCGCACTTCCGCGGCAAGCTTGGCGGCCGGCTTCAGCAGCTCCGGCGCGGCGGCCTTCACACCGGTCAGCCCGTGCCGTGCCTTACCTTGTCCACCAAGGTGCAGGCCGCTCATGTTGGGTCCGACGAACAGGCTGATGGCACACGCCACCACGAACAGCGTGCTGACGACGCCGGCGGTCAGTGCGAGCCGCGAGACATGGATGGCACGTCGGCCGGTGGGGTCGAAGAAGATCGGTTTCTTTTGCATGCCTGGTCGGGATCGGCGGACGCGATGAATGGTCAGTTTGCACGGCGCGGCTTAACCATGCCGAAGCAGATCGTGATGATACGGGATCGCTCAGTCGATCACGTTGCCGGGCACAGGCTCGCTGAAATCCTCCGGCGCCAATTTCTGGGTCAGCCGGAACACGCCTTCGTGGATCTTGCGCGGCAGCACCACGTCGAGCACGGTGGTCTGGTGTGGACTGAGCATGCCGAACAGGTCGTCGCCGGACGCGCTTTTCGCCAGCGCGTGATGCACCAGACCGCTGAGATCGGTGGGCTGTACGCTGGCACCGTAGGGGCGATGACTGTCGGCCGCGGCGCGCAGCGTCTTGCGGCTGTTGCGCGGATCGGCCACACGGGCGTCGCCGGCGAGCAGGCTGTGATCGAGGAACAGCGAGATCGTCGTGCGGTTTTTCGAATTGGCCTGACGGTCGAGCATGAAACCATCCGGCAGCAGGTCGGGGCTGGCCTGCGCACTGGCGGTTAGCAGGAAGCCGGCGCCGGTCAGCGGCTCGCCAGCCTCGTCGGTTAGCCGCACGATCAGCAGGCTGCGCGGGTCGTGGATATGCACGCGCGGAGGGAACAGGCCGGCTGGTTCCAGTTCCACCTTGTCCGCATCGCGCGCGGCGTTTTCCTTGTCGAAGGCGTCGCAGAGCGCGCCGTAATCGGTGGCGTTGCGGATCTGCAGGCAGCGCAGGATCGCCTGTACCGTGGCCGGCGCGGTGCTGGCCATGATGCCGTGGGCATCGCCGGAATGGGCTGCACCGGCGATCAGCTTGAACGCGCAGCGCGGACCGCGATTGAGGTTGAGCGTCAATGTATCGACACTGCCTTGCGCACCGCTGCCCTGCGGCGACAGCACGGCGTGATGGGCATTGAGGTTGGCGGCGGCGATGCGTATTACACCATCGGAGCCGTCTTCGCCGGTGTAGCTGTTGAGGTGGTCGTACAGCGAGCGGTCTGGTCGATCGCCGGTCAGCACGAACTGGAATTGCCCACGCAGGACGGGATCGTCGCTGTGGATGTAGTCAAGGTTGAGCGACAGCGATTCGGCGCTGCCCAGTTCCAGCCAGTCGAGAATGCGCTGGCCCGGGTCCACGCCGGCAAACGCGGACTTGAGCCGGCCGAGTACGCTCTTGCCGAGCTGCGCCAGCGCGGAACCGAAGTTGGCCGGCGCCAGCATCACCAGATGACTGAGCCGGATCGTACTGTGCGTGGCTGGCTTGTCGCGCTGCGCGCGCAGCCATTCGCGCACCACCGGCCCGCCGGTGGAATGGGTGATGCAGGCGAAGCTGGCGTCGAGCAGGTGCAGGTCGCGCAATGCGTGATCGAACGCGCGCACCAGGTCGGGCATGGTCACTGCGTCGTCGAAGCTCACGTATTCGGACAGCCAGATATCGGTCAGTGTCAGCGCCAGGCCGGCGGCGGCAGCCTGCTGCTGCAGCTGCGACGGCAACTGACCGTAAGTCGAGGTGTTGGTGACGCTCCAGCCGTGAACGAACACGAGGGTGGTCATGGCGTGCTCCTTGCGATGACCCAGCCTAACCAAACTCGCGCAGTGGCACACCTGTCATGAGGTTTCCTGCGCATGTGTGCACCGCACACCGGCATAATCACCGCGCCTTCCTGTCGACTTTCGCCGAGTTCCCATGACCCTGGACGTATTGCTCATCCTGATCCTGCTGGCGATCGTGCTGGCGTGGCTGCAATGGCGCCGCTGCAGTCGCGTGCTGCTCGTACTGGCATTGCTCCTGTTGCTGGCGGTGGGGTGCGGGCCGCTACCGATCGCGTTGCTGACGCAACTGCAGTCCGACTACGCCGTGGACGCGCCGATCGCGTGGGGCCAGCGCAATGCAATCGTGTTGCTGGGTGCGGGCACGGTGCGGGTAGCCGACAGCGGGCAGGTGGAGGCGAGCCTGTTCGCGTATGGGCGCATCGGCAAGACGGCAGCGCTATACCGTGCCTGCCGGCAGAGCGGGCGGCTGTGCAAGGTCGAGGTGAGCGGCGGCGATGCGCGCGGCCTCGGCAAATCGGAAGCGGCGATCTACGTCGAGAATCTGCGGCAGCTGGGCGTCGATGCCGCTGATCTGCTGCTGGAGTCGCGCAGCATGAACACCTGGCAGAACGCGGAGTTCAGCAGTCCATTGCTGAAGGCTTACGGCGCCGATCGCGTGGTACTGGTGTCATCGGGCTTCCACCTGCGTCGCGGCATGCTGTACTTCACGCATTTCGGCATACCGGCGACCCCGGTGCGGGCCGATTATGTCGGCGGCGAGCTGTCCTGGTTGCCGCTGTCGTACAACTTCACCATGGCTGACGTTGCCCTGCACGAGTACGTCGGCATCGCGCGTTACCGCTGGTACAACGCGATGGGCTGGAACGTGCAGGCGACGCGACCTGGCGCGCTTTAGGAACCGACCGCCGGAGCACACTCTGTGTGTTCCGGCGGTCGTTCGCGACGTGCCCTAGCGGCTCAGGCTGCCTTGTCGAGCGAAGCCAGGTCGATCACGAAGCGATAGCGCACGTCGCTCCGGAGCATGCGTTCGTAGGCTTCGTTGATGTCCTGCATGGCAATCATTTCGACGTCGCTGCTGATGCCGTGTTCGGCGCAGAAATCCAGCATCTCCTGCGTCTCGGCGATGCCGCCGATCAGCGAGCCGGCGATGGAGCGGCGGCCGAAGATGATGGTGCCCGCATGCACTGGCGGATCGATCGGCTCGACCAGGCCGACCAGTACATGCACGCCGTTGAGCTTGAGCGTGAGCAGGTACGGGTTGAGATCATGCTGGTGCGGAACGGTGTCGAGGATGAAGTCGAACTGCCCCGCAACCGCCTGCATCTGCGCGGGATCGGTGGACAGCACCACGTGATCCGCGCCGAGCCGTCGCGCCTCGTCCTCCTTGCCCGGTGAGCGGGTGAACAGGGTGACATCGGCGCCCAGCGCCTTGGCGAATTTCAGGCCCATGTGGCCGAGACCGCCGAGACCGACCACGGCAACCTTGCTGCCCTTGCCGATTTTCCAGTGGCGCAGCGGCGACCAGGTAGTGATGCCGGCACACAGCAGCGGTGCGGCGGATTTCGGATCGAGTTTGTCCGGCACGCGCACCACGAATTTGTCCGACACCACGATGCGCTCGGAATAGCCGCCGAAGGTAGGCAGCCCATCACGGCGGTCGGCGCTGTTGTAGGTGAACGTGGCGCCCTCGGCGCAATACTGTTCCAGGCCCTGTCCGCAGGCGGCACAGTGCTGGCACGAGTCGACCATGCAGCCGACGCCGACCATGTCGCCGACCTTGAACTTGCTGACCGCGCTGCCGACGGCGCTGACTCGACCGATGATCTCGTGTCCCGGCACCATCGGGTAGTTGCTGCCGCCCCACTCGTTGCGGGCCTGATGGATGTCTGTATGACAGACACCGCAGTAGAGGATATCGACCACGACGTCGTCCGTGCGCGGGTCGCGTCGTTCGAAATGGTGCGGTGCCAGCGGCGTGGAGGCGGACTGGACGGCATAGCCGCGAATGTTCATGGTCATCGGTTTCTCCCGGGGGATGTGGAAAGAATGACAGGCCTGTCAGGATGCGCGCACTGCAGCAGTTTTCAGGATTCGCGCATCACCAGCAGCCTCAGTTCGGTCATGTCCTCGATAGCGTAGCGCACACCTTCGCGACCGAGGCCGGACAGCTTGATGCCGCCGTACGGCATGTTGTCTACGCGGAAGCTGGCGACGTCGTTGACGATCACGCCGCCTTGTTCCAGTTCGTTCCATGCGCGCATGGCATGATCGAGGCTGTCGGTGAAGACGCCGGCCTGCAGGCCGTAGTCGGAGTCGTTGACCATCGCGATGGCATGGTCGAACTTTCTGAACGGAGCGAGCAGGGCGAACGGTCCGAACGCTTCCTGGCGGTTCGCTTTCGCATCGGCGGGCACGTTCTCCATCAACGTCGCTTCCAGAATGTTGCCGCTGCGCTTGCCGCCGCACAGGATTCTGCCACCCGCTTTCTTCGCCTCGGTGATCCAGCCGTGCAGACGTTCGGCCGCGGCCTCGTCGATCATCGGACCGAGGAACACGTCTTTGTTTTTCGGATCGCCGGCCTTGAGCTTCTTCGTGGCCGCGACCAGTTTCTTCTTCAGCGCATCATAGATGTCGGCATGCGCGTAGATGCGCTGCACGCCGATGCAGCTTTGGCCAGACTGGTAGAACGCGCCGAACACCAGCCGCTCGACCACGCGGTCGAGATGCGGACGTTGATCCGCATCGACGATGCAGGCGGCATTGCCGCCCAGTTCCAGCACTACCTTCTTGCGGCCGGCGCGCGCCTTCAGCTCCCAGCCCACCTGGCCGCCGGTGAACGAGAGCAGCTTGAAGCGTTCGTCCTCGACCAGCGGTGCAGCGTGCTTGCCGTCGAGCGTGAGGATCGAGAAGGCACCTGTCGGCAAATCGGTTTCGGCCAGCACCTCGCCGATGATCAGCGCGCCGATCGGGGTTTTCTCCGCCGGCTTCAGCACGAACGGACAGCCGGCCGCGATCGCCGGCGCCACCTTGTGCGCGACCAGGTTCAGCGGAAAGTTGAACGGCGTGATGAACGACACCGGCCCCAATGGCACGCGTTTCGTGTAACCGTGATAGCCGTCCAGACGGCTGGCGAGTTCCAGGTTCAGCGTTTCGCCGTTGATGCGCACGGCTTCCCCGGCGGCGATCTGGAACGTCTCGATCAGCCGGGTCACTTCGCCGGCCGCATCCTTGATCGGTTTGCCCGCCTCGATGCACAGCGCCTCGGCCAGTTCGTCGCGGCGCTCCGTGAAACGCTGCGCGCAGTGTTGCAACACCGCTTGCCGCGCCCACGGCTTGAACGCGTGCATCGGCGCAGTGGCTTTCACCGCGGCGGCGATCGCCTTCTCGGTGGCCTTCGCGTCCGGTACTGCGACACGCGTAGCGACTTTGCCGCTGTACTTGTCCAGCACGGCCAGGTCGGCATTCGGCTGCTGCGGCTGGTTGGCGAGATAGTAAGGGTAGGTTTTCCTAAGCATGGCAACAGTCGTCGGTGACAGGTTGTCCGACAGCATAGACGGATGGCATGTTCAACTTGCGTGAGAGCAAATCGTGTGAAATCAGGTGTTCGCCGGGAACCGGCATGCGGCACGACACGGACACACGCGTACACTGGCGGCCCCGGCGCAATCCGCCATCTGGTGCTGTCTTCATGCCTTCGTTCATTCTGATCGTTCCGCTGGTGGTATTCGTCCTCAGTGGCTTGCGCGTGCTGCAGCAGTTTCAGCGTGGCCTGGTGTTCCGGCTGGGTCGCTACAACACGACCCGCGGACCGGGCCTGACCTGGATCATTCCCGGCATCGAACGCATGCAGGTGGTCGACGTGCGCGTGATGACCCAGGACATCGAGCCGCAGGAAACCATGACCAACGACAACGTGCCGGTGAAGGTGCGCGCGGTGGTCTGGTACAAGGTGGTCAACCCCGAACGGGCGATCGTGGAAGTGGCGAACTTCGAGGACGCGGTGCGCCAGACCGCGCTCACCAGCCTGCGCAGTGTGATGGGCCAGCATTCGCTGGACGAGTTGCTGAAGGAGCAGGAAAAATTGTCCAGCATGCTCGGCGAGATCATCGACGAGGTGACCGAGCCGTGGGGCGTCGAGGTTGATCGGGTGCAGATCAAAGACGTGGAGATTCCCCAGTCGATGCAGCGCGCGATGGCGCAGGAAGCCGAGGCGCATCGCGAGAAGCGCGCCCGCATCATCAAGGCCGAAGCCGAGCATGACGCGGCGTTGAAGCTCACCGAAGCAGCGGCCAAGATGGCGCACATGCCGATGGCGATGGAGCTACGCCGCATGCAGATGCTGACCGAGGTAGGTGCGGAGCAGAACACGATGACCATCGTGATGATGCCGTCGGAGTTTGTCAGCGCAGCCAGCGCGATGGTGCGGCTGGCGGATAAGGTCAGCGGCGCCGGCTGACCGCTGACGCATGCGCCGTCGTCAGGCTGCGCCGATCACTTGGCGAGTACGCGCAGCTTGAGTTCGCCGCTGGCCAGGCGTGCCTTCAGGATGTCGTCGGCGGCGACTTCGGACGACGACCGCACGATGCGCCCCGCTTCATCGAACAGGATCGCATAGCCGCGCTCTAAGGTCGCCAGCGGACTGACCGTATGCAGCGCATGCGCAACGTGCTGCAGCGATGTCCGCTGTCGCTCCAGCGTGTGGGCGATGGCGCGGCGCAGGCGCAAGTCCTGCTCGGCGAGTCGACGCGTCAGCAATGGCAGGCGTGCGCGCGGATGCTGGGCCAGCAGCCGTGCATGCAATCGTTCCAGTCGGGTGTGGCGAAGCTGGCTCTGTTCGCGCAGCACGGCAGTCAGGCGGCGCTGCAGATGCAGCAGCCGCTCGTGGTCGCGTTGCAGTCGTGCCTGCGGTCGCTGGGTCTGCAGTCGCGCCAGCAGATGATCGACGCGTTGCGCCTGTGCCTGCAGTCGACGTTGCTGCAAGGTGATCATGCGCTGCTGCAGCTGCTGCAGGTGACGGTCGATCGCCACTGCATCAGGTACCAGCAGTTCGGCTGCGGCCGACGGTGTGGGTGCGCGCAAGTCGGCGACGAAGTCGGCGATGCTGAAGTCGATCTCGTGGCCGACGGCGGAAACCACCGGCACCGCGCTGGCGTGGATCGCCCGCGCCACCGCTTCGTCGTTGAACGCCCACAAGTCTTCCAGCGAGCCGCCGCCGCGGGTCAGCAGCAGCACGTCATAGCGACCACTCGCCGAGGCTTTGCGCAACATCGCCACGATCGCCGGTGGTGCTTCGCGACCCTGCACCGGCACCGGTAACACCTCGACATCGGCCAGCGGCCAGCGTCGCGCCAGCACGCTCAGCACGTCGCGCACCGCCGCGCCGGTAGCCGAGGTGATCACGCCGATGCGTCGTGCGTAACGGGGCAGGGCGCGCTTGCGGTCGGCGTCGAACAGGCCTTCCGCCGCGAGCCGCGCCTTGAGCTGTTCGAACTCGCGTTGCAGCGCGCCTTCGCCGGCCGGCTCCATGTATTCGGCGACCAGCTGGAATTCGCCGCGCGGTTCGTACAGGCCGACCTTGGCGCGCAGCAGCACCTGCATGCCGTCGACCGGTCGGAAGCGGAGCGTGGACGCCTTCAGCTTGAACATCGCGCAACGCACCTGCGCGCCGCTGTCCTTCAGGGTGAAGTACAGATGGCCGGATGCAGGTTTCGCCACGTTCGACAGCTCACCTTCGATCCACACCTGCGGCAACGCATCGCCCAGCAGGTCGCGCACCAGCCGGTTGAGTGAGCTGGGGGTCAGGACGTGGCGTGGCGTGGTGTCGTCGAACGGCGCTTGCATAAGGGGAGCGAGCCTAGCATGCGGCTGGTATCAAGTTGTGCGAAAACATCCGCTTGACGCCGGAAGTGCAGGGAAGACTTCAAGCAGGCAGGTCGAGCTGCTCAATCGTTGCCCGCTTCGTGCAGCTCGCGCCGCCTGCGCCTGCGCCAGGCGCGGATGCCGAGGTTAAGTGCAAACCAGCCGGCCAGCACCCCGAACGGCCAGCCGATCCACGCCGGCCACAGGATTGCGATGACCGCCAGCGCGATCAGCGCCAGCGTACCGATGAACAGCGGGCCACTGGAGCTGTCGTCGAGTACGCGCCGGTTGGTCAGCGCGGCACCGACGCTGTTGGCGATGCGCAAGGCGCCGGCGGCGGTGCGGCCTGAGCTGCCACCACCGTGGCGTACCCGCGGCGGCCGTGTCTCGCTGCTGCGCACCCGTTCGCTGCTGCCGTGGCGACGGGGCGCCAGCACGATCTCGGTGGCGTTGCCCAGGTCGCGCTCGTACTGGGCGGCGAGCTGGCCAGCGAAGTCGGCATCCTCGACCGCCACGTCGAGTTCGCGATTGCTCAGCCAACTGGCGATGTTGAGGTTGGACGAGCCGACCCGTGCCCACTGTCCATCGGCGACCGCGGTCTTGGCGTGCAGCATCGAACCGTTCCACTCGAACACGCGGATGCCGGCCTTCAGCAAGGGCCGATAACCCGAGCGCGACATGCCGGCCACCGCCGGGATATCGCTGCTGCCGGGCACCAGCAGACGCACGTCCACGCCATCGCACGCAGCCGCCACCAGCGCCTGCACGTACGGTGCGAGGCCCACGAAATAGGCGTCGGTAAGCCATAGCGTCTTGCGCGCCATCGAGGCGATCAACTGATCGAGCCGGTACATGCCGGCAGTGGCCGGCTGGGTGGCGATCAATCGCAGCGACACGCTGCCAGCTTGTGTGACAGGTTCCGGCATGGGCACAAACTGCCGCAGCGCGGCACCAGTCTCGCCCCAGCTCTGCGCGAACGCGGTTTCAAGTTCAGCGACGACGGGGCCGTGCAGAGCGACGCCGGTGTCGCGCCAGGGCGGCACGTTGCGCGCCGGATCGCCCAACCATTTCGCGCTGATGCATACGCCGGACAGAAAACCATGGACGCCATCGACCACCAGCAGCTTGCGGTGATCGCGGCTGATCCAGCCGAACGGTTGCCCCAGCTGCGGCGGATTGAACACGCGCACCTCGCCGCCGGCCGCGCGCAAGGGCGTCCAGAAGGAGTTGCGTGACTGTCCGAGGCAGCCGACCCAGTCGACCACCACGGCGACGAACACGCCGCTCTGCGCGCGCTCCACCAGCGCATCGCGGAACGCGCGGCCGACTTCGTCATCGCGGATGATGTAGTTCTCCAGCAGTACGCGTTGCTGCGCGCCGCGGATAGCGTTCATCCAGGCGTCGTAATGCGCGGCGGCGTCGATCAACAATTCCACCGCGTTGCCGTTGAGCAAGGGCGCGCCGGCAGTGCGGCTCAGCGCCTGTTCCGCCAGCAGGCGGTTCGGCGTGGAAGGGATCAACGGCGTGGGCATGCGACGAGTCTAGGCGATGTCCGTGTGAACGCTGTCTTTGGCAAGCTTCTGGCATGATCCTGCACATGCCGATCGAGCACCGCTACACCGATACCGATGCCTGTGCGCGCTACCTTGCCGAGGAACTGGGGGCGGATCTGCGTATCGCCGCGCCGCTGGGTCTGGGCAAGCCGCACGGGTTGCTGAATGTGCTGTACCGGGATACCGCCGCCGACCCGACCCGTTCGCTGCGCCTGTACACCGCATTGTCGCTGACCCGACCGCAACCGGCGCCGGGACTGGAGCAGCGTTTCCTCGAACCGTTCCTCGAGCGTCATTTCGGCGCCGATCAGGTCGATCCGCAGTACGCACTGGATCAGGCACGTGACGCGTTGCCCTCGAATGTCGAAGTGCACGAGTTCTACCTGCAGTCCGGCACGTTGCTGCATTCGGCCAGCGCGCAGCGCAGCTATATCAGCCAGAACTACACTCACGTCGCGCGCGACCTTGCGGTGCAGGACATTAACCTGTTGGTGCAGCTGGTGGCGCGCCGCGAAGGGCCGGACGGTGTGCATTACAGCCTATCGTGCAATCCGGATCTGACCCTGGATTTCCTGCACCAGCTGGAGCTTGCCGGCAAGCAGAGGCCGATGTGCGTGGCGGTAGTGCATCCGGATCTGCCGTATCTGAGCGGCGAAGCCGAAGTGGCGGAAGCCTATTTCGATGTGGAGTTGCGCCCGGCAACCTCGCCGCCGTTGTTCGCGCTGCCGCGGTTGCCGGTCGATCTGGCCGAATACGCGCTGGGCCTGCACGCCAGCGCGCTGGTCAAGGATGGCGGCTGTCTGCAGATCGGCATCGGCGCGTTGTCCGATGCGCTGGTCAAGGCGCTGCAGTTGCGCCAGCAGGACAACATCATGTGGCGACGCGCGCTGGTGGCGCTGGATCCGCGCGGCGCCACGCATGCGCTGGCCGCATGGCTGGGCGGTCTGACGGCGTTCCAGACCGGTCTGTATGGCGCCAGCGAAATGGTGATGGACGGCTTCATGCACCTGCAGCGCGCCGGCATCCTGAAACGGCGCAGCTGGGACAACCTCGCGCTGGAACGTGCCTCGGCCGCCGGTCGACTGGCAGACGACGTACCCGGCGGACATTACCTGCGCGGGGCATTCTTTCTCGGCTCGCGCGAGCTGTACGAGTGGCTCGGCGCCACCGAGACGGCCGATCCGGATGCGATCGACATGTGTCCGGTCTCCAACGTCAACCAGCTGTACGGCGACCATCAGGCGTTGGCGATGCTGCAGCGGCGCGGCGCGCGTTTCTTCAATACCTGCATGATGGCGACCCTGCTCGGTGCGGCGGTATCGGACACGCTGGACGACGGCAGCGTGGTCAGCGGTGTCGGTGGCCAGTACAACTTCGTGGCGATGGCGCACGAGCTGCCGGAAGGTCGCTCGACGCTGCTGTTGCGCGCAACCCGGCAAGTGCGTGGCGGCATCGAAAGCAACATCCGCTGGAACTACGGACAGACCACCATCCCGCGTCACCTGCGCGATATTTACGTGACGGAATACGGCGTCGCCGACCTGCGCGGCAAGAGCGACAGCGAGTGTATCGAGGCGATGCTGGCGATCTGCGACGCGCGTTTTCTCGACGCGCTGTGCGCGGAGGCGAAGGCGCACGGCAAGCTGGCGGCGGATTTCGTGATACCTGAAGCGTGGCGGCGTCATCGCCCACGTTATTTGCGCGAGGCATTGATGCCGTTCCAGCAGAAAGGGTTGTTGCCGCAGTTTCCGTTCGGCAGCGATTTCACCGAGGTCGAGCAACGCCTGCTGCCGGCGCTCAATTGGTTGAAAGCCTGTGGCAGCAGCTGGCGCGGCAAGCTGCGGTTGCTGCGCGCGGCGTGCCGACCCGGCAAGGTGGCGGCCGGAGAGGAAGAGGCGCTGACGCGGATGGGGCTTAGCGCGCCGGTAACCATGGCTGAACGCCTGCAGCAACGGTTGCTGCAGGCAGCGTTGCGGCGCGCAGTGTAGACGCGCTATTCCGGGCCGCTTGCGCCGGGTTGTCACAGGCCGGCAAGTCCGATCGGGTATCCTTGGCGGTGTCGTCGCGCGCCGTCGCGACCTGTTCCGGTTGATTCCATGAGTGAGATCGCTACCCAGAAACCGCGTCGGGCCGAGCCGGCGCTACGCCGGCCCAGCGTGGCCGTGCAGATCGGCAAAGTGATGATCGGTGGCGGCGCGCCAGTGGTGGTGCAGTCGATGACCAACACCGACACCGAAGATCCGACCAGCACCGCCAAACAGATCGCCGAGCTGGCCCGTGCCGGCTCCGAGCTGGTGCGCATCACGGTGAACACGCCGGCCGCCGCCGCCGCGGTGCCGCGCATCGCCGAGCGCCTCGCGATGATGGGCGTGGAGGTGCCGATCATCGGCGACTTCCACTACAACGGTCATCAGCTGCTGGAGCGCGAGCCGGCCTGCGCCGAGGCGCTGGCGAAGTACCGCATCAATCCCGGCAACGTCGGCTTCGGCAAGAAGCGCGACAGCCAGTTCGGCGCGATCATCGAAATGGCGTTGCGCTACAACAAGCCGGTACGCATCGGCGCGAACTGGGGTTCGCTCGACCAGAGCATGGTTACTACTCTGATGGATCAGAACGCGCAGCGCGCCGATCCATGGGATGCCGCGCACGTGGCGCGCGAGGCGCTGATCCGTTCGGCGCTGGATTCCGCCGCACGTGCCGAGGAAATCGGTCTGGCGCGCGACCGCATCATCCTGTCGTGCAAGGTCTCCGGCGTACAGGAGCTGATCGCGGTGTACCGCGACCTCGCCGCGCGCTGCGACTATGCATTGCATCTTGGCCTGACCGAGGCCGGCATGGGTTCCAAGGGCATCACCGCATCGAGCGCCGCGCTGGCGGTGCTGCTGCAGGAAGGCATCGGCGACACCATCCGCATCTCGCTCACACCCGAACCGGGCGCCTCGCGCACTGGCGAGGTGATCGTGGCGCAAGAGCTGCTGCAGACGATGGGCCTGCGCTCGTTCACGCCCCTGGTCACTGCTTGCCCGGGTTGCGGCCGCACCACCAGCGAGTTTTTCCAGGAATTGGCGAAAACCGTGCAGGAACACGTGCGCGAACAGATGCCGTTGTGGCGCATCAAGTACGACGGCGTGGAGAATCTCACGCTGGCGGTAATGGGCTGCATCGTCAACGGTCCGGGTGAATCCAAGCACGCCAACATCGGTATCTCGCTGCCCGGCAATGGCGAGGCGCCGGCAGCGCCGGTGTTCATCGACGGCGAGAAGGCATTGACCTTGCGCGGCGACAATATTGCCAACGAATTCGTGGGCATCCTCGACGATTATGTGGCGCGCAAGTACACGTTGCGGGCTGGCTGAGTGTTGCTGTTCTGGATGATCGGCAGCGCGTCCGCCGGCAGTCAGTCGTCCGAAGCTGCCACGGCGTAGCCCGCGCATGGCTGCAGCAATCGTGGTGTGAGGTCAGCCCAGCTGCCGGCGTGTGCGGGCAGCCGACTGAGTCGCTCTACTTCCTGCAGGAACTGCACACGCGGTATTTCGATCGCACCCAGACCGAGCGTATGCGGGTTGCTGACCTGGGTGTCGATCAGCGGGAAATCCATGCCGTGCAGCAAGTGGGCGAGCGCGGCCAGCGCCACCTTCGAGCCGCCGCTCTCGACGCTGAACATCGACTCGCCGCAGAACAACTTGCCGATGGCGACGCCGTAGATGCCGCCGACCAATCGCTTGCCGTCCCACACCTCCACGCTGTGCGCGTGACCTTGCCGATGCAGTTGCGCGTACGCGTCGATCATTACCGGCACGATCCAGGTACCCGAATCATCGTGGCGTGGCTTGGCGCATTCGCGAATGACATCGTCGAACGCGTGATCCACGGTGAGACGCCAGCTTTTGTCAGCCAGTTGGCGGCGCAAACTGCGATTGATCTTCAGGTCGGCAGTACGAAATACGCATCGCGGATCGGGCGACCACCACAGGATCGGATCACCCTCGCCGAACCATGGAAAAATGCCATTGCTGTAGGCGGCCAGCAGCCGCTGTGGCGACAGGTCGCCGCCGAACGCCAGCAGGCCATTCGGCTCGACCAGCGCATGGCACGGGTCGGGAAAGCGATCCCATTCAGCGGGATCCAGTAGCGGCAGGCGCATCATCGTTCGGCGTGGCCGTGATCGGCGTAGGGGTTGTGGCTTTGCAGCTCGGCGGCATAAGCGTCGACCGCTTGCGCCTCGTTGGCAAGCGCCACGGCCACGGCAGCGCGAAAATCCGGGTTTGCCAGATAGTGCCGCGAGTGCGTACGTACCGGCAGAAAGCCGCGTGCCAGCTTGTGTTCGCCTTGCGCGCCGGGCTCGAAGCGGGCCAGCTTGTGCGTGATCGCGTGCTCGATGCCGCGGTAGTAGCACAGCTCGAAATGCAAGCCGGGCACATCCATCGACGCGCCCCAGTAACGGCCGTACAGCACGCTGTCGCTCTGCACGAACAGCGCCATCGCGACGATATTTTCATCGTGGCATGCGAGTGCCAGCTGCACGGTCTGCCCCAGTTCGCCGAGCCGGCTGAAAAACGCCGCGGTCAGCGCTGCGTGGTTGCCTTTCATGTCGAACGTGGTTTCGTACAGCGCATGCACTTGCCGCCATTCGTCGCGGCTCAGCGTATCGCCGCTGCGCCATTCGATGGCCACGCCGCCGGCAGCCAACTGGCTGCGTTCGCGCAGAATATTCTTGCGCTTCTTGTGATTGAGCGCAGCGAGAAAATCCGGGAAGTGGCGATAGCCGTGGTTGTGCCAGTGGAATTGCACGTCGGAGCGAACGAGCCAGTCATCGTCGAACGCGTCGAGCTCGGCGGGTTGCAGGAAGTTCGCATGCACCGAGGATAATCCCAGCCGCTCCGCTTCGCCGCGCATCGCTTCGACCAGCGCTCGTTGCAGCATCGGCGTACGTTGGTCATCGCCCGCGAGCAGGCGCGGGCCGGGCACCGGCGAGTAGGGCACGCCATTGAGCAGCTTCGGGTAGTACTCGCCTCCGGCGCGTTGCCAGGCGCTGGCCCAGCTCCAGTCGAACACGAACTCGCCGTGCGAATTGCCTTTCAGGTACAGCGGCGCGGCCGCGAGCAGCCGGCCATCTTCATACAGGCCCAGGTGATGGGCCTGCCAGCCCCAATCGGGACGGATGCAGCCGCTTTGTTCCAGTGCGGCCAGGAATGCGTGCGACACGAACGGATTCGCGTCGGCGCGCAGCGCGTCCCACGCATCTGCCGGCAGCTGATCAATCGCCGTATGGAAGCGTGCCTCGATCAAGGCACGCTTGAGCATGTAGTCGTAATGCTGCGCAGATTCATCAACCAGCCGGGGTCTGCTGATCCAACCAACGCTCGGCATCCAGCGCGGCCATGCAGCCGAAGCCGGCTGAAGTCACTGCCTGGCGATACACGTGATCGGCGACGTCGCCGGCGGCGAACACGCCCGGCACCGAGGTCATCGTGGCCATGCCGTCCAGGCCGGTACGGATCCGGATGTAACCGTCGCGCATGTCGAGCTGGCTCTCGAAGATACCGGTGTTCGGCGTATGACCAATCGCCACGAAGAAGCCGGTCGCCTCGATGTCGCGGGTGGCGCCCGAGTTGACGTCCTTCACGCGCACGCCGGTGACACCGGAGGCGTCGCCCAGTACTTCGTCAATCGCGCTGTTCCACACCAGTTCGATCTTGCCGTGGGCGGCCTTCTCGAACAGCTTGTCCTGCATGATCTTCTCGGCGCGCAGCTTGTCGCGGCGATGCACCAGGGTGACCTTGCGGCAGATGTTGGCGAGGTACAGCGCTTCCTCGACCGCGGTATTGCCGCCGCCGACGATCACCACGTCCTGTTCGCGGAAGAAGAAGCCGTCGCAAGTGGCGCAGGCGGATACCCCCTTGCCCTTGTACTTCTCCTCGCTGGCGATGCCGAGGTACTTCGCAGTGGCGCCGGTGGCGATGATCAGCGCGTCGGCCGTGTACTCGCCTGAGTCGCCCTTGAGACGGAACGGGCGCTGCTTGAGATCGACGCTATGAATGTGGTCGAAGATCATCTCGGTGTGGAAGCGCTCGGCATGTTCGGCCATGCGCTGCATCAGCGCCGGGCCCTGCAGGCCCTCGACGTCACCCGGCCAGTTGTCCACGTCGGTGGTGGTCATCAGCTGGCCGCCCTGCTGCATGCCAGTGATCATCGTCGGCTTCAGGTTGGCACGCGCCGCATACACCGCAGCGGTGTAGCCGGCGGGGCCGGAGCCGAGGATCAGCAGACGGCTGTGCTTGGGGGTGGTCATGGTTATAATCCTTGGGTTTGCTGGCAGCGTTGATCGTTATTCGCTTCAACCCCTGCGGCGGTTTCATCTGACCGTTGCGCGGGACGAGGCGGAGTCTTGAACCCGCAAGGATGGGGAAGGGAGCCCACCGATTCAAGCTTTCCAGCGAGTGATGCTTTATTAACCATGCTCGGGCACGCAAGTTGCCCTTGCTACGAACCCCCACAGGACTGCCTCCCATGCGTATCGGTATCCCCTCCGAAACCAAGACCCTTGAAGGTCGTGTTGCCCTCGTTCCCGCCGCCGCCGCCGATCTGGTGCGCCGTGGCCACGAAGTGTTCATCCAGGCTGGTGCAGGCCTGAAGAGCGGCTTTGCCGACGAGGCCTACGTCAAGGAAGGCATCAAGATCGTGCCGGATGCCGCCGCGCTGTACGAGGCCGGCGAGCTGATCGTCAAGGTGAAGGAGCCGGTGGCCGGTGACCTGGCGTTGCTGAAGAAGCATCACCTGCTGTTCTGCTATCTGCATCTGGCCGCCGAACCCGCGCTGACCAAAAGCCTGCTCGACATCGGCCTGACCGGCGTGGCGTTCGAGTCGGTGGAAGAAAACGGCGTGCTGCCGCTGCTGCTGCCGATGTCGGTGATTGCCGGCCGCATCGCCACCCAGATCGGCACCACCCTGCTGCATCGCCCGCAGGGCGGCAAGGGCAAGCTGCTGGGTGGCATGGCCTCCACCCCGCGTGGCAAGGTCGTCGTGCTCGGCGCCGGCGCCGCCGGTGGTGCAGCCGCTGCGCTGGCTGCTGCTGCGGGTGCCAACGTGGTGGTGTTCGACAAGCGTCAGGACCGTCTCGCCGAGATGATGGCGATGGGTCCGAACGTCACTGCGCTGTATGCCTACGAGTCGTCGGTAGCCGAGGAAGTACGCGACGCCGACATCGTGGTCGGCGCGGTGCTGGTGCCCAGCGCCAAGGCGCCGCGGGTGGTCACCGAGGCAATGGTCAAGACGATGGAGCCGGGCAGCGTGCTGGTGGATATCGCGATCGACCAAGGCGGCTGCTTCGAGACCTCGCGTCCGACCACCTGGAAGGAACCGACCTACGACGTGCACGGCGTGACGCACTTCTGCGTGACCAACATGCCGGGCGCGGTGCCGCAGACCTCCTCGGTCGCAATCTCCGCCGCGATCCTGCCGTACGTGCAGCGCCTGGCTGCCGGCAACGAGTGGCGTGAGTTTGCCCCGCTGAGCGGCGGCATCAACGTCGACGGCGGCAAGCTGGTGCATCCGGCATTGCAAGGTATGCTCTGACCCTGTCTGGAACGAGCCAGTCTAAAAAAGGGAAGCCCTCCAAGGTGGCGCGAAGTGCAAACGTCAAGCAACAACCGAGGGAAGGCCTCAGCGAGGAGCTGAAGCGCCGGCTGCGTGAAGCCGGCGCCTTGCTGCTGCTGCCACTGGCGCTGTATCTGCTGGTGTGCCTGTTCAGTTACAACGCGCACGACCCCAGCTGGACGAATGCCGGCCAGCTGGAGCACGCGCACAATTTCGGCGGCACCGTCGGTGCGTACGTCGCCGATCTGCTGCGCTGGATTTTCGGCCTGGTCGCCTACTGTTTCCCATTGCTACTGCTGTTGCTGGGTGTGCAGGTGCTGCGCCAGCGCGGCGAGCAGACGGTGCATCCGTGGGAGCCGGCGCTGCGTCTGATCGGCTTTGTGTTCTTCTTCATCACCGGCCCGGCGCTGCTGTACCTCAATTTCCACGACACGCAGGTGCTGCCGCAAGGTGTCGGCGGCATCATCGGCGTGTGGGTCGGCGACACCTTGCTCAGTGCGTTCGGCGCCAAGGGTGCGCCGCTGCTGTTGCTGGCGCTGTTCCTGATTGCGGTGACGCTAGCCACCGGGTTGTCGTGGTTCAAGGTGATGGACTGGACCGGGCAGGGCGTGCTGCAACTGCTGGCCTGGGCTCGGGACAAACTGCGCCAGGCGCCGCAGGCGATGGCTGCGCGGCAGGCGCGTACCGAGCGCGAGGTGGTCAAGAAGGCCGATGCGGTGAAGCAGGCCAAGCGCGAGCCGGTACGCATCGAGGCCGCGCCCGCGCCGGTGATCAAGAGTGAGCGGGCCAAACTGGAAACGCAGATTCCGCTGTTCGTCGGCGCCGCCACGCCGGGCGAACTGCCGCCGCTGTCGCTGCTGGACGAAGCGCCGCCGCAGGGGCCGGGCTATTCCGAGGAAACCCTCGAGGTGCTCTCGCGCCAGGTCGAGTTCAAGCTCAAGGATTTCAAGATCGACGCCAAGGTGGTCGGTGCCTATCCGGGTCCGGTGATCACCCGTTTCGAGATGGAGCCTGCACCCGGCATCCGCGGTTCGCAGGTGTCCAGTCTGGACAAGGACATCGCGCGTGGCTTGTCGGTGGTCAGCGTGCGCGTGGTCGACGTGATCCCCGGCAAGAACGTGATCGGGCTGGAGATCCCGAATACCCACAAGCAGATCGTCTACCTGTCGGAGATCCTGCGTTCGGACAAGTACGACCAGCTGAAGTCGCCGCTGGCGCTGGCGCTGGGCAAGGACATCGGCGGCAAGCCGGTGGTGGTCGACCTGGCCAAGATGCCGCACCTGCTGGTCGCCGGCACCACGGGTTCGGGCAAGTCGGTGGCGGTAAACGCGATGGTGCTGAGCCTGCTGTACAAGGCCAGCGCGAAAGACGTGCGGATGATCATGATCGACCCGAAGATGCTGGAACTCTCGGTGTACGAGGGCATCCCGCATCTGCTGGCGCCGGTGGTCACCGACATGAAGGAAGCGGCCAACGCCTTGCGTTGGTGTGTCGCCGAGATGGAGCGCCGCTACAAGCTGATGGCCGCCGTCGGCGTGCGCAATCTCGGCGGCTTCAACAAGAAGGTGAAGGACGCCGAGAACGCCGGCCAGCCGCTGCTCGATCCGCTGTTCCGGCCAAACCCGGACATGCCGAACCTGGCCGCCGAACCGCTGGAACCGTTGCCGTACATCGTGATCATCATCGACGAATTCGCCGACATGATGATGATCGTCGGCAAGAAGGTCGAAGAGCTGATCGCCCGTCTGGCGCAGAAGGCGCGTGCTGCCGGCGTGCACCTGATCCTGGCCACCCAGCGCCCGTCGGTGGACGTGATCACCGGTCTGATCAAGGCGAACATCCCGACGCGTATCGCGTTCCAGGTCTCCAGCAAGATCGACTCGCGCACGATTCTCGATCAGAGCGGTGCGGAAGCGTTGCTCGGCCACGGCGACATGCTCTACCTGCCGCCCGGCACCGCCACGCCGGAGCGTGTGCACGGCGCCTTCGTCGATGACCACGAGGTGCATCACGTGGTCGCCTGGCTGAAATCGCAGGGTGCGCCGCAGTACATCGAGGGCGTGCTGGAGGAAGTGCAGGCCACCAGCGATGGCAAGTACATCAACGACTCCGGCCTGCCGCAAGATGGCGAAGAAGGCGGCGGCGATGCCGATACGCTGCTGTACGACAAGGCCGTGGCAGTGGTCACGCAGACGCGGCGCGCCTCGATCTCCGGCGTGCAGCGACACCTGCGCATCGGCTACAACCGCGCCGCGCGGCTGGTCGAGCAGATGGAGCAGGACGGCGTGGTCAGCGCCCCGCAGCACAATGGCAACCGCGAAGTGCTGGCCCCGCCACCGCCAAAGAACTGAGGACACGGCACACAAGGACAAGCGCCGGTGGGAGTGCCAGCCCTGCGAAACTGTGTGCCTGCCAGCGGGCTCCTACAGTTCCGTTAAGCCGGTGCGCTCCACAATTCACCGCCATCACTGCATTCCGGGAATCCGATGAAACGCTTCATGCTTGCCGTCACCACCGTTGTGCTTATGCTGTCGTTGAGCGCTGTGGCGCAAGCCGCCAGCGGTTCGGCGCGTGCGCGGCTGGACGCGTTCGCCAGTGGTCTGCATTCGCTCACCGGGCATTTCAACCAGTCGCTGACCGACATCAACGGCAAGAGCAGCAAGACCAGCTCCGGCACGCTGGCGCTGGAAGCGCCGCGCCAGTTCCGCTGGGACACGCTGGTGCCGTACAAGCAGACCATCGTCGCCGACGGTAGCCGGGTATGGATGTACGACCCGGAGTTGGAACAGGTTACCGTGCGCGTGCAAAGCACCGAAGAGGCGCACAGCCCGCTCACCGTGCTGACCGACGTAAAACAGCTGGACAGGAACTTCAAGGTTGCCGAACAGGGCGAGCATGACGGACTGAGCTGGCTGCGACTTACCTCGACCGGCAAGGATCCGCAGTTCGACTATGCCGACCTCGGCTTCGACGCCAACGGTCTCGCGCGGATGACGTTCCGCGACCAGCTCGGCTCCACCACCGACATCCGCTTCACCGACTGGCAGCGCAACGCGACGATCCCGCCGTCCGCCTTCAACTTCGTGCCACCGAAAGGCACCGACGTGATCGGCGACGCGCCGGTGATCGACGTGCAGCCGCTGAAGGATTGATGCAGTCGTGACCGTGTTGCGCCGGTTGCCGCGCTGGGCGTGGATCGGCGGCGGTGTGCTCGCCTTCATCGCCGGCATGGTCAACGCCGCCGGCTACATGGGTTTTCGCCACCAGTCGATCACCAACCTGACCGGATCCACCAGCCTGCTTGGCATCGCGGTGGGCACGGGCGACGGCGGCGAGGCGTGGCACTGGCTGCTGTCGATCGGCGCCTTCGTGGCGGGCGCCCTGTTCAGTGGCCTGATCGTGCAGCAGCACACGCTGAAGCTTGGTCGGCGCTATGGCGTGGCGCTGGTGCTGGAGTCGTCGCTGCTGTTTGCCGCGGTGCCACTGCTGGAGGCCGGCAGCTCGGTGGGCCTGTACCTGGCCGCGATGGCAGCGGGGCTGCAGAACGGCATGGCCAGTACCTATAGCGGCATGGTGTTCCGCACCACCCATGTCTCAGGCATGTTCACCGACCTGGGCATCTACATCGGCGAGCGCCTGCGCGGGCTGGAGGTGGACACCTTGCGCATCCGCGTCTGCCTGCTGGTGGTCAGCACATTCACGTTCGGCAGTGCGGCCGGCGCCTTGCTGTTCCGCGTGCTCGGCGAGCGTACCTTGCTGATACCGGCCACGCTCACCGGTCTGTGTGGTGTGGGCTACGGCCTCTATCGCCAGTACACGATGACGCGGGGAAACAACGCCGACACGGGCTGACCGCCTCGCTCAGCTCGCGATGACGCAACGATTGCGGCCAGCGCGCTTGGCCTCGTACAACGCCTTGTCTGCACGCGACAACCATTGCTCGATCGATTCGTCTGGGCACATCGCGGCGACGCCGATGCTGACCGTCACCGAGATCGATTGCCCGTCGTGCTCCACCGAGGTATGAGCCAGAGCCTCGCGAATGCGTTCGCTGACCACCATCGCATGCTGCAGGTCGGTATCGGGCAGGCATAGCAGCAACTCCTCGCCACCGTAGCGTCCGACCAGATCGCCTGAGCGGCAATGCTGCTGGATTACTGCCGTTGCGGCGCGGATCACGGCATCGCCGGCGAGGTGGCCATAGGTGTCGTTGACGAGCTTGAAGTGATCAAGATCGAGCAGGGCCATGCAACCCGCATGGTGAGTGGCCAGCTTCCGACGGTCCTGCACCAGCTCAAGAAAGCGGCGACGATTGTAGATGCCGGTAAGCTCGTCGGTGCCAGCAAGCTGATCGAGACGCTGATTGGCTGCCTGCAGATCGCGCGTGCGATCGTCGATCTGCCGCTGCAGGTTTCGAGCCTGCTGCCGGAGATAAAGCGTGCGCAGATGAACCAGGCCGAATATCGCCACGAGCAGCAGCAGGATGCCGAGGATATTGGCCAGTATTGTTTCGTACCAAAACGGACTGACCGACACATGCAGGGAGGTTTCGATGCTGCGCGGATACATGCCATGCGTTTTGGCGCGCAGCCGCAGCGTGTAGTCGCCATACGGAAGATTGGTATAGATGGCCGTCGGCAAGCTGCCCTTGGGCAGTTCGATCCAGTCATCGTCGAAGCCCTCCATTCGGTAGCTGTAGGAGGTTTCCATCGGAGCCTGGTAGTCAAGCAGGGCGAAGCCCGCGCGCAAACTGCGACCATGTCGATTCAGCGTGAGCGTGTCGCCGTCGTGCGGAAGCTGGCCGAACGGTAGCGACACGCCATCGAGCACGGCCTGGGTGATCATCAATGGTGCATTTCTGTTCTTTGGTGGTTGCTCCTGGGGGCGGATCACTGTCAGCCCGCCGAGTCCGCCAAACAGCAATTCGCCACCGGGGGCGTGCGCAGCGGCGATGCTGATGTAGCCGGAAATGCGCAAGCCATCGCGGGTGCCGAGGTTGCGCACCGCTAGGGTGTCGCCATCGACCGCCGCCACGCCATTGGACATGCTCAGCCAGACGTTGCCGCTGCCATCCGCCAGCACGGCGTTGAGCTTGTCGCTGGCCAGCCCCTGCTGGATGCCGATGTTGTGAAAACGGTAGGGACCGCCGGGCACATAGGGGTCGATCTTGCCGAGTCCGCCAAACGTGCTCACCCACAGCCGCCCCTTCGGATCGAGCGTGACCGAGCTGACGAAGTCTTGCGGCAGGCTGGTCGGATCACCCGAACGGTGGGTCAGCTGGTCGAAGCTGTCGCCGCTGGTATCGCTCGCGATGCTGATGCCGGCGGTCGTGCTGTACCACCAGTTTGAGCCCACCCGGGTGATTTGCCGTACCGTGTTGCTGGCCAGGCTGTGCGGATCGTTTGCCAGGTGAGTGAGGTGATCCAGTTTGTGCGTGTGGGTGTCGTAGCGATAGGCGCCTTCATACGTGCCGAGCAGCAGTTGCGACGCATCGGACTGCAGGTTCAACACGGTGGTGTTGTCGAGTGCCGGCAGCACCGAGCTTTGGATGGCGAGCGTATCGGGGTCGATACGTGCCAGCCCCTGGGTGGCAACCCAGATCGATCCGTCCGCGGTTTCGGTAAAACTGTGCACGTCGCGATGGGCCTGGCTGCCGCCCAGATGCAGATGCTGCATGCTGCCGGCTTTCAGATCGATCACGTCGATCAGGCCGGAACTGAGACCCAGCCAAATGCGGCTGCGGCTATCGACGTAGATGCCGTGCACGTTGCTGTTGGCAAGCGCGAGCGGGTTCAGCGGCGACGGCAGCATGGAGAAGGCCGTGCGGGCACGGGTATTGGTACGCGCGGCGCCGAAATCGGTCGCCACCCAGATGTTCTCCGAGCGATCCTGCAGCAGCGCGCGCACGCCGCTGCCGGGCAACGATGAAGGCACCGCGGCGTCGTGGTCGATCATGCGCACGTGATCGCTGCCCGGCGTGTATTCGATGACGCCGCTGCCATCGGTGCCGATCCAGATCGTGCCCGCGACGGTTTCGAGAAAATCGCGCACGGTGGGCTGTCGCGCCGTCCCCTGATAGCCGCTGAAACCCGGCACGGTCTGCCACTGTCCATCGATATCGCGATAGGCCGCGCCGGCTTGCCCACTGCCTACCCACAGCCGACCCGAGTGGTCTTCGTGGATGGCCCAGACCTGGTTGCTCAGTACGGTGGCGACGCCCGCGTTGCGGGGGGCGCCGTCGGCATGGGCGGGTCGCACAAAACCGGTTGAGCCTGTGTGGCGAACAAACAGCCCGTTGTTGTTGCCGAGCCACAGATTGCCGGCCCGATCCTGCAACACGCTGAAATTGCGCGACGAGATACCGGGGCCGAGACGCAAGTGGCTGATCGTGTCCGTGCGCAGATCCAGATGATCCAGGCCGCGTTCGGTGGCGATCCACACGCCACCGGCATGATCCGTCGCGAGCGTGTAGATCTTGCCGTCCGAGGTGCCGTTGGCACCGATCGGATACGTGCGGAAAGCGTTGCTGGCGGGGTCGAAACGGGCCAGTCCGCCGGCATCGGTACCGATCAGTACACCGCCATCCGGCAACGCAAGCAGGCTGCGCACGTAAGCGTCGGGCAGGCCCGCTGCGGTGCCAATGCCTGCCCCGAACACCTGAGTGCGGTAGCCGTCGTAACGGGTCACGCCGCCCTGGGTACCGATCCAGATCAGACCTTGGCGATCCTGCACGAGGGCGGTCGTGACCGAATGCGGCAATCCTTCGGCGATGCCGACCTGGTCGAACCAGGGTGCGTCGAAGGGTGCCCATGGATCGCCGCCCGCAGCGCTGGCGGAGCCGCACAGGAAAAACAACAGAAGCAGTCCGATGAGACCCGTGTGGAGGCGGTAGATTCGACGACGCAGCTCGCTCATGCGCAGAACATCGTGCTGGACGGGCGTGCGCAGGCAGACCTGCCACGACAATCGTTCACGTGGAAGGAATAGGCACCCTCACACTTCACTTGCGTCCTGCTCCCGACCGGTATGCCGCGAGTCAAGGCCGCAGCGTGGGCATCATAGCGGCAATCCGCTTCATCCTGATGAACCAGCCGGCTGGCAGGGCATGCCGTATCATGCCGGCATGCCCCGTTCTGTCTCGACGCCCACGCCCGGCCTGTTCGCCGAACCCGACGCGCTCAAACCACTGGCCGAGCGCATGCGCCCGCGCAGCCTGGACGAAATCGTCGGCCAGCAGCGTCTGGTCGGCCCGGACAAGGCGCTGCGCCGCGCACTCGAAGCCGGCAAGATCCATTCGATGGTGCTGTGGGGTCCGCCCGGTTGCGGCAAGACCACACTGGCGCTGCTGGTGGCGCGCTATGCCGACGCGGATTTCCGTGCCATCTCCGCCGTGCTCTCAGGCCTGCCCGACGTGCGCAAGGCGCTGGCCGAGGCCGAGGTGAATTTCGCGCAAGGCCGGCGCACCGTGCTGTTCGTCGACGAAGTGCATCGCTTCAACAAGACCCAGCAGGACGCGTTCCTGCCGCATATCGAAAAAGGCGTGATCATCTTCATCGGCGCGACTACCGAGAACCCGTCGTTCGAGTTGAACTCCGCGCTGCTGTCGCGCTGCCGCGTGCACGTGCTGGAACCGATCTCGACCGATGACATCGTGGCCGCACTCAAGCGTGCGCTGGCCGACAGCGAACGTGGCCTCGGTGAGCTGCAGCTGCAGGTGGGCGACGAGTCGCTGGAGTCGATCGCCCAGGCCGCCGACGGCGATGTGCGTCGCGCGCTGACCTTGCTGGAAATCGCCGCTGAACTCGCTGGAGACGGACGGATCGACGAGGCGACGTTGGCCCAGGTGCTGGCCGACCGCACCCGTCGTTTCGACAAGATGGGCGAGCAGTTCTACGACCAGATCTCGGCGCTGCACAAATCCGTGCGCTCGTCCGATCCCGACGCCGCCGTCTACTGGCTGTGCCGCATGCTCGACGGTGGCGTCGACCCGCTATACTTGGCGCGACGCATGACCCGCATGGCGGTGGAAGACGTCGGCCTGGCCGAACCGCGCGCCTGGCGCATGGCGCTGGATGCGTGGGATACCTACGAACGTCTCGGCAGTCCCGAAGGTGAGCTGGGGCTGGCACAGCTGGCGATCTGGCTGGCGATCTCGCCCAAGAGCAACGCCGCCTACATGGCCTACAACAAGGCACGCGCCGCGGTGCGCGACGGCGGCACGCTGGAAGTGCCGATGCACCTGCGCAACGCGCCGACCAAATTGATGAAAGGCCTCGGCTACGGCAAGGGTTACCAGTACGACCATGACGCCGAAGGCGGCATCGCGCTCGATCAGCAATGCCTGCCCGATGCGCTGGCCGGCAGCGTGTTCTACGAGCCGGTCGAACGCGGGCTGGAGCTGCAGCTGCGCGAAAAATTGCTGGCCTTGCGCGCCGCCCGTGAAAAGGCGCGCAAGTAGGAGCCTGTTCGCGGGCAATGCACCCTCGATCGTGGAACGCGCGAGGTGTCTCGCGGATGCTGCTGCGCGCACCCTTGCAGCGATCGCGACGCTCGGCATAGATTCACTGCATCAACCGGGGAGGGTGAATCATGCGCGTACTCGTGGCGGGTCTGATCGGCGGCATCCTGATGTTTCTCTGGGGCGTTGCGGCGCATATGGCGCTGGGATTGGGCAATGTGGGTCTCAAGCTGCCGGCCAACGAAAACGTGGTACTCAGCGCCCTGCACGAGGGACTCGGCGACCAGCCCGGCGTCTACATCCTGCCGGCGCTGGATCCAAAGAAAATGGGCGATGCGGCGGAGGTCATTGCCTACCGGCAAAAGGCCATACGTTCACCTTACGCCTGGGTGGTCTATCTGCCGCAAGGAGAGGACATGACCCAGATGGGGCCGCAGATCGGGCGGCAGTGGGCATCGGATACGTTGAGCGCGCTCGCGCTGGCCTTCGTGATGGGCCTGGCCGTTGTCGGCTTCCGTCGTCGTCTCGCCATCGCGGCCGCCGCCGCGGTATTCGCCTGGCTCAGCACGCTGCTGCCGTATTGGAACTGGTATCGCTTCCCGCTCGACTTCACCCTGGCAGCGCTGGTCGAACAACTCGTCGGCTGGCTGATAGCCGGCGCCGCCATGGCGTGGTGGCTGGGTCGTAGTGAACGCAAACTGGCGAGTTGAACCGAGTGCAAGCCGGGCGGCCTTGCTGCGCCGCCCGGTATTCATTGCGGCGATTGCCACCCGGCAGCGATAATTCAGGGTTCAAGCCTTTATCTGGACTCGATCATGCTGGATCCCGCACTGCTGCGCTCGCGCCTTGCCGAAACCGCCGTGCGCCTCAAGGAAGCCCGCAACTACCAGCTCGACGTGTCCGCCGTCGATGCGCTGGAAAGCTCGCGCAAGCAGCTGGCGATGGAGACGCAGGAGCTGCAGAACCTGCGCAACACGCGCTCCAAGTCGATCGGTCAGGCCAAGGCGAAGGGCGAGGATGTTGCCGCATTGATGGCTGAAGTCGCGGGTCTGGGCGACAAGCTCAAAGCCAACGAGCAGGCGCTGGCCGATGTCCAGGCCAAGCTTGCCGACATTGCGCTGGGCATCCCGAACATCCCGCACGAGTCGGTGCCGCTCGGCAAGGACGAGAGCGACAACGTCGAGACAAGCCGCTGGGGTACGCCACGCAGCTTCGACTTCGCGGTGAAGGATCACGTCGAGCTGGGCGAGCGTCACGGCTGGCTCGACGGCGACGCCGGCGCCAAGCTGTCCGGCGCACGCTTCACCGTGTTGCGCGGCCAGCTCGCACACCTGCATCGCGCGCTCGGCCAGTTCATGCTCGACCTGCACACCGGCGAGCACGGCTATCTCGAATGCAACGTGCCGGTGATCGTCAACGCCGACAGCATGCAGGGCACCGGCCAGTTGCCGAAGTTCGAGGAAGACCTGTTCGCCACCCAGGTCGGCGACACGAAGCGCTACTTGATTCCCACCGCCGAAGTGTCGCTGACCAACCTGGTGCGCGACACCATCCAGGACGCCGACGCACTGCCGCTGCGCATGACTGCGCACTCGCTGTGCTTCCGTGCCGAGGCCGGCAGCTACGGTCGCGACACCCGCGGCATGATTCGCCAGCACCAGTTCGAGAAAGTCGAGATGGTGCAGATCGCCCGCGCCAGCGACTCCTACGCACAACTGGAAGAAATGGTCGGTCACGCCGAGACCGTGCTGCAGAAACTCGGTCTGCCGTATCGCAAGCTGCTGCTGTGCACCGGCGACATGGGCTTCGGCGCGACCAAGACCTATGACCTGGAAGTGTGGCTGCCCAGCCAGAGCACCTACCGCGAAATCTCCAGCTGCTCCAACTGCGAGGACTTCCAGGCGCGCCGTCTGCAGGCCCGCGTGCGCAACGCCGACACCGGCAAGCCCGAACTGGTGCACACCTTGAACGGCTCCGGTCTCGCCATCGGCCGCACCCTGATCGCGGTGATGGAGAACAATCAGAACGCTGATGGCTCGATCAGCGTGCCCGAAGCACTGCGCCCGTACATGGCCGGGCTGGATCGCATCGCATGAGCGCGCCGGCGCCCGTTCGCGGGAAGTGGGACAAGGTGGAGTTCTACACCAGCTACTTCCTGCTGCTGGTGCTGGCCTCCGTCATCGGCACCCGGCTCGGTTTCGCAAGCGTGTGGCAACTACCGACGATCGACTTCGTGCTTTCGGTCACAGCAATGCTGTTGCTTCTCGCCAGCTTCTGGTTCGGCCGCCACAGCCGCCGCTGGCGCCTGTGGACCATCGGCTTCGCCACCGCCACCCAGATTGTGCCGATGGTGATCCGCGAACCCGTACTGCTGTTTCCGCTGATCGGCGCGCTGATCCCGATCGCGATCCTGGTGGGTTGCCTGATTGCGCTGTCCAAGAAAGGCCCGAATAGCGACCCGCAACGAGGTTCCTGATAGCATGACGACCCTCGCGAAGGATCGCGAACAAGTTTGGAGAGATGGCCGAGCGGTTTAAGGCAGCAGTCTTGACGCGAAGGCAGGAAGCCGTAGCGAACATCGACGAAGTCGATGGCCCCGAAGGGGGGAGGGCAGGATGCCCGAAATAAAACTGCCGTAGTGGCGCGCAACGCGCGCCTTGCAGCAGACAACGAGTTCTGGAGAGATGGCCGAGTGGTTTAAGGCAGCAGTCTTGAAAACTGCCGTAGGTGTGAGCCTACCGTGGGTTCGAATCCCACTCTCTCCGCCAGAAAAGCAAAACGCCCCCAAGTGGGGCGTTTTGCTTTTCTGATGGTGACGACGGGGATGAGAGCCCACCGGTTCGACGAATTCGTCTGGAACGAATTCGGACAGCCGTAGGCTGGCCCGTAGCGCGCAGCGCGAAGGGGTGAGGCTCAGGATGAGCCGAGTAATCCCACTCACCACGTTGCCTCGGCCAAGAATTAAGTGACTCTGACCCGCTTTTTGTATCCTCTGCGCAAGCCCTAAGCGCGGAGTATCATGGCCTCGGGGCATGGCACAGGGGTGCCTGGATGCGCCATCCGGTGGGGAGAATCATGATCCTGTTGGGAGAGCTCAGGCTGTGAGCAGCGTGTTGAAATCGAAGCACGAAAACCCTTACGCGTTCATCGGCGACGATGATGCAGGCCAGCCCTATCACGCCAGCGGTGACGTCATGCCGTGGGAAAAATCCTACGGCCTGACTCAACAGCCATCGCGTGATCGCGAGGTTGGCAGCGGTCTGGCTTCGTTTGATCTCAAAGAGTTTGCGCAAGCGTTGCGCGCGATCCCGTCCGGGAACCCCTGCGCGAACATTAAGAACGATAACGACGAACCATCGAAGCCGTCCTTCAGCAATCCCTATCGTCACATCGATAACAACAGCAGCGACCGGCAACCGTATTACGTCCCCGGGGATCGCATGTCCTGGGAGATTGCACAGGCACCAGTTGCATCGGATCGTGCTGCTCGCGGTTGGGCGCTGTTGTTTACTGCGCAACTGACGCCACGCAGGTGGGCGCGCAAACGTCACACCAATGAGCAAATCGAAGTGCTCGCTCGTTCCGTTCAATTGAAATTGTGGGGACAGCGTCGAGGGCTCTTCGGCGACACCGACGATCCGATCAAAGTTCTGGATCCGGCCAGAGTCTTGGAACTCGCCGGCTACACCGTGCGGTATCACGAAGGTGGTCTGGGCCACGACATGCAAGATGGGGTGAGGGTCGATGTCGCTGGCTTGATCGACCCTGCTAACAAGGTGGTCGAAATCTCCCTGCTATCGTCGCCCATGGAGCGACTCTTCACGCTTGCCCATGAGCTGGGTCACGTGATGCTCGGTAGCATAGGCACGGTCGTGCACCGGGATCGCCCATTGAACGGAACGCGCATCGCGCGCGATGCAAATGAGCGCGAAGCTGACAAGTTCGCGGCATCTTTCCTTATGCCCAGCAAACTGCTGCGCAAAGCATTCCTTAGGCGTTTTCTAACCGAATGTTTTGAATTGGATGACACCACAGCGTTTGCGCTGCGCGCGTCCTGGGTCGATGACGTACGCAAAGAGTTTCCGGCCTTGCGTGCGCTTTCGTGTTACCTCGCCAGCACCGAACATTACAACGGAGGCGGGTTTCCGTCCTTGGCGTCCGCCTTCGACGTGTCGCCCGTTGCGATGGCCATCCGCCTGGAAGAGCTTGGTTTGATCAAATAAGCGAGACGGACAACCGGCAAGCGCAGCCAAGGAGACCGGTCATGACGGAAGTAAGAAAAGGCCGGGCAAGAGCCCGGCCTTTTCGTTACGACTATCGCTTGGGTTTGGGGTTTGGCCTTGTCTGGGCTAGATCCGATGCAGCGACCGCCTTCGCCGCTGCGCTCGAACGAGGGTTGCGCAGGATCGCGCTCGCCTGCGTTGCCACCTTCGGGCTGGTTTGTTTGTTGTTGCTGGTTGGGGTTTTCATATTGCGATGCCTCACTGAGCTGTTGGGATAAAACTGCGGCCGTGCGCGTTGACACGGCACCCTTCTGCTCGTTACGGTTCGCATGCTAGAGCGCTCGAAACGGATCGCAGGGTTTTTCCGCAGTTCGTTTGAGTCCCAAGCCGCCGCCCGGTCACAACCCGGGCGGTTTTTTGTGACTCGCCTCGATCATACGCGGGTTGATCTCAACCACCGAGACAATAACTCTGTGGATAAGCTGTGCGTTGCTGTGGACAAAACGGACCGTTTTGGCGTGGCGACTATTGATAGAGCGGCTGTTTCCACAGTCGACCCAATGTCAGCTTTTGATCAAAGCCTGCAACTATCCGGGTCAGAGCCCTTAACCTGACATACCTCTTCAGAGCCGGTGCTCCGCCTACAGCCGTGTAATCACTTTGGCAAAACTGCCCTGACCACCATCGCGCAGATCAGTAAGCGTGCTGCTGAGCTCAAAGTCCGGCCGCAACCCCACAGACTGAATAGCAAACGGACGTGTCCGACTGGGCGCGAAGTGCTCCCACGCCAGCATGTCGATCAACGCACCCTCAGCGTGCTCGCCTTCAGCGAGCGTGTCGGTAGCATCAAACATGGAGAAATTGCCGCTGAGCCGCACGGCATAGCCGGAGCCGGGCAGCGGGGTGCCCGGTTCACCGTTGAACTCGAAGCCGCCGCCGGCACCCACGGTGCGCTCGCCTACCGCGGTGGCGCCCGAGGCCCATAGCCAGCTCGCCATGAATTCTCCCGCCGAACGCGTACCGGCGTCGGTCAGTACGACCAGTGGCGCATGGGTGGTGACGTGGCCGCAGCTCGGTCGGTGTGTTCCTTCGCGAGTTGCACAGCGCCGGCCCGGGTGCCGGCGAACAGGTCGAGTGCGGCGAGCGAAGGCTTGGTGCCGAGTGCATCGGCCAGCAACCACGCTTCGCCGTCGAAGCCACCATGATTGCCGCGTAGGTCCAGCACCAGCGCGTTCGCATCGCGGGCCGCGCTGTCGGCATCACGGATGAACAAGCGGTGGTGCGGTTTACCGCATAACCATCAAGCTCGCTTGATTCCCCAAGGACTGCTGACCTTTTTTGGCAAGTACGCACTGGAAGTGTCACGACCAGCCTGGCGGCGCGCTATCGCGACCTGTGGTTGGTGACACCATCGCATCGGCACGATAAGTTCCACTCGGTTGCGGTCGCCGCCAGCCATCAGCACCATAGTTGCAGATGTCTACTCAAGCGCGATGCTCGGCTGGATGGTGAGGCTCGCGGCGAAGACGCATGCGTTGCGGCGAGATTCCTGGACGAGTGACCTCAAGCGCTGCGCAGTTGCCTTTCGGATGCCTCCAGAGCATTCGCAATGATTGTCGCAGTCCTAGCGTCCAAATTGATGCGCGGCATCAATCACGTCCAAGCATCTGCATGGCGCAATTATTGCTTGAGCCAGCGAGTTCAGACGATCAATTGGGGAAGAGGTCATCGTCATACTCGATCCGCTCACGCCTCCTATGACTGGGAAGGACATGCCGCTGTCTGATTCTCGTTCGACCTCGGGAAGCATGTCAGTTTCGCTTGTCTGTCTGCTTGCCCTCGGTCATTGCGCAGCTTTCGCTGACCGGAATCTGCCCGCCGTCGCGGCCCCGTTGCTGAAGGCCAACCTGGGTCTTTCGGACGCGCAGCTGGGGCTGCTCGATGGAC
Organism: Rhodanobacter sp.; assembly: GCA_035566635.1. Taxonomy (GTDB): domain Bacteria; phylum Pseudomonadota; class Gammaproteobacteria; order Xanthomonadales; family Rhodanobacteraceae; genus Rhodanobacter. The sequence goes on from DATMQY010000010.1 coordinate 153,823, forward strand.
CGGCGTTCGCCGTGCTTTACGCCGTCGGCATGCTTGCGAGTTGGCCGCTGGCAAGCTCGCGGCATCGCATACGCCTGCTGGCGGGTTGCATCGCCATGTGGGCGCTCGGCATGGTGGTTTTTGCATTCGGGCGATCATTCGACATGCTGGTCGCTGCCCGGGCGCTGGTGGGGCTGGGGCAGTCGGCCTTCGTACCGCTCGCGCTGGGCTTGATCGTGCAACGCTCGGTGCCGCAGTGGCGGGCGCGCTCGATCGCCGTGTTCACTGCGGCCTCGGTGGTCGGGCGCAGCCTTGCCTTGCTGGTCGGTGGCGCGACACTGGCGTTGCTCGATCGGTGGGTGCCTACTTCGGGCCTCGCGCACTGGCGTCTGTTGTTCTTGGTGATGGCGGCACCGAACCTGGTACTCATCGTCATACTGTTGCGTTGCGCGGAGCAACCGCCCGCATCGCTATACCCCATGGCCTGCCTCGAACAGCTGCTGGACTGGTTTCGGCGTCGGCCGAAACTGATCGGCCTGTACCTTGGCGGTGCCGCGGGCAGTGTGCTGGTCGTGCAGACCGTCGGTGCCTGGGCGCCCTCGGTGCTGCATCGTGAACAAGGGCTCACACCCGCCACCGCAGCGCTCGCCTTTGGCGTGGCGCTGTTGGTCGCGTCACCGTTGGGACACCTGAGTGCCGGTGCCCTGATCGATCTGCGTGGCAAACGGGTAACACCCATGGCTGTCATGGCGGGTGGATTACTGCTTGCCGTTCCGCTGCTCTGGATGTTGCCAAGGGCCACCTCATCGGTAGCGGCGTGCGGCCTCCTTGCGCTTACCTCCCTGGTTGGCGGCACGGCCGCCGTCGCTGCGCTGGCCGGGCTGCCGTCGATGTTGCCTGCGCCGCTGCGCGATGCTGGAGTGCGCCTGTTTCTAGTGGTTATCACTGTGTTGGGCGTGGGGCTGGGGCCGTTCATCGCTGGGTATGTCAGTGATGGCATCGGCACCGGAGCGCATGGCTTGTCTACCGCGCTGTACCTGGTGTGTGCGGCAGCGGCGATCTTTGGCGCCGGGTCGGCCTTGCTGGCGCGCTGGGGCTGGCGTCGCGCCGCCGTGGAGATCGCCGGGTGAGCGAGATGTTCGCCTTCGACAGCGCTGCGTATGCCGCGGATGATGCTTTCGCACGCTACCGCGATCTCTACGCTATGGGTTCGGATACGGAGCGCACAGCCGATCCGTTCTTCGCTCGCGTCAGGAGCTGGCGACTGGACCGGGCGCTATTGTTCGCCAGGGAGTACGGCGGTGTACGCCACCGCCGGCGTGAGCGCGTAGCGTCCGATGGTTTCGATCATTTTGTGCTCCATCACGTGGTGAGTGGCGCGTTGGTCGGCGGACCCGATGGTTCGGCGGTGTCGATCGCTCCGGGAGAGATCCTGCTGCTCGACACCCGCGAGGCCATGGAAAGCGCGGCCTGTGCTGTAAGTCTGATCACCGTCAGCGTGGCGCGCGACGCGGTGCGAGCTGCCGCCGGCAATCTGGACGGCTTGCATGGCCGCCGGATCGGGGCGGAGGAGGGTGCATTGCTGTGCGCGCTGTTGCGTGCATTGGTCGAACGGGCGACTCATCTGCCACCCGGCGCCCAGCCCGCCGTCACACGCACCCTGGTCGACCTGTTGTCGGTGGCGATCAACCCCGCCGGAACCGGCGCGCGGTCTGACTTTTACCGGCTGGAATACGTGCGCCGTGAAGCGGCGCAGCGCCTGATCGAGTTGCGCCTTGCTGACCGCGATTTTTCGGTGCAGGACATCATCTGCGAGACGGGTATCTCGCGCGCTGGCCTGTATCGCCTGTTCGAGTTCCAAGGGGGCGTGGCCCGGTTCGTCCAACTGCGTCGGCTGCAGCAACTGCGCGATCGGCTGGACGACCGGGCTTTCGACGGACAGTCGCTGGCCGATCTGGCGCCATTGTCGGGCTTTTCGGGTGAGAGCCATGCAGGTCGCCAATTCAAGCAAGCCTTCGGGGTCTCTCCGGGGGCCTATCGTGCGGCCAGCATCCGCAGCACGCAGTCGCCATCGATCGATCTCATGATGCGGCGCTGGACCAACAGCCTGACCGAGCTCAGCTGAGTCGATTTCCAGGTAATCGCGGAATCCTGCATTTTCGTTCCGAGAATGCGACGCACAGACATGTTGTCCGCCGCCGCCGATGCTTAGCATTCAAATATGTGATGCATGTCACGGACATGTTTAATCGTGATGTGATTGGGAGCGATCCTGTGGACAGGACGGGCCGTCACATGCTTGCGTTTTCACGGGCGTTTTTTGCCATACATCACACCGTCAAATCCAGCTGGGGCATTGCTTGCGACCTGTACATTTCATTTCGGGCTTGCCGAGATCCGGCTCGACCTTGCTTGCAGGCATCCTGCGTCAAAATCCCCGTTTTCATGCCGGAATGAGCAGCCCCGTCAGCGGCTTGTTCAATAACCTGCAAGGGGAGATGAGCGGGCGCAACGAATATTCGGTGTTCATCACCGACAAGCAGCGTCAGCGCATCCTGCAGGGACTGTTCGATGACTACTACGGCGATGAGTTCAGCGCCGACGTGGTGTTCGACACCAACCGGATCTGGTGCAGCAAGCTGCGTATCCTCAAGGAACTTTTTCCGCAGGCAAAGGTGATCGCCTGCGTGCGGCACATGCCGTGGATCATCGACAGCATCGAGCAGCTGGTGCGTCGCAATGCCTTTCAGCCGTCCTCCATTTTCAACTACCAGCCGGGCGGCACGGTCTATTCGCGCAGCGAGGGCCTCGCCAACGGCGACGGCATGGTCGGCTTCGCCTACAACGCGCTGAAGGAAGCGTATTACGGCGAAGACACCGCGAACCTGATGCTGCTGCAGTACGAGACATTGGTGAGCCATCCCGCTGCTGCTGTGAAGGCCATCTATGACTTCATCGGCGAGCCGGCGTTTGCGCACGACTTCGACAACGTCAGCTACAACGCCGACGAGTTCGACCTGCGCGCAGGCACGCCGGGGCTGCATACCGTGCGCAAAAAGATCGAGGCGCGCGAACGTCGCAGCGTATTGCCGCCGGATGTGTTCCGCCGTTTCGAGAACGACGCCTTCTGGCGCGACCCCGCACTCAACCTGCGGGAGGTGCGGGTGGTCTAGTCGCGTCTGTTCGGCGACGCGTCGCCGCTATCCCTCTTTCCAGTCACTTCTCACCGGACCCGGCATGACCTGGTCCGGCGACCACACACGCCATTTTCAAGCGGGCTTGCATCGCCACGCTACAACTCAGGGGCCGCACCAATGAACCGTATCTACCGCATCGTTTTCAACCGCACGTTGGGTGTGCCTCAAGTGGTTTCAGAACTGGCGCGCGCGCCGGGTGGCGCCGTCATTGGTGCCGTCGCTGCACCAGCGAGGCTGGGACTGAAGTCGCGCATGCTGGCGGCAGCGGTGGGTTTGGCGTTGGCTGCGGTGGCAATGCCCGCGTGGGCGGTGTGCACGCCCAGCGTCACCATGCTTTGTGGAGTGACCGGCGGCAACGGTGGTGCTGGCAGCAGCGGTAATCGCGGAGGCGCGGGGGGCGCGGGTTCGGTGACTTCGGGTGCCTACGCCAATGGCGGTGGTGCCGGCGCTAACAGCGGTACGGGTTCCGCTGGACAAGGCGCCAACGGCAGTGGTGGCGCGGGTGGACCAATCGGCGTCAGTGGTGGAGCCGGTAAGGGTGGCGGTCTGGGTAACCATGGGTCTGGCGGCGGCGGTGGCGGCGGCGGGAGCTTTAGTAGTTTTGGCGGCGGCGGCGGCGGTGGCGGCGCCGCGACGGGGCAAGCGATTTCCGGCACTGCGTTTGCGAATCCGGGCAGCATTTTCGGTGGGAACGGTGGCAACGGTGGCAACGGCGGGTTTAGCACTTCCTCTGCCTATGGCGGTGGTGGTGGTGGTGGTGCGGCCGGTATTTATGCCTCCAACGGCAGCTCGATCACCAGCAATGCCGGCACAACGATCACGGGTGGAACCGGTGGTAACGGCGGCGGTGGTTATCACGCTGCCCCGGGCGGTGGTGGCGGTGCCGGCGTGGCCGGCAACGGCTTTACGCTCAGCGCTGCCGGCACCATCAGCGGTGGTGCAGGCGGCAACGGTGGCGGTCCGGTAAGCGACGGTGGCACCGGCGGCGCCGGTGGTCTCGGTGGCATGGGTATCTCCGGCACCTCGCTGACGTTGACGAACACGGGGAGTGTCAATGGGGGCGCCGGCGGCAATGGCGGAAATGACACTCGTGCTGGTGGCGCTGGTGGCGCTGGCGGCGCTGCTTTCTTCCTGTCGCAATCCACGTTGAACAACGCTGGCACCATCAGCGGCGGTAAAGGGGGCATCGGTGGTACGGGTGCACCTGCGGGTGCGACAGGTGCTGGCGGAGTGGGCCTCAGCGGCAGCAATCTCAGTGTGATCAATAGCGGCACGATCAGCGGGGGTCTGTCGGGTAACGGCGGCACTCGGGCTGCCGCCACTACCTTTACAGGTGGCACCAATTCGCTGGAGCTGGACTCCGGCTCGACCATCATCGGCAACGTCGTGGCCGTGGCCGGCGGCAACGATACGCTGGCTCTGGGTGGCGACAGCAGCACGGGTGCCACGTTCAATGTCACGAACATCGGCGGCCAGTACCTCAATTTCAAGAACTTCCTCAAGAGCGGCACCAGCACCTGGACGTTGACTGGCACCACGGCGACAGTGACGCCGTGGACGATCAGCGGCGGTACGCTGTCGGTATCCTCCGACGCCAACCTCGGCGCTACCAGCGGCGGCCTTACGTTCAACGGCGGCACGCTGCAATTCGGCAGCAGCTTCAATCTCGCCAGCACGCGCGCGATCACGCTCGGTGCCGGCGGCGGGACCATCGACACCAACAGCTATGCCACGACTATCTCGCAGGCGATGACCGGCAGCGGCGGCCTGACTGTGACAGACAGCGCCGGCGGCAGCACGTTGACGCTGACCGGCGCCAGCACCTACACCGGCAGCACGACCATCAACATCGGCGGCACACTGGCACTCTCTGGGACGGGCGGCTTCGCCAACTCCAGCGTCGTCATCGCCAATGGCACGTTCGATATTAGCAATACAAATGCCGGCGCGTCGATCCAGTCGCTCAGTGGCACCGGCGGCGTCATGCTCGGCGCGCAGACGCTCACGCTGACCAATGCGACCGATACGTTCAATGGCGCCATCAACGGCAACGGTGGCCTGACACTGAATGCCGGCAACGAAACGCTGACCGGCAACAATACCTACACCGGCGCGACGACGATCAACGGCGGCACGCTGGCGATCAATGTGAACGCGCTGAGCACCGGGGGTGTGACGGTTGCTGCCGCCGGCACCCTCAATGTTACCGGCACCGGCACGTTCGGCAACGCCGTGAACAACGCTGGCATCGTGGCATTGACCGATGCCGCGCTGGCCAGCCAGACCCTTGCCAACGGGATCAGCGACAACGGCGGATCCTGCTACGGGGTCGGCAACTGTAACGGTGACGCTGGCACCTACAGCTTCACCAATCAGGTGCTGGTCGGTGGCGCGCTCAGCCTCAACGGCGTCGCGAACGCCGGCAGCGCGACCCTCGACAATGGCGTAGCGCTGGGCAGCGGCGCCACCGGCATCGGCAACGGCGACAACGCCAGAAACAATTATCTCACCGGTACCGTCAACGTCACCGGCAACACGCTCGGCGGCGGCACGCTCAGTTTCAACAACAGTGCGAACGCCGGCAGCGCGACGCTCAACAATGGCGTCGTGGTGAGCGGCAGCGGCACTGACAATGGCATCGGCAACAGCGACGGACTCGGCGACGGCAACTTCACCGTCAACGTCATCGGCAATACCCTCGGCGGGGGCACGCTCAGCTTCGACAACAGTGCGAACGCCGGCAGCGCGACCATCAACAACGGCGTCACGCTGAGCGGAAATAACGACGGCATCGGCAACAACATCAGCGGCGGCAACGTCACTGTCAGCAACAACACGATTCGCGGCGGCACGGTCACATTCGGCGGCTCGTCCAGCGCGGGCACGGCGACGATCCACAACGGCGTGAGCTTGAGCAACGGCGCAGGTGTTGGCGGTGTTGCCGGCGCGCTCTCGGATGCCAACGGCAACCAGATTTTCGGCGGCACCGTACTGTTCACCGGCACATCGACCGGCGACACCGCGACGATCGACAACGGCACGGGCGGCATCCTCGACATCAGCGGACACACCGGCGGCGTCGGCATCGGTGAAGTCTCCGGCGGCGCGGGCAGCGTGATCGATCTCGGCGGCAACACGCTGACGCTGGGCGGCCTGAACACCAGCGACACCATCGGCGGCGTGATCCAGGATGGCGGCGCCGGCGGCGCGCTGACCAAGATTGGCAGCGGCACGCTCATACTTACCGGCGCCAACTCAAGCACCAGCGGCTTGTGGTCAGTCAATGGCGGCGAATTGGATCTGCTGGGCAATGCGAGCACCTTCAGCGGCGGCTTCGCGCTGGCGACGGGCACGACGCTGGCGGTGGGCGGTGCCGGAGCAAGCGTCAATGCCACGGGCACTGGCGGCGGCAACGGCAACAACGGTAACAGCGGCAGCTATGGCTCTGACGGCAGCGCCGGTATCGATGGCAGCACCGGCGGGGTAGCCGCCAGCGGCAGTGGGTTCACGCTGATCAACAACAGCCAGGTCAGCGGCGGATTGGGTGGCGCTGGCGGTAATGGCGGCAGCGGCGGTAATGGCGGGTGGAGTTTCTCTACGAATCCGCACGGTGGTGCGGCGGGCGCCGCCGGCGCGGGCGCCGGTGGCGGTGCGGGTGTATACGGATCGGGCTTCACGCTCACCAATAACGGCGGCATCGCGGGTGGTGCGGGTAACGCTGGCGGAAATGGCGGCAACAGCGGCTCGGGTGGCTACGATTATCTTGGCAATGGCGGCGATACCTTCGCTGCCGCTAGCGGTGGGCCGGGTGGCAGCGGCGCGGTGGGCGTCAATGGCACGGCCTCGACGCTGACTAATATCGGCTCCGTTATCGGTGGCGCGGGCGGTACCGGCGGCAATGGTGGCAACGGTGGCAATGGCGGCAGCTCCCATAATGCGCATGGCGGTGCCGGGAGCAACGGCGGCAACGGCGGCGATGGTGGCACTGGCGGCGCGGGCGTTACGGGCATCGCGTTGACGCTGAGCAACAGCGGCAGCATCCAGGGTGGTGCCGGTGGTGCCGGTGGCTCGGGCGGCACGGGCGGCATAGGCGGCTATAGCGCCCTCGGCGGTGCCAGTCAGAGAGGCAGCTTTGGCAGCAATGGCGTGGCCGGTGCGGGCGGCGCCGGTGGCGCAGGCGTCACCGGTTCGGCGTTACAGCTGACCAATACCGGCAGCATTGCCGGTGGGAACGGTGGTAGCGGCAGCACGAATGGCGCCGGCGGCGTGGGTGTGATCTCGACGGGTGGTTCCACGTTGACCAACAGCGGCAGCATCGCCGGTGGCATGGGCAATGGTGTGCAGGCCGATGCCATCGACTTCAGCGGTGGCGGCAACACGCTCGTTCTTGAAGGCGGTTCCACGATCACCGGCAACGTCGTCAGCAACAGCGGCACGACTAATGGCGGCGATACGCTCAATCTCGGTGGAAGTGCCAATGCAATGTTGAGCGGCTCGATCGATGCGCTCGGCAGCGGCGCGCAATATCAAGGCTTCAATACCTACGAGAAAACCGGCAGCAGCACGTGGATTTTGAGCGGTACGGTGACGTCCAGCACGCCTTGGACGATCAGCGCGGGCACGCTGCAGATCGGCAATGGCGGCACCTCGGGTTCCATCAGCAGCGACGTGGTGAATAACGGCGCGCTCGTGTTCTATCGCAGCGACGCGGTGACCCTCGATGGTGAGGTTACCGGCACTGGTTCACTGGCTCAGGACGGCAACAGCACGTTGACGCTGACTGCTGCCAATAGCTATGCCGGCGGCACCACGATCAACAGCGGCACCTTGCAGATCGGCAACGGCGGCACCACCGGTGCGATAGTCGGCGACGTGGTCAACCGGGGCACGTTGGCGTTCGATCGCAGCGGCACGCTCAGCTTCGGCGGCGCGATCACCGGCAGTGGCGCGCTGGTGCAGAACGGCAGCGGCACGCTGATTCTCGATGGCGTGAGTTCCACCTATACCGGCAACACCGAAGTGGCGGCGGGCACGCTGATCGTCGGCGACGCCGCAGAAGCGGGTGCCGTGCTGGGCAGCACCGGTGGCACCTTGAGCGTCGACAGCGGTGCCACTCTGGGTGGCGTTGGCACGCTCGGCGGCAACGTTGTCGTGGCAAGCGGAGGCGTGCTTTCGCCGGGTGTGAGCGGCACCCTGGGTACGCTCACCATCAATGGCGACCTGTCGCTCGCGCAGAACAGCGTACTCAACATTTCCCTTGGCACGCCGGCAACGGGCAACCCGTTTGGCGCGTCAGGTGCCGGTGATCGCGTGGCGGTGGGCGGAAACCTCACGCTCAACGGCGCCGTGCTCAACATCACCGATGCCGGCGGCATGGGTCCGGGCCTGTACAACCTGGTCAGCTACGGCGGCACTCTTTCCGAGAGCAACGGCGGCCTCACGCTGGGCAGTACACCGGCGGGCGGCAGCTACAGCATCGCCAACCTCACCGGTCAGCATCAGATCGATCTCTACAACACAGCCGGCTACACGCTCAACGTGTGGGATGGCAACGGTCTGGCCAGCAGCACCCAGATGGGTGGCGGCGACGGTACCTGGTCGGTCACCTCGGTCAACTGGTCCGATGTGAACGGCAATGGTCCGGCCCCGATGGCGCCGCAGCCCGGCTTCGCCATTTTCGGCGGCGCCGCCGGCACGGTGACGGTGGACAACAGCGCCGGAAACGTCCAGGCCAGCGGCCTGCAGTTCGCCAGCAATGGCTACACCCTCACCGGCGACGCGCTGACCCTTGTGGGCAGCAACGGCGCGGCGCCGATCATCCAGGTGGGTGACGGCAGTTCGGCGGGCGCTGGCTATACCGCCACCATCAACGCGGCCGTGCAATCGAATGATGGCCTTACCAAGGCCGATCTCGGCACGCTGGTGCTGGCCGGTGGCGGTTATATCAACAACGGCGTCACGGTCAGCGGCGGCGTGCTGCAGTTGGGCGCATCCGCTGCGGGTACCGGCCTTCATATCAATGGCGCGAATGGCACGAACGGTGCTGGTGGCAGCGGCACCCAGGGCACGGGCGGTAATGGAACGAACGGTGGGGCTGGCGTCACTCTGGCCGGCGGCAACCTGGTCAATAACAACGCGAGAATTGATGGAGGCACCGCTGGCGCAGGTGGTTATGGCGCGAGCAGTGGCGTCGGCGGTAGCGGCGGCAATGGTGGCAGCGCCATCGCTGGAAGCGCCAGCGGCCTGAGCGCGAGCAACGCCGGTAGCCTTTGGGGTGGTAATGGCGGCAATGGCGGCAATGGCGGCAGGAACAATGCCGCGATCGTCACCAGCGCCAGCGGTGACGGCGGTGTAGGCGGCGCCGGTGGGACGGCCGTGGCGTTGGGCGACAACGCCAGCTTCAGCAACCTTGGAACCGGTGCGGTCACCGGCGGCTACGGCGGTCGCGGCGGCTATGGTGCTCAGCGGGGGATCACGTCGCAGCCCGATAGCACCATTGCGCAAGGTGCTATCGGCAACGGCGGCAATGGCGGCGCCGGCGGCAGCGCGGTCATGCTGGGCAGCCAAGGCAGCTTCAGCAATGCGACCGGCGGCCGGGTGACGGGTGGCTACGGCGGCAGCGGCGGCTCGGCGGGCAACTTCAGCATCGGTGGAAGCGGCGGCAACGCCGGCAGCGGTGGTGCGGGCGGTACCGCGGTGATCTTCGGCGGCGCCGTACTCAGCGCAGACAACCAGGGCTATATCAACGGCGGCTACGGTGGCCGTGGCGGCAACGGCGCCCTTATCTGGAACACGACGAGCAACAGCATTTCCATCACGGCCGGAGGCATCGGCGGCAACGGTGGCGATGCGTTGGCCATGCACGGCGGCAACTTCAGCAACGAGGGCACGCTGACTGGCGGCGGCGGTGGCAATGGTGGTGGCAGTGGCGGCATCGGTGGGCCGGCGCTGGCGAACGCGGCTGTTGTCGTAGCCGCGCCCAGCAGCACACTGCTCACTCCCCCTGGCGCGTGGAATGGCGGCAATGGCGGCGCGGGCGGCCAAGGCGGCACCGCGTTGACGATGACCGGCGGCAATACCACCAACAGCGGCAGCCTGATCGGCGGCTACGGCGGTTATGCCGGCAGCGGTAGCAGTTCGTCCACCAATTGCGGCAGCAGCGGCTGCAGCACGGGCACCGTGGGCGTCGGTGGCGTCGGCGGCCATGGCGGTGCAGGCGTGAATCTTTCTGGTGGCAGCCTGAGCAATATCGGTAGCGTGAGCGGTGGCCAGGGCGGCCAAGGTGGCATGGGCGGTAATGGATCCGTGTTCTACGCTCCGGGTTCTTCCAGTCCCACCTTCACTCCCGACGGTGCGGCAGGTATCGGCGGCAGTGGCGGTGTGGCAGCCATCCTCACCGGCGGCAGCGTGAGCAACAACGGCAGCCTTGTGGGCGGCGTCGGCGGCCAGGGTGGCACGGGCAACCGTGGCGAGAGTGCATACGACTCGAGTATCGGCAAGGAAGTCTTCAGTACTGGCAGTGTCGGTGGCAGCGGCGGCACGGGAGGCGCCGCAGCCGATATCACGAATGCGACCGTCACCAATACGGGCAGCCTGATGGGTGGCAGCGGCGGCGCTGGTGGCGCCGGCGGCAGGGGTGCCGACTTCAACTCGAGTTCGCCCAGCGATGTTGCCGGTAACGGTGGCGCGGGCGGCCAAGGCGGCAATGGCAGCGTCGCGGTCAGTCTTGGCAACAATGGCGTGCTGATCAATACCGGCACAGTGCAAGGCGGTAGCGGCGGCAGCGCCGGCGTTGGTGGTACCGGTGGATACACCCGTGCTTACGTGAACAGCAGATGGGTCTACACAAAGACCGGCACGGACGGTGTTGCCGGTAGCGTCGGCCTGGGGGGCGTGGGCGTTGTCAGCAACGGCAACAGCACGGTGATCAATGGCGGCACGATCGCAGGCGGCTTATCCGGCGATGGCACCATCCGAGCCGACGCAGTCGACTTCACCGGTGGCGGCAATACGCTGGAACTGCGTTCGGGTTATGTCTTCACCGGTGCCATCTCCGTCGTGCGCGCGGCCGGCCAGGCGGCGGATACGCTGGCTCTGGGCGGTAGCGTGAACAGCGACTTTGCCCTGGCTCAACTCGCATCGGGGGCTGCCTTCGGCGGCTTCAATGCGTACCAGAAGAATGGCAGCAGCACCTGGGTTCTGACCGGGACCGGCGCCGCCACCCAGAACTGGACGATTACGGATGGCCTCCTGCAGGGCGATACCACCGCGTTCGCGGGCAACCTCACGCTCGCGCCGACCACGGGGAACAGCGCTGGCGTGGTGTTCGACCAGGGCAGCGACAATGCCAACAGCACCGCCACCGGCATCTATGCCGGCGTGGTCAGCGGCGCCGGCTCGCTCGCCAAGACCGGTGACGGCACGCTGGTTCTGACCGGCGCCAACACCTATAGCGGCGGCACCACGATCAGCAGCGGCACGCTGCAGATCGGCAATGGTGGCACCACGGGTGCGATCGTCGGCAACGTGGTCGACAACGGCACGCTGGCGTTCGACCGCAGCGATGCGGTCACCTTCGGTGGTGTGGTCTCCGGTAGTGGCGCGCTGGTGCAGAACGGCAGTGGCAAGCTGATTCTCACCGGTGCCAATACCTATGGCGGCGGCACCACGATCAACGGCGGCACGCTGGAGGCTGCGAATAACTCGGCACTGGGCACCGGCAGCGTGACGGTGGACAACACCGCCCACCAGGGCGCCACCTTGAAAGTGGATAGCGGCATCACTCTCGCCAACCCGATTGCGGTCAACAACGGCAGCACACTGGACAACGCCGGCACCATCTCGCATACGAACGCATCGGATATCGGCGTGAACGCCACCGGCGGCATGGCGACGGTCATCAACCACGATGGCGGCAGCATCGCGGGCGGCGTCATCGGCCTGTGGCTGCATACCGGCGGCACGGTCATCAATACCGGCAACACCAGCAGCATCAGCGGCATTAACTACGCGCTCGTCACCGATGGCAGCCCGAGCCAGGTGACCAACGAGAACGGCGCCAGCATCCACAGCACCCTCACTGACGCCGTGCTGATGATTCAGGGCGGCACGCTGACCAACGACAGCGGCGCGAATATCAGCGGCAACGTCGCCGTGCGCATGTCGCAGATCGGTACGGTGATCAACCAGGGCGGCGCCAGCATCAACGGCACTACCAACAGCAACGGCACCGGTGTCGGCGTGGTTCTCCATCAGGGCGGCAACGTCATCAACCAGGGCGGCGCCAGCATCACAGGCACCAGCACCGGCATCGCGCTGGCTGGAGCCAGCACGATCACCAACGCCGCCGGCTCCCGCATCAGCGGCCCCGGCGCCAGCGTGTCGGTGTTCGGCAGCGGTGCGGTCAACCTGACCAACGCCGGCGTGCTGAGTGGCTCCGTGTATCTCAACTCGGGCGATGCCAACGCGGTGACGCTGATCAGCGGCAGCACCCTCACCGGCGCGTTGTACATCGGAAGCAACATCGGCTCGACGCTGACGCTCGACGGTACCGGCACGCAGCTTTATTCCGCTGCGGTGACCGGCACCACCAGCTTCGCCGGTACCTTGACCAAGCAGGGCACCGGCAGCTGGATCGTGGACAGCGATCTGGCACCGACGAATACTCTGATCAGCGCAGGCACCTTGCAGATCGGCAACGGCGGCACCACCGGCAGCCTCGTCGGCAGCATCACCGACAACAGCGCTCTGGTATCCGACCTCAGCAGCGCGGGCACGCTGGCCGGCGTCATCTCCGGCACCGGTTCGTTGACCCAGAACGGCAGCGGCGTACTCACGCTGACCGGTGCGAACAGCTATACCGGCGGCACCACCATCAGCGCGGGCACCTTGCGCGGGAATACTTCCAGCCTGCAGGGCAACATCACCGACAACGCCACGCTGGATTTCAACCAGGGCAGCAATGGTACGTTCGCCGGCGTGGTATCCGGCACGGGTTCGCTGAGCAAGGACGGTAGCGGCACCTTGATCCTCGCCGGCGCCAATAGTTACCGCGGCGGCACCACGATCAATGGCGGCACGCTGCAGATCGGCAGTGGCGGCACCACCGGTGCGATCGTGGGCAACGTGGTCGACAACGGCACGCTGGCGTTTAACCGCAGCGATGCGGTGAATTTCGCTGGCGTGATCTCCGGCAGCGGCGCGCTGGTGCAGAACGGCAGCGGCACACTCACTCTCACCGGCGCCAACACCTACAGCGGTGGCACCACGATCAACGCGGGCACGCTGCAAGGTGATTCCGCCCGCCTGCAGGGCAACATCACCGACAATGCGGCGCTGGTGTTCAACCAGAACAACGCGGGCACGTTCGCCGGTGCGATTGCCGGCAGCGGTACGCTGACCAAGAGCGGCAACGGCCTGCTGGTGATGAACGGACACAACGCGTTCACCGGCACCACCACAGTCGGCGCCGGCACGCTGGAAGTGGGCGACGCGAACACGCCCTCGGCCTTCCTCGGCGGCAACGTGCAGGTGAATGCCAGCGGCACGCTGCGTGGCCACGGCACCATCGGCGGCGACGTCGTCAACGGCGGCACCGTGTGGCCGGGTGGTTCGATCGGCACGCTCACTGTGCAGGGCAACTACACCCAGGCGGCGAACAGCGTGTTGAACATCGACGCCACACCCACCGGCCAGGCCAGCTTGCTGGCGGTGGGAGGCAAGGTCACGATCCTCGGCGGCAGCGCCGTGGTGCTGGCCCAGGCCGGCAACTGGGCGCCGCGCACCAACTACACCATCGTCACCGCCGCCGGTGGCGTGAGCGGTCAGTTTGCATCGGCCAGCTCCAGTCTGGTGTTCCTCAATCCGGTGTTGAGCTACAGCGCCAATGCGGTGAACTTGTCGTTGCAGCGCAACGACATCAACTTCAGTGCGGTGGCGCAGACACCGAACCAGACCGCCGTGGCCGGTGCGGCCAATTCGCTCGGCTTTGGCAGCGCGGTCTACAGCGCGCTGGTGGTATTGGGTGCGCCGGCCGCACGCCACGCGTTTGATCAGCTTTCCGGCGAGATCCACGCCAGCACACGCAGCGCGCTCGTCGACGACGACCGCTACGTGCGCGAAGCGATCAACCAGCATCTGCTGGGCATGAGTAATAACGCCAACGGACTGAGCGCCAGCACCGCCAGCGGCGTTACCGCGTGGAGTTCCGCCTGGACCCACGGCGGTCACCATGATGGCGACGGCAACGCCTCGTATCTGGCGGCGAACGGCAGCGGCCTGCTGGTCGGTGCCGATCTGCCGGTGGGTGCCTCGTCGCGACTGGGCGCGGTAATCGGCACCGGCCAGAGCACGACCCGCGCCGATACGCTGGGTTCCTCGTCGCATGTGTTGAACAAACACGTGGGCTTGTATGGCAGTACCCACGCAGGGGCGTTCCAGTTGCAGGGCGGTGCGGTCTACGGCTGGCAGACAGTCAGCACGAACCGGATCATGGCGTTCGGCGACTTCAACGAGATGGCCAGCAGCCGCTATCACGCCGCCACGCAGCAGGCGTATGTGGATGGTAGTTACGCAATGACGTGGGATCACGCCACGCTGGCACCGTTCATCAACGTGGCACAGCAACGCCTGCATACCAACGCCATCACCGAGAGCGGCACGGCGGCGGCGCTGGACGTCAACGCACAGGACAGTGCGCAGACCTACGGCACGCTGGGCCTGCGCGGTAGCTTCGCGCTCGATCCGAGCGGCGGTCTGCATGCCAACGCCAGCGTGGGCTGGCAGCATGCTTGGGGCGATCTGGTCTCGCGCAGCACAATGCGCTTCGCCAGCGGCGGCGGTGCGTTCGACATCGCCGGCGTGCCGGTGGCACGGAATGCGATGGCGATCAGCGGCGGCATCAGCTTCACGATCGCGCCGAATGTCTCGGTTGACGCCACCTACAGCGGACAGTTCGCCAGCCGTGCCAAGGATCAGTCGGCGCGGATGAGTTTGACCTGGGCGCTCTGAGCCGGCGGGGCGGCAAGCAGGGGCAATGGCCCCGTAGCGCGCAGCGCGAAGGGGTGAGGCTCATGGACGAGCCGAACAATCCCACCCATCACGCTGCCACTTCCCTGAATAAAGTGGCTCTGACCTGCATAGTTGTTTGGGAGTTGACAGTTACGCTTCATGGCCGGGTTAGTTCAGCGCCCATGGTGCCAATGAGATGGCTACTGTAGGAAATACCAGTACCGGGTGCGAGGCCGCCAACGTATCTTTTAGTTGCCCACAGCCATACCGAGCCGACAGGATGTCAGCGGTGAGACATCGGAGGTTCGGTGGGAGCAACAAGGACGGGCAATGGTGAGCTCACGCCCCTGAGCCGGAGGCGCCCGAAAGGGCGCCTTTTTTGTCTGTGCGAGCGTCGGCAGCGTACGAAATGTCGTAGACGACCATGGCGCAGCGAACAGGCATGGCCTTATCGTGAGCTTTCGCCGGTGCACTGTGCGAGAGGCAAGTCTTTGAAGGTTGCCGACCAGCACCAACACTATCGCCCGGTGTTCCCGTCCTCCAGGCCTGCAATTACTACCTCCTCGTCACCAGCCCACTGGATCCGGTTTCTCCCGCTCCGCTTCGCCACATACAGCGCCGCATCTGCTGCATTCAGGAGTTTGTCGCTGTCCGGGTAGGGGGCTGTCGCCGTCGACGCGAGCCCGGCGCTGATCGTCACCACCTGCTGGGTGCTGCGTGCATGCTGGATCTGCATGGCCTCGACCCGTCGCCGCAGCCTTTGCAGGATGTCTTCCGATGCGGTGACATCGTAGCCACTCATCAGGGCGACGAATTCCTCGCCACCGTACCTTGCCACAATCACTTCGGGCTGCTGGCTCGCCTCACGTTGCAGTGCATGCGCGACTGCGGCCAGGCAGTCGTCACCGGCGAGATGGCCATAGGTGTCGTTGAACGCCTTGAAGCTGTCGATGTCGATCATCGCGACGCTGAGCGAACGACCTGTTTTCAGAGCACCTTCCCATTCGCGCCTGAGCAGCTGGTAGAAGCCGCGGCGATTGAGCAGGGAGGACAGCTCGTCGCGCACGATGGCTTGCTGCAGGCCTCGCTTGAGCTGTCGCAGGTCATCTTCGAAGGCGAGGTGCTGTCCCAGCACGATGGCGTTGCGCACCGCGTAGGACGTGATCGCAAGTATCAACGTGGCGGTAGCGAGGAAAGGGTTTTTGCCCAGTTGCGCGAACGCGAGGCAGCACAGGGCCAGGCTCATCACGAACGGGCTGATGCTTTCGGCGACGTAGCGGATCCTGCGGCTCGGGCGGTAGCTGCGGAACCAGACTTTCCGCCGCCGGCCCAGCAGAAAGCCGAGTGCCACGAACGGCAGGCCGAGCAGCAGTTCGGGCAGATACGAATCGCTGCTGAGAACGAACCGGTTGTGGATGCTGGGCAGCACGGCATCGAGCCAGGCGAAGACGGTCAGCACGAAGAAGAACCGCCGTTCATCCGAGCGTTTCGTGGAAACTAGACGCAGCGTGGCGAACACCGCCACGAACAATCCCATCGCGTCGAACATCCACATCACGAAGGTCGCTGCCGTCGATTCCGACGAGGCCGCATTCAGCACTTCGTGGAGGGTGTAGTAGAAAAGCACCGCGATGGCGCACGCGAGCAGACTGTCGACGATGCTGGCCCAGCGGTAGAGCGTGGCGATCGGGTTGTAGGCCGCGGCGATGATGAGCAGGAGGCTGCTCAGACAGAAGTAGAGGGTCGGATCGAAGGCAACCAGGGTGCCGAGCGGATTTGACAGTGAGTCGGTGAACAGCAGGCCGAACGCGCCGCCTTGGGCAATCAGCGCGAGCAGCAGCAGGATCCAGAGCGGACGGTTGTGCTGGACGCTGAGGGGAAGCCGCCGCCAGCACTGCAACACCGTCAGCGTGAGCGTGGCAAGCACGACGGCGTAGCTCCATGTGAGCAGATGCGGCGGCGCCCATGCGATCACGCCAAGCTGGGCCAGCAGCAGCGGCACATAGGCTCGGGACATCCCTGCGTGCATTTTCATCTTGCGATGTTCCAGAGCTGTTCGTGTGGTATCTGGAAGCCGGCATATGCTTCCGGCTCTTGCGCTGAAAGCCCGTCACAAAGTGCATCGAGCGGCCCTGCACGGGTCGTGCAGGTAGTGTGGCCCGGATTGGTTGCCGTGTGGGGATGTCGGTCATTATCCCTGGCCGGTGCTGGCGGCGCAGGCGATGCAGCGCGTGTTCCTGCCACCAGTTTCCCAATGGCAGATAGTGAAGTAGCCCCTCACTTCCCCCACGTAGCAAACATCACCACCGCCGCCGCAGCCATCGCTACCGTCGCGATCCACCCGAAAACCTTCAACGGCCACGGCATGGTGAACTTGCCCATGACCTTGCGGCTGGATCCCATCAGCATCATCACGATCATCAGCGGCACGGCGGTGACGCCGTTGATCACCGCGCTCCAGTACAGCGCCTTGATCGGGTCGAGCGGGGTCAGGTTCAGGGCAATGCCGGCGAGGCTGGCGAAGATCAGTACGCCGTAGAAAAACTTGGCTTTGCCTGGCTTGTACTGCAGTCCGCTGCGTTGGCCGAATGCGCCGGATGCAGCATAGGCAGTGGCGCCAGCCAGTACCGGTACGGCCAGCAGGCCGGTGCCGATGATGCCTGCCGCGAACAGCGCGAACGCCAGATTGCCGGCCAGCGGTCGCAGCGCTTCGGCGGCTTCGGAGGAGGACTGGATGTCGGTCTTGCCGTGGGCGTGCAGCACCACGGCGGCGGTGAGGATGATGAAGAACGCGATCAGATTGGAGAAGATCATCCCCACCGTGGTGTCGATGCCGATGCGGCGCAATGCGCTTGGCGCCTGCAGCGGCGCCCGCCGCAATGATTTCCGCCGCTTGTTCGACCCGATCTCTTCCACCTCCTGTGCTGCTTGCCAGCAGAATAGGTAGGGACTGATCGTGGTGCCGAGCAGGGCGACCAGGCCGACGGCGTACTTCGCATTCCAGCTGATCGGTGGCATCACGATGCTCTTCAGCACAGCTGCCCACGGCACATCGATCACCAGCACCGTGGCCACGTAGGCGAACAGGCTCATGGTGAGCACTTTCAGGATCGGCGAATAGCGTGTGAACGGAATGAAGATCTGCAGCACCATCGACAGCGCGGCAAAGCCCGCGGCATACAGCAGCGCCGGGCCGCCGATAAGCAGTTTCAGGGCGGCGCCCATGGCACCGATGTCCGCCGCCAGGTTGATCACGTTCGCGATGAGGATCGAGACCACCAGAACGTACACGAGGGTGCGCGGATAGTACTTGCGCATACCGTCCATCAGGCCATGGCCAGTGACCCGGCCAATGCCGGCACTGATCGCCTGGATCGCGATCATCAGCGGCATCGTGACCAGCGCGGCCCACAGCATGCCGTAGCCGAACGCGGCACCCACCTGCGAGTAAGTGGCAATGCCGCTGGGATCGTCGTCGGCCGCGCCGGTGATCAGGCCAGCACTGAGGTTTGCCCATGGCGGCTTTTCGATGCCGCCATCCTCGGTATTTTCGCGATCGGTCATGGGATGTTTCCGATGCGGGCCGCTCAGCCCTTCACAACAGGCACATCGGCCGTGCTGCTACCACCGCCATCACGTTTCAGCAGCCATGCCAGCACTGGCGGCGTGACCATCGCGGTGAGCAGCGACATCGCAACGATGATGGCGTAGATGCGGTTGTTGAAGACGCCGGCGGCGAAGCCGAGGCTGGCGATCACCACGCCGACTTCGCCGCGTGGCACCATGCCGAAACCGATGATGGTGGCGCTGCGCTTGCCCAGCGAGAGCGCACCGAGCCAGCCACCGATCAGCTTGGAGGCGATCGCGATGGCAGTGACCGCAGCCAGCATCAGCAGTGCGTCGGTGCTGGCAAGTTCGCGCAGATCGATCTTGCTGCCGGTGACCACGAAGAAGAACGGCGTGAGCAAGGCGAGCAGCGGTATGGTCTGCTGTTCCAGTGTGTGCTGCTGGCGTGTTTCCGAAGCGATCATGCCGGCCAGGAACGCGCCGATGATCGCGGCCAGTCCAAACAGGGTGGACAGGTAGGCCAGTCCCAGGCACAGCGCCAGCACGATCATCAAGGGCGAATGCGGGCTCAGCGGTTTTTCCAGCCAGTTGGAATTCCAGCGCATCACTCGCGCGCCGCCCCAGCCGATCACCGCGATGAAACCGATCGCGCCGGCCAGCACCAGCAGCAGGTGCGAGAGGTTGAAACCGCCACCGCCCTGCATCGACACCACCACGCCGAGCAGCAGCATGGCGAGGATGTCGTCGATCACGGCCGCGCCGAGGATGACCTTGCTCTCGATGCGCTGCAAGGCGCCCAGTTCCTGCAGCACGCGGGCGGTAATGCCGGCCGAGGTGGCGACGAAGGCTGCGGCGATGAACAGCGATTTGTCCCATTCGAAGCCGCTGCCGTGCGCCCACACGCTGCCCATGCCGAACGGTATCAGCACGCCCAGCACACCGACCAGAAACGCCACCTTGCCGACTTTCTTCAGGTCTTCCAATCGTGTTTCCAGGCCCACTGAGAACAACAGCAGCACCACGCCGATCTCGGCCAGCACGTCGAGCGGCGTGCCGGTGACGATCTGGTCGGGGGTGATCCAGCCGAGCAGCGAAGGGCCGATCACGCAGCCGGCGGCGATCTCGCCGACCACGCCGGGCAGCTTCAGCCGCTGCGCGATCTCGCCGCCGATCTGCGCGGCGACGAACACGATGAACAGGGTGAACAGGATGTCGCTGGCGTGGTGCATGCGATGCGCGTCCGGATGATCGACAGAGCCTGCATGCTACACGGAGGCCGTTATGCGATGACATCGCCGACGGCACATCCGCTCACTCGGTGACGGCGGCGCCGGGCAGCGGGCGATCGTGCCGCAAGCGGCTGAACACGCGGCTGGCCAGCGCGGTGATCGCCGCCAGCAGCAACACGGTCCAACGGAATGCCACCACGTAGTCGTCGTGGGCGTGACCCTGCAACATCGCTTCCATCAGCAGGGTGGACAGCGCGATGCCGAAGCTCATCGAGAGGTATTGCGCGGTCGAGGCCATCGACGAGACCATTGAGGCGTATTCGATGCCCACGTCGTTGTAGATAAGCGTGTTCATCGCGGTGTATTGCGTCCCCGAGAAACAGCCGTAGAGGAACGTCAGCAGGGCGATCAGCCACACCGGCGAGGTCGGGCCGAGCAGGGCGAACGTAGCCAGCAGCAGCGCCACCATCAACGTATTGCCGAGTAGCAGGCGGCGGTAGCCGAAGTGCACCAGGGCACGGTTGATCACCCACTTGGCGCTGATCGCACCGAGCGCCTGCGGCACCATCATCAAGCCGGCCATCAGCGGCGACCAGCCGCAGCCCACCTGCAGAAACAGCACCAGCAGCAGGAACATGCCGGAGATGCCGAGTCGGGTGAAGAGACCACCTGCTAGCGACACCCACACGCTGCGCACGCGCAGCAACTTGAGATCGGCCACCGGATGCGCGGTGCGTCGGCTGTGCCATACGTAGACGGTGCCCAGCAGCAGGGCGGCAGCGCCGCAAAGGCCGATCCGCCCCCATGGCACCGGCGTGCTACCGGCCAGTTCCGACGCGGTGAGCAGCAGCGCCGAGGCAGCGGCAAACAGCAGGAAGCCAAGCAGGTCGAAACGGTTCGCATGCTCCAGCCGATAGTCGGGCATGTCGCGCATGTTCATCCACACACCAGCGATCGCCACCGGCACATTGATCAGAAAGATCAGCCGCCATGAGGTGAGCTGCACCAGCGCACCGCCGAGCAGCGGCCCGAGCACCGAGCCGAGCAGACCGAACGTGGCGACCGTGCTCATCGCGCGCACGAACTCGCGCTTGTCGATGCTGCGCACCAGCACGTAGCGGCCCACCGGCATCAGCGAGGCGCCGCCGACGCCTTGCAGTACGCGTGCGGCGACCAGTTGCGGCAGTGTCTGCGCGACGCCACACAGCAGCGAACCCACGCCGAACACCACGATCGCGATGCCGAACACCCGCCGCGTACCGAGCCGGTCGCACAGCCACGGGCTGGCCGGTATCAGGATCGCCAGGGTCAGCACATAACTGGTCAGCGCCGTGCGCATGCCCAGCGGTGTCACCTGCAGTGCTTCGGCCATTGCCGGCACTGCGGTGTTGACCACGGTGGAATCCAGCGCCTGCATGAAGAACGCGGCGGCCACCAGCCACAGCAGACCGCGGAAACGTTCGCGCGAGGAAAGCACGGGCATATCGACAGAAACCGTCGCTGGCGTCAGGGCAGTGGAAGCGGCAGCGTGGGGATTCGCGGCGGAATGGGGTGACATTGCCCGGCATGATACCTGCTGTGACAACTTGCTTTTCGTGGAGGGTGTCAGCAGAGTCAGCCTTGTTTCATCTGCCAGTCATGCCCACGTATTGCATGACGACGAATAACGACCCCACACGCCGGAGCGGTTTTCGTTCCGGCGTGTGCTTTTGCGCGGCAGGAGCCGCATCAGGAAAAGCCATGAGCAGCAAACCACCGATCACTGTTTCCCGCATCGACCTTGAACGCATCGAGGCCTTGCTGGAGCGTCTGCCTGCCACTGAAGCGACGAACCTCGACGCGCTGCGTGCCGAGCTCGACCGTGCGGATGTGGTGGAACCGGCGGCGATGCCGGCGCACACGGTGACGATGAATTCCATCGTCACGTTCGAGGACGAAAGCAACGGCGAGAAACTCACGTTGACCCTGGTGTATCCGGCCGCCGCTGGTGCGCCCGGCACGGTGTCGATCCTGGCGCCGGTGGGCAGTGCCTTGCTCGGTCTGGCCTGTGGGCAGCGGATCGACTGGCCGACGCCGGACGGCCGCAAGCGCCGTCTGAAGGTGCTGGAGATCGTCTATCAACCCGAAGCGGCGGGACATTTGCACCGCTGAGCCTGTCGGGGGCACAGTCATCGCTCACCGGTATCGTTAAACTGCGGGGAGATCCGAAGGAGACCCGCATGAGCGAACGTCCGGCCCCTGCAGACACTGTCGCCCGCGCCGCCGAGCTGCGGGCGCTGATCGAGCAGGCCAATTACCGCTATCACGTACTCGACGATGCGGACATCACCGACGCCGACTACGACCGCCTTATGCGCGAGCTGGAAGCGCTGGAGGCTGAATATCCCGTGCTGGCTTCGGCCGATTCGCCCACGCGCAAGATCGGCGCGCGGGCGCATGGCGGCTTTGCCGAGGTGCGTCATCAGTTGCCGATGCTGTCGTTGAGCAACGCGTTCGAGCAGGACGGTGAGACGGAGCGCGAGCGTTTCCGTGAAGTGGCGGAGTTCGAGCGGCGTATCGAGCAGACGCTGGATCGGCGCGAGCCGGTATTTTCGGTCGAGCCGAAGCTGGACGGTCTGGCGATAAGCCTGCGCTACGAGCGCGGCGTGTTCGTACAGGGTGCTACCCGCGGCGACGGCGAAACCGGCGAGGATGTGACCGCGAACCTGCGTACGGTGCGGGCGATCCCGTTGAAGTTGCGTGGAAAGGGCTGGCCCGACGTGCTGGAAGTGCGCGGCGAAGTAATCATGCTGCGCAAGGATTTCGAGACATTCAACGAGTATGCTCGTTCGAATGACGAGAAGCCGCTGGCAAATCCGCGCAACGGCGCGGCCGGTTCACTACGCCAGCTCGATCCGGCGATCACCGCGAAGCGGCGGCTGAGCTTTTTCGCCTACGCGATTGGTGTGGTCGAAGGTGGCGCATTGCCTTCGACACATTCCGCCACCTTGCAGCAGTTGCGCGAGTGGGGTTTTCCGGTATCGCCGGAAGTGGATACCGCGCGCGGCTTCGACGGCTTGATCGCGTACTTCCGGCGCATCGGCGCCAGGCGCGACGCGCTGCCGTACGACATCGACGGTGTGGTCTACAAGCTCGACGACTATGCCGGCCAGCGCGAGATGGGTTTCGTTTCGCGTGCACCGCGCTGGGCGATCGCGCACAAGTTTCCGGCGCAGGAGCAGACCACCCGCCTGCTCGACATCGAAATCCAGATCGGCCGCACCGGCGCCGCGACACCGCGTGCGCGGATGGAGCCGGTGCAGGTGGCCGGCGTGACGGTGACCTATGCCACGCTGCACAACGCCGACCAGATCGCACGGCTGGACGTACGCATCGGCGACATGGTGATCGTGCGGCGCGCCGGCGACGTGATCCCCGAAGTGGTTCGCGTGATCGAGAATCAGCGCCCGGCCGGCACGGTACCGTGGACGATGCCGACGCACTGCCCGATCTGCGGCTCCGCACTGATCCGCGAGGAGGGCGCGGCGGCTTGGCGCTGTTCCGGCGGGTTGATCTGCGCCGCGCAACGCAAGGAGGCACTGATCCATTTCGCCTCGCGCCGGGCAATGGACATCGAAGGCCTAGGCGAGCGTTTTGCCGATGCGCTGGTCGAGCTCGACATCGTGCATACGCCAGCCGATCTGTATGGCTTGGGCGTAGATGATTTCGTCGACATGAAGCAACGCATCGACGAGCGCGACGGCACCACGCCGGAGACGGTGAAGGCCGGCAAGGTGGCGACCCGCTGGGCCGAAAATCTGGTGGCAGGTATCGCGGCGAGCAAGCACACCACGCTGGCGCGCTTCCTGTTCGCGCTCGGCATCATGCACATCGGCGAAAGCACAGCGAAGACTTTGGCGGCATGGCTGGGCCGGCTGGATGTCGTGCGCAGCATGCCGGCGCCGGTGTTGCGCGTGCTGCCCGATATCGGCGACGAAGTGGCCACCTCGATCGCCGGGTTCTTTGCGCAGGAAGGCAACCAGCAAGTGGTCGACGCACTGCTCGCGGCGGGCATCGTTTTCAGTGACGAGACCGCGCCGTCGCCGCTGTTGCGCGAGCGCCTGAATCTCGGCGTCTTGCTGGACATGGCGAAAATCAGCAAGCTCGGCCCCAAGAGCTGCAAGCTGCTGGCGCAACATTTTCCCACCCTGGACCAGCTGCAGGCGGGTGGGGCGGCGCACTGGATCACCGCCGGCGTGCCGCAGGCAGCGGCGACCGGCCTGGAAATCTTTCTCGCCGATCCGGTTGCACTGGCTGAACTGCGCGAAGCTGAAGCGGCGACGCAGCGCCTGCTCGATGCGATTCCGGCAACGGCGGCGGTGGCGCGCGCGCCGCTGGCCGAACAGACCATCGTGCTCACCGGTACGCTCACCTCGCTTAGTCGCGATGAAGCGAAGGAGCGGTTGGAGGCGCTGGGCGCCAAGGTTTCCGGTTCGGTATCGAAGAAGACCAGCTTCGTGGTCGCCGGCGAAGCCGCCGGCTCCAAGCTCGACAAGGCGCAGGAGCTGGGCGTGGCGGTATGGGACGAGGCGCAGTTGCTGGCGCTGCTGAAAGAACACGAGGCGGGTTGATGGATATCGATCGGATCGCCTTGCTGAAGCTGCGTGCGCGGCTCTATGCGCTGATCCGGGTGTTCTTCGCCGAGCGCCAGGTGCTGGAAGTGGAAACGCCGATCCTTTCCGCCGCCGGCAACACCGATCCGAACATCGAGAGCTTCAGCACGACATTCAGCGGCCACGTCGATGCCGGCGCGCGCGAGCGCTGGTTACGTACTTCGCCGGAGTTTCCGCTGAAGCGCCTGCTCGCTGCCGGGATTGGCGACTGCTACGAGCTGGGTCGGGTGTTCCGCAATGGCGAGGCGGGTGGTCGGCACAATCCCGAGTTCAGCATGCTGGAGTGGTATCGCGTCGGATGGGATCATCGTCGCCTGATGCAGGAAACGATTGCTCTGGTCGAGGCTGCGCTGGCGATGGTCGGACGGCGGGCCGAGGTGCTGATCGAGAGTTACCGGCAACTGTTTCTGGACGAACTGGGCATCGATCCGTTGCATGCGCCGATCGACGAACTGCGCGCGCCGCTGGCCGAGTACAGCATTGGCCCGGATGGCCTGGGGCGTGACGACTGGCTCGATCTGCTGATCACGCACAAATTGCAGCCGTCGTTTCCGCGTGACCGCATCACGCTGATCCACGATTACCCGGCTACCCAGTGTGCATTGGCCAGGATCCGCCCCGGCGAGCCAGCACTGGCTGAGCGCTTCGAGCTGTATCTGGGGCGCTACGAGCTGGCCAACGGTTATCACGAGTTGAACGATGCGGCGGAGCAACGCGAGCGGTTTGTGCGCGACAACGCTGTGCGTCGTGCGCGTGGCCTGCGTGAAGTGCCGATCGACGAAGCCTTGCTCGACGCGCTTGACGCGATGCCCGATTGCGCTGGTGTAGCGCTTGGCGTGGAGCGCCTGCTGATGTGCCTGGCTGATACCGACGCGATTGCCGACGTACTCGCTTTTCCCTTCAACAAGGCATGAGTGGACGATGAGTAAGCCGCTGCTGAGCGCTATCCACCATGTCGCCCTGATCTGTTCGGACTATCCGCGTTCCCGTGCGTTCTACAGCGAAACGCTGGGATTGCCGATCGTGCGTGAGGTCTATCGCGAGGCGCGCGATTCCTGGAAGTGCGATCTGCTGGTCAGCCCCGGTGTGCAGATTGAACTGTTTTCCTTTCCCGCTCCGCCACCGCGGCCGTCACGACCTGAGGCACAAGGCCTGCGTCACCTGGCTTTTGCCGTGTCTGATGTGGCTGCGACGATTGCGGTGCTCGGGGAGCGCGGGGTGAACTGCGAGCCGGTGCGGGTGGATGAGTACATCGGCAAGCGCTTTACGTTTCTTGCCGATCCCGATGGCTTGCCCATCGAGCTTTACGAAGCCGGCTGAACTTGCCGCAAACCCCGCCCGTTGCCGGGCGGGGATGGGACGTCATCAAGCGTCGGGGCTTTCCAGCAGATAGCGGTAGATCAGCCCGCCGACGATGCCGCCGATCAGCGGCACCAGCCAGAACAGCCATAGCTGCTCGATCGCCCAGCCGCCGTGGAACAGCGCCACGCCGGTGCTGCGCGCCGGGTTGACCGAGGTGTTGGTGACCGGGATGCCGATCAGATGGATCAGGGTCAACGCCAGGCCGATCGCCAATCCGGCGAAACCGGCTGGCGCGCGCTTGTCGGTGGCGCCGTGGATCACGATCAGGAAGAACGCGGTGAGCACCAGCTCGGCCACGATCGCTGCGTACATCGAGTAGTGGTCGGGCGAGTGATCGCCGTAACCGTTGGAGGCGAAGCTGCCGGCGCTGACGTCGAAGCCGGGTTTTCCACTGGCGATCATGTACAGCATGCCACCGGCCGCGATCGCGGCGATCACCTGGATCACGACGTAAGGCACGACATCTTTCGCTGGGAATCGGCCACCGGCGCACAGGCCCACGGTGACTGCCGGGTTGAAATGGCCGCCGGAGATATGCCCGACCGCGTACACCATGGTCAGCACGGTCAGACCGAAGGCCAGCGCGACGCCGGCGAAACCGATACCCAGCTGCGGGAACGCTGCCGCGAAGATCGCGCTGCCGCAACCGCCAAACACCAGCCAGAACGTGCCGAAGAATTCGGCACCCAGACGCTTGCTCATGCTCATTGAGGAAACTCCTTGTGCTGTAGGGAGACACCCTTACCCATGCGTCCTTCAAGGCAGCGCCGGGGTGCAGCAAGCTAAGCACAATCCGGAAGCTGCAGCCATAAGATAGTTGGGCGGCTGCGGCACGGCACCGACGGGCGGTGGTGTAAGTTACCGTTCCCGTTTCACTCGCCTGGATCGCGCCGATGCCTCATGCCGTTTCCCCGTCGCCGCTGCTTGCCGTGCCGGCGCGTACGCTCGAGCGCAAAGACGCGCGCACGTTATCACTGGCCGCGCTCGGCGGCGCGCTGGAGTTCTACGATTTCGTGGTGTTCGTGTTTTTCGCGATCCCGCTGAGCCACCTGTTCTTTCCGCCGAACACCGCCGCGTGGCTGGCGCAGTTGCAGGTGTACGGCATCTTCGCGGCGGGTTATCTGGCACGGCCGCTCGGTGGCATCGTGATGGCGCATTACGGCGACAAGCTGGGGCGCAAGAAAATGTTCACCCTCAGCGTGTTCCTGATGGCGGTGCCGACGCTGGCCATCGGCCTGCTGCCGGTGTATGCGCAGATCGGCATGCTGGCGCCGTTGATGCTGTTGATACTGCGCGTGGTGCAGGGAATTGCGGTAGGTGGCGAGGTGCCGGGTGCGTGGGTGTTCGTGGCCGAGCATGTGCCCGCGCAGCGGATCGGGTTTGCCTGTGCCAGCCTGACCTCGGGACTCACTGTCGGCATCCTGATCGGTTCGCTGGTGGCCGCTGCTATCAATCGCGAGCTGACCCCGGCGGCGATACTCGACTACGGCTGGCGCTTGCCGTTCCTGGTCGGCGGTGTATTCGGCTTCTTCGCGGTATGGCTGCGCCGTTGGCTCAGCGAGACGCCGGTGTTCGAGGCGATGCACGCGCGCAAGGAACTGGCCAGTGGGTTGCCACTGCGGCAGGTGTTCGAACGGCATCTGTCCAGCGTGCTGCTGTCGATGCTGGTGACCTGGATGCTCACAGCCGCGATCGTGGTGATGATCCTGATGACGCCTTCGCTGGTGCAGTCGGTGTTCCATATCGAGCCGGCACGTGCGTTCCTTGGCAACAATGTGGCTTCGTTCGCGCTGGCGCTGGGTTGTCTGTTCTACGGCTGGCTGGCCGATCGCATCAGCTATGCGCGTGCGTTGCTGTTCGGCGCGATCGGGCTGCTGCTTTGCAGCTACGCGCTGTACCTCGACCTGCAGGCCGGCGCCGCGCATTTCATCGCGCTGTATGCACTGGCTGGTTTTGCCGTGGGCGTGGTCGGCGTGGTGCCGGCGTTGATGGTGGTGGCGTTTCCGCCCGCGGTGCGTTTCTCCGGCTTGTCGTTCTCGTACAACATCGCCTATGCGTTGTTCGGCGGACTCACGCCGCCGCTGATCGGCATGTTGGTGAAGCGGTACGGCGTGCTGGCGCCGGCCCATTACGTGGCGTTTACCGCGCTGATCGGGATGGCCGTCGCACTGTGGTTGATGGCCACGCAACGTGCCGTGAAGCAGCGCTAGAACTCCAGCTCCTGCGCCGCGCACAAGTAATCGACCAGCGGCGCGACGCGCTTGAACGTTGCCACCGTCCACGGCAGTAGCTCGGTGGAGCAGGCCAGCGCCTCGTCGAAATTTTCGCCCACCGCGAAATCCTTGCGCTTGAGATCATCGATCAGCTCGTGCGCAGGATCGAAACCGCGCGGTGGGCGGCTCAGCGATTCACCCCAGAACGTCAGGTGTTCGCGGAAGGCCTTGCTTTGCGTGGCACGTTTCCAGGTTGCCGGATTGTCGGCGAGGAAGTTGCGGATGCGCTTGAGCGCGTCCGGTTCCGGATGCCACATGCCGCCGCCGGCAAAGCATTCGCCGGGCTGGATGTGCATGTAGAACGACGGCGCCGGAATCTCGTGGCGGCGTTCGTGAAAAAAGCGCGAGCCCTGCCACGGCTTGTACGGCAGCTTGTTGTTGGAAAAGCGCGTGTCGCGAAAGATGCGGAACAGCGAGCCGCCGTTCTTGCGCGGGTCGGCGCGGTAGTGTGGGCTGATCTTCGCCAGCGGTGCCTGCAGGTCGGTGATCAGTTGCAGGAACGGTTCGCGCACGTGGCGCTCGTAGTCGTCTTTGTGCGCATGGAACCAGTCGCGACTGTTGTTGCGGTCGAGCGCGTGCAGGAAACGAAAGGTGGCGGGAGTGAAATAGCTCTGGGGCATGGTGGTCGATGGGTTGAAGTGGGTATGGTTCAGTCGATGCCGGCGGCGAGCTGCTCGCCCCAGACATGCAACTGGTCGAGCAGGGCCAGCTTGCCTTGCGCTGCCGGATCATCGCGCAGTTCGCCGAGACGGGTGAAGTAGTCGTCGAGGGTAAGGCCGGTCAGGGCCGTGTGGCGGGTCAGTCGCGCCTGGCGGAAGTTTTCCCAGCGTGCGTGTTCGTCGGCGTCCAGCGTCTGCGGCCAATTGCGCGCGCGGTAGCGGAACAGCAGCTCCGGGTAGCGCGGATCGCGGAACGGAAACGCGCGTTCACCCAGTTGCGTCGGTGGCGTGGCACGCACCTGGGCGAGCAGCCGTTTGTCGGCGTCGGGCAGGAAGCCGCCACCGTACAGGGCCAGCTCGGGATCTTCCGGCGGCGGCAGTTCGGCGGCACGCTGGAATACCCGCCGCAGTTTTTCGGCCAGTCCGTCGACTGCGCGCAGCACGTCGCGATGGGCCAGGCAGCGATCCAGATCCAGCTGCAGGCGCCGCTGATCCACGCCTTGCAACACCGACAGCGGCGCCAGCGCCGGTGCGTGATTCGCTCGGACGGTGCGCAGCGGAATGCGCTCGATACCTTCGGGCAGGTCGGCGCGCGCGGTGAAGATGCGGTCGGCGATCTCGTCCTCGTCCAGCGCCAGCCATTCGGTCGGGTCGGTGGCCAGGTCGTACACGATCACTTCGCCAGCGCGACTCGGATGCGGCGCCAGCGGCGCGATCACGGCGAGGCAATGGCGGCTGGCCGGATAACGCGAGGAGACGTGCACCACCGGCGTCATGTTCACCACGTCGAGCAGCTCGAACACCTTCTGCTTGCGGCGCAGGCCGTAGTACCAGTCCCACAGTCGCGGCTGGCGCACGCGGATCAGCCGCGCCAGATCGATCAGCGCGTAGACGTCCGACAGCGCATCGTGGGCGCGCTCCTGCTTGAGCTGGTTGGCGCTGGCCAGGTGTTCCAGCTTGAAGCTGGGCGAGCCGTCCTCGCGGGTTGGCCAGACGATGCCTTCCGGTCGCAGCGCCTGGCACAGGCGCACCAAGTCGATCAGATCCCAGCGTGAATTGCCGTTCTCCCATTCGCGACCATACGGCTCGTAGAAGTTGCGATAGAGCATCTGCCGGGTGAATTCGTCGTCGAAACGCAGCGAGTTGTAGCCGACCCCGCAGGTGCCTGGCGTGGCCAGCTGCTCGTGCACGCGGGCAGCGAACTCGGCCTCGTTGACGCCTTCGCGCTCGGCCAGTTGCGGGGTGATGCCGGTGATCATGCAGGCATCGGGATGCGGCGGCATTTCCATCGATGGCTTGCCGTAGAACATCACTGGTTCGCCGATGATTTCCAGCTCCAGCGTGGTGCGGATACCGGCGAACTGCAGCGGCCGGTCGCGCCGCGGGTCGGCGCCGGAGGTCTCGTAGTCGTGCCAGAAAAAGGTCTGCATGCTGGAGCCTGTCCTCGTGGCTCGGGTGGCCCGCGCAGGGAGCTGTTTGCTCGCAAGGCAAGGAAGAGTGAGGAAGTGTATGTCGATACACGACTGAATGATGACGCCGCCTTGCGGGCAAACAGACCCTGCCCGTTGGGTTGCCTTCCCTTGGCTGCCAAGCGGCGCCGCGCAGCTTGACCTGACAGCCAGTCAGGCGCTTCGCTACGCAACACCGCTTGGCAGCCAAGGGAAGGCAACGCGGGCCATCCGAGCCACGAGGACAGGCTCCTGGATGATCGCACGGCCCAAAGTCGGACTGGCATAGGGGAATGGCATGGGTTGGTCGGCAAGACTGATAAACTCCCGCCACAAGGAGAGCTCATGAGCCAAGCCCACGAAGACAACCTGATCTGGATCGATCTGGAGATGACCGGCCTCGACACCGACAACGACTCGATCCTGGAGATCGCCACGGTGGTCACCGACAAGGATTTGAACGTACTGGCCGACGGACCGGTATTCGCGATACGCCACGAGATCGACCAATTGGAGTCGATGGACAGCTGGAATACCAACCAGCATCACAAGTCCGGTCTGTGGCGGCAGGTGCTGATCTCGGAAACCGATCACGCGATGGCCGAGCAGGCCACAGTGGATTTCCTGCGTACGTGGGTGCCGCCCGGCAAGTCGCCGATGTGCGGCAATTCGATCTGCCAGGATCGGCGCTTTATGCATCGGCAGATGCCGCGGCTGGAGCGCTACTTCCACTACCGCAACCTGGACGTGTCCACGCTCAAGGAGCTGGCGCGGCGCTGGGCACCGGAGATCGCCAAGAGTGTGGGCAAGGAATCGGCGCATACGGCGTTGTCGGACATTCGCGATTCCATCGCCGAGCTGCGTCATTACCGTCGTTTCATGGGCGAGCTTGGCGGCAAGATCGAGGCCTGAGTCCACCGCCGGTGGCTGGATCCAACGAGGTAATCAGCATGTCGAACGATCTGTTTGCGACGGTACTGGATTGTGCCGGGCGTCCGCTGCGACTTGATCGCGCGCGGGTGGTGGGCATCCTCAATGTCACGCCCGATTCGTTCTCCGACGGCGGTGCGCACGTCAGTGTGGAAGCGGCCGTGGCGCATGGTCTGCGCATGGCGGAGGAGGGTGCCGACATGCTCGATGTCGGCGGTGAATCGACTCGTCCGGGTGCAGTCGAGGTGTCGGTCGAGGAAGAACTGCGTCGCGTACTGCCGGTGATCGAGCAGCTGATCGCGCGCACCACATTGCCGATCGCAATCGATACTTCCAAGCCTGACGTGATGCGCGCGGCGGTGGCGGCAGGCGCTGGCATGATCAACGATGTGTATGCCTTGCGCCGCGACGGCGCGATGGATACCGTGGCCGAGCTGGGCGTGCCGGTGTGCCTGATGCACATGCAAGGCGAACCGCGCAGCATGCAGGCCGAGCCGCACTATGCCGATGTGGTCGGCGAGGTGCACCGATTCCTCACGGACCGGCTGTTCGCTTGCGAACTGGCCGGGATCGATCGGCGCAAGGTGCTGGTCGACGTCGGTTTCGGTTTCGGCAAGACGCTGGAACACAATCTGGCGCTGCTGTGCGCCCTGGAGCGTTTCGGCAATCTGGGCAGTGGCGTGTATGCCGGGTTGTCGCGCAAGTCGATGATCGGCACGCTGACCGGCAAGACCCTACCGGCCGATCGCGCAGCCGGCTCCGCCGCAGCGGCTCTGATCGCCGTTCAGCGTGGCGCGTGCATGGTGCGCGTGCATGACGTGGCCGCCACCGTGGATGCGCTGGCGGTGTGGCAGGCGGTGCATGCAGCTGACATGGTGCCGCGACGTAATGAGAAGCCCACCGCGCCGCGCTGGCCGGACGACGATTGAGCGGTTTGCCGCGAGCGGCGTAGCATCCGGCTTCGATGCCGGCATACCGGATTTTCCAAGGCGACAAGACACGATGAATCAACGTAAATACTTCGGCACGGACGGCATCCGCGGGCTGGTTGGGCAGTGGCCAATCAGCGCGGATTTCATGCTGCGGCTGGGTCGTGCCGTGGGCAGCGTGCTGGCGCGCGAAAGCAAGGATCGGCCGAAGGTGTTGATCGGCAAGGACACCCGCATTTCGGGTTACATGTTCGAGGCGGCGCTGGAGGCCGGGCTGGTAGCGGCCGGTGCCGATGTCGCGCTGCTCGGTCCGATGCCGACTCCCGCGGTGGCGTTTCTGACCCGCTCGATGCGGGCGCAGACCGGCATCGTGATCAGTGCCTCGCACAACCCACATCATGACAACGGCATCAAGTTCTTTTCCGCCAATGGCGAGAAACTGTCCGATGCGGTCGAGCTGGCAATCGAGCAGGAGGTCGATGCTGACTTCGTCACGGTGGCGTCCGAACAGCTCGGCAAGGCGATGCGCGTCGATGATGCGGTGGCGCGCTATGCCGAGTTCTGCAAGGCAACGGTAGCGGAGGATTTCAGCCTGCGCGGGCTCAAGGTCGTACTGGATTGCGCGCATGGTGCGACCTATCAGGTCGCCCCCAAGGTATTCACCGAACTGGGTGCCGAGGTGGTGACGATCGGCGGTAAGCCGGACGGTTTCAACATCAACCGTGAGGTCGGTTCGACCCATCCGCACGCGTTGCAGCAGGCGGTGCTGGCGCATGGCGCCGATATCGGCATTGCATTCGACGGTGACGGCGACCGAGTAATGATGGTCGATCGACACGGCGTGCTGGCCGATGGCGACGACATCCTCTACGTGCTGGCGCGCCACCTGCATGCGCAGGGTGTGTTGAAGGGGCCGGTGGTCGGCACCTTGATGAGCAACTACGGTCTGCAGCTGGCGCTGGCGCAATTCGACGTGCCGCTGATCCGCGCCAACGTGGGCGATCGTTACGTGATGCAGCAGCTGAAGGAGCACGACGGTATGCTTGGCGGCGAGACCTCCGGCCACATCTTGTGTCTGGATCGGGCGACCACCGGCGATGGCATCGTCGCAGCACTGGCGGTGCTGGAGGCGTTGGCACTTTCCGGTCAGGATCTGGCCAAGGCTCGTCAGGGCCTGAAGAAGTTGCCGCAAGTCATGCTCAACGTGCGCGCCGCTGGTGCACGCGAGGCGCTGGCCAGCGATGAAGTGCAGCAGGCGCTGGCCGAGGTGGAGCAGACTTTGCACGGCCGTGGTCGGGTGGTGTTGCGTGCATCAGGTACCGAGCCGCTGGTGCGCGTCACCATCGAGGGCGCCGATGCGGCGGAAGTGCAGCAGTTGGCGGAGAAGCTGGCGGGGATTGTAAAATCCGCAGCCGAACGCTCGTGAACCTGTAGTGGTATTGGGTCGCCATGGATTGGCCCGACGTGCCCCGCCCTTGCGGTGGCGGATGACCGACCGCACGCCAACCAGTGGACTACAGCCATGAAGAATGTTCCCACCCTCGATATTCGTCGCTACGACACCGAGCGCGACGCGTTCGTCGCCGAACTGGGCGCGGCCTACCGTGAATTCGGCTTCTGCTGCATCAGCGGGCACGGCATCGCGCGCGAGTTGATCGACGGTTCCTACGATGTCTTCCAGCGCTTCTTCGCGCTGCCGACCGAGACCAAGATGAAGTACCACATCGCCGGCAGCGGCGGTGCGCGCGGCTACACACCGTTCAAGGTGGAGACCGCCAAGGACAGCCAGTACGCGGATCTGAAGGAGTTCTGGCATGTCGGTCGCGAGATTCCGCGCGATTCGAAGTTTGCCGATGTGATGCCGCCGAACCTGTGGCCGAGCGAGGTGCCGGATTTCAAGCAGTACGGCTACGGCCTGTACGAGGCGCTGGACCAGCTCGGCACGCGCGTGCTGCGCGCGCTGGCGTTGCATATAGATCAGCCGGAAAATTTCTTCGAGGACAAGACTGACGTCGGCAACTCGATTCTGCGCCCGATCCACTACCCGCCGATCACGCAGGACAATATTCCTAATGTGCGTGCGGGCGCGCACGAGGACATCAACTTCATCACCCTGCTGGTCGGCGCCAGCGCCGAGGGGTTGGAAGTGCTGAGCCACGGCGAGTGGCTGCC
Organism: Rhodanobacter sp.; assembly: GCA_035566635.1. GTDB lineage: Bacteria > Pseudomonadota > Gammaproteobacteria > Xanthomonadales > Rhodanobacteraceae > Rhodanobacter. Next base: position 188,229 of record DATMQY010000010.1, read on the forward strand.
GATCACCACCGAGGGCGATGCGATCGTGGTGAACATCGGCGACATGCTGCAGCGACTGAGCAATCACGTCTATCCGTCGACCTCGCACCGGGTGGTCAATCCGCAGAACGAGAACGCGCGCAAGCCGCGTTACTCGGTGCCGTTCTTCCTGCATCCGAATCCTGATGTGATGCTTGATCCGCTCGACTCGTGCATCACGCCGGACAACCCGCGCCGCTACGACACCTCGATCAGCTCGCACGAATATCTTTTGCAGCGGTTACGCGAAATCAAGCTGATCTGAACAGGCGGAACGCGGAGCGTTGCCGGACCGATGGCCTACGCATCGACATTCCGATAGCGCTTCGATTCCCTCGCGGAAAGCCACATGGCCAACCGATCCGGCATCAGCTGAACAACGGTCTTGATGACTCGGTTGACCCTGCCCGGGATGTACACGGGATCCGCGCGCTCGACAGCCGCGATACCCTGACGTACCACTTCCTCCGCACTCAGCCACATGAAGCCGGGCAGCTTGTTCATCTTGTCGCGGGTGCGGGTGATGTCGTGGAATTCCGACCAGGTGAAGCCTGGGCACAACGCGCAGACGTTCACCCCGGCCGTGCGGTTCTCCAGCGCCAGCGATTGCGAGAACTTGATCAGGTAAGCCTTGGTCGCGGCGTACAACGTGTGTCCGGCGGGGCCGGGTACGTGGCCGGCGAGCGAGGCGACATTGATGATGCGGCCATGGCCGCGTTGACGCATGCCTGACAACAGTAGCCATGCCAGTTCGGTCGGAGCGGTCAGCAACACTTGCAGAAAGTCGGCGTGGGCCGCCCAATCGTTGGCGTCGAATGTGCCAGGCAAGCCATAACCGGCGTTGTTGATCAGCCAGTCCACCTGCAGGCCACGCTGTTCCAGCGCACCGCACAACGCTTGCGGTGCAGCCGGATCGGCAAGGTCATGCGGCAGCACGGTTACCTCAGTGCCATGCTGGCCGCGAAGTTCGGCGGCCAGTGCCTCCAGTCGATCAGCACGGCGCGCGGTCAACACCAGGTCGTGGCCGAGCGCGGCGAGTTGCCGGGCAAACGCGGCACCGATGCCGGACGAAGCACCAGTGATCAGGCTGAGCGGGCGGGGAGGTGTCATGGTCATTCCAGATGCCGGATCGTCATTCTTGACCGGGCCGGTCGATCGACGCCAGCAGTCTGGCAGGTTTGCCGATATTCCGACCCATCGGTAAGCTTGCGGTTTGATTGCAGCGGAAGCAGACCATGCGCAAGAAATTTGTCGCCGGCAACTGGAAGATGCATGGCAGCCGTTCGATGGCTACGGCCCTTGTGAACGACATTGTCGCCGCCAAGCCGGACTCGATTGATGTAGCGGTGTTTCCGCCGTTTCCGTACGTCGCCGAGCTCGCCTGGCAGCATGCCAGCTCCGGGCTTGGCGTTGGCGCCCAGGATGTCAGCGAACATGCGGGGCAGGGCGCCTACACCGGCGAAGTGTCCGCCGCCATGCTGGCGGATATCGGTGCGCAATGGGTGCTGGTCGGTCACTCCGAACGCCGCCAGTATCACGGCGAGAGCGATGAGCTGGTCGCACGCAAGTTTGCCGCAGCACGTGCCGGCGGCCTCACCCCGATCCTGTGCGTAGGCGAGACGCTGGAGCAGCGCGAGGCCGGCGAGACCGAAGCAGTCATCACACGTCAGCTCGAGGCGGTGCTTGCCCTCAACGACATCGCCAGCTTCGACACGGCCGTGATCGCCTATGAACCGGTCTGGGCGATCGGTACCGGCCGCACCGCCAGTCCGGAGCAGGCGCAGCAGGTGCATGCCTTCATTCGTAGCCAACTGGAAAAAGAAGATGTTATGATTGCCCGTCTGACTCGACTGCTTTACGGCGGCAGCGTCAAGGCGGCCAATGCCGCTGAATTGTTCGCGCAGGCGGACGTGGATGGTGGGCTGATCGGCGGTGCCTCCCTGACCGCATCCGACTTCCTTGGAATCTGCGCCGCGGCGCATCAGGCGCTACAGGCTCAATAGAAAACCTTATGTTCGTCATTTTCAGCGTGTTCTACATTCTGATCGCCGCGGCAATGATCGTGCTGATCCTGCTGCAGAACGGTGCAGGTGCCGAAGCCGGCTCCGGCTTCGGCGGCGGTGCATCGGCCACGGTTTTCGGTGCGCGTGGTTCGTCCACGTTCCTGACCCGTGCCACGGGCGTTCTCGCCGGATTGTTCTTCCTGCTCAGCCTCGGCATGGGTATGTATCTGCATGCCAACGGCGCGCCGCGCAGCAATGCCACCGATCTGGGTGTCATGGCTGCGCTTGCCAACAAGCCGGTTGCAGGGAAGGCCACAGCACCAGCCGCTCCGACCGGCTCGGAAGTGCCGACGGCGGTTCCTGCTGCAATCCACAACGCCGTACCGGCAGCATTGCCGGCGGCAACCCCCGCTCCGACGCATAGTCAGGGCGAGGTGCCGGCAGCCACACAGCCGCCGGTTAAGCACTAACACTAAGTAATACACCTGCCCAGGTGGCGGAACTGGTAGACGCACTACCTTGAGGTGGTAGCGACGTAAGTCGTAGGGGTTCGAGTCCCCTCTTGGGCACCAATGAAGGGCTTCAGTGACTATCACTGAAGCCCAGATCAAACAAAACAACCGCCTTTCGGCGGTTGTTTTGTTTGTGGGCATGCCCCCATCCCGCGTGTGATTGTCGGCCAGGAGCGCGTCATGGTGCCAAGACGAGTGTGGCGATGCCCGTGTGTGCCAAGCTACAGAGACAATACGCCGTAATTCCCGCACATGACCTGTAGGCGTCGGCCGACATATCGGTGATGTCCGTCGTGTCACATTGCGCTTCGATGATGAAGATAACAAGGATGCATCGGTCCGCTGGGCCGTTGCCTTTTTCATCGCTGAATGGGGGTTACTACCATGGTGACGATTTCGCTCAAGCAATCGGCTGCAGGCGACTGGCAAGTCTGCCGTTGCCGGATCACGCTGTTCAGTGACTTGCAGCTGGGGCCGGCAATCAAGTTGGCCAGGGAAATGGCGCGTGATGAACATCAGCGTCTGCGGCGTCAGGTTTGCGTGGAAATGCCGGGTACGGTTTCCACCATCGTGCTGGCGCGCTATGTGGATGATGATGTGCGTATGGACGACGCGATGGCGGCTTGACGATACGGGTGTGGCGGGTAGTCTCGAGCAGTTGACGACATCGTGCGATAGTGAATCGAGCCGTGTTGCCCACGGCGGCATCGAACTGCTTGCAATGGGTCGCTGCCCGGCCTAATTTCAGATTACCCTACCAAGGAGGGCGTCAAGTGATCAATGTTGTCCTGGTGGACGATCACGAGCTGGTTCGTACCGGCTTTCGGATGATCTTGCAGCAGCAGCCGGATATCAGCATCAGCGGTGAAGCAGGCAGCGCCGAGGAAGGCCTGCACTTGATCCGTACGCTCGCACCGGACATTGCGCTGGTCGATGTGCACATGCCCGGCATGAGCGGCATCGAACTCACCGAGCGCGTGTGCCGCTCGAAACTGCCCACCCATATCGTCATCGTGACGGTAGTCGATGATGCGCGTTTCCCCAAGCGGTTGCTCGATGCCGGTGCGCTGGGCTACCTCACCAAGGGCTGCAGTGCCGATGAACTGGTGTCCGCTGTGCGTCAGGTGGCCAACGGTCGACGTTATCTTGCCCCGGCGGTCGCGCAACAGCTTGCTTTGGCCACCCTCGACGGCAGCACTTCACCGTTCGATGTGCTTTCCAGTCGCGAGCTGGAAGTGGCGATGATGCTAGTCCGCGGCAAACCACTGACGATCATCGGCGAGCAACTCAATCTGAGCCCGAAAACCGTATCCACCTACAAGCAGCGCCTGATGGAAAAGCTACATGTAGATCATGTGCTCAGCCTGGCGCATCTGATGACGGTGCACGGTCTGATCGATACACCCAGTCACCACGTTGGTGTCTGACTACACGAGTTGCATCTGAATTCAGATCTACGGATCGATCTGGAGCAATAAAAAACCGGACTTGCGTCCGGTTTTTTATTGCCTGACCTAGCGCGATAGCAACTCAGTCGTGTGAGCCGCTCTCGTGTTTGCCATGCTCGTTATCCGGCTGAGCCGTCGCTGGCTTGCTTTCCTCATGACTCGGTACCGGCGCCGGATGGGTCGGTTGGGCCAGCAGGTCACCCTGTTTGGGCAGCGGCAGTGAAGCGATCGGGTTGGCGACTGTCAGCTTTTCAGGCGCGCTGGCAGCCACGTCAGGTGCAACAACGCTGGCGGGTTTATCGCCATGATCGTTGACCGGCATTGCCGGGACTGCCGTTGCCGGAGCGGGCTGCACGGCCGCTGGAGCCTGAGTCGATTCGGCAGCATCGCGGGCAGGCTGGCTGATCGATGGCGCCGCTGGCGTTACAACCACCGGCTTGACGTCCACAGGTGCAGGCGTAACGGCATCGTCGATCTTTGCCTCGACACGATCCGGGTTGGCGACAGCGGCGGCTTGCGGTTTGCTGCTGATCGGAGCGGAAGCGGCGACAGTCACGACATGAACCTTGACCGCATCCTGCTCTTCATCGGCGTTTGCCAGCGCTGGTTTCGCCTGATCGGGGATCGGCGGCAATGCGGGCAGGTTGAAGGCGGTCACGGCTGGCGTAGCTGCACTGAGCGTAGCGGCAGCCGGTGTCGTGACCGGTTTTGGCTGACTGTCCGTCGAGGCGACATTCACGCTGACGATTCCAGCTTTTTCGGCTGGCTGTGAGACAACCGGTTGGCGAATTTCAACTGCCGGTGTCGGCGCAGAGCCAGCCATATCGTTAGCCAGCGGACTGGTGACGGTCGCAATTGCAGCTGTTGCGAACGACTGCTGCGACGGCTCGCTGCGGGTTACCGGCTTGGCTGCTGCCGGAGCGGTGCCGGCGGCTTCGTCACGATCCTCATCGTCAAGCGCCTGCACCTGCGCGGTGTCGAGGTTCGTGTCGTTCGAAGCGACTTCGTCATGGCGACGCCGACGGCGACCGCCGCGGCGACCACGACGACGACGTGCCTGACTGCCGTCAGCGTCGAGCGCACTGTCGGCGGATTCCGGTATCGTCGATTCAGCCTGGGGTACGAGCAGCAGTGCGGCTTCCTTCGCGACCTCATCCAGCGGTGCGGCAACTGGACGTTCGTTCGCAGCGGGGCGTGGCTGACGCTCGGCCTTCGGCTGCTGCGGCGGGTTCGGCTTGCGCTCGGCTCGTGCCTGGTTGTTCTCGGTTACGGCAGGCTTGGGCTGACGTTCTGCCCTTGCGGTCTGGGCCTGTGCCTGCTGCGGCTGACGCGGCTGCGCCTCATTGTTGCGCTGGCGATTGTTCCTCGCCTGCTGTTGCGCACCGGCCTTGGGCGAATTCTGCTGTGCCTGTTCGCGGCGTGGCTGGCGCGATGATGAAGTTGCATTCGAGGTAGTACCGCTGCGGTTGCCGCGCTCGTCACGACGATTGCGGTTGCTGCCGTCGCGGTCGCTCTCGTCACTGCGCTTCGGTGCCGGAGTCGGGGCTGCCGCTTCGGTGCTGCGGAACCAGCCAAGCAGGCGCGAGATGACGCCACCCGACGGGGCTGGGCGGGCTGTCGTAGCAGCAGGCTGACGCTGTTGTGCAACCGCTGGTGCGGCAGCGGCCGACGCAACGATTTCCTCGCGCAGCGGGGCAGGGCTGGACGGCACGATGCCGCTCACTGCGGGCTGCTCGCTGCTGCCCAGCGCCTGGCCCATCTTCGGCAGTTCGGCCGTTTCCACCGTGGTCAAGCGCTCATAGCTGGGCTTGCTGTGCTCGCCCATGTCGGCTTCGCGGATGCGCTGGATCTCGATATGCGGAGTTTCCAGCTTTTCGTCGGCAACGATCATCACATGCACCTTGTGGCGCAGTTCGATCTCGACCACGCTGGCGCGCTTTTCGTTGAGCAGGAAATTGACCACGCTCGCAGGCGCCTGCACCAGCACCTGGCCGGTGTTGTCCTTCATCGCGTGTTCTTCGATCAGGCGCAGGGTCGACAGCGACAACGACTCCACGCCGCGGATGTGGCCGTGGCCTTCGCAGCGCGGGCAGACGATCTGGGTCGCTTCACCCAAGCTCGGACGCAGCCGCTGGCGCGACATCTCGAGCAGGCCGAAGCGCGAGATGCGCCCGATCTGCACGCGGGCACGATCCTGCTTGAGTGCTTCCTTCAGGCGATCTTCCACTTCGCGCTGGTGCTTCGGGCTGTCCATGTCGATGAAATCGATCACGATCAGGCCGCCGGCATCGCGGATACGCGCCTGCCGTGCGATTTCCACCGCTGCCTCGCAGTTGGTGTTGAACGCGGTTTCTTCGATATCGCTGCCCTTGGTGGCTTTCGACGAATTGATGTCGATCGCGGTCAGCGCTTCGGTCTGGTCGATCACGATCGAGCCGCCTGACGGCAGGCGCACCTGGCGGTCGAACGCACTCTCGATCTGTGTCTCGATCTGGTAGCGCGTGAACAGCGGGGTGTCATCCTTGTACAGCTTGAGCTTGCGCAGCGCGTTCGGCATCACCTGTTGCATGAAGTCGCGGGCGTCGTTGTACAGCGATTCCTCGTCGATCAGGATCTCGCCGATGTCGCTGCGCAGGTAGTCGCGGAGTGCGCGGATGAACAGCTTTGATTCCTGATAGATCAGGAATGGTGCCTTCTGCTTGTTGGCTGCTTCGGAGATCGACTTCCACAACTGGAGCAGGTAATCGAGATCCCATTGCAGCTCTTCGGCGTCGCGGCCGAGGCCGGCGGTGCGCACGATCAGGCCGACGTCGTCGGGCACGGTGACGTGGTCAAGCGCTTCTTTCAGCGCCTGCCGATCCTCGCCCTCGATCCGGCGCGAGACGCCGCCGGCTTTCGGGTTGTTCGGCATCAGCACCATGTAGCGACCGGCCAGGCTGATGAACGTGGTCAGGGCGGCGCCCTTGTTGCCACGCTCTTCCTTTTCTACCTGAACCACCACTTCCTGACCTTCCTTGATCAGTTCGCGGATGCTGGATTTGTGCTGATCGAGGCCCGGCGTAAAGTACTCGCGGGAGATTTCCTTCAGCGGCAGGAAGCCGTGGCGCTCGGCGCCATACTCGACGAAGCAGGCTTCAAGTGAAGCCTCAACTCGAGTGATTCGGCCCTTGTAAATATTGGACTTTTTCTGTTCCCGCGAAGGGATTTCAATGTCCAGGTCGTACAGGTTCTGGCCATCGACAATGGCCACGCGCAACTCTTCACGCTGAGTCGCGTTGATCAACATACGTTTCATGGTGGTAATCCTCGGCTTGGCCGCGCGTCGCGTGCCGCGGTGGCGCCACAATGGCGGCCTGCCGGGGATCGCGCCGCTGCGGTTAAGCGGCAAAAAAACGGCACCGTTTCCGGCGTCGGGATGATTCGGTCAGCTGCGCCTGCCGCCCCGATACCTCATGGCATCGGACAAACAGCAGCCCAAACCGTTACGATGAAAGGGAGCCGCGACCGGGCGCCAGAAGGCAACCGGCGCAATCCTCGCCGACGTTACGGGCGGGCACTCGACCCGATCCAGACATCGATGGGCAGAATGTAGCGCCCGACGAGTATCCTATTTCAGCAGGTTTTTTTCAATGCAGACGGCAACTTCCCCTGACGCACCTCACGGTGTACGTCAAGTCGCGATCGGTCCCGAACGGGATGGTCAGCGCATCGACAACGCGCTGGTAACCCTGCTCAAGGGCGTGCCCAAGAGCATGATCTACCGGCTGCTGCGCACCGGCCAGGTGCGCGTCAACGGCAAGCGGGCCAAGCCGGATACCCGTCTCGCTGACGGTGATACGTTGCGTATCCCTCCTGTGCGGGTGGCTGAACGGCCTGAACGGGAGGGTCCGCCCGGCGGCCAGGTCGCCGAAGTGGCCGACGCCATCATTTTCGAAGACAAGCACTTCCTGGTCATCGACAAACCCTCCGGCGTGGCGAGCCACGGCGGCAGCGGGGTCAGTCACGGTGCGATCGAGCTGTTGCGCGCCGCGCGACCGCAGGAGCACCTGGAGTTGGTGCACCGTCTCGACCGCGATACCAGCGGCGTGCTGGTATTTGCCCGGACGCGGGCCGGCCTTACCGGGCTGCAGGCGGCGATCCGTGCCGGTGAGGTCACCAAACAATATCTGTGCCTGATGCTCGGTCATCCGTCCAAGGCGAAGTTCGACGTTAATGCACCGCTGCTAAAATCCGTGCTGCAGGGCGGCGAGCGGATGGTGAGGGTGGCTGATAGCGGCAAGCCATCACTCACATTTTTCCGGGAAATGGAACAGTATCCCGGCGCCCGCCTGATGCAGGCCACCTTGGGCACGGGGCGTACCCATCAGATTCGCGTGCATGCGGCGCACATCGGTCACCCGCTGGCTGGTGATCCGAAATACGGCGACAAGGAGATGAACAAGCGCTTCCGCGAGATGGGCCTGAACCGGATGTTCCTGCATGCCGCGCACATGAGCTTCGAGCTGGACGGGCGTGCCTACAGCTTTTCCACGCCGCTGCCGGATGATCTGAAAGACTTTCTCGATGTACTCGCCGTCAAGGGCAAGCGGCTGGTCTACTCGCGGGAAAAGTCGCGCACCGACTTCTGATCAGCGCGCCAGCAAGGCATCGACCCGCGCGGCGCAAATGAAGTCGTTCAGCGACAGGCCGCCGACGTCATGCGTGGACCACAACAGCTGGCAATGGCCGTAGCCGGCTTCGATATCCGGATGATGGTCTTCCTGGTTGGCCATGAAGCCCACCGCATTGATGAAGCCCAGCGTTTGGTGGAAGTCGGCGAACTTGAAGTCCTTGACGATGGCCGTGCCATCACTGTGCAGCTGCCATCCCGACAATGCCTGCAGCAGCTCGGCTACCTGCGTGGTGTCGAGTGCGTGTTCCTTGCCTTTGCGCGGTTGGCAATGTCGGGTGGCCAGATCGTTGGCGTTCATGTGGATCTCCATGTGGGCTGAAAGTCTGCGGATGCGAAGCGTCGAAGTTGCGCGGGCAAATGTCAAAGCGCACATCCGAATCGAAACAGGACTAAAATGGTGCTGATTCGCTGGCAAGGTTTGCCGGCACCCGTTTGGCGACAGTGGAGCAGGCATGATCGATATTTCCGAGCGCGCGCAGCAACATTTTCTGCGGCTTCTCTCACAGCAGGGCAGCGACGGCCTGGGCATTCGGCTGCGAGTGACGGCAGCCGGCACGCCGGCTGCCAATTGCGAGCTGGAGTTCTGCGAGCCCGTCGATCTTGCCGGCGGGGAATGGACGATCGAATGTACCGGTTTCAACTTCCATATCGATGGCGACAGCGCCGCTTGGCTGGATAACGCCACCATAGACTTCGAGCCCAATGCCACCGGCGGTCAGCTCAATATCCGAGCACCGAGGATCAAAGGCGAGATACCGGGTGCGGAAGCGGGCTTGATCGAGCGCGTGCGCTACGTGCTGGAGGCGGAGATCAATCCGAAGCTGGCCTCGCACGGTGGCCGAGTCAGTCTGCTGGAGATCGATGCCGCCGGTGCGGTACTGCTGCAATTCGGCGGCGGTTGCCACGGCTGCGGCATGGTCGACGTGACGCTCAAGCAGGGCGTGGAAAAGACCTTGCGCGAACGTGTGCCGGAAATCACCGCGGTACGCGATGCGACCGATCACGCCGGCGGCGAAAAACCGTACTACAGCAAGGCCGAGGGCAAGTCCGCGATCGCCTGAGCTGGGCTGCGGCATAAGCGGAACGCCAGATGCACGAAGGCCCGCATGAGCGGGCCTTCGTTGGTCACGCGACCGGCAGACAGACTTACTTGTTGCCTTCGAGATGGCCTTTCAGCGTATCGAGCTTGGTCGGCAGGCTGGAGAAGTACGCGGCAACATCTTCGATGTCCTGATCGGACAGGGTAGCCACCATGCCCTTCATGATCGGATTCCCGCGCTGGCCGTCCTTGTATTCGCGCAGCACCTGCTGCAGATACAGGTTGTACTGGCCGGCGAGGCGCGGATACTGCGGATCGACCGAATTGCCGTCGGCACCATGGCAGGCGAAGCAGGCGGCAGCCTTCTGCTTGCCGTTCTCGATGCTGCCGCTGGCCAGCAACTGGGTGGAGGCGAACGCCAGCATGGCGCCGAATGAAAACAGGGTAAGCGCACGTTTCATGCGGAGGGTCCTTGGCAACTACTTGGCGAGGCTGGAAAGATAGGCGGCAATGTTCTGAATGTCCGTATCGGACAGACTTTGCGCCTGCGCACCCATGGTCGGATGCTTGCGATCGCCACTCTGGTAACCATGCAGCGCGTTGACGATGTACTGCTCGTTCTGTCCGGCAATTTTCGGCACCGGATACTGCGGATAGGCGTTGGTGTAACCCGGCACGCCATGGCAGCCAGCGCACGTATAGAGCAGGGCGCGTCCGGCAGCCTTGTTGCCTTCAGCGTGTGCACTGGCAGTGGCGAAGAGGGCTGTGGCCGCGGCCAGGCCAAGCAATTGCAGTCGAGTCATCGAGATCTTTCCCACGAGTACGGCGGGTACAGGGTGATTTAAGTCGGCAAGTATAGACGTTGCGTCCGTGTGCGAACAACACTCCGCTCGTGTTTGCGTGGCGCTCGACCGGTTTGACGAGTCTGATGAAGTCCACGCTGGAATGCGGAGGTTGCATGTGGTCCGTTGGTGTTGCCGTCGATGGATTTGTCGTCGATGTATCGAATGACCTTGGTACTGTGGCCTTCGTCCGCATATACTCGGTGGGTCAAATCGTTTTCCCCGGGGGTGTTCTGGCTTCGACGGGGGTAGTGAGATGACTTGGTGCATGCCGAGGGGGCAGCTTTCCTCGTTAATCCAGCAGCAAACTTCTAGTTGCCAACGACGACAACTACGCTCTCGCCGCTTAAGGCGTAAGCCCCGAACCCACTTGTGCTCATGCTCGTCGGTGTAGGGTCATTATCATGAGATCGCCGAACGCTGCCGCCTGGCGGTTCTAGGTCAAATCAATCAGGCTGGTTCCGCGGTGCGCCTTGCCCATCGTGCTTGTCGCGGAACGAGATCGAACGGTGAGCTAAGCATGTAGATCCGGGCATTTAACGCCTTCGGACGCGGGTTCGACTCCCGCCACCTCCACCAAAAACCAAAATGCCCGGCAAGCTTCTTGCCGGGCATTTTTGTATTGGCGAGGTCTCGCTCTCTACGCACAACATCAACGAACAACAGCCCCTGCTCGTTGCGCGCCGCTTTCAAACTGAACGCGCAGCACCGGGCGATTTGAAGCCTGCTCATGCAAGCCCACTTCGAGTCGTGGTCGTGACACACCGGAATGGGTAGCCGATTGGGGTCGGAATATGCAACCAGCCCGCCTATGCCAGAGAAATCGGCGAGCTTAGGGATATCTGAAGGGCGCCTCGGTGAGCTATGTAGGCGCCCCGAGAGAACCCGCATGTCGATTTTCCCTTCGCTTATTCGACGAGATATAGCTGAGAAGTGTTTTCTGGCTATCGCGGAGTGTTGGCCAAGGTTATTCGGACCAATCGTTTCAACGGTACTCGTCATGGAAGCAGAAGGTGCTCCAAAGGCGGTCAATCATCGGTAACACCGCGTCGCTTCTGCGTTGTGCCGGCTGTCCGCAAGGGATCGAGGAGTGTCGTGCTGAAGCTCAAGGTGTCGAAGGAAACAATCCCAGCCAAGGTGTCGCGCGCGAGCGCGGCGTTTCTTTTTGCGGAGTGTGCGCAACCGTGTTGAAGGTGCCGCACTGCCGTTTCAGACAAGGAATCGAACATGTCGAATCGTCTTCGCATCAAACTGTTGATTGCCGCCATGAGCCTTGCCACCGCCAGCTCATGGGCTGAGCCGGCGAACAATGCCGCGATGGTCAATCTTCATCACGCCACCCTGCTACGTCAGGGCGACAAGGTAACAGGACAGTTGGCCTCGTCGCAGCCCATGCATGTCGTGGTCGCTCTGAAACCGCGCAACCAGGATCAATTGGATGCCTATATGGCCATCCCTGGCTTCAAACCGCTTACGCCGGAACAGTACGACGCGCGGTACGCGCCCACGGAAGCGCAGGCCGAGGCCGTGGCCGATTACCTCCGTCGGGCTGGACTGACCGATGTGAGGATTGGATCCAATCGACTGATGGTGGAAGCCGCTGGGCGCGCCGACGCCGTACAAGCGGCCTTTGCTACCCAACTGGTACAGGTGCACACTCACGACGGTCGTGACGCATACGCCAACGCCAGCGATGTGCGGATTCCCGCGGCATTGCAAGACGCTGTGGTCGCTGTGCTCGGTATGCAGAATGTGCATAGGTTGCATACATCTGTCCGTTCAGGAGTGAACACTGGATCCTCCGCGCTGCAGGGGGCGGTCTTTCCGCACAACCCTACCGATTTTCCCGCCATCTACGGCGCACGCGGTCTGCCTGCCGCGACCTCGGTGACGCCTGGCATCATCACGGCTGGCGATATGACGGCAGCGAAAAATCATCTGAAGATCTTCACCGCGATAGATCGATTGCCCAGTGTCGACGTTAAGGTGGTCGGTCCCGGCAGCAGCGATACGAGCGGTAATCCCGAGTGGGATTTGGATACCCAGGCCATCGTCGGAATGGGTGGCGTGCGATCGCTGGTCCTGTATGACGGCGTGTCATTGAACGATCCCGATATCTACTCCGCGCTCTATCTGGCACTGACTGACCACGTCAACGCGCCACCGATCATCAATGTGTCGTTGGGCGAATGCGAGAACGACGCTCGGGCAAGTGGCTTAGTCGCCAGCGACGTGCTCTTCCAGGCCGCGCAGAGTCAGGGCAGGACCTTCTCCGTAGCTTCCGGCGACTTTGGTGCCGACGGATGCGGCAATGGCGGCACCACGCCTTGGTACCCGGCGAGCTCGCCCTATGTGCTCGCGGTTGGCGGCACCACGCTTTCCGCCACACCGGGGCTCAATATCTGGAGTGGCGAAACGGCATGGAAAGGCAGTGGAGGCAGCCCCAGCACGTTCGAGCCGATACCGTCGTGGCAGCGCGGCGTTACCGGGATCACTGACCAAACGTATCGCGCAGTGCCAGATATCGCGTACGACGCGGACACGAATTCCGGGGCCTTGATCGTCACCGACAGCAGTGTGCTGGGACGGCCGGCGGGCGTGCCGGTGATCGCCACGCTCGCCGGTACCAGTCTCGCTTCGCCGATATTCGTCGGCGGGTGGGCACGGATCATCCAAGCTAAGGGCCACAACCCCGGCTTCGCGCCGCCGGTACTGTACGCGCTTGCGCAAAGCCGCTTCTACACGACAGCTTTTCACGACATTACCTCCGGCAACAACATCAGCACCCCTGGAGGCAGCAATGGCTATTTCGCCGCACAGGGTTGGGACTACCCCTCGGGCTGGGGCAGTTTGATCGTCGATCAGGCGGTAAATCACATTCCGTAACGATGCTTGCGTCGGGATGACGAACAAGACGTGGGGATACCTCCGGGTCGGGTTGCAGTACAAGGCTTTCGGCGATCAATTCAATAGACGTCACCCAATGAACAAAAAAGCCCTTGATGACTTCAAGGGCTTTTTTTGTTGCGCGACACCATGTGCAGATTCAGGCGCCGCGGTTGTGCGAGCGCATGGTGCGCTGCTTTTCGATCTGCCAGTCGCGCTGCTTTTCGGTGTCCCGCTTGTCGTGTTCCTGCTTGCCGCGGGCGAGGCCGACCTCGACCTTGACCTTGTTGCCTTTCCAGTACATCGCGGTGGGTACCAGGGTGTAACCCTTGCGTTCGACGGCGCCGACCAGCTGATCGATTTCCTTTCGATGCAGCAGCAGCTTGCGCGTGCGTCGATCCTCGGCGATGACGTGGGTGGACGCGCTGATCAGCGGCGGGATGGAGGCGCCGATCAGGAAGATCTCGTTCTTCAGGACGACCGCGTAGCTGTCACCGAAGTTGATCCGGCCAGCACGCAGGGCCTTCAGTTCCCAGCCTTGCAGCGCAATACCGGCCTCGAAGCGCTGATCGATGTGGTACTCGAAACGGGAGCGCTTGTTGAGCGCGATGGTGCCGCCGCCCTTGTTGTCTTTGTCCTTCGCCTTGGCCATGTCCGTTAAACTCGGGCCTTGTTGCCCTGATGCCGATTCCGCCGCATACCGGGCCAAACCAAGCGTGATGTGAAGAGGTTGCCGTGATCGAAATCCGTCGCAGTGCACTGGTGAAATACTCGCCGATGCAGATGTTCGACCTGGTCAATGATGTTGAAGCATACCCAAAGCGTTTCCCCTGGTGTGCCAGTGCCGAGGTTCTCGAGCGTCAGGGTGATGTGCTGGTGGCGCGGCTGGATCTCAAGTTTGCCGGGTTTCGGCAGAGTTTCACTACGCGCAATTCGGTCGATCCGCCCAGGCGCCTGCAGATGAGTCTGGTCGATGGCCCATTTCGCAGCCTCGAAGGCGTATGGGATTTCATCGCCCTGGGCGACGCTGGCTGCAAGGTCGCGTTTGCGCTGGATTTCGATTATGCGGGGCGGCTCGGTGGCGGGGCGTTGAAGCTTGGTTTCCAGGGGTTGGCAGGGCGCATGGTCGACGATTTCTGCCGCGAGGCCGAACGAATCTATGGCTGATCGAACGATCACGGCCGAGGTGGTCTATGCCGATGCCGGGCAGCAGATCCTGCGCCGGGTCGAGCTGGTTGATGGAAGCACGGTGAGGCAGGCGATCGATGTTTCGGGGATCGCGGAGATGCTCCCGGATGGTGCGGTGGACGATCGCCACCTGGGCATCTTCGCGCGCAAGGTTGCGCCGGATCAGATCGTGCGTGAGGGCGATCGGATCGAAATCTACCGACCGCTCATGCTTGATCCGATGGAGGCGCGTCGACGACGCGCCCGTTGAGGCGAGATCGGGCGGATTGATCCGCTCCGATCTTTAATCGCCGGTCAATGGCTGCTGTCGTCGCCCTTGCCGAAACCGCCGTCGTTCTTCTTGTCGTTCGGGGATTGGCTCTTGTCGCCCTCGGACTCGTTGACTGGATAGCCGGCATTGTACTTCTTGCTGTCCTTGACCAGTTGCTGGGCATCCTGTGCGAAGAAATCGCCCTCGGTGCGCACCAGCGTGTCATTGTTGAAAGTCAGCGTGAACGTGCGCACCTTCATCGTGTTGCCGCGATGCGAAAAGGTGGAAACGTAGTCCCAGCGGCTCTGGTCGAACGGCGTGCTGACCGAAGGCGTGCCCATCAGCACCAGCACCTGATGTTTGGTCATGCCGGGTTTGAGCTGATCCACTACTTTCTTGTCGAGCAGGTTGCCTTGCTGCACGTCGGGTGTGTAGACGATATGGCAGCCGGCCATGGAAAGCGCCAGCATGGCGACAACCAGCAGGGTGATCAGCTTTTGCATGCGTGTTGCGTCCGGATCGTAAAGGTGTCGGATGATACACTACCGGCTTGGAAACGCCGTGTGCGGGAGTGGCTTATGGAACAGGAAACCAAAGAGTTGCGCAGGGTTGGCCTCAAGGTGACCCATCCGCGCATGCGCATCCTTCAAATCTTCGACGAGGAAGGGGTGCAGCACCTTACCGCCGAGGACGTCTACAAGAATCTGCTCGCCCACCAGGAAGATATCGGCCTGGCGACGGTGTACCGCGTACTGACCCAGTTCGAGGCAGCCGGCATCATCGTCAAGCACAATTTCGAAGGTGGCCAGGCCGTCTACGAACTCGATCGTGGCAAACATCACGATCACATGATTGATGTGGACAGCGGGAAAGTGATTGAGTTCGTCAGCGAAGAGATCGAACGCCTGCAGCACGAGATCGCCGCACGGCATGGTTATGTGATCGAGGATCACAGCCTGGTGCTGTATGTGCGGCCGAAACAGCAGCATCCCCGTAAAGCTGAGCGGTGAAGACCCGGCGAAGTGTCGCCGTTGATCGACGAGCGAGGGTGCCGTTGGTTGTCGGTATCTTGTCCAGACCCGAATAGCGCACATAAAAAAGCCGCAGGGAGGACTCCTGTCCACCCGCGGCTGCTCCTCTACCTGTACCGGTCGGCGTACGCGATTGCTCGCGGTGGCCTGCACCTCATTCGCCAGGTAGCGGCGAAACGGCATCCTGCCGTTGTTTCAGAGCCCCCGTCCCCACGGTGACTCTGATCCACCATCTTGCGATGGTGGCTCCCCCACATCGATGAACCGATGCTAACGAGCCCTTCACGTTTCCGGTATCAGAAAAATTCCTAGTTAGGACGGCTGCTATCCGCGAGGTTGTTGTTGCTTCGCAGCAAAATCCGCAGATGGACCCCGGCATGGTCGGGGCGAAGGCGAAACTGGCCGCCGAGCGAGGTAACCCGGTCGCGCATGCCTTGCAAGCCGCGGCCGCCGCGCGGCAAACGGCTGGGCAGGCCGGTACCGTCATCGCGCAGGTCGAGTAGGGCCAGCGCGATGCCCTGACGCTCGCCGATACGCAGGCGCAGTCTGAATTCACTGGCCTGCGCATGCTTGACCGCGTTGGTCGCGCTCTCCTGGGCCAGGCGATAGATCGCAGTGCGCGTATCGTCGTCGAGCAGGCGTGGGTCGCCGTGCAGATCGGTGTGGTATGCCATGCCGGCGGTGTTCAGCAGATCCCGGATCGGGCCTTCGTCGAGTGCACGCAGCAGTCCGAATTCGTCCAGCACGGCAGGGCGCAGATCGTCCAGCAGCCGGTGCAGCGCGCGCCGCATGTGCGCAAGGATGGTATTGATCGAGGTGCTGATGTCCTCCATGCCGGCTTGATGCAGCCGCGCCTGGGCCAGCTTCACATGGGTCTGGATGGCGGTGATGTTCTGGCCCAGTTCGTCGTGCAGTTCGGCAGCCAGGTGTCGGCGCTGGTTTTCTTCCGCCTGCAGGTTGCCGCGGGCAGCGTCGCGCAATTGATGGGCAAGTTGATCCAGACGACGGTTGACCGCTCCCAGATACACATTCTGTTCGGCGACCCGTGCACTGCTCCGGCGCAAGGCATCGGTGGCCGAGCCCAGCATCAATGCGCCGGTGCCGGCGACGGCCAGAAACAGGTAAGCCGCCGAGGTCGCCGGAGCATGGCCAAGATGCTGGTCGACCAGGGTCATGCCGAGGCTGGTGATGAGCATCGCCAGGCTGGCGCCTCGCCAGCCGTGGCGAAACGCAAAAAACAACACCGGCGCCAACGACAGCACACGGGCAAATTGCGGCTGCGGTGCGGCCTGCTCGGACAGCATCAGCAGGATCGCCATCGAGGGCAGCATCACCAGCAGGCCATCCATGACCAGGCTGGCCAATGCCTGCCGATCGAGCCAGGTGCGCAGCAGCATGATCATCAGCGGCACAATCAGCAGGATGCCCAGATAATGGCTGAGCAATTCCTCGCCGAGTACGCGCAGCATGAGTTCGGGCGAGTTTGGCGCATGAGTCAACACGAGCACGATCGTGTCCATCGCCGTGGTGCATATCATCACCAGCACCACGGAAAGCAGCAGCCGGGTCACTTCCTGCGGACTGTGCAGGCTGGCATGCAGGTTGAATCGCCGCAGCAGCCACAGGCCGCCAGCCATCACCAGCGGCTCCGGCAGTTCATCCAGGGCGAAGCCGGCCCAGCCCAGTGGCAGGCCATGGCTCACGCTGGTGCTGGCGGTGGCGACCAGTTCCGCGCCGAGCAGCCAGCCCCAGTGGCGTACCGGCACAAGCAGCAGTGCACCGAAGCGCAAGCCGTACGGCAGCATCCAGAACGGTTGCACGGTCAGCCACAACAGTAGCCACAGCAGCAGGTAAGCGGCGCCCAGCAATGGGCCGGAGTCGGGCAGATGGAGTGATTTTGCGCGCATGGAACGATGGTACACGGGCGATCTGCCAAGGATGCGCCGGCACAGGAAGGATGACCAATGCGCCCAAGCGTCGGGCCAATGTGTAAAGTAGGGGGATGTACAGCATTGTTCTGGTCGATGACCACGCCATCGTTCGCGAGGGTTTCAAGCGGCTGATCGAGATGGAGCCGGATCTCGATGTCGTGGCCGAATGCCGCAGCGCCGATGATGCGGTGGAGGCGGTGGGTCACTGGCGTCCCGATCTGGTGGCGCTTGATCTGTCCTTGCCGGACGGCAGTGGATTGCCGTTGATCGAGCACCTGCTCAGCGTGGCGGCGCAGACGCGCATTGTGGTGCTGAGCATGCATGACGGCGAGCCGTATGTGTCCGAGGCGCTGCGTCGTGGCGCCAGCGGTTACGTCACAAAGGGCGTGGCACCGGAGGAACTGGTGGCCGGCTTGCGCGCGGTGATGCAGGGCGAATGCTTCCTCAGCTCGGATCTGCGTCAGCGCCGGGCCGACCGGCCAAACGCGGCACTGGATCCGATCAACCGGCTGACCGCGCGCGAACGCGAGGTGTTCCTGCTGCTGGCGGGTGGTCGTGCACCCAAGCAGGTGGCGGCGGAACTGGGGATCGGCCAGAAGACCGTCTACATCCATCGCGCCAGCCTGATGGGCAAACTGGGCGCAGGTTCGGAGCTGGATCTGTACCGGATGGCGATCGGACGCGGGTTGTTGCCGCCCAGCAGCTAGCAGCTGAGCCGGCGAATGGTTGTACTCAGGCGGTCTGCGCCCGCTCCAGCATCTGTTTGGCGTGCGCCCGTGTCTCGCGGGTGATCTCGACGCCACCGAGCATGCGCGCCAGTTCATCACGGCGGCCACCGGCATCGAGCTTCTCGATTTGCGTGCGCGTGGAGTCACCGTCGCTGTGTTTGCTGACCCGCAGATGCGCGTGGCCCTGGGCGGCCACCTGCGGCAGATGGGTGACGCACAGCACCTGGCGTTGACCACCGAGCGCACGCAGTTTCTGTCCGACCACTTCGGCCACTGCGCCGCCGATGCCGGTGTCGACCTCGTCGAAAATCATGCTGCCGACGGTGTCCTTGCCCAGCGTGGCGACCTCGATCGCCAGGCTGATGCGTGCCAGTTCGCCGCCGGAGGCGACCTTGCGCAGCGCGCGCGGCGGCTGGCCGGGATTGGCGCTGACCAGCAGTTCGCAGCGCTCCTGACCCTGCGGATCCGGCTCCTCGCCGGTGATCGCTTCCAACTCGATGCGCAACAGACCACCCGCCATGCCCAGTTCGGCCATCAGCACGCTGATTTCCTCACTCAGCCGGGCCGCGGCAACCGCGCGTGCCTGACTCAGTTGAGTCGCTGCATCCGTGTAATCGCGCTGCAGACGCTGGCGCTGCACGGCCAGCTGTTCCAGCGCATCGCCGGCGCCTTCGAGTTCAGCCAGCTCAGTGCGCATGGCGGTAAGTTTGTCGTGTAGTTCGGCAATCGGCAGTCGATGCCGCCGCGACAGCTCGTGCAGACGGGCCAGATGGGTGTCGACTTCCGTGTAGCGTTCCGGGTCGAGGTCGACATCCTGCGCGTAGCGGCCGAGACCATCGGCTGCTTCGCCGAGTTCAATGTTGGCGTTGTCGAGCAGTTCTAGCAACGGGGCCAGCTTGTCATCGAGCGCGGCGAGCTTGCCGAGTTCGGCATGCGCACGGCCGAGCGCACGGCGCAGCGCGAACTCACTGTCGCCGTCGAGCAATTCGACGACGCCGGCGCTGCCTTCGGCCAGCCGGCCGGCGTTGGCGAGGCGTCGGTGACTCGCTTCGAGTTCGCCCAGTTCGGCTGGCGGCAACGCCCATTTTTCCAGTTCGCCGAGCTCGTGGCGCAGCAGCTCGATGCGCTGGTCGCGATCCTCGCCACCGCTGAGCTTGCGGATGCGCGCGCCGAGTTCGCGCCATTGCAACGCGTTGTCGTGCACCTGCGCCAGCAAACCATCGTGGCCGGCATAGGCGTCCAGTAGGGCCAGCTGGTGCGAGCGAGACAACAGCGCCTGATGTTCGTGCTGGCCATGGATTTCAACCAGCAGCGACGCGAGTTCACCCAGTTGGCGCGCGTTGGCGGGGCGCCCGTTGATCCACGCCTTGGAGCTGCCCTCGGCGCGGATTACCCTGCGCAGCTGGCAGCTGCCGTCCTCGTCCAGCTCTTCGCGCAGCAACCATTGACGTGCTTCGGGCAACCCAGTCAGATCGAACTCAGCGGCCAGTTCGGCGCGATCGCTGCCCGCGCGCACCATGCCGCTGTCGGCGCGGGCGCCGGCCAGCAGCATCAGGGCATCGACCAATAGTGACTTGCCGGCACCGGTTTCGCCGCTGACCACGGTGAGGCCGGGGCCGAACGCTACCTCGGCGGCTTCGACAACGGCAAAATGACGGACATAGAGCGAAGTGAGCATGGGCAGGCAGATGGTGGAATGGATGGATTGTAGCGTCAGCCCGGCGGCGCAAAACATCGCCTCCACTTGCAAGCCGCGCGCGCAGACCTTATTTCTGTTGAGTCTCAAGGATTGCTACAACGCATGATCAACCCGCATGGCCACGATCTCGACGCACGCGCGCGACGCCTGTTGCGCACGCTGATCGCCCAGTATCTGGTCGATGGCGAGCCGGTGGGTTCGCGCACGCTGTCGCGCTCGTCCGGGCTGGACGTGAGCCCGGCGACGATCCGCAACATCATGGCCGACCTGGAAGACGCCGGCCTGGTTGCCTCGCCGCACACCTCGGCCGGCCGCGTGCCGACCCCGCGCGGGCTGCGCTTGTTCGTAGACAGCCTGATCGAACTGCAGCCCTTGCCGCATGCGGAGATGGCACGCCTGCAGCGTGAGCTGCCGCCGGGGCCGACCACCACGCTGGATCTGCTCGGCAATGTGTCCACCTTGCTGTCGGCGATGACCCGTTTTGCCGGTGTGGTCACGGTGCCGCGTCAGGTCGACTTCCCGCTGCGCCACATCGATTTCGTGCCGCTGCCGGACGCCCGGGTGCTGGTGATCCTGGTATTCACCGACAACCAGGTGCAGAACCGCATCGTGCAACTGGCCAAGCCGCTGGACAGTGGCGAGCTGGAGCAGGCCGCGAATTATCTCAACACCCAGTTTGCCGGCCTGCGTGTGGATGACATTCGGCTGCATCTGTTGGCCGAATTGCGCGAGACCGGCAGCGAGTTGAACCGGTTGCTGGCCAGCACGGTGGAACTGGCCACCGCCTCGTTTGCGCCGCAGGCTGGCGGCAGCGATGTGCTGGTCAGCGGCCAGACCAATCTGATGGCGTATTCGGAGCTGGCCAATCTGCAGCGCCTGCGCGAATTGTTCGACGCGTTCCAGCAGAAGAATGAGTTGCTGCAGCTGATGGAAGTCTGTGCCAAGGCGCCCGGCGTGCGGCTGTTCATCGGCGAGGAATCCGGTTTCACGGCGCTCGATGGCTGCAGCGTGGTCACCGCCAGTTATGGCGCGCAGGGGCGCGTGCTGGGCGCAGTTGGCGTGATCGGCCCGACCCGGATGGCGTACGAGCGGGTGATTCCGGTGGTGCAGGCCACTGCCGGATTGCTCAGCGACGCCTTGAATCGCGCCGCCATGACCTTATAACCGCTGCGGGAGGCGGGGCTTCTCGCAAATCTGGACGGTCGGCATCCATGTCGGCCTTGAACTTTCGTTTGGAGTGATGCATGCAGAACAACGATCCGCAGTCGCCTGGCGAGGCGCCGGCACAGGGCCAGCCGGGCGAATCGTCGCCCACCGAGCTGGACAGCCTGCAGGCGCGCGTGGCCGAGCTGGAAGCAAGCAATGCCGAATTGCTCGAAACCGTGCTGCGCGAGAAGGCTGAGCTGGAAAACCAGCGCCGCCGCCTGCACCGCGACCTGGAGCAGGCGCGCCGCTTCGCCAATGAGAAGCTGCTGAACGAGTTGCTGCCGGTCTACGATGGCCTGGAAAGCGGCTTGGCGGTCGAAGGTGGCGACATCGCCTCGATGCGCGAAGGCATCAACCTGACCTTGAAGGCACTGCTGAAGGTGGCCGAGAACCACGGCATGGCGCAGGTCGATCCGCTGGGCCAGCCGCTCGACCCGGAACGCCACCACGCGGTGAGTATGGTCGAGGCACCGGGCCACGCGCCGGGTACCGTGGTCAACGTGCTGCAGAAAGGCTACGTGCTGAACGATCGCCTGCTGCGTCCGGCCTTGGTCGCGGTCGCGAAGGACTGAACGATCCAATCGCTGCGCACGCCTGGATGGCGCGCCAGCGAAAACAATGTAGCGCATCCGGGGCATTGCCGGCATTGAATCGCCAGCGCAGAACCCCATCTGGAAACCATCGCGGCCGCGGGGCCGCAAAAAGATTTGGAGCATACACATGGGCAAGATCATCGGTATCGACCTGGGCACCACCAACTCCTGCGTGTCCGTGATGGACGGCAGCACCACCAAGGTCATCGAAAACTCGGAAGGTGACCGCACCACGCCGTCCATCGTCGCCTTCAACAAGGACGGTGAAGTACTCGTGGGTGCCTCGGCCAAGCGCCAGAGCGTGACCAATCCGAAGAACACCTTCTACGCGGTGAAGCGCCTGATCGGTCGCAAGTTCACTGACGCCGAAGTGCAGAAAGACCTGCACATCGTGCCCTACGGCATCGTTGCGCATGACAACGGCGACGCCTGGGTACAGACCTCCGACGGCAAGAAGATGGCGCCGCAGGAGATCGCCGCGAAGGTGCTGATGAAGATGAAGAAGACCGCCGAGGACTATCTCGGCGAGACGATCACCGAGGCGGTGATCACCGTGCCGGCCTACTTCAACGACAGCCAGCGCCAGGCCACCAAGGACGCCGGCAAGATTGCCGGCCTCGACGTCAAGCGCATCATCAATGAGCCGACCGCGGCCGCGCTGGCCTATGGCCTGGACAAGAAGGGCGGCGACCGCAAGATCGCGGTGTACGATCTCGGCGGCGGCACGTTCGACGTATCGATCATCGAGATCGCCGAAGTCGACGGCGAGAAACAGTTCGAAGTGCTGGCCACCAACGGTGACACCTTTCTCGGTGGTGAAGACTTCGACATGCGCGTCATCGACTACCTCGTCGACGAATTCAACAAGGAGCAGGGCATCGACCTGCGCAAGGATCCGCTGGCGCTGCAGCGTCTGAAGGATGCGGCTGAGCGCGCCAAGATCGAGCTGTCCTCGAGCCACCAGACCGACGTGAACCTGCCGTATGTGACGGCCGACGCGTCCGGTCCCAAGCACCTCAACATCAAGCTGACCCGCGCCAAGCTCGAGGCGCTGGTGGAAGACCTGATCAAGCGCACCATCGAGCCGTGCCGCACGGCGTTGAATGACGCTGGCCTGCGCGTGTCGGACATCGATGACGTGATCCTCGTCGGTGGCCAGACCCGCATGCCGAAGGTGCAGGAATCGGTGAAGGACTTCTTCGGCAAGGAGCCGCGCAAGGACGTCAACCCGGACGAAGCCGTCGCCGTGGGCGCGGCGATTCAGGGTGGCGTGCTGGGCGGTTCGGTCAAGGACGTGCTGCTGCTCGACGTCACCCCGCTGTCGCTCGGCATCGAGACGATGGGCGGCGTGATGACCAAGCTCATCGAGAAGAACACCACGGTGCCGACCAAGGCGGCGCAGACGTTCTCCACCGCCGACGACAATCAGACCGCGGTGACCGTGCACGTGCTGCAGGGCGAGCGCGAGCGCGCCAGCACGAACAAGTCGCTGGGCAAGTTCGACCTGTCTGGCATCGATCCGGCGCCGCGCGGCCAGCCGCAGGTCGAAGTGACCTTCGACATCGACGCCAACGGCATCCTGCACGTGTCGGCCAAGGACAAGAAGACCGGCAAGGAACAGAAGATCGAGATCAAGGCTGGCTCGGGCCTGTCCGAGGACGAGATTGCACGGATGGTTGCCGACGCCGAGGCGAACAAGGAAGAAGACAAGAAGTTTCATGAGTTGGTCGCCACCCGCAACAAGGCCGACCAGCTGGTGCACGCCACCCGCAGCGCACTGAAGGAACATGGCGGCAAGGTGCCGGCCGATCAGTTGAGCAGCATCGAAGGCGCGTTGTCCGATCTGGAAAAGGTCAAGGACGGCGAGGACAAGGCGGCGATCGAGTCCAAGGTGGAGAAGTTGGAGCAGGTGGCGCAGGCATTGCATGCGGCGGCACAGGGCGGTGGGCCGGCCGATGCCGGCGCGCAATCCGCACCGGGCGGCTCGGCCCAGCCGGACGACGTGGTCGATGCCGAGTTCACCGAAGTGAAAGACAGCAAGCAATAATCGGCATCGTTATCGGCACGGCCGATTGACCAGCCCGCGCCAGGAATCCTCCCGGCGTGGGCTGTTTGCTGAATGCAGGGCAGGGGCGCGACAAGCAGTGTGGATGCATGAATGAGCAAGCGTGATTACTACGAAGTGCTGGGCGTCGAGCGCAGCGTCGGCGAGGCCGAGCTGAAGAAGTCGTTCCGTCGACTGGCGATGAAATACCATCCGGACCGCTGCCCGGACGATCCGGCCGCGCAGGACAAGTTCAAGGAGGCCAAGGAGGCCTACGAAGTCCTGTCCGATGCGCAGAAACGCGCGATGTACGACCAGCACGGTCATGCCGCGTTCGAGCATGGCATGGGTGGCCGCGGCGGCGCCGGCTTTGGCGATGTTGGTGACATTTTCGGCGACATTTTCGGCGACATTTTCGGCCGGAACGGGGGCGGTCGCGGTCGCCCGCGGCGTGGCTCCGATCTGCGCTACATCATGGAACTGGATCTGGAAGAAGCCGTGTTCGGCGTCAGCCGGCAGATCGAGGTGCCGAGCCAGGTCAATTGCCATCATTGCAACGGCAGCGGCTCGGAAGACGGCAAGGTCAGTAAGTGCAAGACCTGCCACGGCCATGGTCAGGTGCGCATGCAGAACGGCATCTTCTCGATCCAGCAGGCATGCCCGCATTGCGGCGGCACCGGCCAGGCGATCGAGAAGCCGTGCAAGAAATGCCATGGTGAGGGACGGATCGAGGAAACCCGCACGCTGTCCGTGCAGATTCCCGAGGGCGTCGACAACGGCGACCGTATCCGCCTGACCGGGCAGGGCGAGGCTGGCCCATCCGGTACGCCGGCTGGTGACCTGTACGTGGAAGTGCACGTGCGCGAGCACGCGATCTTCCAGCGCGAAGGCAACGACCTTTACTGCGAACTGCCGATCCGTTTCTCGCAGGCTGCGTTGGGTGCCGAGTTGCCGGTGCCGACGCTGGAAGGCGAAGTGCCGATCAGCATTCCGCCCGAAACACAGACCGGCACCCAGTTCCGTCTGCGCGGTCGTGGCGTCAAGTCCGTGCGCAGCAGTCGCCATGGCGACCTGATCTGTCGCGTGGTGGTGGAGACGCCGGTGCGACTGACCAAACAGCAGCGCGAGTTGCTGGAATCGCTGGAAGCTACATTCGACAGCAACGACGCGGGCAAGCACACCCCGCGCGCGAAGGGTTGGGTCGATGGCGTGAAACAGTTCTGGTCGAAAGTCACCGCGTGAGATTCGCGGCACACGCGCTAGGATCTGCGAACCAACCCATGGAAATGCGCCGATGACCCGTCCTGTTCGCCTCGCCATCAACGGTGCCTCCGGTCGCATGGGTCGCGCGTTGCTGAGCCTGCTCGACGGGGACCCCCGCTTCGAGCTGGTGCATGCCGTGGTGGCGCCCGGTTCGGCTCAGGATGGCCAACCGGTATTCGCCAGTGATGCGGGTCCATTGCGTCATGCGCATGACTGGGCGCATGCGCCGGCGCTCGATGTCGTGATCGACTTCAGCAGCCCGGCTGCGCTGACTCTGGCGCTAGACCACTGCATGGCACATGGCGCGGCGTTGGTGAGTGGTACCACAGGGATCGATCCTGCCCTGGAAACGAGGCTTGCCGACGCCGGCAAGCGCATCGCAATCCTGCGCGCGGCCAATTTCAGCCTCGGCGTGGCGGTGCTGACGCGCTTGCTGCGTGAAGCTGCTGCAGCGTTGCCGGAATGGGATCTGGAAATCGTCGAGGCTCATCACGGCCGCAAGCAGGATGCACCCTCCGGTACGGCGCTGGCGCTTGGCCATGCCGCCGCCGCGGCGCGCCGCACCACGCTGGAGGCGGCAGCGGTTTACAGCCGCGAAGGCCAGACCGGCGAACGTGTCGACGGCAGCATCGGTTTTGCGGTGGTGCGCGGCGGCGACATCGTTGGTGAGCACAGTGCCATGCTGATCGGGCAGGGTGAACGGCTGGAACTGGCGCATCGCGCCACTGACCGCTTGATCTTCGCGCGCGGCGCCCTGCACGCGGCGCATTGGCTAGCCGGCCGTGCCCCCGGGCATTGGCAGCTTGACGATGTGATCCACACGCAACGCTGAGTCGTTGTCCACTCCTGCGTCGGCTTGTATCGCATCGGCGCAACCGCTAGCATCTTCTGCGTTGTCATTGGGGAGTAGCCAGCCTCGTTCCCAGAGGCGTTCGCATCAACACACTTGGTCGCCGCTGTTTTCGGCGCCATGGTGCGAACAGCAGCCAGCACCGTCAGGTGGGGCATGCCCGGCGAGACCTTTGGCCATCGACATGTTTGCCCGGCCGGGTGAGTGGTGTCGTTGCGCCAACGGTCATCCCGCTCGCCCGGCCCTCGTGCAATCTCATGTTGCTTACTCTGTGCCTGTTTTTCGGTTCCGCCGGCGCGATCTATCTCGCCTGCGAATACTTCGTCAACGGCATCGAATGGTTCGGTCAGAAGCTCAAGCTGGGCGCGACCGCGACCGGTACGGTATTGGCCGCGTTCGGCACGGCCTTGCCGGAAAGCGCGGTGACCTTTGTCGCGGTGATGTTCGGCAAGACGCCCGAGGCACGCGATATCGGCGTCGGTGCGGCGATGGGCGGCCCGCTGGTGCTGGCCACGATCGCGTACGCGGTGGTCGGCGTGGCGCTGTGGTGCAACCGTCATCGGCTGCGGCGAGTCGATCGGATCATCCGGGTCGATCATCGAAGGCTGGCGCGCGATCAATCCTGGTTCCTGGCGATCTTCATGGTCAAGGTTGGCCTGGGGCTGGTCGCGTTTGCGTTCAAGCCGGTACTAGGCGTGTTGTTTCTGGTGGCCTACAGCCTGTATGTGTGGCGCGAGATGCGCAGCGATGACAGTGCGCCGGAAGACGAGACTCTGGAACCGCTGAAGTTTCGTCCCGGTTCGGCCGAGCCGGCCTTGCGCTGGGTGATAACGCAGACGGTAGCGGCGCTGGTGGTGATTGCGGCCGCATCCCGCGTATTCGTCAGCCAGCTCGAAGTGATCGGCGTGGCGCTCTCGCTGCCGCCGCATCTGGTCGCGTTGGTGCTGAGCCCTGTGGCGACCGAGTTGCCGGAGACCGTCAACGCGTTGATCTGGGTGCGTCAGGGCAAGGAGCGTCTGGCACTGGCGAATATCTCCGGCTCGATGATGATCCAGGCCACGATCCCCAGCTCGCTGGCGATATTCGCCACGCCCTGGCTGTTCGACACCCCGCTGATCGTGGCCGGCGTGTTGACCGCGATCGCGATCGTGTATCTGTGGTGGCTGTTCCGTCGCGGTCGCGTGGATGCGCGCTGGCTGTTGCCGGTCGGGCTGCTGTACGGCGTGTTTGTCGCGTTTGTGGCGTGGCACTTTGGCCGATGATTCCGGCTCAGTGCCAGTTGCTGTTGCTCATGAGGCCGAAACAGGCAGCAACCAGCAAGAGCAGCACGGCGACGATCGACAGCAAACCGAGGAGCATGCCCTTGCCGGTACGTGATTTGCCCTGATTGAACAGGACCACAGCCCACACGATGAGCGCCAGCGGCGGCAACCAGAAGGCGCCGCTGCTGCGGATCATGAGTATCAGCATTTCGCCGACCACCACGACCAGCCACGCCAGGCCGACACCGGCGGCTAGCGACCCGGTGGACGGCGTGGATTCGGGCGGTAACGCTGGTGGTGGAGGCGGTGCCGAGGTGGGCGGCTCCAGGCGCATTTCACTCATGTGGCGGCTCCTCGAAAATCCGGCTCTGCTCGATCTCCCGCCTCAACTTGGCCAGCACGGCCGCCTTGTCGTCGCGGTAGAACAGGTTGAAGGTGTCGAACGGAATGATTTTTCCATCGGGCTGCGCGATATGCACGCAGGACTTTTTCACTGCGCGCAGGTCGAAGCCATGAGCGTCGATGAACTGCATGATCAACACGCGGAACACGTTGCGGTAACCCAACTCGCTGGGCGCCTGCACCTGCGGCAGGCAGCACAGCAGGTCGGACAGCGAGCAGGCCTGCGACTCCGGCGAATGGTTGGTCGCGAACAGCTCGAACACATGCGCGCGCAGCTCCTCGTCGCGCTCCACCACGATGGTGTTGCGACCCTTGCTGACCAGCGTTTCCGGTGAGACGTAGCGGGTCAGCGGCAGTACCTGATCGCCTACCTTTAACGCATAGGCCATCGCCAGGCAATCGGGATTGCACGGCACCGGGATCAGGTCGTCTGGCTGGAACAACGGACTCTGTTCGAGGATGCGCCGGCGCACTTCGCTCAGGGTGAGCCGGTTGTGTTCGGGATCGTAGCCTTCGAGTCGGCCGGCGGCCTGGATCGGCTGGAACGTCACGCCGCGCACGCATGGCTGGGTCAAGGCGAAGTCGATGATCTCGCCCAGCTCGCCGTCGTTGAGGCCCTTCTTCACGGTGACGACCAGCGTGGTGGAGATGTCGTGCCTGTTCAGATGTTCCAGTGCCTTCAGGCGGACGTCGCGCAGCT
Source organism: Rhodanobacter sp. (assembly GCA_035566635.1). Classification (GTDB taxonomy): domain Bacteria; phylum Pseudomonadota; class Gammaproteobacteria; order Xanthomonadales; family Rhodanobacteraceae; genus Rhodanobacter. The sequence continues at coordinate 216,796 of DATMQY010000010.1, forward strand.
TTGCGCCGCGCAGATCCTTGTGCACTTCGTCGCGTAGCGAGTCGAACTGCAGGTACAGCTCGAAGCCGGGCTGGTATTTCGCAAGGCGCGCGGCGAAGTCGGGTTCCTTGGCGATGCGCAGGCCGTTGGTGTTCACCATCAGGTGGCGGATCGGTCGTGCCCTGGCCGCATCGAGGACCGCGAAAAAATCCGGATGCAGGGTTGGCTCACCACCGGAGATCTGCACCACGTCCGGCTCGCCCTCGTTCGCTACCACCGCATCGAGCATGCGTTCCACCGTAGCCAGGTCACGAAAGCCCGGCCGATGCGGGCCGCTGTCGGCGTAGCAGATCGGGCAGCGCAGGTTGCAGTGGTCGGTGATCTCGATCAGGGTCAGGCAGGAGTGCTGCATGTGTTCCGGGCACAGGCCGCAGTCGTAGGGGCAGCCGTAATGCTGCGGCGTGTTGAAGCGCTGTGGCAGTTCCGGCGGCTTGATGTACAGCTCGCGGCATTGGCGGTAGTACGCTGCATCGTCGGCGATCAACACGCGCTCGCGGCCGTGATGCGGGCACCATTTTTCCAGGTAGACGCGCTCGTCCTTGATCAGGATCTTCGCCTCGACCCGACGCAGGCAGGTGGTGCAGATCGACACCGCGCTGTCGTAGAACAGGTATGGCCTTACCTTGGCTCCCATGCACCGCTTCCCTTGGTGAACAAGGCTCGCAGGATACGCGGGATGTCGCGTGCGTAGTAAGTCAGTCCGGCCACGCACAGCCATTGCAGACCGGAGAGGCCGCCGGGGTAGCTGTAGAACACCGGCTTGATGAACTCGACCAGCAGGCGAAACAGCAGATAGCCGATCATGAAGGCGCGGAAGCGGTCGCCGGGTTCTGCGAATGCATCGCGCCGCGCATGGATTAGCGCGTATTGCGCCAGCAGGAAGATGATCTCGTAAAGCTGGGTGGGATGACGCGGCAGGCCATCGCCGAAATCCACACCCCATGGCAATGATGTCGGTATGCCGTAGGTGTGATCGCCGAGACCGGCCAGAAAGCACCCGATCCGGCCGATGCACATGCCCAGCGTCAACGGCAGCACGAACGCATCGCCGGTCGAGTTATCCACCTTGGCCATCTTTTTGGCCAGCTCCACGCCGAGCAGGCCGCCGAGCAGCGCTCCGATGATCGACTTGCCTTCCAGCAGGTGGCGCAGGTTGGGGAAACCCGCGAAGGCGGTGAGTGGGTCGTCGATCCAGAACGACAGCTTGGCACCCAACGCCGCCCCGACGATCGCGCCGATACCGACCCACACGACATGATCGTCATGCCGAAATGCGGAGGGAGCCAACCGGCGGCGTGTCCACAGAAACGTGCGGAAACCGATCGCATAAGCCAACGCCTCGAAGGCGGTATGCAGCGCGAGGGGCGTCATGCTGCGTTCGCAGACTCAGTCAATGTACGGTTCAATCGGGGTGCGATGCGTTGCGGTCGCGCCCGGCACCCAGCTTGGTATCGAGACTGCCGAACAGTTTCTTGAACACACGCGAGAACTTGCCGCGTTTTGTCTTGCGCAGCTTCTCTGCCTCGCTGGTGAGCCAGGCGACCTGGATGACCCGTCGTTCGCCCTCGTAGGGCAGGTGCCCATGGAAGGAATTTTCACAACGCTTGAACACCGCGAATTCGCCGTAGAGTGGGGCGAGCTCCGGGGTCACGACGCTATCGATGTCGTCGATTTTGTGCAGGAAGCGCAGGCAGCCGTCGCTGGTATCCGGCCATTGCGCGTTGAGATAGATCAGCGCCGTGGCCACCTTGGATTTGCTGTCGGTATGGATGGTGCCGTGGCGCTTGTTGAGCAGGCGGCACAATGTCACCAGGGTCGGGTACTGGCCGAGATTGTCGATACCTAGCCGCTTGCCGACGGCGCTGGCGAAGGCCGGCGTGATCATATCTTCGATCAGCGCATTGACGGACGGACCGCAATCGTTCGGGTCATACGGAAAAAAGCCGGCGCTGGCATAGTGCGGAAAGTCGCGATCCAGGTCGCCGCGAACCTCATCCGGCAACTGGCCGTGCGCCACCATGAAAGGGAAGGGGGCGTGCTGCACCGTGGTATCCGGGCGATCAAGTCGGGCGGGATCGAGCAGGACGGCGGCACTCATGGACATTCAGCTCCATTGAAATGGGACTTAGTGTAGCGCCGACCGCTCGGCGGTGAAGCACTCGAATGCGCACAATTCAGGTTGCGTAAGGTGGACAGAAACGTCGCCGCCGCTTATCATTTCAACCCGCCCTGATCCTTTCCTTTCCAAGCTCCACAAGCCAGCAATCCTGCGGCTTGCGGACTTTGCTGCATCCAAAAGGCGGTTACCGTATGCCTATTCCTGCTCTGCTGGCCCTCGAAGATGGCAGCGTGTTTCACGGTCATGCCGTCGGCGCGACTGGCGAAACCGTTGGCGAGGTGGTCTTCAACACGGCGATGACCGGCTACCAGGAGATCCTCACCGATCCCTCCTATTCGCGCCAGATCGTCACGCTGACCTATCCGCATATCGGCAACACCGGTGTCAACGCCGAGGATGTCGAATCCACCGCCGTGCATGCCGCCGGTCTGATCGTGCGCGATGTGCCGCGCAAGGCCAGCAACTGGCGCAGCAACGAAAGCTTGCCGGATTACCTCAGGCGCCACGGTACCGTGGCGATCGCCGGCATCGACACCCGCCGACTGACCCGCATCTTGCGCGACAAGGGTGCGTTGGCCGGCTGCATCATGGCAGGCGAGCAGGTCGACGCCGAGGCTGCGCTGGCCAAGGCACGCGCCTTTCCGGGTTTGAACGGCATGGATCTGGCCAAGGTGGTCAGTACTGCCAAACCGTATGTGTGGAACCAGGGCGTATACGACCTGGACAGCACATCGTTCAATCAACCGGCGACGCGCTTCAAGGTGGTTGCCTACGACTTCGGCACCAAGCTCAATATCCTGCGCCTGCTGGCCGAGCAGGGCTGCGAGATCACCGTGGTGCCGGCGCAGACGCCAGCCGCCGAGGTGCTGGCGATGAAGCCCGATGGCGTGTTCCTCTCCAACGGCCCTGGCGATCCGGCGGCCTGCGATTACGCGATTGCCGCGACGCGCGAATTGCTGGATGCGAAGATTCCGCTGTTTGGTATCTGCCTCGGTCATCAACTGATGGGTCTGGCACTGGGCGGCAAGACGCTGAAGATGAAATTCGGTCACCACGGCGCGAACCATCCGGTCAAGGACCACGACGATGGCCGCGTGCTGATCACCTCGCAGAACCACGGTTTCGCGGTCGATCCGGCAACGCTGCCGACGAACGTGCGCGTCACGCATACTTCGCTGTTCGATGGTTCGCTGCAGGGCTTCGCGCTCACCGACCGCCCTGCGTTCTGCTTCCAGGGTCATCCGGAAGCGAGTCCCGGCCCGCTCGACATCGGCTATCTGTTCAAACGTTTCGCCGCACTGATGCAGGAGGCCCGCTGAGATGGCCAAGCGTACCGATATCAAGAGCATCCTTATCATCGGCGCTGGCCCGATCGTGATCGGCCAGGCCTGCGAGTTCGATTACTCGGGTGCGCAGGCGTGCAAGGCGCTGAAGGAAGAGGGCTACCGGGTGATCCTGGTGAACTCAAATCCCGCCACGATCATGACCGACCCGGAGACCGCCGACGCGGTCTACATCGAGCCGATCAACTGGCAGACGGTGGAACGCATCATCGCGAAGGAGCGCCCGGACGCGGTGCTGCCGACAATGGGCGGCCAGACCGGCCTCAACTGTGCGCTGGATCTTGCCGACCACGGTGTGCTTGAGAAATACAACGTCGAGCTGATCGGCGCCTCGCGCGAGGCGATCCGCATGGCCGAGGACCGCGAGCTGTTCCGTGTGGCGATGGCCGAGATCGGACTGGATTGCCCGAAAGCCGAAGTCGTGCGCACGTTCGAGCAGGCGCTGCTGACCCAGGCCAAGGTCGGTTATCCCACCGTCATTCGTCCCAGCTTCACGCTAGGTGGCTCCGGTGGCGGCATCGCCTATAACCGCGAAGAGTTCGAGGAGATCGTCAAGCGCGGTCTGGAGCTGTCGCCGGTCGGCGAAGTGCTGGTCGAGGAATCCGTGCTCGGCTGGAAGGAGTTCGAGATGGAAGTGGTCCGCGATACTGCGGACAACTGCATCATCGTCTGCTCGATCGAGAATCTCGATCCGATGGGCGTGCATACCGGCGACTCGATCACCGTGGCGCCTGCGCAGACGCTCACCGACAAGGAATACCAGCGCCTGCGCGATGCATCGATCGCGGTGTTGCGCAAGATCGGCGTGGACACCGGCGGTTCCAATGTGCAGTTCGGCATCAATGCCGAAAATGGCCGCGTCGTCGTCATCGAGATGAATCCGCGCGTGTCGCGTTCGTCCGCGCTGGCGTCGAAGGCGACCGGTTTCCCGATTGCCAAGATCGCCGCGAAGCTCGCCGTCGGTTACACGCTGGATGAGCTGAAGAACGACATCACCGGTGGCCTTACGCCAGCGTCGTTCGAGCCGTCGATCGACTACGTGGTCACCAAGATCCCGCGTTTCGCGTTCGAGAAATTCCCGGCTGCCGATGCCCGGCTCACCACCCAGATGAAGTCGGTGGGTGAGGTGATGGCGATTGGCCGCAGTTTCCAAGAGTCCCTGCAGAAAGCATTGCGCGGGCTGGAGATCGGCAAGACCGGACTCAATCCGACCGGCCTGGACATCAGCACCGAGGATGGCCTGGCGGTACTCAAGCGCGAACTGCGCGAGCCGCGCCCGGATCGTGTGTTCCATCTGGCCGATGCGTTCCGTGCCGGCCTGTCGCTGGAGGAAGTGCACAATCTGAGCCGGGTCGATCCATGGTTCCTCGCCGCGTTCGAGGACATCGTGCTGACCGAAGCGGAGGTCATCAAACAAGGGATGACCGCACTCGATGAGCCGCGCATGCGCGAACTCAAGCGGCTCGGTTTCGCGGATGCGCGGGTGGCCGAACTGCTCAACACCGACGAAGCCGCGGTGCGTCATCTGCGTCATACACTAGGCGTGCGGCCGGTCTACAAACGGGTGGATTCCTGCGCGGCCGAGTTCGCCACCAGTACCGCGTACATGTATTCGACCTACGAGGAAGAGTGCGAGGCGGCACCGACGGATCGCGACAAGATCATCGTGCTCGGCGGCGGTCCGAACCGTATCGGGCAGGGTATCGAGTTCGACTACTGCTGCGTGCATGCCTCGCTGGCACTGCGTGAGGATGGCTACGAGACCATCATGGTCAACTGCAATCCGGAAACCGTCTCGACCGATTACGATACTTCCGATCGCCTGTACTTCGAGCCGCTGACGCTGGAAGACGTGCTGGAAATCGTCCATGTCGAAAAGCCGAAGGGCGTGATCGTGCAGTACGGCGGACAGACCCCGCTGAAGCTGGCACGCGCGCTGGAAGCGGCTGGTGTGCCGATCATCGGCACTAGTCCGGACAGCATCGACCTGGCTGAGGATCGCGAGCGCTTCCAGCAGATGATCGAAAAGATCGGCCTGAAGCAGCCGCCAAACCGCACCGCGCGCAACGCCGACGAGGCGCTGGCGCTGGCACGCGAGATCGGCTATCCGCTGGTGGTGCGCCCGAGCTACGTGCTCGGCGGCCGCGCGATGGAAGTGGTGCATGACGATGCCGATCTGTCGCGCTACATCCGCGATGCGGTGAAGGTCTCCAACGATTCGCCGGTGCTGCTGGATCGCTTCCTCGATCATGCGGTCGAGGTGGATGTGGACGTGATCGCCGATGCCGAAGGCAACGTGCTTATCGGCGGCATCATGGAACATATCGAGGAGGCCGGCGTGCACTCGGGCGATTCGTCCTGCTCGCTGCCGCCGTATTCGCTGTCGTCTGAGGTCCAGGATGAGATGCGTCGCCAGGTCATCGCGATGGCGAAGGAACTGAAGGTCATCGGCCTGATGAATACGCAGTTCGCGATCCAGGGCGACACTGTGTTCATCCTCGAAGTGAATCCGCGTGCTTCGCGCACGGTGCCGTTCGTGTCCAAGGCCACTGGTGTGCCGCTGGCCAAGATCGCCGCGCGCGTGATGGCGGGTCGTTCGCTGGCCAGTTTGGGTGCGACGCGCGAAGTGATTCCCGCGTACTACTCGGTGAAGGAGGCAATCTTCCCGTTCCTGAAGTTCCAGAATGTCGATCCGATTCTCGGCCCCGAGATGCGTTCGACCGGAGAAGTGATGGGTGTGGGCCGCAGCTTCGGTGCGGCGTTCGCGCGCGGTCACGAGGCGGCCGGGATCCGGCCGCCGACGGCGGGCAAGGCGTTCCTGTCCGTGCGCGACAGCGACAAGGATCGCCTGCTGCCCGTGGCCAGGGAAATCATCGCGCGCGGCTTCAACGTGGTGGCGACTTCAGGTACCGCCAGTTACCTGGCCGAACACGGTGTGGTTTGCGAGCGCATCAACAAGGTGCTCGAAGGTCGTCCGCACATTGTCGATCTGATCAAGAACGGCGAGATCGTCTATATCGTCAACACCACCGAGGGCAAGCAGGCGATCGCCGACTCGTTCTCGATCCGGCGTGAAGCTCTGCAGCATCGCGTCACCTATTCCACTACCGTGGCAGGCGCCCGTGCGCTGGTGCATTCGCTGGATTTCAGCAGCGATGGCGAAGTGCACAGTCTGCAGGAACTGCACCAGGAGCTGAGCGCATGAGCCGCGCCCCCATCACCAAAGCCGGTTCGGAGCGTCTGCGTGCCGAGTTGGAGCGGCTGAAGTCGTTCGATCGGCCGCGCATCATCGCGGCGATCGCCGAGGCCCGTGCGCATGGCGATCTCAAGGAAAACGCCGAGTATCACGCTGCGCGCGAATTGCAGAGCTTTACCGAAGGTCGCATTGGCCAGCTGGAGGCGCTGTTGTCGACCGCCGAGGTGATCGATGTCACGCAACTGAATCCCGGCAGCCGGGTGGTGTTCGGCGCCATTGTCGATCTGGAAGACGAGGATAGTGGCGCAGCTGTGACCTATCAGATCGTTGGCGATCTGGAAGCTGACATCAAGCAGCAGCTGATCGCGGTGTCCTCACCGATTGCCCGTGCGCTGATCGGCAAGAGCTCCGGCGACAGCTTTGAGTTCACCGCGCCGAACGGTGTCAAGCACTACGAGATCATCGGCGTCCGTTACGAATGAGATGAGCTACATGGCGTCCGCTTGCAGCGCAGGCGGACGCCCACAAAAAAGGCCGCTTGCGCGGCCTTTTTCATGACTTCGTTGCGACGGGTCCGATGAGACTCAGCGCTGACGAGCCTTGAAACGGGGATTGCTCTTGCAGATCACGAACACCTTGCCGCGACGACGCACGATCTTGCAGTCGCGGTGCCGCGCCTTGGCGGACTTCAAAGAGTTAAGCACCTTCACGGCCAGCTCCTGACACTAAACGAAAATGTAAGCGTGCAAGTGTAACGACTCCAAGGGTTTATCACAAGCCCGGTGCTACCACCGTATCGGCCACCATGGCCAGGAACTGCTGCAATGCCGGGGCATGATCGTCGACCCGACAGGCCACCGCCAATAACAGATAGGCACCCGAGTCCTCTAGCGGTACGTAACTGACGCCGGCCAGACGCACCGTGCGCATGCTGGCCGGTACAAGGGCCAGTCCCAAGCCTGCAGCGACCAGTGCCAGCAAGCCGTTGATCTGCTGCGCATGCTGGGCAATCGTGGGCTGGAAACCCGCGTTGGTCGCCAGTTTCACCAGCCGGTCGTACAGTGTCGAGGCAAGTTCGCGCGGTTGCGAAACAAAGGCATCGCCGGCCACTTCAGCCAGGCGCAGGCTGCTGCGGCCGGCCATGGGGTGGCCAGCGGGCAGAGCGAGCAGCAGGGGTTCACGGTCGATCACGTTGAGCCGCAGGCCGCGGGCATCCTGTGCATGAACCGGTTCATCGCGAACAAAGCCGACGTCGATCTCGCCAGCCAGCAGCGCAGCGAACTGAGGCTCGGTATACATCTCGCTGAGTTTCAGCTGGACGTTCGGGGCAAGCTGGCCGTAACGCAGCAACGCCTGCGGTAGCGCCGGGTGAAACGAGACCGAGACCGTATATGCCAATCGCAGCTGGCCGCTGTAGCCGGCAGCGGCAGCTACCACCTGGCTGCGTGCCTCATCAGCCTTGGTCAGGATCTGCCGGGCCTGTTCCAGGAAGACTCGGCCCGGCTCGGTCAGTGCCACATGACGTTTGGTGCGCTCCAGCAGGCGTACGCCCAGATCCTGCTCCAGCGACTGGATCTGCTGTGACAGGGGCGGCTGCGAGAGATGCAGGCGCAAGGCCGCACGGGTGAAGCTCAGCTCCTCGGCGACGGCGACGAAGTAGCGCAGCTGGCGAAAGTCGAACATATAGCGATATCGAATTAATAAGGCTCTAAATATATATTAGATACTTTATTGCGTCGATCATAAACTCTCTTCCGTCCCGCCACTTCCCCTCCCCCCTAGTGGCGGCGGCCCTCGCCCCGCAGCGACGCTAAATACGATATCCGGTTCAACTCCCCCCCTGAACCCATATTGATGCGTCTTCCCTGCGGGGCACTTTCTTTCTGCCACCGACGCCGCTGCCTTTCAGGCAGCGGCGTCGGCGTGTCTAGCGGGCGGGATTGCAGGAAATCAGATCTGGCAGGCCAGCCGGGTGCCTTGGGCGATGGCGCGCTTGGCATCGAGTTCGGCGGCCACGTCAGCGCCACCGATGACGTGCACCTGCATGCCAGCTGCGATCAATTCATCGGCCAGGCGACGGTTTGGTTCTTGACCGGCGCAGACCACGACATGGTCGACCGGCAGGATCTGCGGCTTGCCGTCGACGGTGATGTGCAGACCCTGATCGTCGAAATGGTGGTAACCGACGTTGCCCAGCATGCTCACCTGTTTGGCTTTCAATGTGGCCCGATGCACCCAGCCGGTGGTCTTGTTGAGCCGCGCGCCGGGGCGGCCCTCACTGCGCTGCAACAGCCAGATCTGGCGGGCAGGTGCCTCCGGTTGCGGCCTCAGCAGGCCGCCGCGCTGCGCCAGTTGCATATCCACGCCCCATGCCCGCGTCCAGCGCACTACGTCGGTGGCGGGTGAGGGGGCGTGCTCGACCAGGAATTCGGCCACGTCGAAGCCGATGCCGCCGGCACCGATGATGGCTACGTTCGGGCCGACAGGCTCATGACCTGCCAGCACATCGAGATAGCTCAGCACACGCGGATTGTCGCTGCCGGGGAAGCTCACCCTGCGTGGCGTAATGCCGGTGGCGATCACGACCTCGTCGTAGCCGCCGGCGCGTAGCGACGCGGCATCTGCGGTCTGGCCCAGTTGCACGTCCACGCCGGTGTGTCTCAGCTGATGGCGAAAATAGCGCAGCGTTTCATGGAACTCTTCCTTGCCCGGGATCTGCTTGGCGTAGTTGAACTGGCCGCCGACTTCGCTGGCCTGGTCGATCAGGGTCACCGCGTGGCCGCGTTCGCCCAGCGTGCTGGCGCAGGCCATGCCGGCCGGCCCCGCGCCAATGACCGCAATGCGCTTGCTCACGCTGGCAGGCTCGATCCGCAGTTCGGTTTCATGACAGGCACGCGGGTTGACCAGGCAGCTGGCACGCTTGTTCTGGAACACATGATCCAGGCAGGCCTGGTTGCAGGCGATGCAGGTATTGATGCGTTCGCTGCGACCTGCCTTGGCCTTGTTGACCCAGTCCGGATCGGCCAGCAACGGCCGCGCCATCGAGACCATGTCGGCATCGCCATCGGCAAGAATGCGCTCGGCCACCTCCGGCATGTTGATGCGATTGGTGGTGATCAGCGGGATCGACACCTCGCCCTTGAGCTTCCTGGTGACCCAGGCAAAGCCGGCGCGCGGCACGCTGGTGACGATCGTCGGCACGCGCGCCTCGTGCCAGCCGATGCCGGTGTTGATGATGCTGGCGCCGGCCGCTTCAATTGCCTTGGCCAGGGTCACGATCTCGCTCCAGTCCTGGCCGCCTTCGACCAGATCGAGCATCGATAGCCGGTAGATGATGATGAAGTCGCGGCCTACGGCCTCGCGCGTGCGGCGCACGATCTCGATCGCGAAGCGCATGCGCCGCGCCGCATCACCACCCCAGGCATCGCTGCGCTGGTTGGTGCGTGCGGCGATGAACTGGTTGATCAGATAGCCTTCCGAACCCATCACCTCGACGCCATCGTAGCCGGCGTCCTGTGCCAGCTTTGCGCAATGCACGAAGTCGTTGATGGTGCGTTCGACGCCGCGCGAAGACAGCGCGCGCGGGGTGAACGGGGTGATAGGTGACTTGATTTTCGATGGTGCCACCGACAATGGGTGATAGCCGTAACGTCCGGCATGCAGGATCTGCAGGCAGATGCGGCCGCCTTCGGCATGCACGGCATCGGTGACCTTGCGATGTCGCGGCTTGTGCCAGGGCATCGTGAGTCGGCCACCGAATGGCTTCAGCCAGCCCTGGATGCTTGGCGATATGCCGCCGGTGACCATCAGCCCGACGCCACCGCGCGTACGTTCGGCGAAATACACCGCCAGTTTGTCGAAATCGCTGGCCTTGTCCTCCAGCCCGGTATGCATCGAGCCCATCAGGATGCGATTGGGCAGTGTGACGTGGCCCAGATCGAGCGGGGCGAACAGCTTCGGGTAGTTCATGCAATCCACACTGGCTCAAACGATCGTATGAATGTGCCGGTGTCAGGGGGTTGAAAGCAAGCACCGTGTTTGCTCGGCGGCAGAGGTCACGCCAGCAGTTGATGCACCAGCGCGATGTAGCGGCGCATGGCTTCCTCTTCAGGCACACCATTCAGTTGCGCCCACGCCTCATGCTTGGCGGTGCCGACAAAGTCGAAGAAACCAGGCTGGGCTCGCCGCAGGTCACCCTCCGAGCCTTGCTTGTACAGGGCGTACAGCTTCAGCAAGGTGTCGTTGTCGGGGCGCGTACCCAATTGCTGGATGTCCTCGGCGGCTTGTTCGAACTCGCGGCGAAGATCGGTCATAAGGCAAGGTTGGGCATGGTATGCGTGCAAGTGAGAAGGGTTAGATAGCACGCGTTCCGAGTGGGGTCAACGCGGTAAACTTACGCTTTCCACTGCCCAGCAAGGATCTTGCCATGAGCCACCCCCCGTCCGTACCCGTACTCACCATCGACGGGCCATCGGGATCGGGCAAGGGCACGATCAGCGCCTTGGTCGCCGAACACCTGGGTTGGCGGCTGCTGGATTCCGGGGCGCTGTACCGGGCAGTGGGCTACGCGGCAGGCATGGCCGGGCTGGATCTGTCGGATGTGGAGGCGGTGACCCGATGCGCCCAAAGCACGAAAATCCACTTCCGCGCAGCCGGCGACGGCGGCGCGACGCGGGTGATCGTCAACGGGCACGACGCCACCGACGAACTGCGCACCGAAACGGCCGGTGCGGCGGCCTCGGCGATCGCCTCGATGCCGTCGGTGCGCGAGGCCCTGGTGGCGCTGCAACTGGGCTTTCGCAAGGCACCCGGACTGGTCGCCGACGGACGCGACATGGGCACCGTGATCTTCCCGGATGCCGCGTTCAAGGTTTTCCTCACCGCGAGCGCCGCCGAGCGCGCGAAAAGACGCTATAAGCAGTTGAAGGAAAAGGGACTCAGCGTTACACTTGGCGGCCTTCAGCGCGAAATTGAAGCGCGCGACAGCCGCGATGCAACGCGCGCGGTCGCACCGCTCAAGCCTGCCGACGATGCCTTGCTGGTGGATACCACCGGGATGGGCATTGACGAGGTCGTCGCGAAAGTACTTGCCGTCGTGCAGCCTTAATCGGGTTGCGCGCCGGTTTCTGCGCTCCTGCTGCGGCAGGGGATTTTGGCCAACGGTGACGACGGTCGGTTCCTGAGGAACCACCTGAAGACACCCTCAACCGGTGGACCGGAAAGTTCGTGCGCAACACGTCAACAAGCGCAACGGACAACGGTCTTTTCCCACTATGGAATCAACATGACTGAAAGTTTTGCCGAACTGTTTGAACAGAGCCAACAGGCTATCTCCAAGCTGAAGCCCGGCGCCATCGTCACCGGCATCGTTGTGGAAATCCGCAATGACGTCGTCGTGATCAACGCTGGCCTGAAGAGCGAAGGCATCGTCCCGATCGAGCAGTTCAAGAGCGAGGACGGCGTACTGGAGGTACAGGTAGGCGACGAGGTGAAGGTTGCCCTCGAAGCTTTGGAAGACGGTTTCGGCGAGACCAAGCTGTCGCGCGAGAAGGCCAAGCGCTCGATGGTGTGGGACGACCTCGAGCAGGCGTTCGACAAGGAAGAGACCATCGTTGGTCTGATTTCCGGCAAGGTCAAGGGTGGTTTCACGGTCGACATCAAGGACGTCCGCGCATTCCTGCCGGGCTCGCTGGTCGATGTGCGTCCGGTGCGCGACCCGGTTTTCCTCGAGGGCAAGGAACTCGAGTTCAAGATCATCAAGCTCGACCGCAAGCGCAACAACGTGGTGGTCAGCCGTCGTGCTGTGGTCGAGACCGAGTTCTCCGCCGAGCGCGAGCAGCTGCTTGAGCGCCTGACCGAAGGCGCGGTGGTCAAGGGCACTGTCAAGAACCTCACCGACTACGGCGCGTTCGTGGATCTGGGTGGCATCGACGGCCTGTTGCACATCACCGACATGGCGTGGAAGCGTGTGCGTCATCCGTCCGAAGTGGTCAACGTCGGCGACGAGCTGGACGTGCGCGTACTGAAGTACGACAAGGAGCGCAACCGCGTTTCGCTGGGCCTGAAGCAGCTGGGCGACGACCCGTGGGTCGCGATCGCTCGTCGTTATCCGGTCGGCAGCCGTCTGTTCGGCAAGGTTTCCAACGTCACCGATTACGGCTGCTTCGTCGAGATCGAGCCGGGTGTAGAAGGCCTGGTGCACGTGTCCGAGATGGACTGGACCAACAAGAACGTCAATCCGGCCAAGGTGGTTCAGGTCGGTGACGAGACCGAAGTCACCGTGCTGGACGTGGACGAGGAGCGTCGTCGCATCTCGCTGGGCATCAAGCAGACACGCTCGAACCCGTGGGAAGCCTTCGCAGCGATGCACAAGAAGGGCGACAAGGTTTCCGGTCAGATCAAGTCGATCACCGACTTCGGCGTGTTCATCGGCCTGGACGGCGGCATCGATGGTCTGGTGCACCTGTCCGACATCTCCTGGCAGATGTCCGGCGAAGATCTGGTTCGCAACTTCAAGAAGGGCGACGAGATCGAGGCCGTGGTGCTGGCAGTCGATCCGGAGCGTGAGCGCATCTCGCTCGGCATCAAGCAGATGGAACAGGATCCGTTTGGTCAGTTCATGGCGGCGAATCCGCGCGGCACCATCGTCAACGGCACCGTCAAGGAAGTCGATGCGAAGGGCGCCGTGATCGATCTGGGTGAGGGCGTCGAGGGTTACTTGCGCGCCAACGACATCGCCAAGGAGCGCATCGAGGATGCCACGCTGCATCTGAAGGTGGGCGACAAGGTCGAGGCCAAGTTCACTGGCATGGATCGCAAGGGTCGCCAGCTGGCGCTCTCGATCCGCGCGAAGGACGAGGAAGATGTACCGGAGGCAGCGGCTGTCGATTACGCGTCCGCAGCCAGCGGCACGACCAAGCTTGGTGCATTGCTCAAAGAGCAGTTCAACAAGGCCGACTGATCCTTGCTGAAGTCTGACGCGGGGCGGCATATCGCCGCCCCGCTGTTCCATGTCACGGACATTGGGGTCCCATGACCAAATCCGAATTGATCGAAGCGCTGGCCAGACGCCAGACCCATCTTGCGTTTGCCGACGTCGAGATGGCCGTCAAGAGCGTGATCGAGCAGATGAGTCACGCCCTGTCTCACGGCGAACGCATTGAAGTGCGTGGTTTCGGCAGCTTCGCGTTGCATTACCGGCCGCCGCGTATGGGGCGCAATCCCAAGACGGGCGACGCCGTGGCATTGCCCGGCAAACACGTTCCACATTTCAAACCAGGCAAGGAATTGCGCGAACGCGTCAATCTGGATCTGGAACAGGAAGTCGTTTGATACGGCACCAGAAAGTTGATCGAAGGCAGGCGGCGGAAGTCGATCCTGCCTTCTTTTTGCCTGAAATCCAGGACGTTTGGAACGTCGTTCTGAATCGTTGCCGCATTGATCACCCGCGTTGCCTGTGCCTGTCACGATCAATCGGGTAAAGTCTGGCCATGCGACTGCTCGCCATCATCATCCTGCTCATTTTCATCGCCACCGGCATCGCGCTGGGTGCGCTCAACGCCGATCTGGTCGGCTATGACCTCGCGTTTTTCCAGGTGCAACTGCCCAAGGGCGCCGCCTTGCTCGGTGCGGTGGTGATCGGCTGGCTGCTGGGCGGCCTTACCGCATGGCTTGGGGTCAGCTCACGCCAGCGTCGGCAGCGCCGCCAGCAAGTGCGCGCGGACAAGAAGTTGCCGGCCACGCCATGAATCCTCTGTATGTGCTGGTTGCGCTGGTGCCAGTCGCGTTTGTGCTGGGTTGGTGGGCTTCCCGACAGGTTGGCGCGCGCCGTTCCGGTGCCGAGGTCAGTGAGCTGTCCTCAGACTACTTCCGTGGCCTGAATTATCTGCTCAATGAGGAGCAGGACAAGGCGATCGAGGTCTTCCTCAAACTGGCCGAATACAACCGCGACACGGTCGAGACCCATCTTGCTCTGGGCAATCTGTTTCGCCGTCGGGGTGAGGTGGATCGGGCGATCCGGCTGCATCAGCATCTGGTCTCGCGGCCCGGCCTGTCCGATGCGATGAAGACAGTGGCCTTGCTGGAGCTGGGCGAGGATTACATGCGCGCCGGTCTGCTTGATCGCGCCGAAGCGCTGTTCTCCGACCTGGTGGCGATGGATGCGCATGCGCCCTCGGCATTGCGCCACCTGATCGCGATCTACCAGCACGAGCGCGACTGGCACAAGGCGATCGAACACGCACGCCGGCTGGAAGTGATGACCGGCGAGGGCGAGACGCCGATGATTGCCCAGTTCTATTGCGAGCTGGCCGATCGCTCGCGTCAGCATGGCGCTCGTGCCGAGGCCCGTGATTACCTGCGCCAAGCTTTCGAGTGTCAGCCGGATTGCGTTCGCGCGTTCATGCTGACCGGTCGTCTGCAATCCGAGGATGGCCAGCACGTCGAGGCGGTGACCGCGTATGAGGCGGCGGTGGATGCAGACATCGCGTTCACCCCGGAGATTTTGCCGCCGCTGCTCAACAGTTATGCCCGTTCACAGCAGATGGAGCGCGCTGAGGATTTTCTGCGCGACATGCTGGGGCGCTACCACGGCGTCTCGCCGGTGTTGGCGCTGACCCATCTGTACCGACAGCGCGATGGCGAGCGTGCGGCGATCGACTTCCTGACCGCACAATTGCGCCAGCGGCCTTCCGTGCGCGGCCTGATGGCGTTGATCGACGCAACCATGGACAAGATCGAGGGCGAGGCGCGCGAGAATTTCCTGATCCTGCGTGACCTCACCAAAAAATTGCTGGAAGGCCAGGCGATGTATCGCTGCAGCCGCTGCGGTTTCGGTGCCAAGGCACATCACTGGCAATGCCCGAGCTGCAAGAGCTGGAGCACGATCCGGCCGATCCACGGTGTAGCCAGCGAGTGACATGAACATGGGGATGTACACGACCATCGGATGGTTGCTGGCCAGCCTGCTGATCACTTTGCTGGTGGTGCGCGGCGCGATCGGCTATGCGCATCAACGCGGCATGCTTGATCAGCCGGGGCAGCGCCGCTCGCATCGGCTGCCGACGCCGCGTGGTGGCGGCATCGGCATCGTCGCGGCGATGCTGATCTGCCTGCCAGGTGCACTGTGGAGCCTGCCGGCGGCATGGGCGCCTGGCGTGATCGCGGGTCTGCTGGTGGCGCTTTTGCTGGTGGCGCTGGCGGGTTGGTGGGACGACCACCAGGCACTGCCGGTACTGCCACGATTGGGTGCGCAGTTGCTGGCAGTCGGTGTTTTTTCGTTCACTTTGCTGATGACTGGTTTGTCGTGGTGGTGGCTGCCGTTGCTGCTGATTGGCGGCGTGTGGAGCATCAACCTGCACAATTTCATGGACGGCATCGACGGCTTGCTGGCACAGCAGGCCATCTTTGTCGGCTGCGGTCTGGCGTTGTTGGCATGCTCGGCGGCGCAGCCGGCACTGGCAGTTGCGGCGGCGGCGCTGGCGGCGGCGGCGCTGGGCTTCTGGTATTACAACCGACCGCCAGCGCGGATTTTCATGGGCGACGTCGGCAGCGGCAGTGTCGGCTTGCTGATCTTTGCCATCAGCGCGATGCTGTGGCGGCAGGATCACGACTTGCTGTGGCCTGCCATGATCCTGTCGTCGGCGTTCGTGGCGGATGCCAGCCTGACTTTGCTGACGCGCATGTGGCGTGGGCGTCGCTGGTACACTGCCCATCGCGAGCACCTGTACCAATGGTTGGTACGTCGTGGTGGAACGCATGCACAGGCGGATACCGCTTATCTGGGCTGGAATCTGCTGATCGCGGCACCGTTGGCCTGGTTGGCCTGGAGTCATCTGCGAATGGCGCTGCCGATTACGATGGTCGTCTATCTGGGGGCGGCAGTCGCATGGCTGGCGCTGAAACGTCGCTGGCTGCGACGCCATCTGCCCAAGGCTCCCCATGGCATTGCGTAAATTCGTCAGCATCATTCACCCGCGCATCGCCGTCGTGGTTCACGACCTGGCGATGACGGCGTTTGCCTGGTGGATCGCCAAGCTGCTGCGTTACGCCTTGAAGCCGGACGAGGCCGTCGCCTTCGATCTGCTTGAGATTCCGATCGTGCTGCTGGTGCAGGGCCTGATCTTCCGCCTGACCGGGCTGTACAAGAGCGTGTGGCGTTTCGCCAGTCTGCCGGATCTGTGGAATATCCTGCGCGCGGTGGGGATGGGAGTGGTATCCATCTACGTCGCGCTGTTCCTGTACAACCGGCTCGACGACGTGCCGCGTTCAGTGTTGTTGCTGTATCCGATCCTGCTGGCGGTGCTGCTCGGCGGCCCGCGACTGGTTTATCGCTACTGGAAGGACAGCCGCAACGACCTGCTGCGCAACCAGACCGTGAAACGGGTGCTGATCGTGGGTGCGGATCGGGCAGGGGAAATGCTGTCGCGCGATCTTCGCCACGACAACCGCTACTCGGTGGTGGGTTTCATCGATGACAAGGCCAGCCTGCGGGGCGCCCGCATCAATGGCCATCCGGTGCTTGGCCGGTTCGAACAGTTGCCTGAAGTGGCGCGCGAGGCGGCCGCCGACATGCTGTTGATCGCGCTGCCGGCAGCCTCCACCACTGAAATGCGGCGCGTAGTGGCGCTGTGCGATGAAACCGATCTGCCGTATCGGACGGTGCCACGACTGGAAGACGTGGTTGCCGGCAGGGCGCAGTTCAATCAGATCAAGGAAGTGGCGATCGAGGATCTGCTCGGCCGCGACACCGTGGAACTGGACTGGACCGCGATCCGTGAAACCCTGAGTGCGCGGCGCGTGCTGGTGACTGGTGGCGGCGGCTCAATCGGTTCGGAGCTGTGTCGGCAGGTCGCGCGGCTCGGTGCGCAGTCGCTTACGGTGATCGAGCAGAGCGAATACAACCTGTACCGGATCACTCAGGAACTTCGTGCGAGTTTTCCGGAACTGATCCTCGACGGCATCCTGGCCAATTGCGGCGATCAGCCGGCGATGCAAAAGGCGTTTGCGGATGCTCGGCCGCAGGTGGTGTTCCACGCAGCGGCCTACAAGCATGTGCCGATGCTGCAAGGGCAATTGCGCACGGCTTTTTGCAACAACGTGCTGGGTACGTGCGTGGTGGCCGATGTGGCGTGCGAATTCGGCGTCGAGTGCTTCGTGCTGATCTCCACCGACAAGGCGGTCAACCCGACCAGCGTGATGGGTGCCTGCAAACGTGTCGCGGAGATCTATTGCCAGAACCTCAACGCGCATGCCGACACCCGTTTCATGACGGTGCGTTTCGGCAACGTGCTGGATTCGGCCGGATCGGTAGTGCCGCTGTTTCGCCGGCAGATTCGCGAAGGTGGCCCGGTCACCGTGACCCATCCGGAAATATCCCGCTATTTCATGACGATTCCCGAAGCCTGCCAGTTGATCCTGCAGACTGCGAGCATCGGCAAGGGCGGCGAGATCTTCGCGCTCGACATGGGCGAGCCGGTGAAGATCCGCGACCTGGCCGAACAGATGATCCGCCTCGCCGGGAAGAAGCCGGGCAGCGAGATCCCGATCGTCTATACCGGCCTGCGTGCCGGTGAAAAACTGTTCGAGGAGTTGTTCCATCCGCTGGAAAACTACAACGCCACCGAACATGCCAAGATTTTCCTGGCGCAGCACCGCGAAGTATCGTGGGAGCTGCTGCAGGCACTGCTGAGCAAGGCGGCCGAAGCCGTCGCCATTTTCAATGAAGAAGAACTTCGCCGCTGCGTGTCCAGCCTGCTGCCCTCCTTCCGCTGGAGCGAATCGGCACAACCGGACAACGTGGTGTCGATCCGTCGCGCCAACCCGGAGATCAGTGAGTGAGCAAACCCCTGCGCAAGGTGGTGTTTCCCGTAGCCGGACTCGGCACACGCTTTCTGCCGGCGACCAAGGTGGTTGCCAAGGAAATGCTGCCGGTTCTCGACAAACCGCTGATCCAGTACGCCGTCGACGAAGCGGTGGATGCCGGTGCCGACACGCTGATCTTCGTCACCAATCGCTACAAGCACGCGATCGCCGACTACTTCGACAAAGCCTACGAGCTGGAAGCGAAGCTGCAGGAGAAGGGCAAGGACGAATTGCTTGCACTGGTGCAGGGCACCTTGCCGCGGCACGTACGGGCGATCTTCGTGACTCAGCCCGAAGCGCTCGGTCTGGGCCATGCCGTGCTGTGCGCGAAGCCTGTCGTCGGCGACGAACCGTTCGGCGTGGTGCTGCCTGACGACCTGATCTGGAACGGTGCGATCGGCAGCGGCAAAGGCGCACTGCGGCAGATGGCCGAGCTTGCCGATGCGAAGCAGGCCGGTGTGATCGCAGTCGAGGAAGTGCCGCACAACGAGACCGACAAGTACGGCATTGTCGACGCCACACCGATCGACGAGCGCAGCGCCCTGATCCGCTACATGGTCGAAAAGCCCAAACCGGCCGACGCCCCGTCGAACCTTGCCGTGGTCGGCCGGTACGTATTGCCCGGTCGCATCTTTCAGTTGCTGGAGCAGACCACGCCCGGCGCCGGCGGCGAGATCCAGCTCACCGACGCGATCGAGGCTCTGCTGAAAGAGCAGGGCAAGGTGCTGGCCTATCGCTTCGAAGGCACCCGCTTCGATTGCGGCAACAAGGCTGGCCTGGTGCGCGCCACCATGCACATGGCGATGCAGGATCCGAAGCTGGCCTCAGTGGTACGCGAATTCGCAGCCGGACTCTGACCGCGTTGGTAGTCCGAAGATAGTTTCAGGTTCACTTACGGCCAAAGAAGCCGGCATCGGTCAGGTGCCGGCTTCCTCTTTTCCAAGTCAGGCTGCCCCAACTACCCGTGGCATGTCAGAATCAGCGCCGCGTTTTGCCATTGCTGGCGCGCAGGATGGTCTGGGGAAATCTTTCGGCATCGCCACACCTGCGTCATGCAGTGTTGCGGTGAGCCGTGTCCGGGTCCGGCATCGTCGGGTTCGTCAATGGATGAAGGTTGGGAAGCATCATGGATTTGCTGCGTTTTCTGCTGACGTTGCCAGTGCGATTTGTGCGTGGTGTGTTTCACCTGCTCGGGTCGATCTTGCGGCCTCTCATTGGCAATGTTTCCTGGACCGCACCTGAGTGGGCTCCTGCTACAGGCGCAGCAATCCGCCGGCGCCCGCGTCACTTTATCGGCGGGCTGCTCGCGGCGCTGATCCTGCTTGTTGGCGGCTGGTTCGGCTGGCAGTGGTACCAGCATCGGCCCCGGCCGGTCGAGCCCGAACGGATTACCTTCGAGATCAAGGCACCGGCCATTACCGAATATGCGGCTCAGGCCGACGGCATTCCGAAAATCACCATCCATCCGCTGGAGATTGACTTTTCTCGCTCAGCAGCGCCGATCGAACTGGTCGGCAAGGTGGTGAGCAAGGGCATCGCGATGCAGCCTGCGCTCAAGGGCGAATGGAACTGGCTCGACGATCACACCTTGCGCTTCGCGCCAGCCGAGGACTGGCCGGTTGGCGCCCACGTCAAGGTGCAGTTCGATGTGGCGCAGGCTTTCGCACCGCATGTGTTGATGGCCGATGATCATCTGACCTTCGATCTGCCGAAGTTCACGGCGACCTTCGGTAAAGGCGAGTTCTATCAGGACCCGCAGGACGCTACGGCGAAGAAGACGATCGTTCCGGTCAATTTCAACTATCCGGTGGACGCCGCGCAATTCGAGAAGCGCATCACGATCGCGCTGGCCGACAAGGATGGAAAGTTCGGCACGCCTCTGAAATTCACCGTCACCTATGACGCATTCAAGCTCAACGCCTGGGTGCATTCGCAGCCGCTGGATCTGCCGCGGGACGATGGTGCGGTGTTACTTAAGCTGGACGATGGCGTGCGCAGTTCGCGCGGTGGCGACGGAACCCGCGATCCGCTGCAGACCAATGTGCATGTTCCCGGTCTCTACAGCCTGGTGGTTCAAGACATCAGCCCAACCTTGGTCGACAACGACAAGTACGAACCCGAGCAGGTGCTGGTGGCGAATGTCAGCGGCAGCGTGCGCGGCAACGAACTGGCTGGATTGACCAAGGCCTGGATCCTGCCCACGCGCAAGCCGGGTACGGATCAGTCCGGCGATGCACCATACGCATGGGACGTTTCCGAAGTCAGCGAATCTGTCCTGCGCCAGTCGCAGCCATTACCACTGGAACTGGTGCCCACCGAGAACGACTACGCGGAACTGCAGAGCTTCAAATACCACGCCAGTCCCGGCCAGCGGGTCTACGTGCGTATCGGCACCGGCCTCAAGTCCTTTGGCGGATACGTGCTGGGCAAGCCGACCGCGCAGACATTCAGCGTACCGGATTATCCGAAGCTGCTACGTTTCATGGCCGATGGTTCGCTGTTGTCGCTGAGCGGCAGCAAGCGGGTTTCGGTGGTGTCGCGCAACATGCCCGGCATGCAGCTGGAGATCGGTCGCGTGCTGCCCGATCAGTTGCAACATCTGGTGAGCCTCAACCAAGGCACCTACACCCATCCCGAACTCGTCAACGGTTTCAGCGAAGACCATATCGTCGAGCGCTTCGAGCAGAAGTCGGCATTCCCGAAGGCCGATCCAGGCAAGGCACATTACGAGGGCGTCGACCTTGGTCAGTATCTGAAGGAAGGCAAGCGTGGCGTGTTCCTTCTGCATCTCTCCGGTTACGACCCTGTGGTCGAAGCGAAGAAAGCTGCAGCGGAAGCGAGGGCCAAGGCAAAGGCGCTTCTAGGAACCGCACCCGCGCCGGGCGACAAGCCGGCAAGCGCGGCCACCTCCAGCACAGCTGATGCCGTCGCGACCAGCAGCAGTACTGGCGATGACATCGGGAATTCAGGGGATGACAACGACGCGTCCGCTGACTCCTCGATGCCGAGCGATACACGACTGATCGTGATCACCGATCTCGGCCTGCTGGTCAAGCGCTCGCTCGACGGTAGTCAGGATGTGTTCGTGCAGTCCATACATACCGGCCAACCGGTGGCCGACGCCAGCGTCTCGGTGCTTGCGGTCAACGGACAGGCGCTCTACACGCTGTCCAGCAGCGCCGACGGCGTAGTGCATTTCCCGACTTTCAAGGGCCTGCAGCGCGAGAAGAAGCCGGTGATGTACGTGGTGAAGAAGGGCGAAGATCTTTCTTTCCTGCCGATCGATGGAAGCGACCGCCAGCTCGACTATTCGCGCTTCGACATCGGCGGCGAACCCAATGCGGCGAGTCAGGGTCAACTCTCCGCCTATCTGTTTTCCGATCGCGGGATCTACCGTCCAGGCGACCTGTTCCATATCGGCCTGATCGTGCGCGCAGCCAGCTGGTCACGCAACGTGGCAGGCATCCCGTTACAGGCCGAGATCGTCGATCCGCGCGGCGTCACGGTGAAACAGCAGGCACTGACCATGGATGCGTCCGGCTTCGGCGAGCTGGACTACACCCCCGCCGAAACCGCGCCCACTGGCACCTGGACCGTGAATCTCTACATCGTCAAGGACGGCAAGGCGGACGCACAGATTGGTACCACCACCGTGCAGGTGAAGGAATTCCTGCCTGACCGTATGAAGGTCGAGGCGAAGCTGTCGCAGCAGGTGCCGGAAGGCTGGGTAAAGCCCGAGCAGTTGAAGGGCGTGGTCGATGTGCAGAATCTGTTCGGTACGCCGGCCGCGGATCGCCGTGTCGAAGCTTCGCTGACCCTGCGACCGGCATGGCCGGCTTTCCACAGCTGGCCGGACTACCACTTCTACGACGTGCGTCGCGCCAAGGATGGCTACGAAGAATCTCTGCAGGATGGCAAGACCGACGACAAAGGCCACGCCGAATTCGACCTGGATCTGAAGAAGTACGCCGACGCTACCTACCAGCTGTACTTCCTGAGCAAGGCGTACGAGGCTGAAGGTGGACGCAGTGTTGCTGCCGCTGCACAGACACTCGTTTCGAGCAACGACTGGCTGGTCGGTTACAAGGCCGTCGACAACCTCGACTACATCACTCGCGACAGCCCGCGCACGGTGCACCTGGTCGCGATCAATCCGCAGGCCAAGGCGTTTGCCCTGAATGACCTGAAGGCACAAGTGATCGAGCGGCGCTACGTATCAGTGCTGACCAAGCAGGATTCGGGTGTCTATAAATACGTGTCCAAGCTCAAGGAAATTCCGCTTAGCGAGCAGCCGCTGGCGATTCCCGCAGCTGGCATGAATTACCCGCTGCCCACCGACAAGCCGGGCAATTACGCGCTGGTGATCCGTCGTGCCGATCGGACCGAGGTCAACCGCATTGAATACGCGGTGGCCGGCAATGCCAACGTCACACGCTCGCTCGACCGCAATGCCGAGCTGCAGCTCAACCTCAGCAAGCCGGATTACGCACAGGGCGAGCCGGTGGAGATCGCGATCCGCGCGCCCTATGCCGGTAGCGGCCTGATCACCATCGAGCGTGACAAGGTCTATGCGCATGCGTGGTTCCATGCCGACACCACCAGCTCGGTGCAGCACATCACGGTGCCTGCGGATTTCGAGGGCAACGGCTACATCAACGTGCAGTACATCCGTGACCCGTCCTCGGACGAGGTCTTCATGAGTCCACTCAGCTACGGTGTGGTGCCGTTCTCGGTGAACCTCGATGCGCGGCGCAATCCGATCACGGTGGATTCCCCCGCACTGGTGAAACCGGGCGAGACGGTTACCTTCAAGTTGCATTCGACGCAGCCAACGAAGGTGGTGGTCTTCGCGGTGGACGAGGGCATCCTGCAGGTGGCGCGCTACAAGCTGGGCGACCCGCTGAAGTTCTTCTTCCGCAAGCGCATGCTGGAAGTGGGTACCTCGCAGATCCTCGATCTGATCCTGCCGGACTTCGAGAAACTTATGGCGATGGCTGCACCGGGCGGCGATACTGACGGAGCGATCGGCCGTCAGCTGAACCCGTTCAAGCGCAAGCGCGACAAACCGGTGGTGTACTGGTCCGGCATCGTCGATGTGAATGGCGAGAGGGACTTCAGCTACACCATCCCGGACTATTTCAACGGCAAGCTGCGCGTGATGGCGATGTCGATATCACCGGACCGCATAGGCACGTATGAGGGTTCGACCACGGTACGCGGCGATTTCGTGCTGTCGCCGAACGTGCCAACCACGCTGGCACCGGGCGATCAGGCCCAGATCAGCGTCGGCGTGGCCAACAACCTCACTGGCCTGAACGGCAAGCAGGTGCCGGTGACGGTCACACTGAAGACTGGGCCGCAGCTGCAGATCGTCGGCAACGCAACGCAGAGCCTACCCCTGGGCGAGCTGCGCGAAGGCGTGGCGGTGTTCCGCGTCAAGGCCACTGATGTGCTGGGCTCGGGCAATCTCGCCTTCAGCGCCGGCTATGGTGGTAAATCAGCGAAGCAGACAGTGGATCTTTCGGTGCGGCCGGCTTCCGCCTATCGCACCCAGATCGACGTCGGCCGTGTTGCACCAGGCAGCCAGGAAGATCTGCCGAACCTGCGCAAGCTTTACGACGCCTATGCCTCCCGCGATGCTGCTTTCTCCACCGTGCCGGTCGTGCTGGCGCAGGGCCTGACCACGTATCTGCTCAACTATCAGAACTATTGTAGCGAGCAGCTTGTCAGCGCTGCGATGCCACGGCTTGTAGTAGCAAAGTGGCCGGCAGCACCGATGTTCGCGCATGCATTGCAAC
Organism: Rhodanobacter sp.; assembly: GCA_035566635.1. Taxonomy (GTDB): domain Bacteria; phylum Pseudomonadota; class Gammaproteobacteria; order Xanthomonadales; family Rhodanobacteraceae; genus Rhodanobacter. Next base: position 241,153 of record DATMQY010000010.1, read on the forward strand.
CAGCCTTCAGCGAAAAGAAACTGGGCAATGACGAGGCACTGGCGCAGTTCCTCGACGTGCTGCATTCGCGGCAGAACGGGCAGGGCGGCTTTGGTGTCTGGACTGCAACGCCGGATGCCGAACCGTTCGTGTCGGCTTATGCGATGCACTTCCTGCTGGAGGCGCATGATCGCGGCGTCACTGTGCCGAAGGACATGCTGGATGCCGGCGACAAATACCTGCATCAACTCGCCGCCGACGAGAGCCTGGATTCGCTCGACGAACTGCGTCAGCGCGCCTACGCGGTCTATCTGCTGACGCGGCAGGGCAATGTCACTACCAATGACCTGGCGGCGGTGCAGAAGCGCCTGCAGGATGCGTTCCCTAACGACTGGAAGAATGACCTTGCCGCCGCGTGGCTGGCTGCCTCGTACCAGCTGCTCAAGCAGGACAAGGAAGCGAACCAGCTGATCGCCGGACCGCAGAAAGCGCTCGAGCGCAAATTGTCGAAGGAGAGCTACGTCTACAGCTACTACTACGATCCGCTGACGCGCGACGCCAGCGTGCTGTATCTGTTGTCGAAGTATTTCCCGGACCGTGCCAAGGCGCTCTCGCCTCAGGTGATGGAGAACATCGTGTGGCCGCTGGCGCACAACCAGTTCAATACTTTGTCCTCGTCGATGACGATACTGGCGCTGGATGCCTATGCTGCGCAGAACGCCAGCGGGCTGGACAAGCTGGGTATCGACGAAGTGCATGCGGATGGCAGCGCAAGATCGATTGCTGCAATGCAGGCCAACCTTGTGCAGGCAGGCAGCTGGGACGCTGCTGCTGCACGCGTGCGCTTCACCAACGGCAGCAGCTTGCCGGCGTGGCGCGTCACCAGCCAGGGTGGTTATGACCGCAACGTGCCGGACAAGACGATCAAGGACGGCATCGAGATCGTGCGCGAGTACACCGACAGTCACGGCAAACCGCTCGACAAGATTGACGTCGGCGAGGAAATCGACGTCCATGTGAAAATCCGCGCCACCGGCGATCAAGGTGTTGGCAACGTGGCGATCGTCGACCTGCTGCCGGGCGGTTTCGAGCCGGTCATCGACCCCCCCCCGCCGATCACCGACCAGCAGCAGGCCAATACCGACAGCCAGTCCGACAACGGCGGCGACAGTGAAGTAAAGCCAGCGGCATGGCGTTCGCCGATCGGCCTGTCCACATCCACCTGGCAGCCTGACTACGCGGACATTCGCGAGGATCGGGTGGTGATCTACGGTACAGCGACGCCTGACGTGCGCGAGTTCGTCTATCGCATCAAGGCCAGCAATGCCGGCACTTTCATCGTGCCGCCCGCTTATGGCGAATCGATGTACGACCGCGGCGTGCAGGCACGCTCACCGGGTGGTGGCACGTTGACCGTGGTGAGTAAGCCGTAACCTGTACCTGCATGCTTCCCGCGGGAAGCATGCAGGTGTCGAACCGGCACCCACGAAATCCAGCCATGACCCCGTCCATTTCGCTCAATCGTCTGTCGCGCTGCATGCTTGCATGGTTGCGCCACTGGCAGAACTGGCTGGTCGGTATCCTGCTGGTTGTCGCCGTGCTGGTTGGTTGCCGGCTGTGGCCGCATCCGTCGCTGCGCGACTGGCAACCATCCTCCACCGCCGTTTACGACGACCATGGCCGACTGCTGCGGTTGACCCTGGCCAGCGACGACCGTTATCGGCTGTGGGTTCCGTTGGCGGAAATCTCGCCGCAACTGGTCGACGGTGTGTTGCTGCACGAGGATCGCTGGTACTGGCTGCATCCCGGCATCAATCCGTACGGGTTGGCACGTGGCGCATGGATCACCTACGTACGCCATGGCAATCCGCAAGGCGGCTCGACCGTCACCATGCAGCTAGCACGGTTGCTGTGGCAGCTCAACACACGTTCGCCACTAGGCAAGTTGCGGCAGGTCGCGCGGGCCATCCAGCTAGAGCTGTTCTATTCCAAGCGACAGATCCTCGAGGCTTATCTCAATGACGCGCCCTATGGCCGCAATGTCGAGGGCGTGGGCACGGCCAGCCTGGCGTATTTCAACAAGCAGGCGAGTGCGCTGAGCCTGCCCGAAGCGCTGACCCTCGCGGTGATTCCGCAGGACCCGACGCGACGACTGCAAAGCGCTGCAGCCGATAACCTGATCAATCCGCGACTGGCGGCATCGCGCAACCAGCTCTACGCCAGCTGGCTGCGCAGTCATCCGAAGGACGCTGCGCTGAAACCGTTGTTCGCGTTGCCGTTGAATCTTCGCCCGTTGTCGCAATTGCCGTTCGAGGCACCGCACGCGGTGGAGCAGATCCTGACGAAACGGCAGATCGAGGGCGACGCCGGCGATCAGCGTGTGGTCAGCACGCTCGACCTGGATCTGCAGCACACCCTGGAACGCCAGATCACGCAATACGTTGCCCACAACGAATCGCGAGGCATCCACAACGCGACAGCGATCCTGGTCGATACGCGCGATATGGGTATCAAGGCGATGGTGGGCTCGGCAGATTATTTCGACCGCACGATCCAGGGCCAGGTCAACGGTACGCTGGCCAAGCGTTCGCCTGGCTCAACACTCAAGCCCTTCATCTACGCCTTGGGTTTCGACCAGGGGGTATTGCATCCACAGACCGTGCTGCGCGATGTGCCGACTTCGTTCGGTCCGTATACGCCCGAAAATTTCGATGGCCATTTTCTCGGTCCGATCACCGCCACCGATGCGTTGATCCGCAGCCGCAACATCCCCGCTGTATGGGTGGCGTCGCAGCTGAGACAACCGAGCCTTTACCAGTTCCTGCGCGACGCAGGCATCAGCCGCATGGCCAGCGAGAAGCACTACGGGCTCGCCCTGGTACTCGGCGGTGGCGAAGTGACCATGCAGGAGCTCGCTGGCCTGTACGCGATGCTGGTCAATCGCGGCGTACTGAAATCGTTGCGCCTGCTCGCTGACGAACCACAGGTCGCCGGCACGCACATGCTCAGCGACGAAGCCAGCTTCATGGTGATGGACATGTTGCGGAAGAACCCGCGTCCGGACGAGACCACCGGTGCGCAGCCCTCGCGCCTGCCGGTGTACTGGAAGACCGGTACGTCCTGGGCGTTCCGTGACGCGTGGACGGCGGGCAGCTTCGGCCCTTACGTACTCGTGGTGTGGGTGGGAAATTTCGACAGTACCGGCAACCCTGCCTTCGTTGGTGCGGATGCCGCAGCGCCGCTGTTCTTCCAGGTCATCGACGCGTTGCACGCCGGGCGCGAAACGTTGTCCGAGCCAATCCGGCACATGCCGGCCAACCTCAAGCGCGTGCAGATATGCCTCGCCAGCGGTGACCTGCCGAATCAGTGGTGTCCGCAGAAGGGCATGACCTGGTTCATTCCGGGCAAGTCGCCGATCCGCGTCAGCAACGTGCATCGGCCGGTGGTGATCGACGACGCCAGCGGCGAACCGGCATGCCCGCCATATGCCGGCAAGCGTACCCATGTCGAGGTCTACGAGTTCTGGCCATCCGACCTGCAGCAGGTGTTTGCGCAGGCCGGCATTCCGCGTCGCAAACCACCACAGAACGTCAGTTGCAGCAATGCCGGCATACCCGATGGTGATCCGCCGCAGATCACCTCGCCGCTGCGTGGAAGCACCTATGCGATGCGGCTGGTGCAGCTTGGACAGGAGCGCATCGCCTTTGTTGCCACGACGGATGCCGACACGCATGCGTTGTACTGGTTCGTCAACGATGCCTATGTCGGCCGCAGTGTTCCGGGTGAATCGCTATTCTGGCAACCGCAGACGGCTGGCAGCTACAACGTGCGGGTCGTCGACGATCACGGCCGCAACGACCAACGTCCGCTCACTATCGGCCTCGTCGAGTAGTCGCACGGGTGGCGTCCGGAACGCTGCGCTATGCTCGCTGTCTTAGCACCACACTCAACATGTCCGCCCCCCATGTCGCCATCCCAGGCTACGTCCTACTACCGTGCCACTGCAACGCCTTACGAAAGCTTTGCTCCTCTGCAAGGTCGGCAGCATGCGCGGGTGGCCATCATCGGTGGTGGTTTTGCGGGATTGAACACGGCGCTTGGACTGGCTGAACGGGGCGTGCGTGACGTGGTGTTGCTGGAGCGCGAGCAGGTCGGCTTCGGCGCCTCCGGTCGCAACGGCGGTTTCGTGTTTGCCGGCTATTCACTGGGCGAGCAGTCGCTGCTCGATCAGTTGGGTGAGGCGCGTGCGCAGGCGCTGTTCAAGCTGACCACCGATGCGGTGCAGCGCATTCGCCAGCGCATTGCTGATTACGCCATTCCCTGCGATGCGGTTGATCAGGGCGTGATCTGGGCCAACTGGTTCCGCGATCCGGCCGTGTTGCGCCAGCGCCAGCAGTTGCTGGCCGAACATTACGGCGTGCAGTGGCAATGGCTGCCCCAAACCGAGCTGCGCGAGCGTATCCGCAGCGGTCGCTACCACGATGGTTTGTACGAGCGTGACGCGCTGCATCTGCATCCGCTCAACTATACGATCGGGCTCGCCGCGGCGGCGGCCGGGCAGGGTGTGCGCATCCATGAGAACAGCGGGGTTCACAGCCTCACGCGCGAAGGTCTGCAATGGCGTGTGCGCACCGCGCAGGGCGAATTGCTGGTCGATCAGGTAGTGCTGGCCTGCGGCGGTTATCTGGCCGGCCTGCAGAAGCCGATCGATCGGGCGATCCTGCCGATCGCCACCTACGTGATGGTGACCGAGCCGCTGGGCCATCGGATGGACGATTGCCTGCATACCCGTGCCGCGATCTACGACAGTCGCTTCGCGTTCGATTACTACCGCGCGTTGCCGGACACGCGGCTGCTGTGGGGCGGTCGCATCTCGATCCGCAACCGTTCGCCGCAGGCGGTGCAGCGACTGCTGACCAAGGATCTTCTTCGGGTGTTCCCGCAATTGCACGGCATCAAGATTGACTACGCGTGGTCGGGTCTGATGAGCTACGCACGCCACCAGATGCCACAGATCGGCGGCAGCGACAACGGACTCTGGTGGGCGCAGGCATTTGGCGGCCACGGTCTCGCGCCGACTTGCGCTGCCGGCGAATTGCTTTCGGCGGCGATCGCCGCAGGTGACGATCGCTGGAAGCAGTTTGCGGACTACGGTCTGAGTAGCACGCATCGGCCATTCGGTTATCTTGGTGCGCAGACTGCCTATTGGTGGCAACAGAGCCGTGACTGGCTGAAGACGAGGTTGGAAGGATGAGCAAAGTAGATCAGGGTGAAATCAGCTGGGCCGATTTCGAGAAGGTACGGATTGTCGCCGGCACGGTGACGCGAGTGGAGCCGTTCCCCGAAGCACGCAAGCCGGCGTGGAAGGTCTGGGTGGATTTCGGTCCGTACGGCGAGAAGAAGACCAGTGCGCAGATCGCCGCGTTGTATAGCGCCGAGCAACTCGTCGGTCGCCAGATCGTGGGTGTGATCAATTTCCCCGAGAAGCAGATCGGACCGTTCCGCTCACAATTTCTGCTGACCGGGTTTCCCACCGAAGAAGGCGTCGTACTCACCGCGATCGAACGACAGGTGCCCAACGGTACGCGACTGGCGTAAACAGTTGGGCGGCAGGTTATTTAAGGCATCCGTCAGGAGTGAAAGAACGGATGCCTCGGTTTCGCCCGAATTTCGCCTCGAAGCGTTTCGCTTCGCGCGTCACCATGAGGGTTTCATCCATCCAGGGAGTTCCGATGAAACTTTTCGTCAACACGCGACTGTTCGGCGCGATTATTGCCGCAGCTACGCCGTCGTACTCGCAGAATGCCAGCTGGAGTCAGCCGCAGCAGCCGTTCGCGGTTTATGGCAACACATATTACGTCGGTACCCGTGGTTTGAGCGCCATCCTGATCACTTCGCCGCAGGGCCACGTGCTGATCGATGGCACGCTGGAGAGCAACGCACCGCAGATCGAGGCAAACATCCGCGCGCTTGGTTTCCGCATGCAAGACATCCACGTGATCCTCAATTCGCATGCGCATTTCGATCACGCCGGTGCCATTGCCACCCTGGCAAAGGACAGTGGCGCACAGGTGCGTGCGAGCACGTTAGGCGCACGCGCACTGATGACGGGCGGTGACGATCCGGACGATCCGCAATATGGCGAGGCGGCGCACTTTCCACCGGTCGCCCACGTCAAGGCTGTCGGCGACGGCGAGGAGGTGAAGCTCGGCGAGCTGGCCATTACCGCGCATTACACGCCGGGCCACACGCCGGGAAGCACGTCATGGACCTGGCGCTCCTGCGAGAAGGATCGCTGCCTGGACATGGTCTATGCCGACAGCCTCACCGCGATCAGCCGCGACGGCTACCGCTTCAGTGACGACGCGGCCCATCCGCATCGGGTGGAGAATTTTCGCAAGTCGCTCGCCACCGTCGCCAGCTTGCCGTGCGACGTGCTGATTACGCCACATCCTGACGCCAGCGGTTTCATGGAAAAGGTTGCGTTGCGCGCGCAGGGCAGGCAGCCCAATCCTCTGATCGACACTCATGCTTGTCAGGCCTACGCGACCGGCGCACCGCGTACCCAGCTCGACGCGAAGTTGGCGAAGGAGCAGCAAGAGCAGCGCTGAACGCGCAGCTGGTTCGCGGCCTCGTTCATTTCAGGTGCTGGTAGGGTAGTTCGGTCTTTGCGCGAAGCGGATGCTGGCTTGTCCATTCAGCGATCCAGCCATACCGCCAAGCCCTGCGCATTCAATTCGATATCCATGTGCAGCAGTTGGCCGAGCGCCGCGCGGCCTTGGGTCCAGCCGTGGGCTTCGGCGCGAGCGGCGTAGAGCTGGGTCAGCGCGTCGACCAGCACGGCATGGCGATCGCCCTTGCCGTTTGCCGCATGAGCCAGCGCTACCATCGCGTCGATCTGTGCATGCAGGTCGGCAGCGAGTCGTTCAACGTGTTCCACCCGGCCATAGTGGGTGAGATACATTGCGGAAGGTTGCAGTGCGAGCAGCCGTTCGATGGACGCGTGCAGCGCATCCGGATCGAACTGCACCGGCGAGGTGGTGGGCAGGATGAACGGACCGTTCGTCGTATCGAATTCGCGATACGACAGTCCGAACACGTCGCCGGTGAAGCAGGCGTTCGCGCGGGCGTCGTAGACGGTCAGGTGATGTTTCGCATGACCGGGTGTGTCTATGCACAGCAGGGGGCGACCGGCCAGATCCACCACATGTCCGTCGGGCGCTTCGATGACCCGTTCAGCGGGAATCGGTCGCAACCGGCCATAAGTCTGCTCCATCACCGCTTCGCCATACACCGCGCTGGCGCCGGCCCACAGCACCAACGGGTCGATCATGTGCCGCGCGCCACGCGGATGCACCACCAGCTTCGCGTTCGGCAGCTGCGCGATCAATTCGCCGGCGCCGCCGGCGTGATCCAGATGCACGTGGGTGAGGATCAGCCAAGCTACGTCTTCAGCGGTGATCTCGGCATCGTCCAGTGCTGCCAGCATGCGCGGCACGGCAAAGTTAGTGCCGCAGTCGATGAAGGCGGCCAGTCCGTTTTCGACGACCAGGTACGCCGCATCGAACCGCGGCCGCACGAAACCGGTGTCGATGGTGTGGATGCCGTGGGTAGCCATGTCTGCCTCGCGATCAGTCGATCCGGCGAGGGTAGCAAGTCGCCCGGTCATGAGCAGCCAAGCAAGGCCGTGTGCAGATGCTGCCGCCATGGCCCAGGAACCTGGCGCCGTGTTGCAGCCGACGTAGGAGGTCAGCCTTTTGCTTTCGCCGGCCGCGGCACGCGCCACAAGTACCAGGCGGCGGCCGTGCGATGTGGGCTCCAGGTTTGACCGATCAGCGCCATCGCCTTTGGCGTGGGCGCTACGTCGAGCGACTTCAGCAATCGATAACCCTCGCGCACGCCGAAATCATCGGCGGGCAGGATGTCGGGACGAACCAGGCTGTAGATCAGGAACATCTCTACCGTCCAGCGGCCGATGCCTTTCAGCGCACTCAATCGTGCGATGAGTTCGTCGTCTGACAGTAGCTGCGCGGTAGCAAGGTCTGGCACCACGCCGCTCAGCGTGGCGGCGGCGATGGCGCGGATCGTCTCAATCTTGCGCGCGGAGAAACCGCAGGCACGCATTGCGTCGAAGCTGGTGTCAAGCAGTCGTTGTGGCGCGGGAAACGGCGACTCCGGATCCAGCGTCAGCAGGCGCGCGACGATCGCGTCGCCAGCTTTGACGTGCAACTGCTGATAGGCCACCGCGCGCACCAACGCCTCGAACGGTTCGCGCGCGGGTTTCGGCTCATGACCGCATGGGCCGAGCTGCGTCACCAATCGCGCCCAGTCGGCGTCAATCGACATCAGGAATGCCGACGCATCGATCGGCGATGTCTTGCGGCTTTTCATCGGCACGAATTTCCCTTGCTAACTGGCACGGCGAAACGTCAGGTTGATGCGATATGCGCCGAGTGTATCGTGATGATTCGGCTTGAGCGGAAGCACGCCGTGGTAGCGCAGCCGTACCGGGCCGCCCCACACGACCACGTCGCCATGCGCCAGCGGCACGCGCATCGTGCGATCCGCACGTTGCATGCCGCCGAACAGGAATATTGCCGGAATGCCCAGCGACACCGAAACAATCGGCTGACCGAAGTCGCGCTCGTTGCGATCCTGATGCAGGCTCAAGCGGGTGCCTGGTGCGTAGCGGTTGATCAGGCAGGCGTCCGGCACAAAGTCGGAAAAGCCGGCCTGCGCAGCGGCGGCTCCGGCCAGTTCCAGAAAGACTTTCGGCATCGACGGCCACGGCTCGCCGCTCTCCGGATCGATCGGATCGTAGCGATAGCCGCGCCGATCGCTGACCCAGCCCAGCGTCCCGGCGTTGGTCATGCCCACCGACATGCGGAAGCCGCCCGGCGTGATCAGGTGACGGAACGGCGCCTGCACTGCAATAGCGTCGATCGCTTGCAGCAGCGGCGACTCATGCGCCAACGCAAACCCGCGCAGTACCACGGCACCTTCGCACAGTAGTTCATCCTGACGTGCAGAGCTGGGTGCAGCAGCGAACAGATCCGGTGTGATCATGTGGCGTCGTGAAAGATGATGCCGAGCGTGTGGCGATGACCGTTGCGCACACGGCTCACGCCATGCCGCAGGTTTACCCGATAGATGCCGCGCGTGCCTTGCACCGGTCGCTGATGTACCGCGAACACCACCGCGTCGCCCTGGCGCAGCGGCACGACTTGCGGCCGCGACTGCATGCGCGGCCGCTGCTCGGTCAGCACGAACTCGCCACCGCTGAAATCGCGCTCCGGTTCGGACAGCAGGATCGCGATCTGCAGCGGAAACACATGCTCGCCGTAGAGATCCTGATGCAGGCAGTTGTAGTCGTCCGCGCCGTATTGCAGCAGCAACGGAGTGGGGCGCTGCTGGCCGGCCGTGTGGCAGCGTTCGAGAAATGCGGCATGCGTGGCCGGATACCGCACGTCGATCCCCATCGCGGTATTCCAGCGGTTCGCGATCGGTGCCAGCAACGGATAGGTCGCGGTCCGCAAAGCAGCCACCATGTCCGGCAGCGGGTAGTTGAAGTACTGATACTCGCCGCGCCCGAAACCGTGGCGACCCATCACGACACGGCTGCGGAACAGTTTGTCATTCGCATACAGCGCGGCCAGCGCACGGCATTCCTGCGGCGACAGCAAGGCTTCGAGCATCGCACAGCCTTGCTTGTCGAGTTCGCTGGCGACATTGGCCCAGTCAAACACCTGCAGCCGCGTACCGGCTTCATCCGTTGTCTCGAGCGTTGCCGTGCGCAGCAGCGCATTCATGCCTGTGCCTCGCGTGTCAGCAGGGCGCGCTTGCGCTCCACACCCCAGCGATAGCCGGATAGGCCGCCGTCGTTGCGCACCACGCGATGGCAGGGGATCGCCACCGCCAGCATGTTTGCCGCACAGGCCCCGGCGACCGCGCGCACGGCGCTTGGCGAGCCGATGCGCCGGGCGATCTCGGTGTAGCTGGCAGTGACGCCGGCCGGGATCTCGCGCAACGCTTGCCATACGCGCTGCTGGAAGGCCGTTCCGCGCACGTCCAGCGGCAGGTCGAGGCCAAGCGCCGGTGCTTCGACAAAACCGACCACCGTGGCCATCAGTTGCTCGAAGGCATGATCGCCGCCGATCAGATTCGCCTTCGGGAAGCGATCCTGCAGATCGCGCGCCAATGCGTCCGGATCGTCACCGAGCAGGATCGCGCAGACACCACGTCCGCTTTGTGCCACCAGGATCGCACCCAGCGAGCATTCGCCGATCGCGAAGTGGATGTCGTGGTCGACCCCGCCGGCGCGATAGCTGGACGGCGTCATGCCGAGCACCTGGTTCGACGTTTCGTAGAAACGGCTGCTGGCGTTGTAGCCGGCGTCGAAGATCGCCTCGGTCACCGTGCCGCCGCGGCCTAGCTCACTGCGCACGCGGCTTGCGCGATGTGCCGTGGCGTACTGTTTCGGCGTCAATCCGGTGATGGCCTTGAACACGCGATGGAAGTGGAACGGACTCAGGCCGGTCGGTTTCGTCAGCTGCTCAAGCGTGGGTGCGGTCTCCGCGCTTTCGATCAACCGGCACGCTTCGGTGACCATGGCGGCATGTTGTTCCGACAGCGATGGCTGATCGGGCTTGCAGCGCTTGCACGGACGGAAGCCGGCGCGCTCCGCGGCAGCGGCAGAGTCGTGAAATGCCACGTTTTCCGGCCGGGCCGGACGAGCTGCGCAGGATGGACGGCAGTACACGCCGGTGGTCCTGACGGAATAGAAGAACGTGCCGTCGGCGTGTGCATCGCGAGTCTGGACCGAGGCCCAGCGCGGATCGGTCAGCGTGGTGGCGGCAAGTGCGGCATGTTTGTCGGACGTTTTCATGGGAGTTCCTTCCGGTAGATTATCGCGTGTTGCCCAATCTACGGAGCGGTGGCACCGGTGGCACTCCGGGTCTTGCGCTCGAATTCGTGCGGTTCACCATTGCAGTACGAGCTTGCCGATATGCGTGCTGCTTTCCATCAGTGCATGCGCCTGGGCTGCCTCAGCAGCCGGGAACACCTGGTGGATCACTGGCCGCAGCTTGCCAGCTTCCAGCAAGGGCCAGACCTTGTCATGCAACTGGCGGGCGAGTGCACCCTTGAACGCGACGGGTCGCGCACGCAGGGTCGAGCCGGTAAGCGTGAGCCGGCGGCGTATGATCGTCGCCGCGTCGATTCCGGCCTTGCCGCCGCCGAGCGTGGCGATGAAGACCAGTCGGCCACCTTCGGCCAGTGCGTCGATTTCGCGCGGAATGTAATCGCCAGCGACCATGTCGAGGATCACGTCCACGCCGCGGCCGTCGGTAGCCTGTTTCACTATCGCGACAAAATCTTCGTCGCGGTAGTTGATCGCACGCTGCGCGCCGAGCTGTACGCACGCCGCGCATTTCTCCGCGCTGCAGGCGGTGGCGAACACGCGATGGCCGAGCGCATGCGCCAACTGGATCGCGGTGACGCCGATGCCGCTGGAGCCACCCTGCACCAGCAGGGTTTCATGTGCGCCACCTTCGCCGCGGCCCAGCTGGCCACGCTCGAACACGTTGCTCCACACGGTGAAGTAATTCTCCGGCAACGCTGCCGCCTCGATCGGTGAAAGTCCACGCGGCACCGGCAGGCACTGCAGCAGCGGCGCTACCGCGTATTCCGCGTAGCCGCCACCGGCAAGCAGAGCGCACACGGCATCGCCACGCTTGAGGCCGAACGGGTTGTCGCCGTCGACGTCACCATCCACCAGTTCGCCGGCCACTTCCAGGCCGGGCAGGTCGGACGCGCCGGGTGGCGGCGCGTAGTGGCCTTGTCGCTGGAACACATCCGGCCGGTTCACGCCGGACGCCGCCACCTTGATCAGCACCTCGCCCGGCCCCGATTGTGGGATCGGGCGCCGCGTCAGCTGCAGCACCTTCGCGTCGCCGGGATGGGTGATCTCGATGGCCTGCATGGTGGGCATGGCGAACTCCGCAATCGCGTTGTGGCATCGCCTGATTATGCGGCCGTATCGACCAGTACCAACTCTGCATCCTCGATCGCCGTGATGTGCAGCACTGCCTCGTCGCGGATCGCCGCGCCGTCGCGGGTGTCGAGCCGGATACCGTTGAGCTCCACCGATCCTGTGGACGGCACCAGGTAGCCGTAGCGGCCAGCGCCGAATTCGTATTCGACTGTGTCGCCGGCCTTGAGTGTGGCGCCGAGCACGCGTGCATCGGTGCGCAGGGGCAGCGCTTCGGTGTCTTCCTTGAAGCCGCTGGCCAACGCCACGAAGCGGCCCGAACGTTCGCCCTTCGGGAATGGTCTTGCGCCCCATGACGGCGGCTGGCCGCTTTCGTCGGGAATGATCCAGATCTGGAAGATGCGCGTGGCGCCCGATTCCACGTTGTATTCGGAGTGGGTGATGCCGCTGCCGGCACTCATCACCTGTACGTCGCCGGCTTCGGTGCGGCCTTCGTTGCCGAGGTTATCGCGATGGGTGATCGCGCCCTCGCGCACGTAGGTGATGATCTCCATGTTCGCGTGCGGATGTGGCGGAAAGCCGCTCTGCGGCGCGATGGTGTCGTCGTTCCACACGCGCAGCGCACCCCAGCCCATGCGGTTGGGGTCGTTGTAGCTGGCGAACGAGAAATGATGTTTCGCCTTGAGCCAGCCGTGGTCGGCTCCACCCAGGCTGTTGAAGGGTCTGCGTTCAATCACGACGGTTCTCCTGTTGCTGTTTCGCGCCAGCTGGCGCATGGCAAGCAAGATAGGGCCATACGCATCGACTTGGAATGATCATCAGGGAAACGAACTGTCACCGAATTGCGACTGGCGTGTACTTTCGTTTTAGCGACCACGCTGTTCTGATCCATGACCTTTGGCCCTTCGGCAGACGGCCTGGGGCAGCATAGGCTGCTTGTGGCGAATCGACATGGGGCTAAGGTCGAGGACGCCAGGCAGAGCGGTACAAGGGGGGCTGGTAATCAGGCGCATGCCACTGGGGATGATGATTCCAGCGAGTGAGCATGCAGAGGCATGCCGCCGGGTCATGGCAATTCAACCAGAGCTGCCCGAAAAACCACCTTGCAAACGAGCAGCTCGTCGAACGGTCGACGGCTTCAATTCACCACAGTTGTCACGGATGAAATCAGGGAGTTCCATGAAAACCAACAAACACCACGAGATCAACCATTCCAAGCGCCGCACGGTTTTTTCCGCATGGGGCACGGGCCTTGCAGTCGTTCTTGGCGTCTATGGCGCGGTGGGGTGCATTGCCGTTCATGCGCAAGCTACCACCGGTAGCGTTTTTGGTTCGGCGCCGGCAGGTCAAACCATCACGGTGCACAGCACGTCCGGAACCCATCGTCATTCCAAAGCCAATGACAAAGGCCACTACACCATCGGCTCGCTGCCTATGGGGGTTTACACGGTGGCATTGGAGAAGGATGGGAACGCCGTCGACACCCGCTCGAACATCAATATCACTGTAGGCCGGGGTGCCGAAGTCGATTTCGCCTGCGGCCACGACCAGTGCGCAGAGTCTGCAAACAACTAGTACATCAACTTGCAAGTCGTGAAACGTCATTGTCGACGGCGTTTCTGATCAGCATCCTGTCGGTTGACGCTCTGCTGTACGAGCGCGGTCGCGACGCGTCCCAGAGGCAGGCCGCCGTTCCATCGGCGGCCTGCTGGCCATCATCCGTCAGCCCTGCTTGATGGTGTTTGCAGGTACGAAGGTGTAGCCCATCGCCTGCAAGCCCTGGACGATTTGCTGCAGGTAGCTGATATCCAGGTACGGGTGGAAGAAGAAGCTCTGTACGCTGTCCTGGATCACGGTGTTGCAGTTGGCGCTGTAGAGGATGTCGGCCGGGAAGCGTGGCGGGTTGTTGTTGAATTCGACCAGTTCAACGTTGCCGAGTTGTTCCGGTATCACGACCGAGTTGTAAATATCGCGCACCAGGTAGGGGAAAAACTCGCCGTAGATTTTGCTGTAATCCGGCGTCCCGGTGCCGCAGGTCCCGTTCGGGCACCAGCCGGCCGCATACAGGCCGCGGTCGTAGCGTGCGGTGAACGCGGGCTGGAACACCTGATAGTCGATCGCCGAAGCCGCGTAGTGTGGTGGAACGAAAATGGTCGGTGGGGAAAAACCCGCCAGGACAAATTCCATCTGGCCATTCGTGATGCGTCGCTGCGCCCACAGCATGGAATCTTCCGCCACCGGAGTGTCGAAAATCACGGAGTTGGCGGAGTTGATGTGGGCACGGAAGAACTCAAAATCGTCGCCGCTGGCGCCGCTATAGGGGTTGGCGATATTCGAGTACTGGTGCGTATACCCGTGCATCAGCAGCGTGCCGCCTTTGGACTGCATGTAGCGCAGTGCACTGACCACGCTGCGGGACTGGTACATGTGTTCGGAAACCGGTACGCCGTTGTTGTATACCCCGTTCGGATCCACGTAGAACGGGATCACCGCCACGCTGAATGGCACGTTCTTGCTGTACAGGTAGTCGGCGATCGCACGCAGTTCGACCGGATCGGCGTCCGGGCCGACATCCTCGATGCGCACCAGCGCGCGCTTGCGCGACGGCATGGTCGGGTTGGATACCTTGCCGATCAGGTCAACGGCCGCGAGATAGCGGTCGTTCGGCCCCGTATAGCTGAAGGGAATCTCGCCGATATAGGTCAGATTGGCGCCGCGGGTGGCCCAGTTGATGGTGCCGCTGACGTCATTGGTTGCCGCGGCGAGTACCTGCGCCTTGGTGGGATCGTTGATCGTCGTCTGCAGCAGGCCGCTTGGAACTGACAGTGCATTACGCTGCAGCGCGACGCCTTTGTAGGTCACCGTCAGCGCATTGCTGAAGTCGAAAAACATGGGCGTGAAGCCGTACTGCCCGGCAAAGTTGCTCGCACGGGCGGACAGCTGCCAGATGTTGTCGTTCATCCACAGCACCGGCTTGGTGGTTGCCAGCACGTCGTCAAGCAGCGCGGTCGGCAGCGGTTCGCCATAAGTCGAACCGACATAGATCAGGCCGGTGTAGCCGCTGAGTTCACCCGCGACGTAGTTCACCGCCGGATGCAAGGTGTACTTGCTGCCATGGGTGACCAGATTGCCGGCCATCACGCCGTAGGCCTCGCCCAACCAGCCCCATTGGCCGGAGCTGTCGTACAACACCAGTGTGTTCTGGTTCGGGTTTGCACCAGGTGCGCCGGGGTAGTGGTTCGATGTCGGCAGCAGTGCCGACAGCGCGTGACTGACTGGCGTCGAGAGGACGGTCAGTGACCCCTTCGTCGGCAGTGCCGCGCGCGGCGGCGGCGGCGGCGCGGGAAGCATGCGGTGGTCAGCGTGCTGAACGGCCGGCGCAGGCGTAAAGGTCAGTGGCGCTGCACTGGCGACAGACATCGGGCCGGATGCCGCAGCGAATACCAGTACGGCACTGACGACGAGGGATTTGAGAGTCGACAGCCCGACAAGCGTTGATCTGGTCATGGGAAATCCTCACACGCAGTGATGGGATCGGCGCGCAGCTGTCGCGCGCATTGCTGGAAATGCGATACACATCCCGAATGCCCAGGCCCCTGATCCCGTGAAAGGGACGCCTTGCCCTCCGTTGGCAAACTTACTTGCGACCGAATTGCCCGAATTCTCCTTTGCCTATTATAAATACTATTTTAAGTCAAGTGCAACATCGAAAATATTCACCATTAATTTCTAAAATCTTAACTTCTAGTTTGCAATATTGAACATCAAGGCAAAGTTTCAGCTGCCGACATCGGCTTGACTACAGGCACTCCCCCGCCCAATCGAGGCGCCTGCGGCCGGCTTTTCGCGACTGAGCATGGGGACAAGGACAGGACGTCCGAGTAGCAGGATTGCGTCGCAGTCCTGTTGGGGAAGGGGAAAGCGCATGCAGGATGTCCTGATCATCTGCGGCACGCGTCCGGAAATCATCAAGCTGGCACCGCTGTATCACTGCCTGCGCGCCAGCGGATGGGTGCGGCCGCGCTGGCTGCATACCGGGCAACACGACGGGATGGCGCATCAGATGCTTGCCTGCTTCGGCATTGTTCCCGACGTTTCGCTCGAGCGCGGTGGCGATGGGTTGAACGAGTTCAGTACGCGCTGCCGCGCCTTGCTCGACACGGTGATGTCGAGCGGGTCTTGGTCGCTGGTGGTGGTGCAGGGCGATACCGAGAGCACCTTCCTCGGTGCGTTATGCGGTTTCTATCATCATGTTCCCATCGCGCACGTCGAAGCAGGCCTGCGTACCTATGACCTGGAACGGCCATTTCCCGAGGAGGGCCTGCGCCAGATGGTCAGCCGCATCACCCGTTTCCATTTCGCACCGACCGAGCGCGCGGCGCTTGCGCTGCGCGAAGAGGCAATTCCGCAAGAGCGCATATTCGTCACCGGCAATACCGTGATCGACGCGCAGCACTGGGTGGTACGGCACCACCGGATACAGCGTAGCGTAGAGGGCCGCGGCCACCTGCTGGTCACCTCGCATCGCCGCGAGAACTGGGGCAGCGACTTGCGCGAGATCTGTTATGCGATCGCTGAGGTCGCGAGTCGTCACCCGGATTTGCAGGTGCTGTTTCCTGTGCATCTCAACCCCGTGGTGAGCCAACCTGTGCATGCCATCCTGGGTGAACTGGCCAACGTGCACCTGAGTTCGCCGTTCGGTTATCTGGAAATGCAGCAGGCATTAATCGACTCCTGGCTGGTACTGACCGATTCCGGCGGCCTGCAGGAAGAAGCACCCACCTTTGGCGTGCCGCTGCTGGTGCTACGTACCGAAACCGAGCGGCCGGAGGCGATCGAAGCCGGTTGCGCCCGGCTGGCCGGCACGCAACGAGCTTCCATCGTGGCGCAGATCGAGGAGCTTTGGTCGGACCCGGCCGCGTACCAGTCAATGGCGCGCGCGGGCAATCCGTTCGGTGATGGCCGTGCCAGCGTACGCATCGTCGATCTGCTGCAGAACGCGTTGGCGTGCGACGAACGCCTGCGCGCAGCGATCTAACGGGGTGGAGGTGGAGCATGCGGTGGCTGGATGCATTCTCAACCTACCTGTACGGCCTGAGTGTGGCCGTCACCGCGATCGCATTGCTGATGCTGGTCAGCGGCCTGGACGATCTGTTTATTGACATCGTTTACTGGTTGCGCCGGCTGTGGAAGTCGTTGTTCATCTACCGCAGGCACGAGCACACTAACTACCACGAGCTATACCTTCCCGCGGAAAAGCCGTTGGCGATCATGGTGCCAGCCTGGCATGAAACCGGCGTGATCGGTCATATGGCCGAGCTGGCCGCGACCACGCTGGATTACGAGAACTATCACATTTTCGTCGGCACCTACCCGAACGATCCGGATACCCAGCGCGACGTCGACGAGGTATGCGTGCGTTTCACCAACGTGCACAAGGTGGTGTGCGCGCGGCCGGGGCCGACCAGCAAGGCCGATTGCCTCAACAACGTGCTGGACGCGATCCTGCAGTTTGAGCGGCGCGCCCACATGACGTTCGAGGGCTTCATCCTGCACGATGCCGAAGACGTCGTGTGTGAGCATGAACTGCGGCTGTTCAACTACCTGGTTGGCCGCAAGGACCTGATCCAGATCCCCGTCTATCCGTTCGCGCGGCAGTGGAACAACTTCACCAGCCTGCATTACCTGGACGAGTTCGCCGAACTGCACGGCAAGGACGTGCCTGTGCGCGAAGCACTGGCGGGGCAGGTGCCCAGCGCCGGCGTCGGCACCTGCTTCAGCCGGCGCGCCGTGCTTACGCTGATAGACGCGGGCAACGGCGTCGCGTTCGATGTGCAGAGCCTCACCGAGGACTACGACATCGGCCTGCGCTTGAAGGCGTGGGGCATGGAGGAGATCTTCGTGCGCTTCCCGGTGCTTCGCTACCAGCGCCGTCCAGCACGCGAGAACCATCTCGGCCAGAGCTGGCGCGAGTCCAACGTGATCTGCGTGCGCGAATACTTTCCCGACCGTCTGGGGACGGCGGTGCGGCAGAAGTCGCGCTGGATCATCGGCATCGTCTATCAGGGCTACCGTACCCACGGCTGGAGGCATGGGCTGGTGCTCAACTACTTCCTGTGGCGCGACCGCAAGGGCGCGATCAACAACTTCGTCAGTTTCACCGCGATGCTGATCCTGCTCCAGTTGATCGTGATCTGGCTGCTGCAGCAGGTGTGGATGGAGGCGCCGCGCTTCGTCTCGATCTTCGAGGGACGACCATGGTTCGACTTCATACTGATTGCGAACATCGCGTTGATGGGCAACCGCATGCTGCAGCGGATCATCTTCGTGTCCGGCTACTACGGCGTGAAGCAGGGTTTGTTGTCGGTACCGCGGTTGCTGTGGGGCAACTTGATCAATTTCCTCGCCAACTGGCGTGCGATTCGCCAGATCATCAAGTGCGGCGATCCACGTCGCGTGGCCTGGGACAAGACCACTCACGACTTTCCCAGCATCAGCGGCGAGAACCACGCCAAGCGCTCGCTCGATGAGATACTGGTCGCGAACGGCGCGGTATCGGCGCTGGAATTGCGCGAGGCGGAGCGGCATCGCATCGACGGTCTGCAACTGGGCAGCTCGATGATTCATGAATGCCGGATCACCGCCGCGCAACTGGCCCGCTCGACCGCCGAGCAGATCGGCATCAGTTGCGAATCGGTGGATCTGGCCGGGTTACCGCACGAACTGCTGGATGCGATCTCGGCATGCGTGGCGCTGCACTACGCGGTACTGCCGCTGCGCTACGAAGGCCGCACGCTGGTTCTCGCCAGCGAGTCCTATATTGATCCGGTGTCGCTGGCCGCGATCGCGCGCCAACTCGGCCGGCCGGTGCGCTATGTGATCGCACACAAGGGCCAGGTCGCGGTCGGTCTGCGTCGCTGGTATGCACATGTGTGCGACCGCGATCGCGACCCGCATCGCCTGCTCGACGCCGCTGTACGCAACGGGCGAATCCATAGAGACCGTGTCGCGCCGTTGTGGGACAGCTACGTATCGCGCCAGGTCATGCTGGGCGAAATCCTGGTCGCGCAAGGTCATCTGGATGAAGTGGCATTCAAGTCATTGCTGCTGAGCCATGCACGCAGCGTGCAGCCATTGGGTGAATTCCTGGTTGAGCAGGGCGTGATCAGTCGCGAAACATTGGATCGCCTGCTGGCCCTGCAGACAGCGCTGCAGCCGAGCATCGCCAGCCTCCTCGAAAAGGATGGCGATGTACCGGTGCAGCTGGTGACGCCAACGGAGCAAGCAGCATGAAACGACCTTGGCCAACCCGATGTGCGATGGCTTTGTTCGTGATGGCGCCGGCGTGGTCGCTCTATGCGGCAGGCCAGGAGTCCGCTGGCGGAGCCAACCGCTACCAGCAATTCATGGTGTACCCGCATCGGCAGGCGGGTTACGCGGCCATGCGTGCCGGCGACGAGCGTGTCGCCGTTGCGGAGTTCCAGCGCGCACGCGCGCTGGCACCACAGAGCATCGATACAGCATTGGATCTCGCCGAGGCCTATCGACATTTCGGTCATGCGACGCAAGCGCAGAATGTGCTGGACGAACAACGTCGCTACACACCTGACGATCAGCGACTGCTCGCCCCCAAGCCCGTTGCAGTGGCACCAGCGGTCGACTGCAGTCGCGATGGCAGGCCAGTATGTCGCGCCCAACGCGGCTTCGACGATTTGCAGACGGGTAATCTCGCCAGGGCGCAGGCAGAACTCGATGCGCCGGATTTCGCGCGTGGCCCCGAAGGTCGCGCCTTGCGCCATGCGCTGGTCCAGCGTGCGATTTATCTCGGAGACCGTCAGCGAGCCGATGCGCAACTGGCCGAGCTGGACGCCAGCGACAAGCTCAGTACCGATGAGCGTGGCCAATGGTTCAATCTGCTGCTCCAGCTCGGCAAGCTGGATGCAGCACGTCAGTTGCAATCACGCGGCGGACTGGATGCGCCGGAGCAGGATCTGGCCATGGCTCAGGCTTTGGGCAACAGCGGCGACCGCAAGCTGTTGGCCGCATACATGGCCTCCCGCCAACCTGCATTCACCAGTGAAAAAGACGAGCGGCAATGGGTAAATCTGCTCGCGTCAATGGCGCACGAGCGACCGGAGCTGCTGGCCCGTTATGCTTCGCGCTATCCCGCCAACGCGGCGTTGCAGGCACGACTTTCGGTGCCGTTGGCGATGGCGCGCGGCGACAGCGCGATGGCGCAACGCCTGCTGTCGCGATTGCCTGGCGAAAGCTTTCGCGAGGATCGTTTCAGCCTGGATCTGCAGCAAGGCCGGTACGCCGAGGCAAAGCAGCAGGCCGAGGCACTGATTGCCCAGCCGGAAGGACACCATCTGCTCGATCCGCTCAGCTATCGTCTGATGGAAGCCGGTGCACGCGATGAGGTAAAACAACTACTGATGGGTGCGTATCCGTTTGCCGGCAATCCGAACTCGGCCGCTTTGTTTTCTCGCTTGGCCGTGCTGGCTAGCGAGCAGCCAACGCTGTTTTCATCCGATGACCGCGCACACCTGCAGCGGCCGCTGGAAAGCGTGCCGCTGCGTATGGCGCAGATTCCTATCCTCAGCGCATTGCGCGACTGCGATGGCATCCGCCAGGTGATGATCGACCTCTCACCGAGCTATCCCGCCGAAATGTGGCGGCAGCTCGGCGATTGCTATGGCAGCGACCGACCCGGTCTTGCCGAGTACGCCTACGCCGAGGCCAACAAGCGCAAGCCAGACAGCGACGTCACCCGCGCGCTGGCCTATCAAGCCTACAGCGCGCAGGACTACGCAACAGCCTTGCAAGCCTGGCGTTCGGTGCCGGTAGCGCACATGAAGTCGGCCGACCTGATTGCTGCTGCGACGACCGCACTCACCGTCGACGAACCGGCCGTCGCACGCTCTTGGCTGGATACCTATGCGGCGCAGGGCGGTCGGCAAGACGACACTTACTGGTGGTTGCGCGCGCAGGCGGACGAGCCGCGCGATCCAGCATTGGCCCGTACCGATCTTGAAAACGCCGTGGCCCAGCATCCTGACCCTCGCTACTACGCGCGCCTTGCGGCCTTGCAGAGCCATGCGGGCGAAGCGCAGCAGGCGCTGGTTTCGCTGCAGCGCGCCAGTGTGCTTGCACCCGGCGACAGCAAGCTGGCCGCTTCGCTGGGTTATGCCTACCTGCTTGTGGGCGCCCCCGACAAGGCGGTAGTGCAGTTCGAGCGGGCGCATCAGGGCAACCCGAACGATCCGGCATTGACCCGACAGTTGCTCTATGTGCACCAACAACTCGGCGACAGCGCCGAGGCACAGACGTACGCCGCGCAGGCGATCGATCAGCTCGGTCCGGCCGACACGGACGTTCTCAACAGCAAAGCGCAGCAAGACGAAGACGAACAGCGCTATACCTTGCAGCGTCTGCACGAAGATCTCGGCCGCAAGTGGCGCTTCAATGCCGATATGACGCTAGGCGATACCGTGTCCTCCGCGGCCAACACGGCGGCGCCGGGCGTGTCCTATCGCAGCTACATGCAACTCGAGGCGCAATACCGCCTCGATCCGCATCTCACCGGCGGCGACGCCAATACGCTTGCCGCCTACGCGCGTATTTTCGCCGGTAGCGGCGCCAGTGGCTCGGTGTGGCCTGTCCATTCGCCGATGCTGGGCGTGGGCATACATTGGAAACCACTGATCTCGCAGAACATCGTGTTGTCAGCTGAGCAGCAGACACCGGTCGGCAATAGCCGCAACACCGGCAACGACACCATGCTGCGCGCCAGCGGATCATGGTCCTTCAGTCCACGGTTCAGCGACGACTGGCATGCGACCGGGCCGAGCTGGTTCACCCAGAATTTCTATGTCGACATCGCCCGCTACCTGCGCGCCAAACAGACGGTGTTCACCGCCAACTATCAGCTGGGCTGGCAACGCAAACTGGTCGACGGCCAAACCATCGAGCCTTATGTGCATCTGCAATACACCGGTATCGACCGCGCGCACGGTGCGGGCTATGCGCGCGACGCGCGGATCGGTGTCGGCGTGCAGTGGAACCTGTGGTACGGCGAAACCAGCTACGACGCCTACCCGCACCGCTTCAGCGTTGCCGTGGAAGGGCAGCACGCTTTCACCAGTTACCTGCACGAGAACAACGCGGTGTTCCTGATCGCGAGGACGCAGTGGTGAGGCACGCGCTGCGCTGGCTTGCGGGGTTGACGCTGTTGCTGGCGCCGCTGCTGGCCGCCGCGAGCACGGCGATCTTCTACCAGCCCCAGCTGCGCGATCGCGAGGTCGCACAAGCGCAGTGGCCGTCTTTGTTTGCACAACTGCACGCGCAGGGCTTTGACACGTTGGTGGTGCAGTGGACTCAGTACGGCGACGCGTTCGGCGACCCGGCCGGACATGCGTGGTTGCTGCAGCGCGTGCGTGAGGCGCGCGCCGCCGGTTTGCACATCGTGTTGGGACTGGGCAGCGACCCCGCGTTTTTCCAGCGCCAGGAAGCGTCGCCGGTGGCGCTGGACGACTATCTGCTCACGCTGTCACGTCACAACGCCGAGGTTGCCCGACGCTGGGCCGACGACCTGAGGGGCGAAACGATTGCTGGTTGGTATCTGCCGATCGAGATCGACGACAGGCGTTGGCGCGATCTGGCCGCACGCAAGCAGCTGCAGGATTATCTAGTCTCCGAGCGTCGCCAGCTGGACAGGATCGCGCAACGGCCGGTTTACGTGACCTCGTTCTTCGCGGGAAATATGACGCCATCGCGCTATGCCGAGCTGCTGGCCGACGTCCAGCGCAGCGGCGTGCGCGTCTGGGTGCAGGACGGTGCGGGCACCGGGCGCCTGGACCGGGGAGAGCGCGAGCTGTATCTCGGCGCGGCGAGCCAATGTGCAGGATCGCATGCGCACGGCATCGTCTACGAGATCTTCCGCCAGACCGGCGCGGACAAGGCGTTCACTGCCTCGGCGTTGCCCGCCGTCGAAGCGAGCGCGGCATTGGCGCAGCGAGCGCCGTGCGAGGGCGACAGCGTTTTCTTCGAGCTGCGCTATCTGCCTGAGATGGCGGAGATACTGCGGCACTAGCAACCGAAGAAAACAAAACGCCTCCATCTGGAGGCGTTTTGTTTTACTTACAAACCGATCACGCGAGGCAATCGATCTATCGCATGGAACGGTCGCTGACTTACTGCGGCACTTTCAGCGGAGCGATGGTCTGATCGAGCAGAGTCCAGTACGACTTGGTGTTCGGAACCATTTGCTCGGCGTAATTCCACCAGAAGAAACCACCGATGAACTTCGGATCTTTATTGGTATTGACCATCGGGTAATAGGTCTTGATCAGGTTCGTTTGCACCGACTTTGGGGCACTGGTGCTCGACGTGCCGATCTCGCCGAAGCCGACCTTGGCGTTCGGGAAGATATTCTCGAGCGCGCTGAAGTCGGCACCCCACGAGGGTGACAGTCCGGTGCAGTCCTGGTAGGGGTAGTAGCTGAAGAGTGCGTAGTCGGCTGTCTGACGGACGCTGGCCGGCAGGAAGGTGGCGGCCCAGGTCTTCCAGTAGTCCTGCGGCAACTGCCAGCAATTGTTGCCCTTGCTGTCGTCGTTGTAATACAGCGTGACGGCGGTCTTGCCACCGACACCCTTCACGATCGAGCTGGCGGCGGCGACCATCTGCCCGATGGCAGTCTCCTCGGCATTCACCGTGGCATCGTCACCGCTCGGGTCCTGGCGCAGCCATTCGCCATTGATCTCGTTGGCGACTTCCCACACGTCGACCGTGCCGTTCAAACCGTAGACCAGCTCCTTGGTACGCGCCGTGTAGGTGTTCATGTCCGTCGGGAAGTAGTACGAATCCATGATCTCGCCCATCACGTAGGCCACCGTGTGCAGCTTGACCAGGGCAGGGTAGTACTCCGCGGCGGTCGTGCCGGGATCGAACACCACGCGGACCGTGGGCTTGTACGGCAGCTTGGTCAGCGACGTGACGATCGCATTGATGTTGGACAGGTCATCCAGGGTGACGCCGTAGATGGGTGCTTTGAGCTTTGTTGCCGTCTGGGCATGTGCGCTCGGTGCGAGCGATGCCGATGCGGCGTAGAGGGCTATGGATGCGGCAAGTGGAACCAGAAAGGTCTTTGCGGCAGTTGCGAGCTTTGTCATCGATTGGAATTCTCGTGTTTGGGCGATCCTTTCCCCGATTAGGAGTAGTGGCCATGACGCAAATGGTTGCCACGACATGACGCCGGCACCGCGGAAAAAGTTTGCGGAGTCGGGCTTAGTCGTGCTCGTCCGAGCACTGATGAAAATCGTCCATAAAACGACCCCTTCCCCTGTGCGCGAAGGCAAGAGGATGGCGATGGAACTACCGTTGGGGATGCCAGCGAAGACGGCTAATGCCGTATGGACGGCCGAACCATGTCGGAACCATCCATCAGCACACCGATCGCGTCAGAAGAACTAACCCAGAAAGATTGCGCCTGGACATCACTGGCGTGGCGAGTCTAGCGAATCGACTTTCAGGGGAATCAAAATTTGGTTAGTTCGCGGCAATTTGTCGCAAGGAAGCTGCGTTTTGTGACGCAGTTGACAAGCAAAAGGCTTGCTAAATGAACGAAATGGTTCATCCGCGCGGATGTTGGTGGGTGCGCGCCCTGAGTCTGCGTCTGTGCCGTGGCGTAGACATTTCGCACGTGGCATAGGCGCCACGGCATCCTCGTATCACCAGTCGGTCGGCTTGTAATCCTTCAGGAATTGGCCCCACACGTGCTCACCGGTATTGATACCGTTGATGATCGGGTCGACGATGCGCGCGGCGCCGTCGACGATGTCCAGCGGCGGGTGAAAGCGCTCCTCCAATACCTTCTTGGCGGCCAGCTCGGCGGGATCCTCGTCGGTCACCCAGCCGGTGTCGACGCTGTTCATGTGGATGCCGTCGTTGTGGTAATCGGTGGCCGAGGTGCGCGTCATCATGTTGAGCGCGGCCTTGGCCATGTTGGTGTGCGGATGGCGGGTGGTCTTGAAGCTGCGGTAGAACTGGCCTTCCATCGCGGACACGTTGACGATGTGCTTGTCGCGCTCGGGCGTGCGCAGCATCAGCGGCTTCAGGCGCGCGTTGATGATGAACGGCGCGATCGCGTTGACCAGCTGTACTTCCAGCAATTCCACCGACGGCACCTCAGCCATCAGCAGTCGCCATGAATTGCGCTCGCGCAGGTCGATTTGCTGCAGATCCTGATCGAGCCGACCTTCGGGGAACAAGTGGCTCTGCGCCAGTAATTCCTCCGGCAGCAGCGGCAACTGCGAAAGTTCGGCAGCGCGGGTCAGTCCGGGGATGTTCGATTCGCGACCGGCGAGCGTACTCAACGACGCACCGGCTTCGGGCAGGATGTGCGAGCCGCGCAATCCCTCGTAGTGGCCGACCAGTTTGCGTACATGTTCCGGCATGTCGTGCAGTGCGGCCGTCTCGCCGTCCATCATGTGCGCGTAGAAATCCGGCGGACGGCGCACGGTCTGGCAGGCGTTGTTGATGATGAAATCCAGCCGTGGCCGTGTGGCGACCAGTTCCTGGCAGAACGCCTCGACGCTGGGTGTATGGCGCAGGTCGAGTCCGTAGACCTGCAGCCGATGGCCCCATTCGGCGAAGTCCGGCTCCTCGGCATAGCGTGCTGCGGAGTCGCGCGGAAAGCGTGTGGTGACGATCAATTCGGCGCCCGCGCGCAGCAGCTTCAAGCCGGCCTGATAGCCGATTTTCACGCGGCCACCGGTCAGCAGCGCGACGCGGCCGCGCAGATCAACCAGTTCGGTGCGCTTGGCGTAGTTGAACGCGGCGCAGCTCGGGCACAGCTGGTCGTAGAAGAAATGGATCGTCGAATACTTCTGCTTGCACACATAGCAGTGTTTCGGCTCGATCGACTCGCGCGGCTGCGCGGCGTCGGCCTCGGGGTTGATGTCGTGCGCCTCGAAGCCCAGCGGCGCAAACACGGTTGGCGTAGTGAACACCGGCTTGCGGCGCAGTGCGCGGATACCGGTCTGGTTGAGCACCGTATCCTCCGCCTGGATCTTCGATGCATGCCGCGCCTTCTCGGCCGCTTTCAGTTTGATCCGACGCGCGACCGGGTCAGGGTGGTAGGCCTTCGCCACTGCCTGGTGCAGCCGCTGGCGGTCATCTGCCGGCAACCGATCTAGTAGCTGCCGGTCGGCCGCGACCGACTCCAGCAGCGCCGCGGCAGCGCGCAGGCGCTCCAGCAGTGCGGTGTCCGCGTCGTCAGGGAGTGGTGTAGTGGGCGGTGTGATCGTCAAAGCATTATCCGTAGTTCGAGTGGGGCGGCGCTTCAGGCAGTGAGCCGTGGCCGTGCGTCCGCAACCGCGTATTTTGCCTGTTTTTGGCCGGTTTACGGGGAAACAGGGCTGACAGCCCGGTCGCGTGAGCCAGCCGCAGCCGATCGCTGTCGCTGCAGGGTCGCATTCACGGCAACCATGGAGTTCGCGTATTGCCAGCTACCGCACACTTTCATGGCATGCGGAATGCAAGAGTGGTGACGTAGTTATCCAGGAGGGATGGCTCGAATACCCGGGCGGGACGTGGCGCTAGCAGAGTTGAGCGTCACGGCTGACCACAACTAGAAGGTTGCTTCGTGAGTTTGCAAGTCGCTTCATTTTTGAGTGTGCCAGCGGCCGTACCGGCCCTCTCTATTCCTGTCTCGACCCTTGGCATCGATGCCATCCTGGGGAATCTGCCTACCGCGCATCAAGCGCCACCGATCGGAAGCCGCATTGCCGGGCAGGGCTGCTACGGTGCGCGAAAGCCTGCCAGCATGGGCATCGCCGCTGCGATTCAGCACACTCCGCGTATCCGCTTTGTCTATTTTCCGGCCGCCGACGGCAACGATCGCCAGATGGCCTGCCACCAGCACCTGGTCACCGCCGAAGTGCTGCTTGACCGCGTGCTGGCTGCCCATGCCGCCGGGCTTCGCTCGATGGTGCCTGCACTCGACTATGCCGCCGAGGCGCGCGCTATGGTGCGGCCGCCGCGCGGGCTGTTTCACACCGCCACGCTGGAATACCGCCGCTGGTACGACGCCGACGGCACCGCGCGTGCGCAGCCGCTGAGCCGGGAAGCTCTCGCGGCTCAGCTGGCGATCACCGATCGCCTGTCGTTGGAGGAAGCGCGAAACCGCGCTGCCCATCGCTCGCACGCCTTGCCAGAAGCCGACCAGGCGTGGCTGATCGATCGCGGCAACACGCCGTTGCAGCAGCGTCCGCTCAATCACACGGAGTTCCACGCCCTGGTCAACGCCATCGACGGCGTCTGGCTGACCTCGACCGGCACATCGCATGGGGAATGCGCGAATCGCCAGATCGCGCTGCGCGTCGCCGCCATGCTGGGCAGCCTGCTGGACGAGTACATCGCCTCGCCGTTCAAGGTCGACGCCCTGGCGCAGGCGTTCACCGAGCGGCATCTCAATCACCTGCGCCAGACCATCGAAAGCACGCGCCAGGCGGAATCCGCCCTGGGTGTCCTGCTGACCGGCCCCAAGGCCTGGTTCGCCGCCAAGACCGTGCGGATGCGGGCCGAACACCAGATAGGCCTGGCCATGTCACCGAGCGTATTCCCGGCGCTGAACCTGACCGTGCGCCCGGTGGTCGCCGTGGTGGGTGGCCGGCTGCGCACCTTCGTGCATGGCTGGCATCGCGGTGGCGCAAGCGTCGCCAAGGTGGCGCCGGCGTTCACCGCGTTCGGTTGAGCGAGGCCTGGACGGCTCCCGCCGAGCGAGCCTGTTAGCTGTTCCAATCCAACGCACCTGAAGCCCGGCTGCGCACGCCTCATGGCATGTTGGTGCGCGGCTGATGACGAAAACCCGGATATGTACCACGCGAGTTCATCGCTACCGCAGCTCTCGTTCACAACGTGAGCTGCGGCATCCGAGCTGCTTCAATCCATCAGGTTGCACCGCCCAGAGTGGAATCTGATCTCACAGCGCCAGGGCGAGCTTGATCATGACCTGGCCCGATCGGTAGCTGTGGTTGAACTGGTAATCGTAAGCGCCTTCAAGTGACCACCTAGTGCTGCTGGCGAGCAGAAGCCCGGCGCCCAGGTCAAGCAGGTCCCGTCCCGGCTTGACGCCTGTGGCCGTGAATGACGGGCCACCGCTTTCGAAGGATGCTGTATTGCTCACGGCCTCGCCGCGGAACGAATGCAGCCAGTTGGCATGAATCTCGGGGCGTATGGTCAACGGGCCGGAATTGGCGAGATCACGGGCGAGTTTCACGCCGAGGCCAGACTGGAGAAAATCGTCGCTCTGCTTATCGACCTTGAGATTGACGGCGTTGCCGCCGACTTCGCTGTAGCCGGGAGTTTTCAAACGCGTGTACTGCAGCGTGGCTGTTGGCGTAATGACGGTGCGCCCGTCACCCACGTAAAAGTGGTAGCCGGTTGCACCGAAGGCGGTGTACTGATGGCCGCTGTAGTCGGCTCTCGCCGTCTCGTTGGTCCCTGGAAACACGACCCGCCGCGAGCTCGAATAGTCATCCAGCCCATACACAAGGGCTGCATTGACGAACCAGGGGCCCGACGCATAACCAAGATAAGCGGTTGCCTGATAGGAACGGATGTTGCCCCGACTCTGTGAGTCGAGGCCGTCGAGCGTGGAGCGGGCGTATCTGACGCCGACACCGGCCGTGATCGCCTGACTGAGCGGAATATCGAGACCGAGCATCGCGCCATGACTGTTGTCGGTATATCCCTCGTATCCGTTGTGGTCGCGCTGTGTGCCGGCAAAGCCGAACGCAGCCCCCCACAGTTGTGGATCCCTCTTGTCGGGTTGGCATGCTGCAGCATCATCCCGGCGCTGCCTGTTCCGATCATCAGGCTGATCACTCTGCTCGCATGGCAGCTGGATGCTTTCCATGTGCGCGGCCCACAGTCCCTGCAGCTGCTGGGTGACGCGGTAACTCGCCTGCGGTGCTGCGAGGCTGGCCGCACCCGGCTGAAGCTGCGCCAGCGCACCGGCGACGGCGGCAGCGTTCGGCAACAGTGTGATCGCCGTCAACAGCGGCGCGGTCGCTGGCGTCAATGGCAGTGCGTCGATGACCGGGGCGATGATCGGCGCCGTCGGATTGGCTACCGGGCCTACGACAGTCGCCAGCGGAACCTGCGTCGCCACGATCTGCACCAGGCCGTTCGTGGTCGGCGCCGCCGAAAACAGGTAGCGCGTGGTGTTGCTGGTCGCGGTCACGGTGCTGCCATTGGTACCGCTGGTGGCATCGACAATCTTGAAAATGCTGCCCACAGGGATCGGCCCGGTGACGGTCACGTTGACCTGCAGTGCATTGCCGATGGTGGCCGCGCCGACCGGCACGATCTTGCCGTAAAGCGATGGACTGAAGATGGTGGTGTTGATGGTGCCTGCCACCGGAATCGCGAAGGCGCCTGCCACATTCAGGGTATTGGTATTGAGCGAGTAGGCCGCGGCATTCGCCTGGCCGGTAATCAGCGCATTGCCGCCGACTACATTGATCTGCTTGAGCCCGCTCGCGGCGCCCACGGCGCCATTCAGGATACTGTTGGCATTCAGTGTCAGCGTGCCGGTGCCAGCTCCCGCCGAGTTGGTGATGGCGGCCTTGACGGTCTGGCCCGCGCCGACATTGATGAAGCCGTCGCCAGCAAAATCCATCGTTGATCCGGTGTTGCTGGTAAAGCCCCCGTTGAAATTGACGGTACCGGTGCCGGCTACCGAGAACGTTGTCGAGTAGACCGGGCCGTTGAAGGTAACCGTGTTGGCATTGGCGCCGGCGGAAATATTGAGGAAGGTGGTGCCGATCGCACCGACGAATCCGGTCACCGTCGAACTGTTGTTGAACAGGATGCTCGCCGTATTCGCGGCATTGGTGGTGATCGCGCCACCGGGGTCATTGCCTGTATTGATGTCCTGGGCGCCCACGGTGAGCAGGCCGGGGCCTCGCGTATCGACGCCACTGGCCACGCCGACCGGATTGACCACGCCGGGCAGCACGACGACTTCGCGGGCCACGGTCATCGGAAGCCAGGCCAGCATGGTCGTGCCGAGGAGGGGAATGAAGAGTGTTTTTTTCACGGGGAATGTCCTGCAGGGTTTGCGAACGAAGCTCGCGGCTGTGCTTGGCCCACTGGGTCAGCAGGTGCGGAACGCTCGTCAATCCCCGTTTGGCGTATCACCCCGGAGGTAAACGTGTGTGACCTGGAAACGGGAACAACTACCCTCGCCACGGCGGACGATGTGCCCGCGTAGCTGATGCTGTGGCTCTGAATGACAACCGACGCCGCCCGGTCGGCTGTGCGACCGCGAATGTCTTGCGTCAGGTGGATGGGTGCGGAAAGCAGCAGGATCTGTCCTGCTGTCGTGGCTGCATCATTTTGCGAGAAATGCTGCAGTGCTGGTGCGCACTAGGCACTTACCAGCGTGATGCGGGTGTGCAGGGCGTCTTGGCCTGCATCCACGGTGCACTGACGTTCACTCGCAGGACATCTGCAACGAAAGAGACTTCGTGTTTTGAACCAAGGGAACAGTAGTGCACCACGGTCATGCAGTTGAACGTTCCTCCAGCCGGCGCGGATCGCGTCGGTTCTTGACGCAATGCAGCCTGTGGCTGGCCGGCTGCCTGATGGCGGCAGGCTCCCATGCACATGGCAGCGGGATGCCGGACCCGGGAAGTTCGCAAGGGTCAGCGTCCGAACGGCTGTCCATCCAGCTCAACAACGACCGCATGACCCTGGCGATGACCAAGGTTCCGCAGGTCTATCTCTACGGCGTCATCGACGCCGACGCGCCGCAACGCTTCGAAGCGATGGTGCGGTCAGGAAAGATCCCCAGCGGATCCGATGTCTACCTGAATTCCCCAAGTGGAGACCTGCGTGCCGGCCTGGCGTTGGGGCGGTTGTTCCGGGCAGGTTCGATGGTGACGCATCTGGGAACGCCACGACGCACCCGGCGTTCGGGATACGCCAGCAAGACGGCCGTCTGCGTGGATGCATGCACCTATGCGTATTTCGGCGGGCTTTACCGGTGGGCACCCACAGGCAGTGACCGCATCGGCCTCTCCTCACACGATGTGATGGATCCGCCGGCGAGAGTCGTGGGGCAGGCCCAGCAGAGCTCGGGCGACATCGCGTCGTACCTGAAGGACATGGACATCGATCCGGATGGTTTCACGCAGGCTCTGAAAACCTCGCGCGATGCGCTGGTCTGGTTGACCGCCGACCAGATGATGTCGACGGGACTTGCCAACAATGGAAGCCTTCCGCTCATAGCGAAATACGCGCCGTCGTCCACGGCGCCCTATCTGGTACTCAGCCAGGTCGATCGTCATGGCGAACATCGGATAACACTGCAGTGCAAGCCTGCTGGCGTGACGCTCACCGCCTACGATCTGGTGGGCACCGCGCGTGCGCGGGAGATCGTTTTGCACGGAACGCGGTCGTATTTCGAGATCGACCGCCAAGAGATGCTGATGCAACAGCATGACGGCGCCAGTGTTGCCAGCGAGTCGGTGATGATCACCCGGCAATACCCGCCCACGCAGCTGGGACATCTGCTTTATGCGCGCTCAGTCGGTGCCTGGGTCGGCGGCAGGAACAACGCATTCCGTTACGGCTTTGCCTTCCAGCTCCAACCCGTCAGAAAAGCGCTGGAGGAGTACTACCAGGCCTGTTGGCGCGCTGCGCCGTGGCCGACCAAGTAGTAGACAGCGATGCTCGATGCGTCTGCGGATAGGTACGCTTATCCCTCAGCTCAATAGTTCACATTGACGGTTACGGTATCGGAGTAGCTGTCGGGCGTGTAATTGGCGCTGGGTGCCGTCGCGTAGACAGTCATCGATTGGACGAGGCCGCTTCCCGTACCCGCTTTACCGTTGCCTACTGTCGTCGAGGTAGCCGTGTTGCCCCATGGCGTTCCGCTGGGGCCGGGTGTGGAACTGAGCTGGTAAGGCACCTTGTCGGTGTTGCCGCCGATGGTGCCTGCCATGACGCCGGCTCCCGTGGTGCTGCCATTGGAAGGCGCCAGGCCCACGAAATAAGGCGTGCCATTGGTGCAGGTCGCATTGAGAGTATTGCTGGCGGTCGTGTTGACGGCCGTCGAGGGAACCGCCCCGAGATTGACGTTGTTGGCGGTAACGACACAGGCTTTCTGGACCGTGGCGGTTGTCACAAATGAGGTGCTGCCGCTGGCACTGTGATTCGGGCCGCTGGTGCAGGAGCTGGGCGGAGTGCCAGTGTTCATGGTGTAGGAGCTGTCGACGGTTACCGTGAGCGTACTGTTGTAGATACCGACCGGAGCGGTCGTCTGCCCGCCAGGCAGTTGCGCATAGAACGGCGTGGTGCCGGCGACCGTGCTTGGGCCGAGCAAGCCGCCCGGAATGTGCACCGCGATACTCAGTGGTATCGGTATCGCCAGTATTGTGATCGAGCCCCATATCTGGGTATCCGACGGATTGGCATAGAGCTGGTATTGCAGCGTGTTGCTGCCGCTGCTGAGTAGCAGGCGCGGGTTGGCCTGGGCGCTGCCGGTGCCGGTGCCGGTATTGAGGTTGAGGCACATGGCGACATCTGCCTCCGGCGGAAGTACGAGGCCCAGAATCCCTGTACTGGTGCAGGACCACCCTATCGAGCCGGTGACATTGACAGTGCCCGTCGTGAGGTCGACCGTGCCGAACGAGACATTGGCGATGGTCGGGTTGGCGCAACTAACCGACTGAGCCTGGGCCAGGCGCGGCAAGCCCAGGCTGCCTAGTACCAGCAGGGCGATGAACAGCAGCAGGCGTTGACAGCGGCTCATGGTGAAGTGTCCTGGCGGCAAAGGAGGGGGCCGATCGCGGGAATGCTCTTGCTGTCGTTGTGGTAATCGAAACTCGCCCGACAGGTACCGGAGGGCGTGTTCACGATGATCGTGTTGTGTTCACCGAGGGTGTCCAGGTAGACGGCGCCATCGAAGCCGATCATGGCGCCGTTGTCGGCCTGGCCAGCGATGGTTACACGGCTGCCAACCGGCAGCGGCTGGCCGCTGGCGTCGTGCAGGGTTACCGAGGCGGCGCGTATCGTCGTGATACCGAAACGCACCAGCGTGCCGGCGCGGTCGGTCGGCGTGGCGAGCGCCTTGACGCGATCTATCCGCACGTCGGCCGGGAGGTCCATCGGATCGATGCTGAGCTGGTTGTTCTGGTAGGCATTCAGCGGGCTGACCAGCAGCAGGCCCAGTCGGTCGGTGGTGCCAATCAGGTTGTTCTCCAGTTTCACTGGCACCTTGGCGATGCCGTCGGTGGAGATCACTGCAAAACCATCGCTGATGTGTCGTGCGGCGAACACATCGCCGCCCATGAATACCAGCGCACCGGTGGCACCCGCATACGCGTAGCGGGTATCGCCCATGGCGTTGACGCCGACATCCAGCTGACCATAGCGGCCCAGATAATCCAGTTCACCTTGGCCACCATTCTGGTTATCGCCCTGGCGCACGGCAGCGCGCCAACTGAAGCCGCCCTCGCTTCGCGGCGACTGGCTGGCATTGAGGGCGAAGCTGGTGCGATTGCCATCGCGCTGCACACTGCCGCTCATGGTGATGTTGCGATCCAGCGCCAGGGTGGCGACCAGGAAGACGCTTCGATTGGCTGAGCGATCCAGGTTCTGGTTGAAGCTGAGATTCAGCGACAACGATCGTCCGACGGATTTGAACCAGTACGCGCTCGCGTAACGCGTGGCGTCCTGCTGCGGGTAGCGCAGGTGCAGGTAGCTCACGCCGAAGCTGCCCAGGCGATCGGTGCTGTAGCCGGCTACCGCCTGCGCGCTGATGCGGGGCGGCGGCGGACCGTAGAGCGTGGCCACATCGCTGTAGTCGCCGCGGGTGCGAATGCCGTTGACGCTGAAATTGATGCGCTCGTTGCGCCAGCTGTAGCCCAGCGCGTACAACGTGCCGCCCTGACCGTCGTGTTCGCTCCGTGCCAGCGACGCGGAAACCACGCCGCCGGCAGAACCCAGCAGCAAGGCACCGCCACCGCCGGCATCGATCAGTCCGCGGGTGGCCTCGGCATGTGCTTCGACGGTGAGGCTGTTGCTGACGCCGTAGCGCCAGGTACCACTGCCAACGGGATCGTGGCCGTAATCGAACGAGTTCAGGCCATAGTTCTTGCGCACCACGCCGAACTCCGCCGACCAGTCGGAGAGGCCTTGCTGCAGCAGCTGGCGTTCGTCGTACAACGAGAAATTGAGCGTGGTGGCGCGGCCCAGTGCATCGGTCAGCACCACTTGCGCATTGCCGGCGCCACTGATGTTGGGAATCGTGTTGAGCTGGAATGGACCCGCCGGCACCTTGCCGCTGTACTGCTGCACGCCGTTGACGTACAGCTGCACATTCGAGGGCAGGGTGGCCGAGCCGAGGAAGGCGGGCAGCGGCGCTGTCACCAGATAGGGCTGCAAGGCGAAATTGGTACCCAGCTGCACGCCGGCGATGCGGGTGGAGCGCGACCACGACAATGCATCGGTCAGCGTGTCGCCGATTCGCAGGGTCAGCAGGCTGTCGGGAAACGAAGTGCTCCAACTGGTGTCCAGGCGCACGGAACGGTTCTGCCAACCATCGCCGCTGCTGCGGGTGGCCTGCGAGAGTGCGGTGGAACTGAATACGCCACTCCCATTGAAAGCACGCAGTTCGGTGAAGGCGCTCAGGCTGCTGTTTCCATGCGTGCCCTCGGTGCCGTAGATGTCGTAGTTCAGCAGTACGCCGGGCGAGGCGGTCGCGCGGGGTCGATGATTGTCGGGTGCATTGAGCACCGTCGTGTTCAGCTTGAGCATGCCTAGCGGCGCGCTGATCGTCACAGCCTGGCGAGTGGCGTCATAGTTCGCCTGCACACCTTGCAGGCTGTTCAGGCGTACCGGATCGGGCGTACCTGTCGGCGGCGCGAAGCCGAGCTCGTGCAGGGTTGCTGTGCTGGCCCACAGCTCATCGTTGAAGTAGCCGAAATGCGCGAGGCCGCCATGGGCGCCATTAAGGGTGACATCGAGATACAGGTCGGTGCCGCCGAGACTGGCCGCACTGTAGCTGCTGTCGGTGATCAGCGCGGCATGGGCTGCCGTATCCGTCGCTGTAGTTACATCGGTGGCATGGCTGCCTGAAATGAGCAGACCCTGCAGCAGGATGGCTTCAGTGAGAACGGTCGGCCAGCGACAGGTTTTGCGTGGCCTTCTCACCATTGATCATTGCCTCGAGAGTGCCGCCACTGGCAAACACCGCAGCGGACGGCTTCAGCATCCAGCGCATGGTCGCGCCTGGTAGGACATAGCCAAGCAAGCCTGGAGTGATGTCGGTGCGGTGACCTGTCCCATCGATGTAGCTCAGACCTGCCAACTGGGCGTGCCTGTCGCCATGGTTGCTCACCTGCAGCATCACCTGCTCGCCGTTGCGTTGCAGGCTCCATTGCAGTTGCGGCGATGCGCTGGCAGCTCCGGCCGGTTCGATGAAAATGGGCACCGAGTAATGCAGCACGAACTGCAGTCCCTTCTTGCCTTGCACGTCGATCGGCAATTCGTCGATCGCCAGCCGATAAGCGTCTTCCACGGCGCCAGCCCCATTCGGTGGTGCGCCAACCCGGATGACCCGGATCAGCTGACGATCGCCGATCGCCAGTTGCAGCATTGGTGGACTGACTACCAGCCCAGGAGACGGAACGAGCTGATCGCCCTGGCTGTCCTGCGTCCAGTGGTACACGCGTACCTGCGCGTGCACCACGCTGTCGCCGGTGTTGCTGAGCCACAGTCCATCGGCGTTCTGCAAGGCCTTCAGGTTGAGGGTCGTGGGCGCTACTTGCAGGCCACTGGCACTGGCCGAACCAGCAATGGCCAGCAGACTGCCGAGCAGACCGCTGCACAGCGCATGTCTGAGCCAGACGTGCTTCATGGAGCGGTCAGAAGTTCACGTTGACGGTGACGGTGTCGGCATAGCTGTCCGGCGTGAAGTTGGCACTGGCTGCCGTGGCGTAGACAGGCAGCGATTGCGCCAGACCGTCGCCGGTGCCAGCCACACCATTGCCCACCGTGGTCGAGGTAGCGGTGTTGCCCCATATCGTGCCCGCGGGACCCGGTGTCGAGCTCAGCTGGTACGGCACCTTGTCGGTGTTGCCAGGCAGCGCGTCGGCCGTGCTCATGCTGCCGCTGCCGGTGGTGGTACCACCGTTGGCGGCTGACGGCGCCAGGCCGACGTAGTACGGCGTGGTCTTCGAGCAGGTCACGCTGATGGTGCTGCTGCCAGTGGTATTGGTCGCGGTGGAATTCACTGTGCCCAGATTGATGTTGGAGGCGGCACCAGCCGTGACGGCGCATGCCTTCTGGATCGTCATCAACACCTGGAACGTGGCTGTGGCCGGACTGGCGGCAGTGGCAGGGGTGAGAGTGAAAACACCCGTGACGAGCAGGGCGGTAACGAGCAGGGTTTTGCTGAGCGACATGACGAATCTCCACATTGATGATTTAAACAGGAGCCTCTGGAAAAATGAGGCAACGATTATGCCAATCGAAGATCGTATGTTCCCCCGCCGTAAGATTGGCTTGAACCAGTCCATGGTACAGCCACCCAAATGACTCCGTTGAAATACCGTCATGGCAAACAGCGTCAGCATTTGGGCAGTGTTCTTGACCAACCGCGATAGTGCACCTTTGCAACACTGAAGCGTAGAAACTTACGCATCATGATATGCCATGTAATGGCAATGGTTATGACAGAAAATGGCACAACGCGTCACTTCGCATACTTATGCGTGTGATTTATATCGCATTTGCAAAATGTAGAGTCGGAGGTGGCCTTCCCTGCAACGTCAATCCGTTACCCGCTCCCGGTTGAGGGCGATATTGCCGAGAAACTCGATGGTGCGCGATTTTCTCGATACACATCAGTACAAAATACGAAGGTTGCCGTCGACTTTGTCGACGCCGAATGGATCGAGCCCTGTCGACGCGGTTAGGCTCAGTCCAGCATCAAAAGAAAAGAACGGCGCCGTATCACTACGGCGCCGTTCTTGTTTTCATATTCCGGATTCCGGCCTTCGTCGGAATGACAGAGTTCAGAGTGCTTCGAAAATCCCCGCCGCGCCCATACCCGTGCCGATACACATCGTCACCATGCCGTACTTCTGTTTCCTGCGACGCATGCCGTGCAGCAGCGTGGCAATGCGCACCGCGCCGGTGGCGCCTAGCGGGTGGCCGAGGGCGATGGCGCCGCCGAGCGGGTTGACCTTGCTCGGATCGAGACCGAGGTCGCCCATCACGGCGAGGGCCTGGGCAGCGAACGCTTCATTGAGTTCGATCCAGTCCAGCTGATCCTGGGTGATGCCGGTCTGCTTGAGCGCCTTGGGGATGGCTTCCTTCGGGCCGATACCCATGATCTCCGGGCGCACGCCGGCGACGGAGAAGCCGACGAAGCGGGCGAGCGGCTGCAGGTTGTATTCCTTGATCGCCTTCTCGCTGGCGAGCAGCACGGCACCGGCGCCGTCGGACATCTGCGAGGAGTTGCCGGCGGTGACGCTGCCGCCGAACTGGCCGTTGCGGAACACGGTCTTCAGCTTGCTCAGCACCTCCAGCGTGGTGCCGGCGCGCGGGCCCTCGTCGGCGTCGATGCGACGGCTGTCGGTGACGATGCCGCGGGTGGCGAGGTTGGGGTAGTGGTCGTCCAGTGCGAATGGGCTGATTTCGTCGTTGAACTCGCCGGCAGCCTGGGCGGCGAGCGCGCGGCGGTGGCTTTCCACCGAGAACGCGTCCTGCTGCTCGCGGCTGACTTTCCACTGCTTGGCCACGTTCTCGGCGGTGATGCCCATGCCATAGGCGATGCCGATGTGTTCGTTGGTGAAGATCGCCGGGTTCATGGCGATCTTGTGGCCCATCATCGGCACCATGCTCATGCTCTCGGTGCCGCCGGCGAGCATCAGGTCATCCTCTCCGAGGCGGATGCGGTCGGCCGCCATCGCCACCGCCTGCAGGCCGGACGAACAGAAGCGGTTGATGGTGACGCCTGGTACGGTGTCGGGCAGGCCGGCCAGCAGGACGCCGATGCGTGCCACGTTCATGCCTTGCTCGGCCTCGGGCATGGCGCAGCCGATGATGGCGTCGCCGATGCGGTGCGGGTCGATGCCCGGCGCCTGCGCCATCACGGCGCGGATCACGTGGGCGAGCATGTCGTCGGGACGGGTGTTGCGGAACACGCCGCGCGGCGCCTTGCCGACCGGGGTGCGGGTGGCGGCGACGATGTAGGCGTCTTGCACTTGCTTGGTCATGATGTTTGCTCCGTTGCGTCGCGCGTGAAGCAGCGACGCTTTCAGTTTTTGATCGTCATTCCGGCGAAAGCCGGAATCCAGTGCCTTGGGTGGTTCGGGGCCGCTGGATCCCAGCTTTCGCTGGGATGACGGCTTAGAAGGCCGAGCGTTTAGTTGCGCAGCGGTTTGCCGGTGGTCATGGTGTGGGCGATGCGGGCCTGGGTCTTCTCGGTCTGCGCCAGCTCCACGAAATGCTTGCGCTCCAGCGCCAGCAGCCATTCCTCGTCGACGGTCGAGCCGCGTTCGATCACGCCGCCGCACAAGGTGTCGGCGATGCGCGTGGCGATGTCCACGTCATGTTCGGAGGCGAAGTAGCCGGCCTGCAGGTTCGCCAACGAGGCCTTGAACGTGGCGGTGCCGACGTCGCCGGCAACCGGGATCGCACGGGCCGGCAGTGGTGGACGGTAGCCGCTCTCGGCCAGCGCGTTTGCCACCTGCTTGGCGACATAGAGCAATTCGTAGGCGTTGAACACCACTACGTCGCTGTCGCGCAGCAGGCCGAGCTGCTTTGCTTCGAACGCGCTGGCGGAAACCTTGGCCATCGCCACGGTCTCGAATACCTTCTTCAGTTCTTCGAACGGGTCGCCCGGATTCGCCTTGGCGGCGCGCACGGCCAGTTCATGCAGGCCGCCACCGGCTGGCAGCAGGCCGACGCCGGCTTCGACCAGGCCGATGTAGCTTTCGAGTGCCGCCACAGTGCGCGCCGAATGCATCTGGAACTCGCAACCACCACCGAACGCCATGCCGCGCACGGCGGACACCACCGGCACCAGCGAGTACTTGATCGCCATGCTGGTGCGCTGGAAGTTTTCCACCATCTTCTCGAAGTCGGCGATCTTGCCTTCCTTGAGCAGGCCCAGCGCGCCCTTGAGATCCGCGCCAGCGGAGAACGGCTCGCCGGTCTGCCAGATCACCACCGCCTTGAGCTTTTCCTCGACCAGCTTGATCGCGTGCTGGACGCCATCGAGCACAAAGTCGTTGACGGTATTCATCTTGGTCTTGAACGAGAGGATGCCGACGCCGTCGTCGCCCAGCGTCCACAGACGCACGCCGTCGTTCTCCCAGACCGTGGTGCCCTGGTCGAACTTCTCGCCGATCAGCGGATCGGGGAACAGCTGGCGCTTGTACACGGGATGCTGCGAACGCGGCTTGTCGACGTTGGCGCTGGCCGAATACGAGCCATCCTTGCCATGGACGCCTTTGCGGCCATCGGTGACCCACGCCGGCAGCGGTGCCTTGCTCATCGCCTTGCCGGCCGCGATGTCTTCGTTGATCCAGCCGGCGATCTGCTGCCAGCCGGCGGCCTGCCAGGTCTCGAACGGGCCGAGCTTCCAGCCGTAGCCCCAGCGGATTGCGAAATCCACATCGCGCGCGGTGTCGGCAATGTCGGCCAGGTGATAAGCGGTGTAGTGGAACAGATCGCGGAAACTGGCCCACAAGAATTGTGCCTGCGGGTCACTGGAGGCGCGCAGCTTGCCGAACTTCTCGGCCGGGTCCTTGATCGCCAGGATCGCGGCAACTTCGTCGGACGGCTTCTGTTCGGACGGGCGGTAATCCTTTGCTGCCGGATCGAGCACCACGATGTCCTTGCCAGCCTTTTTGTAGAAGCCAGCGCCAGTCTTCTGGCCCAGTGCGCCCTGGTCGATGAGGCCTTGCAGCCAGACCGGCGCCTTGAAGTACTGATGCCACGGATCGTCCGGCAGGGTGTCGGCCATGGTCTTGATGACGTGCGCCATGGTGTCCAGACCGACCACGTCGGCGGTGCGGTAGGTCGCACTCTTCGGGCGGCCGAGCGCAGGACCGGTCAGCGCGTCGACGGTGTCGAAGCCGAGCTTGAACTGGTCGGTGTGGTACATCGCCGACAGCATCGAGAACACGCCGATACGATTGCCGATGAAGTTCGGCGTGTCCTTGGCGATCACCACGCCCTTGCCGACGGTGGTGACCAAGAACGCTTCGAGGCCTTCGATCACAGCCGGGTCGGTGAGTTTGGTTGGGATCAGCTCGACCA
This sequence comes from Rhodanobacter sp., assembly GCA_035566635.1. GTDB lineage: Bacteria > Pseudomonadota > Gammaproteobacteria > Xanthomonadales > Rhodanobacteraceae > Rhodanobacter. The sequence goes on from DATMQY010000010.1 coordinate 281,465, forward strand.
GGTGCATATAGCGCGGCGGATTGAAGAAGTGCACGCCGGTGAAGCGGTGGCGCATCTCTTCTGGCAACGCCTCGGCGAGGCCGTTGATCGACAGGCCGGAGGTGTTGCTGGCCAGCACGGCGGTGGCGGAGATGTACGGGGCGATCTTCTTGTACAGGTCAAGCTTCCAGTCCATCCGCTCGGCGATCGCCTCGATCACCAGATCGACGTCCTTCAGGTGCTCCATGTCCTCGTCGTAATTGGCCGGGATGATGGCGGCGGCGAGGTTCTTGTCGGCCAGCGGGGCAGGCGAGAGCTTGGCGAGGTTGGCGATGGCCTTGAGCGCGATGCCGCTCTTCGGGCCTTCCTTGGCGGGCAGGTCGAACAGCACGGTCTCGACGCCGGCGTTGGTCAGGTGCGCGGCGATCTGCGCGCCCATGACGCCGGCGCCCAGCACGGCAGCCTTGCGGATGCGTAGTGCTGATTTAGGTGAGGATGCAGCAGTCATTGGCTTCTCCGAGGGGGCAAACGAGAGTGAAAAGGGTGACTTGAAGATCAGGGATGGCTGAGTCCAGCGACGGCGAAGCGGATCAGGTGCTGCGCGGTCTGCTCGCGATGAGCGTGTTCGCTGACGTCACTCTTGCGCTGGATCATGCCGAAGCCGGACATCGCATGAGTCAGCGCGCCGGTGACCAGATCGATCCGCCAGTACAGCTCGGGCTTGCTCAATTGCGGCAGCAGGCGGGCGAATTCGGTGGTGAACTGGCGCATCACGTGGCCATAGTTCTCGGACAGGAACAGGCGCAAGGTGTCGTCGTGCTCGGCGAAGGCACGCGCCAGTACGCGCATGAACAGCGCGCCGTTGCCGTCATGCGACAGCTCCAGCGCGGGGCGGATATAGGCCGCCAGCACGTCTTCGAGGGTGGTGTCCGCATTACCGGCAATCTTGGCCAGGGCGGTCAGCCGGTGAGCGTTCAGCGTGTCCAGGCGGCGGCGGAACACCTGTTCGACCAGCTTTTCCTTTGAACCGAAGTGGTAGTTGACCGCGGCCAGGTTGACTCCGGCGGCGGTCGTTAGTTGACGTAGCGAGGCGCCGTCGAAGCCGCGCTGGGCGAACAGGATTTCGGCGGCGCCGAGTATCCGTTCTTTGGTTGAGCCGGAGCTGTTCACGAGCGGAACCATCCATCGGCCACAGGCCAGTTCAAACGATCGTTTGAGCATACGCGGACAGCTCGGCAGACGTCAAACAAACGTAGGTTGCAAACGGCGGGTTACTTGCGTATGAGTTAGAATCTGTCAAACTTTCGTGAGCTAAATCCCCGGTCCCTGTCAGATTTAGCTCATCTGCCGGCCCGAGCCGGCCACGCCGCCCTTTCCTTAAATCCGTTTTCCCGGAGCAGACCCGTATGGCGCTGGAGCGCACCCTTTCCATCATCAAGCCCGACGCCGTTGCCAAGAACGTCATCGGTGAAATCTACGCGCGCTTCGAAAAGGCCGGCCTGAAGGTCGTGGCTGCGAAGATGAAGCAGTTGTCGCGCAAGGAAGCCGAAGGCTTCTATGCGGTGCACCGCGAGCGTCCGTTCTTCAACGCGCTGGTCGAATTCATGATCTCCGGCCCGGTGATGATCACCGCGCTCGAGGGTGAGAATGCCGTACTGACCCATCGCGATCTGATGGGCGCCACCAATCCGAAGGAAGCCGCGCCGGGTACGATCCGCGCCGACTTCGCCGACTCCATCGATGCCAATGCCGTGCATGGTTCCGATGCAGTCGATACCGCCAAGGTGGAGATTTCGTATTTCTTCGCCGCGACGGACGTGCTGTCGCGCTGAGCGATTCAATAGTTGTGAGGCATACGTTGTGAACCAGGTTGTCGTGAACCCACCTGCCAAGGTCAATCTGCTCGACTTCGATCGCCAGGGTCTGCGTGATTTTTTCACGCAGATCGGCGAGAAGCCGTATCGCGCCGAGCAGGTGATGAAGTGGATCTACCACGACCTGGAAGACAACTTCGAGAACATGACCGACGTGGGCAAGGCGCTGCGCGCCAAGCTCACCGAGGTCTGCTACATCGGCGCGCCGAAGACCATGCTGGACAAGGCCGCCAACGACGGCACGCACAAGTGGTTGCTGGGCATGGACAAGGGCAACGCGGTCGAAACCGTGTACATCCCCGAGCCGACCCGCGGCACCCTGTGTGTGTCCTCGCAGATCGGTTGCGCGCTGAACTGCCAGTTCTGCTCGACCGGAGCGCAGGGCTTCAACCGCAACCTGTCCACTGCCGAAATCATCGGTCAGGTGTGGGTAGCGGCGAAGTACTTGGGCAACATCACCCACCAGAACCGCCGCATCACCAACGTGGTGATGATGGGCATGGGCGAGCCGCTGGCCAACTTCGACAACGTGGTGCGGGCCATGCGCCTGATGCGCGATGACCTCGGGTTCGGCCTCGCGGCCAAGCGCGTCACGCTGTCCACCGCTGGCATGGTCCCACTGATCGATCAGCTGTCGGATGCGATCGACGTTTCGCTGGCAGTGTCGCTGCATGCGGCCAACGACGATCTGCGCACGGAACTGGTGCCGCTCAACAAGCGCTATCCGATTGCCGATCTGCTTGCTGCCTGCCAGCGCTGGGTCGCGCGCAAGCCGCGCACCTCGATCACCTTCGAATACACCTTGATGAAGGGCGTCAACGACCAGCCCGAGCACGCTCGTCAACTGATCAAGCTGATGCGCAAGCTGCCGACCTGCAAGGTCAACCTGATTCCGTTCAACCCATTTCCAGGCACTCGTTTCGAGCGCTCCAACGCGAACGACATTCACGATTTCCAGACGCAGCTGCTGAATGCCGGCGTATTGACCATGTTGCGGCGTACCCGCGGCGACGATATCGATGCCGCCTGCGGTCAATTGGCAGGGCAGGTCACCGATCGCACGCGACGTAGCGCCGATCTTCGCAAGCGGCAAGACGAGGGGGCATTGCATGCGATTTGACCGGGTTCTGATCTTCAGCCTGCTGCTGCTGCCGCTGGCTGGCTGCGTGACCACGCATACCGACAGCAACGCGCTGGGCAAAAACATGCCGGAATCCAGCAAGGCCGACCAGGCCCTGGATGCCGCGCGGATCCATACGGAGCTGGCCCAGCGTTACATGGCTTCCGGCGATATGCAGACGGCGCTCGAAAAACTGACCCAGGCGCTGCAGTTCAATCCCAACTATGCGCCGGCGCATACCGTGATCGCGGTGCTGTATGAGCGCATCAACAAGCTGCCTGAGGCCGAGCTGCATTACCGCAGAGCGGTCGCGCTGGAGCCAGCCAAGGGCGCGCCGAACAACAATCTCGGCGTATTCCTGTGCCATACCGGAAAAGTCGCGGAGGCGAACGGGTATTTCCAGAAGGCGGTCGCCGATCCGTTCTATCAGACGCCCGACGTGGCGCTGACGAATGAAGGCGTTTGCCAGTTGCGTGCGAATGACACGACTGGGGCGGAAGCGAGTTTTCGTGACGCCATCGCGCGAAATCCGAATAATGCAGAGGCACTCTTCCAGCTTGCCAACTCGCTTTATCTGAACAAAGATGCGTTTCGCGCCAGGGCTTTCATCCAGCGGTTCGATGCGCTGGGCCAGCCAACTGCCGCGGCGCTCAAGCTCGGCCACGATATCGAATCCCGTCTGGGCAACTCGGAAGGTGCCCACACTTACCGCAAGCGACTGCTCGACCAGTTCCCGGACTCGGAGCAGGCGCACGCTCTCGACACTACTGCCAGCCCATGACATCCATGCAGCCTCAACCGTCCGACCATGGTTCCAACGAACCCGATCTGTTCGGTATCAATTTGCTCAATATGGATGTGCCGTCGACAGACCCTCACACGGTAAGTTTCGGCAGTCGGCTGCATGCGGCCCGTGAAGCCCGCGGACTGGATCTGGAAGCCTGCGCGCATACGTTGAAACTGCCTGCGCGCGTGCTGCGCCAGCTTGAGCATGACCAGTACGACGGCATCGATTCGAAGGTTTACCTGGGTAGCTATATCGGCAAATACGGGCGCTACCTCGGCATCAACGAGGCATCGATCCAGGTCGAGCTGAACCGCATCCGGCAAATCGAGCCGCCGCTGGTGGCCACCGGCGGCATCTCGCATTCGCGCTTCCTGCTGGATCGCTACGCCACGGCAGCTACCTATGTGGTGTTGACCCTGGTCATCGCCGTACCGACGGTCTGGTTCGGTGTGCGCAGCACGCTGGATCGCGACATCAGCCATCTGGCCCCGCTCGATGCCGCTCCGGTGGCGCAGCTGGATCCACCGGCAACTACGTCCAGTGCCGCAACCGGAAGCTTGGCCAGTCACCGGCAGATTCCCGCGTCGCCGCCGCAGGCCACGCCGGCGCAGCAGCAGGAACAAGAGCAACCGCTGATGGCCTCGATGGCGCCGTTCCCGAATCTGGACAGCAGCACTCAGTCACCGGACAAGCCGGTCACGCCCGCCACGCCGGTAGTCGATGCCGGTACCGGCGGACATAGCCTGAGCCTGACGCTGAACGCTGCCAGTTGGGTCGAGGTGGTTGGCAAGGATGGCACGCGACTGGAATACGGTCTGATGGCCGCCGGCAGCAGCAAGACATGGCACAGCGGTCAGCCGCTGGATGTGCGCATCGGCAATGCCAGTGGCGCGCAGATCAGCATCGACGGCCAGTCGGTAGGGCTGGATGATTTCCGGCGTGCCAACGTGGCACGTTTCCGCGTGCAGATGCAGGACGGCAAGGCCTCCGCGGCCAGTCTCTGACGCTGTCCCGGCCGCTCCGGACAGCTCATTTCGGTTATGCTTGCCCATTGTTCGCTCGGCAACGAGCGGACGTGATGGGCTTTTCCTTTTTCTTACCGCGCGGGCCTGTGCACACGTCTGCGGGTACGCCGCCTTTTGAAGGGTGATTGCATGGCTTTTGAAGAATACGACAAGTACGAACAAAGTGAATTGGTTCAGAAGTGGCTGCGCGAGAATGGCGTGTCGATCATCGTCGGTATCGCGATCGGCCTGGTCGGCATCTTCGGTTGGCAGCAATGGCGCAACCACCAGGCTCGCAACGAGGGCATGGCGTCCCAGCTCTATCAGCAGGTACAGATCGCGCGGGCGTCCGGCAAGCCGGATACCGCCACGCAGCTGACCGATCAGCTGATGAAGGATTACGCCAAGTCGCCGTATGCCGTATTTGCCGCCAGCGACCGTGCCAGACAACAGCTGGAAGCCAAGCAACTGGACAAAGCCGAGGCCTCGCTGGCGTGGGCCGAAAGCCACACCACCGATGCGGCACTGAAGTCGTTGACCTTGCTGCGCATCGCGCAGGTGGAACTGGCCCGCGACAACGGCAACAGCGCGCTGGCCACGCTGGATCGCCTGCCGGCCGGCAGCTACAAGGGGCTGGCCCAGGAACTCCGCGGTGATGTGCTGGTCAAGCTTGGACGTTCCGACGATGCGCGCAAGGCCTACCAGACAGCCTTGTCGTCGTTGAGCGAGGAAGCGCCGCAACGCGGCGCCTTGCAAATGAAACTCGATGATTTGGCCGTGGCCGGGAAGCAGGGTGCATGAAAAGATTTTTACTGATCACGCTGGCTTCATTGGTAACCCTCGCGGGCTGCCATTCGTTCAAGAAGGAAAACGTCCAGCCGCCGACTCCGCTGGCCAAGGACTTCAAACCTACCGTGCAAGTTACCCGTCTGTGGCATACCCACGTGGGCGACGGCGCTGGTGTCAGTGGCGCGCGTCTGCGTCCGGCGGTGGTCGACGGCGTGCTCTATGCCGACAGCACGGACGGCAAGTTGGCTGCGTTTGACGCCGTCAGCGGCAAGACCCTGTGGTCGAAGAGTTCCAGCACCCATGGCTGGTTTGGCTGGGGTGACACGAAGCGCAAAGATGCCTTGTATGCCGGTGGTCCCGCGGTCAGTGGCGATCTGCTCGCCGTCGGTACGCTGGATGGTCACGTCTATGGCGTGAATGCGAAAGATGGCGGCCCGCGCTGGGAAGCCGAGTTGAAGTCCGAAGTACTGACTTCTCCGGTGATCGTTGGTGACATGGTGCTGGTACGGACCAGCGACGGTCGCGTCTACGCGCTGGACGCCAAGACCGGCGAGCGTCGTTGGGTTTATGACCAGGGTTCCGTGCCGCTGTTGAGCCTGCGCGACAATGGCCCCCTGCTGGTGGCCAACGGCGTGCTGTTCTTCGGCAGCGATGACGGCAAGCTGGTCGCGTTGCGGCTGGACAATGGCGCAAAGCTGTGGGAACAGAAGCTGGGCAGCGGCGAAGGCCGCACCGAGATCGATCGTCTGAATGACGTCGATGGCGCGATCGTGCTGGATGGCAGCACGCTTTACGGCGCCGCCTATCACGGCAATCTGGCCGCCGTGGACGGCCCCAGCGGCCGCCCGTTGTGGTCCCGCCCGTTCTCCAGCTTCGGTTCGTTGGCTCTCAACGGCAATGCGGTTTTCGGCGTCAACGACGAATCGCAGGTATGGGCGTTCGACAAGAACGGCGGTGCCGACATGTGGAAGAACAATGCGCTGAAGTACCGCTGGCTCACCAGCCCGGCCGTACAGGGCAATTACATCGTGGCCGGCGACATGGAAGGCTACGTGCATTGGCTGCAGACTAGTGACGGTGCGCTGGCTGCACGCGAGCGGCTGTCGAAGAAGGCGATCCGTGCCCAGCCGCTGGTGGTAGGTGACACCGTCTATATCGAGGACGTCGAGGGCCATATCGGCGCCTACCGTCTGTCTGCACACTGATCGCTGAAACGAAGTCCTCATCATGCTGCCCGTCGTCGCGCTGGTTGGTCGTCCGAATGTCGGTAAATCGACCCTTTTCAATGTACTGACGCGCAGCCGTGACGCCTTGGTGGCCGATATGCCGGGCGTCACCCGCGATCGTCACTACGGCGTATGCCGCAGTGGCGAGCGGCCTTTCGTGGTGGTCGATACCGGCGGCTTGTCCGGCGTCGAGGAAGCCATGGATGTGCTGACCGCGCAGCAGGTGCGCCTGGCGATCGAGGAGGCGAACGTGCTGGTGTTCGTGGTCGATGCGCGTGAGGGCCTGCTGCCGCAGGACTACGTGATCCTCAACGAGCTGCGTCGCAGCGGCAAAACCATCATCGCGGCGGTCAACAAGACCGACGGGTTGGAAGAAGAAGCCGTGCTGGCGGAGTTCTCGGCCTTCGGCGTCGGCAAGATTCTGCCGTTGTCCGCCGCGCATAATCGCGGCACCAACGACCTGATCGAGATGGTCCTGCCGTTGCTGCCGGCCGACGAGGAAAGCACGGTCGAGGCGGAAGGTGAGGGCGGCAGTATTCGCGTTGCCATCGTCGGCCGTCCGAACGCCGGCAAGTCGACCCTGATCAATCGCCTGCTGGGCGAGGATCGCCTGATCGTCTCCGATGTCGCCGGCACCACCCGCGATCCGATACGGGTGCCGCTGGAGCGTGATGGCAAGCGCTATACGCTGATCGATACCGCCGGCATCCGCCGCAAGGCACGTGTCGAGGAGGCAGTGGAGAAATTCAGTGTCATCAAGACACTGCAGTCGATCGCCGCCGCCCAGGTCGTGGTGGTGATGATTGATGCCCGCGAGAATCTGGCCGACCAGGATCTCACCCTGATCGGTTATGCGATGGATGAGGGTCGGGCGCTGGTGATCGCCATCAACAAGTGGGATGGCCTGGATCAATATCAGCGCGACGAATGCATGCGTGCGCTGGATCGCCGGCTGGTGTTCGTCGAGTGGGCCAAGCAGGTGCACATCTCGGCGCTGCACGGTTCGGGCCTGCGCGAGCTGATGCGCTCGGTGGTGCGGGCGCACGCGTCGGCGACCAAGGTGTTGGTATCGTCCGATCTCACCAAGACGCTGGAAAAGGCCTACGAAAGCTACCAGCCGCCGCTGGTGAATGGCCACGCGCCCAAGCTGCGTTTTGCGCATCCGGGCGGCAACAATCCGCCGACCATCGTGATCCATGGCACTCGTACCAAGCATATTGCGCCGGCCTATCTGCGCTACCTCGAGAACTTTTTCCGCAAGCGCTACAAGCTGGAAGGTACGCCGGTTCGCATCGCTTTCCGCGAAGGCGAGAACCCGTACGCGGGGCGCAAGAAGGTGCTTACCAAGGAGCAGCAGCAGAAGGCCAGGCGCAGAGTCAGTGACCTGATCAAGCGCACGCGCTGAGCGCATTGGCCTGCATGCCGGCGATGCCCTGCAGCTTCTCGTAGACTGGCCGCATGAGCGAATTCCCGAACCGCGAAGCCTGGCTCGACGAGCTGCGCAAACGCATTCCTGAAATCACGCCGACCCAGGCGCTGGCCCGGCAGGCGCAAGGTGGCCTGCTAATCGACGTGCGCGAAGACGCCGAGCGCATCGCCGGCACGCCGGCCAACGCGCTGGGTTTGTCGCGTGGCTTCCTCGAACTGCGGATCGAACAACTCGAAGCGGATCGTGATCGTCCGATGCTGGTGCTGTGCGGCAGCGGTCAGCGCTCGCTGCTGGCCACCGAAGCGTTGCAGCGCATGGGTTATCGGCAGGTCAGTTCGGTGACGGGCGGCTTCGGTCGCTGGAAGGCGGAGGGCCTGCCGGTTTCCAGCAGTGCGCTCGATGCCGATGCTGTCGAACGCTATGCCCGGCAATTGCGCCTGCCGCAGGTGGGTGAGGCAGGTCAGGCCCGGCTGGCTGCTGCCAAAGTCGTCCTGCTCGGCGCGGGTGGTCTCGGTGCACCAGCCGCGTTGTATCTGGCCGCCGCCGGTGTCGGTCAGCTCACCCTGGTCGACGACGACAAGGTAGAGCGCTCCAATCTGCATCGGCAGATCATTCACGCCGATGCCCGCGTCGGCATGGCCAAGACCGAGTCGGCGCGGATCGCGCTGCAGGCGCTCAATCCACGCATTCGCATCGAGACGCGCTGCGAACGCCTGCAGGCCGACAACGTCGAGCAACTGCTCGCCGGCCATGACCTGCTGATCGATGGCGCCGACAATTTTCCGGCGCGTTATCTGCTGGCCGCCGCTTCGCTGCGATTGAAATTGCCGATGGTGTACGGCGCGGTCGAACGTTTCAGCGGCCAGCTCAGCGTGTTCGATCCCCGTCGCGGCGATTCGCCGTGCTATCGCTGCCTGTTCCCCGAACCACCGGCCGCTGCCGATGCGCCGAACTGCAGCGAAGCTGGCGTACTCGGCGTACTGCCCGGCGTCGTCGGCCTTCTGCAGGCCACCGAGGCATTGAAGTTGCTGCTCGAACTGGGCGAGCCGCTAGTCGGCCGGTTGCTGAGTTTCGATGCTCTCGGCATGCACTTCCATGAAGCGCGACTGCGGCGTGATCCGGATTGTCCAGGCTGCGGTGCGGCAGCAGTGTTCAGCGGCTACGAGGATATCGTGCGGTTCTGTTCTGCCGCGGACGGAGGCATATCCGTCGGAATCAAACCGTAGACCGCAGCATCATGAGCCTGTCCATCTGCCCACAGTCGCTGTCGCGCGACCGCCTCGAAGCACGCGCCGATCCTGGCCGCGGTGTGTTGGCTCGCAAGATTGTCCGCAAGAGCCACGATCTCGATCCGGATCAATCCCAACCACTCGAAGCCAAAGCCAGCCGCCAGTAAGGCAGCAGCGGTTGCCACACCTTGTCGCTGGCGTGATTGGCGCACCCAGTAACCCAGGTTGGCGCTGCGATGGAACAGATTGAACTGGTTGAGGCCAACGCCGCCAAGCAGCTCGCCCGATACCGCATCGAAAACCGGAAACGCGTAGTGCTCTCCGGAGCGCCAGCCAGCCTGGCAGTGCGTTATCCATGAGCGCGCATCGTCCAGGCTGTAATCTGCATGGCACCACGGCAGTCGACGACCCACCGTGGCCATCGACTCGCGCGCAGCCTCTACCAAGGCTGGGGCATCGCGATCCTGCCAGTGACGCAGGCGCAGCCGTCCATCGGTCAGTTCCAGCGTGGTCGGAATGGTCTGATTAGTGTCCATCGAGGATGCCGTTTGTACGCATCAGGCTGAGCCCGGATAATGATCGACTTTACAGTCAGGCATCAACATGAGCGCACGTATCCTTGACGGCAAACGCATCGCACAGGAACTGCTGGATCGCGTAGGCTTGCGCGTTGCCGAACGGGTCGCACAAGGGTTGCCTGCACCCGGACTGGCGGTGGTGCTGGTGGGCAGCGATGCGGCCTCGTCGGTGTATGTGCGCAACAAGCGCAAGGCCTGCCACCAGGTCGGTTTTCGCTCGTTCGACTACGACTTGCCGTCCAGCACGACGCAGGAAGAATTGTTCGCACTGATCGATCGCTTGAACACCGATCCGAACGTGCACGGCATCCTGGTGCAATCGCCGCTGCCGGAACATATCGACGAAGATGCGCTGGTCGACCGCATCGATCCGGATAAAGACGTGGACGGTTTCCAGGCCGTGAACGTGGGCCGCCTCGCACTGCGCCGCTTCGGTCTGCGCCCATGCACACCGAAAGGCGTGATGACCCTGCTTGGCCATACCGACCGTCCGGTGCGTGGCCAGCATGCGGTGGTGGTTGGCGTCTCCAATCATGTCGGACGACCGCTGGCGCTGGAACTGATGATTGCCGGCTGCACGACAACGTCGTGTCACCGTTTCACGCGTGACTTGGCCGGCTTCGTGCGGCAGGCCGATATCGTGGTCGTTGCCGTCGGCAAGCCGGGACTGGTCAAGGGTGAATGGATCAAGCCAGGCGCCGTGGTGATCGACGTGGGCATCAACCGGCTCGACGATGGCCGGCTGGTCGGCGACGTGGAATTCGATGCCGCCGCCGAGCGTGCCAGCTGGATCACCCCGGTACCAGGCGGGGTCGGCCCGATGACCGTGGCCACGCTGATGGAGAACACGCTGGAAGCGGCTGAGGCGCGCAAGGTCGCTTAGCATTCAGCTGCACGGCTGGCGAGTCTCACGGCAGGGCGCGTATAATTCCCTCTTTGCAGCGGGACTTTTCGCATGCGTATCCTCGCCGAGGCCTTGACCTACGACGACGTCTACCTTGTTCCGGGCCACTCCATCGTGCTGCCGCGCGATGTGGATACTTCCACGCGGTTCACCCGCAACCTGCGCCTGAACATCCCGATCGTCTCCGCCGCCATGGATACGGTCACCGAGGCACGCCTCGCTATCACCATGGCGCAGAACGGCGGCATCGGCATCATTCACAAGAACATGACGGCCGAGCAGCAGGCCGCTGAAGTGCGGTTGGTGAAAAAGTTCGAAGCCGGCGTGATCCGCAACCCGATCAGCGTGGGTCCGAACACCTCGATCCGTGAAGTGCTGCGGCTCACCCATGCGCACAACATCTCTGGCGTGCCGGTGGTCGACGGTGGCAAGCTGGTCGGCATCGTCACCAGCCGCGACCTGCGCTTCGAGCGCAAGCCCGACGATCCGGTGCGCAACATCATGACGCGCCAGGAGAAGCTGGTGACGGTCAGGGAGGGAGCCAGTCAGGACGACGTGCTGCTACTGCTGCACAAGCACCGTATCGAGAAAGTGCTGGTGGTCAACGACGCGTTCGAGTTGCGCGGGTTGATTACCGTCAAGGACATTCAGAAGGCCCGTGACAATCCGCATTCGGCCAAGGATCGCAACGAGGCGCTGCTGGTCGGCGCCGCGGTTGGTGTCGGTGGCGACACCGAGCAGCGCGTGGCTGCACTGGTCGATGCCGGTGTCGATGTGCTGGTCGTGGATACGGCGCACGGTCATTCGCAAGGTGTGATCGAACGTGCCGGCTGGGTCAAGAAGCACTACCCGCAGGTGCAGGTGATTGCCGGCAATATCGTTACCGGTGAGGCGGCGCGTGCGCTGCTCGATGTCGGCGTCGATGCGGTCAAGGTGGGCGTGGGCCCGGGCTCGATCTGCACCACTCGCGTGGTGGCCGGCGTGGGTGTGCCGCAGATCACCGCGATCGACATGGTCGCCACCGCACTGAAGGATGAGATCCCGCTGATCGCCGATGGCGGCATCCGCTATTCCGGCGATATTCCGAAGGCGCTCGCTGCCGGCGCGTCCACCGTGATGCTCGGCTCGATGTTCGCGGGCACCGAGGAATCGCCCGGCGAAGTCGAGCTGTTCCAGGGCCGCTCGTACAAGAGTTACCGCGGCATGGGCTCGATCGGCGCGATGCAGCTCGGTTCGAAGGACCGCTATTTCCAGGACGAATCGGATGCGGACAAGCTGGTACCGGAAGGCATCGAGGGCCGCGTGCCGTACCGTGGACCGCTGCGCAACATCATCCACCAGCTGATTGGCGGCCTGCGCGCGTCGATGGGTTATCTCGGTACGGCCACCATCGAGGACGTGCGCCACAAGGCGCAGTTCGTCAAGGTGACCTCTGCCGGTGTCACCGAAGCACATCCGCACGACATCCAGATCACCAAGGAAGCGCCGAATTACCGGCTCAACTCGTGACTGACGCGCCGGCCCGAGAGCCGGCGCCTTGTTTTACAGGTAGCAACCCGGGCAGCCGGTGTTGCGTTGTTCCTTCAAGATCAAAGGCACTCGATGTGGCCGAGTTGCCACGCGACGAAACCGGACCGATGACCAATATCCATAGCGACAAGATCCTGATCCTCGATTTCGGCGCGCAGTACACGCAACTGATCGCGCGGCGCATCCGCGAGCTGGGTGTGTATTGCGAAATATGGGCCTGGGATCACGAGCCGACCGAGATCGCCGCATTCGGCGCAAAGGGCATCATCCTTTCCGGCGGTCCGGAATCGACCACGCTGGCAGGCGCACCGAAGGCGCCGCAGCAGGTGTTCGATGCCGGCGTGCCGATCCTTGGCATCTGCTACGGCATGCAGACGCTGGCTGCCCAACTGGGCGGCGCCACCGAAGCGGCTGACGCGCGCGAGTTCGGCCATGCCGAAGTCGACATCGTTTCGCAGAGCCGACTGTTCGATGGTCTCAGCGACCATGCCGATGCGCACAAGCTCGATGTATGGATGAGCCACGGCGATCACGTCGCCAAGGCGCCGCCGGGTTTCGCGATCACCGGTACTACCGATCGCATCCCAGTCGCCGTGATGGAGAACGAGTCCAGGCGCTGGTACGGCGTGCAGTTCCACCCCGAAGTGACACACACGAAGCAGGGCGGGGCGCTGCTGAAGCGTTTCATCGCCGAGATCTGCGGCTGCGCTACGTTGTGGACCGCCGCCAACATCATCGACGACCAGATCGCCCGCGTGCGCGAACAGGTCGGAGATGATCATGTGCTGCTGGGCCTGTCCGGTGGTGTGGATTCCTCGGTGGTCGCCGCCTTGCTGCATAAGGCGATCGGCGATCGGTTGACATGTGTATTCGTCGACACCGGCCTGCTGCGCTGGCAGGAAGGCGACCAGGTGATGGCCACGATGGCCGAGCACATGGGCGTCAAGGTGATCCGTGTCAATGCGGCGGACCGCTACTTCAAGGCGCTCGAAGGCGTGGCCGATCCGGAAGCCAAGCGCAAGATCATCGGCGGCCTGTTCGTGGAGATCTTCGACGAGGAGTCGAGCAAGATCACCGCCGACGGCAGCAAGGTGAAGTGGCTAGCGCAGGGCACGATCTATCCCGACGTGATCGAATCGGCCGGCAGCAAGACCGGCAAGGCGCACGTCATCAAGAGCCACCACAACGTCGGCGGTCTGCCGGCGCACATGAAATTGAAGCTGGTCGAACCGCTTCGTGAGCTGTTCAAGGACGAGGTTCGCCGGATTGGCGTGGAACTCGGCCTGCCACGTGCGATGGTCTATCGCCACCCATTCCCCGGTCCGGGCCTCGGTGTGCGCATCCTCGGTGAGGTGAAGCGCGAGTACGCCGAGCTGCTGGCTCAGGCCGACGCGATCTTCATCGATGAATTGCGCAAGGCCGACCTGTATGACCAGACCAGCCAGGCGTTCGCGGTGTTCCTGCCGGTGAAGTCGGTCGGCGTAGTCGGTGACGCACGCGCCTACGAATGGGTGATCGCGTTGCGCGCGGTGGAGACCATCGACTTCATGACGGCACACTGGGCGCACTTGCCGTACGAGTTTCTTGGCAAGGTTTCGAACAGAATTATCAATGAGTTGCGTGGTGTTTCTCGTGTCGTTTATGACATTAGCGGCAAGCCACCCGCCACGATCGAATGGGAATAGGAAGGCCGGCTCCTTGCGTGCGCCGGGGAGGGTGCCGGCTTCCTCGCATTCAAGTCACCCTATATTGAAATGACTGACGCAATCTCTGACCCGACGGGGACATTCTCGGCCGAGGACTCGCTGTACATGCGGCGCGCGCTGCAACTCGCCATACATGCGCGCGACGCCGAGAACGAGGTGCCGGTGGGCGCCGTGCTGGTGCAGGGCAGCGAGATCGTCGGTCTGGGCTGGAATCGCAACATCACCTTGCACGACCCGACCGCCCACGCCGAGATCATGGCACTGCGTGCGGCCGGCGAAAAACTCGCCAACCATCGCCTGTCCGGGGCCACGTTGTACGTCACGCTGGAACCTTGCTCGATGTGCGCGATGGCGATGATTCACGCCCGCATCGGCCGCGTAGTCTATGCCGCCGCCGACCCCAAGACCGGCGCTGCCGGCAGCGTATTCGACACACTTGTCGACGCACGCCACAACCATCGCATCGAAGTGGCCGGTGGCCTGCTTGCCGAAGAATCCGCCAGCTTGCTGCGCGATTTCTTCCGCGCCCGTCGTTGAGCATCATCGGCTGCGTGCAGCACAAGGCTTCTACAGGGCGGCCGAGATAGATGTGTCCCATTTTTCACGCATCTCGGCTGAACCCCATATTGGGGTGTTCCGCCAACCCTGGCAAAGATTGTTGCGGCGCCATGTACATGCTGCTCTTGGGTTTCCGGGCGTAGGATAGGGCTCGCAGTTCGGATTTCGTCACCGGACCGAAGCGGGGGAAGCATGGAGTTAGTCCCGAGTGTGAGCAGGCCCGATGCCGACATGCGTTTGTTCCGTCGGTTCTGCTTGGGTTACAGCGTTTTGTTCGTTGTCCATGTCTTTGTGGTGATGCACAACACGGATGCTTATCTGCCGTGGAGTTGTGTCGTCATCGGTCTTGTGGAATGGCTGACCGTGGCCGCGCTGGCTTGGCGCGCTTGCCACACGCCTTTTCCCAACGGCCTTCGCTGGTGGTTTGTAGCGGGGGCTATGTTATTCATCAGCGTAGCCAATCTCATCTACTTGCTGCGCGTTATCGGTGTGGACCAGGACAACCCTGCACCGGGCGTGCCCATGTTCTTTTACGCACTTTATGGGGTAGCCATGGTGCTGGCTATCAGCATGACGTTTCGCCAGCGCAGCCTCACGCTCATCAGTAGTATCGATGCGCTGATGGCATTAGTCATGGCTGTCTTGTTCTTCGTGCGGATCTTTACGTTAGTGTCGACCGCGGGCAGTGATGACCCTCAGCATGTGCTATTCATCATCTGGTTGATGGATGCGCTGAGCGTATTCATCACCCTTTGTGCTATCACGCGCGTCATGGGCGCCGCCGATCCCGCCCTCAAACATATCTTCTTCGCGATATCTCTTTATGGCGTGGTAAGCACTCTTGTGGCCGCGGTGCGCAATCGTTTGGTTCTGCATTACCAGATGCTTTACCTCGAACTACCGCTGCTGGCGGCACCGATATTGTTGGGCTTGTTGTGCCTATACCCGCCGCCACGTTGGATTCGCGACTACCGACCCCGGCCAGGGATGGTCGATGTGGCCGAGAGTATGAGTCCTTTCTTCCTTGGTCTGGGGCTTACCGCTTTGAGCGTCAGCTTATGGACGACGCGACCTGGGTTGGCGGCGTTTGGCGTGGCCGTAGCGATCTTGGGATATGGCATACGCAATGTGATTACACAAAGCCAGTACATGGGTACGGAACGCCAGTTGCTGAGCTTGCAGGGCGAGCTGGAAAATCTCGTCGTCACCGATCCACTCACAGGCATCGCCAACCGTCGTGGGTTCGATCAGCAGCTGTCCACCTTGTGGAAACAGGTGCACCAAGGGGGTATGAGTCTTTCGATTTTGATGATCGACATCGATCACTTCAAACACTTCAACGACGACCATGGCCATGTCATTGGGGATAACTGCCTGCGTGCCGTGGCTACTAGGCTGGCTGAATTGCTTGGTCCGCACGAAGGTGTCTTTGCCCGTTATGGCGGCGAAGAATTTGCCGTGCTGTTACCGACGATGGCGCTCGCTCAGGCCGCCGCGGTGGCCGAATCGGTGCGTAATGGTGTCGAGGGCGTGCGTGTCGAGAGCCCTGACGGCTCGCTCGGTGTAACGGTAAGTATTGGCGTAGCGTGTTCGCCTGAGACGCCTGCCGAAAACGGAAAGGCGTTGCTCGTATTCGCCGATACAGCCCTGCTTGAGGCGAAAGTGCAGGGACGTAACCGGGTGATGGTTTATCGCTGGCGGGAAAGGCTTGCGCATGAGCCGTAATAGGCCGAGACCCAGATCATCTGGCACAGCCATGCAATGCAATTTTACATAATATACATTATGCGAAATTGCGCATTGATGATTATCCTTGCTGTCGTCGTCCCCTTAACCCTGTCACTTTGCCCTTAACCATTGTCTAAGAACGACGAACTGCCCCCGCAGCAACTAAGAAACCGCCTCCCAGCAGCCAACTAGCTGCCGCATAGTCGCTGATCGACCAACGATGTGCCTCATTCTTGCCGCCCGCACTGACAAACCGCCGCGAATTCGCCGACCCGTATTTCAAGAGCAATGATGCGGTTCACCAACAAGCTGCCACATATCGAGCCAACAAACTGCCGCCATACATGTTCTGCGCAGAGAAACGTCTACGTCCACGCCAGTAAGCCTCAGCAAGTGGCGCAGTCAAAGTTCTGCAGCGAGGAATGTGTGCAGGCAGACTTTCGCACCGGAGAATGCGGCGCAGACCTCCTCAGCGGAGAGCGCAGCCCGGCCAGAGTTGTTCGCACTCCTAGGCCTATGTGGCTCAAAGACAATTGTCCAGCAGGCTGTTGGACAAACCCGCCCGTGTGCAGATTGATCCGTGTGCCATGCATCTAACGGGGTGGCTGCTTCGCAGCCGTTCACCTGAATGTGGCCAAGAAACTTGGGCCACATAGACCGACAACTTGAGCCATTCCAGTCAAGAAACTTGGGCCGCTCCGGGAAATCGCCTTCTAAACTGGGCCAGAGTAAAAAAGCCGTCAACACTTCTTGACCGACAGTTTTCGCCTGTGCCTCTTACGATTCTCCACGACTTTGCGCTTCGCCCATCATCGAAACTTCGGACGCCTGCTGGTCCGCATCTTCGTTGGCTAGATCGATCACCGCTTGGTAATCGTCCGGGAAGACCTCCGCAGGAGTCCGCGCATCATTCGGTAAGGCAGCAAAGCGTCCCGGGTCTTCCTGCACTTGCCCGAACTTGGCGGTGTGCAGCGCCAACGCTTGCACACTGAGGCGTCCACGGGGCTGGTAGAGCCAGAAGCAGCGCTCCCAGCCACTTTTGTCATGGTCGGGATGTAGATATAGCCGGCGCGCCAGCGCGTCCATCAGTTCCGCCAGTTTTGGGTTCACCAAGCCGCCTTTCAGAAATTGGAAAGGCGGAAAGCGGTAACCGCCACGGTCGTGCCCCGCCCAGACGCCGAATATCCGGTTGTTCTCACTTTCCCAATCACGGCTGGCTTTGGACTCCTCGCCGGGATCTTTGTTGCTGCCGGGGATTATTCCGATGGCCTCGGAGTCCGGCCAGTTCTGCGCGAGGAGCGTTTCGCGAAAGCTCCAAGTAGCCGTTACGTCATCCGCGTTTGGCGCGACATCGGTTGATGCATGCATGGATTTTTCCCTGACAAGACGACCCGATGAATGTGATTTTGCGCCTGCTGGAAACCAATGACACGACATGCGCTCCAACCAACGGACTCTGATACATACACCGAGCAAGCAATTGTTTTTAAAGAATTAGCTGAACCTAGCTAAAATTAGCAAGAAGAGCAAAAGCGTGCTAATTCCTACTGGATGGCGATAGGCTACCGGCGGGCTCCAGACGGATCTCGTTTCTTTCTAGTACCCGATGGCTTCACCTTGGGGCTCTCCAATTTAGTGCGTAACGCCGCTTCACGCAGGGTTGCCGCCTGCAGCGCCTGCTGAGCCGCGAGCAAGGCGGCGGAAAGACCGTCCATTCGTGTCAGTTGCTGCTCCAAGGCGTTAGCGCGAGCCCCGTGTTCGGTGGCCAAGTGCTCGGCGGCACGGGCCGACGCCACGGCCGTTTCCAGCCGTATGGCGATGGCCGTGGCTTCGCGTTCCTTCTGTCGCAGCGTCGCCCGGAGCGTCTTGGTTTCTTCCCGGGCCCGATCGATTTCCGTGTGCGCGCGATCCTCGACGGCGCGGACATGGGTCGCTTGGGCTTCCCGTTCGGAGGTCACCGCACTTTTGTGCGTATCGAATGCCTCGGCGAGTTGCTCCACGCGTTGCTGCAGCCCATCGCGTTGTTGCATGAGCTCAGCCAGTTGGCCGGCCTGTTGCTCGACGAGACGTTGGATATCCGCCAGTCGCGTTTCAGCCACCTCACGGGCCAGATCCGCGCTCTGTGCCTGCCCCTGGGCTTCGGCGAGCGCGATGTCCCAGAGCTTGCGTTCTTGCGTGAGCGACGATTGCGCGGCTAGCAGGGCGTTCTGCTCGTGCGTGAGGGCGGCCTGCGCCAGCGACCCCGCCTGGGCCACGGCGAGGCGCCATATCTCGGTAAACGCCTGCCCCACGTCGGCCGGCAGCTCGGGCAACGCGAGCACCTGGCTCAGTCGCGTGGCGAGCGCGCCACGCCAGGTGTCCAACATGCGGGTCACGGTGTTGGGTGAGCCCGTGCCGAGCTGTGCGCGAATTTTCTCGACCGTCGGCCGCTCGCCGGCGGTCACCAGCGCGTCGGCGGCGGCGCTGACCTGGTCTTGGGTGATGCCTCTGGCCATTGCTGGTGTCTCCTTTGTCGGCGCCCTGCCCGCTGGTTGACGTACTAGTGATAAGTGATGATTATCGTGGCTAGGCGCCCTATTTCGTAGTATACATTACATACTATGAAAGATAATTACGTAATTTCGCTCCTCGCCCAGCCGGCCTTCAGCCTGATGCTGCCGATCCAGTTGGCGCAGCAAGCCGCCGATGCCGTGCGCGAACTGCTGGCGGAAGCCGCCGCGGCCAACACCACGCGCAGCTACGCCAGCGCCTTGCGTTACTGGGCCGGTTGGCACGCGGCGCGTTACGGCGTGGAATTTTCGCTGCCGGTGTCTGAGGCCGCGGTGTTGCAATTCGTGGTCGACCACGTGGTGCGCCGCTCGGCCGAGGGCGAGCTGGCCTGGGAATTACCGACGGCTGTCGATCAAGCTCTGGTTGCCGCTGGACTTAAAGCCAAGCTCGGACCGTGGACACTGGCAACGGTCCGCCACCGGGTTGCCGTGTTGTCGACGGCACATCGACTCAAGCATGCGACCAATCCGTGCGAACAACCGGCCATCCGTACCGTTCTGAGTCGCGCCGCGCGGGCGGCGGTCAAACGCGGCGTGCGGCCGCGCAAGAAGACCGCGATCACCTTGGCCGAGCTCGAGGCGATGCTGGCCAGCTGTGACGACAGCCTCGAAGGCCTACGCGACCGCGCCCTGCTCTGCTTCGGCTTTGCCAGCGGCGGGCGACGGCGCAGCGAGATCGCCGCCGCAGATCTGCGCGACCTGCGCCGGATCGGCCCGCAGGGCTACATCTATCGACTGGAACACAGCAAAACCCAACAAGCCGGCGTCACGGCCTCTTCGACACCCGACAAGCCCATTCTCGATCGCGCGGCCCAAGCGCTGGAAGCATGGCTCACTGCCGCCGGCATCACCGAGGGAGCGATTTTTCGGCGGCTGTGGAAACACACCGTTGGTCCGGCGCTGTCGCCGGCGGCCGTCGCCGAGATCGTGCAGGGACGAACCCGGCTCGCCGGGCTCGAAGGGGACTTTGCTGGGCATAGCCTGCGATCGGGGTTCGTGACCGAGGCCAGTCGCCAGGGGGTGTCGCTGCCGGCGATCATGGCGATGACTGAGCACCGAGCAGTGTCCAGTGTGATGGGGTATTTCCAGGCAGGCGGTACTACCTCTAATCCGGCTGCGCGACTGCTTGAGGAGACTAGGCAAGACTAGGGCGCAACGACACGTGTTCACGTGGTTCTGGGCTGATATATGATTGACACCGTGGCCACACCGGCAACGGATGAAGCCCGACTCGAAGCTATCGATAAGCGAGGCCAGTGGGGATCAGGCCCGACGGTTGCGTCACCAGGGCAGAGCCTCGTAGTAACCTTGGACACAGTTGAAGGCCACATCGAACTCCGGCAGCGCCGCCTCGTCCAGTTCGTCACGGAGGGTCGGATAGTCCCGGCGTGCCCGGGAGATCAGCTCCGGGTTCCGGAAGGACTCCCGATCGCAGGCAACACCTCTGTCATCGGCCTTGATCCGCAGCACGTCCAGCACCTCTTTGCGAAAGCCGCCCGCGGTTACGTCTAACGAGGTCAGCAGAAAGTGGAGGTCGAACACGTCTTGGCGCCGGGCGCGCCGGCGCATGACTTGCTGCAGGAGGGCGCGGTACTTCTCGGCGATCAACGTGGATAAGGCATACACCTGCAGTTGGCCCTGGCTATCAACCTGATAAAGATCCTCGGTAGGGACCCGCTCGTCGAAGCTGTAATCCATCTGGATATGGGTATTGATGCTGCCCTGGCCGAGCAATCGCTTGTGCGCGGGAGTGCCCCTTCGGGCATAGCCGATGGTGACCTTGAGGTTGATCCAGAAGTGGGTGAAATGCGGCTTGATCGGGGGATCGGCGCGGGATGAGGTAATCCGGCATTCCAGGTCGTAGCCCAACTGGTCGCTCATCAGGGCAAGGCCTCGCGCCAGGCGGTCCAGGAGTTTTCGCTCGGCTTCCTTGGAATAGCCCTGGGGCGTCGAAAAGTCGATATCGGTGGTGTAGCGCGGACTGTGATAACGCAGTGCGAGGAGAATGCCACCTTTCATGAAGCTGGCCTGGGCCAGATCCTGATCACTGGCCATCGCGGCCACGATCGTGTGCACTGCGCAGCGGAAATCCCGGTCCGGGGCACTCGCTGCCGCCGCTACCCAGTGAGCGATCTCCCAGTCAGACATTGATAGAAAGCATCCATCGTTCGGAGAAG
Organism: Rhodanobacter sp.; assembly: GCA_035566635.1. Lineage (GTDB taxonomy): Bacteria > Pseudomonadota > Gammaproteobacteria > Xanthomonadales > Rhodanobacteraceae > Rhodanobacter. The sequence continues at coordinate 302,632 of DATMQY010000010.1, forward strand.
GTCGGCGCGTAGTCAGCGTCCGGGTCCAACACCCGCGACCCACCCCGTTGGGCATGCGCGCGCCAGGCCACGATGCGTGGATCGGACAAACCACACCGTTCCTCTAACAAGTACCCGGCCCTTACACGTTCGATGGGCTCGCCGTGCTTGTCGAGCTCACTGACGATGATCGGAAGATGTTCGGCCCCTCGTTCCTCGAAAATCTCCACCACGTGACTCATGCCGCCGCATAGGTCTGGGCGGCGAAGCATGTCCAGGTAGGTCCGTCCCAGAGTCGAGACCCGCAAGAGCCCATCCATGGCGAGGCGGAAGCCGCCACCATGGGCTCTGGTCTGCGTCAGATGAATGGCCTGCCCTTGCATGCGTTCCACCCGGTGTCGGTGCAGCAAGGGAAGGCCCGAGGCTTGGTAACTCGCCCACTCCTCGCCCAGATCACGGTGCATGCGCTCTTGGGCAAGCGAACTCCACATGGACGACGCCGGGGTCGTGAAGAACAGAATCTTAGGGATCCGGTTGCTCAAGCCATGGTAGGCCATGGCGCTCAGGTGGGAGACATAGCGAAAAGGATCCAGCGCGCACAAGATCACCTCCGGATCCGGGCGAACGTCACTGACCAGACGGAACACGGTTGCGGGAAGACTTCTATCCTGCGCCAGAACTCCGCGATCGATCAGGGCCCGGCGTACGGAGTTCAGGTCGACGCGCGAGGGGTCGCGCCGCGTCAGTCGCAGCGTTCGCCCGTCTACTTCGCCGCGAGTGACGGCTTCGAAGACCAGACGGGCCAACTCGTAATCGGTGATCACCGGTGCGCGAATCTCCCGCCGAAGCAGAATCTCAACGGCTTGCGGGAGCGGAATGCGCGTAGGTGCTGCCAGTTTAGGCATGCTCGTTCCTGTTCCCGGTCAGAATGAATTGATGCATCCGGTATACTCCACGTCCTAAGGACGTGGAGTATACCGGATGTGACTTACCTTGCGTCGCTGTAGAACCTGTGCCGACGCCGCCTTCAGAACGAGGATGAGGAGTCTTGAAAAGTTAAGACTCGTAGGATACAATCCTTGTCCTGAGGACAAGGATTGTATCCTTACATTAATCTTTTCCTTTTCGCTCCAAAGTGTTAGCTAATCGCCCGCACCGCGTTCAAGGGTTATGCCGTATACAGGGCCGGATTTCAGCGCTCATCAATGCTGACGGATCCGCCCTGCAGCAGGTAGCCCTGCCTACGCCTGACGGGCGACAACTGCTGGACTCGCGGTCACTCGCGTCTCGCGGAGGATTCCCGCGCACCTCCCCGGTGCCCTTTGTCCCCGTAACCCGTCTTTCCAACCGACCGCCTGCTTGCACGATGACGCCATAGGATAACCGACATGGCGATCCCGCCGGCGAGCGCCGCCAAGGCTCCCACCTGGAGGGCGGCTGTCATCAGTTCCTTCGGTACCGAGTAGCGAAGAAGCTGCACGACTGAGATGCACAACGAGCCGGCGACCAGCGCACTGACGGTTCCCAGCAAAATACCTTGATGTCGCTCGCGGGCGCGAAGCGTCTTGTACGAACCGGCGAATTCGTTGGCCACCGCGGCGTGACGGCCTTCAATGAGGCCCCATTCGCGGGCGATCTCTTCGGCGAGCGCGTCAAGCGTATGGCGCTGATTGCGAATCAGCAGATCCATCAGCACGGCAAAGACAAATGCGCCGAGCACGATCAAGATATTCTTGATGCCCCAATGGCCTTGCCGCTCCATCTGGCTGCCGATGAGAATCAGCGCAGCAGGAATCGCCAGCAGCTGACTTTGGATGTCGGCAAAGACCTTATTCAATTTGGCAATGAACTCGACCTTGTCCTTCTCGACATCCTCTTTGATCTTCACAAAGGAGAATTCCGACACATAAAGCATGTAGCCGGAGCGCACGCTGTTCTTCAGTTCGGAGTAGCGCCGGAGGAGCGCGCCAAAGCACACGGGAGTCTCCGTCTCGAATAGTTCCTCCAATGTGACGCGCAGGATGGTCTGCTTCTGGTCCCAGTGTTTCTGCCCTTCTTGGTTGGCGAGATATTCATCGATGAACGTCTGGACGCCGCTCAATTCGCTAAGGTCTTCCGGAGCGTACTCGTCGGAGATGACCAGCTTGCGCTTGTGCAGGAAGACCAAGTTAATCTGGCTGCCGGTCGCGGGCACATGGTCCGCGCAGGTGACGAGTGCGGACAGCAAAGCGGCGGCCTCGAGATATTCCCGAAGGATCGCCCCGGTCGATCCCGGCGGTTGGGCTGCAAGGAAGGCCGCGGAAGCCTCCTCTTGATAGAGCACATCGGCCTCGGCGACAAAGAACCGCTCCGGCACGGTTCGCCGATGACTCGGCACGCTTAAGAGATCGGCGAAGGTCAGAAAATAACCCTTGGGCAGCTTCCATTCGATCTTGCCGGAGGCTGCGTGGGAGGCCTCCAGCATCAGTGCAGCATCAAGTTCGGCCTCGATCGCCTTGAAGCGATCGGGGTCATGAATCGCCGTGGTGACCAAGCCCTGCGACGCCGACGGCGGCATGCCGAACTCACGCGTCAGGCGAATCGCCAAGCTCAGCGCGTCACTCGGCGGCGCCATAGCCCTTCGCCTTCAGAATCTCCTCGCGCAGCCGGGCCGACACGTTTCGAATGACCAAGATATTGGCCTCGGCATCTAGATCCACACGTTCGTGCAGCACATCGTCGACGTCGAAGCTGACCTTGATATTGCCCATGGTTCCCGAAATGCGGTGATAGCGGACGTAAGAGCGTTTGTGCGGCGCGAACGTTTCGCTCACCGGGAACGTTTCGTTATTGGCCTTGACGAAATCGGTGAACTTCGTCGGTTCCTTGAAATTGATCAGAGCCGACATCGCCGTGAGAGTCACCGGCTCGTTGGCTTCACGCATTTCCTCGAAGTAGGTATATACCTTAGCGCGAACCTCGCGCTTCTCCTCCGCGGACAGCGCATTCTGTTCGCAGTAGGCATCGATAGCCTTGGTCGCGGTCTCCGTATTGAACTTGGCATCGGTGTAGTCAGTGCAACCCAGAGCTTTGCGGAAGTACTTGGTCACATCGTCCTGGCGGCCGCTCCGCTTGATGAACGACAGGTACGGCTGCGCGCCCTGCTTCCACTTATCCAAATCGATGCGCGCGGCTTCATGCAGGTGCTGGATATCCAGCGTGAGCGCCGCCCGCAGATCCAAACTGTCTTCATCGATACTGGTCATTTCTTTGGTTTTCAGGCCGACAACTAGCAACCAGTCCGTACCTTGGTTCGTATACCGCAGAAAGACATAAAAGCCGCCCGTGGCCAACAGCGAACTCTTCAGTTCGGCGACCACGAGATTGGCCGTAGCTTGCGAGAACGCGATGAAATCCTGCTGGCCCTCCATGTAGCGTTGCAAATGGCGCGGAAACGCATAGGTCTCCAGATCGGTGCTCAACGTGCCGTAGTTGCTCGTGCCCTTGCCGTAAACCTCCAGCAGGTCCGCGGCCAGCTTGGTCATCTGCGCATCGATCGGCGAGGTGTGCTGCCGCGGTTTGGCCGTGACCTCGGCGCTGTTGGCCTCTTTCGCGATGCCTTGAACGATCGCTTCTTTGATCTCCATCTCGTCCCTTCTCCTGATGTCGTCTTCGCAGAACGTATGAAAGACTCGTCGCACGGAGTGCGACCTGGCAGTGGCCACGCGGCGCGGCCTACGGCGCCGCCCAAGGCCGGCTCGGTAGTGGACTGGCACGTTGACTGTTACTGGCGCGATGGTAGTGGATTTGTACCGCCAGCGGCGCGGCCCCTGGCGCGAACGCCGAGCCTGCCCTGGGCGGCGCCGTCCGTCCGTGGCGTATCGCCTACCCCTGATAACAGTTCCTAATCGTCATTCAATTCAACAACCAGTGCACAGGCTCAGCACCCGGTGACCTCGACAGGATTCCACACGTGTACTGCTCTGCCCGCTCGTACCGCCGGCGCGATATGCAAAAAGGAGATGGCTGGAGCGGCAGGCCGATAGCAGCGTGAGGCCATCAGGGGTCAGTCTTGGCGCTGAGCTCTGTTGGGATACTGACTGGAGTATTTTCCTGCTCCAGTGTCAGTGCGGGAAGCTCTCCTATCGACTCCCAGCCTGCGCGCGCAGCTGCAGCACGCATCGCGTCGCGGGTGCCATCTGACGTGGGCTTGCCGACGCCGGAAATAGTGAGATGCATCAACCAAGGATGCAGCACGACCCCGGCAGGTAGCGCCACCTCACGCAGATGGGCAGCAATTCGAAAGCCGCCCAAGTCGACATCGCCCCAGTGATAGAACGTCGCTGATTGCAGCTCGGCGGTGAGACTACGGAAACCCGATACCCACGCCGGTGACGGCATGCCGCCGGTGAATACAACTAGGCCATCTTGCCTTGCCTTGAGGGCTTGGGCGACAAGGTGGAATGTAGTGAGGTTCTCTACCGTCATGACCCAGCTAGGGGTGCCGAGGTAACCGCGAATACTCCGCGGCTCGAACCCTACATATGGACGTGGGATGTCACAGCTTGGGCCGTCTTCAAAAATAATGCGACCCTTCCCTGCGATCAGGATCGGCATGGGTTGCTTGACTAGGCCCAGTGCGTTCAAGACCTCGCGGCGCTTTCGCGCAATGGCGGAGATGCCGTTTCCACTGAGCACGTCCAACTGAGCTGTGAGGCCCTCGATGTACTTGGAATCAGTGAACAGCTGCGTACTTAGAACTCTGACCGGGATGTCCGTGTCCGGGGTAGACTTCAGGGCATTAAGCACCATGGATGCATCGCTCCATGTCCGCCAGCTATCTGGTCCAAGACCGCGCACTCGGCGAAGCCGAGCCCAAGCATTTATGACGTCCTGCAAGTGCGGGCAGCGACCAATCCAACCGGCAAGGCCCATGGTGGCCTCCCACAGAACGGTCAGATTCGTGGCTACACCGAGCAGCTCGGCAAGCACGTCCATGTCCTGCACACGGACCCACTCAAGCGGCCTCTCTTCTCCACCTTGCTCGGCCCATTTCGCCTCGATAGCACCGCGGCGGATAGCGGCGCGAATCTGCTCGTGGCCACGCTGACGTTCGTCGAAGCTCTGGCTCCAGTAGATCGAGCTGGCGGATTTGAGATTGGATTTCTGCGGCGCGCCCGGTGCGCCACTGACCGACTTACGCTCCGCGCGGAGCAACTGCTCCCTTAGGACTGCGTCGACCCAACTGCACAGAATCATTGGCCCAGTCGGATCAGGCACTCAGCTGCTCCCTCACAAGGGCAAGTGCATCGGCCATCAGCTCGGGATGGATGCTCGGGATGTCACTGCCCAAGAGCTCGCGAGCGTCGTCCTTGATCTCATTGCGGGTAAGTTGGATCTTCTTCGAGCCGAATCGTGCCATGTCGTAGTAGATGTCCAGAAAGGAAGACATCTTGCCTTGGTCGGTTTCCGGGCCGGCGATGATCAGCTGAAGACCCAAGGCGTTGAGGTATTCGGTGGTGGAACGAACGTTCTGAGCGTCCATCTTCTCGAAGGCCTCGTCGAGCATCATCAGGCCACCGCAGCCGGGCACGCCGGGCTGTTTGCCAAAAGCAGCCGCCAGCGCCGCACCGAAGATGACGTAGAGCGGCGTGCGATGTTCGCCACCCGAGCCTGGGCCGAAGCGCTTACTCAGCAGACCCTTCCGCTCGCCATCAGCGTGGATTTCGACCTCGTAGCTGAAGAACAGACGGTGGTCGTTGAGCGGGCTGTTCTCCAGCTGTAGGGGCGATCCCTTGCCGTCACCCTCGACCAGCAGGCGAAATTCCTCAGGCACCGGGCCAGAGCCGCCGAACAGGTTGCTCTCACTTTCGCCTTGGTCACGCACCCGTTGCAGAAACTCGTAGAGCCTGCGGTGTTGGTCAACCTGGGTGGCTTTGAACTTGTAGCGCTCGCCGTTGGTGAACGCAGGTGCCTTCTCCAAGATCTTGTTGAGCCCTTTGATCTGCTCTTCAATGGCGTCGAAGCCATTGAGCAACGTGTGAGCAATATCTGAGCGGAAGACCTCGACTGCTGCCACGTAGGCGCGATCTGCCTCGCCTCGCTTTTCAACCAGCTCCAGCTCGGACATCCGCTTGATCTCAGCATTGATCAGGGAGTGCGCCTGCTGCCAGTCCTCATTGCGGATGTCGTGGTTCTCGCGCTGGTAGTTGGACAAGTAGGTGGTCATCAGGCCCCACGCCTTGATGTTGGCCGTGTTACCCAGCCTGGTACTTTCTTCTAGGTGGTGGGCGCACGACGCGATGGCACCGGCGAGGTTGTCATCGAAGTCCTTGTCGATCCCCTGCCGCAAATCCTCGGCCGCATTAAGGTTGCATAGCGGATTGGCCCGGGCATTGTTCTCATTCTCCCGTGCAGCTGGCATTTGGTCGCGGATCTTAACCAGGGCCCCCTGCACGCCAACTAATGCCGCGCCAATCTGTGCAAGCAGCTTGGTGGCCTCGGTCTTGGCTCGGTCCTTCTCCTCGTGGTCGACCTTGGCCTCCTTCGCAGCCAGCTCCAAGGTGGCCAAACTGCCCGTAGCGCCGGCCGCCGCCAATGCCTGTCCTTGGCTCACTGATGCCTGCTGGTTCACAATCTGGGAGAGAACGGCCTGCAGCCGGCTCTGGATTGCGTCGCTGTTACCGAACACCACCAGTGCCTGTCCTATGTCTGCGACGGCCGCCAACCTAGCCTTGATGTCCGTGAGAGTCTCGTCGGCCTTGCGCACGTCATCGCGCGCGATTCGCAGGGCGGCGTCGCTACTGGTTCCGCCAATACGCAACCCGGTAGCGGTGGACAAACGCAGACGATCGATGCCGCCGCCTGAGCTCACCATGCCGTCGACCGAGATGGCCTTTTCGCCAACCTTCAGCTGGTCACTACTTTCCACAAGAGTGACCCGGCCGAGCTCGCCCTGCAGGAATCGGACAGCAAATTTGTCCTCACCCTCGATTAGCTGCGCAGCATAGCGGCCGCCACCCGGTGCTTGCCAAGGGCGCGTACGGGACCCGAGCGCCAACTTGGCGCCGAAGATGTCCTTGCGATTGCGACGATAGAGATCGATCGCAGCGGTTTCCTTGCCCTGCTCATGGACGAGAAGCGCATCGACATTTCTTCCCAGGTAGGCCTCGATCACCGACTGCCACGCCGTGTCCTTTAAGGACAGCAGGTCGCACACTGGCGTGGACTCAATGCCGTTTTCCGCCAACAGTGACTGGAGCGAATCAACTTCACGACGCAGCTTGGCCTTCCCGGCGCCGGCGCGGTCCAGATCACGCTTAGCGCTGGCTAACGACTCTGATCCAGCGGTAGATCGCTGGGCAAGATCAAGACGAACGCAATCCACGGCCTTCTGCAGTCTTCCGATGGAGTTGGCCAGTACAAGTGTGTCCTCGGGCTGGACAGCATCCTCAAGACCAGACAGCTCGTCGAGGGAAGCAAGGTGCTCAAGGGCATGGACGCCCTCGCCCTGCGCATCTTCAAGATCCTTGTTCCCAACCAGCTTCCTGACGACCCCACCGATGCGCTTCAGGTCTTCCTTGAGCTCGGCGCGCAGTCCGTTGAGACTTTCCCTGCTTTTGTTGAGTTCAGTACGGCTGCCGATCTGCCGCAGGTATTCCGGATCCTGATTGAGGGAGACCTGGGCCGTAACCAGGCGCTCATGCGATGCGGTCGCGTCGGTTTCAGCCTTGCGAAGTGCATGCTGGGCCTTGGTCTGCTCACCCTCCAGATGCTCCAATGCGTCCTCTTTCTCCGACTGCTGCTCACCGAGCTGCTCAGCCTGGTAAACGGCCTTGAGGTAGTCATAGTTTGCCGCCTTGACGAAGTGATTTTTGACAGCTTTGTACTGCTTCTCGACGACACCAGCCTCTTCCAGTCGAACGCCCAGTTCTTGGATCGTCCTCTGGATCTCACGGAACTGATCGAGGCGGGCGCGGAACTGAGTAATATTGGTCGGTCGCGCCTCGATCAGGTGGTTTCGCAGGGTTTCGTTGAGATCATCAACGTCCCGATTAAGCTTGAGCGATCGAGCGAAAGCACTGCGTATCGCGCGGTGGTTGGGCGTCTCGCCGCGGTTGCTAAGGTGGTTGGCAAACAGTTGGCGCGAGAACTCTTCGCCGTTGATCGTGAAAAGCGGTGTCGTGCCAACCTCCATGCAAAGGTCACGGAAAGCGATCTGCATCCGGCGCCAGGGAAGAACAGCCTCTTGGCCGTTGGCCAGACGCTCGATCATCTGATGGGTCTCCAGTCCAATGCCTGGAAGAATGTAGAGGCTGTGGAAATGGTGATCTGGGCTCTCGATCTCTGCCGAGAAGGCCACGCCTGCAGTCACCGGGACGCCCGTCTCAGGGTCGCGGAACACCAGGTTAATGTAGGTGTTCGCCTTGTCGCGAGCCCGGTCAGTGGGCCTCTGATCGTAAACGCCCAGGCTGTAATCCCTGAGGCTGCGCGCCTTGCGCTTACCCTCGCTGGAGGCGTTGAAGTGGATCCGGTTGCGGTCGGCGCCGAGAAGCACGATCTGCAGAGCATCGAGCAGTGCTGTCTTGCCGGTGCCGTTGGGACCGAGGAAGGCGGTGTTCTTGCCCAGATTGAGGTCGACCCGGTTGTACAGGAAATACTGTACAAGCCCGATGGTTTCAAGATACTTCATCATCTGCCTCCGTGGCGTCGTCGTCTTTCTCGATGCCATATGCAGCAAGCTGCAGTAGTGCTGTCTCGCCCAGGATGTCCGTGATCGCCGGTCGTATAACAATCTGGAATGGCTGGTCGTCCTCAGCATCTATCTCGCGTGCCATCCCGTTGCGCTTCAGGGATCGGATCAGCCCTCGGATATCAGCACGATCTGGCATGGCCCGTGCGAAATACTTCCGATAGTCCTGCTCAAGATCGATCATCGTGACAAAAGTCTCACCGTCGACGACCTCAAGAGCATTGACCCGATCGTCGTAGATGCGCCGCAGCAGCAGCGCCAGGCGCGTCTCTTCAAGTCGCATCCTCGCGCCGAAGGCGTGTTTAGGGATGGCAACGACATAGCCGTGATGCGGGTTGTGGGTGATCGACATGCCGAACTGTTCGAACACGTCCCTGAAGGAACCCAGATGGCGGGTAATCAGCTCGAATGGAATACGGCCGCTGCGGTCTCCCGCATATATGGTCTGCTCCATCATCAGCTTGTACGCAGCCTGCTGATAGTCCGACGCGACGTACATGCCATTGCTCTGCTCGGCAATTCGATCCCAATTTGCCATTACGCTCCCTCCCTCACGACGACAAAGCGCCGATGTGTCATGTACTTGTTATCGGTGCTGCCTTCATCGTCGAACCGGATCCTAACGCCCCTCAATTTCGTGGAGATCGGATCGTCACGACGCATCTTCTGTGGCGCATCGGCGCGCGATGCGATCAGTAGCAGATTCAAGTAGCAGCAAAGGTCATTGATCGAGGTGATTTCGAAATCGTCGGAACTCACTCTCGGCATGTCCTTGAGCATGCGGACCACATATTGAGCCAGCTTAATGGGTGTGACGTTTCGATTTTCTTTGATGCGCTGACGCAGCCACTCCATCGCTAACTCGTCATCTGTGAGCTCAACCGGCACGTCTGCGGTAGACTCCTGGATGCGGGTAGCCCTACGAGGCTTGGCGAGTACCAAGTCTGACCAATGGGAGCCATGGACATCGCCTGGCAGCGCCGGGTGCCCCTCTTCCAAGTCGGACAATGCCGCGCAGGCTCGTGAGATCAGCTTGTCCAAGTGCTTCGGGGCGCGCAGCTTGTACTCGATTAAGGCCAATGCACGGTGATTTGCGCTCTTGATCTCCTCATCGAGTCGGGCGAGATGGTCTTCTATGTTGTTCAGCCGCAATAGCTGGCCGGTGTCTCTTTGGTAGGCGGCCCTGCCCTTCTCCGCGTCGCCCTTGCCTATCTGCTCGGTGTACCAGGAAAGGATGCGATCCTGAGCAGCCGGATCCTCCATCAGCTCGTACGTCTTGTCGATGATTTGGCTGCGGTACTGCAAGGGATGGTTGCGGGTGCGCAGCTCGCTGTAGTCGGCGATGTACACCCGCTCGACGAAATCAGTGAAGAACCCATGGACGAAGTCGCGAGCCGACTCTAGCTCGACCAGGCTGTCCATGAGGTCCTGCACCCGACAACCGGTGTTGACGATGTGCGCCATGCACTGGCGCGCCTGCTTGGCGGCAATCTGGTAGGCGCTGCAAGCGTTCGGGTCGGTGCTGTCTTCGTTGACCGATCGCAGGTTCAGGAGGATCGAACGAACCTGTCCCCCGATATATTCGGGCTCCTGCCTGGCGAAGTCGCTCAGGGTGGTGAACAGCATGCCAATTCGCGGTTTGACTGTGACCATGTCCACCAAGCCGCGGCGGCGCACAGACAGCCATCCTGATTCGGTGAATGTCTTGTAGATGTTGTGGCTCTGGATGCCAGCCGGTGTGTCGAGCTCCCCTTCCCAGGGATCGTCTGCGATCAAGCATGACTCGATGACGCGCACCACGATGGTCTTGGTCACCTCTTCCCCGGGCGCGCGAGCGTCCTCGCCCCACAGGGTCGCCATGACCCGGGACAGCACGTCCCAGTACCTTCGATTATTTGCCACACCGAGGGGGCGGAAGATCCCCTCCGGAAGGCGGTCAAAGAGAGGTGCGACTGATTCCTGATCCAAAAAAAAGCCCTAAGGTCCATGGCGCCGTTCCCGTAGCATAAAGCTACTGGTGGCTTTATGCTACCAAGTACGATATGTCTGGACATGCACATGGCAAAGAGCACTCGCGGCCATCAAGAGCGCCTCAAAGCGATTGAAACCTTACTTCTGTGGGAGGGCCAAGTGTCCCGCCCACGGCTGAGTGAGCTCTTCGATATTCATGGGACAAACCTCAGCAAAGACATGGCCGCCTATGCGGAACTCGTTCCGGGCAACTGCTGCTACGAAACCGGCGTGAGGGCTTACGTGCTGACCTCAGATGCCCGTCCGCAGTTGAGCGAAGGCAAATTTCGTGAATACGAATCTCTCGTTGGCACCATGCCAGCCGAGGGATTGCGTGCCGGCGTGGAGCTACTCACCACCGAGCAGCATGCCTCCGTCATCAGCTACCGCCCCTTTTCCCGCATCCATGCGGCAATCAGGGAGGGCAAACAGCTGAGCATTGAATACCGATCCTTGGGCAATCCGGATCGCCACCAGCGGACAATTCGCCCCCACGCGTTTATCCAGGCGGGTCCTCGATGGCATCTCAGAGCTTACTGTGAAGGTGCGGAGGCATTCCGCGACTTCAACCTCGGGCGGATCAGCAGGGTTCTGGATCCCAAGGCTACATCTCTGCCGGGCCCTGAAGCTGATATTTGGTGGAATACCAAGATCGAGCTTCGACTGGTTCCGCACCCAGAACTGACGAGTGCTCAGTCACGTCTCGTCAGGGATGAGTACATGGGCAGGGCAGCTGCACTGGTTTTCGAAGCCAAGCAGGCTGTTGCAAAATACATTGTGCGGAACTACGGAGCCGCAACAAATGTTTCCAAGGAGCATCCGCCGCAATACCTGCTTGCCGTTGACAAGCCAGAAGCGTTACCGCCACGCACGTTCATCTAGCGCTGCTGTCGCGGTCACGATGACCGATTTCTTTCAAAGCGCCAGATCCAACTACAACGGAATGTAGCAGCCAGTACAACATGAGGATGATCAGAAATTATGGATAGCAACACACTGCGGGATGGCGTATGTAACCACAATGCCGATGGCTGCCTGGGGTGGGCAACTGCCTTCCCCTACCCACGATAACCCCTTCTAATCATCCGGCTGTATGCCTTGCGCGCAGTGACTGCACGTCCTGCGCAAAGCCTTTCGGGTAGGCTATGGCAAGTGATCAAACGCCACGGTTCGGCACACGCAAAATGAATGGATCCGCATCTATCGATACTCTCCCGACACTGTTTGACCTTGTTCCCAACGCAGTCCATCAAAACGTTGTTCGTGACTTAACAAACCTTCACTTGGGTTGTCTTGCAAGCTTTTTGATGCCCAAGCCGCATCATCCAGGTCAGTATCATTCTCTGGGCACAGGCTTCTACGTTGTATGGCCAGAGAATCCAGATATTGTTCGACTGGTGACAGCAGTACACGTACTTGAAGGCTTTGATTTCAAACATGGTCGCATCACCATTGGCGACCTTCGCATTGCGCTCGGGGATGTGGGTCATCGAAATCCGGATACCAACCGAGATATCGCAGTCTGGTCCATTCCCTCGCATCATTTCATCCGCTACGGAATCACAAACGTTGCTGGCTTTCCACGATGGTCACCCGGCGCAGCGAAGGCGACCTATGTGCCAACGCAGTCGTTCGTGATCATGGGCTATCCCGCGTCAAAGAATAAGGCGCTGGATTTTCGGGACGGCAAAGAACCCGACCGGCAAATTATGGCGATGGCTATTCACGCGTCACCGCGACTGTCGGACGAGGGCATCCTTCACCTTGCTTACCCTGGCAAGGGCATTACAGAATCGTGGGTCGGTATGACCACCACTTCGCCGCATCTAAATGGGATGAGTGGGTCGCCATTTCTTCGCATCGTTTTCGAGCGGGAAACGGACAGGATTGGAATGGTGCTCGCCGGAGTCTTCACCGAGCGAGACAAGCTTAAACAGCAATTGTCGGCCGGATGGTTCGGCGACCCATGGCTTGTCCCTCCTCCGTAGACCAGGAGGATCGACGTTGTGTCCAGCGGCCAGCCTTGACATCAGTCGACGCCATAGGTGAGCGGCTGTTGCCCTCTGGTTACTTGTTCATGTGAGACCGCTATTCGATTCATCGAGCGGGGGTTTCGACTGGTGAACAAGTCGCTTACGGCGGTGCGTTAGCGTCGGAATCACATCTCTGTCGACCCCACGCAATGGTTGCCCGTGATAACGCTCCCTAATCACCTGCCCTGCGCCCAGTTGATTGAATGCGGCCACTTCCTTGCCGTACCCACGATAAGGCGAAATTATCCAGTCAAAACGAGCACCTAGGCGGGTTCATCGGGTGTCATGGCTTTTACTCTGGGTGGGCGTCGGCCGACCCGCAATAGGACGGACGGGATGAAGAACTCCTACTGAGCGGATGGAGGTTGTAGCTAGCCGAGCTTAGCTCTTCCGGTGCTGTGGCTGCATCGAACGCCATCAGATGCAAACTACCAGTCAGCTCCCATGCCCGGCATACCGCAACACCAGTCACTCTGCAAGGTGTCGTGTCGCGGCCTTGCTGTCCCCAAACACTTATCGGTCATCGCGGAGTCTGTCCATGTGCCCGCCACATTGTGCGTCGCACAGAGCTTTGGTGCTCAATGGCTCGATCCGTGTGCGGTCCCTCTGCACACGGGAACCCCAGCCAGAACACTGACTAGCGCGATCTTGGCGCCACATGAAACACGGCGGCAGGTGGTCAGTGGCTGTGGACCGAGCACTTACCTTCGGCAGGGCCGGGGAAGAGCTAGTGTGTGCCTGTCGACGCCGGTGGCAAAATAATGAGCCCTTTGCCCGCTTATAGAAAAATGTCTTAGTTCGAACTGGGGTTGCAATTGAACGCGTCAACTACCCTGACGTTGTCCTTGTGGCCAGTTTCTTTGCCGATCAATCCGCTAACCGTGCCTGAGTGGTATTGAAAATCGCAGACTTGACCCTGCCTCGGGAATAACCGGTCTTCGGAACTATAGAGAATGTACAAATTTGTGTGCGGGCCGTTTCGCGTTGGTTCGACGACAACTCGCACCCATGCCCCGACATAGCCGGCCACCACCGTCGGCCTCTGTGAAACCTCCACCAATGTGGCCTGGGAAAGCTGGCCGACACCACTGGCCGGCGAGGCGCATGCTTGAGTAGCAACAAGCGCCAATAAAAGGATTTTATTTTTTGTCATGGCACTGGTGTGGAATAAACGGCTGGTGGTAAGTAGCAGGACGGGCACTTACTCCTCAGCAGCGCAGGAGAAAAAATCTGCACGTCTACTGACCTCACCAGCGAAATGGCGGCCCCTTTAGCGTTCCCATTTCAATCTTCATTTTGATAAAAGGTATAACCAGATGGTCTTTTGAGAAGACCTTGTAAAAATTTAATTTCTTGACAACGATCAATGCTTAGTCGTGGCCTATTCCCTGCATTTCGATTTGCCAATTTGCCGTTAGTCCACTCGGCAAGCACCATCGATTTTACTTTGTTGCTAGCGGACTGAGCACTCTCAGCATACGCAACCCTCGTCACGTAAAAACCAATAGCAGACTTTCCCTCGCTGACAGAAAGAGAGATATCTGAGCCGGATATACTTACTTTATAAAATGGCAAGCCCAATCTCTCCTACATCCATTTGGTGGCTGACGCGGAATGACGGCCTCCCGCCATCGTTCGGATAACCCATCCCCGCCCCAACCATCAGCTCAAACCATCACCGACCGTCGGAAAATGTCTCCACGCCCTTTGTTTGATCAATTTTAAGTATATTGATCTTCTTTGCTAACAGCAAGATATATGCACCATACAGAGGAACAATTTCGAGTACAGATAGAGCGCCAGACTCGATAATTTTTATTTTATCCTTAAATGGCTCCCATTCGAAATCTATATTGATAGAAGCCTCACCCCTCATCAAACAATAAATACTCTTCTTCATTGCATCCGAAAGAAGCGTCGAAGATTCTATAAATATAATCTCATCTATTAGATTTTGCATCCGCATTTCGTCAATAAAGAGATCATCCACCTGCTCTGCCAGAATTAACCATTCCTTTCCGGTCACATCAAGAATTGCCAATTCCGCTTGATTATGGCCACTAAAGGTTATAGAAATTAACTTAGCTTCAACCAAAGCATCAAGATTCATTGCCCGCCACTCTCGCTATCTGATTCGTCAGGTACTTCGCGGCCCGGGTGCTCGCGGACACCATCAGTCCAGTCGTGGACGTGAGTGTTCGGCATTCCCGGGTGTGGATTGTCAATATCGACCTTTGGTGTTCCATCTGGATTGTATAATCGAGACCTGCGTTTTCCATTTATCCACTCTCCAGGCGGCCCCCTATCCGGCACATCTTTCAGTTTCTCGTTGTGAACAATGTAAGGCAGCTGGCCATAGCAACACTGGCGCCCATAGATCCTGTCATGAAAGCTATTTGCATCGACAAAAAACAGAGCGGCAATTGAAGCTTGTCCTAGCCAAATAGGTGGCGCCGGAATAGAAATGCTCCTTGGGATAGCCGCAACAACTATTACAGCAGGCAGAACCTTTACCTCCGGAGGTGGAGGTGGAGGCGGAGGTGGCGGTGGTGGGTCCTTATTTTCTCCGTCTGCCTGCTGTCCTGTGGGATCTGTATTTACTATTGGATTATTATTTACGTATGTAAATCGGTTGAGCCCAAAAATATCGGATGGCGCCACTCCAACCGGATCCACGCTCAGAAACCTCCCCACCACTGGATCGTAATAGCGCGCCTGCATATACACCAACCCGGTATCCGGATCGTTCACATGCCCCGTATACCCCTGGCCGTTCGGCGCCGGGCTCATGCCCGCCACCGCCGTGCCGTACGGCGCGTAGTCATACGTGGCGATGATGGTACCGCTGGCGTCTGCCTTGGCCAGCACCGTGCCTTGCGGATCGGTGTAGTAGTAGTGGTGCGTGCCAGCCTGCGCTACCGCCGTGCATAACCACAGGCTGGTCAGGATCAGCCATCGTGCCATCTTCTTCATGTGCATGACATCCTTGGCTCAGTTGCCGGAATTCAGTTGAATGTTGCTATAACCGCTGTAGGCAGAGCAGCCCGCGCTGCTGCACGCTCGCACCCGGAACTGGACCGTCCCGGTGACAAGCATCAATTGGCTCCAGGACGTCAACGTATCGCCGGAGAAGATATTCACGCCATTAATCGGATCGGTTTCTTCCAGCTGATAGCTTGTCGCATTGGTCACCGCGCCCCAACTCACCAACACCACCGGCTTGTAGGAGGGACCACTGCTGCTCACGTTGGGCGCAGCAGGTGCCGCTGGAATCAGCACCACAGTGATCGTGCCCGTACCGCTCCACGGCCCACAACCGCCCGCATTGCACGCCTGCACCCGATAGCCATACGAGCCATTACCCCTTCCGCTCGTACTCCAACTCGTGTTGCCGTTCGCCTGCACCGTAGTCCAACCACCCCCGTTCACCTGCTCCTGCAGGGTGTAGCTGGTGGCGCCACCGACACCACCCCAGCTCACCGTGTAACTGCCGTTGGTGCTGCTCACCGGCACGCTCAGGCTCGGCGCACTGGCCGGCGGGATCGTCACGGCTACCGGGTTACTTGTGGCGTAAGCGCTACAGCCGCTGCTATTACATGCTTGAACCCTGAAGGTATAGCTGCCCGTAGCAGTTTCATTCAACGTCGTACCATTTGCCGCATTGCTATAAACGGTTGTCCAACCTCCGCCATTGGCACTTTGCTGCAAGGTGTAGCTGGTAGCCGTTGCTGAAGCAGCCCAGGTCACAGTGAAGATGCCGCTACTGCTCGCCGGTGCACTAATGCTGGCCGGCACTGGAGGGGGCAGCAGCACGGTGGTACTCGCCACCGCACTCCACGGTCCGCAACCGCCCACATTGCACGCCTGCGCATGATAGCCGTAGGTCCCATTGCCCCTGCCGCTGGTGCTCCAGTTGGTCAGGCCGTTGGTTTGCACGGTAGTCCAGCCGCCACCGTTGACCTGCTCCTGCAACGTGTAACTGACCTGGCCAGCGACACCGCTCCAGCTCACTGTATAGCTGCCATTGGTGCTGTTGGCCGGTACGCTCACCGCCGGTGCCGTGGTCGGCGGATGCGTCACCACCAGCGTGGCGCTGCCGGCGGTCCACGCACTGCAACCGTAGGTGTTGCAGGCCTGCACGTGGAAGACGTAGCTGCCATCAGCCAGCCCCGATACCGCCGTGCTGGTACCGCTGCTGCTGTAGATGCCCGTCCAGTTGGTACCACCGTTACTGCTCTGCTCGACCACGTAGCGGGTGGTGAGATTCGACGCACTCCAGCTCAGCGTGGCGCCTCCTGTATTGCTGCTGGCCGGCACCGTCAAACTGGCCGGCGCGGTCGGCAGCACGCCGTAGGTGGTGTCGACGGTCACCGCACTGGATCCGGCCCAGCCCCGCGTGCCGTAACTGTTGTAGGCCGCCACTTGATAGGTATAGCTGCCGCTGGTAGTGCCAGGGCGACTGATCGCGTTGGCCGCGGTGCTGGCCGCAATGGTGGTCCACGCGCCACCGTTGAGGCGCTCCTGCACCATGTACGCACTGGCGGTCGCCGGTGCCGTCCAGCTCACGGTGTAAGTGCCGTTGATGGTGCCGCTGGGTACGGTCACCGTGGGCAACGTCGGAGTTACGCCCAGCGTGGCCGAGCTGGTCCACGCACCGCAGGTGGTGCCGATGCAGCCCTCTACCCGGTAGACATAGCTGCCGCCTGCCCGGCCACTCAGCGCACTGCTGGCGGCGCTGCCGCTATACACCGTGGTCCAGCCGCCACCGTTGGCGCTTTCCTGCAACAGATAACTGGTGGCCGCGGGCACGGCACCCCAGCTGACCGTGTAACTGCCGTTGTTCGGGTTGGCGTCGAAGCCGATCGTGGCCGGCGCACCTAGTACGATCGTCTCGTTGTCCCCGACCAGCTTGCTGCCGAGATAGACGAAGCTGGTGGACAGCGCACTGCTCGGCGCCCACTGGTACATCAGCTGGCCGGCCTGGCTGTAGAAGTAATACGTCGTGACACCACCGGCGGTCTTCGAGACACGCCGCCCCGAGGCATCGTAAGCGTAGGTGTCGCTGCCGGGGATCTGGGTCAGTTGGTTCTTCTGGTCGAAGACCAGTGTGGTTGCGTTCTTGCCGGTGACATTGCCGCGGCTGTCGTACAGATAGCTGGTGAGCGTGGTGGCTCCGTTGCTGATGCTGGCCAGCTTGTTGGTGGGGTCGTAGTTGTAGGTGGACGTCTGGCTACCGGTCTGCAGCGTTCGCAGGTTGTTGAGCGCGTCATAGGTATACGCCTGGCTGCCCCACAGGCCGGCCGCGTTGGCACTGCTCAACCGGTTCAGCGCGTCGTAGCCGAACGACTTGGTGCGCGGACCGCCAGCCAGATCGGCCACCGCGGTGATGTTGCCGTTCGCGTCGTAGCTGAGGTCTTCGCTCAGCTGCACCGTGCTGCCGGCGCCGTAGCTGAAGTTGCTGAGCATCTGGCGCGTATTCTGCGCGGCTACGTAGCCGGTACCGTTACCGTAGGCAAACTGCGCCACCTGTCCGTTCGGGAAGTAGCTGATGCCGGTCGCGTAGCTGCCGGCCTGGGTCGGTCGGCCCAGCGCATCGGGCGCGTAGCTGACGTTCTCGCCATCGGGGTAATGCACCAGGTTCAGGCTGCCGTACGCATCGTGCGCGTAGCCGATGCCCCAAGCGTTCTGGCCGACCAGTTGCAGGCTCTCGCCGGTGAGCATGCCGCGGAAGTTATACGCACCGGTCCAGGTGCTGATACCCGAGACGATGCTGTCTGGCTGGCCTAGCGGGGTGTAGTGGTATTGGGTGCTCTGCGTGCCCGCCGGCGGCAGGATCGTCAGTACCCGGTTCATCGCATCGTAGGTGCGCGCGGTCTGGGCGGCGGTAGCTACCTGCTCCTGTCCACAGCCGGTACCGGTGATCGCCAGCCCTTGCGCACTCCACGCCAGATTGTTGGCGGCGTCGTAAGCCATCACGTTGCTGCCGCTTTCCGGCTCGGTGGTGCGGCACAAGCGATGGTAGGCGTCGTAGGTCAGCGTCTTGGTGACGCTGTCGCTCTCGGTACCGTACAGGCCGGACTGGGTGATCGATAGCGGATTGCCGTACAGATCGCGGGCAATCGTCTGGGTGATGCTGGCCGGTGCCTGCACCAGGATCGGTGCGTTGTAGCTGGGTGTGTCGAACACCTGGTAGCTGGTCGTGGTGACGTTGCCCTTGGGGTCGGTCACCTGTTGCCGGGCACCGGATAGATAGGCGGTGCTGGAGGTCAACGTGCCCAACTCGGAGTTCTGCTGGCTCTGGGTCATCCGTTCCAGCGCATCGTAGGTGGTCGCGACGCCCTGGATGCCGGCCGCGGCCGGGGTTTGCGTGAAGGTCAGTGCACTGGCGCTCGGGTACGCGCTGAAGGTCTTCTGCCCTTTGCTGTCGTAGGTGGTCAATGTGCTGGCTTGCACACTGGCGCCGATGTCGCTGTCGCTCAGTACCGGGCGCAACATCGCATCGAAGTACGTTACCCCCACCGCGTTCCCGGTGGTGGTGGTACGCCGCCAGTGGTTGGCGGACACGCCACGCTCGTCGCTGGTGACGAAGCTGTAGGCGAAGGTCTTGGGTAGCCACGCCACTTCGTCG
>DATMQY010000011.1:0-111082 GCA_035566635.1 Rhodanobacter sp.
GTGGCGTTGTCGTTGATGACATACGACTGGTTGTTGCTGAACGTGCCGTTGCCGGCGCTGGCGACAGTCACCGATGCCGTCTTGGCGTTCGACTTGCCGCTGACGCTGTCGGTCACCGTCTCGGTCACGCTGTAGGTGCCCGCGGCCGCATAAGTGTGGCTCGGGCTGGTGACAGCGGAAGTGCTGCCGTCGCCGAAGGTCCACGCATGCGTACCGATGGTGCCACCCGCATCGGTGGAGCTGTCGGTGAAGGTCGCCGTCAGGCCGCTGACGCTGCTGGTGAAGTTGGCAGTCGGCGTGCCACCCGTGCTGGTGCTGGTGACCGTCACGGAGGCGGTCTTGGCGTTGGTCTTGCCGCTGACGCTGTCGGTCACCGTCTCGGTCACGCTGTAGGTACCCGCGGCCGCATAGGTGTGGCTCGGACTGGCGGACGTCGACGTGCTGCCGTCACCGAAGGTCCACGCGTACGACGAGATGCTGCCGCCGGTATCAGTGGAGCTGTCGGTGAAGTTCACCGTCAAACCGCTGACCGTGTCAGTGAAGTTCGCGACCGGCGTACCGCCACCACCCGTGCTGCCACCGACGATCGGGTGCGAGATCGCGCACGAGTTGGTGTCGTTGGACCAGCTGGCCTGCTCGGCGAACGTGCCGGCGCTACCCAGCACGACGTTGGCCGCACCACCGGGCGAACCCGCCGCGATCCAGGCGCACTCGTCGGAGTTCTCATACGCCAAGGTGCCCCCATTGGCGCCGTTGTTCATCCAACCACCTTCGGGGGTGTTAGTCGAGGTGGTCAGCGGGAACTGATCCGACATCATTTCGTGCCACTCATGACCGAGCGTCATGGTGTAGCCGTCGAGCTGACCGGCAGCGCCGGCGCCGTTGATGAAGCCCACGCCGCAGGAGGCGCCTTGGTCCATGTTGTACGGCTGGTTGCTGAACGCCAGGTCACCGTACGGGGCTGTGGCCGGACCACCGTCCATGTGTGGGTCAGTGTTGTAGGAGTGCCATGCGCAGTAGCCCTGTGCGCCATTGAGGCCCTTGTAATTATCCGGGTTGGTGCCGGTCGGCGACAGGATGACGTAGTAGGCGTAGCGGTTCGACGCGGCGGTGGTATTGCCGAAGTGCGCTGCGGCAGCGTTCGCTTCTTCCGCCAGCTGCGTGCCGGTTGCCTGTGCGGGTGAGGCGACCGAGTTGTCGTACCAGACGCCGGCAAGGGTGCCGCCGCTCTGGTACGGCACGAAGTTCGCGTTCGCCGGGCAGCTGGTCGCGCCGACAGCGACGTTGGGACCGTCGCACCACTGGGTCAGATCGGCCGACCACAGCTCGCCGCCGGTGCCGATGCCCTTGAACATCTCCTCAGCCACCGCGGCGGCGCCAAGGGCGTCACCGGTGAACACGGAGTCGCCCTTGGCATTGGTGGTGCGCTGGCCCCACTGGGTGCCGTAGTACACGACGTAGACCTTCACCTTGCCGCTCATCACGCCCACACCGTCAGCGAGGGCGCCACCGAAGCTCAGCGTATTGGCGCCGGTGGCTACCGCCTGCGCAGCCAGTGCGTGCTGGGCATTCCACTGCTTCATCTTGTTGTGCACGTCGCGGGTCGGCGTCACACCGTGACGGTACGCGTGGCCGTTGGCCGGTGAATACGGATTGATCTCCGTAGCGAACACCGGCGCGGCGGCTAAGCCAAGCAAGGTGCAGGCGGCAAGAGTGTTCAATAGAAACTTATGTTTCATGAATGTGTTCCCCAAAATGAGGACGAGCGGGCCGAACACGGCCGCCCAGACCTCGTGGCAATGACATGTCACGCCCCTCGCGCGACTCTCGTAGTTCAATCAAACGCCATCATCTTCGCCGCGTTCCACCAGTGCGTCCCTCCAGGAAGCGCCTGATCGAGCGAACGGTAAATATGGAACGGGCGTTGCGTGCAAACATCCATCACCGCTCCCCAGCGATGAATGTGATGCAACCATATGTCCGTGGAAATTTTGTTGTCAATTAGGAAAAATGGAAATTAGACGTCTATATGGCCAATGCATTTATTGATGCATTGAAATATAATTTCACTTGTGAAAATTATTGAAACTTATGAAAACAACCGCTTACGCCTAGTGTCGGAACGGGGGAGAAGTTGCGCAGCGCACCATTTTGCTTACTTGGATCGAGATCATTCTTCTGCGCGAAAGTTTTTGCGATTAGGGAAAAGAACCTAAAACCTCATGAAATGCAGGCTAAGCGATCGCTTAATCTGCTGTACTCCGGTGTTGGATTGAGGACGTGCTTCGCCCTGACCATCGTTGGTATTTCAACGTTCGGCCAGCACGACATCCTGCTTGCCATCATCCAGGACATCGCCTCCATGTCGGACAGCCGTCCATGGATCCTCTGCGGCGGCGGCTTGTCGGCGATGGTCACTATCGCTGTGCGCATGCAACAAAAAGCCCGATCGTTGCCGATCGGGCCGTAAGACTTCCTGATTTGAAACTGGTGATGCGGTCTTGCGCATCCTCGATAACCGTTGACGGCAGCCGCGCGAGGCGACTGCCGTCGGGGTGCTTACTGCACGGTCAGCGTGACGTCGTCCAGCACGAACGAGGTCGCCAGCGAGTAATCTTCCGTGCCGGTGAACTTGATCGTCACCGTCTGGCCGATATACGCGGCAAGGTTCGCGGTATGCACGGTGTAACCGTTGGCAGCATTGACGTTCGAGTAAGTCGCCAAGGTTCCAAGCACGGTGCCTGCGCTGTTCAGGACTTGCACATTCAGCGTGTCATACGGTGTCGACCCGGTCTCTTGCGTGTCGATGTGGAGTGCGTACGACAGGGTGGCCGAGGTCTTGCCGCTCGGAATAGTCACCGTCTGCGACACTGTATCGGTGTGCGTCGTGCCGTAACCATCGAGCCAGGCGAACCCGGTGCCGCTGTGAGCGACTTCACCCGAGCAGGTGCTGTTGGTGCACAGGACACCGGCGGTCATCGTCCACGGCGAGGCAGAGCCACTTTCGAAGCCGGTGTTGCCGAGCAGCTGCGACGAACCACCACCGCTGGAGACCGTTACCGATGCCGTCTTGGCGCTGGTCTTCCCATCGACACTGTCGGTCACCGTTTCGGTGACGCTGTAGGTGCCGGCGGCCGCATAGGTGTGGCTCGGGCTGGCAACAGCTGAAGTGCCGCCGTCGCCGAAGGTCCACGCATGCGTGCCGATGGTGCCACCCGAGTCGGTGGAGCTGTCGGTGAAGGTCGCCGTCAGACCGCTGACTCTGCTGCTGAAGTTGGCGGTCGGCGTGCCACCCGGGCTGGCGACGGTCACGGAGGCCGTCTTGGAGCTGGTCTTGCCGCTGACGCTGTCGGTCACCGTCTCGGTCACGCTGTAGGTGCCAGCGGCCGCATAGGTGTGGCTCGGGCTGGTGGCCGTTGACGTGCTGCCGTCACCGAAGGTCCACGAGTGCGACGAAATGGTGCCGCCGGTATCGGTGGAGCTGTCGGTGAAGTTCGCCGTCAAACCGCTGGTCGTGTCGCTGAAGTTCGCGACCGGCGTGCCACCACCACCGCCGCCACCAACAATCGGATGCGAGATCGCACACGAGTTGGTGTCGTTGGACCAGCTGGCCTGCTCGGCATAGGTGCCGTTACCCATCGTGACGTTGGCCGCACCACCGGGCGAACCCGCCGCGATCCAGGCGCACTCGTCGGAGTTTTCCGTAGAGGTAGGCGCATTGTTCACCCAGTGTGTCCATCCACCGGACGGGAGCTGATCCGACATCATCTCGTGCCACTCGTGACCGAGCGTCATGGTAAAACCGTCGAGCTGACCAGCAGCGCCGTTGCCGTTGACGAAGCCCACGCCGCAGGAGGCACCTTGGTCTATGTTGTACGGCTGGTTGCTGAACGCAATGTCACCGTAATTCGAAGCGGTGCCGCTGTGCCACGCGCAGTACGCCAGATCACCGGGAGTCAGAGCCTCGTAATCATCCGGGTTGGTGCCGGTCGGCGACAAGATGATGTAGTAGGCGTAGCGGTTCGACGCTGCGGTGGTGTTACCGAAGTGCGCCGCGGCGGCGATCGCTTCATTGGCGAGCTGGCCGGATGTGGCACCGGCAGGCGAGGCTTGCGTGTTGTCGTACCACACGCCGGCAAGGGTGCCGCCGGCCTGGTACGGCACGAAGCTGGCGTTCGACGGGCAGCTGATGGCGCCGCTGGCGACGTTGGGACCGTCGCACCATTGGGTCAGATCTGCCGACCACAGCTCGCCGCCGGTGCCGATGCCCTTGAACATCTCCTCTGTCACCGCGGCGGCGCCCGAGGCGTCACCGGTGAACACGGAGTCGCCCTTGGCATTGGTGGTGCGCTGGCCCCACTGAGTGCCGTAGTACACGACGTAGACCTTCACCTTGCCGCTCATCACGCCCACACCGTTGGTGCCGCCGCCGAAGCTCAGTGTATTAGCGCCAGTGGCTACTGCCTGCGCAGCCAGCGCATGCTGGGCCTCCCAGTGTTTCATCTTGGCATGCACGTCGCGGGTCGGCAGCGCACCGTGACGGTACGCGTGGCCGTTGGCCGGCGCATACGGGTTGGTCTCCGAAGCGAATGCCGGCGTGGCGGCTAAGCCAAGCATGCAGCAGGCTGCAAGGGTATTCAAGAAAACCTTGTGATTCATGATTATTTCCCCGAAATGGAGAGCGAGCAGGCCGGACACGGCCGCCCATATCTCGTGGCAATGACATGCCGCGCGCTTCGCGCGACTCTCGTAGTTCAATCAAACGCCATGATCTTCGCCGCGTTTCACCAGTACGCCCCTCCAGGAAACGCCTGACCGAGTGAACGGTAAAATGGAACGGGGATGAAACGTGTTGCGTGCGACACATCCATCACCGCTCCCCAGCGATGAATGTGGCTTGACGATATGTCCGTGGAATTTTTTTTGTCAATTAGGAAAAGTGGAAATTAGACGTCTATATGGTCTGCGCATTTGATGCTGCGCTGAAATGAAATTTCTTAAGTTGAGAATTAATGAAATTTCAGAAAACAATCACTTGCGCCCGAGGGCCGTGCGATAAACAGGAATTGAGCAAGGCACCATTTGCTTGTTTGGATCGCGATAATTTTGTTGTGCGAAAGTTTTTGCGATCGCGTCAAAGAGCCTGAAAACCGCGTGCCAACTTGACACCAGCCCGACACGCAGAGCAGTCTGAATCGTCCAGGGAGGGCTTCTTGATCGGCGGGGGCTAGAGTCGGAGTGCGTCGATCCGACGGCATCGGAATCCTTCATGAGGCGGTTCCTAATCGGTTCGATCATCGCGCTTTGCATGATCGGAATGGGCGCCCTCCACGCGGCGACCAAGGAAATTTCGGGGGATCGCCCGGTCAGGCTCGCACCGGCTGGAATTCAGCCCGCTTTCGAAGCCATTGACCGGACGCAGGGCCTGCCGAGCACGACGATCCTCGAGATCGTGAGCGATCGGCACGGGTTCATCTGGATTGCCGGCGACCGTGGTGTCCATCGTTTCGATGGACACAATTTCTTCAATCTCGATCGGGATCCTGCTCGCCCCGATACGCTGGAAAGTCGATACATTTACGCGTTGGCCGAGGCCAGTGACGCGATGTGGATCGGCAGCCCGAATGGCACGTTGCAGAGGCTCGATTCGCACACAGGAATGCTGACGCTCGTTCCGATGAAGATTCGTGGCGTGAGTCCACAAATGGTTACGTGGCTCGCGTGCGATGCGCTGGGCCAGGTGTGGCAGATGAGCGACCTGGGCTTGCTGCGATTGGATCGCCGCGGCGAAATAACCTGGACGATGCCGCAAAGCTTCGAAGCCATGGCCTTCAGCCCGGATCGCACGAACCTGTTCGTAGCTCTCCGTGATCATCGCGTGGTCACGATCGACATCCGCGATCCCAAGCGGATTTCCACATTGTTGACCATGCCCGAGGGCACCCAGGGCGAAATTACCGCCATGGCGTCCGACAAGACAGGGTTATGGCTGGCTGTCGGCCTGAGTCTCTGGCGTTTCGACTGGGCAACACGCGCGCTTCACCGCATCGCCATGCCAGTCCCACTCATCAGGACCACCTCCATGGTAATCGCCAGGGACGGCTCGGTCTGGCTGGGCAGCGTCTACAACGAAGGGCTCTATCGATTCGACCCGTGGCAAGGCACCTTGTCCATATTCCGCAACGATCCGGGGGATCCGCAAAGCCTGCATCCTGGGCCTGTCACCGCCCTGGCGATGGATCGCAGCGGCAACCTGTGGATCGCCCAGGCGACTTCGGGACTCAGCCGCCTGAGTCTTGGCCAGACGGCCTTGTCGCGCTATCGCACCAAGGCTGGCAAGAGTGTCTGCGCGATGGGCGAAACGGAGGGCAGCGGACTGGTGGCAGCGCTATGCCACGGTGGTCTGATGAAGTTGAACCGGGAAACGGATCTACTGGAGCCCATGCCAGCCTCGTCCGCACTGCCGCTTTCATCGCGTGCGCTCGTCAGCGACAGGGAAGGCGGGCTATGGATCACCAGCGCTCGCGAAGGCCTGTTCCATTGGCGGCCGGACGGGTCGGTACGCAGGTTTCCCCTGGAGGCCATCAATCCCACCATGACCGGTGCGTTTCTGGATGCCCGGCAGCGCCTGTGGGTCACACATTTAAGCGGCTTTGCAGTCCTTGAGCCAGGCGCGAAGGCGCTGCGCCGTGTTGAGGCATACGAGGGGGTGAAGCCATTTGTGTTCGACTTGACCGAGGCCGTTTCACCGGGACCGAATGGTTCGCTCTGGATCGGAACCATGAAGGGCGTATTGAATTTCAGCCCCGAAACAGGCCAGGTCCGTCGCTATCAACATGAGCGTGGTGATAACACCACGCTATCCGACAGTTATGTATTGCAGACCTATACCGATAAGGACGGCCGGTTGTGGGTAGGCACCCGGGCCGGCCTCAATCGCCTCACAACGGATGGCAGCGGCCGACTGGTATTTCGACGCTATGGCCTGGAGGATGGCCTCCCCGATATCACCATCGAAGCGATCGTCAGCGACGCCCGAGGCGCGCTGTGGGTGGGCACCGACAGCGGCATCGCGCGCTGGGATCCAGAGCAGGATCGCTTCCGGAGTTACCTGCCTGCCGACGGAATCCCTGACGCCGAGATCAACATGAAGTCCGCCCTGCTAAGCACGGATGGGGGGCTGTACTTCGGCACGTTGGCCGGACTGTGGCGGATCGACCCACAGGCAATCCAGATCGCGGACCCGGCGCCTGTCGTACTCAGTAGCTATGAAGCCGGTGATCGGACCACGGTCAACCTCCAGGGCAACGGACTATCGGACATCAAGGCGAAGTACTCCGATGGCCGCGTTGTGTTTCGCATTGCGGTGTTGGGGGATGCGCGTCGCCTGTCCTATCGCCTGGTGGGCCTGGAGGACAGCTGGCGGGACATGCCCAACGATCTTACGATCACCTACCACTGGCTACAGCCGGGAACCTATCGTCTCCAGGTTCGCCAGTTGCAGCGCGATGGCAGGTGGGGCGACCCGGATCTGTCGCTGCCGATCGAGATCACGCCGCCACCATGGCGCACGGGCTGGGCCTATCTGCTTTACGCGATCGTGGCGATTGCGCTGCTGTTCGCATTGGCTCGCGCATTCGTGGCCTGGAGACATCGGGCACTGCGCGAGCAACTGAAGGAAAGCCATGCCCGACTGTCGGTCGCCCTGCATGCCGCACGATTCGGTATGTGGGTGTGGGGAGTGGATACGGACGAAGCTGAGATCGATTCGTATACTAGGACACTGCTCGCCGTTCCGCCGGGCGCACCGCCGCTGGCCAATATTTTCGGGCGGATGTATCCCGACGATATCGGGCGTGTCCGCGAGCAGGTCGACCGGGCATTGCGGGAAGACGTCGCGGTCGACTTCGAGTACCGTGTTTCCATTGACGATTCCGGCTCCGAATGGCGCTGGATCGAGGGGCATGCGGCACCTTATCGACAGTTGGGCAAATCCGGCTACCTCATCGGCGTCAATCGCGATGCCTCGCAGCGCAAGCACGAACTGCTGGAGCTGGAGCAATCCAAGCAGGCAGCCGAACGCGCACTCGGGGAACTGACGCGGTCACGGCGCGATCTGGCCATGGCGCTTGAGAGCGGCGACCTCGGCGTCTGGCGTTTCGAACTGGTCTCCGCTGCAGCCGTCGGCGAAAAGAAGTGGACGCGTGATCCCACCTTGGATTGCGATGCCAATGTCCGCCGTATCTTTGGCTGGCCCGAGGACCGCGAGACCACGCGCAGGAGCTGCCTACGGGCAGTGCATCCAACCGACAGAAGGCGGGTACTGGCGCAGCTTCTGCGCGCATTGACGGCAGGTGGCAGCTACGCGGACCAGTATCGGATCGTCCATCCAGATGGACAGGTGCACTGCATCGCCGTCCGCGCCGTTTCCATGCTCCATGCCGATCCACTTGCCGGAGCATCGCTGACGGGTATTGTCCGCGACGTTACGGGAGAAGAGGCGCTCAATGCAGAGCTGCAACGGGCGGCGGAGGAAGCGCAACAGGCGACGGAGTCGAAGACGCGCTTTCTCGCCATGATGAGCCATGAGATCCGCACGCCGATCAATGGTGTCATCGGCATGGTGGAACTACTGTTCGAAACCCCCATGAGCGAGGAGCAACAACAGCTGCTTGGAATCTGCAAGGACTCCGCGTACGTGCTGTTGGCGATCATCAACGACATCCTCGATTTCTCGAAGATCGAGGCGGGAAAACTGAAGCTCGAACACACGCTGTTTTCGCCCCGCAGGCTGGTGGAATCCGTGGCCGAATCGCTGCGCACCCAGGTTGCCGGCAAAGGGATCGATCTGGATGTCTTCGTCTCCCGCGACGTGCCTCGCCGATTGAAGGGCGACCGCATGCGACTGCGCCAAGTGCTCACCAACCTGATCGGCAACGCGGTCAAGTTCACCGAGAAGGGAGGTGTCCGTGTCTACGTAAGCGTGGCTGGTATTCCTACCGGAAGCCGGCACCATGTCCGCTTCGACGTCGTCGATACCGGCATCGGCATGGATCGCCGTACCATCGAGAGCCTTTTCCAGCCATTCGAGCAGGCCGATGCAGCCACCACCCGCCGTTTCGGCGGCACGGGCCTTGGCTTGACGATCGTCAAGCACCTGGTGACGCTGATGGGAGGGGAAGTCGGGTGCGACAGCGAAGTTGCATCGGGTAGCCGATTCAGTGTAGTGATTCCGCTGGAATCGATCGCCGTCGATGGCTCCAGAAGAGACTACGCGCTCCCACGCGTGCGTGTCCTCGCGCTATGCGAATCCATCGAGCGCGCAATTCTGCTGCGCGAGCTTTGCAACGAACTCTGCGTAGACGTTGAGATCGCAACATCGCTCGACCAGCTGTTGCAGAGACTGGATCGCAGCGAGGATGCGACCGATGAACGGAATCTGGTTCTTCTCGACAAGGGGTTTGCGGAGGACCATGAGGCGCTTTGCTGCGTCATTCGCCAACGCGCGACTGCCGCACGGATCCCGATCATCATCGTGCGCGGGGACAGTCAGCGGACGCCGCCGACCATCGTCCAGGGCGTCACGGCAGTTGCCGGCAGTCCGCTGACCAGTCCCGGGCTGGCGCGAGGCTGCCAACTGGCGCTAGGCCTGGCCAGTCCCGTGGTCCCAGCCATCGCCGCCGAGTCGTCACCCGCTGATGTAACGATCCGAGGCGAGAGCATTGCGGAGGCGGAAATCCTCCTCGCCGAGGACAATGCAACAAACCGCGAGGTGATCATCCGCCAGTTGCAGAGCCTGGGCTATGCCTGCGACGTGACCGAGGACGGTGAGCAGGCGTGGGACAAGTTGCAGGCCAACCGCAACCGCTATCGGCTGCTGTTGACGGATTGCCACATGCCGCGTCTGGATGGCTACGGACTAACCGAGCGAATTCGTCGAGATGAGGCAGCTTTCGGTCGGCCGCACTTGAATATCGTGGCAATCACTGCAAACGCTCTGCTGGGTGAAGGTGAGCGCTGTCTTGCACTGGGAATGGACGCCTACCTTGCCAAGCCCCTGCAGAAGCCGGATCTGAAGCGGATTCTTGCGCGAATGCTGTCCACTCATGCGGAGCCGGTCCTGGCAACTGAAACGACAGGATCATCGCTGGAAGCCGAATCCGGATTTGCCGTGCTGGCTCGCCTCCTGGGCAACAACGAAACCAGGTTGCACCTCGTGCTGGACGTTTTCGTGACCAGCACTCGCGTAGATTTGGAGCGGTGGACGCAGGCACGACACGCAGCCGATAGCGACACGTTGAGGGAGCTTGCGCACAAGCTGAAATCCGGGTGCAGGCAGATGGGAGAGGAGTCGACTGCGTTCGCCTTCGAAGCCGTGGAGCTGCACTCGGGAACGGCTGCGGACCTGGTGGTGTTGGCGGAATCTGCCCAGAGAGAGCTCGAATTGACCTTGGCCCGCGTCACTGCTTTCAAGGAGCGATCCTCATGAGCGAGACGATTCATGTCGCTTCCTTTTACCGGGGTTGCTCGGCTGATGCAGGGCGGACGGGATGCGTGGACGTCCAGGCGATGAGGGCATCGACCTCCATCGGTTGTCCGTAGAGGTAGCCTTGACCGAGATGGCAGCCGAGTTCGCGTGCGAGCCGGCCTTCTTCTTCGGTTTCCACGCCTTCGGCGGTGACGACCTGGCCAAGCTGCAAACCCAGATCAATCGCGGATTGCAGGAGTATGCGCCCCTCCTCGTTGCGCGGGCCGGCGGCGACAAAGCTGCGATCGATCTTCAACTCGGTGCTGGGCAGTTGCATCAGGAACTGCATGGTCGCCGCGCCGGTGCCGTAATCGTCGATGGCTATCCTGAAACCCTGCAGACGGGATCGAATGAGCGCCTCAAGAACCTGAGCCAGATCATTCATCAGGTGCGTTTCGGTGACCTCCAGGGTGAACTGGTCTGGCTGGTAGCCCGCCGCAGTAATGATGTCGCACATCCGCTCGACGATCGCGAGGTTATGCAGGTTATACATCGACACATTGAAGGCCATATTGATATCGATGCCTTCGCGTGCAAGCGAGATACGATCACGGACGACGCCTGCCAGGACGGCAAGCGTCAGTGCATCGATCAAACCGGCGTTTTCTGCTGCTCGGATCACTTCGGGCGTCGGGATAAGTCCTCGTTCCGGGTCGTGCCAGCGCAGCAGGGCTTCGACGCCATCAAGTGTGCCGTGTTGCAGGCTCACCTTTGGCTGATAGGTCAGGTGCAGGGCCTGAGAAGTCAGGCCGAAGCGTATCGCGTCGTCGTCCAGCAATACGGGACGAGGATTTGGCGATACTCGCCGACTGGCCGGGCGATACCGTTGCAGCAGTTCCGTGAGGGCTTCGAACGTTACCGGTTTGCGTAATACTCCGAGAACGTTCAGATCCTTCGCCTCGGCAAATCGTTGACTGGCATCGAGCACACGCTGATCCTCGCCGCTGATCAGGATGATCGCCGGACGCACGACGAACGACGCGATATGGCTCATCAGGCGAATGCCGTCCATGCCCGGCATGTTGAGATCGCAGACCAG
Organism: Rhodanobacter sp.; assembly: GCA_035566635.1. Classification (GTDB taxonomy): domain Bacteria; phylum Pseudomonadota; class Gammaproteobacteria; order Xanthomonadales; family Rhodanobacteraceae; genus Rhodanobacter. The sequence continues at coordinate 11,568 of DATMQY010000011.1, forward strand.
CAGTTCGATCGAGTCAGCTGTCAGCCGTTCGAGCGCAGCCGTGCCGTTGGCGGCGGTTTCGACCGAAGTGAGACCCATATCGTGGAGCACAGCGACGATGATCGCTACCATCGTGGGATCGTCGTCGACGACGAGAGTGCTCAGGCCAACAGAATAGGGTGAGTTGGACATCTAAGTGGGACCTGGCGATGCTCCGAAATAGTTGGACAAGCGCTGCAACTTGCCATAATCATCAGGGTAGCAGCTTGGGAGGGGTATCCCAGGCCGAAATGAGCAGGACGAAGTACGTTAGCCGCCGGCCGGTCACGCAGGACGCCTCCCTGGCAGCGCTAATCGAGAGGGCAAGGTTCCGATGACCCAGGCCAATTCAGTGGCGCGGAATGAGCTGGACCGGGCGCAAGCGCGTGTCGCCGGTTATCTGTCCGTAGAAAGCGGAGTACCGGGAGAGTGAGCAAACCCGATATGCCAGCAAGAAAGGTCCTGATTGCCGATGACCATCCGATCATCGTCTTCGCGCTGGCGGAAATGCTGAAGGCCACCTTCGGCGAGCACGACATCCTGATCGAGTCCGTCGCTGACGGCGATCATTTGCTCAGTCGCCTCAAGGAAGGGCCTCGTGACTACGTGGTACTCGACATGCACATGCCTGGAGCGATCAAGGGCCTGTCACTGTTGCGCGCGGTATTGGCCATGCAGCCCAGGCTGTCGGTGATGATCTACACAGGAGCAGTGCAGCCATGCCTGGCACAGGCCGCCCTGGAGTTCGGTGCGCGCGCCTACGTATCGAAGGCCAGCGGACCGCAGGTCGCGATCGAGGCGATTCGCGCTGTGTTCGATGGCCGGATGTTCGTGGATCCGGAAATCGATATGGACGCAGCAAAAGGGCATCCCTGGAACGGGCTTACATCAAGAGAGCGCGTCGTCATGATCGCCTTGGCGAAAGGAGAGCAGCTTAAGGCGATAGCGGTCGACACTGGCCGTAGCTACAAGACAGTGACAGCGCACAAATACAACGCGCTGCACAAACTCGGGCTGCGATCCCGCGACGAAATCGGCCAATATCTTGTACAACAAGGGCTCGGCTACCTGCTCGAATGAGCCATGCCACAGATCTCTCTGGGCAGCGGCACGCAATTAGCGAACTGCAAGAACGTTCGCCCTGACATACGTTGGTATCTCGGCGGCGTTCGGCCAGCACGACATCCTGCTTGCCAGCATCCAGGCACGGCCTCCATCTTTCCGCTCGCGATGTCGGCTTTTCGAGTGTTACATGTCCGGTACGCGGTGGGCGGGAATGAGGTCGCCCGAGCGGTGAGTGCTCGCCAGATAGGTCGGAGGCTTGGGCGACACCGGCGGGTTTGTCGGATAGCTGAAACAGTCAAGGTATAACTTTTCGGAACCAGCTATCTAGAGCCAGATCGCCAAATTAAAGAATCACTGAAACATGGGGAGAAAATTTTTTATACCCATGCTTCACCGCGCCTTGTCTACGTTACTCTCTCGAAAAGGGAGGTAGAGATATAGGCGCTAAGACAAATCCTATATCCGGTGGCGGAAATTTGTCAGGGACTACAGAGTACTCTCTACAAAAAGGGGGATAGAGATTATGGCTGCTAAGACAAATCCTATATCCGGTTGCGGAAACTCATCAGAGACTGCACAAAAACGGCAAAACACGGCCAGCGTATTTGCTGCGCTGGCCGTGTTCGTTGGGATCGCGCCAGTATTCGCGCAGACCCCACCGCCGAATGCCGGGCAGTTGCTGCAGCAGACAAGGCCGCCACCATCGCTGCCTACGCCTGGCCAGAACAAGGGAGTGTGGTACCAGCTGACGCCTCCCCCCGCGCCATCCGGATCGAGCAACATGCTGCATCGGCGGGCAGACCGGACGTTCGTTATCACGCCTATCTTACAAATACTGCGTTACGCTCGCGCCCCGGACAGCAGGGCGATTCTTGACGGAACACGAATCGCCTGATTTTCATGTGCTCCGTAAGGTATGCGAGATGGGGGATCGCACACGAGCCACCTCGTCATCGCATGGATCATGCAGTACTGGTGCCATCCTTGAACGAGGTCTGGGCAGTATGCACATTGCGATCACTGACGATCTCCTTGATTGCTCTACTCGGGCTGCATGCGACGGTGCGCGATCACCTCAGCGATACTGGCGTCCTCGCCGTGGCGCCATGCCTCACTCCCGATTCGTCCAAAACATCCCTAAGAACCTTCTTAATTGTCCTGCACTTGATGCAGGACTAATGTCGTGCTTGTCAGCCTGCGTCTTGAGTCTGGTGATTTAAAGAAGTCTGTCGGTAAAACACTTGATCGTTTCCGATCGTAAGGGGGCAGTGTTCAGGGGTTCACTCGTTATTGCTTTAAGAGCTCATGCGCAGCATCGCTGTACGTCCGCGACCGATATTCAGTTTGTCGCGCGTGCAAGCAGAGACAGCGCTTGCGACATCAACCGCATAACAACAAGCAGTGCGGGACAGCATATGAATACGACTACTTATGATCGCCTGAACTCGCGCAGCTCGGCCTCGAGAGTGCCGCGCGTTAAATCACTGGTTCTGCAGATTGCCACGGCACTGGGTGTACTTCAGGGCGTTGCATATAGCAGTGCCGCGCTGGCTGGAGGGCCAACGGGTGGTCAGGTGACGGCGGGCATCGCCGCCATCAGCACCCAGGGCAACAACACGCTGATCCATCAGACCAGCAACAACGCCATCATCAACTGGAACAACTTCAGCGTCAGCAAAGGTTCGTCGGTGACTTTCCAGGCGCCGAATGCGCTGTCGGCCACACTCAACCGCGTCGTGGGTGCGTTGCCCAGCACGATCAATGGTCTGGTGCAAGGCAATGGCCGCGTGTTCCTGATCAACCCGAACGGCATTCTGGTCGGGCAGAGCGGCGCGATCAACGTGCAGGGCGGTTTTGTCGCGACCACGGGCAACATCTCCGACAGCGCCTTCATGCAGGGTGGCACGATGGTGTTGTCCGGCAGCAATGGCAAGATCGAGGTGCTGGGCACCATCAGCACACCGGGCGGTGACATCACGCTGGTGGCGCCGGCGGTGGCGGTCGATGCCGGTGCCAAATTGATGGCAGGTGCGAAGATCAACCTGGTGGCGGCCGATCAGGTCACCTTGTCCAACGGTTCGCTTACCGTGATGCCGCAAGCAAAAGAGCATGGCACCGTCAACGTGGCCGGTACGCTGCAAGCAGCGGAGGTGATGCTGGCGGCAGTGAACGACAACCTGGGCGCGCTGGCGATCAATACCACCGGCATGATCCAGGCCACCGGCACGGCGGCGAATCCGGACGGTAGCGTGCAGATCACCGCCACGGGCGGCGGCGACGCACAGGTGGGCGGCACCGTGCAGGCGCAGAACGCGGACGGCACTGGCGGCACCGTGCAGGTGAGCGGTCAGAACATTTACGCCAGCAACGCGAACATCAATGTCTCCGGCACGCAAGGCGGTACGGCCACCTTTACGGCCAATTCAAATACAGGTACGGCGGTCGTGGGCGGCAGCTATGCGGCTGACGGCACGTATGCATCCGGCGATAGCACGGTCAATGCCAGCGGCACGGCAGGCAACGGCGGTCACATCGATGTGACGGGTTACCACACTGCACTGATGGGTAACACGTCGTTGAACGCGAGCGGTACCAATGGCGGCGGCGTGATTCGCGTGGGCGGCGACATGCACGGGCAGGGCACGGATATCGCCAATGCTACCGGCACGTACGTCGACAGCGGCGTCACCTTGAACGCGAGCGGCACGCAGGGCAACGCTTCCGGTGGCAAGGTAGTGGTGTGGGCGAACGACACCACCAACTACCGCGGTAGCCTGATTGATACGGGCAGTGGCAGCGGCAGCGGCGGCAGCGCGGAAGTCTCCGGCCACGACAAGTTGAATTACGAAGGCAGCGTCGACATGAAGGGCGGTGCTGCCGGTGGCAAGAACGGCAGCATTCTGTGGGATCCGTCGGATCTCACCATCGATGCGGCCGGTGCCGGTACCAGTACCGGCTTTACCGGCGCGCCGGCGATTCCGGGTGGTGCCGGCCCATCATTTACGGCAGCCACCTCGCATATCAGCTGGCAAGACATCGCGACGGCGCTGGGCACCGGCAATGTCACCATCAATACCAACAATCCCGTCGGCGGCCCGGTCGGCCCGCTGAATGGCAGTATCACCATCACGCAGGGCTTCACTTATAACAGCAACAACAGCCTCGCTCTGTATGCGTACAACAACCTGACCGTGAATGCTGGTGCGCCGATCGTCAACACGGGAACGGGCACCCTCACCATGCAAGCTCAGGCGTTGAACAGCGGAGGCAGTCCCACCGGCAGCCTCACGGTGAATGCGCCGATCACGGTTGCCGGCAGTCTTACCCTTGCTTCCCAGAACGCCATCAACGTCAATGCTGCCCTGACCGCGGGGGGCAATCTGTATCTGCAGTCGTCGGGCGGCATCGCCGTCAATACGCCGCAGTTGACGGCAGGCCCCAATAACACCTTGACTCTTGCGGGTGACGTCAATCCCTATGTATACGGGCCAGGCAGCTGGATGGGAAATGCCACCAGCTCCGCTAACAACCTGATCGGCAATGTTGCCTGCAACTGCGGGGGAACGAGTAACAACGCGGTCACATTCAATAGCGGCACGGCCAATCCGGTGATTCTGCAGGGTGGCAACGTCGTGGCGATGTCAGGCGCCCGCGGTGGTGTTTCCAGCTTCCTCCCTGGCAACGTCGTGGTCGAGTATGGCGCAGGGAATACTTCATTCGATGGCGGCTTGTGGATACTGGGCTTCGGCCAAATGGAAGTGGAGCGCTGGGATGCACCCAGCAGTTCGGTCAAGCCGGATATCTCGCTCAATCCCGCTGCGAACACCGGTGGTGGCATCGTTTACTTCTCATACGGGGGCCCGAGCGGTGCCGCGTTGACCGTGCCCACCAGCTTGAGTGTGCCGAATGGTGCTTCGCTGGTGCTCGAGACCGCCAACGGCGACATCATTCTGCAGGGTAATTCGTATGCCGGTGGTCCTATTACGACTGGTGGCGGTGGCCAATTGGTGATCGATGCGGGTCGTGGCGCCTATGCTCCGGTACTCGTCAACAATGCTTTGCCCTATCAGGGCGCTATTCAGTTTGCGGGACCCGCGCCCACGCTGTTGCAGGGTGGGGACATCTGGGCATCGAGCGGGTGCAATACGGCCGCCAACTGCGCGTCGACCGATCGCACCACCTGGAATCCGTCGATCGTGTTGGTGCATCCGAACGCCATCAATGGCCAGTTCCAGAACTTCGTGATCGAAGGCTTCCAGAACATGGTGGTGCAGGACAGTGCGGGGCCCACCACACCGATCCTGGCCTCCAACGAAATTGAAGAAATCTCTGACAGTAACCTGCTCATTTCGCAGAATCTGATTGCCGGCGCTGGCAGTACGCTGGTGTTGACCAGTGGCAGTCCGAATGGCGCCTACAACTCGGGGGTCAATAACGGCACGGGCCTGATTACCTTCTCACAGCCCGACACCATTCTGCAGGGCGACGCCGTTTACATGTACTCGGACTTGGGCGCCATTACCGCGGGCACGATCCCGACCAATTCGCAGGCGACATGGCAAGGATCGATCGCCGCCACCGAAGCGCAGTTGCCCAATCAGGGGCGCGCGGCGTTGGACACGCCCACCAATCAGGTACAACTGCGACCGGCGCGTACCGACAACACCTTCAGCAATCTGGATATTCGCGGCTTCGACGATACGCGCATCGACCTGCTGCAGAACGGCAGCAACACGGCGGTATTGAATACGCTCGCGGTCAACAGCAACGGCGGCCTGGTCCTTCAGGCCACGGGCAACATCATTCTTCCGCAAGGTTATGGCATCGCCGGCGTCACGCAGACGATGGCGGTGGCCAATTCGGTCATCCTTCAGGCCGGCTACGACTATGCCACCAATCAGAGCGATCTCTTCGGCGAGTTCAAGGTGCTGGCACCGCAGCCGCTGTGGCAGATTGGCGGCAACGTCACGCTGTGGAACGGGCTGGGCTACAACCAGGCCGCGGGCAATGTGGACAAGATCGACTTTGCCGGCGGCGCGACGGGCTCGGCCACACCCAGCGCCACCGATAGCGTGGATGACTATACCTATACCGGCCAGCCGATCATTCTGCAGCCCTCGTCGTCAGGCATGTTCGGCCAGATCGACTTCAGGGGGTTCGGCAACTTCAACCTGTATGCGGTGAGTTCGACGACCACACCTGCGTCGCTTTCCTGGACGGGCAACGTGCTCAACGGTTTCACGCAGACCTTCCCGTTTGCGACGTCGGGCGGGAACAGCACCACGATCCTTGTCGATCACAACCTCAACCTGTTCAACCAATATTTCCGGATCGGCCAGCCGGGCAACAGCCCAATCGTCAATTGGGAAGCCGGCTACGGCGGCAATAGCTATTTTCCCTACGACTCCGCGGTCAAGCACGGCAAGCTCACCTTCATGGATCCGGCCACGTTGGCCGCGCGCACCAATCTCGCGTCATTCCAACCGGGTGGTTCCGACTATTACTTTCTGGTGAACAACGTGGGGAACGACCCCGCGAGTGCGAACGATCTGACCAATCTGCAGTGGAATTGGACCACGAGCGGCATTAATTACGTGCCCTTCACCGATCTGCTGTCCTTGATAGCGTTCCGCAACGTGACGGTGCAAACCGCCGGCAATCAACCCATGGAAGGGAACGGCTATTTCCCCTACGGCAATGACTCCTTTCAAATCATGCCATGGGCCGGCGCGGTGGTACCGGCCATCGAGGGCGATATCCTCATCAAGCCGAACATCTATCTCAACCCGCAACCAGGCAATAACCTTGACGGTTACACGGCTTATCAGCTTGTCGGTAACAGCTTAAATACCAACGGTATTCTCGGCTTCAACTCGGGCGCGTCGGCCACCGTGTCAGGCAATGATGCGAACAACAGCATCGTCTATACCGTAAACCTGCTGCACAACGCCGTGCTGGCCGACGGCGTCACGCCCGGCAAGACCACCAGCGTGGTGAACGTATCAGCGGATACGTCGGTGTCGCCGACAGACACGTCGTTCGACGAATTCGTCCAGATGAACCTGGCTGCCCTGGCAGGGGATGTGACGGTCAATTCGCGTAGCGGGATCATCATGTCGTCGTGGGGCAACGCGACGGACACCAGCAACATCGCGATCCGCTCGCAGGGCGATATCAACCTCAACGCCAACTTCCAGCGCAACGGCGCGGGCAACCTCGCCCTGCAGGCGGGCGCGGATCTCGGCAGCATATTTACCGGTTATGCGGCGATCGGGCCGGTCTACACCGGCAGCAATACCGATCCGCGCGGCTACGACACGTCGGGCGGCAAAGGCCGGGGCGCCGTGTTTACCAACAGCGGTGTGCGCAGCCTGCAGCCTAGCGTGGCGCCGGTTTGGACGATCAATACGACCTTCACCGTTCCCGCCGGCTATGGCGGTGTGTGGTATACGCTGAGCGGCACGCCGATTGCGGTGGGCACCGTGTTGAATGCCGGCACCGCGGTGATCGCGGTCAGCCAGAATAACTACGGCGGCTTTTTCACCGGCCTGACCAGTGGCGGCTACCAAGTCTGGGGGGTCTACGGGTACAGCATCAGCAACACTAACCGGATTGGCCCGCTCATCGATCTCGGCACTGGGGTGGCGGTGGGTGGCATTACGCCCGGCACGGTCGCGGCCGATGCGGGTATCGTCGCCAACGTGGCGGCCGGGACGCTCAACCCGATCGGTACGATCGTCACCGGCAACACCGGCAGCCAGGGTCTGGGCCTGTCCGGGCAGTTCTATACCAGCCCAGGCCCGACCTACAACGGCACCTACGCCAACTTCGGCACGCCGCTGGCCTGGGAGATGCAGGTCAACGGTCCCTATTCGATCGCGATGGGCACCGGCAACCTGGATATCCGGTCCGGTTACGAGTACGCCAACGATTACTGGTACCACCGACCCGGGGACGTGGCGGACTTGCGCCTGGCGGGCAACATCGCGGCCAATACGGGGTTGAACAACCCGTTAGGGGTAGCGGCATGGCTGAAAGTCAGCGCCGCTACCGGCAGTCTTTCCATTGCGGGCTATCGCGACATCACCGTGGCGGATACGGGCGGCATTTCTCCTGCGGCCGGTACCGCGCCGGTGAGCCTGGTGGCCAATCGTGATCTGAATGTGCTGGCGTCACTGTCGCGTGCCACCACGGGTTCGCTGCTCACGCTGGGCGCGGGCAACATGATCGTGACCTCGCCGGGGTCGGTGATCAGCGCCGATCAATTGCAGCTGATCGTGGGCAACGGCGCGGACATCAACACCAGTGTCAATGGCTTGTCCGGCGAGATCATCGCCCCGGCCAACAACCCGACCGGCGTGCTGGGTGTGGGCGGTACGTACAACGGCATGTCCATTCTGGGTGACACACCCACGGGCGTGTTGTCGGTGACCAACGGCAAGACGCTCACGATCAACAACGGTTTCGTCAACGGTACGCTGGCCGCCTTCACCTTCGGCCCTAACGGCTTGATCTGGCCGGCACCGGCGCCCTACGGCTCGCCGATCACCAGTCCGCTGGATCCGATCGGGCTGTCGGTGCAGAGCGCGGGCGCGACGCTGGCCGGCAGCATCAACGTCGGCACTACGGCGGGCGACATCAATGTCAATGCACCGGTCACGGTGTTTAACTCGCCCGGCATCACCACCGGCGAGATCAACCTCAAGGCCGCCGGCAACGTTGCCATCAACAGCAACATCACTGACTCGATTGCCGCGCCGAACGGCAATATTTTCCTGCAAGCCGTCGGCGGCAACATCACGCACGGCGGCGGTGTACAAGGCACCGATACGGTCAGCGGCAACAATCTGACCATGATCGCCGGCGGTGCCATCGGTGCGACGGGCATCGGCAATGCGATCGACACCAACGTCAACGCGGCGCTGTTCCAGTCCGGCGCAGGCGCATACGTGTACCAGTCCGGCCCGCTGGCATTGACAGCAGCCGGTTCCGCGAATGGCACGGTGAGCATCACCGACAGCCAAAACACGCTGACGGTGGGCAACTTCCCGACCGGCACCACACCGCAAACGACTTTGACGCCGGCGGTGACGAACAACGTGTACGCGCAGGGCCTCACGTCGGCCGTGGGCATCACGGATACGGGCAGCAACAACATCACGCTGAATGCGATCGGCGCGACCAGCGACGTGATGGCGGCGGCACACACCTACACGCCGAACGGTTCGATTACGGTGAACGCGGGTCGCAACATTCTCGATACGCTGGAAGACACCAACTACGGTGATATCGGTATTGGCACGGATACGCCGACGTCGAACAAGTTGGCGTTCTCGGCGGGCGGCACGCTGACACTCAATGCCGCCAATACGATCGGTGGTGACGGTTCGACGACGCCCAATCCGCTTGACGTGTATTTCGGCAATCTGAGCGCGACGGCCAATGGCACGCAGGCGCAGTCCGGCGTGTATCTGACGGCGCTGGATACGAATCCGTCCGGTGGCGTGTTGATCGGCGGCGGTATCAACTCGCAGAAGAACATCGACATCACCGCGCGCGCCAGCACAACGGCCGGCAGCGGCTCGCTCGATGTCACCAGCCCGATGACGACGGCCAACGGCGGTTACATCCGCTTGGCGGCGGACGACAACGTCAACGTGAATGCGGCGGTGAGCGCCAACACCACTGGCAATGTGGTGCTGGCGGCAGGTTTGAGCGGCAGCGGCAATATCAACCAGGGTGCGTCGGGCACGCTCAGCAGCGGCAGCGGCGAGATCAACGCGTATGCCGCCACGAACATCAACTGGGACGCCAACGCGACCACGACGGGCAATATCCTGGCGCAATCCGGTCAAGCGATGACCTACGGCGGTACGGGCGTACTCAACGCAGCGGCGGTGGTGCTGACGTCCGGCACCACCATCGGCACGTCGACCAATGCCGTGCAGACGAACACCACCAATCTGGCGATCGCCAACGGCGGCAATGCGTTCGTCAACAATGCGGGCGCGGTGACGCTGGCAGCGCAAAGCAGCAACAACGCCAACATCAACGTCACCACCACCAACGGCACGATCACGGTCGGCAACGTGAACGTGGCCACCAGCATCTTGCCCGGCACGGGCAAGGACGTGGGCTGGGACAACAACCCGAACAACACACCACTGGCCGCAGGCGCGAGCCTGGTGGGTGTAGCTGCCAATGGCAGTGGCAACGTGAACCTGATGGCGAACGGTGCCGGTTCGGACGTGCTGGTCGACCAGAATGTCACCAGCGGCAGTGGGTCGATCACGGCGACCGCCAATCGCAACGTCGTCTTCAACAACGGCGTGGCGCAGACCGGCATCGGCGCCACCGGCATCGTGAACTTGAATGCCACCAACGGTCAGGTGATCGACAACGAATTACCGTCCACTCCGGTGGTGATCGGCAACACCTTGAATGCGACGGCGGCCAGCGGCATCGGCACGGCGGCGAGCGCGGGTGGTCCGGGTTCGGCCGGCGATCTGGCGACGCAGATCGGTACCTTGAATGCGGTGATTACCGGCACCGGCAATGCGGTGGTGCAAAACAGCGGCGCGCTCAATGTGATGGGCAGCGTGGGCACGAACACCTTGAACGCAGGCTCCACGGCGGGGATCACGGTAAGCGGACCAATCAGCGCGACGGGCGGCACGGTGGATCTCACCTCCGGCATGAGCGCTCTAGGTTCAACTGGACTGGTCAACAACGCAGGTGGTGTCACACTGAATGCGAATGTCACAGCCAATACGCTATCGATCAGTTCGTCCGGCCTGGTGCAACAGACCGGTGGCACGATCAAGGACGGCACGCTCTTGGTCGACACGACCCGTTACACCACGGGCAACTCGGCGACGCTGACCAACGACACCTCGACGCTGACCGAAAACGGCTCGACCGTTACCGGCAACTACACCATCGCCACGGGTGGCGCGCTCAACCAGACGGGCAACACCACCGTCGGCGGCAATCTGACGGAAACCGGCTTCACCGGCGGCACGGTGAACGGTACGGTGAAGGTGGGCGGCAACTACAACGGCGTGAACACCTATGGTGCGGGCGGCAGCATCACGGCGGCCGGCGCCAACAGTTGGACCAATGCCAACTCAGCGACCACGGGTGTGGTGGTGGCGACCGGTGCTGGCCCGGATTTCGATCTCGCGTCGGCCAATTTGGGTACCGGCAACAACATCGCAGTGGATCTGCGCAGCAAGACCTCCACGGTGACCGGCGCGCAGGACGCCATCCTGCTCAACGGCAGCGGCAGCAACGAACTGGGTACGGTGACGCTGACCACGGGCGGCAAAGTCACGGTCAGTACGGCCACCAACGATTACAACCTGGTGCAGACCGCGCCGGTGAACGTCGCATCGCTGACGGTCAACAGCGTCGCCGGCTCCACCGCCGCCAACGGGCTGGAGAACAACGGCCTGGGCATCATCAACGGCATCAACTACGGCACGCACGACAACGCGTTGAACGGCGGCAACGGCAGTCGTATCGCGTTGACGTCATCGGGCAACACGATTGGTGCGATCACCATCAACAACGCCGACACGGCCGGTGTGTCGAGCGACGGCAACATCACCGTCAACAATGTGACGTTGAACAACGGCCTGTCGGTGGCTTCGACCGGTGGCGCGATCAGCAACGGCACCAATACCGCGATCCAGTCGCGTACGCTGAACCTGTCGGCGCTCAACGGCATCGGCACAGCGGCCAACCCGGTCAACTACGACACGGCGACGGTGGTGTCGGCGACCGGCGCGCCGGGGATCCTGGCGACGGCGGGGACGGGTACGACGGGCAGCACCTTCGTATCAACCACGGGCGCGGTGCAACTGGGTGGCGTGGTCAACGCGATCAGCTTCAGCTGCGACGCCACGCACTCGAACCTGTGCAATCCGGCGACCACCACTACCGGCACGGCGGTGACGACCACGTCGTTGGGCAACAGCAGCCTGTTGGGCAACATCACGCTGAAGGCGGCCGGTCCGATCACCACCGGCAACACGGTCACCACCAACGGCGGCAACATCACCATCACCAACTCCAGCGGGAACGTGACGCTGAGCAACGCGGTGGCGGCCGGTGGCACGGGCAATGTGCAGTTGACCTCCGCGGCGGATCTGTTGGTGAATGGACCGGTCAGTTCGTCCGCCGGCGAGATCAACGCGCTGGCCACCAACAACGTGGCGCTGGGCGCCAACGTGAGCACCAGCGGCAATGTGTTCATCCAGGCGGTGAATAACGCGATCACGCAAAGCGCCGGCACGGTGAGTGGCAAGGGCGCGGTATTGACGGCAGGATCGACGATCGGCACGGCGGCCAACCGCATTAACCTCAACTCCAGCCAGTTGGCGCTGCAATCGTCCGGTAGTGCTTATGCGACCGAACAAGGTCCGACCACGGTGGCCGGTGCGACCACCGCCAACGGTGCGCTGGATGTGCAAACCACGGCAGGCGCGTTGACAGTAGGCACGGTGAACCTGACGCCGACCATCGCCAGCAACGCGGTGGGTGCGGCGCTGACGGGCCTTAATGCGAATGGCACCGGCACAATCCGCACGCAAGCCAACGGCGGTGCCTTGAACGTCAATGCCGCGATGGTGAGCGGCAGCGGCGAGATCAACGCGAAGTCCACGACGGGCAATGTGAACCTGGGTGCGAACATCACGACGACAGGCAACGCCTTTGTCGAAGGCAACCAGGCGATCACCTACACCGCCGGCACGATCACCGCGAAGGGCGCGGTGCTCACCTCCGACAACGGGCCTATCGGTGCGACTGGCGCGGGCACGGTGCAGACGGCGGTGAACACGCTGGGCGTGAACTCGGCAAGCGATGCGTTCGTCAACAACGCTGGGGCGATGATGTTGGCGGCCGAGTCGGCCAACAACGGCAACCTCAACCTCAGCAGCACCAACGGCACGATCACGGTAGGCAGCGTGGCGCTGACGCCGACGATTGGCGCGAACGCGGTGGGCCTCATCTACTCCGGCGTGAGCGCCAACGGTACGGGTAACGCCAACGTCACCGCGGGCGGCGCCGGCTCAGATGTGTTGATCGCACAGAACGTGACCAGCGGTAGCGGTGCGATCAATGTCACCGCGAACCGCAACGTTACGTTCAACAACGGCGTGGCGCAGACCGGCACCGGCGCGACCGGCATTGTGTCGCTCACCGCGACCAACGGTCAGGTGATCAACAACGAAGCAGCGGCCACGCCGGTGGTGATCGGCAACACATTGAACGCTACCGCGGCCAACGGCATCGGCACGGCCGCGAGTGCGGGCGGGCCGGGCTCGGCGGGCGATCTGGCTACGCAGGTCGGCACGTTGAATGCGGTGATCACCGGCGCGGGTAACGCGGTGGTGCAGAACAGCGGTGCGCTCAACGTGATGGGCAGCGTCGGCAGCAACACCTTGAACGTGGGTTCGACCGCCGGCATCACAGTGAGCGGGCCCATCACGGCCGCCGGTGGTACGGTGGATCTCACCTCAGGCATGAACGCGATGGGTTCCACCGCGCTGGCGAACAATGCCGGCGGCGTTACGCTGGCGAACAACGTCACCACCGGGGTGTTGTCGATCAATTCCTCCGGCCTGGTACAGCAGACGAACGGGTCGATCAGCGACACCGCGTTGCGTGTGAATACCACACGCTTCACCACCGGCAACTCGGCGACGCTCAACAACGGTGCGTCGACGATGACTGACGCGGGTTCCAAGGTGGCGGGCAATTACGCCATCACCACGCAAGGTACGTTGAACCAGACCGGCGCCACCACGGTGGGCGGCAACTTCACTGAAAGCGGCGAAACCGGCGGCACAGTGAACGGCACGGTGACGGTGGGCGGCAACTACAGCGGTGTGAACAACACGGCGGGCGGCGGCAGTATTACGGCGGGCGGTTCGAACAGCGCGGTGAACAACAACGCGGCAGTGACCGGCGTGGTGACGGCCAACGGTTCGGGACCTGATTTCAACCTGTCGTCGGTGAACCTGACGGGTACCACGCTTTCGAATATCACGGTGAACCTGCGCTCGATCAGCGCGACGGTCACTGGTGCGAACGATGCCGTGTTGCTGAACACGGGGAACAATACGCTTGGCACCGTGACGATCACGACAGCCGCTGCACCGGTGACGGTGACGACGGGTCTGCACGACTACAACCTGGTGCAGACGGCGGCGCTCACGCTGCCTACCACGACCAGTCTGATGGTCAATGCCGTGGCCGGTGCGAGCACGCCCACGCAGATGCAGAACAACACCCTGGGCACGATCAACGGCATCAATTACAACACACACGACAATGCGCTCAACGGCGGGCAGGGCAGTCGCATCGTGCTGAACAATCCGGCCAATACCTTCGCCGGCATCACCATCAATAATGCAGACTCGGCCAACGTAGCGACCAGCGGCAGCCTGCAGCTGGGCGCGATCACGGCCGCCAACAGCGTGGTGGCGACGTCGCAGAACGGTGCGATCACACAGAAGGCAAGCGCGCCAGCGATCCTGGCGTCGGCGCTGGCCTTGAACGCGGCCACCGGCATCGGCGCGACGAATGCGCCGATTCGCTACGACACCGCCACGGCGATCGCCGCGGGCGATTCACCGGTGTTGGCGACCGACGAAAGCGGCAATGGCAGCACGGCGGTGTCGACCACCGGTGCGGTGCAGCTGGGTGGCGCGATCAACGAGGTCGGCTTTGATCTGACCAGCTCGAACTTGTCGGGCACAAGCACTACTGGCACCTTGCTGACACCGACGCTGGTGTACAACACGGCGACCACCGGCGAGATCAACATGATGTCGAACGGCACGGCGACGCTGGCGTCCAACGTGACAACCACCGGCAATGCCTTCATCCAAGCCGCCAGCGGCAACATCGAGCAGACCGGCGGCACGTTGAGCGCCAATGACGCGGTGCTGACCGCGAAAGCGGGCAGCATTGGCACGACGGTCAACCCGATCTCGACGGCCGTCAATATCCTGGGCCTGGATACGCAGGGCGACGTGAATGTGGTCAATGCCGGCGCGCTGACACTGGGGGCGATCACCTCGTCAAACGGTGCGGTGAATGTGCAGACCACCAACGGCACGCTGACGGTCGGCGCGATCAACGTGAACCCGACGATCGCCGGCAACGCGATGGGACTGACGCAGAGCGGGGTGAGTGCCAACGGTACCGGCGCAGTGAATCTGATCGCGGGTGGCACCGGTTCGAACCTGCTGATCAATCAGAACGTGACCAGCGGTGCTGGTGCCATCACGGCCACGGCCGACAACAACATCACGTTCAACAACGGCGTGATGCAAACCACCGCGGGCGCACCCGGCATCGTGTCGCTCACCGCGACTAACGGACAGGTGATCGACAACGAATCGGCCGCGTCACCGGTAGTCATCGGCAATACGCTGAACGCGATGGCGGCGAACGGCATCGGCACGGCCGCGAGTGCAGGCGGGCCGGGCACGGCGGGCGATCTGGCGACGAAGGTGTCGACGCTGAATGCTTCGCTCACCGGCACCGGCAATGCGGTGATCCAGAACTTGGGTGCCTTGAATCTCGGAGGCAGCGTGAACGCGAATACGCTGGACGTGGGTTCGACCGCCGGCATTACGGTGGGCGGATCGATCAATGCGTTCGGTGGCAAGGTGGACTTGATCTCGGGCATGACCGGGTTGGGTTCGGCCGCACTGTCCACCAACGCGGGCGGCGTGACGCTGGCCTCGAACGTGACGGCCAACAGTTTGTCGATCAGTTCGTCGGGTCTCGTGCAACAGACCGCCGGCCTGATCAACGACAACACCTTGGCGGTGGACACCACGCGCTTCACCACCGGCAATTCGGCCTCGCTGACCAACGGCACGGCCGGGATGACCGAGAACGGTTCCTCGGTGGCCGGCAACTACAGTATTGCTACGCAAGGTTCGCTCGATCAGACGGGTACCACCACCGTAGGCGCCAACCTGACCGAGACCGGACAGACCGGTGGCACGGTCAACGGTTCGGTGACCGTTGGCGGCAACTACAGCGGCGTCAATACGCTGGGTAGCGGCGGCAGCGTCACGGCGGGCGGCTCCAACAGTTTGACCAACGCCTATGCATCGAAGACGGGTGTCGTCGTGGCCTCCGGCAGCACGCCGGACTTCGACTTGTCATCGGTGAATTTGAACGCGGGCCAGAACGTGACGGTGGACCTGCGCAGCACCACGGTGAGCAACGTCGGCGGAGCCACGAACGCCATTCTGCTGAATGGTGGCGCGAACACGCTGGGTACGGTGACGCTTAACACGGCGAAGGCGCCGGTGACGCTCACCAAGACCACCACTGACTACAACCTGGTGCAGACTGCTGCGCTGAATCTGGGCAACATGACCGTGAACGCCGTGGCTGGTGCGAGCACACCGGCGGGCATGCAGAACGATACGCTGGGCACCATCGCCGGCAGCGACTACGACGTTCACAACAATGCGTTGAACAGCGGGCAGGGCAGCCGCCTAGTGCTGAACAACCCGAGCAACACGTTCGGTACCGTCACGCTCAACAACGGCGACGCCGCCAACGTCGCTACCAGCGGCAACCTGCAACTGGGTGCGGTCACCGTGGCAAACAGCATGGTGGCGACCTCGCAGAATGGTGCTATCACGCAAAGTGCGGGTGTGCCGGGCATCAAGGCGGCGGCGCTGGCGTTGAATGCGGCGACCGGCATCGGTGCATCAAATGCGCCAATCATCTACGACACCGCCACGGCGATCGCCTCCGGCGACACGCCGGTGCTGGCGACCAGCGAAAGTGGCGATGGCAGCACGGCGGTGTCGACCACTGGCGCCGTAGCGTTGGGTGGCACGATCAACGAAGTGGGCTTCGATCCGACCAACTCGAACGTGTCGGGCACGAGCACCACGGGCACGATGTTGACGTCCACGGCAGTCGACAACTCGGCCGATACGGGCGAGATCAATCTGCTGTCGGATGGCACTGCCACGTTGGCGGCGGACGTCACGACGAACGGCAATGCGTTCATCGAAGCCAAGCAGGGCAACATCGC
Source organism: Rhodanobacter sp. (assembly GCA_035566635.1). Classification (GTDB taxonomy): domain Bacteria; phylum Pseudomonadota; class Gammaproteobacteria; order Xanthomonadales; family Rhodanobacteraceae; genus Rhodanobacter. Next base: position 28,732 of record DATMQY010000011.1, read on the forward strand.
GCAGACCAAGGGCAAGGTGACTGCCACCAGTGCCGTGCTGACCGCGGATGCGGGCAATATCGGCGGCGCGGGCGCGCCGATTGCCACACATGTGCAGACGCTCGGCTTGAATGCGCAGGGCAACGCCTATGCAGTGAACGATAGTGCGCTGACACTGGGTGCCGTGACGCATGCCAATGGCACCATCAATGTCACGACGGTAAAGGGGCCGTTGACGGTGGCGTCCATCAGCGTGAAACCGAGCATCGCCAGCAACGCGGCCGGTCTCGTGCAGAGCGGTGTGAACGCCAACGGCAGCGGCAATGTGGTGCTGCAGGCAAACGGCGGTGATCTGGCGGTCAACGCGGCCGTCACCAGCGGCGGCGGCGAGATCAACGCCAAGTCGACCACCGGCAACGTGAACCTTGGCGCGAATGTCAGCACGACGGGCAATGCATTCATCGAGGCAGCCAACAACATTGCGCAGAACGCCGGCACGTTATCGGCATCCGGTGCGGTGCTCACCGCTGATACTGGCTCCATCGGTTCGTCGAGCACGCCGATGCAAACGGCGGTGAACACGCTCGGTGTGGTGGCCTCCAAGGGCAATGCCTATATGAGCAATGCGGGCCCGATGGTCACCGCGGGTACCACGAAGGGCGACATGGCGTTGACGACGAAGAGTGGTCAATTGACTGTGGGTTCCGTCGTGCTGACACCATCGGTGGCCAGTAACGCGCAGGGTATTTCGCAAGCCGGTATCACCACCGGCGGTAACCTGTCGCTGTTGGCCGCGCCATCTACCAACGGTGTGCTGGAGATCGATCAGCCAGTGAACGTGGGTGGCGCGATGATCGGCGTGGGCGGCGTGGATGTGAACGTGCGCAGCAACGTCACTGCGAACGGTCCGATCACTTTCGTGGCCGACGCCGCGTCCGGTTCCAAGTCTGGCCCGGGCTGGTTCCGCAACACGGGCGACATCACGTCGAACACTGGCGTAGCGATCTATGCGGTGGCCGGTGGCACGGCACCGCAAGGTTATGGCACAACTGCCAACAACCAGGTGCAACTGGGCACGATCAACACGATTGGCAGCCCGAACGCGCCGGCAACCCGGTGGGGTCAGCCGTACCCGTCAAGCAGTTACGTGCCGGGATACAACAGTGCCGGCTTCGGTATGTACTACAAGGCGCCGCTTGCCTCGGTAGCACCTGTGGGCGTGCCCATCGGCGGAAATCCGGTACCGGTGCCGACTCCCCCCGTAGTACCGCCGGCCGTGCAGACGGAAATCGTCGCGCAACGCGCTACGCCGGTGCCGCCGTCGACGTGGACAGCACAGACGCAATACGGTAGTGGATTTGTGGTGGATATTTCTGCGCTGTTCGACACACCGAGCACTTGGACCGTGGATCAGACGGCCGTGCCATTTGTCCGCGCGACGTTCGATGCTTCACTGCTGATCAACGGCAATTACGCGCCGCCTCGTTTCATGTTCGGTGTGTTGCCTGGCAGCGCCGGCAATTGCGCGAACATTCCCCCAGACAAGGAAAACGGCAAGCTAAAACACGTGTGCATGCGGCAATCGCCGGCACTGTCCTCGTTGTAATGACGAATGCTGGCCGTGGCTTGCCAATGAATCAGCCATGGGCGGCAGTCGGGGGCGATGAAAGAGCGATCAATGCGTCGGTCTAGGACTTACTAGAAAGTACCTGAAACGGCATAGCAGCCAACCGTAGCGGGAAGAAGAGGGTGCGCATGGCACAGCCAAAAGCCAGGAAATATGACATGAACATAGTGAAGACAAAGCTTGCGATGGCTATTGGTGCGCGTCTGCTGCCAACGAGCACTCGGAGCTGTTGTTCAGCATTGATGCCTGTGCTGGCTTTGAGCTACGGCCTGAGTTTGGCTACGCCTATCCATGCGCAAGCCACATCGTCAGGCATGAGCACATCCGATCAACGTATCGACCACCAGCAGGGGGACATCTCAGCATTGCGTTGCGAGGTTGCCACTTTGCAAAAGCAGCTGCGCGATCACGGCATGACGCCGGCGGCGACGTCGCCTTCCGACCTCGCGGGCCCCTGCGGTGCCGGCGCAGCCAGCACGACGTCTACGCCAATCGGAGCGACGCCCATCGCGGGGACGACGAGCAATTCGGCCGCAGCGCAGGCTGCAACAGGGACGTTATCCGGCACCGTGGCAAGCATCACGCTTGCGGCGCGCGACATCACGCGACCGCAATCTGGGCAACCTGCCGTGGATGGCAACGGCCGTGCCACCAGCAGCTGCGATACGACCTCGGTGGCGGTGAATTCGGTACCGGCTTTGCCGGCGCTGACCGATCAGTCTGCTGCCGATGCCTATCTTGTTTCCTTGATGCGGCCCGGTGAGGTTAGCGCCGAACCCGGCGTGCCGACCACGGATGTGGATGAACTGAAAGCGAAACTGCACGGTTTCATCGGCAGGCCGGTGGATGCGGCGCTGCTCAAAGAGATCACGCACGCCGCGACAACGTACGTATCGGCGCACACCAACAACATCGTGAACGTGTACGTACCGCCGCAGCCGCTGCGCAACGGCAATCTGGTCGTGGTGCTGGCCGCGGCAAAGCTTGGCTCGATCCGCACGGAAGGGCAGAAGCATATTTCTTCGCATGATCTGACCTGTGAGATCCACATGCGTCAGGGCGACCCTGTGAATGTGAAGACCCTTACCAACGATCTGACCTTCTTGAACAATTCGCCGTGGCGGCAGGTGAATTCATCGTTCACGCCGGGCGCGCACCCGGGCGACACGGATCTGATCTTGCAAACGGTCGACCGTTATCCGTTGCGCGTCTACGGTTCATGGGACAACACCGGTACCGAGCTCACGGGCATGGACCGCTTCCGCGTCGGCGCCAATTGGGGCGATGCGTTCGGTGTCATCGGCAGCCGCCTGGATTACAACTTCACCTGGAGCGACACCTTCCATAAGCTCCAAGAGCACAGCCTGCTCTACACGATGCCGGTTGGTCAGCGCGATACGCTCACCTTTGCCGGCAACTACTCTGCCAGCAATATTCCCGTGCAGGACGGCTACTTCAACATGCACGGAAAGAACATCCAGGCCAGCGCGCAATGGACGCATCTGCTGGGCGGCCCGTTCCCCGGCGGCAGCCAGTTCACCGGTGGTTTCGAGTACAAGCGCATTGGTGACCAGCTGTTGTTCAATGGCGCTGTGGCCACAAATGCAGCGCCCCGTCTCTATCAGTTCTATGCGGGCCTGCAGATTCCATGGATCGACCGGCTGGGCAGCAACACGGTGAATGCCCGCTTCACGTCCGCACCGGGTTTCGACAACGACACGCAATTCAACGCCGCGCGACCCGGCGCGAAGTCGGATTATCAGCGCTTCGACCTGACCTACGACCGTTACATCAATCTGCCGTATGCCTTCTCGCTGCATGGACGCTTCAACGGGCAATGGGCGAATAGCCCGCTCATCTCGAGCGAGCAGCTACAGATTGCCGGCGCGGCCGCCGTGCGTGGCTACCGCGAGGATACCTTGCTGGCGGATTCGGGCTACACGGTGAACCTGGAGCTGCTCACGCCTGCGATGCCGGTGCTCGTGGGCGGCCTGAACGGCCAACTGCAGGGTGTGCTCTTCTACGACTTCGGCCAGGGTTTTGCTCGCGGCATTCCTATGCAGAACTTGGCGCTCGACGTCACGCGGAAGAGCTTCATCATCGCCAGTACCGGCTTTGGTCTGCGCTTCAGCATCAATCCTTATCTCAGCCTGAAGTCGGAAATAGGTTGGAGCCTGCGTGGTCCGAACGTCCGGCCTGACTACATCATCCACAACGCGATTGTGATCGCATACTGACGAGATTACCTTCCATGAACATCACGCCTCCCTTTGGCTATCGCGATGTCAAAGCGTTGCATCGCGATGATTACGTGCGGTATTCGACGCCCGATGACACGCCCCCGTTCATCAAGGACACGGCCATCGTGCCATTGGGCCTCGGCGAAATGGTGCCGGCCGCATGGCATTACCCGTTAGTGTTTGTGCGCGATGCCGCGAACGATCGCGTCACGCTGGTCGCGATGCTTGGTCTAGTGGCAGGCGAAAACCTGTTCAACACGCAGACAGGTTGGAAGGTCGAGACCTATTTGCCAGCGTACGTGCGGCGCTATCCGTTTTGCATGGCGCGTGTGACGGTGAACGGTGAGCCTGACCCGAATCTGCTGGTGTGCGTGGAACGAGACTATGTCGCGGACGATGCGCATGTCGCGGACAGCCGTCAGCTGTTCGACAAGGAAGGCAAGGCCACGGCCGAATGGCAGCAGATCGAATTGTTCTTGCGCGAATACGAAGCGGATCTCGAACGCACGAATGCCTTCTGCGCTGAGTTACTCGAAGGCAATCTGCTCGAGCCGCTGACGGCCACGGTGACCCGGCCGGGTCAAGAACATTGGCATGTCACAGGTTTCATGGGCATCAACGAAAGAAAGCTGATGGAGCTGCCCGACGAGACCATTGCACAGTGGCATCGCAACGGGTGGCTCGCTCGCGCCTGGCTGCATTTGTTCTCGCTGCAGCGATTGCAGCAATTGCTGCAGGAAAGAGGGGCTACACCTTTTCCTGGCCGCGAGCGCGGCCACGCCTGAGCACATGGCGACAACAGGCAATGAGGAGAAAGCAATGCGGGCAAGCAAGACATTTTCGAAGCAGATCATCGGTGCATTGGCGTTTGTGGTGCTAACCACACATGCGCTGGCACAACAGACCGCGCCGGCAACGTCGGCCGACGCATCAGCGGTATTTGCAAAAGTGAACGGCCAGCCGTTATACCGCGCGCAGCTTGAGAACGTGATTCGAATGGCCGGCTTGCCGGGCGATGACGCCACGCGTGCCGCACTCGAAAAGCAGATGATCTCGGGCGAAGTGGTGCGCCAAGCGGCCGAGAAGGCGAGTTACGCCGATCGCCCGGAGGTCAAGCAAGTGCTCGCGGCAGCTCGAGCGAAAGCCGTCAGCGAGTTGTATTTGCGCGACAACGCCAAACCTGCGGCCGTGACCGACCAGCAGGTCAAGGCACGCTATGACCAGATGGTCGCGCAGGCGGGTAGCCAGGAATACAAGCCGCGAATCATCAGCGTCACCGATGATTCGACCGCCAGCCAGGTGCTTGCCAAGCTGAAGAGCGGCCAATCGTTTGATACGTTGGCTCAACAATTCAGCCAGGCCTCCAACCGCACCACCGGCGGCGAAATGGGTTGGGTGAGCTTCAAGACCCCGGTGACCGAGGGTCAAACTGGCGGCCTGCCACTGCCATTGGCCCAGGCCATCACGCAGCTCAAGGCGGGTGAATACACGCAGGCGCCGGTCGCGCTGGGCACTGGTCGTATCATCGTGAAAGTCGATGCGGTGCGCCCCACCCAGATCCAGCCTTACGACAAGGTCAGGGACGCCGTCCGTCAGCAGCTGGAAGTGGCTCGGCAGCAGCAGGCCACGAATGGGTTGGTGGGCAAATTGATGAAGGACGCCAAGATTGAGCAGTAGAACGGCGTAAAGCAGGGGGGCTACCCCCTTGTACGTGCCAGGTGTTGCGGACGTTAAAAATGCGGATCAAGCTGCCACGGGGTCCCGTTTTCTAGAATTGCTCCCCTTGTCCTTTTTGACGTTTCAATCGGTTCGTTTTCAGTAGCTACCACCTGCCACAGTAGATAGTGCGACTGATTTAGCTCACCGGAAGATATTGGCAATCGTCAAATCGGAGGTGTTGAATGAAGCGCGCATCGTTAAACCACGTTTACCGGGTTGTCTGGAGCCAGGCGCTGCAGATGTGGGTTGTGGTTGCCGAGAATGCCAAGGGGCGTAGTAAATCGGCTTCCTGCAAGCTCGCCACGATTGCGTTGTCGCTCGCCGCGGCCATGGCACACGCACAGACGGCTCCCACTGGCGGACGCGTAGTTTCAGGCGCAGGCAGCATCACTCACGCCGGTGCTACCACCACCATCACGCAAACGAGCCAGAACCTGTCCATCAATTGGGCAAGTTTCAATATTGCTCCGACGCAGACCGTGAATTTTTTGCAGCCCTCGGCGACCGCTATCGCGGTGAACCGTATCTTCGACCCCAATGGCACGCAAATCCTCGGGCATCTGAATGCCAACGGCCAAGTGTTCCTGATCAATCCGAACGGCATCCTGTTCGGCCGAGGTGCGCAGGTCAATGTGGGCGGGCTGGTCGCGTCGACACTGGATGTCAACGACGCAACTCTGAGTAGTGCTGTCAAAACCTTCGACGACCATGGTTCGGGCGATGTGATCAATCAAGGCTCGATCACGGCCGCCCATGGCGGCTATGTAGCGCTGCTCGGCAATCATGTCAGCAACCAGGGCGTGATCAGCGCGCAACTGGGCGCAGTCGCACTGGGCGCAGGCAGCGCCGTGACACTCACCTTCAACGACAGCAGCCTGGTTCACATGCAGGTGGATCAGAGCGTACTGAGCAGTCTGGCCGAGAACGGCGGCGTGATCCAGGCCGACGGCGGCAGGGTGATCATGGCTGCCGGTGCCCGCGACGCGCTGCTCGCCAGCGTGGTCAACAACACCGGTGTGATCGAGGCACATACGGTCGCCAACCATGGCGGCACCATTACCTTGCTAGGCGGCATGCAGGCGGGAACGGTGCATGTTGATGGCAATCTGGATGCTAGTGCACCCGATGGTGGTCATGGTGGCATCATCGAAACCAGTGCGGCGCATGTCGAGGTCGCGAATAAGGCCCGAGTCACCACGGCTGCGGCCATGGGGCTATATGGCTCTTGGTTGATTGACCCTCAGGACTACACCGTAGCGGCCAGCGGAGGCGACATCACGGGGGCGGCGCTTTCGAGCAACCTCGGCACAACGAATGTGACGCTGCTAAGCAGCAACGGGGCAACGGCTGGATCGGGCAATGTCAACGTGAATGACGCAGTGTCGTGGAATGCCAATACCACGCTGACGCTCACGGCCTCGAACAACGTCAATATCAACGCAAACATCACCGCCACTGGCAATACGGCGGGTCTGGTCATCAATCCCAACACGGCCAACGGCAGCGAGACGGCGAGCGGAACGGGGGTTTACAACCTTGGCAACGGCGCATCGATCACGTTGCCGGGAACGAATCCGAGCCTGTCGATCGCTGGCACGGCCTATATCGTGATCAACAGCCTGGGTGCGGCCTCGGATGCGACGACCGCGCCCGCCACGCCCACGTTGCAAGGGTTGGCTGCCCCCACAACCAATATGGCTGGACATTTTGCCCTCGGCAGCAACATCGATGCGACCGCAACGTCTGGATGGAATGCCGGCGCCGGCTTCACGCCGATTGGTGCAAGCACTGCATTCTCGGGCACGTTTGACGGTCTTGGCCACACAATCGGCGGCCTCACAATCAACCGGCCAAGCACAAGTCTTGTGGGCCTGTTTGCAATCGCGAACGCCGGCGCCGAGATTCGCAACATCGGTCTCGCCGGCGGCAGCGTGATTGGAAATTCCGATGTCGGCGGGTTGGTGGGCATCGGCATCGGCAGCTTCTCGATCGACAACAGCTACAGCACCGGTAGCGTGAGCGGGAATTCCTCCCTCGGCGGGTTGGTGGGTGCTGGTGGCGACGTCGCGATCAGCAACAGCTTCACCACGGGCAGTGTAAGTGGCCCCGGCGCCTTTGTCGGCGGGTTGCTCGGATACGGCAGCGCCACAGATACGGTCAACAACAGCTACACCACGGGCAACGTAGCGGGGAGCAACTACGTCGGCGGGCTGGCGGGAAACTTGCAGCACGGGTCGATCAACAACAGCTACGTCTCGGGCAGAGTGACAGGGGGGGGGTACACCGGTGCATTGGTTGGATTTAGCTACGGCTCGGTCAACAACAGTTACGCTACGAGCAGCAACAACGGCAGCTTGCCGTTGGCGGCGAGCACCAGCTTTACCACGGTCAATAACAGCTCATTCCTGACCAACGCGCAGCTGGAAACGCAAGCCTCGTTCGCTTCCTGGGATTTCGCCAATACCTGGGTGATGTATCAAGGACTTACTGCGCCGCTGCTGCGATCTTTCATGACGCCGCTCGAGGTAACAGCCAATAACGCGACCAAAACGTACAATGCGCAGGCATTCACTGGCGGAAACGGTGTGAGCTATACCGGCCCGGCCAATGGGAACTTGCCCACCACGCCGAATGGAAATTTGCTCGGTACCGTGAGCTACAGCGGCACCTCGCAGGGCGCCATCAATGCCGGTAGTTATGTCATCACACCAAGCGGTCTGTATTCCAATCAGTTTGGTTACATCATCAGCTACGGCCCTGACGCCGCGCTGACCGTGAATCGGGCGCCGCTGACCCTTGCGGCGGCGACCAATACCAAGACTTACGACGGCACGACAAGCGCCGCAGCAGCGCCCACCACTGTAGGGTTGCTCGGTAGTGACACCGTCAGCGCATTGACAGAGGCTTATACCAACCAGAATGCAGGGACCGGCAAAACCCTGGCTGTGAACGCGGGCTACACGGTTAACGACGGCAACGGCGGTAACAACTACATCGTCAGCGCAGTCGTCAACACGAGCGGCGTGATCACGCCGGCGCCGCTGACGCTTACGGCAGCGACCAATACCAAGACCTACGACGGTTCGGTCAGCGCTGCCGCAGCGCCGACTATTACCGGGCTGATCGGCAGCGACACCATCAACGGGTTGACAGAGGACTATGCCACCCCGAATGCCGGGGCCGGCAAAACCCTGGCGGTGAACGCGGGCTACACAGTCAACGACGGCAACAGCGGCAACAACTACATCGTCAACACGGTCGCCAATACCACCGGCGTGATCACGGCAAGGGTGCTGACGGTGGCGGGTGAAGCGGCAACCAACAAGGTGTATGACGGGACGACGGCAGACCCGCTGATCGGCGGTAGCCTCATGGGTGTGGTGGCTGGCGATACAGTGACGCTCAGTGAGGCCGGCAACTTCACTTCCAGGAATGTCGGCACCGGAATTACGGTGATAGCGGCCGATAGCCTGAGCGGCACCAGCGTTGGCAACTACACGCTGATGCAGCCGACCGGGCTTGCTGCCAACATCACGGCGGCGACGCTGACGCTTACAGCGACAACCAATACCAAGACTTATGACGGTACGACCAGCGCCGCCGCCGCGCCCACCATTGCTGGGTTGGTCGGCAGCGACACCATTAGCGGAGTGGCAGAGGACTATGCCGACCCGAATGCAGGGACCGGCAAAACCCTGGCGGTGAATGCAGGCTACACGGTCAACGACGGCAACAGCGGTAATAACTACATCGTCAGCACGATCGCCAATACTACCGGCGTGATCACGCCAAAGATGCTGACGGTGGCGGGTGAAGCGGCAAGCAACAAGGTGTATGACGGCACGACGGCAGACCTGCTGATCGGCGGTAGCCTCATGGGGGTGGTGGCTGGCGATACAGTGACGCTCAGTGATGCGGGCAGCTTCACTTCCAAGAATGTCGGCACCGGGATTGCGGTGATAGCGGCCGATAGCCTGAGCGGTACCAGCGTTGGCAACTACACGCTGATGCAGCCGACCGGGCTCGCGGCCAACATCACGGCGGCGCCGCTGACGCTTACGGCGACGACCAATACCAAGACTTATGACGGCACGAACAGCGCCGCCGCCGCGCCCATTATTGCTGGGCTGGTCGGTAGCGACACCATTAGCGGAGTGGCAGAGGACTATGCCGACCCGAATGCCGGGACCGGAAAAACCCTGGCTGTGAATGCGGGCTACACGATCAATGACGGCAACGGCGGCAGCAATTACACCGTGAGCACGGTGGCCAACACCACGGGTGTGATCAACAAGGCGCAACTGATCTATGTGGCCTCGCCCGTCAGTCCTCTGGTCGGACAGTCGTTCCCCGCGTTGACAGGTACGTTGGTCGGCTTTGTTCCCGGCGACTCGCAAGCGAATGCCACCACCGGCACATTGGTGTGGACGACCACAGCCAATGGATCGAGTCTGCCCGGACAGTACGCCATTGATGGTAGCGGTCTTGGCGCGGCGAATTATGTTTTCGTCCAGGACCCCGCTAATGCTTCCGCGCTAACGGTACTGCCCCGAACCGTGGAAGCCGATCTGTGTTTCCAGCTGGACAATCAGCCTAAAACCATTATTTCGGCTCATCGCGTGGGTCAAGTTCCCGGCACCGGATGCAACGCATCGTTGGTCGTCAGAGGGGAGCCGACATTACGCATCGTAAACGGCGGCATCGCGCTTCCGAGCGACATGATCAATGTGACTGCATCCACCATCAAGGAATAGGTGACTTATATGGAAAAAGAAGTCACTGAAAATAGGGGTTCCTGCCGGATAGGCGCTCTGAAGCCGACATTGGCTGTGTTGCTTGTCGTCGCCATGCCGCCCTTATATGCCCAGGTACCGCCTCCTGGTGCTGGCACGATCCTGCAACAGATCAAACCTGTCGCCCCGCCCGTGCCTTCGAATACAGCACCGGGGCTGAGGATCGAACGTGAAAACAATGCACCGCTTCCACCCAGCGCACCCTTCACCGTCAAGATAATCCAGATTCTTGGCAATACATCGTTCGATTCGGCGGCGCTGCACACTCTGGTGGCGGACGCCGAGGGGAAGAGTCTCACGCTTGCCCAACTTACTGAAGTGGCTGCCCACATCACCGATTTCTACCACCACCACGGCTACCCACTGACGCGAGCGATTATTCCGGCGCAGACGATCCATGACGGGGTAGTGAAAATCGAAGTCATCGAGGCGCGTTACGGAACCCTCGCGCTCGATAACCATAGCCGAGTGAATGATGCCTTATTGCAATCGACGCTTTCACCGCTTCAAAGCGGAAAAAAGATAGACCAGGCATCGCTGAACCATAGTCTGCTGTTGCTCACGGACATTCCGGGTGTCACGGTCAGCGCGTCATTGAAGCCGGGCGAGGCAGTAGCAACCTCAGACCTGCAGGTAGATGCGAGCGGTGGTTCGGTCGTCACCGGGGCTGTTTCGCTGGACAATTACGGTAATTCCGATACCGGCAGAGCGCGCATCAGCGGTACGGTAAACGTGATCGATCCTTTGCATCACGGCGATGTCTTGAGCGTGAGTGGCCTGAGTTCGGGAAGCGGGATGAACTATGGACGCCTCACCTACGAATGGCTGTTGAACGGAGCGGGCACCCGCATGGGCGGATCCTACTCGGCGCTCCACTACACGTTGGGGCAGCCGTTTGCATCTCTCGATGCAGATGGCACCGCCCAGGTTGAAAGCCTGTGGGCAAAACATCCATTTGTGCGCAGCCGGGATGTCAACCTTTACGGGCAGGTTCAATACGACCGGTTGCAACTGCGCGACGATATCGACGCCAGCGCGATTCAGACACATCGTCACTTGGGAAATTGGACAGCGAGCGTTTTTGGCGATGCGCGGGATGCTTTCTTGTCCGGCGCCGTCAGCACGTGGAGTGTGGGTTGGACCATAGGACATGTCGGCTTCGATAACGCAGCAGCGCAGTTGGCCGATGCGGACACCGCAAAGACGAGGGGTAAATTCTCAAAATGGGTGGTGGCTCTTTCGCGCTTGCAAAACCTGAGTACGAATGACGCGTTGTATCTTGCCTTCACCGCACAATGGGCGAATAAGAATCTGGATCAAGCGGAGAAGATGACTGTAGGCGGGGCTTATACGGTACGCGCCTATGATTTGGGGGTGATTTCAGGTGATAAAGGGTATCTGGGAACCGCGGAATTCCGGCATAGCCTGGGTTCGCTTTGGACGGGGCAATGGCAGGCGGTAGCGTTCATTGATAGCGCGCATATCACGATCAACAAAAACGTCTGGACTACGGCACCTAACAACGCCACGTTGAGCGGGGCAGGTGTGGGACTCAACTGGGCGGGGTCGGATCAGTGGAGTGCAAGAATGTATATCGCCAAACATATCGGTGCGGTCCCGTTGCAGATAGCCAGCACGGCATCCGCTCGTGCGTGGATTGAAATCAGCAAAGGTTTCGCGCTCTAAAACATGTTACTGGGCCGCGATGATTGATTTGACCGTCCTTGCGATCCTGAGCGAACTTATTTTTTGTTCGGATAATACAGCTTGTAATACCACGAGCAGGCCTGCTCGATCTGCGCCTGTATCCGGGGCGGGATGTCATGAATTTTTGGCGTTCCTATCTGCCCAACTTGTTTGTGGGAGTATTTCAGATGGTAGTGGCTGTCACTCTCTTGAACGCCCACGTTGAGATGATCGGGATCAATAGCGAAGGGTGAAAGACCCAGCCAGGCATAGATGTGCGACATGCATGCCGACGGCTGCTTCAGCATGTCCTCGAAGCGAATGAAATACAGGCGCTCCTGTACCATCTTCGGCAAGTCTGATACGGCATTCAATGAAGTCAGTGGAGCGCCGATGACTTTTTCTTTAGCAAATAGCGCGTCGGCGCGACCGAATCGATCGAAATCGGCCAGATGATCGTTAAAGTCGACCAGGATGGTGCGTTGATGCTGCGCCTCTATGGAGCCGTAAATTTGCCCAAGTTCCCGCAGGCAAACAATCAGCTTGGCATCCGGCTCGATATGTAGCAATAATTCTATGGCATGCAGCCAGGCGCGATTCTTGTCTACGACCGCTGGCTTTTGACAGTCGTGATGCCAGCCACGCAAAAAGCACTGCATGGCGGAAGTCAGATGCGTATAACTGCTTTCGAATGCGTTATCTAGCTGGGAAAGGAAGAATGTGTCGTCGCTGATCATTCGGCGAATGCCCAACAATGTGTTGCACAGCGGCGAGCTATGCCCTTCGCACTGAATTTCAGGATGCTGAGCGAGCAACTGACATAGCAAGGTCGAGCCTGCCCTCGGCAGTCCCGTTACACCGATGAATTTTGGGTGCATTGGAAACGAGTCCTCCGGTTAAACGCGGTATGCCGACGAGTTCTGGGGTGGATTTCCATATCGTACTGTACGAAATTTTTCTTCGTTATGCAGGTTGTGCATTGAAACATTGAAGGCAATATGGATGTCGATGCCATCGCGTACCAGTGCAGCACGATCGCGGACGGCACGCGCAAGGACAGCCAGTAACGAAGGCCGCCGATATGCCCGGTTGATTTTCGTGTCGGGGAAGAGGGTGAGATCCAGATGAACAGTCCACAGCCCTCGGTCGAACCCGCGTTTTCGCTAGGCCGCTTCGAATCCTCGTGCTATGCACGCCAGCATGAAGCGGCGGTGCGAGAATTCGTCGCCTTGCTCGACCGCAATTACGGCGGACTCGATCATGGATTCTTCGCCAAGCCAACAGCCAACATGGCCGGTATCGACCAAGATCCACACATCATCAACCGCATCTGCTCGGCCCTCTCGGCGCTGTTCAGCGATCCGTCGCACTCAGGCCGTTGTCATCGCGGCTCGTCGCGGCATCATTGATATCTTGGATGGAGCTATAGACGGGCTGTCATAGCGCGAAAAGGTGCTGCAGTTCGGCATCTTCGCCTACGCTGATGCGGCGCGTTACCGGCTCGGTGCGAACCACGATCAGCTGCCGGTAAATCAGCTAATAGGGCGTCTTCCAAACAGATGCGGGCTAAACACCACATGCCCGGGAATGGCGAGCACCACGTCAGTGCCGCTGTGCTCGCCGCGGCGAATGGTCAGGGTGGCGCCGAGTTTTTCCGCCCGCTCGTGCATGCCGACCAAGCCCCAGTGGCCGTCGCGCCGGCCTTGCCGGAGGGTGCTCGCCTGGATGCCATGGCCGTCGTCGCGAACGGCGATGCGCAAGTTTTGGGGTCGGTAGCTGATATCGATCTCGATCAACTTGGCGTTGGCATGGATGAAGGCGTTGCGCATGGCTTCGCGGACGATTTCGACTACCTCGTCGCAGGCCGGAGGGCAAAGGGGTTTCTCAGCACCGCTCGTGGTCACCCGGAAGGGTATGCCATAAGTGGAGGCCAGCTCTTCGCCGATCGCGTGAATGGATTGGGTGAGCTGCCCCCGCGCCTGGTCGGCACCGCGCAGCGCCACGATTTTGTCGCGGCCTTCGACCAGCATGTCGCGCGCCTGGTCGATCGCTACGTCCAAAGCGCCGCGCCGGCGATCGTCGGCGGGCAGCCCGGCGGCTAGCGCCTGCAAGCGAAGCAAGAGGCCCTGTACACCTTGTAGCAAGGTGTCGTGCAGTTCCCGCGCAATGCGTTCGCGCTCACGGGTGCGCTCTTCCAGACGCAGACGGATCCGCCCGCTCATCAGACGCAACCACCACAGATAAAGCGCCGCGATCAGCAGAAGACCGGCGGCGGCGCATAGCAGGTGGAACCATGGGGTCTGAAAGAACTGCGGCGCAATGCTGAAATCGATGCTGGCGCCCTGGTCGTTCCACACGCCGTCGTCATTCGCAGCGGTGACATGGAATCGGTACTTGCCCGGACCGAGATTGGAATAGAACGCCTCGCGCCGAGTGCCGCCGTCCTGCCATTGCTCATCCACGCCATCGAGCTTGTAGCGGAATCGCACGCGGTCGGGAATGGCCAGGCTAGTGGCGGTGTAGTCCAGGCTCACATTACTGGTGTGCTGGGGCAGGCGCAGCGATTGCAGGTCGGTATAGCGCCGGTCGCCGGTAGTCAGCCCCTGGATAAATACCGGCGGCGCGATGGGATTGCGGCGCAGGCGCGCGGGATCGATCCATGCAACGCCCTGGTTGGTGTTGAACCAGATGCGGCCCAAGGAATCCAGGGTGGCGGTCGATACGGGCGAGGCCTGCAGTGCAATGCCGGGCAAGCCATCGTGGTAGTCGAACAGCTCGTAAGCCGCGCGGTAGCCGTTGCCGTCGAAGCCTTTGTGGAATGCATCGGCATCAATATGCACCACGCCCCGGCTGCCATTGATCCAGACATCGCCCCGGTCGGTGCGCACGATGCCCGACACGCCGTCCAGCACCTGCGGGTCGGCAGTGGTGAGCGACTCGAATCGGCCTTGGTGCAGGCGAGCGAGGCCGCCATCGCCACCGACGAGCAGGTCGCCGGCGCGCGGGTCCAGGGTGGCGATATTGCCGACGCGCAGGCCCTGGGTTGGGCCAAACAGCTGCCGGGCCTGGCCGTCGATCGACAGTACCCGGTTGTCGGGATAGCCGGCCCACAGGCGGCCGGAGGCATCGAGGGCGAGCGCGGTGGGTGTCATCGCATCCAGCCCGGGGCCCTGGTCGATATGGGTCCAGTGATTCTGTTGCCAGTGATAGAGACCATTGTTGGCGAGGCTGGCCCACAGTCCGCCTTGCCGGTCCGAGGCTATCGCCTGGACGATCACATGCTTGCTGGCCACCGGCAGCACGAGCGGGACGAAACGGCCATTCACCATCCGGCCGAGGCAGTTGTACCCGACCACCCACAGAGTTTTGTCGGGCGCGTAGAGTGCCGCACCGATATCGGGCAGATCTTGCGAGATCACCTGCGCATTTTGCGCGGTGGCATGCAAGAGCGAACCGCCGTTCGCCATCCAGATCTCCCCTATGTCGCTGGCGGTGAGCGCCGAATTGGCAGCCGATCCCACCTTGGTGTTGGCCGGCACCTGCACCTTGTTGAGATGGAAACTGCTCAAACCCAGGTTGGTGCCGATCCACATATTTCCTTCACGGCCTTCGAGCAGCGGTACCACGACGTCGGAGGGCAGGCCGCTGCTGCGATTGAACACGCCGTCGATGTCGGCGGGTTGCAGCGAGCGGCCGTCCGCCAGCCGGGACGGGGACGACACCCGATAGACGCCGCCGCGCGCGGCATCGGTACCCCACAGGTGACCGTCGCGGTCGAACAGCAGGCGCTTGGATCGCGCGAAGGATGTCCTGGCTGGCGTTTGCTTCGGATCGGGCGAAGGATGCGCCGCGGACAAGCCGGGCAGGGCGCGGGTGCCGTGCTGCCCATCCGACAACCACAGCGTGCCGTCAGGTGCCTGCGCCAGAATGGCATCTGGATCCACGCGCTCGCCGGTGTTCTCGAAGCGGCGCGAGTCCTTGCGCAGGAACAGTAACTGGTCGCCGGTGGTCACCCACAGCGTGCCTTCGCGGTCGGCCATCACCCAGTCGGCACGCTTCGCCGGATAGCTCCAGTCGCTACCTATCGTCTGCCAACGCCGGCCATCGAAGCGCGCTAGCCCCCCGCGGCTGGCGGCCCATAGGCTGCCATCACCGGCTTGGGCGAAGGCGATCACCATGCCGGCCGGAAAGCCGTCGCGATCGGTGTAGTGCGTAACGTGGCCGGCCTTGAGCACGCTGGCGCCGCCGTAAAAAGAGCCTATCCACAGGGAACCGTCTGGAAGCATGGATAACGCGGTGATGTCCATGGAGCGGAAGCCTTCGCCCGCTGCCGGTTCGTAGCGTTCGAATTTCACGCCGTCGAAGCGGTAAAGCCCGGTGCCCGTACCCAACCACAGAAACCCGTCACCACCCTGGGCCAGCGCCCAGATATCCGCTGGCGCGGCGCGCTCGACGGTCCAGGAGGTCAGGCGGAACTGTTCGGTTGTGCTGATGGTTTGCGCGCTTGTGTGCGAGCACAGACCCAGCAGGCATGTGCCAAGTAGGTTCCACAGCGCGTTGCGCTTACTCCGCCTCATCCACGTCGCTCTGATAAGCATGACCCATGCCGTGTCCCGGGTCGGGAGCTGCCATCTCGTGGGTTGCTGCCGGGCAGTGTATCGGCAACGCTCAAGCACGTCGCGGCGGACCGGAGGGCGCGTTCACCCGAATGGGCATTGAACCCTTCGCCGCCGCATCGGATAGTGCATGGCGTGGAAAACCAGAATGGCAAGCTCAGGGTACTCATCGCCGACGATCATCCGGTCATGCGGGACGGTTTGCGCGCCACGATCGACAGCGCCGCCGACATGACCGTGGTTGGCGAGGCGGCCGATGGCGCGCAAAGCGTGGCGCGTTTTCGCGAGCTACAGCCCGACGTGGCCCTGCTGGACCTGCAGATGCCGCAGATGGACGGGTTGCAGGCGATCGCCGCGATCCGCGCCGAATACCCCGGCGCCCGGCTGGTGATCTTGACCACCTATCCCGGCGATGCCCGGGTGAAGCAGGCGCTGGCCCTGGGAGCCACGGCCTACCTGCTCAAGACCTCCACCCGCGACGACATCCTGCAGGCGATCCGCGGCGCAGCGATAGGGCGCCGCACGATCGTCGGCGAACTGGCGAGCGAGGTCGCCTCGCATGCCATGGCGGACATGCTTACCGCCAAGGAACTGAGCGCGCTGCGCCTGGTGGCCACAGGGCATGGCAACAAACGCATCGCCGAGCTGCTTTGTATTTCCGAGGACACGGTGAAGGCGCGCCTCAAGAGCATCATGGCGAAGCTGGACGCGTCGGACCGCACGCATGCGGTGACCATCGCGATCCGGCGAGGCTTTCTCGACTCGTAGTTGTGGTGGTGGCTAGCCGTATCGGCGCGAGACGCCGGTAAGCGCGGCCAACCTTCGATGGTGGCACCACAGCGACCACTTCGACATGCCCGATCGGGTAGCCGCGACTTGCCCGTTCCGGGCTTTGCCGGGGTGCGCGACTCAGGGATATTGACGCCGTCCGCTCGCCATGCGTCCCCGTCACCGGCATCTAGTCGCGGTACCTAGCCATTCGTGAGCGTTTCGCCGGATAGCTTCGGCAGTAACCGCTCGGCCTACGCCACATCAAGGAGATCGATATGTCCATCACTGCCACGCCCACGCCCGGTAAGCTGCTGCTCACGCCGAAAGATCATGCCCTGATCATGATCGACTTCCAGTCGCAGATGGCCTTCGCAACGCATTCCATCGACGCCATCACGCTGCGCAACAACGCCGGTTTAGTGGCAAGCGCGGCGGCTAGCTTCAAGGTGCCAACGATCCTTACCACGGTGGCCGAGAAGAGTTTCTCCGGCCCGATGTTCACCGAGGTCACCAACCCGTTCCCGGGTCAGGCGCTGCTCGATCGCACCTCGATGAACACTTGGGAAGATGCCGCCGTCATCAAGAAGGTGAACGAGATCGGCAAGACCCGTCTGGTGCTGGCGGGGCTGTGGACCTCGGTCTGCATCGTCGGTCCGGCGCTGTCAGCGATCGACCAGGGCTTTGAGATTTACGTGATCACCGACGCCTGCGGCGATGTCTCGGCCGAGGCACATAACCGGGCGGTCGAGCGCATGCTGCAGGTCGGTGCCCGTCCGATGACGGCACTGCAATATTTGCTGGAGCTGCAGCGCGACTGGGCACGCACCGAGTCCTACGACAGCACCACCGGCATCGCCAAGCAATTCGGCGGTTCCTATGGCCTGGGCATCACCTACGCCAAATCGATGTTTGGCGCGCACGAAGGTTGAGCGCTGTCATGAGCGGCGGCCACCGGCCGCCGCTTTTACGTTGTCGAGTGGAGAGGTCGATGAAGCCCTATGTTTTTTCTCTTGCCGCGGGCTTGCTGGTGGGCATCGTCTACAGCCTGCTCAAGGTGCGCTCGCCCGCGCCGCCGGTGATCGCTCTGATCGGTCTGTTAGGGATTCTCGCCGGTGAACAGATTCCGCCCTTGATCAAGCATCTACTGAACCGGGATGCCACAGAAACCAGCTGGCTCCGCGGGCAGGTCAAGCCGCACGTGTTCGGCAACCTGCCCGAAGGCCAGCGTTCCGCCAAACCGGCGCCTGATACGGAGGTCCAGTCGTGAGCCCTGCACCGACCACTCCCGAACTCATCCTTCATCGCGGCCAGTTCGCGACGCTCGATCGTGGCCAGCCTCACGCGTCGGCGGTGGCAATTGCCGGCGGCCGCTTCATCGCCGTAGGCAACGATGCCGACATCATGGCGCTGGCCGGCACCGGCACGCGCGTGGTCGATCTCAAGGGCCGTCGCGTGTTGCCCGGCTTGATCGACAACCATCTGCACATCATCCGCGGCGGTCTGAACTACAACCTTGAACTGCGTTGGGATGGCATGCGCTCGCTGTCCGATGCGATGAGCATGCTCAAACAGCAGGTAGCGATCACTCCGCCGCCGCAATGGGTGCGTGTGGTCGGCGGCTTCACCGAACACCAGTTCGCCGAGAAGCGCCTGCCGACGATCGATGAACTCAATGCCGTGGCACCGGACACGCCGGTATTCCTGCTGCATCTCTACGACCGCGCGCTGCTCAATGCGGCCGCGCTACGCGCCGTCGGCTATACCCGCGACACGCCGGAACCGCCGGGCGGCCAGATCGTGCGCGATAGCGATGGCAATCCGACGGGCTTGCTGCTGGCCAAGCCGAATGCCTCCATTCTTTATGCAACGCTCGGGCGCGGTCCGAAGCTACCGTTCGATTACCAGCTCAATTCCACGCGCCATTTCATGCGCGAACTCAACCGTCTCGGTGTCACCGGTGCGATCGATGCCGGCGGCGGTTCGCAGAACTATCCGGATGACTATGCGGTGATCCAGCAACTGGCCGACGAGGGCCAGTTGACCATCCGTCTCGCCTACAACCTGTTTACGCAGAAGCCCAACGCGGAGAAGGACGACTTTCTCCACTGGACGCGCACGTCCAAGTACAAACAGGGCGACGATTACTTCCGCCATAACGGCGCCGGCGAGATGCTGGTGTTCTCCGCCGCGGACTTCGAGGATTTCCGCCAGCCCCGGCCGGACATGCCGCCCGAGATGGAAGGCGACCTCGAAGACGTGGTGCGCATCCTTGCCGAAAACCGCTGGCCGTGGCGAATGCACGCCACCTACGACGAAACCATCAGCCGCGCACTGGATGTGTTCGAGCGGGTAAACCAGGACATCCCGCTGGAAGGGTTGCACTGGTTCTTCGACCATGCCGAGACGATCTCCGAGCAGTCGATCGACCGCATCGCGGCGCTCGGCGGCGGCATTGCCGTGCAACATCGCATGGCCTACCAGGGCGAGTACTTCGTCGAGCGCTATGGCATGGGTGCGGCGGAAGCCACACCGCCGGTCGCAAAAATCTTGGAGAAGGGCGTGCGGGTGTCGGCCGGTACCGATGCGACCCGCGTGGCGTCGTATAACCCGTGGGTATCCTTGGCGTGGTTGATCACGGGGCGTACCGTGGGCGGCTTGCGTCTCTATCCCCAGCGTAACTGCCTAGATCGCGAAACCGCGTTGCGCATGTGGACCGAGAATGTCACCTGGTTCTCCAACGAAGTGGGCAAGAAGGGCCAGATCAAGGTCGGCCAGTTCGCGGATCTGGTCGTGCCGGATCGCGATTTCTTCGCCTGCGCGGAAAGCGAGATCGCCGACACCACCTCGGAGCTGACCATGGTCGGCGGCAAGATCGTGTACGCCGCCGGCATGTTCAGCGACTTGGACGAAGCGCCCATTCCGCCGGCGATGCCGGATTGGTCGCCGGCGCGTCGCTTTGGCGGTTATGCCGCATGGGGTGAGAACAAGGCTGGCGTAGTGGCAGTACGCCAAATGGCGATGCAATCGTGCGGTTGCGCGCATTCCTGCAGCATCCATGGCCACGACCACGCCACGGCTTGGTCGAGCAAGCTGCCGATCGCCGATCTCAAATCCTTCTGGGGCGCGCTGGGCTGCGCCTGCTGGGCGATATGACCATGCGCGACCTGTCCGGATCACTGTTCATACGCTGGGTGGCTTTGTTGCTGCTGTGTGCCGCCTATGTGCAGGGCGGTATCGACAAGGCCGCGAACTTCGGCGGTGCCGCCGGCGAAATGCAGCACTTCGGCCTCACGCCGCCGGCGCTGTTTGCCGCGATGACCATCGTGCTGGAGCTCGGCGCTTCGCTGTTGATCCTCACCGGCTTCTATCGCTGGCTGGGCGCGCTGGCGCTGGCTGTCTTCACGCTGATGGCGACATTCATGGCCGCCCGCTTCTGGGAGCTGCCGCCGCTCCAGCGGATGCCGGCGGCCAACACGTTCTTTGAACATTTCGGCTTGGTCGGCGGATTCCTGCTGGTGGCATGGCACGACCTGCGCGAACGTCGCGCCGCGTCGACATGACGGCACCTCCGTTCACTGGTCTTTTGTTGTCATCCTGATAGGGAGCTTCCCATGCGCATCAAGTCTCTTGTACTCGTGGCGGTCTTCGGACTCGGCGCGGCTTCGTTCGCCACCATCGCGCCGCTGGAAGCGCGTACCGCGCAAGCCATCCCCGAAGTTGCAGTAGGCTCGCAGTACGACACCACGCATGTGTATGTCGATCCCGCGGAAGTCGACCACTTCGTGCAGAGTTTCCTCGCCACTTTCGGCGGACAGAGCACCAAGCAGGTCGTGGCGACCGTCACTCCCACGCCCAGCAGCACCACCTCGCAGCTGTTGCAGACGCCGGTGGGCACCGTATCGCTGTTCGGTTTCAAGACGCCGATTCCCCATCCGTTCGGTGCGGAGCGCACAGGTTATCTGGTGAAGGATATGGATGCGGCTATCCGCGCCGCGCGCGCGGCCGGTGCCGACGTCATCGTCGAGGCCTTCCCCGATCCGATAGGCCGCGACGCCGTGATCCAGTGGCCGGGTGGCGTGAACATGCAGCTCTACTGGCACACCACTGCGCCGAACTACGCGGCGTTCCAGACCGTGCCGGAGAACCGTGTCTACGTGTCCAAGGATCGCGCGAACGCATTCATCCACAGCTTCCTCGCCTTCTCGCATGGCAAGGTGATTTCCGACGATGCGCATGCGCCCGGTATCGAGATCGGGCGTGCGAGCGACACCTATCGCCGGGTTCGCATCGAATCGACCTTCGGCAAGATGTCGGTGCAAGTCACCGACGGCCATCTGCCGTATCCCTATGGGCATGAACTGACCGGTTACGAAGTCACGAACTTGGGCGACACGCTGACCAAGGCCAAGGAGAATGGCGCCAAGGTGCTGGTGGAGCCTTACATCGCCGATGGGCGGCAGGTTGCGATGGTGGCGTTTCCGGGCAACTACGTTGCGGAGATCCACGCGGCGACAGGCAAGTAAGCGCGATGCGATGGATCGCCTTCGCCGGTGCCGCCGCCTTCCTGTTCGCGCATGCGATACGTGCGCAGGACACGAGCGGGGCACCTGCGAGGCCGGTGCCGTTGTTCAATCGGTGGCAGGAGAACTGGTCGCCGTTGGCCGATCCGGCGCTGCGTACCGCGCCGGGCGATTCGCTTAAATACATTGCGCTTTCCACCAGTAATCCGGCGAGCTATCTCTCGCTGGGTGTCAACCTGCGAGAGCGCGCGGAATTCAACGACGCTGCGGGCTTTGGCGTGGGCGGTGGTCGCAGTGACAGTTACCTGATCCAGCGCTTGCAAGTCCACGCGAATCTCCACTTCAACGAACACTGGCAGCTGTTCACACAGTTGGAAGACGCTCGCGCTGCCAACAAGCGCACCACCACCCCGGTCGACAAGAACCCGCTCGATCTGCGGCTGGCCTTTCTTGCCTATACCCACACTTTCGATACGGGCACCTTCAAGGCGCGCATCGGCCGCCAGGAATTCGCCTTCGACCTGCAACGTTTCGTGTCGCTGCGGGATGGGCCGAACGTGCGCCAGGCCTTCGATGCCGCGTGGGCGGACTGGGAAACCGGCCGCTGGCGTTTCATCGGCTTTATCAGCCAGCCGGTGCAGTATGCGGACGGGCATCCGTTTGACGACAGTTCCAACCGCCATCTGCGTTTCAGCATGCTGCGCGTGGAGCGCCTGGTGTTCGGCAATCAGGAACTGTCCGCTTACTACTCGTTGTTTGCACGCGACAACGCGCGATACATCGACGGTAGCGGTCGAGAACTGCGCCATGTCTTCGACACGCGTTATGCCGGCGCGGCGCGCGGTTTCGACTGGGATCTCGAAGCCATGGCGCAGCGCGGTTCGGTGGGCGCCAAGGACATTCGCGCCTGGGCGATCGGCACGCGCGCAGGCTACACCTTCGCATCGATCGACTGGCGGCCCCGCATCGGCCTGCAAGTGGATGCGGCCTCGGGCGATCGACATCGCGGCGACAACACCATCGGCACCTTCAATCCGCTGTTTCCGAACGGCTACTACGTCACCTTAGCCGGTTACACCGGCTACACGAACTTCATCCATGTGAAGCCGTCCATCACAGTGAAGCCGTCTTCACGCCTGACCCTCATGGGCGCGCTTGGTCTGCAATGGCGCGAGACCACGGCTGATGCGGTGTATACGCAACCCAATGTCGCGGTGTCCGGCACGGCTGGAGAAGGCGGTCGCTGGACCGGTCTCTACGGGCAACTACGCGCCGACTACGCCTTCAATGCCAATCTCGCCGCCGCGGTGGAGATGGTGCATTTCGATATCGGCGATGCCATCCGTCGCGTGGGTGGGCACAACAGCGACTATCTGGGCGTCGAGCTCAAGTACATGTGGTAAGACCGCCGACGTGCGCCACCGAACTCAAGGAAACCGAAGACCATGAAACTGACCGTGCCGACCCTACTCAGCTTCAATGCCGGCTATGTCGACACCGCAGGCTTCATGGCCTTGCACGGCCTGTTCACCGCTCACGTCACCGGCAACTTCGTCACCATCGGCGCGGCGCTGGTGCTGGGTACGTCCGGCATCGTCACCAAGCTGCTGGCGCTGCCGACCTTTTGCGTCATGGTGATTCTTGCCCGTCTGCTCCGCTATCGCCTGATCGATCGCGGCTGGCCGGTGTTGAAGACCCTGCTGGCGGTGAAGCTGATTTTGTTGACCGTGGGTGGTGTCCTCGCCATCCGTTACGGCCCCTTTCCACATGGCGATGACTGGTCCGCGATGCTTACCGGCCTCACCCTGGTGGCAGGCATGGCGGTGCAGAACGCGCTGCAACGTGTGCATCTAGGTGCCGCGCCGCCCACCACACTGATGACCGGCACTACCACTCAGATCATGCTCGACGTCGGCGACCTGTTGCAGGGCGTGCCGGCCGATCAGAAAGACGCTATCCACGCGCGCCTGGCACGCATGGGCCAGGCCGTGTTCGCCTTCGCATCGGGCTGCGCCATGGCCGCCTTGCTCTATGCCGGGGTGAGTACCTGGTGCTTCGCCCTGCCGCCGGTACTGGCGCTGGCCGCCTATCTTCATCGCGATGCCAGTTCCGACGGCTGAGTTAACGCCACCGATATTCCATTCCCCAGAAGGAGACGACGATGAAAGAGATGAGCAAGGTCAAACAGCGGCGTAAAGCCCCGCTGACTACGCCCACGGTGCTGGGTGAGGATGCAAGGCGCGACATCGGCGGCGAACTCAATGCGCTGCTTGCCGATTTCTTCGCGCTTTATCTAAAGACAAAGAACTTCCATTGGCATATGTCCGGCCCGCACTTCCGCGACTATCACCTGCTGCTGGACGAGCAGGCCGACCAGATCTACGCCACGCTGGATCCTATCGCCGAACGGGTGCGTAAGATCGGGGGCACCACTTTGCGCTCCATCGGGCATATCGCACGGCTGCAACGCCTCAGCGACAACGATGCGGATTTCGTTTCACCGGGTGACATGCTGGCGGAGCTGCGCGAGGACAATGCACGCATCGCTTCGACCATGCGCGAAGTGCATAGTCTCTGCGACGAATACGGTGATGTGGCTACGGCCAGTTTGCTGGAGAACTGGATGGACGAGGCGGAGCGGCGGGTGTGGTTTTTGTTCGAATCAGGGCGAAATGCTTGAATCGATGGGAGGCCGCCTCTGGTGGCGAGGCAGCCTCCCATTCGAATGCATGTTGGCTGTGACCTAACCGCGGCGCCAGCCATGGCCAGTGGATCTGTTCGCCTCCACGGCATGGCAATTACCCGGACGGGTAGGCAACGGTTACCTCGATAGGTCTTCGCATCTGTTCTTGGCCGGAGACAATGAACGGCACGCCGGCATCTATTACCTCGCCGGATTTTTCCACCCATGCCGCCACGCACCTGTCGCCTTGCCGACGCATACGTGAAATATCACGCGCACGGTCCCTGGCGCAGTGACGAATCGAACCAGGAGAGCCCGTATGTCGTCGAAGGATTCAAACCTTGATATCGATCCAGCACGTCGTGCTTTTCTCGGCACCACCGCCATGGTTTCCGCAGCACTGGCATTGCCCATAGCCGGATTTGCAGCAAGCTCCTCCAACCTAGGCAAAGCTGCACCTACCTCACCTCGACATGGACACTCTGACATGACCACGATTACCGCCAAAGACGGAACGCAGATCTATTACAAGGATTGGGGGCAGGGGCAACCTGTCGTGTTCTCGCACGGTTGGCCGCTGACCGCCGATGCCTGGGATGCGCAGATGCTCTTCATGAGTTCGCACGGTTATCGCACCATCGCGCACGACCGTCGTGGCCATGGCCGTTCGGGCCAGCCATGGAATGGCAACGACATGGATACCTATGCCGACGATCTCGCCGCGCTGATCGAAAAGCTGGACCTGAAGAACGTTGTGCTCGTCGGCCACTCCACTGGTGGCGGCGAAGTGGCGCATTACATCGGACGCCACGGCAATGCACGCGTAGCCAAGCTGGTGTTGATCGGGGCGGTGCCGCCGATCATGGTCAAGACTGTCGCCAACCCCGGCGGATTGCCGATCGAGGTTTTCGACGATATCCGCCAGAAGACCCTGGCTGATCGTTCTCAGTTTTTCAAGGACCTCTCCGGACCCTTCTTCGGTGCAAACCGCGCGGGATCCAAAGCGACACAGGGCATGCGCGACTCCTTCTGGATGCAAGGCATGATGGGCGGCCTCAAGGGTCAATACGACTGCATCAAGCAATTCTCCGAAGTCGACTACACGCCGGACCTGAAGAAGGTCGAGGTGCCGACGCTGGTGATTCACGGCGACGACGATCAGATCGTGCCGATCGACGACGCGGGTCGCCTCTCGGCCAAGATCGTCAAGCACGCCACGCTGAAGGTTTATCCGGGTGCGCCTCATGGCCTGACCGCCACCCATCAGGAGCAGGTCAACAAGGACTTGCTCGAGTTCATCCGCTCCTGAGTCACCCAAGCACCGGTCGTGGTTTCCACGACCGGCTACTCAGACGGGTTGGTTCTATATCGTGACGCGGGTCTTCGACGCCCGGGCCGCGCGTGCAGCGATCACTGCGAACGCAATGAGTACGATGAGTTGTGCAGCGCCGAAAAGCGGCTGTTTGACGTTTGGAGCCAGTGCGTTCAATGCCGGGAGCTTGGCAAAGATCTGCGCGACAAGCACGAAGACGAGAAAGTATTCGCTAACGACGATGGCAACGGCAAATTGAGCGCCCGACCCTGCGGAGCGTGCCGTGCGGCGCTGTGCAAAGAGAGCCCATGCCAGCACGAGTAATGCAATGACTCCGACGCCGATAGCCGGCGTAAAGCCGTGATAAGGGAACATGAAGCCTGTCACGGTAGTGACGATGGCGGAAACCAGGAACGCGGCCATGGCGGCGGACCGGACACGACCGAGAAACAGGCCACGCATGGCTCCGATGCCGGCCAGAATGGCCACCACGCTGACCACGGTGTGAAATGCGGTGAATAAGCCGAGTGCTGAATTCATTACACGCTCCTGGGCAATGATGCATGGATCTCGCAAGGTACGCCCAATATGAGTGCGCGAGCGTGATAGCCTCAATCCACAATCGGGTAATTGTGAGCGATGGGCTGAAGACGCCACGCCGCCCACGTTACAGGCGTTGCGACGCCATCTGCTCCCGCTCGCCCTTGATGTCACCGATCCGGAAAGCATTCGTAAGGTCGTTGCTGACGCTGTGGCGTTGGCCTGATCACACCGGGCGCGGGGGTTATGCATCGCCTCCGCGCCTAAAGAGTCATGAGCGTCCCATCTCAGGGGGACTTGGTCTGCTTCAATGGCTTGTCATCGATGAAATCGCGCACGACGGTGATCGTGGTATCGGGAGCCTCTTCCATCAACCAATGGCCGGCGTTCGGCACCACGATTTCTGTCACGTTGCTGGCCGCATTGCGCATGACCACGGCCTCGTTGGCGCCAAAGGATTTTTCGCCACCGATCGCCAGTACGGGCATGGGAAGCTTCGTGGCCATCGAGCTTGTATTGTCCACGGCGTCCTGCCGGATCGAGCGGAACTGCGCGAATGCCGATCGCATGGCGCGGGGTTTGGCATATAGCGCTGCGTAGTGTTGGCGGGTCTGCTCGTCTATTTTTGACGGGTCGCCTGCGAACTCGTTCCAGAAGCGGTCCAGGTAAATGCGCTCGCGTCCTGCGACCAGCCGCTCGGCATCCGGGCCGCCGAAGTCGAAATGCCACAGCGCGGGCAGACGAACAATCTGGTCCCAGGGGGGAATGCCGGGCACAGGGGCGTCCATCACGATCAGGCGATCGGTCTTGTCGGGATAGCGTGCCGCATAGGCATAGGCGACCATCGTGCCGATGTCATGGCCCACGACCGTAGCGTGGTCGATGCCGAGGTGGGTGAGTACAGAGCGTATATCGCCCGCCTGCGTCTTCTTGTCGTAACCACTTTCGGGATGCGAGGAGAGACCCATGCCCCTCAGGTCGGGCACGACGACTGTGTGATCACGCGCCAGATCGGCAGCCAGCGGAGCCCACATATCGCCGGTGTCACCAAAGCCGTGCAGCAGGACCACGGCAGGTCCTTTGCCGCCGACACGAGTGTGGATGGTGGCCCCATCCGTCTGGATGTCCTGGGTCTTGAAGGTGGATGGAAACGGTTTGACGGCGGCAGATGCCGGCAGGCTGAGCAGCGCGCACAGCAGTACGCCAAGCATGTAACGGAACATAAATTGACTCCCATGGTAGGTGTCGCACATTGGCTGAAGAGCGATCGGCTCTCTGCGCGGACGATGCTGGCGGTCAACTTCGTCCGAGCCAGCTATATGCAGTGACAAGAGTTAAGCGTGGGTGATGGAGGTGCCGTCATCCACGAGAAGGCGACATCGATGGCGAAGGCCGAATCACCTTCGAGAGATAGGCTGAGCTTTGGCAGTGGCCAAAGCAGATGGAATCGCGACGCCCGTAACGTGCGCGGGGTGAAGCCTTCAGCCCGACATCACCCTCGTAGGTGCTGCGGCAGCTCATTGAAGTTTCCACCCGAAGCCGATACTCCCATCGCCGATTCTTTGCTCGTATCGGCTATTGGCTCACCAAGTTGAACTGGCGAAGCATTGCAGTGAACCGTCGTAGCTCGCTGTCGTTCCAAAGCCTGGTGCGCTCGTAAAAGGCGAGGCCGCGCTGCTTAAGCGCCAAATTCAGGCGTGCTCGACCCTCAAGAGTTAGCGAGTAGATGGCGCCGCGCCGGTCTTCGGAATGGGATTCGCGCACGACAAAGCCAAGTCGTTGGAGTTGGCCTAGCAAGCGGCTTGTCGCGCTTCGATCCATCGCTACATTGCTGGCAATTGTGCTCGACGTCGCGGGACCATGTGCATGCAGCCAGCGGGCGATGTGAAACGCTGCGGGCTGCAAACCTTCGTCGAAGCACGCGGCGGCCTGATTGGCGAGCGCATGGGCGGCGGTAAGCAAGACATTGAGCTGCTCGCCGAGCTCGACCTCCAGAGCGCGACGAGCTTTGGGTGTCGTGGGACGTGGGGTGTTCACGTGCATTCTCCGATCAGTCTGCGTCACGGTAGTGGATAAATATCCATTAATTGATTTATGATGGATAAATATCCACTAAATGATATCTCATCCAGGGCCACACAGGAGACATGAATGATGGAGCGGCCGACCATTGTCTTGACCGGCGCCACAGGTGGATTGGGGCGGCTTGCTGCGATCGAACTCGCACGGCGTGGTGCGCATCTGGTACTGATTGCTCGCGATAAGGCAAAGGCTGAGGTTATTCGGGCGCTCATTGAGGCAGTGGCGCCGCAATCTACGGCGGAAATATTCCTTGGCGATCTATCGAGCATGAGCGATGTGCGTCGTGTCGGTACCGAAATCGCCACAGCGCATCCATCGATTGACGTACTTATCAATAACGCGGGCCTGCATGCTTTCGAGCAAAGGATCACGGTTGATGGTTTTCCGATCATGGTGGCTGTCAACTATCTCGCCCCTTGGTTGCTCACCCATTTCTTGCGTCCTGCATTGATCACGGCGGTCGGAGCGCACGGGGAGGCGCGTGTCGTGACCGTGGCGTCGGAGGCCTCTCGTCGCCATGGCAAGCTCGCCTTGCCAGCGGACCTGACGGACATATCGCCGTTCACTGCCCTCGGGTCCTCCCTGCTTTATGGGAAGTCCAAGCTGCTCGACATCCTGTTTTCCCAGGAGCTTGCGCGACGATTGGAAGGCACCAGGGTAACCGCCAATGCGCTGTGTCCTGGCTTCAACGTTACGGGGCTAGGTCGCGAACTCCGTTTTGCCGCTCCGCTGGAGCGCATGCTTCGCGCGCTTCGTATCGGTGATCCGGCAAAGGGAGCAGGCATCATGGTTCACCTTGCCATCGATCCAGAGTTCCGTGGGACCAGCGGCGGATACTTCTCCGTCAAGGGTGGCAGGCCGCTCACGCCAGTATGGCCCGGTGGGGATCTGGAGCTCCAGGCAAGGCTTTGGGCCCAGACGGAACAATTGCTGGCAGCTTAAACGAGGACTCTGTCGCACTGATGCTGTCAGCAAGATGGCCATTTGCACGATCTACTCGATCGGGGGTACTCGCCTTCACGCGCTGCGCTATCTTGATCTTGAGAGAATGATTGACTGGTGCGAGGTTACTTCGGGTTGAATACGCCCCAGTTACCCTGCTAACGGGAGGTCATTAGCACATCCTGGACGGTGAGATGCACTATGCAAGACGAGACGCGCAACACGACCTACATCACGGCTGACCTTGAACCTGACCCTGATACACGCGGTGCACAGCGATTTCCCCGTCTGACCGACGAGATGGCTGAACGTGTCGCGGTTTATGGTGAGGCCGAGCAGGTGCCGGCAGGCACGGTTCTGTTTGAGCGAGGTCAACGCGGTGCGGATTTCTTTTTCGTGCTGCAAGGTGGCATTGAGATCATCGATATCGACAATGATGGCCGTCCTCGAATGGTCACTACGCATACACGCCATCAATTCACCGGCGAGCTCGACCACTTCAACCAACGCATGATTCTGGTATCAGGATTGACGACGGTGGAAAGTCGCCTGATCCGCATCACCCGCGACAACTTCCGCAGGCTCGTCAGCGGAGAGCCCGACATTGGCGAAATCATCATGCGTGCGTTCATTCTTCGCCGCGTGAACATTATCCAGAAGGGTATTGGTGGCGTCGTGCTGATAGGGTCAGGCCATGGCGCTGACGTACTGAGGCTGCAACGATTTCTGGTTCGGAACGGCTACCCGCATCGCCTGATCGATACCGATATCGACCCGAAGGCCGCCGGGCTGCTCGATACGTTCGATGTCCAGCCGCATTTGTTTCCCGTCGTGGTTTCACCAGACCATCAGATGTTGATGAATCCGTCGACGGCGGAGCTTGCCGATAGCCTGGGATTGACCGAATCGATCGAGCTTGGCCACGTCCACGATGTCGCCGTGGTAGGGGCCGGGCCGGCCGGTCTGGCTGCGGCGGTGTATGCCGCCTCTGAGGGCTTGGACACCATCGTGATCGAGGGTATGGCACCTGGAGGCCAGGCGGGCACGTCGTCGAAGATTGAGAACTATCTAGGGTTTCCCACCGGCATTTCCGGACAGGCATTGGCGGGTCGTGCGCAAATTCAGGCGCAAAAGTTCGGTGCTCGCCTGGCGATCTCGCGCAACGTGGCGAGCCTCCACTGTGCGTCGCAGCCTTACGACCTGGAGCTGGACGATGGACAGCGAATAACGGCGCGCGCCGTCGTGATCGCGACGGGCGCGCGCTATCGCAAACTGGATGTGCCCAACTACGAACGTTATGAGGGGCAGGGCATTCATTACGCCGCCACGTCCATGGAGGGGAAGCTTTGCGCCGGCGAGGAAGTCGTGGTGGTGGGTGGGGGGAATTCAGCGGGACAGGCCGCGGTGTTTCTGTCGCGCATCGCCGCGCACGTGCATATGCTTGTGCGTGGGGCCGGGTTGGCAGCTACCATGTCCGACTACCTCATTCGACGTATCCATCAATCGCCCCGCATTACCCTGCATACCGAAACACAGATCGTGGGCCTCGAGGGAGGCGACCGACTGCAACATGTGACGTGGTCCGGACGGAGCGACGGCTCATGCGAAACCCGGGCGGTTGCCAATGTGTTCGTTATGGTCGGCGCCGAGCCGAACACAGACTGGCTCCATGGCTGTCTCGCACTGGATGCGAAAGGTTTCGTCATCACCGGCATCGACGGTGAGGGCATGCCTACCTCCGTACCGTTTGCTACCAGCAAGCCCGGCATCTTTGCGGTCGGGGATGTGCGTAGCGGCTCAGTCAAACGTGTGGCGTCCGGTGTCGGCGAAGGGTCGGTGGTGATCCAGGCTGTGCACACATTCCTAAACCCCGAGGCGGGTTAAGACTCCGATGGTCGCAGCCCCGCATGAATCGTGCCCCCGCCACGTCCCGATCATCACAGGGCATAGCGCTTGGTCCAGATGCCTGGTGGTTTCATGAGTCAGCATTTTGATGCCGTCGTGATTGGCGCGGGACAGGCTGGTCCACCACTCGCCGAAAAATTGGGCGGCGCTGGGAAATGTGTCGCCGTGATTGAACGAAAACTCGTGGGCGGCACCTGCGTGAACACCGGGTGCATACCGACCAAAGCCATGGTAGCCAGCGCCTACGTCGCGCACATGACGCGGCGCTCGCATGAGTACGGCGTGCGGCAGACCCAGGATTCACATGTCGATATGCAACGGGTCTGGGAGCGGACCCAAGGCATTTCCGGCGGGGCCCGCCATGGTGTCGACCACTGGCTTCGCAACATGCCCCATGTGACCTTGCTTGAAGGGCACGCCCGGTTTGAGTCGGCGACGACGTTGCGGGTGGGCGATACCCTTATCGAAGCGGAGGCCTTCTTCATCAATGTCGGGGGACGCGCGTTGGTGCCTGAGTTCCCCGGCATCGATGCCGTCCCGTTTCTCACCAACACGGGAATGATGGAACTTCGCGATCTGCCGGAACACCTGATGATTGTCGGCGGCGGCTATATCGGCCTGGAGTTCGGGCAGATGTTCCGCCGCTTCGGATCGAAGGTCACCATCATCGAGCGGGCCGCGCGTCTGTTACCGCACGAAGACGAAGACATCTCAAAAGCCGTTCTGGCGCTGCTTCAGGACGAAGGCATCACGGTTCATCTAAGCGCCGATTGCATCGCCCTGGAAGGGACGGCCGGCGCGGTAAGAGTGAAGGCCCAAGACAATAAAGTCTGCGAGAGCACGGTGGGAACGCACTTGCTGCTTGCCGTGGGTCGTCGCCCCAATACGGATGACCTTGGTCTGGACAAGGCGGGCGTTGCGGTCGATGCGCACGGCTACATCCTGGTCGACGAGCATTGCCGGAGCAACGTGCCCGGCATATGGGCCATGGGCGACTGCAACGGACGAGGCGCTTTTACCCATACCGCCTATAACGATTTCGAGATCGTCGCTTCGGACGTGTTCGATCAAGGTCAGCGACTTATTTCCGATCGCATCCTCGCCTACAGTCTGTTTATCGACCCTCCGCTGGCGCGGGTTGGTATGACCGAGCAAGAGGCACGGCAATCCGGCCGCGAGGTTCTGGTGGGCATACGGCCCATGTCGCGGGTAGGGCGTGCGATCGAACGCGGCGAGACGGTCGGCTTCATGAAAGTCGTCGTCGACGGAGCCACACAGGCCTTGCTCGGTGCAGCCATTTTCGGTGTGAACGGCGATGAGGCCATTCATTGCCTGCTGGACGTCATGTACGCCAAAGCACCGTACACCGTCGTGTCCCATGCCACACATATTCACCCGACGGTGGCGGAGTTGCTGCCGACGGCGCTGCAAAGTCTCCAAGCTGTTTAGGTCTAGGCGATAGAGACCTCTCATGAATGTCGAGATGTGATGAGCAACGATCAAGCGAAAGCCGACGCCACATGGGCGCCTTTCAAGTCAACCGTCTTTCGTTGGCTGTGGGTGGCCACGCTTGCCTCCAATATCGGTACCTGGATCAACGACACGACGTCCGGCTGGATGATGACGTCGCTATCCACATCGCCCTTGTTCGTCTCATTGATACAAACGGCAGGGTCGCTGCCGGTTCTGGCGCTTGCCATGGTCGCAGGTGCCCTGGCCGATATCGTGGATCGACGACGCTATCTGATCATCACGCAATCCTGGACACTGATCGTGGCGACCGTGCTTTCGGTGACGACATGGATGCATATGCTCACACCTGAGCTGCTCTTGCTGCTCACGCTCGGGCTCGGCATCGGTTCCGCCATGAGCATGCCGGCGATGTCGTCGACCACTCCCGAGGTAGTGCCAGCTGCACAGTTGCCTGCCGCTGTGGCGATGACCTCCATCGGGTTCAATGCCTCGCGCGCGATTGGCCCGGCGATCGGCGGACTCATCTTGCTCACCCTCGGTCCGGCCACCGCGTATGCGTTGAACGCCTTGTCCTTCCTGGCAGTGATTGGCGTATTGCTGTGGTGGAAGCGCGAATCAACTCAGTCGGATCTGCCCGCGGAACAGTTCTTCGGCGCTTTGCGTGCCGGTGTTCGCTACGTGGCCAACTCCTCGGATTTCCGTGGCGTGTTGCTGCGCGCCGTGCTGTTCTTCCTGTTCGCCACGGCCACATGGTCTTTGCTGCCGCTCTACGTGCGCACTGAGCTCAAGGCGGGTCCCGCCATCTATGGTGTGATGCTGGGCGCTGCGGGCCTGGGCGCCATCGTGGGAGGGCTCACCTTACCGAGGCTTCGGCCATGGCTCAGCCGTGAGCAGCAGGTGCTGGCGGCAAGCCTGCTCTATGCGCTGACCATGGTATCGATGGCTTATCTGCGCAACCCCATTTTTGCGTGTGTGGCGATGTTGATCATCGGCGCCTGCTGGATCGCCGTGCTATCAGCCTTGCAGGTTTCGGCGCAAACCACGGTTCCGTCATGGGTGCGTGCTCGTGCACTTTCGATCTATATCACCGCGTTTTCCACGGGACTGGTTGTTGGCAGTGCGGTGTGGGGCTGGGCGGCATCTCACTGGGGTATCCAGCCGGCGCTTGTTGCAGCCTCGGTCGGCCTGGCTTTGTCGGCTGCAGCCACCGCGAAGATCGGCCTGAAAGGTAAAGACCCAGATGACCTCGTGCCGTCGGCGCACTGGCCTTTGCCGATTGTTGCCGAAGAGATTGTCCGCGATCGCGGCCCAGCACTGGTCAACGTGTGCTATTCGGTTCGCCCGGAATGCCGCACCGAATTTCTCGAAGCAATGCAAAAGTTGGGACGTGGCCGACGCCGTAACGGCGCCATCTTCTGGGGCATTTTCCAGGACGCTGAACGACCGGATGACTACATCGAAACTTTCATGATTGCCTCTTGGCTGGAGCATCTGCGTCAGCATGAGCGCGTTTCGCACGACGATCAGCGGCTGCAATCCGCCGTCGCGGCTCTCTTGAACGAGGGGCATGCGCCTGTCGTACGTCATTACATTGGCGGGCAGAAGGAAGGGAGGCCTATCGCTGTCCGGGGTCACGGCAGTCACTAGCAAATTTGCCCGGGTAGCACTGCTCCGTCAACGGCGCGATTCTGTCTGGGCATCCGATCTGTAGCATCGTGTCACTCGGCTGAAAGTGATTGGTCACGACCAGTGAATCAACCGTATCAACTAAGGGATGAAGGCCATAGGCTATGAATGAGACCATTTCGATCAGGAATAACTCGTCTGCGCACCGATTCGAGGCGGAGATTGATGGCGAAGTTGCCGTGGCGACCTACAGTATCGATAGCCAGACCATCACCTTCATACACACCGTTGTGCCAGTCGCTCTCCGCGGCCATGGAGTCGCCACGCAGTTGATACGCATGGCGCTCGCGGATTCACGGGCACATCATTTGAGGGTCGTTCCCCGATGCTCCATGTTTGCGGCGTATATGAGGGACCATCCGGAGACCCACGATCTGTTGGCGCCGGAAGGTCGAAAAATGCTGGGACTCCCATAGCCCATACGCAGGGCGCGAGCGCTGATTTCTCGCGGTGGATTCCATCTCGATCGACAGGGTGGCCGGTGACCGACATGAGACTGGGAGGAGAAAGCTACCGTTTCGGGTATAGGAGGGGAGGGGGTGACTGTTTAAGCTGCTCTCGAATTTCTCGCGAGCGTACCTGCGCATGACTCATGGAGGCATCGTCAGTTGGCAATGTTCTATGAGCCGGTATGCGCCTCCGAGCGGTCGCGAGAGGGTGGAAATCAACGGAACTTCAACTCCTGGCCAAGCTCAGGGCACAGAATCGCGCACACGCAATCACCGTGGCCATCAAGAGAGGCATCATCACTCAATGGCATAACAGGCGATAGAACGCGCTTCAGCGATCCATGTGTCCACGGGACGATGGGGCCGGTTCGGCTGTAAGTACGCGAAACCCCGTTGGTGTCAGTGATGCTGGCACCGCCCACGACAAGGCGAAGTTATGAGCTCAAAGATTTTATCCAAAAGTGGTCTCGACCCCATTTTCATCGAGGCGCAGCGACAGCGTCTTGAAGCGCTTCTCGATCAGCTGATCGGCAGCGGCGACTACGCGGGCCGCGACGAGCAGATAGCCCAGTACGAGTCCGTTGACGAAGTGCGTGACAGCGGTGACAGCGCAGAGACCATGGCGATTCATGAAAATGACGAAGCCACGATTCAATACACGATCCGTCGCCTGGCAGACGTTAGACGCGCGCTGGAGAAGATCGAGCAGGGCACGTATGGCTTGTCGGATGTCAGTGGAAAGCCCATTGGCGAGGCAAGGCTCCTGGCTATCCCTGAAGCCGTTACAGCCATCGCCGAAGAACAGGCTCTGTCCAAATAGAGCGTTGCCAAGGGGATGTCGTCTCTATGCAGTCGTCTGAAGTCATCTCGTATCAACGAGCGAACGGCCTGGACAACGACTGACCCAGTCGGCGTCCGTAGTCGACCATGGCGCGTCCTTGAGGAAGATGGGCCCGCTCGTAGGCAGCCAAAGCCTCATCCACGGGCCGACTGGCCAGTGCGCTGGCCAGCGCCATAGCATCGCCGGCAGCCTTCGCCACACCCATCGCCGTATGAGGCCGTGCGATAAAGGCGGCGTCACCGAGCAGTACGACACGGCGGTTCACCATGCGCGGACTTTCATACTCGTAGATCGGCTGCACGAACGGCTGAGATTCTGCGGCCACGGCAGCCGCGAACTGCGGCGGGAGCTGCGACCGGGCATCAGCAAGCAGGGTCTCGCTCACCTCGCGTGGCAGCTCGCCGGGACCGAGAGAGAGAGCTCCGGTGCGTCGTGCATGAGTGAGCAACTCGCTCAGTTGTTCGGCTGGCAACTGGCGATACCACACCCAGTTGTAGCGGCGTTCGCCCGCAGAGGTCTGTCCCTCGGAGCCGGGCACCAGATACCCCAAGGCCTGCATCCCGTTGCCAAAGTGAAAGGCAAAGCGTTCGAAGAGTTCGTTCGCGGCCTCCCGGGGCATAGCGCGCTCGGCCACCAGGCCACGCCATGCCGCATAACCAACGTAGTCCGGGCGAATGTTGCCGGCGGCATGTTCATTGACGACGTTGCGCACGACAGAGCCCTGGCCGTCAGCACCGATCAACAGATCGAACTCGAACGTGCAGCCGTCCGCGAGCGTGACGTTGACACTCTGATCGAGCGGGACCACCTCATTGACCGCGGCCCCGGTAAGGTAGAGGTGCTCCGGAAGAAGTTTGCGAAAGCCGTCGTAAAGCAGATCCCAGGACATCTGCATCTGCGGGCGGGGATCGCGTGTTTCCACGTTGCCCCGTTGGTCCAGCACAATGCGCTCGACCGCCCAGACGCCAGTCTCTGCCAATTGAGGAAGCCCCACCTGGCCCAGGATGCGTGTCACCTGCTCTTGCACAACCAGGCCGGCGCCACGTCGGGCCAGCCCATGACGCGTACGTTCCATCACGGTCACCTGATGACCCTGCAGCGCAAGGAGGACGGCGGCAAACAGGCCGCCGACTGAACCACCCACGATACCGATGCGCAGACTCATGACTGTTCGCGCCTTACGCGCGCCACGTGGGCCGCACGGCCGGGACGCCAGTGCACCAGGCTCATGGCCAGCGCACCCACCGGCAGCAAGCCGCCGAGGATCGAGACACCCGTCCAGCCGTAGCGATGCCATGCCGACGCAGCCGCCAGAGAACCCAACGCGCCACCGATGAACATCGTGGTCATGAACAGCGTGTTGAGGCGGCTCTTGTATTCCGGATGCAGGCCGTAGATGACGTGCTGGTTGGAGACCAGCGCGATCTGCACGCCGAAGTCGAGCACGATGACGCCAGCGATCAGACCCCACAGGCTCGACCAGGTACCAAAGATCACCCACGACAGGATGGTGGCGATCGCGCCCAGCGCAATAACCGGCGCTGGACCTTTACGATCCGCGACTCGCCCCGCAATCGGCGCCATCGCGATACCAACGGCTCCCACAATGCCGAACAGCCCCGCAGCGGCCGCGCCAAGATGGAGCGGTGGCTCAGCCAAGCGGAGTGCAAGTGTGGTCCAGAAGGCGGAGAACGAGGCGAACAGCAGCGCCTGAATCAGCGCGGAGCGACGCAATACCGGCTCGTTGGTCCACAGCTTGCCCAAAGAAGCCAACAGCTTGCCGTAGCCCATCGGCTGACGCGGATGATGGGTGGGCAGCGAGCGCCGCATCAGCACCGCGCCCATGACTGCGACGGGCACAGCCAGCCAGAACATGGCGCGCCAACCTGCCACACTCGAAATCATGCCTGCCAGGGTGCGGCTGAGCAGAATGCCTGTAAGCAAGCCGCTCATCACGCTGCCAATGGCCGCGCCGCGCTTCTCCGGCTTGGCGAGAATCGCTGCGAACGGCACGATCTGCTGCGCGACCGTGGCTGCCGCACCAACCAGCACGGATGCGATGGCAAGTGCGGCCAGGCCCGGGGCCATCGCCGCAAGCATCAGCGCCGCGGCCAAGACCAGGAACTGTGCGACGATCAGACGCCGTCGCTCCAACATGTCACCCAGTGGAAGCAGGAACAGCAGCCCGGCGGCGTAGCCCAGCTGGGTCAGGGTAGGAATCCAGCCACTGACGCGCGAATCGCCCAGGTCGCTGCTCATCACGCCGAGCATCGGTTGGTTGTAATAGATGTTGGCCACGGCCAGCCCGGCCGCCGAAGCCATGGAAAAAAGGGGCGCCTTGGAGAGGTACGGGGGCGACACGTTGTTGCCAGACATGGTGAGAATCCAAGTCAGGGAAGGGGGCTTACATGCTAAGGAGCGACAAGCCGCCGCATAACCTGGAGCCAGGAACATCCGTCATTCCAAGTCCGCATAGCAGAAGCTCACGCTGCCCTCATACAGCGCGCTCAAAGATCGAGCTGACGTGTTTTCCCATACTGGCGACTGGATGCAAGAAGTCCATCCCCATATAGGTATGCTCGGGCCGCCGATGGCCTACACCAGGCTCATGGATGATGCCTGCGCAGGTGTCGCTGCATTCGCAAGACCCGTGGCCGTTGGTCTAAATCAGAGGTCTTATCTCAATGAATCCCTTGGCGCGCGCGCAGGGCGTGCCAGCCATTAGTTGCACAGCTTCATGGATATCAGCTGCCTCAATGATGGAAAAGCCGGCCAAAGGAACGCTCGACTTCGCAAAGCTGCCGTTAGCGATGGCTGGCGTGCCGTTCCAGGCAGTGACTGTCGTAACGGCCAGATCGACAGCCGCTATGAAGCCGCCTCTGCTGCGCAGCACTTCATCCTGGGCTAGCAATGCTTCTTGCTCGCGTAGTGTCAGCTCTTGCCAGTCCTTTTTGGCACCATAGGCCAAACATAGAAATTTCATATAGACCCTCCTAGAGCCTCTCGTCGCAGGAATGAACAAGGACGACCTGGTCGATCCCCAGCCCGGAGCGACATTCAAAACACCGGCATCGCCTGTGCAAAGAATGCCTTCCTGTGAAGGCGACGAACGAAGCTGGTGAAACTCGACAGATGGAAAGAGGCGTAGGTACCGCCGCTTGGGGGCGAGCCCTATCGGTAAAACGAATGTCCCCATTTGGGTATTGTGTGGCCCCCTCTTCATAAGAAGGTTTGAGTCGCACGCGCCGCGACTTTCTCTTGATATCCACTTCGTGTTGACGCCCCAAATGCCAGTTTGCCCGGACATCCTGCTGATAAGCGAAGTGCATCAGGTGCACGCAAGCTACTGCCATTAACGAGGCCGATATGACGACCGTAGCCGAACGACTGGTGGAAACTCTTGAGGCAGCCGGCGTGCAGCGTATCTACGGCTTGGTGGGCGATTCGCTTAACGGCATCACAGATTCACTGCGGGCGCGCAAGAACACCCAGTGGATTGCGGTCCGCCATGAAGAGGTCGCCGCGTTCGCGGCCGGTGCCGACGCCCAGCTGACCGGAAATTTGGCGGTATGCGCCGGCAGCTGTGGGCCTGGCAACCTGCATTTGATCAATGGCTTGTTCGATTGCCATCGAAACCGAGTGCCGGTACTGGCCATCGCAGCGCAGATACCCAGCACCGAAATCGGATCGAACTACTTTCAGGAAACTCACCCGCAATTCCTGTTCAAGGAATGCAGCCACTACGCCGAGTTGATCACCGACCCGGATCAGGTGCCGCGCATCGTGGAGACGGCCATACGCGAAGCGGTCACCAAGCAGGGCGTGGCCGTTATTGTGATACCCGGCGATGTGGCGTTGCGTGAGGCGGGACCGCACAAGCCGTCCCCGCAGCTGATCCCTCGATTGCCGGACGTTGTCGCCACTCAAGCCGATATCGATGCGCTCGTCGCTTTGTTGAACGGTGGCAAGCGCGTCACGTTGATGTGCGGTGCGGGATGCGCAGGAGCGCACGATGAAGTGGTCGCTCTGGCTTCGAAACTAAAAGCGCCGGTGGTCCATGCGCTGCGCGGCAAGGAGCATGTCGAATGGGACAACCCGTTCGATATCGGCATGACCGGGCTGATCGGGTTTTCCTCCGGGTATCACGCCATGGACGCGTGCGACACCTTGCTCTTGTTGGGTACGGACTTTCCCTACCGGCAGTTTTATCCGGACAAGGCGCGCATCGCGCAGGTCGACATCCGCGGCGAGAATCTCGGCAAACGCTGCCGCCTGGATCTTGGTGTGATAGGTCATGTGCCGAACGTCATCCGGCGACTGCTCGAGCGGATTGACGAAAAAATGGATAGCTTTCATCTGGACCGATCGGTCACACACTACAAGAAGGCGTGCGCTGAACTAGACGCTCTGGCGGTCAGGAATGCCTCACAGCGACCGATCCATCCGCAATATCTGGCCAAGGTGGTCAGCGATTTCGCCGACGAGGACGCCATCGTGACTTGCGATGTGGGCGAGCCGACGGTGTGGGCAGCGCGCTATCTACGTGTCAACGGCAAGCGCCGGTTACTGGGGTCGTTCCTACACGGTTCGATGGCCAATGCCATGCCGCAGGCCATCGGTGCGCAGGTGGCCCACCCGGGGAGGCAGGTGATTTCCATGTCGGGCGACGGTGGCTTCAGCATGTTGATGGGCGATGTTCTGACGCTGCGGCAGTCCAAGCTGCCCATAAAGATCGTGGTATTCAACAACGGCCTTCTCGGCTTCGTGGATATCGAAATGAAGGCCGCTGGATTCCTGCCGACCGGCACGCGCCTGGAGAATCCCGACTTTGCCAAGGTGGCCGAAGCAGTGGGCATCTATGGCGTGCGTGTGGAGGATCCCGCTCAGCTCGCCGACGCCGTCAAGCTCGCCTTTGCACACGACGGGCCGGCCTTGATCGATGTGGTCACCAATCCGGTCGAGCTGATCATGCCGTCCAAGGTGACGCTTGAGCAGGCGAAGGGTTTCAGTATCTGGATGATGAAGGCCGTACTCAACGGTCAGGCCAATGAGGTCGTCGACGTGGCACGAACTGCCTTCGGTCGCTGATCGGCGCGTGCAGGGAAGGGCTTTCCAACAACACGCTTTTCACCGCGTAAGGGGTGCTTCCATGAGCAACGTATCTAGGCCATCCGCGGTTGTATCGTCGCAGACCTGTGCTTTTGCGATTGCGTGGACCTGTGCGCTGCTGTTCTATTTTCTGGAATATACGATGCGATCTGCGAATGTTGGAGCTGGCATGACTATTTCATATGCAGCCAAAACACTGGCTATCGTTAGGCATGGGGCCAGCAGCAATCGGAGAAGCAGAGTATGACGCGAAGCTCTCGCGAAATTGACACATCCGTGCC
Organism: Rhodanobacter sp.; assembly: GCA_035566635.1. Taxonomy (GTDB): domain Bacteria; phylum Pseudomonadota; class Gammaproteobacteria; order Xanthomonadales; family Rhodanobacteraceae; genus Rhodanobacter. The sequence continues at coordinate 69,986 of DATMQY010000011.1, forward strand.
CCCGAGCGGCAGCGGATGCGTTGAATGTTTGAAAGAAGGTGGCTGGTGGCTACACCTGAGACGATGCGCGCAGTGCGGTCACATTGGATGCTGTGATGCGTCGCCAAACCAACACGCGACGAAACATTTTCGAGAGACGGGTCACCCGTTCATAGCGAGCTACGAGCCAGATGAAGCGTGGTTCTATGACTATCGCCAGAACGCCTTCTTCGATGGCCCCGAACTAGCATCTCCGTTGTCACATCCGCGCTATCAGACCGTCCCCGGGCCCGCAGACGCTGTCCCTTCGAACTGGAGGGATCTGTTGCATGACTGAAGGTCTACGTATGAACACCTCGAATACGTGCCCCTCCACAAGCTTCAGACGCATCCGGCCCCCTTCATCATCTAGTCTGCGATATGTCCCAGACACGCAAAGAACTTGAAGTGATGATCGTCGAGTTCGGGAAGGGTATTCCTGACATGATCAAGACGTTCCCTGAACCTTCGGATTTTTGGGAGGCGTTCAACGAAAAGGCTGATCCTATCGAGGAGGCTGCCTGTTCCATGGATGTGGACTGGGTACGACAACGCATTGCCAGCTTGTTGATGCAGTACAACGTTCCAGATGCGCCAGACTACGCTGGCTGATGTCCAGCGGAACCGCAGTCGCTGCTTTACGCGGCGCGTAGGCTGGGTGACCTGAAAAATCAGCGCGTCACGGCCCGCGATCGAAAGCTTGGTCAGTCGGTGGGCGGCTCATTCATGCCGACGCAAGATCGCTGTCGGCAGCTGGCGATAGCCATGCGCGATAACTCGCCCTTATCGCGGGTATGAATTCCTAGGAGGGTTCGTATCGTTTAGATACAGCGACCATTTCGCTCATAGGCTGGTGGGGGAGATCGACTGTCTCACGCTTGAATTATTCACTGAGCTTTCTTGGCTTGGACCTGGTACTCCTTGTTGTCGGTCATCTGTAGATAGACAATAGAGTTCTATCGCATGCAACAAACATCTATCCTAGAAATTAGAGTTCTATCCTGGCGGGAACTCGTATTGGCTTGGGAGTGTAATTGGGGCTTCGATGCGAATGTTCCGCATGGCGGCATCTTTGAAATTGCGTTGCCTGTTGAAATGACGCTGCACTAGACCATTCGCTGTGACATGTTTTGTACAAACAAGGCGCACGCTCACCATGTAGCGTTGCAAGTTCGAGGAACGCCCGATGCGTATCGGCAAGTCACTTCTTTTACTGGCGTGCCTGATTTCCCTGGCAGGTTGCGTCACTCAAAGCCGTGAGCCGCCGCCCCCTACACTCATCTCAAACGCGGTGCCTGTCGGCTTCGATGCCAGCATACGTATCGTCACGACGGATCGGTACCGCTTCTCCACGAGTTCGCCTCCCCTTATTCAGGGATTGCGTCGATCCGCACACGGCGGCCCGGTAAATATTCTCGCGTTGTCGGGAGGCGGATCCGGAGGTGCGTTTGGTGCTGGCGCCCTTGCTGGCATGACGCGAGGGCACGAGCGACCGGACTTTCAGCTGGTTACTGGAGTGAGTGCCGGAGCCCTTATCGCTCCGTTTGCGTTCCTGGGTTCCTCGTGGGATCCCGCATTACAGGATGCATTCGGAGGTGAACGGAGTTACTTGATACATTCGGCGATGTCGAGCTTTCTGGCGCGACTTCTTTTTCCTTCCGGCATAAAAAACCACGGACGGCTTTATGAGCTCGTGGATCACTACGTTACGCCACAGATGGTCGCTGCCGTGGCAGCCGAAACCTTGAAGGGGCGAAGGTTGATCATCGCCACGACCGATCTCGACAAGCGAGAAACGGTGCTCTGGGATATGGGAGCTATTGCGGCGCAGGGTGGCGCCACAGCAAGACAGCTATTCCGCGATGTGCTTATAGCATCCGCGAGTGTGCCGGGCATGTTCCCGCCCGTCATTATTCACGTCAGCGATGGGGTTCATTCCTATGACGAACTGCATGTGGATGGAAGCGTGACCACGCCCCTGTTCATCACCCCGCTGGTCGCTGACGTCGTATCGACGAGTCTCGATCAACTGAACGGATCGAACGTCTATGTGATCGTCAACAGCCAACTGGCAAGCCCGCCCCATGAGTCGTCGCTTGAAACCCCCGAACTTCTCGGCAGGAGCTTCTCTGCGCAACTGATGTACAAGACGAAGGAGACGATTGCCTTTGTCGATAGCGTGGCAAGAGAGCATCACATGCAGCTTCGCGTTGCCGTGATACCCGCCGACTATCCAGATCACAGCTTCGCCGATTTCCGTCTGAAGAGCTTGCAGCGGCTCTTCGATTACGGCGCCGACTGCGCTACTCGCGGACTGTTGTGGGCAACGCCGGTACAAGGTATTCGGCGAGACGAGGTCGGCGTTATCGGCAGTCGACATGCTGCTGTGTCTTGTCCAGGCTCGGCTGCTACATCATCTGGACCCGATGACGCTGCGCAGCCAGCAAGGTAGTCCTTACTTTCCAACGTTCAAGCCTTTATGACGAGGACTTCGGCAGCCGCCTAACCCCGGTGATGCCGGGAAGCCATCCAACGATCCCAGGGGGGATCACCGGCGAACTCCTGTTGCAGGAATTCCGTGAACGTGTGGACCTTCGCGGACACGAATCGGCGGGTCGGGTAGATGATCATGGCGTCGGTATGCGGAGGTCGCCATTTCGGCAGGAGCGGCACCAGGTCGCCGCGCGCAAGATCGTCGCCGACGATGAAGGTAGGCAGCATAATGATTCCTTGTGCTGCAAGCGCGGCACTGCGGAGCAGATCGCCACTGTCGGCACGAAAGTCTCCGCGAACGCGAACGGTAACGACACCGTCCGCGCCCTCGAGCGGCCAGCGTCCCTCGAACCCTCCGCTCGGCAGCGTCAGGCAGTTGTGTTCCGCCAGGTCCTGCGGCGTGCGTGGCGTGCCGTGGCGCCTGAGATAGTCAGGAGCCGCACAAACCACCAGCCGCATCACGGTCAGCGGACGTGCTACATAGGTGGAAGGAATCTCCCGCGACAGGCGCAGGGCAAGATCGAAGCCTTCTTCGATCAGGTCGACGCGTCGATCAGTGGCATGTACTTCGAGCTCCACTTCCGGATACTTCTCGCGGTATCGGGGAAATAGTTCGGCCAGGTGACGAACGCCAAACGTGAGCGGCACGCTGATGCGCAGCCGGCCCCGTGGCGTCGTTGTTGCTGAACCGACCTCGGCTTCCGCTTCTCGCAGATCGGTCAGCAATTGCGTCGCGCGTTCGATGAAGCGGTGGCCGGCATCCGTCAGATGAAGCCGGCGCGTCGTTCGTTGCAGCAGGCGTGTGCCGAGATGCTCTTCGAGCTCGGCGATCAGCCGCGACACCGAGGTTGTCGACATGCCGAGCTTCTCGGCGCCGCGCACGAAGCTGCCGGCCTCGACCACTTTCGAGAATGCCTGCATCGAGAGGAATCGGTCCATAGAATTGTCCTTTCTGACGGGATAAACATTACCGCAAAAGGCTATTTATCCACCAATTCGGGATTCTTAGTATGGCCACACCGTTTCACCCAACCCCTGGAGATCGCCATGAACGCTTCAACGTTTGCTTCCACGAAAACCGACACGAACACCACGTCTTCCAGCATCACGCTCCGCGATACCGCCGAGCTCGGCGGTCGCGTCCTTCTGTCATCGCTGTTCGTACTCTCCGGCCTGAGCAAGATCAGCGCCTATGCCGCCACCATGGCCTATATGTCTGCGCTGGGCGTTCCCAGCATGCTGCTTCCGGTGGTGATTGCCACCGAACTTCTCGGCGGCCTGGCCATTGCCTTCGGCTGGAAGACGCGTGCGGCGGCGTTCTTGCTCGCTGGTTTTTCGTTGGTGACCGCGCTCGTGTTTCATAACAACTTCGCCGACCAGATCCAGATGATCATGTTCATGAAGAACGTGTCGATCGCCGGCGCCTTCCTGTTGCTGATGGTCAATGGCGCAGGCCGGCTCAGCCTCGACAACAAGTCGCGCTGATCCTTCGCATCCATCCTATCGACAGTCCATCGGGAGACATCTCATGAGCTACGCCATCATCGGATCGGGCGCCATCGGCGGCGCCCTCGCCAAGCAGTTTGCCCGCAGCAAGGTCAAGGCCGTCATTGCCAATCGACGCGGACCGGCCTCGCTGGAGGATGCACTGCAAGCCTACGCTCCTATCGTAAGCGCCACAGAAACCACCGATGCACTCGATGCCGATGTAATCATCCTCGCCGTCCCGTTCGGGGCGGTGGGGGAGGTCGCCAAGTTGCGCAGCGACTGGGCTGGCAAGATCGTGGTGGATGCCACCAACGCGATCGAGTTCCCCGCCTTTAAGCCGCTGGATCTTGGCGGCCGTCCCTCCAGTCAGGTCGTGGCATCGCAGTTCAAGGGAGCCAAGGTCGTCAAGGCGTTCAACACGCTGCCGGCGGCGGTGCTCGCGGATGAACCGCGTCGGAGTGAGGGCTACCGCACGATCTTCGTTTCAGGCGACCACACCGATGCCAACGAGAAGGTCGCGTCGCTCGCTACCTTGCTTGGCTTCAGTCCCATCATCCTGGGCCGTCTTGAAGAAGGCGGTTTGCTGCAACAGTTCGGTGGCCCGCTGACGATGCACAGCCTGATCCACTCGAACCCCATCAGCGGGATTGGACCATGAACAGTTCAACAAGAACCCACGAAGGGCGGACGATACTTGTGACCGGTGCGGTCAAGGCATTGGACAAAGACTCTAACCCCGATGCTTTCAGATTCCGGGATTGAGGCAGCAACTCGACATCACGCCGCGGCAACCCTGAAATCGTTGCAGCTTCTCAAGAGCGCGCGCGGCATCAATCTTTACAAGCCCAGGCAAAGGCTGTACATACGCCGGGCAGGCCGTTCGCACAGGGGCGACGGCCGCATCAATCGTATATAGCCCGATGGGGGCACGCGCAGGCTGGTAGTCGTTGGCATGGACTGCTTACGCACGCGCGTACAGCACTCGGTCGGCTTGCGCGCAAACAGGGACTGGCATGGACCGGACGCGCAACGCTGTAGAACGCCATCTGCTGCACTTCGACGCGTCGAAGGACAAGCCGGGCGATCGGGTTCTCACCTATTACTCCGGCATGACGCCGCATCGGGTGCATGCGCATACGCGCTCGACGCTGGCCGATGCACGCGTCGGCAACCCGCTGTTGCAAAAATTGCCCGACTCGCAGTTCAGTCATTACCTCGAAGTCGATCTGCCTTCGGACTCGGTGATGATGACCTACCTGGCACGCGCCACCGAGGTCGACGGCTCGCCTACGGAGGATTTCCTCTCGCTGGCCATCCATGTGCCGCGCGCCGGCCGGCGGGAATGCGTGGCCAGGCGTGGTCTGCTGGCTGCAGGCGTGGACGATATCAACCCGAAGCTGGCGTGGCTCCTGGGCGACGATGCAGCCGATGGCACTGGCATGCATTCACTGCTTCGTGCCGGGCGCATCGATCCGGACGCCCTGCATGATCTGATCGATCCTTTCGAAACCGCATCGACGCTACTTTTCCAGCATCCCGGACTGATCAACCTCAGCAGCAACAATGGCGGCGAGATCCCGGCCATCATCCTGGAGCAGTGCATCGGCCGTGCCCTGCGGTTTCGTGGACGCAGCCTGCTGAACGCGATTCGCGACCTCGGCACCGACTGGTCCCGGCGCGTTCCGCTGCTCGATGATGGCCAGGTCGTCACCGATGAGGAAGGCACGGTATTTACCATCGAGGTGCACGAACGCGTCCGTCGGTTCATGTCCGAACCGATGGGGCTCGCACTTAAGTATTCCCAGCAGCTCCAGGAGCTCGAAGGGCAGACCTGGCGCGTGCAGTACGGCAAGACCGTCGATGAGCACAAACCGCTTACAGCCTCCGCTATCGCCACGCGCCCTCTGCTTCGCGCCGACCAGACGCGCTGGACGCTGAAAGCGCTAAGCCGGATGAATGGCGTGAGCACCGGTTCGGTGACATTCCAGCAGCCTCGCGAAGGTGGCTGGACCATCAAAGAGACCTGGTCGTCCGACGATGCGGTGTCCATGGATGAGGAAACGGTCGCGGCCCTGGTCGAGGGACGCATGTTCGCCCGCGTGGATACGGCCACGCATGAAGGTGCATGGATCGGTACGTTCGCCGCGCAGGCACTGAAGGACGACGAGACGGCGACATTCAACGCGAAACACCAGAGCAACCGTTCCGGTTCCGATTTCGCGACGGTGGCCCTCTCGCTGGATGCCTTGCGCCTGGATCTCGAGGTCGACCTGAAGGTGACTTCGAAATCGACGGCGGATGCGTTGGCCAGCGTCAACTTGTTCGTCCGTGAGCCCAGCGGACTCGAGCGCAAGGTATGGAGTGCACGGCCGACGACCAAGGGGCAGTACGGCAACCTGCGCGTCGATGTCGTCAATGAATGGTTGCGCCACCTGGGTGCGTACGCCGAGTTCTACGACGCCGCCGAGAAGATCATCACGCCGGCCGGCTGGACATCGAGGATGCCCCTGGACATCGCCCCGGACTTCGACAAACACGCGACGAAGAAATACATCGATGTCCTCGCGCCAGTCGACAACGTCTTCGGTATCCCCCTGGGGCCCATGACCACCACGCTCGACATCCCGGTACCGGCCGCGGCCGCATCGGTCAAGCTTTACTGGGGTGGCCTGGGTACCGGCGAGTTTGACGACACCGTCTGTGCCTGCGGAATCACCTGCACGGCGGTGCTGGAACTGGCCCTTCCTGTGGTCATGCTGATCAACGGCGCATCTCAGAGCAACTCGGGATTTGTCAGCAACCTGATGAAGGACCCGAAAGTCCGTTACGGAATTTACGCCCTGGGCGCGGCCCTTATCGGCGCGGGGTCCGGAAGCTATATCGGACTGTCCCAGAATCCCGGCAAGGCAGCCGGCACAGTCGCCGTGAAGCTGTTGCCTGCGCTGGCCAAGTTTGGTCTCAAGAAGCTCTCGATCTATCTGGCTGAAAAAGCAGCCGAGGGCGTGGCCAAGCGATCCATTCCGCTGATCGGGTTGGCCTTCCTCGCATTTGATACCGCCGTGACCCTGCTGCAGCTCGGCCAGACCATTGCCGCGGTGGTGCAGTCGCCGTTCTATTACACGACGAAACTGACTCGCACCTTTGACTTGCGCGGCCGTGTGCTGCCCGATCCGGCATTCAACAAGTTCCCCGACCACCACGACAGGATGGTGGTGCACGTGCTCTACGACGCGGGCAATGCCTTGCCCATACAGGAGCAGCGCCTGCCGGCGGAAACCCTGTCCCGGCCGCTGCCGTTTGAGTTTCTCAACATCGCTGCCGGCGGTCGTATCAAGGTCATCGTGATCTTCTATGCCGCCAACGGCTGGCAGTCGGCGTTCGGCGCGACCTCCTGGATCGATGCGAAGGGGGCGAACGGCAGTGCGACGCTCGACCTCGATGTGACGGTCAAGAATGCACTGATCCCGCTGTCGAAAGATTCGGTGTACCAGCATCGGCAGGCGCTCGCCTATGAAGGCGGCAAGCACCGTTGGAAACAGGGGCCGGCGCCCACCACGACCATTACCACGGTGTCTCCGGACGCCGGGCATCGCCTGCTATCCCTGGGCGGCATCACCGTGGCGCAACGTCCGGCCATGCTCGCCTACTCATGGCAAGCGACCGGCCTGAACCTGGCGCGCGACCGGCAAGGCGCGCGCAGCGACGAGGCCATGTTCGCGATGCAGAATGTTTCGCTCCTGGAGGACCCCGAAGCCGGCTGCGCGGTGACCCCGGTGGGTTTCACGCTCCCGTGCGGCATCGCTTATGACATCGGCTCGTCCGAGGACGGCAGCGGCGCGAACTACTACCTGGACCCGTCGCTCGGCGAGTTCGATCCCGACGAGAACCTTGCCGGCGGCTATCACATCCGGCGCATCGCGCTGTCGCTTGGCGTCAAGCCGCGGTTCGAGCCGGGCTCGGCGCAAAGCTGGGGACGTTTTCCGCGTGCGGTCGACGGTTTCCTCGTCCATCCCCAGGGTTATGCCGTCGCGGTCAGCGCCGACACGTCCAAGTTGTACATCCTGCAATTGCCCAAACAGGCCGGCGAAAACACACGCGCCACGATGGCGAGCATGTATAGCGGGGAAGGGGAGCGCGTCGGCCTGATGAAGCTGCCCCGCGCGGTCGCCGTGGCGCTGGATGGACGTCTGCTGGTGCTCGAGGAGGGCAACCGGCGCATTCAGTGCTTCGACATCTCGGGCAATCCCGTACCGTACTTCAAGCAGGCCGGCAGCAGCGAAAAATCCGCGATCCTGTCGCTACGCGCAACGTCGGCCCAATCGACCCGGTACCTGGATCTTTCGGTCGAGGCGAAAGGCTATGTCTTCGTGCTGGCCTGTGACGAGAATGGCTCGATTCCCGAGCATTACCGGGTCGATATCTACGAGCCCGACGGCAGCTTCCTGGTCAGCACGCCACGCGTGACAGCGGCCCGGATCGCGGTCGACCTGGCTCGCAGCCTGTATACGCTCAACTGGGAAACCTGGATCGGTGCCGACGGCCGTACGGAGCCTTCGGTCAGCATGTGGCTACCGCCGCCGCCAAAGATGCGTGCCGGCAAGGGGAAGAAGTGATGTTTATTTTTGAAGGTATCTTCGGCATTTATCCGTGGGGCCAGCCCCAGAACAGTGCCCGCTTCATGTTCATGGTCGACGCGCAGGCGGAGCGCATGCGCATCTACACTAAATTTGGCTTAGTGAAGGAGCTCACTTTTCAGGAATTCATGAATCTCATGCCGAGGCCGAACTTGCGCGCCACGGGTGGATTGCTGGAGGCCATGAACGATTCGCAAGGGGGGCGACTGGCCGAAGGCGCGCCGTTGTTCCAGGGCATGGTCGGCGACTCGCTGAAGCTCGGTGCCATGCCTGCATTCGAGTTGGTTGCGACGGGTATCAGCTCGATCAAGGCATCCCACGAATGCGGCAAATCGGATTTCTCGCCCTTCGGCGGCGTGACGATCGATTTCACCGGCGTCGACTTCTCCGGTGTCCGATTCAGGGAAGCTGATTTCTCCCAGGCCATCGTAACGAACACGAACTTCCAGGGCGCGACGTTCGAGGGTTGCCGTTTCGTCGGCGATCAGTTGAAAGGCGTTCGGCTCAATGGTGCGCGAATCGTCGGGCAGGAGTGGAGGGGACTCGATCTCACGGCAACGGTATTCGACGATGCCGTACTGGACGGCACGCAGTTCCACGACTGCAAGTTGCCGAGGGCATCGTTCAAGAATGCGAAGATCAACGGGGCCTGGTTCGCTCAGTTGCCGATGGAGGGCACGGTTTTCGACGGGGCTGCCGGATCCGCCATATTTGGCGGATGCGACCTTTCCCGCGCGAGCTTTGTCGGCGCGAAGCTTCCGGGAGCCGGCTATATCACCTCGAAACTTGACGGCGCGTCATTCAAGCAGGCCGACCTCAGCGGAGCGCTCTTCGGCGTGGTCGACCCATATCCCGCGGCGAGCATGGACGGGGTGAATTTCGACGGCATCACCGCACCGGGAGCGGTCTTCGTCGGCGCAGGCTTTGCCAGGGCGACCTTCAATGCCGCGAAGCTGGCGGGTGCCGCGTTCAATGGTTGCACGCTGAAGGACATATCGTTCAAAGGCGCCGAGCTTACCAATGCGAGTTTCGGGCCGCTCGGGAAGTTGGGGCCCGCCAACATCACCGATGTGAATTTCGAAGGAGTGGCCGCGTCGGGCGCGGTATTCGTGGGTACCAGCCTGACGAAGGCCTCGTTCAAGGGTGCTCGACTGCAACAAACGGCGTTTGGCGGGGCTACGCTCAAGGAGGTCTCATTCCAGGATGCGGAAATGGAGGGCGTCTCCTTTAGCCTGGTGTCCGCGGCGGCGGTGCTGGATAAAGTCGACTTCGATAACACCGGCCTGCAAGGCGCCGATTTTTCCGGGGTCAATCTGGCCGGCACCGTATCGCACGCACATAAGCCGCGATTGGGCCGGACGCTCGAGAAGCGCACGCGCCTGGTCAAGGCGAAGTTCAAGACGGGCTTCCTCGGTTCCGACTGGTCCTACGTCGACGCGACGGAAGCGACCATCACCGTCGAACTCGTGGGGGAGGTCAAGGGATTCAATGCCTCGTACGCCATTCTCCCGCAGGTCAGCTTCGCCAACCTCAATCTCCCCGGAGCGAATTTCAGCCACGCCCAGCTGAAGCGCTCGATGTTCAGCAGCTGCATTCTCAACGAGGCCAACTTCAAGGAAGCCATCCTGGAGGGCGCCGACTTCACCGAGGCAAAGTTGGAAACAGCAACGTTCGAGAAAGCGGGGCTGATGGGCGCGCTCTTTACCAAAGCCTGGCTGGCGGAGGCGAAATTCAACGGGTCGGTCCTGACCGATGTGAACTTCGCAGGCGCGATGCTCGCCGCGGTCGATTTCAAGACGATCCAGGACCGCAACCTGGCCGGCGTGACATTCTCCACGGCTTTCCTGGTCGGGGCGGTCTTCGCCAACGTCAACACGTCCAGGTCACGGGGCGTCCGCACGGATTTCTCCTCGGCCTGCCTTGCCGGCGCCGATTTTTCGCAGGCGTCGCTCGCGGACGCGATTCTCAGCAATGCGCAACTGTCCTCCGCCGGCGGCAAGATCAAAGTCATCAACGTCGCCAAAGGCACGAGCGAAGAATTCGTTTACGAGAAGACCAAGATGGACACCAATACAACCGGGGCCACCACCACCTGTCCTGACGGAAATCTTGGCGCATGCCGTATCGACCAGCTTTACGTGAAGCCAGTACCGGCGGAATGGAGGTACTGAGCATGGGAACGTCTCGGCGATCCCTGAATCGCGCTGTTGCGTCGCCGTTTCACGTAGCTTCCTAGAGCTTCTTTGCGCTACACAATGCAGACGGGGAGCGGCAATCATCAGCAGTGCCGCTGTCCATCCACCTAAGCCAACTACTGTTCGAAGCGCTTGGCGACAGTCCTCTGAGACACAAATCCAAACGCTTTTATACCGACATGTAAGGCCTGGAGGCGACCGTTCGTATTTTTGGCTCATGCATGTCTTTGCGAGTTCAGTGTCCGCCAAGTCCAACGCATCATCAATGCCGAAGTACCGATATTGACAATGACTTCGCCTGGCCAGATATCTCCGTAAACGAAGTTCCCAAGATTGCATATCGCAGTGATCATGCCCAATGCGTTAACGCTTCCGCCGGTGGCGATCAGGGCGCAGAAAATTCGGACCAATCGAGACATGCGTCGTTCGGTCAGTATCCATAATCCGCAGGCGGTCATGATCAGGCTGCAGCCGAGATTTACGATCATCAATGTCATGGTTATTTTCTCTCTTCAGAGCCGGCGATACGGTCGATGATGCGGTTGGCCAAGGCTTCGCCACGGCTATCGATGAGCTTCTGCGCCAGCTCGGCGAGCTTCAGTCCGAAACAGCCGATAAAAAACGAAATGCCGGCGTTGACCTCTGGGGGCGAGGTCGAAAAGAAGTGCCGTTCCAAGGCTGGGGCAAGGAACGTTGCCATCAGGGCGCCACAGCTCACTTGAGCAAGTGCTCGCCCTCGCGATGACGCACCGTTGCTGAGTGCAATGGGTAGAAACGCCCCGCCGACACCGGCGAGTAGAAGCCAAAATTGCGTGAGGAGGCTTGAATCCATGGCACATCTCCGGTCAATGTGAAGCCTGGGTGGACGTGAAGTTGCCGGTCCATGCAGTCTTCTTGTTTTTTAGCGACAGTGAAAGGGAGGCGGCCGATGGGGTGCTCACGAGTAGTTCGCCGGGATAAAGCCCTTGGCAGAATTGACCACCATTGACCGAGGGTTTGAACGTGTAGTGGCTGCCGTCTTTATCCGCTTCGAGAAAACTGGCATCGACGCTGCAGTTGAATGGCTCATCGAAATGCAGGCTGGCGAGCTTCGGGTTGAAGTTGGCGTCGACATGCACGCGAGCGGTGTCGGAGCGCATGACGCCATCCCATGCGCCGGCCGGCGCCGGTGCTTGTTGCGATAACACGTTGCCGCAGACACAAAGCAACAGGGTGGCGACGATGGCATGGGACTTTCGGTTGAAACGGAACATGGGAATCTCCTGGTGTGTTGGCTAGTGGTGGATAAAGGCCATAAGCAAGGCAGTTAAGACGACGAGTACGACAATCAGGCTGACTAACAGGGCTACCTTCGACCAATGGAAGGAAGGCTTTTGCAACTGAAGCCTGGTACCAAGGCGCTCGACCAAGGCTGCTTCAAACTCTGGGGAGAGACTCACATGTTTGAGGCGTTGCATGGCTCAGTCTCCAGTGGCTCGTGCAATGGCAGGCATACTGAGAAACTGTCCATCGATTTCTACCTGCGGCTGCCATCCATTCGCGGACAGATACGAGATGCGCACATGATGCAGGGGCCTGCGCAACAACCAGAAAAAGCGAGATCTGCCCAGCGACAGGGTTAGCTCGCGTACCGTCTGGCCGCGTCGCTTGCGAAAATGTATGGTGCAGTCGAACTCGACCGACATCATCGCGATGCTCGGGATACGCCGGTCACGGAAAAGGCTTAGCGGTATCACCACAGGTGAGCAAGGCGCGTTGGCAGCGGGGCTTTCGGGTATGTCTACGCGCAAGACGTGTTCGCTCGAGTCCGGCAGTTTTCCGGTCGCTGCGAAGAGCGCTTCGCGGCGCTGGCGGATAGCTGCATTGGCGCCAATAATCGCGTCTTGCAAGGAATAGAGCAGTGTGTCGAACGTACATGTCGTCATGGCGTGCCCTCAGCTCTCTTGTAACCAGATGGGTTTGCGAGGAAAGCCGACGTGATAGCAGAGCCACTGCAAGACGACCTGGTGCTCGCCGATCTGCAGGATCGTGAAGCTCTTTTCGATACCGACAATGGTCCCCTTCGGCGTATCGGTGAGACAGCGGTTGAGTAGCGCACGCGCTTCCTCGACCTGGGCCTCGGAGCGCATCTGGTTCGGGTTGTCACTGCCGACTACGACACGCTTGATGTATTTGACGTCGCTGAGATCGAACATGGGATGATCCAGGTGAGGATGAATACGCGGCGTCGTCTCGACGCCGCGTATCAAAGGCAGAGCTCTCAGGCAGCCTTCTTGGTGTCGTCGGCGACGGCAACCGGGGCGCTGATGCGACGCGGTACGCACGCGGTCTGGAGAATGTCCATGACGCGAGCTAAACCCTCGGGCATGCCCTTGTCCTCGGCATGTACGGCTACGTGATACTTGGCCGAGTTGTCCGAGCTGCGCGTGTTCTCCTTGTGCGTAGCCACCGAGCCGGCCACGTGCACCTTGGCGGAAAATACGCCCCAACCGATCGACATATCGGCCGAGAACTCGCCCTTCTTGTCTTCCGATTCGGCTTGCGAGAACGACGACTTCACTTCCATATCGAAGGTGATGTCGACGGTGGAGATGCTCAGGTTCGGCACCTTCACGATGGCCAGCAACGGCACTTCAAGTTCGACTTCTTCTTCGGCAATGCCACCGGCACCAGGCGTTGGATTGTCGACCGGACGCTTGAACTTGAAGGTGGCGGTACGGGTACCGCCGACAGCGTTCGGATCGGTACTGCCTGCCGCGGGTGGCAGAAAGCCGATGATCTTGATGAAGTCGGCAGTGGCTTGAGCCAGCTTGACTTGCGCTTCGCAGGCAGCGTTAAGTGGTCCTCCGATGAGATCACCCATCGGCAGACCCTTGAACTGACTGGACATATTGACGAGTTCGTCAGCCATGATATTTACTCCCTTTACAAGTTGATATGGCGCGACGCGCGAGATGGAGCGTCACGGTTCATCCATAAGACGATGTTCAATCGCCCGGTTTGAACGTCTGGAAGACCCCTTGGGTCTGCGCAAGGTGGTTCATCAAACGCGCGGCTCCATCAGTGGGCTCGCTGCCTTCGACGCGGAGTACCACGTGGACCGAGCCGCCTTTGCGATTGGGCGCACCGACTGCGGTATCGACCTGAAGAGCGCGCTTGCCTGGTTGTGGTTTGACGCGCCAGCCGCGTGTTTCGGTATCTGAAGGCGTACCGGCTGTGCTGCCGGTGGCCGGTTCGTCATCGACGAGGCTGCCAAGGTCCGCATCGAAAGTGATCTCTACGTCCTTGATGCGCAGCACGTTGGTCGAGACCAACGGCAATATCGGCGCGCGGTAAAGATCTTCGTCGCCTTCATTGGCGTTCGGATGCAGCGACGGCATTCGGATGACGACACTTTTGGGTCGGTTGTCTTCGTCGAAGAAGTCGCTCAGGTGTGACATCTGATGCTGCTCGATACGATCCTGTGCATCGGTCACCGCACCGGCGATGGCTTCGATCAGGTCGTTAAGAGAAGTCTGGGTTGCCATGTGCGATGTGCTCCAAGATGCGAACGTCGATGTTGCGAGGTGTCAGGCGCCCAGGTCAGGGAAGGAGTCGACCCGGTTAAGCCAGCCCCTGAGGAATTTCTGCAAGGCAGGACGCTGCGCGACCAGGTTGCGGTAGTAATCCGCCCGGTATTGCTTGAAGCGCGCATACACGGCCTTCTGGTCAATGGCTCGCAAGGCTGCAAGCGTGCCGTTGCCGATGGCCCCATCCACCTGGAGCGGCGGTGTCGTGCCAAGATCGTTCAACACTTGCTGCAGCAGTTTCGCGGAGCGATTGCCCGCGTTGACCTGGAAGTCGAACACGATATTGGCGAGTGGCTGCAAGCTGACCTGATCGCCTTTGACCGGATCCCAGTAAAGCGCCTTGTAGATCACGCCGGCCTGGTCGTCACTCAGTGCCTTCAGGGCGTCGAGCGTCGGCGCAATGTTGAGCAGCCGCTGAGCGCATCCCTGGAACGTTCCAAACGTGACGCCCTTATTGGTCGCGCCGCCCGGGTCGGCCGGATCGTTGACGAAGCCACCTTCGTGCTTCAGCAGCGTCGGAAAAAAGAGTTTGAAGTCAGCCATGGCGTGTATCCCGGAGTGCGGATTCGAAACCGGAAGCGCTATGCATCCGGCAACGTCACTATCGCCATCACTCACGCCGCGCAGCATCGGGAATATGCTGATTGCACCGTTCCATTTTCCTGATTGATCGTTCCCGATCCGCTCTATATCGAAATCACCACCGACCTTCCGAAGGAGCGTGTGGGCGGCACCGCTTTTCCTCAGGTGCACGCTGATCTGATTTCTGTGGCCAAAGAGCCGTTAGCCAGCCGGCAGAACGAGCGTCGTCGTCTGGTCGCAGGTGACGCATTGCTATATTTCGTCGAGTTATTGGCGAACCGGGCAGCATTTGAAATCGGCAAGAGGCCAGACCTGAAGGTCTGGCTGCGTTCCGGCTAGTGGGAAGGGATCCGCGCAAACTCGATCCAGGTTATCGAACGCGGGACGGCCTTCAGCCAGGCAGTAGTCGATAGGTCTTTTTACAGATCGTCCAACCTGATCGCGCTGCAAGCCAGTACGCCAAAATCCTGCACCGAAGAAAAGTCACCATCGTCCATGCAGTGCGTGGACGATGGTCTGGCATGTTAGATATCCAGCGTGGTCAGGCCCTCACGCAAGGCGTAGCGGGTCAGTTGCGCGATGCCATGCAGGCCGAGTTTGAGCATGATGTGCTCACGGTGCGTGCCCACAGTTTTTACGCTGACATAGAGGCGCTCGGCAATCTCGCGCGTGGAATAGCCTTCGGCGAAAAGTTGTGTGATCTCGCGTTCGCGCGTACTGAGTTCGATGCCGTCCATGATTTTCGGTCGGGCTCGTGTGCGACAGGTATCCACAAGCACATGGGCAACGTCGCGACTGACGTAATAGCGCGAACTCAATACCGTCTCCATCGCTTCGATAAGATCTGCAAAGGCGCAGCGCTTGAGCACATAGCCGTGTGCGCCGGCCTCGAAAGCCGAACGAACCCAATGTGGTTCTTCGTGCATGGATACGCAAATCAATTTTGTTTGTTCATCATGAGCGGCAATGCGTCGCGCGGCCTCGATGCCGCCAAGTCCAGGCATCGAACAGTCGAAAATGACCAGATCCGGTTGTTCGCGCAAGGCTAGGCGCACGCAGTCGCGACCATCGCCCGTGTCGCCGATGACTTTGAATGTCGGATGCTGGGCGATCAATGCCGCGATGCCTTCGCGTAGCAACACGTGGTCGTCAGCCAGAAGAACGCTTCGAGGCTTCATGACTGGCTATACGCAAGCGAGGTGTCGACATCCTGCAACGGCAAGTCCAGCGCAACGCGGGTACCGCCACCAGGCCGCGTTCGAACATTCAGACTTCCTTTTTCGCGAGTTACTTGGTGACGCAGACTGCGCAATCCGAAATGCTGGCTGTCGCTCACCGTGGCTGCACCAATGCCGTCGTCGTCGACTTGAATGTGTAACGTTTGGTCATGACACCACACACGCAACTGGATATGCGTTGCAAAGGCATGCCTTTGGGCGTTACCCACCAACTCGCAGATAGCCCGCGGTGCGAGCGGTGCCGCATTGGTGGCGAGTTCCGCAAGCTTGGGATGCAGGATGCGCTCCAGTGGATATGATGCCCAGGGGCTGACGGCCAGCGCGTGCACTATTGTTGCGAGCAAGGAGCTGGTGTCATGCGTTGTTTCAAGTCCTTGTGTGATCTCCCGTATCGACTGCACGGCACATTCCAGGCTGGTTCGCAGTTGGCCGAGCAACTCATATAGCTCGGGTCTTGCCGCACGAATGCCTTCAACTTGAAGGATGCCCAAAGCCAGCCATTGACCAACCTCATCATGCAGACGCAGGGCCACTGGATCGAATTCCGGGTCAACGAGGGGCCGTCGGGCGAGCAGGTACTTCGAACACGGTCGCAATGTGGATTTTTGGCGGGTCTTGATGGATCTGAGGCCAGACGATCGGTGGCGCATGGGTGGCATCCGCAATCAGGAGGCATGACCGTCGCGCTTGATGCGCACCTGCGTCCTTCCGAAAACCTTACGGTTGCACTTAGCCTTTCCGATCAGGGAGTTATTGCTATCGAGTGCCAATTGCAAAGTAGTATGGATTTTCGCGATTGACGGTTTGACTATCTTGCCTCACCGCGTTATCACTGCGCGCCAGTGTCCAGGGGTGGAATCACAATGTCCGTCAGGGAAGATGCAGCATTTTTCAGCTTCGGCGACTGGATCGCGCGCCCGGCCCAGCGATCGCTGGAAAGGGGTAAGGAGCGCGTCGTACTCGAACCCAAATTGATGGATGTACTGACCTATCTCGCCGGTACAGGTGGTGCGGTAGTCAGCGCCGAGCAACTGCTGGTCGATTGCTGGCATGGGACCTTCTACGGCGATAGCCCTGTCCACAAGACCATAGCTCTGTTGCGCAAAGCATTGAAGGACGACGCAAGAGCGCCGCGTTATATCTCTACTGTGCGCAAACGTGGCTACCAGGTCATCGCCGAGGTCGCTTTTGCCGATGAGCGCCTGCGGGGTTCGCCGTCAATGCATACTTGGACCGATGGTTCGCCCTTTCGAGGCCTGCTGCCGTTCGATGCTCAGCATGCCAAGTTGTTCTTCGGACGGGCCAGGGCCACCTCGGAACTCCTGGCTGCACTGCGTGCACAGTGGAATGGTGGATGTGCCTTTGTTCTCGTGACAGGGCCAAGTGGAAGCGGCAAATCATCGTTGGTGCATGCCGGCGTTATCCCGTCACTGCTTCGAGAAGCAGGCAGTGGTGGTATCCGAGCTGTCGCTTCGACCAGCTTTGTGGCGAGATCGCAGGGTCTATTGCCGCATGAGGCACTGGCCGCCGCCATGACGCGTTGGGAAGTCACCGGTCGCCCGATCTTTCTCGACACGGAACGAAAAGTACTCGCCCGTACATTGCTGGAGGACATGTCAAGCGTTCTCGACCGCATTGCCTACAGCCTCCACCATGGCGCGCAAAAACGCGATGGAGATGCCGTGCTTCTTGTGGTCGAGACGCTTGAAGCGCTGCTAACGTCTCCTGAAACCGCTTCTCCCGAAAACTCGACCTTTATCAAGGTACTGGCAGAGCTTGCGAAAAGCGGCGATGTCATGGTTTTGGCGCTATGCCGAAACGACTTCTATCCCCGGCTGATGGAAATCCCTGAGCTACTCGCGCTCAAACGCGGTGGTGGCCTTTACGACGTCCCGACGCCAACCGAGGGCGAAATTGCGCAGATGGTTCGCTTGCCTGCGCTGGCGGCGGGGTTGTCTTTCGAACGCGATGGCATGACTGAGCGACAACTGGATGACGTGCTGCTGGAGAGTGCTTGTCGCCGACCTGGGGCGTTACCTCTGTTGCAATACACCTTGCAGGCTCTCTATGAGCTGCGTAAACCCAATGGCCTGCTGACGTTTGCGGCCTACCAGGAACTTGGAGGGTTGGAAGGCGCCCTCGCGCGGCAAGCGGAAAATGCGTTTACACGACTCGATGTCCGCGCCGCTGATGCTTTTACATCCGTCTTGCAGCGTCTGGTTGCCCTAGGCAGCGACGGCGATGAGGTTACGGCCTGCACGGTACGCTGGAGCGATCTGGTCGAGCAAGCGCAACGTCAGGTAGTGCAGCACCTGGTCGACACGCATCTCCTCGTCAGTCTGCTTGAGGGAGAAGAGCCGTGTTTCACCGTTGCACACGAGGCCCTGCTGCGACACTGGCCCCGTGTGGCAGACTGGGTCGAATCACACCGCACGATGTTGCGCTCGCGTGCGCGCATCGCAGAAATGGCGCAGCGCTGGCTTAACGAAGGACGACGCCAGGAACACCTTCTACCGCGTGGCTTGCTCTTGGCCGATGCGCGGGCTCTCTATCACTCTGTTTCGCCACCACTCATCGGTGAGCAACGTCTTTTCGTGCGCCGCAGCCTGCGTGGGGCACGCATAAAAACCATGCTGCTCGTTGCCACGTGCACGGTCATCGGGATGTTGGCGGCGCTTTCGTCGTTGGCGACCATCGCGGCGCGACGCGCTGAAACAAATGCGGAGCAGCGACGCGCCGATACCGAAGATCTGCTCGACTTCATGCTGGGTGACATGCATGAACGACTTGATGCCTTAGGCAGGCTGGATCTGCTCGATGCCGTGACCGAACGTGCCATGGCAGTTCTTAGTCATGGATCGCAAGCGGGTGAGCCGGATGACGTGCTGCGGCAGGCACGTGCTCTACGCGAAGTCGGAGAAATTCGTTTTACCCGAGGGGATCTTGAGTCCGCCCAAAAAGCCTTCGGTTCTGCAGATGCGAGTCTGCATTTGTTGTCGACACACTATCCGAGGCTTCCCGCGATTTATGCCGAACTCGGAAAGCTGGATTTCTGGCGCGGTCAGGTCGCGGCGCGGAGAAATCACCCGGAAGAAGCTTATGTTGCGTGGATGGCCTATCTTGCCGACGCCGAACAACGTGCAGCATTGGAACCAGCCGCACCTGACGCCTGGCTGGAACTTTCCTATGCAAATAATTGCCTCGGCACCCACGCTCTTCAAGTCGATCGACTGGACGAAGCTGTCGCGCGTTTCAATCAATCGATCGCGTTGAAAAAGCGCGTCCTTTCGATTCACGCGACGGATCACAAGGTATCGCTGGAACTTGCCGATACGCTGAGTTGGCTGGCATTGGCCGAACAACAGCAAGGCAACCTGCGTCTGACGCTATCCACACTCAAAGCCGAAAGGCAAGCTGTATTTGCGGGGCGGGAAGCGGGTCCTCCGACAAATTTATGGCGATATCGCAATGCTCTTGCGGACCTCCATGTCGCCAAGGCAGAAGCCGACCTGGGTTTTGCAGCCCATGCCGTCATGGATTACTCGGACGCCACTGCGAGCTTTAACGAGCTTGTTGACGAGATTCCAGACAACCAGAGTTGGCAGCGTGACCTTGCCTACGCTTTATTGCAGCAAGGCTGGCTGTCTTACGGGATGAACAATCCGCGCCTGGCGTTACGCAAACTATCAGAGGCTGAGGGCATATTGCGGAGACTGCTGGCGGTTGACCCCAAGGTCGCTGATTGGCATATCTTGCTGGCCCTGGATCACAACTACCAAAGCGTTGTCCTATTAAGGCAAGGTCAAACAACCAAGGCAAGCAGGCTGATAGCCGCTGCATGGAAAGACATGCCAGCACAGGGTAATGCGAAGGCCACAGTTTCGACACATGTGATGAAGGCGATACTGGATGTCACATCCAGTCAAGCTGCCGCGGCGAGAGGAGATCATGTTGCCATGACTGCCTACTTGTCTGACGTGATCAAGAATCTGGAACCGCGTGTCCTGACCAGCTACGATCCACGACTGCTCGACCCCTACGTGCGCGCTTCTATTCTCATGGGACATCGTAACGATGCCAGCATTTATCTACAGCGACTGAACCGCTCGGGGTATCAACCAGCCATGTTCGAGTCGTATCTAAAAACCAGTCAGTCGAGGCATTGAACAACATGAATTCCAGTTCTTCTCCAATCGACGTAACGCTCACTGTCAAAGATAGCTTGCTCGGTGACGGCAACACCGGCGGCGGCCGTTACAAGTATACGTTTGACCCGGATTTGACCCACGTGACGGAACACGATACCGAGATCGTTTATCGGTCGGCCAAGGAAGACCAATCGCGGTTCCGTATCGTTAATTTATATTCGACCGATACAAGGGGCCAGCTAGATGAATTTGAAATTCGCAAGGATGGCGCCGAGTTGAAAATTGTCCACCGAAATACCCACCAACAACTCACTGTCGTCTCGCTGCTTGTACATGACACAAAACATGATCACCCCGTCAACTGTGATCAGCAGGTAACGAACGACCCACCACCTGTGTATCCTTGAGCTGGTTGTCCAGACATTCACCATTTCTGAGCAGAGCAATTCTTTAGAATTCGATCGAAGTGCCTCGGCGCAACAATGCATGGATCACCCATCCATACATTGTCGCGCCGGGCCTGCATGATGCATATGCGCGATACCATCGCCAATCACTGCGATCCTTTCACCACGAAGTGCGCGTCTTGATTTTGGCGAAGCGCTGCCAACTCGAAATGCTGCTTTATCGCATCTGCCCAGATCTGCGCGATCACCTTGTAAACCTCTTCGGTAGGATGAGCGCCATCGCTGGTCGTTGTGCAGAACGCCGCCAACTGGTTCTTCGGCGGAGCGCCGTACCGAACCTCGATCCCTGTCGGCTGCTTTGCTTGGGTGAATCCGTAAGAACTCAGATTCCTACAGACGTGATCCATCGGGGTGTACACGTCGACGATGGCTGCCGGGTTGTTGGGGAAATTCGCATTGATCTCTTTGGCAAGTTCATGGCCAAAATTCAAGGACCCTTCCGTGAAGCCAAGCACTTTTTCGGTCGCTTCCTGCCCGAGGTAGCGCACCGCGGTTTGAGGATTGGGGAGGTTACCGAACAGGAATGCAGCATTGCTGTCGATCGCGATGATCTGCTGGCAGATCTCGCTCATTTGGCGCGCGACCGCTTGCATGTCTGCCGGATCGCGCCCGTTTGTCACCAGGTCGTTCAAGCCGAACCAGATCAGATAGAGTCCAACGCCAGGCGTCGGGTCGTGTGCCTTCAGGTCGTTGCTGTAGCGTTCGAATTGTTCCTTGAAGGTTCCCAGGCCGGCACCCCAACGATCCGACCCTCCCATCGCGCCGCCTTCAGCGTAATTCGCATAGTAAAGTGGATCATCGTCCAATGCCCCGTTGTTGCTGCCTTGGCTCCATTTCAGATGAAAAGTCGTGGCAGCCTCGGACGTCGTCTTGTCGACGCGGATCAGTGGCTGGCCACCAGCCCATTCCCAGATAAAGTCGGTCCAGTTCCGGTTGTCGCTATATCGATTGACCTGGTTGGTACGCATCAATCCAAAGAGCGAAGCGAATTGCCCGGCAACGGTCTTCCGCTTGACGCCGATATCAGAAAGACTGTCTCCGAAGATGATGAGCCTTTTAACCCTGGTGGTCATGGCAGCGTATCCTTTAGTAATTCATCGTGGTTGAACAAGGCTGAGTAAAGCGCCTCGTGAGAGTTTTCAAAGGTTGCATGCATCCCTGCGCAAAATGTCCGTCCATGGCGCGCACTATCGCGGCAGCGTGGCAACGCTGACATCGGTAAATTCCTGATTCGCCTGGTTGCTTTTTCTGAGGCGGTCGGAAGAGCGGACGCAGCGGCATATCTGGGAGTTGTGCCGGTGGAGGATTGGCTTGCCAGATGCGTGACGCGCAGCGATGGTTCCGTTCGTCCATTCACGTACACGACGCTGCAAGTGGTCAACGTGGCGCTCTGAAAGCACTCCAGCTGAGTGATGCGTCGCCGTCGATGGCGTATCTCGAAGACCTACACATGTGAGAGCCACAATGGAGAATCAACTAGCGATAAGGGAGCGCTATCGAGGGTAGGGAGAGGGGCTTTTGGCCTAAGGCTACCCCTGAGGCGCTGATTGAAGGAGAGTGGCTTGTTGGAGAAATCTCTGAAAAGATCTGCTTCCAAGCTGAAGAATATGGAACGGGTGAGGGCGTAGAAGGGAAACCTACCCTCCCGAAATGCCTACCTCGGGTGACATGTTGCATGTGACGAAAATACGGTAAAAGCCCTGGTAGGGCAGAGCGCCCGTGACGCGGATTGATGCAACTGGGGCAGCGTTCGGCAGAGGAGCGTCAGCGTCGACGCTTGCTACGAGTTCGGACCTGGAAGGCAAATTAAAGAAATCCTGGCGACCGCAGCCGGCCCAAGTGACCCCTATGCATGAGGGATGCTCCCAGGTCAGCCTTCCCTGCAGACACGAAACGCCTCATGATTCCGAGTGGCGTCGTCGAGATGCCTGGGGCTGGAAAATTTTTTGAAGTAGTGAGGAGCACGATGGTCGAGACGTCGACAAGTCTTGGTATCGATGAGTTGCATACTTACTGGGCTTGCGTATGCGCGCCAGGATCTGCTGCGCCGCTACCACAGGATGTCGTGAAGACGGTGCTGGCTGGCTTGCGTCTTAACGTGCTGGAAACCCTTCGCTATTTGCATCTGAAGAAGCCGAGTTATGCGCAATTCGAAGCCTGGGTATGGGAGTGCAATGGCGGCGAACTGGAAGAAGTTTCGCTGAATCGCTTGCGTCGCGCACTGGCAGGCGAGGCCGTCGGCGCCGAAGTCGGTAATCTCGAGCGCGTCAAAGGTCTGACCGCCGACGACCTTGCACACTGGCACGAGCATGGCTACGTCATCCTGCGCAACGCGATCAGCTCGGAAGCGGCAGAAATCGCAGAGATGGCCATCTACGATTTTTTAGGGATGGACCGCGACGACCCGGAGTCCTGGTATCGCGAATCGCTGGGCCATTCCATCTGGGTGCCGCTACTGCGGCATCCGGCACTGGTAGCCAATCGTCGCGCGCCACGTATTCATAAGGCCCATGCACAACTGTGGGCGCGCGAGGATCTTTGGGTAACCATCGACCAAGGCGGATTTAATCCGCCGGAGCGTAAAAACTGGCTGTTTCCTGGACCGCATTTGCACTGGGATTCTACGCTGGCCGAACCGCACTGCTTTGAATTGCAGGGCATCCTGTATCTCGCCGACGTTGATGAGGACCAGGGAGCGTTCAGCTGCGTGCCCGGCTTTCATCGCACACTGAAGCAGTGGCTGAAAAGCATTCCCGCAGGCGTGAATGCGAGTGATCATGCGCGGCGCACCTTGACGATGAAGCCGGTTGCCGCCAAGCGCGGCGACATGATCATCTGGCATCACCTGCTGCCGCATGGCAGCGGTCCGAACCGTGCACAGCGACCACGCGTCGTGCAATACATGTCACTGCGACCAACGCGCTTTGCCTACACCAAAGAATGGAAGTCTTGATTGCGATGGCTTCGCCAGTGACGGCACTTAATAGCCTGATCCCAGTCGCGCCAGATGGGTGCCTCCCTAGGGTACGCTCCATATGGTCGGCGGCTAGCGCGCGCTCCTTGGCCGTCCGCGCCTCGCCGCTGCACAACTTCTCCAGCACGTTGTACATCGCGGTGAGGGTGAGGTCGGGGTAGGCGGCCTGCTGGCGCTTGCGGTGAACCAGGCCCGTTCTTTGTCGCGCCCGATTAGGTTCGGCCGCCACGGTCGACGAATTCCCAGACCTTGGATATCACCACCGAGCCCTCGCCGACGGCCGAAGCAACGCGCTTTACCGACCCGCTGCGCACGTCACCCACCGCAAAAATGCCCGGCAGCGAAGCGGCGAAGGGCGAGCTTGCGCCAACCGCCGCGCCGGTGAGCACGAAGCCCTTGTCGTCCAGCTTGACCAGATCAGTCAGCCAGTCGGTATTCGGGGCGGCACCGACCATGATGAAGAGCGCCCGGGTCGGCACCGTTTCTTCGCTTCCACCCGCGGTGTTGCGGATCGTCACAGCCTCCAGGTGGTCGGTGCCGTGCAGCACGCTGACTTCGGCACCATATTCGATCGTGATCGTCGGCTCCGATTCCAGGCGGCTCGACAGGTAACTCGACATCGATGCCGCCAACGATGAACCACGCACCAGCAGGCGGACCCGGCTCGCCGTTCGGCTTAGGAACATCGCCGCCTGGCCGGCTGAATTGCCGCCGCCAATGATGATCGCCTCCGTCCCCTTGCTGTAGCGGGCCTCGATTTCGGTCGCGGCGTAATAAACGCCAGCACCCTCGAACTCGATCAGCCGCTCGATCGGCAGACGGCGATATTGCACGCCGGTCGCTACCACGACTGCCCTGGCCCGAATCCGCCTGCCGTTGTCGAAGGTTGCGCAGAAGCTGCCGTCCTCCAGCGCATCGAGCTGCGCGACGCGGCGCGGCATGGCGAAACGCGTGCCAAACTTCATCGCCTGAACTTCGCCGCGCCACACTAGGTCGGCACCGGAAATACCGGTCGGAAAACCCATGTAGTTTTCGATCCGACTCGACGCACCCGCCTGGCCGCCAATCGCGATGTCCTCGGTCACTAGCGCACAAAGCCCCTCGGCACCCGCATAGACCCCGGCCGCCACACCCGCCGGCCCGCCGCCGACGATCAGTACGTCGAAATCCTCATCATCGACCAGATCCAGGTTGAGCCCGAGCAGACGCGCGACTTTGTCCGGCGTCGGATCGACGACAATCGTATCGCGGCCAAAAATGACCGCGGGACGACCAGGCGCAAGCGAACACGTTGCGGCCACAGCGTTCGCTTCGGCGCTGCCAATCTCAAACGAGCTGTAGGGAATACGATTGCGATTGGCGAATTCGGCGATGCAACGGACATCGCGGTCGAGCTCCTCACCGATCATGACCAGCGCACTGTCGCGTTGCTCGATTTGCCGACGGCGGCGCGCGGAGAAAACGGTGATGATGATGTCCGACATCTCGGGAATCTGTGACATGAGCGTCAGCATCGTGGCGCGTGGCACCTCGATCACGGATGTATCCCGCACGGCGCGCATCGGCATGGAGAAGGTGCCGCCGTTAAGGAACGATATCTCGCCCATGAATTGGGTCGGCCCCAGCGTCGATGGCAGATGACGCTCGTCGGTATAGGCGTTGACGACCTCGATTTCGCCGTCAACGACATAGACGAAGCGATCGGCCAGTTGTCCCGGGCGCGCGAGATAGGTGCCGGCCGCGTAGACCGCCTCCGCACCCGCCTCACGTAACGCAGCAACGTGCGCGGGTGCCAGCGGGGTGCGCTGCATGACTCGCAAATCGTCGCCGATCGATTCCATAGGATCCCGCCTTTGCGATGCGTTCCAGCACGTCGCCTACCGAATGGACGGCTCCCGGGGAAATCACATGGGGTGATCATAACGCTGCTGATGGGGATGACGCTCGCGTCATGAAGGTTTGAGAAACAGAGGCTGGGTCCGGAGGTTTTCCTACGAATCTCCACGCGCACTGGGAGATCGCGGGTGTGGAAAACGCGAGTCGGTTGCTCGACATGAGCGAGCTGCTCGGAAGGCTGGATGTACGGTCGCGAGATTTTCATTGAAACATGGCGGGCGCGAGTACGGGCGCCGATCAGCTCTGGTCGCAGACCCAGTAAACATGCATCAGAGTAGCGATGATGATGACCCACTGCAGAAGCAAAATTGCCGCTCGGCGCTGAACGGCGGATACCGACCCAGAGCGGACACTAGGGCAATATCCGCCCCGCGCGTGACACCTGTCCCCTGCTTACTTGCCCTTGGGGACGAGGTTGGCCAACTTGCCCTTCTTGTCGAACTCGCAGCTGAAATTCTTCTTGCCATCCATGCCCGCGTCGGCGGTACCGGCGATCGTGTAGCCGGCGTCGGCAGCCTGAATCGGCTGCAGCTGGATGTAGTCGTTCTTCACGTCGAATTTCTTCGCTGCAGCATCTAGGCAGCGGGTCGTCAGCTTGCCCGGGTCGGGTCGGTCGGAAGCAAGGGCGTGCGAGGAGGTCAGGACAAGCCCGAGGGCAGCAGTCAGGAGCAGGGCGGAATTGCGCATGGTTCTATCTCCGTACAAGGCACGAGGCCGGGATCATTGCTAGCTTGAGTGTGCCTTGCAATTCCTTGCGGTAGGATGAATCACAGGCGCAGTCGTCGGCAAAGTCTGTTTGAACCCCGCAGACTTTGCCGGCATTCCTGCACGCTAGGTGGGAAGCTGAAGGGCTGATCAATTAGTGTCCGCTTCCAACCAAAGCGGACACAGGTGACCACAATGACGGACAAGGATTGAGCCGTGAATGCGATGAGGAAATTTCTGCGTGGACTAGCACTTGCCTACGCCATCATTGTTGGCCTGTTGATCCTCTGGTCGCGGTGCGCCGTATTGGCCTCATTGCACGAAGCGCGCGAGCTTCTCACCGGACCCGAATAGCTTTTGTATATAGCTTGCTTGCCGGCGTCCCATGTGGCGACATCGCTCTTCGAGTGGGCAGACTCCTTCTCCTGGCGGTTCGGTGACGTTATCGCGCTCAGCTTCTAGCTGAAGCAGCGAGGGCCTGGTAGCGGCAGGAGGACGCGGCCACCCGTTCACCGCCCCGGCCATGCAATGACCGTTATTAAGGATAGCGGTCGCTTTACGCGAAGGACCGCTTCTGGCCGGTCAGCGACCGTGGGTCGTCGTTCGATGATTCGCGGGCTGATGAGTGTTTCGCAACGGTCGCTGGCCGCCCCTGAGGAGGCATCCGACGTCTTGATCTATTTGATCTATCTGCCACAAAGCCGCCGGTCGGAACTTTGCCCACGCTCGGCATGCCCAGTTGGGGTTCCGAGCAGCAAAGGAACTCCGTGCGATCGAAGCCCGTAGGGCGATTCGCTTGCAAATTACCCATGCCTGCCTTACTGTGAACCATATGGTTCACTATCAAATCCGCCTCGACACAACGTTTGCCGCGCTCTCCGACGTCACCCGACGCGGCGTGCTGGAGCAGCTCGGGGGTGCAGACGCCTCAATCACTGACCTTGCCCAAAAGTTTCGCATGACCCTCACAGGCATGAAGAAGCACGTCAGCGTCTTGGAGCAGGCGGGGCTCGTGACCACGGAGAAGGTCGGGCGCGTACGAACCTGCAAGCTCGGACTGCGCCGGCTGGAAGAAGAGGCCGCCTGGATCGAGCAGCACCGCCAACTGTGGAGCGCACGCTTCGACGCGCTGGACGAGCTTGTCGAACACTTGAAACGCAAGGAGAAGGCAGATGCCCAACGAAAAAGAAGGTAGTTCCGCCGTCAGGAACCGCACCGCCGTGGAACGCAAGTCCGACCGCGAACTCGTCGTGACGCGAACGTTCAATGCCCCCGCACACATCGTCTTCGAAGCGTGGAGCAAACCCGAATTGTTCAAGCAGTGGTGGGTTCCGAAGTCGGTGGGCATGTCGCTGGTCTCGTGCGATATGGATATTCGCACCGGGGGCACGTATCGCCTCGTGTTCCGCCATCCGGCCTTCGATCAACCGATGGCGTTCTTCGGCACGTACAAAGAAGTAACGCCGCACAAGCGTCTCGTATGGACGAACGAAGATAGCGATCAGGGCGCCGTGACCACGGTGACGTTCGAAGAAAATGACGGCAAGACGCTGGTTACCTTCCACGAACTCTATCCCACAACAGCGGCCCTCGAGGAAGCACTCGCCGGTTCGGCAGAAGGCCTGCCCGAACAGTTCGCGCAGCTGGATGAGTTGCTCGCAAGCAGATCGTGACAACCCCGCGGCCACCGGGGTATGGAAGGGGCGGCGAAGATACACACGATCATCGCCGCGATGGCCAGTTCGACGCCACGTGAGGACGATATGCTCAGACGCGATTTCCTGAAGACTGCCATAGCGACCGCAGTGCTGACTGCGGTCCTTCCTGTTCAAGCCAAGGAGACTCTCGCCATGTCGAATGAGCATTTTGCCGACGTCAATGGCCAGCATCTCTTTTACAGCGTGCATGGCGCCGGCAAGCCGCTCATTCTTCTCCACGGTGGCATCAACCCAGACAGCTTCGGGAGCAATCTGGCCGAACTGGCCAAGGGCCGGCAGGTGATCGCCGTTCATCTCCAGGCACATGGGCGCACGCCAGACACTGACAGGCCACTGCGCAGTGAAACGATGGGCGAGGACGTTGCCGCCCTGATCGGCCATCTGAATCTCGGCAAGGCCGACGTCATGGGCTACTCGCTGGGCTCCGGCGTCGCGCTGCAGACCGCTATCCGCCATCCGGACGTGGTCGACCGGCTCGTGCTCGTGTCCGCAGCGATGCGGCAGGACGGCTTTTATCCGGAGGGGGTGGCGGCCTTCAAACAGTTGGAGGCCAACGCTGCCACGTTCGGCCCTGGCGTCAAGGCATCGCCGTTAGGGAAGGTCTATCCCGATGTCGATTGGACCAACCTCTTCAGGAAGGTCGGTGATCTGACCAAACGCCCCTTCGACTGGAGCGCCGACGTTGCCAAGCTTCACACACGCACACTGCTGGTCTTTGCCGACGCTGACGTCGTCCGGCCCGAACACATGGTCGAGTTCTGGAAGGCGTTGGGAGGCGGCCAGCGCGATGCCGGAATCGATGGCTCCCTGCGGCCCGCAAACGAGCTCGCAATCGTGCCGAATACCACCCACTACACGCTCCCCGTCGAGCCGATGCTGCCGGAGATCGTCGGACGCTTCCTCGGAGCTGCATTGAAGGCAGTAGCAGTAGGCTAGGGGGCCGCGAAGCGCTCACGGAGCCATCAGAGCGAGGGAGACTTACGTGTGTCCTTCGATGATATGAACAACTGGATATGCCGCCGCGGACACGTGATGGCCCAAGGCTGGGGATGGTTGTGATGTGCAGTACCTAGCTAGGCGGCCGGCACTATCCGCCCAATGCCGGCTTCGAGTAATTCTTCTCGGCGGGTTTGGAGTTGGCTTTGTAGTTCGGCAATGTCAGGTATTGGCCGAAGTCGGCCAGTTGACTAACTTGGTCAGTGTTACTGGCGAAGCTGATCAGCTGCTGTGGCGAAGGTGGGCAAGTGGCTGGTGTTTTGCACTTTCATCAGTGATAGGTGCCACGATCGATAACTTCGCCTTGTCGTCGGTACTAGTGAGGAAGTAGCCGCATTTAGCCAAGTAGGCGCAGGGCAGGTGATTAGGGCAGGTTATCGGGGATTTGTACTATGCGCGAAAGCCCCGACCGTGAAACCCTAAGGGGTGCATCGAGACTGATTTAGGACTGGGGATCCGACCTCGGAGATGCCTCGCCAGAGCCGTCTTTGCTACCGTTGCTGAGCGAGGTTCGCGGCATCCCGTGGCGCCGGGGGCACGCATGAAGGGGCGACGGATGTGCTATTCAGACGGCAGCTTGGCTGCTATCGCGCGGCGCAAACCTTGCGTACAGGCCAGTGCAGAAAGTTGCCAAGGGGAAAACTCATGCGTGTATAGAAGGCGTGGTCCACAGGGTCTGTCGCGGACATGGCTGCAGGAGGCCGCGTGCAAGACATAGCATCGTTGCCGCCAACGCGCCGCCGCGCCGCACTGATTCAATCGTAGGAAAGGAACTAGGACCGTGGTCACTTATCACCACCCAGGCATCTATATCCACGAGATTTCGGGCGCGCACGGCATCCAGGGCGCTTCAACGTCCGTGGCGGTTTTTCTCGGCATCACCGACGCGGGCCCGATCAACACGCCGACCTTGATCACCAGCTGGAACGCCTACACGCGCCAGTTCGGTGGACTGGTCTGGATGGGCTTCAATTCGTGGGCGGTGTACGAGTTCTTCCAGGAGGGCGGGTCGGCCTGCTACGTGGTGCGCCTGGATGACAGCAAGAGCAGTGCTGCGACAGCTAGCGTCGACACCGCCAAACTGGTCGCCGCTACCAAAGGCATCTGGGGGGCGTCCCTTATGTACTGCATCAGCAACGACGCCACGCAGAGGACCGAGGACAACATGCCTCCACCGCAGACACCGGTGTTCAATTTCCAGGTGGTGGTACCAGCGGCCTTGATCGACAACGCCGCCAAGGCCGGAACAGACAACTTCGCCCTGCAGCTGCTGGTCAACTATGTCAGCCAGAACAACCTCGCGCCAACGGTTCTCGGCACCGGCGCGACCACCTATTACGTGCTGGAAACCTTCACCGGCCTCACCAGCGCGGGACCGGATTTCGCGGCGCGCATCAATGCGCAATCGATGTTCGTGCGCGTCACCCAGCCGGGCAGTCCCACCGCGCGTCCGGGCAACACGGGTACGCCGATGGCGTTCACGGGAGGAAGCAGCGGTGAGCTGGATTTCAAGACCGCGCAGGACTCGCTCAGTACGATCCAGGGCTTGAGCTTGCTGGCCCAGCCGGAAACCGCGGCGCTCACCGACGCCAACGGCAAGGTGGATTTGACTAAGCAATCCACGATGATCAACCAGGGCCTGGCCCTGTGTCAGGAATTGACGAACCTGTTCTATGCGGCCGACCCGCCGTTTGGACAGAACGTGCAGCAGATCGTCGCGTTCAAGTTGGGCACGGGCCAGTCCAGCGGGCAGGCGCCGCAACCGGTGATCGACTCCAGCTACGGCTCGCTCTACTACCCGTGGGCCTGGATCTTCAATCCGCTTTCCAACAGCAACGTGCCGATCCCGCCCTCGGGCCCGGTGCTCGGCCGCTACGCCTATACCGACAGCGCGATCGGCGTATGGCAATCGCCGGCAGGCGTGAACGACGGCGCCATGCGCACCGTGGTGGCGCTGGAGCGCCGGCTCACCGATAGCGATCAGGATCAGCTCAACCCTCAAGGCATCAACGCGCTGCGCAACCTGATCAACTACGGCAACGTCATCTACGGTGCGCGCACCGTCTCGCAGGACCCGCAATGGACCTACCTGAGCGTGCGTCGCCTCTTCATCTACGTCGAGCAGAGCCTGAAGAACAGCCTGCAATGGGTGGCATTCGAATCGAACGACCAGACCTTGTGGTCCGCGGTGACGCGCGACATCGTCGTCTTCCTCACCACGCTGTGGCAGCAGGGCGGACTGCTCGGCGCTACAGCGAGTGAGGCCTTCTTCGTCACTTGCGACGCTTCCAACAATCCGCCTGAGACGCGGATGCTGGGACAGTTGTATATCGACATCGGACTGGCGCCGGTGTATCCGGCCGAGTTCGTCGTGATCCGCATTACCCAGAAGACTGCCGGCCCGGATTCGGGCGGCTAAGCTGGCTGATAGTCATGGGGCGATTAGCCCGTGTTATCGAGGGTAGGGCGGGTGCCCGCCTCCGACCCGAGGCGGACATACCCGCCTAACGGCGACCCGGAAAGCGAGGTCTGCGCTGATCTTGACGGAGCGCGGCGATGCGACATCCCAGGCGCGCTTCGGGTCAAGATTGCGAATAACTCGGGCACGCCCTCTATGTACGTCGACAAGGGTAAGCGCGGGCGGAGTGAGCGTGCCCGGTCACGGCGCGGATCCTCATTTCGACATCGACAGGGCCAGCCCAGATGCATACGCTGCGTAGCGTACTGTCGGCATGCGACCTGACCCCATTCGAGTCGCCCCTAGCAAGCAGGGATGTGATCGAAACTCGAGGGCTGCCCATGTTTGAAGTTACAGGTTCGGATATCTCGGCGATATTTACGATTTCGTAGCGTAATTGCAGACGTAATTGCAGCGCTTACATAGCGCCACCATCAAAACATCTTAAGAAGCCTCGGATCCTTACGATCCGTAATGCGCCTCAACATTCCATAAACGAGTGGCGCATCACAACGACAACATCGGCCTTCCATAATCCTTGCGCCGTCAAGCAATGCCGCTCATCGCAATGACGAGCGATGAACCTTGGTATGAAGTCGGAGGGATACGCATGAAGGCTTTTACCTCGAACTGGCTCTGCATCTCGGTGCTTGCTTTAGTTCTGTGGCCAACGCTCTGCCTGGCTCAGGTAGCTGGCCCATACAGTGATGCCGAGGCGGCGCGCTTTCTCGCTCAGGCGACGTTTGGCCCCACCGCGACGGACATCGTCCACTTGCGACAAGTCGGCTATCAGGCGTGGTTGAACGAACAGCTGGCCGCGCCGGTGTCGACGCAAAAACCTTATCTCGACTGGGTAGCAGGCTTGCCGAACGTGCCGGACGGCAATAACACAGTCAACGACGATACAAGAATGGAAGCGTGGTGGATCAATGCATTAGGTACGCCCGATCCCAGTCGCGGCAAGCGTGTGGCGACCGATCAATTACGGCAGCGCGTCGCCTTTGCGCTTTCCGAGATCTTCGTCGTCTCCAATGCAAATGGCACACTTGCCTACGAGCCCTATGCTCTGGCGAGCTGGCACGACATGCTCGCCACCGATGCGTTCGGTAACTACCGCAGCCTGCTTGAAGACGTGACCAAGCACCCGGCGATGGCCACGTATCTCAGCATGCTCGCCAATCAGAAGGCTGATCCGACGCAGAACATTCATCCCGACGAGAACTATGCGCGCGAGGTCATGCAGCTGTTTTCGGTCGGGCTGGTGCAGCTCAATCCCGATGGCACCCCCAAGCTGGACGCCAGCAACCAACCGATTCCCACCTACGACCAGACCGTCGTGCGCGGCATGGCGGCGGTGTTCACGGGCTGGAACTGGAACAACACAAGTTGTGTCACAGGCTCATGGACATGTTGCGCTGCGGACACATATACGAATTGCGGCCCGAGCAACACAAACGATCCCGCATGGTGGAATCCGCTGCAGCCCGTTGCCGACTTTCACGACAGCACCTCGGACAAGCAGTTGCTCAATTACCCAGGCGTGGCATTGAGCAACGGGATACTTGCACATGGCGGTGATGCACGAAGCGAGATGACCGCCACGCTGGACAATATTTTCAATCACCCCAATGTCGGTCCGTTCATCGCGCGACGCCTGATCCAACGCCTGGTGACGAGTAACCCGACGCCAGGCTATGTCCGCCACATTGCACAAGTGTTCGCCGACGACGGGAGCAGTGCGCATGTGCGCGGCAATCTGCAAGCGGTAGTGCAGGCGATCCTGCTCGATCCGGAGGCGGTGATAGGTGCATCTTATGTGCCGAATCCGGATGCTTACGGCAAGTTGCGCGAACCCTTGCTCAAGCTCACGCATCTATGGAGAGCGATGGCGGCTGGGTCGCAAAACGGCCGCGTGGATACGCCTTATCCAGAATGGGAAAGCAGCTATGGTCAGGCGCCGCTGCGCTCGCCCAGCGTCTTCAATTTCTTTAAGCCGGATTTCCAGCAACCGGGCGAGCTGCGCCAGCGCGGGCTGTACGGTCCGGAATTCCAGATCCACACGGCGACGACAGCGGTAGCCATACCCAACGATATCTTTCATCGCATTTTCTGCGACTACACCACCAGCACGCGCTGCTATACATCGTCGGGTCCGAACACGATGTCGATCAATGCGGATCGCGACGCAGCACTCGCGCTCAACAACCCCGCCGGATTGGTCGATCTCTACAACTTGCTATTCATGTCGGGCCAGATGTCATCTTTCATGCATAGCACCCTGCTGACGCGGCTCAATGCTCTGACCGACAACTCCGCCGGCGATCTCGGTCGCCAGCGTGTGCAGCACGCGCTCTACCTGATCATCAATTCACCCGAATATTCAGTGCAGAAATGAGGATGCGGATATGCCTATAAGCCGTCGTGAATTTCTGCGCCGTAGCATGTATGCCACGCTGGGCGGGGTTGGCCTGTATTCGGGGTTCGGCAACCTTCGGCTGCTCCAGGCCGCTGCCTTGCAAAGCAATTATGCCTTCAGCGATTACAAGGCACTGGTATGCGTATATCTGTATGGCGGTAACGATGGTTTCAACACCATCGTGCCTTACGACAGCGCAACCTATGCCACCTATGCGGGCTCGCGCGCCGGCCTCGCATTGGCGCAAGCCGATATCCAGGCGAATAACCTGACTCCCGCCGCGTTCGTGGGGGGCTTGCCCGGTGGACCGCCGAGTGATGGCGCCGCCTATGGCCTGCATCCGGCCATGCCGGAATTGCGCGGTCTATTCAATGCGGGACACGCTGCTGTTGTCGCCAATGTCGGCTCTCTGCTGTACCCGATCACGCAGCAGCAGTTTCAGCAAGGCCAGGTGCCGCCACCACCGCAGTTGTTTTCGCACGACGACCAGACCGCACAGTGGCAGACCTCGCGCCCGGACGACGCCAATGCCAATGGCTGGGGCGGCAGGATTGCGGATGTGTTGTCGTCCGGCAATGCCAATCCGCAATTCTCGATGAGCATGACCTTGTCCGGCACCAATCTCTTTCAGCGCGGAGCGATGGTGAACCAATACGCCATCGACCCAGGCGGCGTTCAGGCCATGAGCTATCTCGGTAATGGTCTCGAATCCTGGGTGGCCGGCGGCACGACGGACGATACGAATGCCTACAATGCATTGATTCGAGGCCCCACGCCGAGCAACGCGCTTGAGCGCGCATTCGCCGCATCAAGCAGCAGCGCCATCGACTATTACACCGTGCTTATCGATGCCCTCAGTCAGGCGCCGGCACTTACCACGACATTCCCTGATACGGAGCTGGGCAATCAGCTCAAAATGGTGGCGCAACTGTTGCAAGTGCGGGCCAAGCTGGGCGCGAACCGTCAGATATTCTTCGTTTCTGCTGGTGGCTACGATACCCACACCGATCAATTAGCGCAGCAACAGGCTAATCTCACGCAACTCTCGCAAGCGCTGTCCGCGTTCTATAACGCGACGGTAGCGCTGGGCCTGGATCAGAAAGTAACGGCCTTCACCGCCTCCGACTTCGGCCGCTCACTCTCGGTCAACAGCGGCGGCACCGACCATGGCTGGGGCGGCCATCACTTCGTGGTCGGCGGCGCGGTTCGCGGTCAGCGTTTTTACGGCGCGATGCCCAGCCTGCTGACTACGGCGGCAGGCAATCCGAATGACACCGGTTACGGTCAGATCATTCCGACCACCGCGGTTGATCAATACGGGGCGACGCTGGCGAGCTGGCTCGGTGTAAACGGGAGCGATATCGCCAGCATCTTCCCGAATCTCGGCCGTTTCAATTCGTCGAATTTGCGTATTTTCGGATGAGCTGTGCGTAAGTTGGTGGCGGCTCCGGACTATATCCGGGAGAGCCGCCAACCGACGCTTCTTGATTGGACTGAATCGAGGCGACGATCGTCGCCTTGATTCTTTTTTGGGAAACGGGTTCACTTAATCCCGCACAGAAAACGAACTGTATCCCGTCATCATTTGGCGTCCACGCAGCGCATAGCCTTGTGTCAACAGTCGGCTCGGACCACTTGCATTGTGCATTGATTATCGAGCGGTTAGGGTGCCGCCCGTATAGTGCATTTGTGCTACGGGACAGCCCGCGAGGACACTTAGCCTCGCACTCTATGCCCCGACGGCAGGCATGTGGGGGTTGGTTAGGGACTGTTATCGAGGGTATGACAGGGGACTGGTAAAGCTCTTTGAAGATGGAGTCGTACCAGCTCGCGCTGGTCTACCACAAGGTCGCCATGAGCCCTTGATTGCAAAGGTGCCGGCGAAGAAGTGGTCAACCTCCGCTAGGTTCTTCCCCTGAGCGTATGGTCGGGATGAAATGCATCTATCTCCGTGTTGGACTCTCCGATGCTGCCTCATGACCGTATATGGGAGTCTTCGCGTACGGGGGCTAGACACGTCCCACATACGCGCGGCGTACCACACCGCCCACGCCCGCCGATACGCCCAAGGTAAAGAGGACATAGCTCACCTGAGTGCCATGCATGCCGGTAACCGAGCGCAGAAAAACCGCCAGTCGTGGAAGCGGCGACCGACCTCGAACGCATCTACACCTGCGACCCCGCCGGGGAGGCCGAGCTGCGGCTGACCGAGTTCGAGAAGCGCTGGGACGAGGAGTATCTGCCAATCGGCCAGTCATGGCGGTGCAAATGGCCGCGCCTGATTCCGTTTTCGGACTACCCGCCGGAGATCTGCGAGGCACCCGCCTACTTCCATTGGATAGAAGCCCCGATAGGCGTGCGGACAAAAAGCCCCGGAGGAGTCTCCTTCGGGGCTCTTGTGACTCTCCATCCGAGATTCAGCATGTTTACCCGGCAATCTGT
Source organism: Rhodanobacter sp. (assembly GCA_035566635.1). GTDB lineage: Bacteria > Pseudomonadota > Gammaproteobacteria > Xanthomonadales > Rhodanobacteraceae > Rhodanobacter. The sequence continues at coordinate 106,423 of DATMQY010000011.1, forward strand.
TGTAACGCTCCGGCCCAGTTCTCGACATGATATGCAGTGGCCAGCTTTCCATTCCTCACAGTGAAGATGTCAATTGCCATTGTGTCGAAGCTCTTGCCCGTTGGTTTCGTCCCCCAAAATTCGTCCGTGGGTGTTCCGGTGGCTCTGCCTCGCACGATGATCTGGTCACCGATTGTCTGGATGTCCTCCACGGTCCAGCGAAGATCTGGGATGACCGATCCCATCATCTTGAAAACGCCAGCGAGCTGCTCGCGCGAAAGCCACTCGCTATTGGTCGAGTAGGATCGATAGTCTGGATTGGTGGCTTTGGCCAACAAGTCGTCCACATCCTTTTTGCTTGGCTCGTCGAGAGCTTCGTAAAGAGGGGCCACGATCTTCCGTGCGGCTTCGATCGAGATCGAAGTGACTTCTTGAGATGACTTCGTATTCATGGACTTCTCCTTTTTTGCGAGTTGAGGGTTCGGCATCGATGCCGCATTTTCGTTACGCCGGAAAGCTGGTGCCGAACATGGGCAGACCGCTCTTGGATTCGCTGGCAGTGACTTCGCTTTCCCAGACGTCCCAGTGCTCTGCGAGCCGGCCGTCTTCCATTCGCACGATGTCGATCGCGATCAGGGCGCTGGGGGCTCCACTGCCCGAGTAACGGCTGTGAACCGTCACGTAGTCGCCTTCAGCGACGATGGGGCCGTGTTCCCAGCGCGAGTCCGCCGAAAGACTCCGTACTAGGTCAAACAGACCTTTGCGTCCCGGTGGGATGTGGGCGCTGTGCTGGAGGTAGTTATCCGACCAGAAGTGCGCAGCGGCTTCGTAGTCATGCTTGTTGAAAAGGGTATCGAACGCTTCGAGCACGATCGCTTTGTTCTTCTCAGGGGTGGTCGTCGCCATAACATTGTCCTCGATAAGAAATGGGGGCCGCGCAGCCGATGGGTGGGTGTCGATACGGTCTGCGCGGCGGATGGGCCGACAACCGATCAACCGGCGTTGTCCGTCGTGGCCTTGAGGCGATCAGCCCGGCGGCCGGAAATGATCACTTGATTGCCTAGCTTGGATTTGGGGTTGGAGATTCAGCACGCGGCCACGTAGCGCTGCGCGGGGGAATCACTGGACAGATGCGAGGACATCGTTCGCCGTGCCGCTTCATAGGCATCCCACTCTTCGGCAGCGTGCAGCGATGGGATGGTCACGAGTTCGTGACGATCAAATCCGGTCAAGGCCGCGTCGACCAGGTCGGCGGCCGGCATCACAATGCCTTTAGGCAAATGCTCCAGCGGCAGCCCGCCGGTCTGCCAGAAATCAGTAGCTGTTGCGCCTGGCAGCACGGCCTGCACCCGTATGCCCTTGTCCGCAAGTTCGTGGTGCAGAGACTGGCTGAAAGCGAGCACGAAGGCCTTGGTGCCGCCGTAGACACCGTTGAGCGTCTCCGGAGCGATCGCGACGATCGAGGAAATGTTGATGATCGCGCCTTTGCCGCGTGCGACAAAGCCTGGGATGGCGGCATAGGTAAGGCGGGTGAGGGCGGTGACGTTCAGGCCGATCATCCGCACCATCGCGTCGACCTCGCTGTCGAGCAGGGGAGTGTGCGTACCGACTCCCGCGTTATTGACCAGCAGCGTGATGCTGGCGTCCTGTTTCAGCTTCGCTTCGACGGCGGCGAGTGCCGAGGGGTCGTTGAGGTCAGCGTCGAGAATTTCGACACTCCGACGCGTCTCGTTCGTGATGCGGTTCGCGAGGGCGGTCAACCGGTCGCGGTTGCGGGCGACCAGGATGAGGTCGTAACCCCGATGGGCGAGGCGGTCGGCGTAGATCGCCCCCATGCCCGACGATGCGCCGGTAACGAGGGCTGTACCTAGATATGTCTGAGTCATGGTGTCACTTCGTTGTGAGGGGGCTGGTAAATGCGTGGATGCATTCTGGACTCGCCCTAGCGTGACTTAAATGACGTATATGGGTATAATTTATGCCATGACGTGACGGAGGACGGACATGCACCGGATCGGCTTTCTGCTCAGCGACGGCTTCCAGATCATGGCGCTCGCGCCGCAGTCGGTTTTCGAGTACGCGAACGTCGTGGTCGGCGAGGCGTTCTACACGCTCGGCAATTTCTCGGTGAACGGCGGCGAGGTGCGTTCTTCGCTCGGCATGCCCGTGGGGACGCGGTCATTGCGCGGGCGGCTTGAGGTGGACACGTGGGTCGTTGCAGGGGTCAACGATCCGCTCAGTTCGCCGGCGCCCGACGGCGTTCTCGCATTCCTGCGCAAGGCCGGGCATCGTGCGCGACGCATTGCCGGCATCTGTACCGGCGGATTCGTGCTCGCGGAAGCTGGTTTGCTGACGGACCGGCGCGCCACAACGCACTGGGCGTACGCGCGCGAGATGCAGAAGCGCTTTCCGGACATCCGTGTGGAAGAAGACCGCATCTACATCGTCGACGGTTCGATTTGGACTTCCGCCGGCATGACAGCCGGTCTGGATCTCGCGCTTGCGATGGTGGAAAAGGATCTGGGTGAGGACACGGCCCGTTCAGTGGCGCATGGTCTGGTCATGCATCAGCGGCGGGCCGGCGGCCAGTCGCAGCATTCCGAGATGCTTGACCTGGCACCGAAGTCCGATCGCATCCAGAACGCGTTGAACTATGCGCGCCAGAACCTGAGCCGCACGCTGACCGTCGAGGAGTTGGCCGAAGCGGCCCACTTGAGTCCGCGCCAGTTCAGTCGTGTCTTTACGCTCGAAACGGGACAGTCCCCTGCGAAAGCCGTGGAAAGGCTACGACTGGAGGCTGCGCGGCTGATGATCGAGCAGAGCCGGCATCCGTTTGACGTGATCGCCAAAGAGACCGGCTTTCGTGATCGCCGCCACTTGCGCGACGCCTTCACGCGGGGGTTTGGCATTCCGCCCCAAGCGGTCAGGCGCGACGCGCATCTGGAAGTCCAAGGGACCTTCTAGACGGACCGTGTCCTGGATTCTGTGTAACCGGATCGCAGACAGGAAACTTCTGCCCGCAGGGGCATGTGGACTCCTCCGCTACTGAAAGCGGTTGGACGTCGGCGCAAGGCCAAGGTTGATACTGGCCGGTGACGCGGCTGGGTCATTTTGAGACCGGATGCAATGCCGCGTAGCCCATCGGCCGAAGGGGCGGAGTCTTTTGGGTATTTGGTCAACAGCCTGCTGACCAAATTTCTCTAGCAAGCTGCTGGAGAATTAGTATCTCCCGAAGCTTCGAATTCAGGATGAGGCGATTAGAGGGGGTTACAGCCTCCGCAGTGTTTCGGCCAAAACCGCTCGCGCTGCCGGTGACTAATCAGACGTTGTTCATAAACTCCTGCCTTTCTTCTTTGCACTTATTGCCTGGTATCAGATCGTCGGAGCGCTGCCCTCAACTGGGAGGGTGTCGTCCCCTCCCACGTTCGGAAAGCTCGATAGAAAGAATTCGAATCCTCATAGCCGAGCAGAAATGCCACTTCCGTGACATCCATCTCCGGCCGGTTGAGGTACTCGTGCGCCTGTTCCTGCCGTGTCTCAAGAAGCAACTGCCGGAAGGTTGCACCGTCATCGATGATTCGACGCTGCAAGGTCCGATCGCTCAACCCGAGTTCGCGCGCCACGGCCGATATCCCCGGCCGGCTTCCCGCGAGCAGGCGTTTGAGAATCCATTTCACCTGCTCACTGATCGAACTTTGCGCACGGCGCTCTTCAAGCGCGCGTTCGAGCTGCGGATTCAACATCTCAAGCAACTCGGCGTTGTAGGTAAGGAACGGCCGATCGAGATCGGTCGCGTGCAGGACGAGCGCATTCCGTCGCGCTCCGAACGTGATCGGGCCCTTGAAATAGGCTTCGTGGAAGCCGGTCGCCTCCGCGCTGCGCTTCAGCTCGACCCTTTTCGCCGTCACCAAATGCCCTGTGCCGCGGCGACCAAGTTCAACGAAGGAGACGAAGGCGGCGTCTGTCAACAAAGGCGGCGTTTCTTCCTGCGCGTGGAGCCACACAGGCTCGATCACGCACTCGTCCTTGCTCACCTTGATTTGCAGTTCCTCGGGCGAACACAGTTGCTTGAAGCGAGCAAGGCGGGTGAGGGCATCCCGGTAGTCACGGGCATAATAGGCCGCCATAGTTGACGGTGGCCGATTGCCAACGTCGATCTGGGTGGCGATTTTTAGGCCCGCGGCCGGATCACCGGAGACCTCGCCCACGGCACGCCAGAGTGCGAAGAACTGCGCCGTTGTGACGAGGTTCTTCTTGCCGTCGTAAACAGTCAGTGGCAAGCGAGCTTGGCTCAGCACCGCTGCTGGCGTAAGTCCGATCTTAGCGAGCCCTATCCAAAAGGCGTTCGCGGCTTTGAAACGGTCTGGCACGTGGACGGTCATTTTTTCTCTCGCCGGCATTTCGTCTGGAAGCAATCGCGCTGTCAGGACATTCCTCGGGTTAGCCGATGATCGCTTTGGGTTCCAGGTACTCCTGCAGCCCGAAGATCCCGCCTTCCCGACCGATCCCCGATTGTTTGAACCCACCGAAGGGAGCAAACGGATCGTGACTTAATGTGTTGATCAGGACGCGGCCGGCGGCGAGTTTGCGCGCCACACGGGTGGCCCTTTCCGGGTCCGCCGAGCTTACGTAGGCGATGAGGCCGAATTCGGTGTCATTGGCGATTTCAATGGCCTCGGCT
>DATMQY010000012.1:0-199819 GCA_035566635.1 Rhodanobacter sp.
ACTCCGCGTTGGGTGATGTGGAGGGGAGTGCCCGGGAGTTCCAGACGGGTTTGGCGAGGCATGACGGCAGCATTGCACGCACTTGTGTGTCAATCCGCAGGTGCGACGATCGGTGCAATGTAGGGCTTCAGCAAGTTTTGATGTGACTTAATTCCCTCCGTCCCCTTATTGGTAGCGCTTGCCAACGAGTTGATTTCGAAAATTGGAGGCGGTCAATCTACGTTATTAAGCATTGATGGTGTTGAGGAAGCGTATTTCGATGTATTTGTGGCAATTAATGCTGATGAAGATGGTGGTGGGACATGTGAGTTCCAACTCAGCAAAGAAAATTTGTGCGCACTGGAGAGAATAGGTGTACCAGCTCACTTCACGGTTGCTGTTGTGAAAAAATAGCTTGGGATCGACAGCCGATAAGGGGACGGAGGTAATTAAGCACGGTCTTATTCATCGGATCGTGGTGGCCGACCTCGTGGACGTACCACGGCCGGCCGGCCAAGGGGACAGCAAAGGGGACGGAGGGAATTAAGCACTACAGCAAAGGGGACGGAGGGAATTAAGCACTATCTTATTCATCGGACTGTGGTGGTCGGCCTCGTGGACTGACCCCGTCTCGAGTTGAATCTTCAACCTGCAAGTCGGTGAAGTTCATGGCCGTGTTCGCTGTAGATTGGAATGAGTGGTTGGCGAATCCCAACATCACGCGGCGGTGTGCTGGGGTTCGCAGGCTCACCCCAGCCAACCGTGATGCGAGTTCTCAGGTGTCGTGACCGACTTGCCCCTGCTCAAAGCCGCGCGTCTTGCGCAGTGCCAGTTGATAGGGAGTGCCGAGCAAATCGTAATAACCGGCCAGCGTCGCCAGCATGCCATCGACCCCCAGTTTCGGTGTATCGATGGCTACGCTGGCAATCTGTTGTAGCAAGGCTTCATGTTGCCAATCGCGGCCATGCCATTCGTGCCATTTGCGCGTAAACCACCCGGGTTGTTGTGGGGGTCCGAGTTTCGGTGGCGCCCATATATAGTCATCAAAAATCATCACGCCACCGACTTTCAGCAAGGGCCAGCTCATCACGCCGTCGGCGAGTGCGCCAAACGCCGAATGCCAGCCGTCGATATAGACGATGTCGTAGGGTCCGTCGACTTGACGCAGTGCGTCGAAACTCGGTCCCGCATACTCGGTGATCTTTTCCCGCCATGGCGCGGTGTTGCTGCGAAAGCGCGCATGGTAGTCACCGTATACCGGATCGTGCTGAAAGAAGTCCGCACAATCGATCGTGCTGGTGGATGCGGTGAGGATGTTCTGACACAGCCAGATGGTCGAGCGACCCTCGAAACTGCCTATCTCAAGCGCGCGTAACCCAGGCTTTCCACGAAATTCGGCAAGCCAGCGTTCCCAATGCGGAATGTTGTGCTGAAACCAATCGGTCGAAAACTCTCCTTGTTGCTCGCTCATCGCGTTCTCAACGCAAACAAAAGACGAGACTAACCGTTCGCACGCTGGAATTCGATCGGCATCACCCGATCGATTCGCTGCCGTTCAACGCTGCCGCGGTGTACGAGCCGTGGCCAGCCGGCGCTGTCGCGGCGATTCCTGCAGCAGCACCGGCAGCCACGGCGTGAACGGTTGCGGCACGATGCCGAGTGCGGCGTAGCCATCCGTCTTGCCGACCGAATCGGTGCGCAGCGACAGGAAGTTGTCGAGAGAGAACGGTTTGCCGGGCAGCAGACCGGCGACCTGTGCTTGCAGCCGGCCGAGGCTGTCGGGCAGCGCGATGATCGGCGTACGCAGGCCGGCGGCGGCGCGGATTTTCTGCACGATCCCGCCCAGCGTGAGCACTTCCGGGCCGTACAGTTCGAAGCTGCGCCGCTGTCCAAGTTTGTCGCTGCCAACACAGCGCGCGATCGCTTCGGCCACGTCGCCGACGAAGGTGGGTGCCATCTGTGCTTTCGCACGCGCCAGCGGCAACACCGGCATGCGCCGCAGCAGCGCGGCAAAACGGCTGACCAGGCCGTCACCTGCGCCGAAGATCACGCTGGGCTGGTAGATCGTCCAGTCGAGCGCCGAGGCCTTGACCAGCGACTCCGCTTCGCCACGTGTTTTCAGGTACTGCGAGAGGCCCTGCCCAGCTTTCAGTGAGCTCATCTGATGCAGGCGGCCGACGCCACTGGCATGGCAGGCGGCGATCAGGCGGCGGGTCAGTTCCACGTGCGCACGCTGGAAGGTGTGCGGGCCGTGCGGGTTGAGGATACCGATCAGGTTGATCACCGCATCGGCGCCGGCGAGCTCGCGGCGCAGTACGTCATCGCTGTAGACGTCGGCACTGCGAACGGTTACCTCGGGTAGTACGCCCAGCTCGCGATGCTGCTCCCGATTACGCGAGAGCAGCGCGATGCGGTGGCCGTCGGCGGCCAATCGCGGTATCAGATGGCTGCCGACGAAACCGGTGCCACCGAGAATGACGAGTTGCTGCGCGGCCATGCGGATGGGTCCTTCGGGCGGGCAGAGCTCTATGGTGAAGCGTGTGATGTGGAGGCTGCGTTAGCTGGCGTGCTGATCGGTGCAGGCGGCGGGCAGTCGATCGCCCTGCGCGCGGTGGTGGCGTCTGGCTGTCCATACGGCTGGCCGATCGCGCTCAGGCGGGTGCTCAGCGGCACGGCATTGCCGTGCAGGCGCCAGTCGTAGATCACGCTGAACGCCATCACCCGCGCCACGTATTCGCGGGTTTCCTTGAACGGAATGGTGGCCACGAACAGGTCCGGCGTCAGCGTGCCGCGTGCGGCCAGCCACTGGTCGACCCTGTTCGGACCGGCGTTGTAGGCGGCGCTGGCCAGCCACGGCGAGCCGTTGAAGCGTTCGGCCAATTGCGCCAGATAGCGCGTGCCCAGCGTAATGTTGACGGCCGGGTCGTATAACGTGTCGCCGCCGCCCCAGTCGAGGCCATTGCGCTTGGCCACCAGTGCGGCGGTGCCGGGCAACAACTGCATCAGGCCGCGGGCGTCGGCGCCGGAGCGGGCGTCGCTCATCCACGCGCTTTCGGCGCGCAGGATGCCGTAGGCCCAGGCCGGTTCGATGCCGGCCTGTTCGGCCTGCGGCACCACGCCGTCCTGGCTGGCCAGCGGAAAGCGCAGTGCGAACAGCCGCAACGCGTCGCCACTGCTCAGGGTGAACACGGCGCGGTCGTACCAGCCGCGTTTGTTCGCGAGATCCGCAGCGACCTGCAGCGTGGCTTGATCGGCGTTCTGCAGCGCCTGCGTCCATTCGCGTCGGGCCAGCTTGGGAAGATCGACCGCGTACAGCTCGAACGCGCGCAGCACGCCGGGCATGGCCAGCACGGCGTGTTCGCGCTGCGGATCGTTGGCGACAGTCAGTGGGCAGATCGCATACGGCTGGTCGAGTTTGTCGGCCGCGAGAAAACCGAAGAACGTGGACTTGTCGGCTTCGGCGCTGAACTGCCGCTGCGCTTCGCCGCTGCGACCGAGCGCGACCAGCGCGCGCGCGCGAAAATATTGCCACTCGCCGTCCTGCAGCTGGCTGGCGGGCATCGCGTCGATCGCCGCCAGCACCGCCGTCCAGTTCTGTCGCGCCAGCGCCACGCGCACGCGCCACTCGCGGCTGACGTCGGTCTGCGCGGCGGCGGGTAGCGCGATCAGGCGAGCCAGCGCGCTGTCGTCGAAATCGGTGGCGTGGAACAGCGCCAGCGCATACAGGATCTGGCCGCGCTGCGCTTCGCTGAAGCGGAAGTGCGATTGCAGTGTTTGCCATGCGCTGTCGGCGCTGTCGGACTGGCGGCGGGCCAGCCGGGTCAGCGCCAGTGTGGCGGCTTGCCGATGACGCGGAGTATCCGGCCACATCGCCGCAGCAGCCAACGCGGCGGCGGGATCACGCAACGCCAGCGCAAGTCGTTGCGCGGCGGTGCGATCGTCCGGCGTCAGCCAGTTGGCCAGGTTGGCGATGGTGCCGGACTGACCCGCGTCGGCGGCGCGATCGATGCGTGCCCAGAGTCGCGAGTCGGTCAGCAGGCCCTGATCGTGCGCGGCGGTGAGCACCGGGTCGCAGGCATCGGGCAGGTTCGGCTTGGCCCACAGCGCGGCCAGATCCTTGTCGAAATCCAGCGTGCTGCCGCTGGCCAGCCGTGCCTGCAACGCGTTGCAGCCGAGTGCATCACCGAGGTCGGGCTGGTATAGCGCGAGAAAATTGTTCCAGTCCTGGCGTCGCGCCAGCTCCAGCAGAAACGTGCGGCGCAGGTCGGTGGCGGGGATCCAGTCCGGATATTGCTTGAGATACGACTCCACGGTGGCGCGGTCGACCTGCTGGATGTCGTGCTCGAGCGCGGCGGCCTGCAGATACGGATACAGCGGATAGTCGTGCAGTCCGGCGGCCAGACGTTGCCAGCTATCGCCACCCTGCTGGGCGGCGGCATAGGCCTGCTTGAAGGCGGTGCGCTGGGCGGCACTGGGTTCGGCGGCCTGCACGATTGTGGCGGCCAGCAGCCAGCTGGTGGCCAGCAACAGCCAGCGCAACGAGACGCGCCGCGATGGGGCGAAAACAAACATGGGAACTCCTGCGGTCGATCTGGCTGCAGTGTAATCGATGGCTCAGACCGGCTTGTCGAGGGTCGGTGAGGGCGCGCCTGCTAAGCTGGCATGCTTCGTCTACAGCAACTACGGGATCGGCATGTCGCCAGTAACTCCGCCAGATTTTCGTCGAGCCGCGCTGGCGTGGTTGATGCTGGTGGCGCTGGCGCTGATCGGTGCGTACTGGTGGTGGGCGATCGGCCGGCCGGCGACGTTGCCGGATGCACCGTCGGCACGGATTGCCTGCGTGTCGTATGCGCCGTTCCGCAATGCCGACGAAACGCCGCTGGATGCGCACGCCTTCATCAGTCCGGAGCGTATCGACGCGGACCTGCGTGCGCTGTCTCAGCGTTTCGATTGCGTGCGCACGTACTCGCAGGGGCAGGGCTTGAGCGCGGTGCCACAGATTGCCGAGCGCTACGGCATGAAGGTATTGCTGGGCATCTGGCTGGGCGGCGACAAACAGGCGAACGCGCAGCAAGTTCAGCTTGGCATAGCCACCGCGCACAAGTATCCGCAGGTGCTGCGCGGAGTGATCGTCGGCAACGAAGTACTGCTGCGCGGCGATCTTTCAGCGGCGCAATTGGACGGCTATCTGCGCGAGGTGCGTGCGGCGGTCAGCGTGCCGGTGACCTATGCCGACGTGTGGGAGTTCTGGTTGCGACATCCCGAGCTGGCCAAGTCGGTGGACTACCTCACCATCCACATCCTGCCGTACTGGGAAGATCAGCCGGTGTCGCCGGAACGCGCGGTGCAGCATGTGGCGACGGTGTACGCGACGGTGCAGCAGGCGTTTCCGGGTCGGCACGTGATGATCGGCGAGACCGGCTGGCCCAGTGCCGGACGGCCACGCCAGGCCGCCAGCGCCAGCGTGGTCAACGAGGCGCGTTATCTACGCGAATTCCTGGTCTACGCGGCGACCGTGCACATGCCATACAACGTGATCGAGGCGTTCGACCAGCCGTGGAAACGCGCGCAGGAAGGCACCGCCGGTGGTTACTGGGGCATTTTCGACGCGCAGGCGCGACCGAAGTTCGCTATGCAGGGACCGGTGACCGAAGAGCCGCACTGGTGGGCCGGCTGGCTCGCCGGTGTGGCTGGTGCCGCACTGTTTGCACTGATCGGCGCATGGCGTCGGCGCTGGCACGGCTGGCGCGGTTGGCTGGCTTTGAAGCTGATCGGCTTTGCCAGCGGCTGTGCACTGGCCTGGCAGTTCCGGCAGATGCTGTTCGCCTGCCGCGATCTGTGGGAATGGACGGAGTCGTGCATTGCCTGTGGCCTGGCCTTGCTCACGGCGCTGCTGCTGGCGCGCTGGATCGCCGCACGGCTGGCCGGCGTGCCGCCGCCTTCCGCGCCGCGCTGGCTGCGCCTGGGCTGGCTGTTCGTGCTGGCGTTCTACGGTTTGTTGCTGGTATTCGACGGCCGCTATCGGGATTTTCCGCTAGGCCTGTTCATGCTGCCGTGCGCCGGCTATGCACTGGTCGGCTGGCTGTCCGATCGGCGCGCCGTGGCGGTGCCGCTGCTGGAGGAACGCTTTCTCGCTGCGTGGCTACCGCTGCTGGCGGCGATCGCGCTGGTACAGGAAGCCGGCCTCACGCCGGTGGCGTGGTTATGGCTGGGGCTGAATCTGCTGCTGGCGTTGCCGGTGCTGATCGACTGGCGCAGCGCGCACCTGCAGTCGCAGCAGGCGTAGGCAGCCGATCAGCAGCGCCAGCGCCCCGGTCTCGAAGCAGTACAGCTCCAGCGCGAACACGCCCAGCGCAGCGGCCAACCATGCCAGCCACGGGCGTCGCCACAGTAGCGCCAGCGCGGTGACGATCAGCGCCGCGACACCGTAGATGTTGTGCAGGAAACCCAGCACCAGCCACTGCCGCCAGTCACACCATGCGGGTGAGTGGCTGGCACCGCATAGCTGTCCGATCGCGCTGGATTCGATCAGCCCGTAGCGCAGCCATGCCGCAGCCAGCGCTACCGTCAGCAGTAGCACCCACGGCAGTGCCAGTCGCCATGCGTTTGATTTCATCGTGGACGACCTCGCGATGCCTTGCCGCCGACATGCGCCGGCAACCGGATTTCCGCAGCCAGCGGCAGGTGGTCAGAGAACGCCTGCGGCAACGCCCATGTCTTGTCCAGATGAATTGCCGAGGAGGCCAGGATGTGATCCAGCGCCCGCCGCGGTTTCCAGCTGGGGAAGGTCGGCGTCGATTGCGCCGGCGGCTGCAGATTGCACTTGGCGAACAGGTGGGCCATCTCGACGCTATGTGGTTCCGTATTCAGATCGCCCATCAAGACTGCGTGCGGAAAATCATGCAGCAGCTCGGCGATGAAGCCGAGCTGGCGCGCACGCGCCGGCGCACTTAACGACAGGTGCGCGACCATCACCGCAAGCGCGTTGTCGCCTTCGCCGAACTGCGCCAGCAGCGCGCCGCGGCCAGGGATGCGGCTGGGCAATGGATAGTCCAGCACCGAATGCGGTTCCAGCCGGCTGATCAAGCCATTAGCCGAATGCGCCAGCCGTGCCATCGCGCGGTTCGGCTGATGGCTCCAGTACGGCATGCCGGCGGTTTCGGCGAGGTAGCGGGTCTGGTTGAGGAAGCCCGAGCGCAGGCTACCGGCGTCGGCCTCCTGCAGGCCGATCACGTCGAACTGCGGCAGCACTTCGGCGAGCCGGTCGAGGTTGTCCATCTTGTTGCGCCCCGGCAGCACCGCGTTGATGCTGCGGGTCACGTATTCGCTGTAACGCTGCACGCTGGCGCCGGCCAGGATGTTGCAGCTCAGCAGGCGCAGACAGCGCTCGGCAGGGGCGGCTTGGAGAATGGCGGCGCGGGTCATCGCAACACACTACAGGGGAAGGGGATGCCGGCGCTCGCGGACATGCGTCGGGCAATACGCCCAAGCATGATCCACCGCATGTGAACGACATGCCAGCCGCGCCACCGCAGGCGGCATGGTGCGACTGGCTTATTTGCCGCTCAGCTCGCGCTTGGCCAGCCACTGTGTCACCGCCGCCAATTCGTCAAGCGAATGGACATTGGCCACGCGATACTTACCGTTGACCACGATGGATGGGGTGCCATCCACCTGCCACTTCTGGATCAGCGCGAGGTCGGTCTTCAGCTTCGCGGTCGTCTCGGCGGACGTGGCGATGCGCATGAACTCGGCACGATCGACGCCCTCACGGGCATAGAAGTCGGCCAGTTCGTCCATCGAACTGATCGGATAATGCTGACCGAACTTGTCGGCGAACAACTTCAGGTGAGTGCGTTCGACCACGCCCAGCTGCTTCGCCGCGTAATAGGCGCGCGCATACGGCAGCCACTCGGCGCTGAACGGTGCCGGCAACAGCTTGAACTCCACCCCCGCCGGCAGCTGCTTGCGCAGCTTCTCGGCGATCGGCGCGAATTGCGCGCAATGGATGCAGCCGTAGGAAAACACCTCGACCACTTCGACCTTGCCCGCGCTGCTGTAGCGCTGCTGCGGGGCGGGCAGGGTGACGTATTCGCTGCCTTCGGTGTACGGCATCGGCGTGCTGGATTGTGCCGTGCAGGCGCTGGTCAGCAGCAGGCCGGCGGTCAGGAGGAGTACGTGCAGACGGGCGAATCGCTTGAGCATGGGAACGTTCTCTTCGCATGGCGGCCACGGAGCCGCCGGTGGGTCAGCTTGACCGGGCCGGTCGCGCTGGCTTACTTGCCGGCCGCTTCCTTCGCCACCAGCCACTTGGTCAACTCGATCGATTTCGCCATGTCGCCCAGCCTGAGCGGATTGACACGGTACTTGCCGTCGATGATCAGGGTCGGTGTGCCTTCGACACCGTAGGCCTTCATCAGCTCGTCGGCGCGCTTCATCTTGGTGTTGATGGTGAACGAGTCGGAGACCGCGACAAATTCTTTTGGATCGGCGCCGAACTTGGCGTAGACCTTGGCGATGTCGGCGATCGTGGGCAGCGCCTCCTTGGGCTTCAGGCCGTCGTCGTTGGGTTTCATGGAGCTGAGTTCGCGGGTAATCCACACGGCGTTGTACATCGCGTCGTTCGCCTTCTCGGCTACACCCAACGACTGCGCGGTGAGGTAGGCGCGCTGCAGCGTCACCCAGTTTTCCTGCGGCATGAACGATGCGGGCAGGAAGGCCACCACAGCGTTCGACGGCAGCTCCTTGACCAACTGGTTCATCGTCGGATGGTACGCATTGCAGGCGGGGCAGCCGTAAGAGAACGCCTCGACCACTTCGATCTTGTCCGTGCTGGTCAGCTTCGGCTGGGCCGGATCGATGCGTTCGTAATCCTTGCCTTCGACCCACTTGCCATCATCGACGAACGGCGCGGCCGCGACCGCCGGTGTAGTTGCGGTCGGAGCGGCGCTTGTAGCGGCAGTGGCTGGTGCGGCACTGCTGCTGACGCCCGGTGTGGCCGCCGTGGCGGTGCCGGCCGGGGCACTGGCGGCTGGCGTGGTCGCCGCGCTGCTGCTGACCGCCGTGGCAGTCGTCTGGGCGGTGCCGCTGTCATGGCTGCAGGCGGCGAGCGCGAGCAGGGCGGCACACAGGAGCGGCAGACGCTTCAACATGGCAAACCTCGAAAGATGGGCGGTAAAACCGACAGCGCCGACCCTTCGGTCGGCGCATGAGTGGTTCAGATCAGGGCGTGGTCGCTGGCTGGGTATCGGCGCTGTGCAGGCCTTCGATGTAGCTGGACAGTGCGGCGATATCGTCGGCATCCAGCTTCTTCGCGATCGACGGCATGATCTGCGCATGCGCGTCGTCACCCCAGCTGGTGCCGTCATGCCAGGCCTTCAGGGTGGCCTGGATGTACTGTGTATGCTGGCTGGCCAGCTCCGGGTACATCGCGCCCGGATTGCCGCGGCCGTCGATGCTGTGGCAGGCCATGCAGGCCGGGATGCCGCGCGTGCTGTCACCTTCACGGAACAGCGCCCCGCCCTTTTCCACCAGCGCCTGGTCGGCTACGCCGGGCAGTGCGGTCTTGCTGGCGAAGTAGGCACCGACGTCGTGCATGTCCTGGGTGGACAGCGGCGTGGCCATGCCCAGCATGATCGGGTTCTGCCGCTTGCCGGCCTTGAAGTCGGTCAGCTGGCGCACGATGTACTGCTCGCTCTGGCCGGCCAGCTTCGGGTACTGCGCATCGCTGGAGTTGCCGTCCATGCCGTGGCAGGCGCCGCAGACAGCGGCCTTGGCCTGGCCGGCGGTCGCGTCACCCGGCTTTACCTCGGCTTCGGCTGTGGTGGCGACCGGCGCTGCACTGGTGGGCGCTGCCGCGGTGGCGGCAGCGGCTGGCGCGGCAGTTTTCGGCTGGGCGTCCTGTGCGATCAGCGCGCTGGCGGACAGTGCGAACACAAGGGCTATGGCGGACCCGAGAACAGCAGGCCGAAAACCAGCGGACCGAAAACTCATACACTTGACTCCCGAAAGACTTGCAAACACTGCCGTCGATTGCAGCCAACAGGCCTGCAGCAGGCAGAAACCGCAGAATTATCCCTGTGCCACCATAGCTTGGTCAAACCATTCCCATGTCGAATCCCCTGCAAGGCGCGCAGTTTGTGCTCGCCGCCCACCGCATCAGCCAGCTTCCCGCCGATCAGGGCGCCGAGGTGGCGTTTGCCGGCCGCTCCAATGCCGGCAAATCCAGCGCGCTGAATGCGTTGACCAATCACAAAGGGCTGGCGCGTACTTCCAAGACCCCCGGCCGTACCCAGCAGATGGTCGCATTCAGCCTGCCGCCGCCGACCCAGGTCGATGGCCAGCCGCCGCTGGATGTACGCCTGATCGACCTGCCCGGCTACGGCTACGCCAAGGTGCCGCTGGAAATGCGCGAGCACTGGCGGCTGGAGATCGACGCCTACCTGCACCAGCGACGCAGCCTGCGCGGGCTGGTGCTGATCGTCGACATCCGCCATCCGCTGAAGGAATTCGATCGCCTGATGCTGGAGTTCTGCTTCGCCACGCAGTTGCCCTGCCACCTGCTGCTGACCAAGGCCGACAAGCTTTCGCGCGGCCAGGCCACGCAGGCGCTGGCGGCACTGCGCAAGCAGTTCGCGGCCGAAGGCTTGCACGCCACCGCGCAGATCTTCTCGTCCTCTGCCGGCACCGGCGTGGATGAAGCGCGACAGGCGGTGATGACGTTGCTGCGGCAACCGCGCGAAGGTGCACATCAGACGCGCGAGCGCTGACCAGCAAGCACGGTTCTAGCTGCGCACGGCTTCCATGAACACCGCGCACAGCGCCTGCATGCCGGCGCGGTCGTCCTCGTCGAAGCGGTCGATGATCGGGCTGTCGACATCCCACACGCCGAGCAGGCTGCCGTCGGCCTTGATCAGCGGCACCACGATTTCCGATTGCGAGGCGGCGTCGCAGGCGATGTGACCGTCGAACGCGTTGACGTCGCGCACCAGCTGGGTTTCGCGTGTCTGCGCGGCGGTGCCGCAAACGCCGCGGCCGAGCGCGATGCGGATGCAGGCGGGCTTGCCCTGGAACGGACCGACTACTAGCTCGCTGCCGTCGTACAGGTAGAAGCCGGCCCAGTTGAGATCGGGCAGGCTGTGGTAGATCAGCGCGCCGAAATTCGCCGCGTTCGCGATCAGGTCGCGTTCGCCGGCAAGCAGGCCGCGCGCCTGTTGCGCAAGATTTTCGTAATGCTCGCGCTTGCTGGCGTAGCTGTGGGAGGTCAGTTCGAACATGCGGCGCGCCCGGCGGCAAAGCCCGTATTATGCGCCGAGCCATCACGACGGGGACGCAGCATGAGCTTGACCGAGCAGCGCGAGGGGATCGAGGCGGGGCGATTGGACATGTTCGTGGATGGTGCGTTCGCGTTCATCCTGACCTTGCTGCTGATCGGCGGCGACAAGATTCCCGACAGCACCGACAAGCTGCTGTACATGCTCGGCGGCGTGCCGGCGTTCGCCGTCTGCTTCTTTCAGATCGCGTTCTTCTGGCATGGTCATGTGCGCTGGCGCAAGCGTTGTCACAGCGCCGACAACACCGGTCGCTGGCTGTCGCTGCTGCTGGTGTTTTTCGCGATGATCTTTGTCTATCCCTTGCACATGGTGTATTCGGGCGTGTTCAACAGCATGAGCGGCGGCCGGTTGCCGAGTGATTTCCATATGACCGGCGGCCCGGCGGACATGCGCGCGTTGTTCGCCTGCTTCGGCTTCGCCTATGCCTGTATGGCGGGCACGCTCACACTGCTGTTTCTGCACGCGGCGCGGAACGCGGCGAAGCGCGGCTTCGGCAACCTGGATGCGCGCCGCGAGATGCGCATCTGGAGCGTGCCGGCGACGATCGGCCTGGCTTCGGCGCTGACCGCACTGCTGTTGCCGTTGTCGGCACCCGGTTGGGCATGGTCGATTCCCGGTTTCATGTATTCGCTGCTGTTCCTGATCGGGCCGGTGGTGAATCGCTTCAACCGGCGTTACGCGCAGGCATGACGGCGGCGGTCTTCATCGCCGGCACCGATACCGGCGTCGGCAAGACACATGCGGCGTGCACCTTGCTGCATGCCTTGCGTGCGGCCGGGCATCACGCCTGCGGCATGAAGCCGGTGGCCAGCGGCTGCGTGGAAACGATCGAAGGGCTGCGCAATGACGATGCACTGGCGTTGCAGGCGGCCAGCAGCGCGGCGCCGCCGTACGCGTTGGTCAACCCGATCGCGTTGCGCGATCCGCTGTCGCCGCATCTGGCGGCCGCGCATGACGGCGTGGAAATTTCGCTGGCGCCGATGCGCGCGGCGTTCGAGCAATTGCGCGGCAGTCACGAACGCGTGGTGGTCGAAGGTGTGGGCGGCTGGCTGGTGCCGCTGGCGCCGGGGCTGTTCGCGGCCGACATCGCGAAGCAATGGCAGCTGCCGGTGATCCTGGTGGTCGGCTTGCGGCTGGGTTGTCTCAGCCATGCGCTGCTCACCGCACGGGCGATCACGGCCGACGGCTGTCGCCTGCTCGGCTGGATCGGCAACCGCATCGATCCGGCGATGGATGCGCCGGAGGAAAACCTGGCGAGCCTGCGCGACTTGCTGCCGGCACCGTGCCTCGGCGTGTTGTCGCATGGCGTGCCGCCGACATCGGCAGCGGCGCAATTGCAGGCGGCGGTCGTCGCCTTGGACTGAGCTTCACATCCGGTGTGCTTGGATAGGCGCCTACCTCAATGCTGGAGGCACCATGGCCCGCAACCACTACTACCTTTCGATCGCCGACCTGACCCATGCGCGCGGTGACGATCCGCGTTTTGCTTACGATGGCGCCGGCCCGAACGATTTTGCCGCGGCGCTGCAGCAGGCCTTGCGCAGCGACGGCCTGTTCCAGCGCTGGCGCGCGGTGCAGCCGGATCCGGATGCGGTGGACAGCAGCCTCGGCAGCATCGATCCCGCGGCACAAGTGACGGCGCAGGTCGCCGACCTGAGCACCGATGTCGATCTGATCACCGACCTGCCGATGAGCGTGGTGCGCCATCGGCTGTATCTGCTGATCGGCGCCGCGTGGCAGCTGCGCGACATGCGCGCGGCCTGAGCTGTTGTCGTGCCACCGCCGGCGGCGTGACTTGTGGGTTTGGAGAAACCGCACGGGAATGGGTACAGTCGGAAGTTCCGACTTACTGTGTCCGACCATGGACGCGCCACTTGGGGAAGCCCGATGTTCCGTCTCCGCTTGATTGTGATTGCCACCACGATGGCCCTGGCCGCCTGCTCGCAGTCGCCGAATGGTGCCGCCACCTCACCCGCGACGACCGCCTCGACGGCCGCCGCCAGCAGCACCGCATCGGCCGCCACCGCCATGACCAGCAATCCGTTCTTCAGCGCTAGCACTCTGCCGTTCCAGGCGCCGCCGTTCGACAAGATCAAGGACACCGACTACCAGCCCGCGATCGACGAGGGCATGAAACAGCACTTGGCCGAGATCGAGAAGATCGCCAACAACCCGGATGCCCCGACGTTCGAGAACACCTACGTGGCGATGGAGAAATCCGGCGTCATGCTGAATCGCGTGATGGCGGTGTTCAATGCGGTCACCGGCGCCAATACCGACGATGCGCTGCAGAAGGTGCAGGAAGACGAGGCACCGAAGCTGGCTGCACATCAGGATGCTATCAACCTCGACAGCAAGCTGTTCCAGCGCGTCGAGACGATCTACAACCAGCGCGACACGCTCAAGCTCGATCCGGAATCGGCGCGCCTGGTCGAGGTGGTCTACCGGAACTTCGTGCATGCCGGTGCGAAGCTTTCCGATGCCGACAAGGCGAAGCTGAAGGATCTCAACAAGGAAGAATCCACGCTCAGTACTGCGTTCACCAACAAGCTGCTGGCTGCCACCAAGGATGCCGCACCGGTGCTCGACGACAAGGCCAAGCTGGCCGGTCTGTCCGATGCCGAGCTCGCTGGTGCCACCCAGGCCGCCAAGGATCGCAAGCTGGCCGGCAAGTATGTGCTGTCACTGCAGAACACCACCCAGCAGCCGCTGCTGCAGGACCTGAGCGACCGCGGCACCCGCCAGGCGTTATTCGATGCCTCGTGGAACCGCGCCGAGAAGGGCGATGCCAACGACACCCGCAAGAGCATCGAGCGGCTGGCGCAGATCCGCGCCGAGCAGGCCAAGCTGATCGGCTTCCCGAACTATGCAGCGTGGAAGCTGGACGACCAGATGGCGAAGACGCCGGAAACGGCGATGACTTTCATGAACAAGCTTGCGCCGGCTGCGGTGGCCCGTGCGACCAAGGAGGCTGCGGATATCCAGGCACAGATCGACAACGATCAGGCCGCGCTCAAGCAGCCCAGCTTCAAGCTGGAACCGTGGGACTGGAACCGTTACGCCGAAGAGGTGCGCAAGGCCAAGTTCGACCTCGATGAAGGCCAGATCAAGCCGTATTTCGAACTCGACAACGTGCTGCAGAACGGCGTGTTCTACGCCGCCAACCAGCTGTACGGACTGACCTTCAAGGAGCGTCACGACATCCCGGTATACCAGCCCGATGTGCGCGTTTTCGAAGTGTTCGACAAGGACGGCAGCTCGATAGCGCTGTTCTACTGCGACTACTTCAAGCGCGACAACAAGAACGGCGGCGCCTGGATGGACAACCTGGTCGGCCAGTCGAAATTGCTCGGCACCAAGCCGGTGATCTACAACGTCGGCAACTTCAGCAAGCCGGCCGCCGGCCAGCCGGCGCTGCTGTCGTTCGACGACGTGATCACCATGTTTCACGAATTCGGTCATGGCCTGCACGGCATCTTCGCCGATGGGCAGTATCTGACCCTGTCCGGTACCGCCACCGCGCGTGACTTCGCCGAATTCCCGTCGCAGTTCAACGAGCACTGGGCGACCGATCCGAAGGTATTCGCCAACTACGCGAAGAACTACAAGACCGGCGAGCCGATGCCGCAGGCGCTCGTCGACAAGATGACCAAGTCTGGCAAGTTCAATTCGGGCTATGGCATGACCGAACTAGTCGCCGCCGCGCTGCTCGACATGAACTGGCACACGCTAGGCACCGATGCTCCGCTGCAGGATGCAGGCCAGTTCGAGGCCGCCGCGCTGAAGAAGGACGGCGTCGACCTCAGCTACGTGCCGCCGCGCTACCGCTCCAGCTACTTCCAGCATATCTGGGGCAACGGCTATGCCGCCGGCTACTACGCCTACCTGTGGACGCAGATGCTGGCCGATGATGCCTTCGTGGGTTTCAAGGATCACGGCGGCCTGACCCGCGAGAACGGCGACCGCTTCCGCGCGATGATCCTGTCGCGTGGCAACACCGTAGAGCTGGCGAAGCTGTACAAGGACTGGCGCGGTCAGGATCCCAGCATCGAGCCGATGCTGATCAACCGCGGGCTGAAAGACGCGCCGAAGAAGTAATCGGCATATCCGCGACGCAGCGGCCACCATGTTCCCGCTGTAAAACGGGCCCGCCATGTGCGGGCCTGTTCTTTTTCGCGTCAAGATGAGCTTGACAACAGTGGGTCCTAGACGCGGGCCGCTTCCAAGCGGCAATCCAGGCAGCACTGCAGCAATTAGCTATAGTAATACCACGGGAGCAGCCTTCCAAAAATTCACTCGCGAAGAACCAAAAAAGCCGCTCTCGAGGAGCGGTCACGTTTTTTTAAGCTGCGACTCGCCTGTCTTTCAGGGTGAGCAGCTTGCTCCACAGCCCGAACAAGAGGCTGCGCCGCAACACCGTAATGTCTGGCCGCTCCCATCACCGCACGCCGCGGAACAGCAGGCATTTTTCAGTTGGGGTGTAACAACGGATCCAAAGCTTGCGCGCGCGACTATCGGAATATCGTCGGTTTCGGGAGGGCATGTGCTCGCGACAGGAATCTTCCCGTTAAATAGCTTTAACATCTCGGCCTGCGTTTTCGGCGTGACAGTCGTTGTGATCTTCACGGCGCGCGGTGAGACGGTGCCTTCGTGATACGGGCTTTCAACTGATGCCTCTTGTCCCGTCCACACTACAAGCGACGGCTGGCTACGGAGCGTCCAGTTACCCATCACTTTGGTGAAAAAACTCACTTCGATGTTAGCTTGATCATTGGAATGGGCACCTTCGCCAGGCGTCACGGTAAATTCCACACGATACGAGTTGGCAGAAGTATCGCCGATCTCGATCCGTGCAGGGTGGCTTGCTTCAACGATGGCACTTGGGTGCATGATCTCTCGGCCGTCCACGGCAACCGTTGCCGCGACCTTGTAGTAACGCTGCTCCGCTGCAGCGGCGTTTAGACTGCTAAACAGCAGCAACGCTCCGACTACAATTCCTCCAAATATGGACTTCATGTCGCTTCTCCTTGGGCATGCTCGAGGGTGATTTCGCAGCGAAAATGGCCGCGATCCTTAGCCTAGCGCGACCCGTCGTGAATTGATGTAGGAGCTCAGAATTTTCTAGGCCGATACTGCGACGCAAATAGAGGAGGGTCACCATTTTCCATTTGGTTCAACAGGAGCGAATAAAACCATGGCAGGTCTGGCCGAAGAACATAATGTCCCGTTGAGATCGGCAGCCGTTGCGTTCCACTCATGCCAAGATCATGTCGTGATCGGCGCCAGCCGCACAGCTCCGAACCACGTGGAATAATCGAACCTCCCCGACCGGAGTGACGCGCGCGTGGACAGCCATCATTTCCTGCAGACCGCGGTGGTGTTCCTGCTGGCGACGGTGATCGCAGTGCCGTTGACCAAGCGTTTCCGGCTGGGCTCGGTGCTGGGCTATCTGCTGGCCGGCATGGTGATCGGGCCGCAGTTGCTGGGCCTGATCAGCAACACCGAAGGGGTGGCGGCGATTGCCGAGTTCGGCATCGTGCTGATGCTGTTCGTGATCGGGTTGGAGCTGTCGCCGCAGCGGCTGTGGGTGATGCGTCGCTCGGTGTTCGGCACCGGCGCAGCGCAGGTACTGAGTTGCAGTGCGGCAATCGGCGCGGTGGGGTATTACCTGTTCGGTCTGGCCGGCAACGCGGCGGCGATCGTGGGCGGCAGTCTGGCGCTATCGTCCACCGCGTTCGGTCTGCAGATCCTGGCCGAGCGCAAGGAAGCCGGCGCGGCTTACGGTCGGCAGGTGTTCTCGATCCTGCTGTTTCAGGATCTGGCGGCGATCCCGCTGATTGCGGCGGTGCCGCTGCTGGCGTCCTCATCGACGGCGCACGGGTTTGACCTTTCCGGCGTGCTGCGCACGATCGGGGTGATTCTGCTGGTGGTGGTCGGCGGTCGCTATCTGTTGCGGCCGGTGTTCCGTTTCGTGGCGCGCGCGGACTCGGTGGAGGTTTCCACCGCCACGGCCTTGCTGGTGGTGACGGGGGTGGCGCTGTTGATGGATCTGGCCGGGGTCTCCGTCACGCTGGGTGCGTTTCTCGCCGGCGTACTGCTGGCCGACTCGGAATACCGGCACGAGATGGAATCGCATATCGAGCCGTTCAAGGGTCTGCTGCTGGGGCTGTTTTTCATCAGCGTTGGCATGTCGATGGATCTGTCGCTGCTGCTGCATCGGCCGCTGCTGGTGTTCGGACTGGTGGCCGTGCTGCTGCTGTTGAAGGGTGCGCTGCTGTGGCCGCTGGGTCGCGTGCTCGGCGGGCTCAATCGCTCCGATACGTTGCGGCTGGTGGTGCTGCTGGCTTGCGGCGGCGAGTTTGCGTTCGTGCTGTTGCGGCAGGCGGCCGAGCAGCGGCTGATCGATGTCGGCCAGCGCGATGCGCTGGTGCTGGCGATCACGCTGTCGATGGCGCTGACGCCACTGCTGGTGGTGCTGGCGGCGAAGCTGCTGAATGTGCGGCCGAAGAAACCGGCGCGCGAGTTCGACACCATCGATGCCGACACGCCGCGGGTGATCATCGCGGGTTTCGGCAGGGTCGGGCAGATCATCGGCCGCGTGCTGCGCGCGCAAGGCATTCCGTTCGTGGCGCTGGAGCATTCGGTGGAGCAGGTGGATTTCGCGCGCCGGTTCGGCACCATCAACCTGTTCTTCGGCGATCCGGCGCGACCGGAGCTGTTGCGTGCGGCGCAGGCCGACAAGGCCGAAGTGTTCGTGCTGGCCACCGACGATCCGGAGGCGAACCTGCGTACCGCACGACTGGTGAAGCGGCAGTACCCGCACCTGAAGATCATCGCGCGCGCGCGCAACCGCCAGCATGTGTTCCGCCTGATGGACTTGGGCGTGGAGGAGCCGGTGCGCGAGACGTTCCATTCCAGCCTCAAGATGACCCGCAAGACGCTGCAGGCGCTGGGGCTTTCGGCCGAATTGGCAGCCGATCGGGTGGAGCGTTTCCGGCGTCACGACGAGGATCTGCTCCGGAAGCAGGCACTGGTCTATGACGATGAAACCAAACTGATCCAGAGCACGCGCGATGCGCTGATCGATCTGCAGCAGCTGTTCGAGGCGGATGCCGAGCCGGCGGCCGAGCGGGAACGCCGGCGCGATGCCGAGGTTCCGCTCAGCGGTGCGGACTGAACCTGCAACGCCCGCGCTGACGGATGCCGCCGATCGCATGTAAAAAAGCCGGCGCGACACGTCAACCGCATGCAGTTTCCGGCGTTGCTTGCAATCATGCCCACGATTCCTGACTCCGCAGTACCCGGCCCGGTAGTGATCCGGTTCGGCCGGCTTGGCGACACCATTTTGTTGCAACCCTTGCTGCGCAAACTGCAGTTGCGCTACGGCCGGCCATGCCAGCTGCTGACGCTGGGCGACTGGTCGCCGGTGTTGTATTCGGCGCAGCCGGAGGTGGCCGGGTACATTCCGTTGCGCTCGCAATACGGGCCGATGTGGATGCGACCGCAGCGCTGGCGGGCGGCGCTGGCGTTGCGTCGTCTGCGCGCGGCGCCGTTCTACATCTGCGAGCCGCAGCTGCGCACGCACACCAAGATCCGGCCGATGCTGGCGCTCGCCGGCGTGCCGGCCGAGCATTGCAGCTTCATCGAAGATATGCCGCAGAAGGATGACGAGCACTGGGTGGACTCGCTGCTGCGTTTCGGCGACGCGACTCCGGCTGCATTCCGCTCGATCGTCGGGTCGCCGCCGACGCCTGCCTGCGCCGCGCCGGAACTGCGGGTCAGCGCTGCCGAACGCGCCGAGTGCGATGCATGGCTGCACGAGCAGGGTATGCTCGGGCGTCCGCTGGTGCTGTTGCAGCCGACCAACAAGCGCACGATGCGCTGGAACGGCGTGCGCGCCGCCGAGGACGACGACAAGTCCTGGCCGGCGGAACGCTGGGCCTCGCTGGCGCGTGCCATCAGCTACCGGTTGCCGCAGGCGCAGATATTGTTTTGCGGGTCGCCGGCCGAGGCCGGCTATCTCGACACTGTGATGGAGGTCACCGACATGGGATCACTGCGGGTGGCCGCTGCTGCGCTGCCACTCGGTCGCCTGAAAGCGCTGCTGGAAATCGCCCACAGCATGGTCTCGGTGGACACCGGGCCGGCGCACCTGGCCGCGGCGGTGGGCTGTCCGTTGGTGGTGCTGATGGGTGCCCGATCGCCGCATATGTGGATGCCGCGCAGCGCATCCGGCAGCGCGGTGCACCTGCTTGGCGGATTGCCGGCGATTCGACGGGTGGACGAAATCGATACCGCACAGGTGGTGACCGCCTGGCGCGCGCTGCGGCCGCGCGATGCGCAGCCATCGCCGTCAGTTCGAATGGCTGAATCCGCGGTTGCTCAGTCGGCCGGTTGCGCCGGCTGACGCAGGGTTTGCCGCACGCTGGGGATCGTGCCGGTGCGGGCGGCCAGTTCGTGCGCGATGTCGATGTAGCCGATGTGCCGCGCCACATCCGCCGCAGTGCGGCCGAACGCATCGGCGGCATTGCGGTCGGCGCCGCGTGAGAGCAATACGCGAGCCGGCGGCAGCAGCGCATGCATCGCGCAGGCGTGCAGCGCGGTGACACCGCGTTGATCGGCGTGCTCGACCCTGGCGCCGGCTTCCAGCAGCAGCGGCACCAGAGCGCCGATGTGGGTGGCATCGCACTCGCTGCCGGGGCGCAGTTGCGCGCCGAGCAGCAGCAGCAACGGTGTCTTGCCTTCGCTGTCCGCGTGGTTGATGTTGGCGCCGTGCTTGAGCAGGCTGTCGAACAGCCGGCGCGCGCGCAGGCTGTCGTTGTGTTCGAAGCCGAATTGCGCGGCGGCGTGCAACGCACTGCGACCACTCGCATCGACTGCGTTGACGTCGGCGCCGTTGTCGAGCAACTGCTCGGCGATGTCGGGGTAACCCATCGCGGCGGCTACCATCAGGGCGGTGGCCTCGTTCGGCAGGCGCTGGTCGGCGCCGACCTTGTGTTGCAGCAGCAGGCCGACCAGCGCTTCGCGGCGCGCGGCGACCGCCGCGGCCAGTGCGGTCACGCCGCTGCGCGCGGCCAGTGCCGGATCGGCACCGGCGTCGAGCAGGCAGGCGGCTATCTCGCGGTGGCCGGCGCCGCAGGCGCGCAGCAAGGCCGATGCGCCCTGGTCGTCCTGAGTGTCGACAGCGAAGCCCAGTTCCAGCAGGCGTTGCACGGTGGCCAGTGCGCCGGCCGCAGCGGCGGCGGGCAGATCGTCGGCGCGCAGCGGACGGTGCGGCCGCGGCCAGTCGCGCCAATCCAGCCAGCGCTCCACCGCCGGATGTTCCAGCGCCAGCCCCAGCGGCGTCTCGCCATTCGCATCGGCCGCTTCGGGATTCGCGCCGTGGGCGATCAGCGCGCGCACCAGCGGCAATGCCTGCGCGCCATGTTCGAGCGCGGCAAACAGCGGCGTGCGGCCGTCGCGATCACGCGTATTCGGATCGCAGCCGCGGGCCAGCAACACCTGCAGCAGTTCGGACTGGGCATTGACCACGGCCAGATGCAGTGGCGTGCGCTCGCGCGCGTCCGGGCCGAACGGATCGGCGCCGCGTTCGAGCAGGTTGAGCGGCAGCGCGGCACTTTGCGCGGCACCACTCAAGCGCGACAGCGCTTGCGCCAGCAGGCCGGCGCCGGCCGGACTGGCACCGGCCTGCAGCAGGTCGTCCAGCGCTTCGGTCGAATTCGGCAGCTGCTGCAGCAAGGCATCGAACAGGCGCCGGCCCAGCGGCGGCAGGGAGGGTGCGTCGGTAGTGTCGGCGTCGTCGATGCGCGGCGCTTCCAAGCGGGCTTCGGCATCGAGGCCGTGATCGAGCAACCAGCGGCGGCTTGCGGCGAGGCCCGGCGTGGCCAGCTCCAGGTACAGCAGCGCCAGTTGCGGCTGCGGCCATTCGCGTACGCGCTCGGCAAAGCCCGACACGATCGCCCAATGGCCGAAGCGCAGCGCGTCCAGCAGATGCGCCGGCGTGTCGGCGCCTTCGGCCAGCAGATCCTGGCTGAGGCTGGCTGGCAAAGGTGTGTCCGGATCGAGCAGGGCGACCAGATCCCAGCGACCGGCGGCGGCGGCGTGATCAAGCGCGCTGCGGCCGTCGCTGCCGGCGGTTTTCGGTTCGGCGCCCAGCGCCAGCAGCGCGCGCACGGTTTCGCCATGCGCATGCGGCGACTGGCAGGCCAGGGTCAGTGCGTCGCGGCCATGCTGGTCGCGCACACGGGCATCGGGTTGCGCCTCGGCCAGCAATTGCACGATGCCGCCGGCGCCGGCGCGGGCCGCTTCCATCAGCGCGGTACTGCCGCGGCGGTCGGCCAGGTTGATATCGGCACCGGCGGCGCACAGCGCGCGGGCGATCTGTTCGTGGCCTTCGGCGGCGGCACTCAGCAGCGCATGCCGATGACGGGCATCGACCGCGTTGACCGCGGCGCGATGCTTGAGCAGTAGCTTGACCCCTTCGACATCGTCGTCGGCGATGCCGGCGGCGGCGACTAGGGCCGGTTCGCCGTCGGCCGGCGCCGGCTTGGCGCCGTGTTCCAGTAGGAATTTCACCAGCGGCCAGTTGGCGGCGCGGCAGGCGGTGGCCAGCGGACTGACACCGGTCTTGTTCAGCGCGTTGATCGGTGCGGCTGCGTCCAGCAGCATCGCCGCCACGCCCGGTTCGGCGCTCAGTACCGCGCCGTGCAGGGCGGTGTTGCCTTCGGTGTCGGTGACCAGCGGGCTGGCGCCGTTGGTGAGCAAGGTCAACACCGCTTCGGCGCGACCGTGCCAGCTGTCGCGGGTGGCGGCGAGCAGTGGCGTGATGCCCCCGCTGGCGCGGTTCACGTTGGCACCCTTGGCGATCAGCGCACGCAGCAGGCGGGTATCCGGCAGCAATGCGGCCAGCATCAGCACCGGGCGCTGGTCGCGGTCGTCGGCGGCCGGCGCGGTGTCGGGATCGGCACCGGCTTCGACCAGTGCCAGCGCGCGCTCGATATCGCCGCCGCGGGTGGCGGCCAGCAGCGCTTCGGCCTGCTCGGGCGTGCCGGCGGTGCGCTCCTGCTCGCTCAGTACGGGACGTGGAACGGGTGCGCCACGTGTTGTCGCCAGAGGCGCATGGTCGCTGCGCCGGCGTGGTTGATGCCGCTCGCACAGCAAGGCACGCAGCGTGCGGTTGGCGATGATCAGACACCCCAGCGGCAGCAGCACAATGCCGTAGATCGCCAGCGCCGCGATACGCGGCTCGGGCGGCAGTACGCCATACAAGCCGGTCAGTGCGATCGCGCCGAATGCCAGCACCAGCAGCGAGAGCGCGGCGGGCAGGAAGTGGCTGAAGAAGCGTTCCTCACGCGATAGATGACGTCCAAACGCGATGCTGCGCAGGGTGGCGGTGAAGATCCACGAGCCATCGCGCTGGCTCGGATAGGCATCGTCCCACACGAACACCAGCCCGAACGCCGGCCACAATCGCCACAACAGCACCAATGCCACAACTAGCATCGCGGCCAGCATCAGCGCCGCGCTGAGACTGGGCGCCTGGCTCAGCTGCAGCATCGGCCACGCAACCAGCACGAACACCAGCACGGCGTAGCCGGTGAACATCACCAGATGCGCGGCACCGCGGCGCAGCACGGTGCGGCCGAAGTGCGGCTCAGGATCAAAACCGATCGCGTGGCAGATCGCCGCCATGGTCAGCGCGTTCGCCAGCAGCAGCGGAATCAGGGTCAGCGGATGGGTGGCCAGTCCGGCGGCGGCGGCGGCGAGCAAGCCGGGAATGAACCAGGCGAGAGCTTGCAGGAAAGGAGGGCGGCGGCGCGATTTGGGCTGGGTCATGGAGACAGTATAGAAACCGTTGGATGCGCAGACGGTAACCAAGTGTTAACGCCAGCGACATGATGGCGCGATCAGTTGTCCCGATCATCCCGCGGGGAATGGGTATAGGCAGGATGGTTGGCGGTGGCCAGGGTTTCCTGCGGCGGCAGCTGCAGATGCCAGCCTTGCGTGTGCAGGTTGGTGAGTACCTGTTCGGTATCCTCGACCGGCAGCTTGCGCTGCTCGTCCAGCTGTACCTCCATCACGAAGCGCAACTCGCCCAGCAGCAGCACCAGCGACTCGGGCAGCACATCGAACGCGTCGCGCTGCGCCAGCCACAGATAGCTGTCGACTTTGCGCACGCTGGCATAGACAAAGCACTGCATGACGCTACCTTCGGGACGATGTGGACTGTTCAAGGTAGCAGCGTGGCCGGCCGCTTGCCCGCCAAGCGATGCCGGTGGGAGGGTTGCAAGGGTTCACACGTGAGATAGATGGTAGCCAGATAGTGTCCGCAGCATTCGCACCCATTCGTTAGTTAAATGTTGCGTCCGCACTTGCAACGCCTTGGGCGAGCGGGCAAAGTGCGGCGCAGGGGCTTCAAACGCGCGTATGAATTCTATATTTGTCGCCGCCACAGCTATCTATCCGAGCCGCATCACGATAAGCAGGAGCAAGCGATGTCTATGTCTTTCCGTTCCTTCACGGGCGCTGCCCGTCCGCTCGCGCTAGCCGCGTTGAGCGTGGCCATTCTCGGCGCACTTGTGCCAGGCAATGCCAGCGCCAGTGCTTTCCAGCTCAAGGAAAACAGCGCCAAGGGCCTGGGCCGTGCCTATGCCGGTTCTACTACCGCTGGTGGCGATGTCTCGGTGGTGGCGAACAACCCCGCGGCGATGAGCGATCTCGACGGCACCTACCTGCAGGCCGACATCACCGCGATCAACTTCAGCACCAAATTCACCGGCAGTAGTCATGACGTTCTGGGTCGCCCGATCAGCGGCGGCAACGGCGGGGACGGCGGCACCACGTTGCCGGTGCCGTCGCTGGCCTTCGCCACCAAGGTGAGCGATCGGGTCAACCTCGGTATCGCGCTCGACGTGCCGTTCGGCTTCCAGACCGAGTACGACCGCAACTGGATGGGCCGCTACGACGCGATCAAGACCAAGCTGCAGTCGTTCGATTCCACACTCTCGGCCTCGTTCAAGATCAACGATCAGTGGAGCGTGGGCGCCAGCGCGATCGCCGAGCGCACCAATGTCGACCTGACCAATGCGATCAACTTCAATGCCGTGGGCCTGGGCATCCAGCAGGGCATCGGCGCGCAGACGGCGGCGGGCGTGGCGCAAATCCAGGCTGCCGCGCAGGCCGGCCAGATCCCACCGGCGCAGGCGGCCGCGATGATCCAGGCGGCCGTGCAGCAGGGTCAGGCCGCGGCGGCGGGCGTGGCCGCGCTGACTCCGCCGGGCGGGGATGGCTATGCCCAGGTCAAGGGTGGTAACTGGGCTTGGGGCTGGCAGGTTGGCGCGTACTGGAAGCCGACCACGAGCGACCGCTTGGCGCTGGATTACCGCTCGCGTATCACTCATGACATCGACGGCACCGCCAACTTCACTACCACCGCGGGTTACGACCTACTGCTGGCCAACCCGGCGCTGGCCCGCAGCATCCCGCCGTTCCAGCGCACCGCCGGCACGGCTCGCCTCACCAACCCGGCCGTCGCCAGCCTGAGCTACTGGCACCAAGCCGAAAAGTTCGGCCTCGGCATGGACGTCGCCTGGACGCAGTGGAGCTTGATGCGTCAGGTCACCCTGAACTACGCCAACCCGGCGCAGCCAACCACCACGCTGCCGTTCAATTGGCGCAACACCTTTTACGTCTCCGTCGGCGGGGACTACTACCTCAGCGACAAGCTGACCCTGCGCGGTGGCGTCGCGATCGACCAGGCGCCGATGTCCTCGACCAATCGCGATCCGCGGGTACCCGATGCTGCCCGTCGGATGGCCACGATCGGTCTCGGCTACAAGGTGAGCGATCATTTCGAGATCAACGCTTCGTATGCACACATCTTCGTCAGCCACGCGGGTGTGGACGGCTCGAAGAGCGCGACCGGCGACGTGCTGGCCGGCAACTTCGACGACTACGGCAACCTGCTGAGCTTCTCGGCGCAATACAAGTTCTAACTGCGGCAACACGAAACAGATGCCCAAACGAAAACCTCCCCGCGTGAGCGGGGAGGTTTTTTTATGCGATCAGGTAACCGGCAGGGTGGCCAGTATTCAACCACGCTTGAGCAGCAGCTCCAGCATGCGACGGAAGCGCGCACCGTACGGCGGATTGAGCAAGCCGGCGCCATTGAAGCGGGCCTGTCGGAATACCGGCTTCAGATGCGAGAACGTGCGGAAGCCAGCCTCGCCGTGATAGCCGCCCATGCCGGAAGCACCGACGCCACCGAACGGCAGGCCGTGCTGGGCGATGTGATACAGCGTGTCGTTGACGCTGACGCCGCCGGCGTGGGTGCGCGCCAGCACCTGGTCGATGCTGGCCTGATCCTGCTCGAACAGGTACAGCGCCAGCGGATGCGCGTGCGCGCCGACATAGGCGATCGCCTCGTCGAGCGTGTCGTACGGCAACAGCGGAAGCAGCGGGCCGAAGATCTCCTCGCGCATCACATCCATGCTGTCGCTGACCTCGCTCAGCAGTTGCGGCGGCAACAATCGGCGCGTCGCGTCCTCGGCGGCATCGCTGAGCGGATGCGCGTGCGCACCGGCAGCGACGGCGCTGTCGCGCAGCGCGACGAGGCGCTGATACTGGCGCTCGGAGACGATGCTGGCGTATTGCGTGCTCTGCGCCAGTTGGGGGTACATCTGCGTCATCGTGCGGCGGGCAGCGTCGATGAACTCCGCCACGCGCGCGCGCGGCAGCAGCACGTAATCCGGTGCGATGCAGGTCTGGCCGGCGTTGACCAGCTTGCCGAACACGATGCGTTCCACCGCATGCTCGAAGCGTGCGCCGGGGCCGATGATCGCCGGCGACTTGCCGCCCAGTTCCAGCGTCACCGGCGTGAGGTTCGCGGCGGCGGCGCGCATCACGTGATGGCCGACGGCGGTGGAGCCGGTGAACAGCAGGTGGTCGAACGGCAGCGCGGAAAACGCCTGTGCCACCGCGGCGTCGCCGTTTACCACGACCACTTCGTCGGGCTGGAAATAACGCGCCATCTGTTCGGCGAACAGCGCCGAGAAGCGTGGCGTGAATTCACTCATCTTCAGCATCGCGCGGTTGCCGGCGACCAGCGCGTCGACCAGCGGGCCGACGGCCAGATACAACGGGTAATTCCACGGCACGATGATGCCGATCACGCCGCGCGGCTGCGGCCGCAATTCGGTACGCGCGGGCAGGAACAGCAGATCCGCCAGCTGCCGCCGCGGCTTCATCCAGCGCCGGCCTTTGGACAACGCATGCCGGATCGCCGACAGGCTGGGGAAGATTTCCAGCAGATCGGTTTCCTCGCGCGGACGACAGCCGAAGTCGGCGTTGATCGCCGCCGCGAACGCATCGTGCTGCTCGCGCAACATCGCCTCCAGCACGCGCAGACGCCTGGCGCGCTGCGCCCATGCCGGCATCGGCTCGCGTGTCTGCGCATCACGCAGGCGCTGCAGGATGGCGCCCAGGTCGTTGCTATCGGTCATGACGGTCTCAGAATTTGGCGCGTAGTTCCACGCCCCACATGCGCGGCGGTGTGATGCTCGCGTAGGGCGTGCCGAACACGCTGGCCGAGATGTTGTTGACCCCGGTCACATAGCGCTTGTCGAACAGGTTGTTGACGTAGAATGCCACGCCCCAGTGATCGTTGGCCGAACTCCAGTCCAGACGTGCATCGGTGCGTTGCTGGCTCGTGCCGGTGCTGAAGTTCGGGCTGATCTGGCAGGTGCCCTGCAGCTGCGAGTCGCGGTTGCAGCGCGACTCGCCGCGGAACGCATAGTTGAGGTTGGCCTCCAGCTTGCCGCCTGCCACCGCGTGCCAGGTATAGCCGAGCGTCGCGGCGAACGAGAACTTCGGTTCGCCGGTGGGCTGGCCCGACAGGCTGACCCCCGACGGTGCCACCGCCTTGCTGTAGGTGGCGTCGATGTAGGCGCCGGTGAAGCTCAACCGCAGGTCGTCCACGGGTTGCCACTGCGCCTCCAGCTCCAGTCCCCGAGCTTCCTGGTCAGTGCTGTTGACCAGGTAGCGAGGCACGCCGGAGCCGGCGGTGTTCGGGTCCAGCGTCAGTGCCTGCCGGTTGCTGTACTTGTAGTAGTAGACCGAGCTGTTGAACAGCAGGTTCTGCTCGGGGAACACGGTCTTGATACCGGCCTCGTAGTTCCACACCTTTTCCGGCTGGAAACGCGAGCCCACCTGCACGCTGTTGTAGCCGCCGGCCTTGTAGCCCTTGGTGACCGAGACATAACCCATCACGTCCGGAGTGAACTTGTAGTCCAGCACCGCACGCGGGCTGAAGTCGCTCCAGCTGTCTTTGAACTGCACCGGCACCCCGACCGCGTCGGTGAAGATGATGTTGTTGCCGAATGCAGCCAACGCGTACTGCGCCTCCGGCGGCAGCATGGCGAGGATGCCGGCATCGTTGAGCGATTGCACGGTGGCGTCGAACCGATCGGCGCGGCGCGGCATGTTGTACCAGGAGAACGTCTTCTGGTCGCGCGTGTAGCGGATGCCGGTGGTGAGGTTGAGCTTGTCGTTGAGGTGCCAGATCACGTCGCCGAACGCGGCGTAGGCCTTGAAGTGGCCGACGTTGCTGATCGCCTCCTGCCACGGGTCGCCGAGCAGGGTATACGGCAGGCCCATCGCGGCCAGCCCGTTGCTGATGTCGGTCAGCGGATGGCCCACGCCCATCACGTTGCCGGCGAGGGTGTCGATGCTGTCGGTGAACACGTTGGTCTGGCTGGTCTGGCGCGCCTGCTCGTCGTAGTAGCTGACGCCTCCGACCCAGTCCACTAGGCTGTTGCTGCCGCTCAGTTTGAACTCCTGATACCAGCTGTTGTTGTGCTCGATGTTGGCGGTGTCGAGGTAGCTGACGATGTGGTTGGTGCCGTCGTAGTCACCGAGGTTCTCGGTGTTGAAATGCCGCCAGGCGGTGGTCGAGACCAGACTGCCCCAGGCGAACGAGTGGTCCACGCTCAGCGTGGCGCCGTCGAATTTGCGTTTCTCCACCGCGCCGACCGCGTCGTTGTAGAGCGGCGCATGCAGCGGGTTGAGATAGGTCGTCGGATCGGGCGGGTACGGTGGGCGTTGCTGCGTGTCGTTCGACAGCGGGATCAGGCCGATCGCGGGGTGCGGCAGCTGCTTGAGGTTTTCATGATCCCACGACAGCAACACGCGAGTATCGCCGGTGACGTTCCAGCGCCATACCGTGCGAGTGCCGAAGTCGCGGTCGCCACCGTATTGCTTGCCGCTGGCAGCATCAGTGATCCAGCCGTCGCTGCGATTGCTGTATGCGCTGAAACGCAGCGCCATGTCCTTGTTGAGCGGTACGTTGAGCAAGCCGTCGAGGTATTGCCGCCCGTAGTCGCCGAAACGTACCCGTGCGCGTCCCTCAAAATGATCGCTGGGTTCGTTGGTGACGATGGAGATCGCACCAGCGGCGGCGTTGCGGCCGAACAGCGTGCCCTGCGGGCCCTTCAGCACCTCGATCCGCTGCACGTCGTTGAACGCAAGCAGGGCGCCGCCGGAGCGGGCCGCATAGACGCCGTCGATATACACGCCCACGGCCGACTCGGTGCCGATGCCGAAGTCGTCGGTGGAAATGCCGCGCAATTGATAGCTGGGCTGGGTCGGCTGGTCGCCGCCAACCACCAGACCGGGGACGAACAGGCTCATCTTGCTGAGGTCGGTCGCGGCCAGCGTGTCGACCTGCTTGGCGGTGATGATCTGCAGCGGGATCGGCACCTCCTGCATTTCCTGCGAGCGGCTCTGCGCGGTGACAGTGATCTTGCCGAGCATCTCGGCCTTAGCCGGATCAGCCTTGGCTTGATCCGCCGGCGGGTTCGTCTTGCCGGCGGCGGCATCTTGCGGCGGCGCATCGGCGCCGAACGCCAACGACGGGCTGCACATCAACAGCAGCGTGCTGCCGCCGAACAACAGTCGGCGCAGGCTGATCGAGAGTGGACGTTGACGCATGCTCATTCGGTGCTCTCCCCTTGCATCGGATCGCGCGGCGATGGCAGCCGCGCATGGTCAGGATGGTGGAATCAGTGGATCGCCACGCAGCTCCCCGGCTGCGCCGCGATCCATGCTTTGATCAGTGCCACGCCTTCGCGGTGCACGGTGCTGCGGCCGATTTCCGGCATCATCACGCCGGGCTCTTCGGACGACAGCCGGTACGGCAGGATCGACTCGCCCGGCTGGCCCGGCACGATGTCGAAGAAATGGTCGCCAGTGCCCCGGCCGGCTGCGGTCGGCGGCTTGCAGATGCCAAGGTGGCGATCCTCCGGCGTGTCGTTGGTCAGCGTGAGGCCGGTGGTGTTGGCCGCACCGTTGCCGTTGTGGCAATGCCCGCAGTTGATGTCGAGGTAGGCGCGTGCGCGCGCGTCCAGCGGGGCGTGTGTGTCCTTCCAGTTCGCGTCGCGTGGCACTTCGGTCGAGGCGGGCAGACCGCTGAGGTAGCCGAGTGCGACCAGATGTGCGAGCTGGTTCTGCGCGCCTTCGGCGTAGTGATAGTCCTTGTTGAGATGGCGCGCCTTCGGTCCGATCGGATGGATCTTGCGGCTGACCCAGTCCTGCGCGTGACAGCTGGCGCACTGGCTTTCGTCAGGCACCACGTAGTTGAAATCTTCGCGGGCCGGTTGTCCAACGGCCGGCTGGTCGTCGACCAGGGTCAGCGGCAGCACCGCGCCGGTGCGTGCCAGCGTGGCTTCGGTCTGCGCTTCGTTCCACACGTACGGCATCGCGGCCCAGCCGTCCGTGCGACGCACCAGGATGCGCGTCTCGATCAGGCGCACATGCGCCAGGTCGAGACCCTGGCCGGCGAAGTCGTGCGAGTAATCGTCGTTGCGCGCCACGTCGGTGGCGCCGCTCTTATCAGGCCTGCTCTTATCGAGTCTGGGGTAATAGAACGTCTTGCTGATCACCGTACCGATCGGGAAGTCGAAGGTGTCGGTGGGGTGATATTTCGCCGAGCTGCCCTTCGGCATCCAGATCGTGCGCAGCTTGTGCGCGTAGTCGGAGAACAGCGGTGTGTTGAGGTCATACGGCACCACGCCGTCGTTGAGCTGCAACTTGCCGTCGCGCACTTCGACCACATGCCAGTCGCTGAGGTTCGGCGGACGGCCGTCGGCATGGAACGCCACCGGTGGCATGCCGCGCTGGCAGCCGACCATCAGCACCAGCGCCAGCAGCACCGAGGCGTATTTCGCGAATTTCACGACCGACATGTCAGACCTTCGGCTCGGGATTCAGTACGACCGGCGGCAGCTTCGGTAGCGTGCACTGGTACGGCTTGGTATCGGTGCTGGGATTTTTGTAGTCGTGCGGGCCATCGGCATTGACCACGCCGCTGACATCCTGGATGCAGATACGATCGTTCGCCGGCGGCAGACCGTCCACCAGATCCTTCGGATCAAAGTAGCCGTCCCACAGCACGTCCGGGAAGTGACCGCTAAGACCATACACGGCCGTCTTCAGCGCCTTGAACTTGAGGCCGTCGGGCGAATCGCCGCCGCCCTTGAGGCGGTTGCCGTAGACAAAGATACCCTTCGGATACGGGTTGTAGTCGGCGGCCACGCCGCGGGTGTTGTAGTAGTTGGTGGAGAAGTAGCTGGAGACGATGATGTTCGCGGTCTGGTGATCGGCGATGTCGTTGTCGAAGATCTCCACCTTGTCGTTGGAGTTCACCACCACACCGGAGCCGGCCGGCACGCTGGCCACCGCCGCGCCCTTGGCGGCGAAGTTGCCGGTATTGTTCGCGTACACCTTGTTCTTGAACACGCGGCTGGCATGCCCGGCCTGCGAGAGGTTCGGCATGTTGAACACCAGGATGCCGCCGGTGTTGTCGGTGGCGGTGTTCTCGTAGACGTCCGCGTTCACCGAGTTCTCGATCTCGATGCCTGCCACGTTCCGTTCAGCGCGGTTGCGCCGCACGATGATGTTGTTCGACTGGCCGACATAGATGCCGGCGTCGGAGGCGCCGATCACGACCGAGTCCTCTACCAGCACGTTCTGCGTCTTCACCGGATACAGGCCGTAGGCGCCGTTGGTGGTCTTCGGGCCATCGGTCCACTCGATGCGTACGCCGTGGATGGTGATGTTCTTGCCCTGGTTGATCTTCAGCGCGTCGCCCTTGGTGTCCTCGATCGCCAGGTTCGCGATGGTGAAGTCATTGGCGTTGACCAGCAGGCCTTCGGGGCCGACCAGCTGGCCTTTGAACGACAGCACGGTCTTGTCCATGCCGGCACCGCGGATGGTGACGCCGTCGGTGCGCAGGCTGAGGCCGCGCTTGA
The DNA here is from genome assembly GCA_035566635.1 of Rhodanobacter sp. Lineage (GTDB taxonomy): Bacteria > Pseudomonadota > Gammaproteobacteria > Xanthomonadales > Rhodanobacteraceae > Rhodanobacter. The sequence continues at coordinate 31,616 of DATMQY010000012.1, forward strand.
GCGCGTAATGGCCGGCCGGGATATCGATCACGCTGCCAGGTTTGGCGTCCAGCAGTTGTTCCTGCAGCTTTGCCTCGAAGCTGGCGTCGGCGGCGTTCTGCGGTGGTGCCTCGTGCTTGCCGCAGCCGGCGAGCGCCGCGCCGAGCGCGACGGTGATGAACAGCTTGCGCATGATCGTGAACTCCCCATTCGAACGAAATCTGCAGATGCCGCGCCTGGCGCAGCCTGAACCTGACTGTCGCGCAATCCATCGGCAAGGGGGAGGGTAAAACGGCCACGCGAAGGGGGGTAAGTCGGCCAGTCTGTGCCGAAACGCCCCGCTCAGGCAGCGGCGCGGCGTGCTTCCTGCGGCGCCATGCCGGTCCAGCGCTTGAATGCGCGACGGAACTCGCGCGGATCGTCGAAACCCACTTCGCCGCCGATCTCCGCCACGCTCAGCGTGCCGGCCTGCAGCAATTGCAGCGCGCGCTCGGCGCGCACGCGGTCGTGGATCTCGCGGAAGATGCGTCCGCTCTCGGCCAGCTTGCGCCGCAGCGAACGCTCGCTGAGATTGAGCGTGCGCGCCACGTCGTTGAGCTTCGGTTGTTCGCGCAGCTGGCTGCGCAACAAGCGCTCGACCGCGGCGACGATCTCCTGATGCGGCTCGCCGCCGTCCGGCGTGCGCTGCTGCGCGCACAGCGCCAGCGCCTGTTTCGCGGTGAGCGGGTTGTAACCGGGCAGTGGATGGGCCAGCCAGCGGGTATCGAGTACGAGCCGGTTCTGCGTCGCGCCGAATTGCAGTTCGCACTGGAACAGTTCGGCGTAGTCGTTGGCATAGTCCGGTCGCGGATAGCTCAATTCCACACGCAGCGGGTGCAGCTCGGGGCCGACCAGTTCGCGCGAGATCGTCATCGAACTGGCGAACAGTTCCTCGCAGAAAAACGGAAGCAGTTCGGTGTCGCCGAACTGCGGTGTGGCGACCAGCGCCACCGCCTGTTCGCTGACCGCCTCGAACGAAAGATCGAGCAGGCAGCCGCAGATTTTGTGATAGCGGATGCCCGACTGCATCGCCTCGCCGAACGTGCGCGAGGTCATCATTGCCAACCCGAGCAGGCCGAAGCCGCCGATGGTGCCCTCACGACCGATGCGCAGGCCGGCGTCGGGTACGTCCAGTGCCTGCAGCGCGCGCCGGGTGAAGGTACTGGCCTGCCGGTACGACACGCGCAACGCGGGGTCGGCGATCTGCGCGCGGTTCAAGGCCAGGCCGGCGAACCACGTGCGGCTGTCGATGCCGCGCTCGTCCGCCAACTGGGTCAGATACAGCAGTTTGTTCGAGGGAAACTCGGCGGCGGTATAGCGCGGGTCGTCCGTCGCCAGCGCGGTCGGGTTGCCGTGGCTCAAGTCGATCAGGGTGGAAGGACGTGCCATCGTACGGTTGCTCCGGCGCAGCAGGCCGGTCATCGTGCCGGCGTCACTCCCTGTTCTATCACGCATGCACCGCTGGCCGCTTGCGCATTGCACAAGCGGCCAGTACGCGGCGAAGCTTACTCGCCGATCGTCAGCAGCGACGCGTTGCCACCCGCCGCGGTGGTGTTGATGGTGAGCGTGCGCTCGCCGGCGAAGCGCAGCAGGTAGTGCGGGCCACCGGCCTTGGGGCCGGTGCCGGACAGGTTCTCGCCACCGAACGGCTGCACGCCGACCACCGCGCCGATCTGGTTGCGGTTGACGTAGCAGTTGCCGACGCGGGCGTGGCTGGCAATGTAGTCGACGGTGTCGTTGATACGGCTGTGGATGCCCAGGGTGAGGCCGTAGCCGGTGGCGTTGATCTGCTCGACCACCTGCTTGAGTTCGCTACCCTTCCAGCGGATCACGTGCAGCACCGGGCCGAACACTTCGCGCGTCAGCGTGGCTAGTGAAGGAATCTCGTAGGCGCGTGGCGCGAAGAACGTGCCGTTGGCGGTGAGCGCCGGATCGAGCGCGACCTCGCCGATCTTCTTCGCTTCCTTGTCCATGCGCGCGGCATGGTCGACCAGAATCTTCTTAGCATCCTCGTCGATCACCGGACCGACGTCGGTGGACAGCTGGCCTGGATCGCCTACCTTCAGCTCGCCCATCGCACCGGCGAGCATCGCGCAGACCTTGTCGGCGATGTCTTCCTGTACGAACAGCACGCGTGCGGCGGAGCAGCGCTGGCCGGCGGACTGGAACGCCGAGGCGATGACGTCCTTGACGATCTGTTCGGGCAGGGCGGAGGAGTCGGCGATCATCGCGTTCTGGCCGCCGGTCTCGGCGATCAGCGCAGCGATCGACGCGTTGCGCGCAGCCAGCGCGCGATTGATCGCCCAGGCGGTCTCGGTGGAGCCGGTGAAGGCGACGCCGGCGACGCGCGGGTCTTTCGTCAGCGCGGCACCGACGGTAGCGCCGTCGCCAGGCAGGTACTGCACCACGTCGGTGGGCACGCCGGCGGCATGCAGCAATTGGACGGCCAGATGGCCAATCAGCGAAGTCTGCTCGGCCGGTTTCGCGATCACCGCATTGCCGGCGGCCAGCGCGGCGCTGATCTGGCCCAGGAAGATCGCCAGCGGGAAATTCCACGGGCTGATGCAGACGAATACGCCGCGACCGTTGAGGAACAATTGATTGCTCTCGCCGGTGGGGCCGGGCAGTTGCTCGGGCTGACCGAACAGACGCCGTGCCATCGTCGCGTAGTAGCGTAGGAAGTCGGCGGCCTCGCGGATCTCGGCGATCGCATCGGGCAGGCTCTTGCCGGCCTCGCGCACGCACAGCGCGATGAATTCGCCGCGGCGCGCTTCGAGCTGCTCGGCGGCGTGCTCGAGGATCGCGGCGCGGCTGGCCGCGGGCAGACGATCCCAGCCGTGCTGCGCGGCGACCGCGTTGCTGAGTGCCTTGTCGACGGTGGCGCTGTCGGCGCTGACGTAGCTGCCCACGTTTTGGCGGCGATCCGCCGGATTGGTCACCTGCACGATCGGGCCGTTGGCAGTGGCGCCCGGTACCAGCGGAGCAGCGGCCCACGGGCCGGTAGTCGCGTTGACCGCGTCGGCCATCGCCTTCAGTTCGTTGTCGTTGGAGAAGTTGACGCCCATGGAATTCTTCCGAAGTTCACCGTAGAGATTCACCGGCAGCGGGATGCGCGGGTGCGGAATGGATGCGAAGCTGCGAACCGTTTCGCACGGGTCGGCGACCAGCGTGCGCACCGGCACGCTCTCGTCGACGACACGGTTGACGAAACTGGTGTTGGCACCGTTCTCGAGCAGGCGGCGCACCAGGTACGGCAGCAGGTCCTCGTGCGTGCCCACCGGCGCGTACACGCGGCAGGGTACGTGGAGGTTCTGCGGACCAATCACTTCGGCATACAGGTCGGTGCCCATGCCGTGCAGACGTTGGTACTCGTACGGTCGGCCCTGCGCGAGGTGATGCACGGCGGCGATCGAGTGTGCGTTGTGGGTGGCGAACTGCGGGTAGATCAGTTCGACACCGGCGTTGAACAGGCGGCGCGCGCAAGCGAGATACGACACATCGGTATTCGGCTTGCGCGTATACACCGGATAGCCGGCGAGGCCGTTTTCCTGCGCGCGCTTGATCTCGGCATCCCAGTAGGCGCCCTTGACCAAACGTACGTACCAGCGACGACCGCTGGCGCGGGCAGTCTCGATCAGCCAGTCGATCACGAACGGGGTGCGCTTGGCGTAGGCCTGCACCACGATGCCGAGGCCGTTCCAGCCTTGTAGCGACGGATGCGCGAACACATCACCGATGATGTCCAGCGAGAGTTCGAGGCGCTCGGCTTCCTCGGCGTCCACCGATAGCGCGATGCCATGCTTCATCGCCAGTTGCGACAGCTCCAGCAGCTTTTCGCTGAGCTGGCGGTGGGCGAGTTCGCGCTTGGCCACTTCGTAGCGCGGATGCAGTGCGGACAGCTTCACCGAGATCGATGGCGCGTCGGTGTGGTTTGCAAACGGGCCGCGGGCACCGATCGCGGCGATCGCGTTGCGGTAATCCTGCTGGTAGCGCTCGGCGGTTTCGCTGGTCAGTGCCGACTCGCCCAGCATGTCGTAGGAATAGCGGTACACCGCGTATTCCTTCTTCGCGCAGCGGTCCAGCGCCTCGTCGATGGTCTGTCCCATCACGAACTGGTGGCCCATGATCCGCATCGCCTGGCGCACGGCCAGGCGGATTGCCGGTTCGCCGGCACGGCCGACTAGCCGTTTCAGCGCGCCGGTGAAATCGTGGCGGGTATCTTCGGCCAGATTCACCAGATGACCGGTGAGCATCAGCCCCCAGGTGGAGGCGTTGACGAACAGCGACTCGCTCTGGCCCAGGTGCTTCTTCCAGTCCGCCTCGCCGAGCTTGTCGCGGATCAGCTTGTCGGCGGTGGCCTTGTCGGGGATGCGCAGCAGCGCCTCGGCCACGCACATCAGCAGCACGCCTTCCTCGGACGAAAGGTCGTATTGGCGCATGAAGGATTCGACCGCGCTCTGGTCCTTGGCGCGCAGACGCACGCGGCTGACCAGGTCGGCGGCGAGGTCGATCACCTTTTCGCGTTCGACCGGCGGCAAGGTGGCCTGGGCGAGCAGGTCGTTGACGGCTTCGGTCTCGTCGCGCAGCCAGGCGGCGGTGATGCGCGCGCGCGCAGGGGTGCTGGCGACGGGAAGTTCGGGGCTGAGTATGGGCTGGGTCACGGGCTTGTCGAAGGATCCGCTGCGGCGGAGGGGAGCGCGGGATTGTACGCTGGACATCGCGGATTGGGGCGGCACGACCGCGGCATCTGCATCGGATGATGCGCCGTGCGGAGGCTGTGTTCGTGGCGTTGCCGCGCCGTTTGCAGGCCATCCCTGCGGGTCCGACCCAGCTCATGCGGGTGCGACATTCTTGCCCGTTGCGCCGCCGCGGCCTATCATTCCGCTGTTCCAGGCACGCCGGATCCCCATGATCGTGCTTCGACCAGCTACCGCCGGCTTGCCGCGCGTGACGATGTGGCTCAAGCCCAATCGCGCGCTCAGCCGGCGCGGTTTGCGTCGATTGATCGTGGTTCTGGTGGCTCTGGCGCTGATAACGGCTGGACTGGGTGCGTGGCAGGGGAACGTGTTTGCTCCGCTGTTTGCCTTGGTCGAATCCGCTGCTGTGGCTATCGCCTTGAGCGTGGCCTGGCGGGCCGGCGATTGCAGTGAACGCATCACCCTCGACGCAGCGTCGCTGGAGGTGCAATCGCTGCCGGGCCGGCGCTGCATGCGTTTCCAGATTTACTGGGTGCGCGTGTTGCTGGAGCCGGGCGATGGGCGCCAGCGCCTGTTGCTGTCATCGCACGGTCGCGAATTGGAGATCGGCGCTTTTCTGGCGGAACAGGAACGCGTCGAGCTGTCGAAGAAACTCATGGTGTTGCTGGCTGATTTCAATAGCCAGCCGCGCAAATAGGTTCAACAAAGGTGCAAGACATGACATCTGGCGGCATCAGGCGATCATTCACGGCATGGGCGACGCTTGCCCTTGCGCTGTTCGGCGGCGTGGCTCACGCAAACCCGAGTCCGTACCAGCTCAACATGGAGCGCGGCGCGAGTACCTGGTCGCAGGTGCCGTACCACCTGAACAACATCTCGCTCGGTGTGTGCGTGGTGATCGGCATCCTGGTCTTTGGCGCGATGTTCATCGCCATGTTCCGCTTCCGCAAATCGCGCGGCGCGGTGGCCGAGAAGTGGTCGCACAACACCATGCTGGAAGTCGTCTGGACGACCATCCCGGTGATTATCCTGGTGGTGCTGGCCTACCTGGCCACCGGTGGACTCACCTCGTGGGCCGACACCACCGGCTCGCAGATGACGGTCAAGGTTACCGGCTACCAGTGGAAGTGGCGCTACGACTATGTCGAGTACCTCGGCAAGCCGCTCGACAAGGTCGGTTTCATGTCCAAGCTCGATACGCAGAGCGACCAGACCCGCCAGCTCGGCTCGGGCATGGATCCGTACGCGGTCAAGGAGGGCGACGAGAACACCTATCTGCTGAATGTGGACAAGCCGCTGGTGGTTCCGGTCGACACCAAGATCCGCTTCGTGATCACCGGGGCCGACGTGATCCATTCGTGGTGGGTGCCGGCGCTGGGCTGGAAGCTCGATGCGATCCCCGGAATCATCAATGCCGCCTGGACCAACATCCAGACGCCGGGCACCTATCGCGGCCAGTGCGCCGAACTTTGCGGCCAGGATCATGGCTTCATGCCGATCGTGGTGGTTGCCAAGTCCAAGGCGGATTTCGCCAAATGGCTGGCCGAACAGCAGGCGCAGTCAGCTGCTCCGGCTGCGTCGCCCGCGGCGACGCCGGCAGCGGCTTCCACCGCGGCGGCTCCGGCATCCGCGCAGGTCGCTGCGGCACCGGCCGCGGCCAAGCAGGGCTGATCGCTCCCCCTTCCGCAGTTTCATTGCAGTCGCATTCAATATTTCAGGTTAGAGGTGCAAGGCCATGTCCCACGCAGCCACCCATGATCAGCACGATGATCACCACGGCGCGCCGAAGAGTTTCTTCCAGCGTTGGTTTATGTCCACCAACCACAAGGACATCGGCACGCTGTACCTGATTTTCGCGCTGGTGATGTTCTTCATCGGCGGCAGTTTCGCCATGCTGATCCGCGCGGAGCTGTTCAAGCCCGGCCTGCAGGTGATGCAGCCGTACTTCTTCAACCAGCTGACCACCATGCATGCGCTGGTGATGATCTTCGGCGCGATCATGCCGGCCTTCGTCGGCCTCGGTAACTGGATGATCCCGCTGATGGTCGGCGCGCCGGACATGGCGCTGCCGCGCATGAACAACCTGTCGTTCTGGATCCTGCCGTTCGCGTTCACGCTGCTGCTGTCCACGCTTTTCATGGCCGGCGGCGGTCCGGCCGGCGGCTGGACGATGTATCCGCCGCTGTCGCTGCAGAGTGATTCGCTGGCCTACGTGGTGTTCGCGGTCCACCTGATGGGCATCAGCTCGATCATGGGCGCGATCAACATCATCGCCACCATCCTCAACATGCGCGCACCCGGCATGGAACTGCTGAAGATGCCGGTGTTCGTGTGGAGCTGGCTGATCACCGCGTTCCTGCTGATCGCGGTGATGCCGGTGCTGGCTGGCGCGGTAACCATGCTGCTGACCGACAAGTACTTCGGCACCAACTTCTTCAACCCGGGCGGCGGCGGCGACCCCGTCTTGTATCAACATATTTTCTGGTTCTTCGGGCATCCCGAGGTGTACATCATGATCCTGCCCGCGTTCGGGATCATCTCGGAGATCATCCCGACCTTCGCGCGCAAGCCGATCTTCGGCTACAAGGCGATGGTGTTTGCGATCGCCTCGATCGCGTTCCTGTCGTTCATCGTGTGGGCGCATCACATGTTCGCGGTAGGCCTGCCGCTGGGCGCCGAGATCTTCTTCATGTACGCGACGATGCTGATCGCGGTGCCGACCGGCGTGAAGGTGTTCAACTGGGTCAGCACGATGTGGGGCGGCTCGATGACGTTCGAGACGCCGATGCTGTTCGCCATCGCGTTCGTCATCCTGTTCACCATCGGCGGCTTCTCCGGCCTGATGCTGGCGCTGGTACCGGCCGACTTCCAGTACCACGACACCTACTTCGTGGTGGCGCATTTCCACTACGTGCTGGTGACCGGCGCGCTGTTCGCGATCATCGCCGCCACGTACTACTGGCTGCCGAAGTGGAGCGGCCGGATGTACAGCGAGTTCTGGGCCAAGATGCATTTCTGGAACAGCGTGATCTGGGTCAACGTGCTGTTCTTCCCGCAGCACTTCCTGGGTCTGGCCGGCATGCCGCGCCGCATTCCGGACTACAACGTGGCCTTTGCCAACTTCAACATGATCAGCTCGATCGGCGGCTTCCTGTTCGGCGCCTCGCAGCTGATCTTCCTGGGCGTGCTGATCCACGGCGTGTGGTTCTCCAGGAAGAAGGCTACCGACCGCGTGTGGGAAGGCGCCAAGGGCCTGGAGTGGACGGTGCCGTCGCCGGCGCCGCACCACACCTTCGATGTGCCGCCGGTGATCCACGACGACGAGCTGGCGCACGGTCACGTCAACGATTGACCATCCACAAGGGCGCCCCGGCCATGATCGGCGGGGGCGTCACGAGAAGCCGAGCCACATGACGCAGCAGAAGATGGACCGCATGACACGCGAGCAGGTCGGTGACGATCGTCGCAAGGGCGTGCGCCGCACCGTGACGATACTCGTCGTGATCGTGGCGGCCTTTTTTCTGGTGTCGTTCGTGCAGATCGTGCTGATGAAATAGCGGTACCGCGGGCGCGACACGTTTTCCTTCAACCGGTCGGGTTCGACGACCGGCATGCAGTTCCCCGGTCGGCACGACGGGGCAAAAGTCATCAAGAGAAATCCACGGGGTCTCACCATGGGTCAGCAGCACGACGCTTACTTCGTTCCGACCAAGAGCTACTGGCCGTTCGTGGCCGCGATAGTCATGTTTACCACCGTATTCGGTGCCGCGCACTGGCTGAACGCGGAACCGGGCGATGCCGGTTTCGGCAAGACCGTGCTGATCGCCGGCGTCATCGGCGTGCTGGGCATGTTCTTCGGCTGGTTCCGTTCGGTGATCAACGAATCGCTGGCCGGCAGCTACAACCACCAGGTGGACACCTCGTTCCGCATGGGCATGATGTGGTTCATCTTCTCCGAGGTGATGTTCTTCGGTGCGTTCTTCGGCGCGCTGTTCTACATCCGCATGTTCTCGGTGCCGTGGCTGGGCGGCCACGGCCATGGCACGCTGACCCACGAATTCCTGTGGAGCGATTACGCCGCCTCGTGGGGCGCCAGCGCCGGCAACGGCCCGGAGCATATCGGCGGTGCTTTCAGCACCGTGCCGGCGTGGGGTCTGCCGCTGCTGAACACGCTGATCCTGCTCAGCTCCAGCGTCACGGTGACGATCGCGCATCACGCGCTGCGTGCCGGGCATCGCGGCAAGATCCTGTTGTTCCTCGGCCTGACCGTGCTGTTGGGCGCACTGTTCCTGAACTTCCAGGCGCACGAGTACGTCGAGGCTTACAAGGAGTTGAACCTGACCCTGCACAGCGGCGTCTACGGCTCGACCTTCTTCCTGCTGACAGGTTTCCACGGCCTGCACGTGACCTTGGGTACCATCATGCTGGCGGTGATCTGGTTCCGTGTATTGAAGGGCCACTTCAACAAGGATCACCACTTCGGTTTCGAGGCGGTGGCGTGGTATTGGCACTTCGTCGACGTGGTCTGGCTTGGCCTGTTCATGTTCGTTTACATTCTTTGACGCGACGTCTGTTTCGCGAAGAGAAAAACGGACTCTTCACCAGAGCCGCGACAGACCCACAACAAAAAGCCCGCCATTGGCGGGCTTTTTGTTGTGGCGGCATCCGTCTCAGACGTCAGCAGAGGTGCTTGCCAGCGCGCGCGATTTGTCGCGGTCGAGGCGCCGTGCCGGCGCAGCCGCTACAATCACTGGCCGACATCGTGCGGATGCAGCCAACCCATCCAGATGCCGAGCGCGACCATGCCGATCAGCAGCAATGACAGGCCGATACGGCGGGTCAGAGCCCACACCGTGCGTTTGTCATCGTCCTTGTCGGTCATCATGAAGTACAGCGCCTGGCCGAGGCTGAAGATCACCACCAGCAGCAGCACCACCAGCGCACATTTATAGACGGTTTCCACGTGATTGATCCGATCCATTTCGACCCGGGCAGTATAGCGACCACCGACAGGCTCACCGCGTGATCGGATTTCGCCGTCCGTCGTGGTGGGCGTTGCTGCTGACCGTGGCTGGCGCCTTGCTGTTCATACGTCTTGGCGTGTGGCAACTGCATCGCGCCGACTTCAAGGATACACTTCTGCGGCGGTATGCCGCATCGGCTTCCGCGCCCGTGCAGGACTTCGCCGACGTGGCCGCGAGGCCGCCGACCGACAGCTTTCCACGGGTGCAGGTGAGCGGTCGCTATCTCGTCGACCGGCTGTATCTGCTGGACAACCCCAAGCATGACGAACGCGGCGGCGTGGAGGTGTTCGCGCCGTTCGCGATTCGCGGCCAGCCGCAACTGCTGCTGGTGGATCTGGGCTTTCTGCCGGGCAACGGCACCAGGCAGGCACCACAGCTGCCGCCGTTGCCGACCACCGAGATCAGCCTGCAAGGCTTGTACGTGCCGCCGCCGCCGGTCGGTTTCGAGATGGGCGGCGATGCACTGACGCGGCAGACCCGATGGCCGAAGGAAAGCATCTTCCTGGACCCGGCGGAAGTCGCCCATGACCTCGGTCGCCCGCTGTATCCGCGGATGCTGGCGCTGGACGCCGACCCGGCCGCGATCTATGTGCGCGTGCACACGCTCGATCTTTCCGCGATGCCGCCGGCGCGGCATCGCGCGTATGCCTTCCAGTGGTTTTCGTTTGCGCTGGCGGCGGTGGTGATCCTGTTGGTGCTCCATCGCAAGCGCAAGCCGCGCAAATCCCGCTATCCGAATGACGATGAAGTCCGATGAATACAGTTGATCCGAAGTCGTTGCGCCGCAGCCGCATGCTCCTGCTGCTGATCGCGCTGGTGTTTGCCGCACCGATGATCGTCGCCGGCCTGCTCACCTGGAGCGGTTGGCAGCCGACAGCGAAGGGCAATGGCCACGCGATCCTGCCGCAACGCAATTTCATGGATGAGAAGCTGCAGGTGCAGTTGACCAACGGCCAGCCGTACGCATGGCGCGACAGCGAGCCGCGGCTAACCCTGGTGGCGTTGGCCGGCCCCGACTGCGCCGCGCGCTGTTTCGAGGTGCTGACTGGGTTGGCGAAGGCGCGCGTCATGCTCAACCGCAACCAGTCGCGGCTGCGACTGCTCTACCTAGGCGCGCCGCCGGCGGAAGCGACTCGCCGCGCCGCCATGCAGATCTACTGGACGTTGGGCAGCGATGTCGACGGCAAGCTGGCCGACTATCGGCCGACCACGCCGGACAGCGTCAGCGCGCTGCTGGTGGAGTCCAACGGCACCGCGCTGTCGTTGTATCCGGCAGGCTTCGATGGCCCCGGCTTGCTGCGGGACATGCAGAAGGTGATCAAGTGATGGCATCGCGTTCGCAGAAAATCCTGCGCGGCTTGGCGCTGCTGGCCGCGTTGTTCGCGTTCGGGCTGGTGATGTTCGGCGCATTCGTGCGGCTGTCCAATGCCGGGCTGTCCTGTCCGGACTGGCCGACCTGTTACGGTCAGGTGACCTGGCCGCAGCATGCGCAGGCCGTGGCGCATGCCGACGCGGCGTTTCCGGATCGCCCGTACGAATCGCACAAGGCCTGGCGCGAGCAGGTGCACCGCTTCCTGGCCGGCACGCTCGGCGTGATGGTGCTGCTGCTGGCGCTGCTCGCTAGCGGGCGCAAACGCAGCGCATTGCTGGCGGTGATCGTCGGCGCGCTGTTCGCGGTGGTCAGCGTGGCTTTGTACATACGCGACGAGCACCAGTGGTCGTCGCTGCTGGCCGCGTGTGCGATCGCGCTGCCGTTGTTTGCCGCGGCCCGGCTGCAGCAGCCGGGCGCATGGAAGATCAGCGTGCTGGCGCTGGCGGTGATCATCTTCCAGGCGATGCTCGGGATGTGGACGGTGACGCTGCTGCTGAAACCGATCGTGGTGATGGGCCATCTGCTTGGTGGCATGACCACGTTCGCGCTGCTGGCGTACGCTGCACTGCGCTTTGCCGGTGTCGGCGCGCCGGACGACCGGTTGGCCGATCTGCGCCGATTGGTGGTGATCGGTTTGGTGCTGCTGTTCTGCCAGATCGCGCTGGGCGGCTGGACCTCGGCGAACTACGCAGCGCTGGCCTGCGGTTACGGTCCCGGCTCGTTCCCGCAGTGCCTTAACCAGTGGGCGCCACCGACGAATTTCCATCAGGGTTTCGTATTGTGGCGCGGTATCGGCGTCAACTACGAAGGCGGTGTGCTCGACATGGCAGCGCGCAGCGCGATCCAGCTCGTGCACCGGCTCGGCGCACTGGTGGTGTTCTGCTATCTCGGCTGGCTGTCGCACAAGGTCGCCAGGCGCGGCTTGCGTCGGTGCGGCATCGCGATCGCGCTGGCACTGGTGAGCCAGGTACTGCTGGGCATCAGCAATGTGTATTTCGGGCTGCCGCTGACGGTGGCGACCGCGCACAATGGCGTGGCTGCGTTGCTGCTGTTTACCTTGCTGGCTACCCTGGCGAGTACGCAGCGGCGGCATGACGAATCGATGTCCCAGTCGTTGGAGCGACGCTGAAATGGATCTGATCCACGAATACCTGCAACTGACCAAGCCGCGCGTCGTCGCGCTGCTGGTGTTCTGCGCGGTGATCGGCATGTTCCTCGCCGTGCCGGGCATCCCGCCGTGGCGTGCGCTGGTATTCGGCACGCTGGGCATCTGGATGGCGTCGGGTTCCGCCGCCGCGTTCAACCACCTGATCGACGAGCGCATCGACAAGCTGATGGCGCGCACCGCGCGGCGCCCGCTGGCCACCGGCACGCTGACGCCGCGACAGGTGCTGGTGTTCGCCGTGCTGCTCGGGATCGTCTCGATGCTGGTGCTGGCGTTGCTGGTGAACCCGCTCACTGCGCTGCTCACTTTCGGCGGTTTGATCGGTTATGCGCTGGTCTACACCGCGTATCTCAAGCGCGCCACGCCGCAGAACATCGTGATCGGCGGTCTCGCCGGCGCGATTCCGCCGGTGCTCGGCTGGACAGCGGTCACCGGTCATCTACACGCGTTCGCATTGCAACTGTGCCTGATTATCTTCGTGTGGACGCCGCCGCATTTCTGGGCACTGGCAATCTTCCGCCGCGACGACTATGCGCGTGCGCAGGTACCGATGCTGCCGGTCACCCACGGTGTCGTCTACACCCGCTGGCACGTGCTGTTCTACACCGTGCTGCTGGTGCTGGTGACCCTTCTGCCGGCGCTGACCGGGATGAGCGGGCTGATCTATCTGGGTGGCGCGATCGTGCTCGACGCGGGCTTCCTGTATTACGCCGTGCGCCTGCTGAACCCGCCCGACGAGCTGTTTCCGATGAAGGTGTTCAAGTACTCGATCGTGTACCTGATGGCGCTGTTCGCGTTCCTGCTGGCCGACCACTGGCTGGTCGAGCCGATGGTGCAGCAGGGGTGGGTGTTTCAGCCGACGATCTGAACTTCCTTCGAGGACAGTCCGGTCCTCGTGTCGTCGATGAGCGGGCGCCTCGGTTTGCCTGAGTCAGACCACGCCGGCGTCAGACATCTTTCGTAGATCCATGCAGCCGATGGGTTGACACTTCCGCAGCGCAGCACGACAATGCGCGCGCCTCCCGGCGCAACGCGTCGGCTGGCTCCCAGTCCTGACAAACCAAGGCATATGGACGTTTACCCTAGTCGCAACGTCGACATCCGCGAGCATCGGATGCCGGCGACGCATAACAATAAGTTGAACGCCTGCGGCGACCGCCTGCGGTCGGCTGGTGCTTTCCTCGACTAGGGAAAGTCCGGCCCACCCCTGACGACGCCTTAGGCGTCGTTACGAGGAGATGGGCCCATGAAGCTCCTTCGCGATTCCCTTCTGTTGCGCGCACTGCGCCGGCTGCTGTCTGGTCGTCGTGACATCGTGCGCCGCCCTTACGCCGTCACCGTGCCCGCTCCGCTCGAACGCACCTCATTGGAGCAGCAGGCGAGCGGCAGCAACGTGGTCGAACTGCATCGCCGGAACCCCGGCCATGCGTCTGCACCAGCCCAGGACGATGCGCTGCCATCGTCCGTACATCGTGCCGTGGTATCCAGTCGCTGATGGTCGCCATGACGTCATGCAAGGGGTGGCCCCCGCCAGTGGGGGCACCGTTCCGGCCGCATGCGCGGCCGTGCGCATCGGCGATGACGCGGTTCGCGGATTGATTCCGCAGACTCGCACCGACGGCAGGCATCAGCGAATTCACGGAAGCGGGTCATGAACAAGCAATCCAATCAGACGGCCGCAGTCAAGGCGGCGGGCAAGGGTGCGGCAGCGGTGCACGCGGCAGTGGCGCAGGAAGCGTTCCGCGCAAACGACGAGCTGCTGGCGGCGCTGGACACCACCCCGGCAGGTCTCGATGAAGAACAGATCGAGACGCGGCTGCACCGCGACGGCGTGAATGAGGTATCGCACGAAAAGCCGCCGCACTGGACGCTGCAGCTGCTGCATGCGTTCAAGAACCCATTCATCGTCGTGCTGCTGGTACTGGCTGGCGTGCAGCTGGCTACGGATCACACGAACCTGACCGGCCCGACCATTATCTCGGTGATGGTCTGTATCAGCGTGTTCCTCAGCTTCACCCAGGAATACCGTTCGTCGAAGGCCGCCGAGAAGCTGAAGGCGATGGTGCGCAACACCGCCACGGTGACGCGCCGCGCCTCGGACGGCCACAGCGAGCGCATCGAAGTGCCGGTGGCCGAGCTGGTTGCCGGCGACATCGTGCATCTCGCCGCAGGCGATATGGTGCCCGCCGATCTGCGTCTGCTGAGCGCCAAAGACCTGTTCATCAGTCAGGCCATCCTCACCGGCGAATCGCTGCCGGTGGAGAAGGCCGCGCCGTCGCATGCACCTGTTTCGGATGAGCCGGAACCGGGTGCCGCTGACAATCCGCTGGATCTGGCGACGGTCTGCTACATGGGCACCAACGTGGTCAGCGGCACGGCCACCGCGGTGATCGTAGCCACCGGTTCCCGCAGCTACCTGGGTTCACTGGCGCGTACCGTTGTCGGACAGCGCGTGCAGACCAGTTTCGATCGTGGCGTCAAGAGCGTCAGCTGGCTGCTGATTCGCTTCATGGCGGTGATGGTGCCGATCGTCTTCGTCATCAACGGCGTGGACAAGCACGACTGGTTGCAGGCGTTCATGTTTGCACTGTCCGTGGCGGTCGGTCTGACGCCGGAAATGTTGCCGCTGATCGTCACCGCGAACTTGGCCAAGGGCGCCATGGCGATGTCGCGCCGGAAGGTGGTGGTGAAGCGCCTCAACGCGATCCAGAACTTCGGTGCGATGGACGTGCTGTGCACCGACAAGACCGGCACGTTGACGCTGGACAAGATCGTGCTGGAGCGGCATCTCGATCTGTACGGCGAGGAGTCCCACGAGGCGCTTGAATACGGCTATCTCAATAGCCGTTTCCAGACCGGCTTGAAGAACCTGATGGACAAGGCTGTGCTGGAGCACCGTGACCTCGAGCCGACGGCGATGCGTTTCCACATCGTCGATGAGATTCCGTTCGACTTCCAGCGCCGCCGTATGTCGGTGGTGGTGAGCAACGGTGACGGCAACGAATTGCTGGTGTGCAAAGGCGCGGTTGAGGAAATGCTGTCGATCTGCGCGTACGCCAAGGCTGGCGACGAAATCCTGCCGATGAACGACGCGCAGCGCGACGAGATCAAGGCGATGACTCGTCATCTCAACGAGGATGGCTTGCGCGTGCTGGTCGTGGCGATCAAGCGTCAGCCGCCATCCAACCGCGCCTACAGCGTCGCCGACGAGAACGACCTGATTGCCGTGGGCTGCCTGGCCTTCCTCGATCCGCCGAAGGACACCGCGGGTACCGCCATCGCGGCGCTGCGTCATCACGGCGTCGAAGTGAAGGTGATCACCGGCGACAACGAAGCGGTGACGCGCAAGATCTGCCGCGAAGTGGGCCTTGACGTGGAGCACTCCGCGCAGGGCAAGCACATCGAACCGCTGGACGACGCCGAGCTGGACGAGCTGGTCAAGCGCACCACGGTGTTCGCCAAGATGTCACCGCTGCAGAAGGCGCGCGTAGTGAAATCACTGCAGCGCCAGGGTCACACCGTCGGCTTCCTCGGCGACGGCATCAACGACGCACCGGCACTGCGCCAGGCGGACGTGGGCATATCGGTGGACACCGCGACCGACATCGCCAAGGAGTCGGCCGACATTATCTTGCTGGAAAAGAACCTGATGGTGCTGGAGGAGGGCGTGATCGAAGGACGCATCACCTTCGGCAACATCATCAAGTACATCAAGATGACCGCCAGCTCCAACTTCGGCAACATGTTCTCGGTGCTGGTGGCGAGCGCGTTCCTGCCGTTCCTGCCGATGCTGCCGTTGCAACTGTTGGTGCTGGACCTGCTGTACCACACCTCGCAGCTGTCGATCCCGTTCGATCGCATGGACGAGGAATACCTGCGCAAGCCGCGTCGGTGGGACGCCAGCGATATAGGTCGTTTCATGGTGTGGATTGGTCCGGTCAGCTCGATCTTCGACATCACGACGTACTGGCTGCTGTGGCACGTGTTCGGCGCCAACTCGCCTGATCACCAGGCGTTTTTCCAGACGGGCTGGTTCGTCGAGAGCCTGCTGACACAGACCTTGATCGTGCACATGATCCGCACCCGCAAGATCCCGTTCCTGCAGAGCGTCGCCTCGGCGCCGGTGCTGGCCTTGACCGTTGCCGCCATCCTGGTCGGCATGGTGCTGCCTTTCACCGTGTTGGGTGCGAAGTTCGGCATGGTGGCGTTGCCGCCGGTGTACTTCGCCTGGGTGGCGCTAACCGTGTTCACGTACTGCGTGCTGACCCAGCTGGTGAAGGTGCTCTACGTGCGCCGCTATAAGCGCTGGCTGTAACACGCGCCGAAGTTCCGGCGGCTGACGGCCGCAGATGACATAGTTCCGGTACATGGATGTACCGCATCCCGCACGGAAAAGAGAATCCGTTGTGCATCCATCATGCACACGGTTTTCCGTGTGTTCGCTGGCTACGAAGCTGGACACGCTTGAATCAATACTCCAGTCCGTGATGGACTCGGGAGGTACATCATGAAGGGAACCCTCATCCTGCTGGATATTGCAGGCTACGTTGCGCTGTTGCTGTGGGGCACGCACATGGTCACCAGCGGTGTGCTGCGCGGTTATGGAAGTACGTTGCGCCGTTGGCTGGGCCGTTACCTGGGCCATCGCGCCGCCGCGTTTTTCTTCGGTATCGGCGTGACTGCGCTGCTGCAGAGCAGTACCGCCACCGGCATGATGGCCAGTTCGTTTGCGGCAAATGGTTTTCTCGGCCTGGCGCCGGGACTGGTGGTGATGCTTGGCGCGAATGTCGGCAGCACGCTGGTGGTGCAGTTGTTGTCGTTCGATATTGCGCTGGTGGCGCCGGTGCTGATCCTGATCGGCTTCGTGGTGCACCAGCGCAGCGATGATGCGCGCTACGAGAACATCGGCCGCGTCGCTATCGGCCTGGGCTTGATGCTGATGGCGCTGCACCTGCTGGTGCTGTCGCTGGCGCCGGTGGAGGATGCCGCAGCGTTGCGCGCAGTGCTGCGCAGTCTGGCCAGTGAGCCGGTGCTGGCGTTGCTGGTGGCGGCGATCCTGACCTGGGCCTGCCATTCCAGCGTGGCGGTGGTGCTGCTGATCGTCTCGCTGTCGACAGCCGGCGTGGTCGATGCACAAGGTGCCCTGGCCTTGGTGCTGGGCGCGAATCTTGGTAGCACCTTGCCAGCGCTGATCGACGCACACACGCCAGTGGCGCGTCGACTGCCGTTAGGCAACACGCTGGTGCGCCTGTTCGGCTGCCTGATCTGCCTGCCCTTGCTGCATCCATTGGTCGGCTTGCTCGCCCATCTCGATGATTCGCCCGCGCGCATGGCGGTGAATTTCCATACGGCGTTCAATCTCGCGCTGGCCTTGATCTTCATCCTGCCGGTGGATCGCTTGTCGCGGCTGCTGGTGCGCCTCTTGCCAGAATCGCCGCGCCCGGCCGATCTGGGTGTGCCGCAGTATTTGGACGAGGGTGCACTGGATACCGCGAACGTGGCGCTGGCCAACGCCGCGCGCGAATCGATGCGGATGGCCGACATGGTCGAAAGCATGCTGAAGGGCCTGGTCGAGGTGTTCGGCAAGGATGATCGCGCGCGTGCCGCAGCGGTCAGCCGGATGGACCCGACGCTGGATCGGCTCGGTGTAGCGATTCGCGAGTATCTGGCCGACCTCGGCGGCGAGGCGCTCAACGAAGAGGATGGCGAACGCAGCCAGGAGATCCTCGCCTTCGTCATCAACATCGAACACATCGGCGATATCACCGCCAACAACCTGATGGATTTCGCCGCGAAAAAGGCGCAGCGCGGCCAGGATTTTTCCGCCGACGACATCCAGGATCTGGCGCAGATGCATGGCCATGTGATGGACAGCTTGCGCATGGCGTGGGCCGTATTCCTACGCAGCGATCTGCGTGCCGCGCAACAGTTGATCGCGCGCAAGGAAGTGTTGTGGCGGCTGGAGAATGAGATTTCCGAACGTCACATCCGCGCGCTGCGGGATCGCCGCGACGATGGTGGCGCCGGCGATGTCTACCTGCGAATTCTGCGCGATCTCAAGCGCATCCACTCGCATTTGGCAGCGTTGGCTTATCCGGTGCTGGAGCGGGCCGGGCTGCTGCAGGATCGGCTGGTACGGGAGCCTGTGCTGGCGACCAACGTGCCGCGTTGATCGGCCTGCATGAGCTTATCCAGCCCGCGTCGCAGGCTGGATAAGCTCAGTCGTTGTTGGTCGTTGCCTGGTTTGCGCAGCGCCGATGCCGCCACCACAGCACCAGCCCGGTCAGCGCGAGCAAGCCGACGAGCGCCCACAAACTGCTCTGGCCGCGACGGATCCACATCACCAGCCATTCGTGATTGTCGGCGCCGAAGTAACCCAGGTACACCCAGAACGGTACGCTGATCAGCGCAGCCAGCGTGTCGATCAGCAGGAAGCGCAGGAACGACACCCGATGCGTGGTGCCGGCGGTGAGATAGACCGTGGTGCGCATGCCGGGCAGGAAGCGCGCGAAGAACAGCATGCGGTTGCCGTACCGCTCGAACTTTTCCTGCACCATGGCATAGCGTGCCGGAGTCAGTACGCGCGCCACGAAACGCCATTGCAAGATGCGCGCACCGTAGTGATGACCCAGCAGAAAGATCGCCGCGTCGCCCAGCAGCACGCCGAACATCGCCAGCGCGAACATCGCATGCACGTTCGCGTAGCCGAGCCCGGCGATCACGCCGCCGGCTACCAGGGTGATGTCCTCCGGCAACGGCAAACCGGCGCCACAGATCATCAGCGCGATGAAGACAGCCAGATAGCCGTTTTCCGCGAAGATCATGATCAGTTGCTGCAGAAGATCCATCGATATCCTTGCGCGTCATGCGAAATCTGCGCGGCGGCAGCGGCGCATGATCCCACAGTCGGGTTGTCGTTGATGTTCGGCAACGCCGGATGACGCGCGGCGTCCATCGGCATGCGGCACGCGATCACGCCGAAGCGGCCGGCGGGCGGCCGCGCGCGGCCAGCAGTTCACGCAATTCGGCTTTTTCGGCGCTGTCCAGCGGGCCTTCACGGCTCTTGCTGGTCAGTGCGTCGCGGCGCTGGGTAATCGCCTGATCTTCCATCCGCAGCAGTGCATCGAAGAATTCGATCCGCTGGATTTCCGGCTCACCGACCGATAGCGAGGCCATCAATTTCTGCAGCGACGGATACTCCTGCCGCTCGGCAAAGTGCTCCACCAGCATCGCCGGATTGATGCCGGGACGCGAGCGGGCCAGCTCGATGAGCTCGGCGAGCAAGCCCACGCCGGGCTTGTCCAGGCGCAGGAAGCGATAAGGTTTCTCCACCTGATCGGCCAAGCCCGGTTGCGCCAGCAGCAGCGAGATCGCGCTGCGCACCAGGCTGCGCTGCACCGCCACCGGTCGCTGCACCGCGCGATGCGCGGCCGGGTCGGCCTGCAGTATCGCGCGGGCACCGCTGCGCTTTTCCAGCTCCTGCGCCATCAGGTCGCGGAACGCGCCGTCGGGCAGTTTCGCGATCAGCGGGCGGGCGCGTTCGGCCAGCCGCGCGCGGCCGTCGAGGCTACCCATCTCAACGTCGTGCGACAGCTCGTTGAAGAAATAATCCGACAGCGGCATTGCCTGCTTGATGCGCTGTTCGAAGCCGTCTCTGCCTTCCTTGCGCACCAGCGAATCGGGATCCTCGCCGTCGGGCAGGAACAGGAAATACGCCTGGCGACCATCGCGCAATCGCGGCAGTGCCGATTCCAGCGCCTTCCACGCCGCGGCACGGCCGGCGCGGTCACCGTCGAAGCAGAACACCACGTCCGGCGCGGCGCGGAACAGCACCTCGGTGTGCTCCGGCGTAGTCGCCGTGCCCAGCGTCGCCACCGCGATCGGCAGGCCGGCCTGGTGCAGCGCGATCACGTCCATGTAGCCCTCGACCACCACGATTCGCAGCAGATTCGCGTTGGCCTGCTTCACCTGCCACAGCGCGAACAGCTCGCGGCCCTTGTGAAACAGCGGCGTCTCGGGCGAGTTGAGGTATTTGGGGGATTGTTCCGAGCTGAGCACGCGGCCGCCGAACGCGATCACCCGGCCGCGGCGGTCCAGGATCGGGAACATCAGCCGCTCGCGGAAGCGGTCGTACTTGCGGCCTTGCTCGCTGCTGGCGACCATGCCGGCTTCGTTCAGCAGTTCCATCCGTCGCGGACTGTTGCCGAGCGATTTGATCACGCCGTCGTAGCCGGCTGGTGCCCAGCCGAGGCGGAAGCGCTTGATCGTCTCTGCGTCCAGTCCGCGCTTCTTGCAGTAGGCCTGCGCGTCGGCGTTGCGTGGCAGCTCGCCTTCGTACCAGCTGGCGGCGGCGTCCAGCAGCGCGTACAGGTCGGTCTTGTCCTCGCGCGGCGCGGCCTCGCGGCCACCTTCGCGGGGTACCTTCAGGCCGACTGTCTGCGCCAGTTCCTCGACCGCGTCGGGAAACTCCAGCCGCTCGTAGTCCATCAGGAACTTCACCGCGCTGCCGTGCGCGCCGCAGCCGAAACAGTGGAAGAACTGCTTGGCCGGGCTGACGTAGAACGACGGCGAGCGCTCGTTGTGGAACGGGCAGCAGGCGGTCCACTCGCGTCCGGCCTTCTTCAACGGCACCCGCCGCTCGATCACGTCGACGATGTCGACGCGGGCAAGCAGTTCATCGATGAAGCTGTCGGGGATCAGGCCACGCATAAGCACCCTAGTTTAGTCGGTTGCCGTCGGGGAGGTTCGGCCGGATTGCGCTAACCTCGGACGGAATGTCGCAGGGGATGTTTGATGACGATGGATGGATTGACCTTTCGCCCGGCGCTGGCAGCCGACGCGGCTGCCGCGGTACCGCTGATCCACAGCTCCGGACCAGCCGCGTTCG
Source organism: Rhodanobacter sp. (assembly GCA_035566635.1). GTDB lineage: Bacteria > Pseudomonadota > Gammaproteobacteria > Xanthomonadales > Rhodanobacteraceae > Rhodanobacter. Next base: position 52,779 of record DATMQY010000012.1, read on the forward strand.
ACTATGTGTTCGCGGTGTCGGGGGTGGGTGATGCCCAGGCGTTCCTGCGCCGGGCCTTCATCGACGGGGCGGGCGAGTTCGGTTGGCGCAACCATGCGGTGGGCGTGCTCGACGGCGCGGTGGTAGCGGTCGGGGCGGGCTTCGGTGGCGCCACGAAATGGCCGTTCACGCTGGCGGCAGCGCGGCAGATCCTCGGCCACTATGGCTGGCAGCATGCCGCCGGGGTGATCGTGCGTGGCCTGCGGGTGGAGTCAGTGATTCCGCCGCCGGCGGGTGCGATGTATTACCTGGGACATCTGGGGGTGAGCCCGTCATTGCGCGGCAAGGGGCTCGGTTCGGCGCTGGTCGACCATCTGCTCGCCGTGCGGCCCGCCGGTGCCGGTGGCCCGGTGATCCTGGATGTGGCGGCGACCAATCCGGATGCCCAACGGCTGTATCAACGGCTGGGTTTTGTCGTCACGGGCGAGCGCCGCTCGACACTGGCCAATGCCCAGGGTCGGGTGCCGGATCACCGGCGCATGCAACGGCTGGCGCCGGTCTGATCGCCGTCGGCGTCAGAGCATGTGGAAGATGCCGAACACGGCGGGCATGGCCAGCAGGATCACGAAGCACGCGAACAGCACGTTGGCGATGGCCATGCTGCTGCCGTTGGCGGCGCGTGCGGGCTGAGGCTTCAACCGGCCAGCCGCGCCTTGATCTTGCCCGACACCACGGCCATGTCGGCGCGACCGGCAGCCTTTTCTTTCACCGCAGCCACCACCTTGCCCATGTCGCGGGCCGAGCTGGCGCCGGTATCGCTGATCGCGGCGGTGATCAGCGCGTCGATCTCCGCTTCGTCCAGCTTGGTCGGCAGGTAGGTTTCGATCACCAGCATCTCGGCGCGCTCGATCGCCGACAGATCCTCGCGGTGGGCAGCGTCGAACTGGCTGACCGAATCGCGCCGTTGCTTGAGCATCTTCTCCAGCGTGGCCAGCACCTGCACGTCGTCCAGCTCGATCCGCTCGTCCACTTCGCGCTGCTTGACTGCCGCCAGCATCAGCCGGATCACGCCCAGCCGGTGCTTGTCGCCGCCGCGCATGGCGGTTTTCATGTCTTCGGTGAGCTGCTGCTTGAGCGTCATGGCGGGAGCCTTTGAAGTGGGTGATGCGGGCTGAGGATCCATTCTACGGAAACGACAAGGCCGGCGTTGTCCTGGGGACAACACCGGCCAATGTCGAATCCGAGAGCTTGCGGTGGCTGCGAGAACCCGCGCCGACCGTGTTTCCTGTTATGCGCGGCGCCGGAGCGCTGCATGATCCACCGCGAGACGGCGGATCGGGGAAACTCAGTACAGACGGACTTTGCGCGAGACGTCACGCGACAGACGACGCAGGTGACGCTTCACCGCGGCAGCGCGCTTGCGCTTGCGCTCCTGGGTCGGCTTCTCATAGAACTCGCGCTTGCGCGTTTCAGCCAGGACGCCGGCCTTCTCGCAGGTACGCTTGAAACGACGCAGTGCAATCTCGAACGGCTCGTTCTCGCGAACTTTTACGTTGGGCATGGAAACTCCGAGTGGTAATCTGCCCGCATGTACGGGACTGTCAAATAGGGCGAGCCGCGAATTATACCGTGGATAACACAGAATTTTCAAAGCCCGTGCTGGGCATCGAAACCTCCTGCGACGAAACCGGCGTGGCGCTGCTGCGCTGGGAGCCGGATGCGCCGGGTCGTGGGCTGCTGGCGCATACCCTGTACAGCCAGATCAAGCTGCATGCCGACTACGGCGGCGTGGTGCCGGAACTGGCTAGTCGCGACCACGTGCGCAAGCTGCTGCCGCTGATCCGCGAGGCGCTGGCCGAGGCCGGGCTGACCGTGCAGGACCTGGGCGGGGTGGCGTATACCGCCGGCCCCGGCCTGGTCGGCGCGCTGCTGGTCGGGGCCTCCGCCGGGCGCGCGCTGGCCTGGGCGCTGGGCGTACCGGCGATCGGGGTGCATCACATGGAAGGTCACCTGCTGGCGCCGCTGCTGGAGGACAACCCGCCCGCGCCGCCGTTCGTGGCGCTTTTGGTGTCCGGCGGCCATTCGATGCTGGTCGAGGTCAAGGCGATCGGCCACTACACGATACTGGGCGACACTCTGGACGATGCCGCCGGTGAGGCCTTCGACAAGACCGCCAAGCTGATGGGCCTGCCGTACCCCGGCGGCCCGGCGCTGGCGAAATTGGCCGAACAGGGCAGCGCCGGCGCGTTCCGCTTTTCTCGCCCGATGACCGACCGGCCTGGGCTGGACTTCAGTTTCTCCGGCCTGAAGACCCAGGTGCTGCTGGCGTGGCAGAAGTCGGATCAGAGCGACCAGACCCGCGCCGACATCGCCCGTGCGTTCGAGGAGGCGATCGTCGACACGCTGATCATCAAGTGCCGCCGCGCCCTGCAGGCCAGCGGCGCGCATCGGCTGGTGATCGCTGGCGGTGTCGGCGCAAACCGAAGATTGCGCAGCGAACTGGCCGCGGCCGGCGCGAAAGACGGTTTCCAGGTGTATTTCCCGCGGCTGGATTTCTGCACCGACAACGGCGCGATGATCGCGCTGGCCGGCGCGATCCGGCTTGCCAGCGGTCAGCATCAAGACGCCTCGGTGCAGGTTTATCCGCGCTGGGATCTGCAGAGCCTGCCGGCGGCGTAGCAGGACTCCGTGGAGCGGCTCACCACTGCGTGCGCCCCGGCAGCAACCCCTTCAACTCCGCCTCGGTGAGATTGCGCCACTGGCCGACCTTCAGATGGGCGAGTTTCACGTTGACGATGCGCACGCGGCGCAGCTGGGTCACGCGGTAGCCGAACGCGGCAGCCATCAGGCGGATCTGCCGATTCAAGCCCTGGGTCAGCACGATCGAGAAGCCGAACTTGGCGATCCGGCGTACGCGGCAGGGCTGGGTCATCTGGCCGTGGATGCGCACACCCTTGGCCATGCCAGCGAGAAATTCGTCGGTGACAGCCTTGTTCACACCGACCAGGTATTCCTTCTCGTGGTGGTTCTCCGAGCGCAGGATCTCGTTGACGATGTCGCCGTTGCTGGTGAGCAGGATCAATCCTTCGGAGTCTTTATCCAGTCTCCCGATCGGAAAGATCCGCTGCGGATGATCGATGAAGTCGATGATGTTGCCATCGACGTCCTTCTCCGTGGTGCAGGTGACGCCGATCGGCTTGTTCAACGCGATATAGACAGCCTTCTTGGCTGCCGCCGTGGGCGCCAGCGTACGTGCACGCACGATCTCGCCATCCACACGCACCTCGTCACCGTCCAGCGCCTTGGCGCCGGTGCTGACCACGTCGCCGTTGATGGTGACGCGACCGGCGAGCAGCAGCTCGTCCGCCTCGCGGCGCGAGCATAGGCCGGCCTCGCTGATGTATTTGTTGACGCGCATGTTTTACGAACGCAGGCCAACGCCGCGCTTCAGCAACTGCAGCGCCACGATCGACAGCGCGACTACGAAGCCCAGCATCACCACGAACGCCACGCCCACGTGTACGTCGCTGATGCCGAGTACGCCGAAGCGGAACGCGTTGACCATGTACAGGATCGGGTTAACCCGCGAGATCGCCTGCCACGGCTCGCCCAGCATGTTCACCGAATAGAACACGCCGCCCAGATAGGTAAGCGGGGTCAGGATGAAGGTCGGCACCAGTGCGATGTCGTCGAACTTCTTCGCGTAGACCGCATTGACGAAGCCGGCCAGCGAGAAGATCGTGGCGCCGAACAGTACCGACAGGAAGGTGATCAGCGGATGCACCACGTGCAGCGAGGTGAAGAACAGCGCGATCACCAGCACCAGTACGCCGACGACCATCCCTCGCGCCACCGCGCCGGTGACGTAGCCGAGCAGGATCACCCAGTTCGGCATCGGGGATACCAACATTTCCTCCACCGCGCGGCTGAACTTGGCGCCGAAGAACGAACTGGAGATGTTGGCGTAGCAGTTGTTGATCACGCTCATCATGACCAGGCCGGGCACGATGTACTGCATGTAGCTGAAGCCGCCCTGGATCGTGCCGATGCGGCTGCCGATCAGCTTGCCGAAGATCACGAAATACAGCGTCATGGTGATCGCCGGCGGGATCAGCGTCTGCGTCCAGATGCGCACGATGCGCACGATCTCGCGGCGCACGATAGTGTTGAGGGCGACCAGGTTGGCGGCGGTGTTGCTCATGCTGCCTGCTCCTTGCCGTTGCGGCCCGGCTCTTGTCGGCCATTCTCCACGAGCCGCACGAACAACTCCTCCAGTCGGTTGGTCTTGTTGCGCATCGAGGTCACCGTGATGCCGTGCGTGGACAGCGCCGCGAACAGCGAGTTGAGGTCATGCGAGCGGGCCATCTCGGCCTCCAGCATATGTTCATCGCGGCGGCGCAGGGTGACACCGGGCAGGCTGGGCAGTTGGTCCGGCAAGGTGTCCACATCCAGCACGAACGTCTCCACATCCAGTGTCGCCAGCAGCCGCTTCATGCTGGTGTTCTCGATGATCGTGCCGTGGTCGATGATCGCGATGTTGCGACACAGCGACTCGGCTTCCTCCAGGTAATGCGTGGTGAGGATCACCGTGGTACCGGCCGCGTTGATGCCGCTGACGAATTGCCACATCGAGCGGCGGATCTCGATGTCCACGCCGGCGGTCGGCTCGTCGAGGATCAGCAGCTTCGGCTCGTTCATCATCGCGCGGGCGATCATCAGCCGTCGTTTCATGCCGCCGGACAGTGTCCGTGCCTGCATCTGCGCTTTGTCCCACAGGCGCAGTTCCTTCAGGTATTTTTCCGCTCGCTCGGCGGCGATCTTCCGCGGAATGCCGTAGAAACCGGCCTCGTTCACGCAGATGTCGAACGGCTTCTCGAACTGGTTGAAGTTGATCTCCTGCGGCACCAGCCCGATCAGCTTCATCGCCTCGCTGCGCCGCTTGTTCACCGACACGCCGAACACCTGCGCGTCGCCGCCGCTGGAGTTGACGAGCGAGGACAGGATGCCGATCAGGGTGGATTTGCCTGCGCCGTTGGGACCGAGCAGGGCAAAGAAGTCGCCGGGCTGCACGGTCAGCGAGATGCCCTTCAGGGCCTCCACGCCATTGCTGTAGGTCTTGCGCAGGTTGTCGACGACGAGTGCGGGTGTGGAGGTCATGGGTGACGCCAGATGGTGGAAAGCCGAAGGGAAACCAGGCGCATTGGCATGCCAGATATCGACAGGGTCGGTGGGCAGACGCGCGTTGCAGCTTGGTCGGTGGCTCGTAGCAACCTATTATAGCGGGCTTGATGCCACCGCCCGGTTTCCGCCGGCGCACTCACTGTTTCCCGGAACCCGCTCCATGGCCGACCATTTCCAGCTGCGCCTCGTCGACAGCACCATGCTTGTTCCCTCGGTGCGTCACCTCGTGTTCGAGCGTGCCGACGGCCAGCCGCTGGCGTTCGTGCCGGGGCAGTTCCTGCAAGTGCACTTTCACTACGACGACGGCACCGCGACCAAGCGCAGCTACTCGGTGGCGACCGTGGGCGACGGCAGCTCGCCGGTGCAGCGCATCGAGATCGCGGTGAGCTACGTCGATGGCGGTGCGGCCACCAGGTTGCTGGGTAGCCTCGAAAACGGTGGTGTCATCGACGCCAGCGGCCCGTACGGCCGCTTCTGTCTGCAGGACGCGGATGTCCATCCGCGCTACCTGTTGCTTGCCACCGGCACCGGCGTCACCCCGTATCGCGCGATGCTGCCGCAAATCGAAAAGTTGCTGGCAAAAGGCGGCCGCGAAGTCGTGCTGCTGTACGGTGCGCGCACCGAAGCCGAGCTGCTCTACGGCGAAGAGTTCGAGGCCTTCGCACAAGCGCACCCCGGCTTCATCTTCCACGGCTGCCTCAGCCGCGCAGCCCGTGCCACGCCACGCAGCACCGATCGCAGCGGCCATGTGCAGAATGTACTCGCGGAACTCGGTCCGCACGCGGATCGCGACATCGCCTATCTGTGCGGCAACCCGAACATGGTCGATGCGGCATTTGCTGCGCTGAAGGAATTCGGGCTGCCGGTGCCGCAGATCCGGCGCGAGAAATACATATCTTCACGCTAGTCTGCATCTGGTATACATGAATCTGTTCCGAGCCCTGCAATGCAATGGTTGTCGCGTTACGGGTCCAAGCGTTGGCTATTGTGCATATGTCGTACTTGGTATCGATCATATGCAGAGGTAACTCAATGCGTACGCCAATGCGAACTGGGCTGGCGTGGTAGATCCGGTGTGGTCGCATAGATTTACGACTGATGCCATTTTCAAAGTCAGGGCTCAGTCAAGATTTTCATCTTTGGCCGCCGGACTAATATCGCCTGCTGTTGCAGCATGCGACTAAATTCAAGCTTTGAAAATATGTCAGAACACGTTTAGCTGCAATGATATTTATCAAAGGCAATAGTAGACAGTCGATCCGATGATGCGACAAATTTTACGATTTCCGTTGCTGCTATCGAGCGTGGGAGGGCTGCCAGCCTGTTGATTTATCCCTGCACTGCCTTGTTGACCTGCCCCGTGAATTGGATTGCCGATTTTCTTAGGCGTACCGTTTGCGGCGTTGCTTGGATTATTTGTGATGCTGATTTGAGCGTTGGACGAATTCTTGTAGGTTGCTTTCGGGTGTGTTGAAGATTGTGCAAAAACAATACTAGAAAAAATCATCATTACGGCAAATGTGAGTATTTTTTTCACTGAGCTCTCCAAAGAAAATTTATGATTATTGGATTTATTCAATTGAATGACAAGTGATGCAGGTGTTTGCGCGCGATGATCTATAGCGCTTAGATGTCTATTTAGCGACATCGCAATGCTCTACTGCTCTACTATCACTGATAGGACAATGTAAAAGTGGCAGAAGCAACCACGGTACCTGCGGTGATCACCGCGGTACGGTAATAGCGTGCGTAGTACTGAATATTCAACTGACCGTTTGGCGTACCTCCTACTAACGTCTTGCCAGCATTGCCGAACGTCACCGGAGTGAAATTTTTATCAAGCAGCTGCACGGCAACGCCAGAAGAAGTGCCGGAAGTTTTTGTTAGAACACCGGCTATGCCGGACGCCGTGCCATTAAAATCCAGCTGGATATCGAGTGTTGCTCCGCTTGAACAGGTAAGTGCAATGGCAAATGGCGTGCTACCAGTGGTGGCGCCATTGGCATTCATCGAACTGGAGCTCACAGTCGGCAATGTGACGTTGATCGGCGTTGTGTTGACTGAGCAGGCTGGGTCGAGGATCGTTACAGCGTTACCTAATGTGAAACTTTCGACGTTCGTACCTGAGTCAAATTGCCAATTTCCGAGCAGGCCGGCTGGCAAGGTGCTGCCACTTACAATGGGGCCTGTCTTGATTAGTTGCAACGACGAACTGATACTCGCGCTGTAAGAACCCGCTGCCAGACTACAACAGGGATAAGGAAATAGATAAGTCGTTAGATTGTTATGAGTAATGCTATAGCTCAAGCCAGAGATGCTTGTCGGGAATACACTTACGGTTATGCTGGGCGTAGCACCTGCAATATTCACTACGCCATAATTGGTTGTCCCCGTGCAGTTAATTTGAGGTGCGATGGCAGGAGGTATCAGGGGCGATGTATATAGCACGGTGCCGACCGCGGCATTGTATGCAACAGTGATCGTGCTTGGTGGATTGAAGGTGACCGCGGACGTCGTTGTGCCACTTGTAAATGTGCAATTGGCTTTAACGCCGGTCGGTAAAAGTGCCAGCAGGAATATGACCGTCAGCAGACTACTGGCCCGCCGGTGATCGGCACGGCCGATCCATGCCAGAAAAGCGGAAACGTGCGTCACGATAACCTCCGGTGTGGCAAACGAGTCTGACTCAGTGCACACGCGTCGGTCACGTTACTGATGTGCGACATATCTCTGGGCTCTCGCATCATGCACCACTCCGATTCACCACAGCCACGGTAGGCTGCGTGCAGGTTGCATTGATTTCGACGTAAGACTTGGTGTGCTCATACTTGCTGCGTGGTGCGAGCTGATAGTGAAATGAGCAGGACATGCCTGCTCCGCTATCGTCCTGCCAGCGTGCAGTCAGTTGCCCGGCCTGATCGACGCCGCGCAGCAGGATCTGCCCGGCTTGACCAGCTACACCCAGCGAAATCCCTTGTTCGTTGAATACCTCGGTACCGAAAGGTAGCGCCTGACCATTTTGCAAACGTACGCGCACGATGATCGTGCGTCCGTTTTTGGTCTTGAACTTCAGCATCACCACTGCGCCTGCATGCGGCGCTACTTGTGCACTGGTGGCATCGAGCTGCACGTCCAGTGGCAGGCCCTTGGGATCGATGCCTACGGTGTTGAGACTGTAGGGTGTGAGGTAAGGCACCAAGGCATAACCGGAGTGATCGATGCGCGCGCCGGAAGCATTGGTCAGTCGCGCGCCCTCGGCGCCGGGTACATACACGATGCCGACCGTGTCACCCATCGGTTGACCGAAGGTGATGCCACCTGGATGTGCGACTACGGCACCATTCACGTTGAAAGAAGCCTGTGAATAGCCGCTGCCACTACCGTAGCTGGCATTGAATACTGCGTATGGGCTGCGATAGCCGCCATTCACGCTACCAGAGTTCCCGGTACCAGCACTGCTATGAGTAGCGGATGCACCGTAGTTGAATTGGTTGTCGGCACCAGCAGAGCCACTGAGCATGGTTTGCTCTTGAGTGTTGCTGTTCTGGTCGCGAGTCATGTTAAGGGTGAAGGTGGGTGCGTGCGCACTGTCGCCCAGCGGTACGCTGATGCTGGCGAAATATTCGTTGTCGTAACGGCCCAGCGGATCGCGCGTACGTGTGGCAGAGATGCCATAGCTCACGCGGTGGAACGAGTTGTTGTAGCCCAGCTGAAACTGCGTGTCGGTACCCTTGCGGTTCCAGTAATCGCTGGCCGAAACATTGGTATAGAACGAGCCGCCACGCTGGCCGAGTCCCTGGCTCAGGGTGAGATCGAAACGGTTGCGTTGGCGCTGCAGTCCAGTGGTGCTGAGGACAGGGTTGTAGCCGCTCCCGGATAGCGCAGTCTGTTGAGCGGGTGTCAGCACGGTCTGGAGGGGAACACCATCGATCGTAGTGACGGGTGCAGGTGACACGTACCTGAAGGTATCGATTCCCCGGGCAGCATAGTCTCTGGCTGACGCGGCATCATTCAGGCTTAGGTAGCCACTGGTCGAATAGCGGTAGGCGGCGACCGATAGCGACGTATTTGTCTCTGACAGAATCTTGCTGTAGCTCAACCGCATGCTCTGACCGGAATGCGTGGAGAAGCCCGGAATGCGTGCATGCGCTTCGGTGACATCGAATGCGAAAGCGCCATAGCGCGTGTTGATCGCACTGCCGAGCAACAAGGCTGCATAACCCTGCGAACCCTCGATGCCCGCGTAGCCAGTGAACAGGTTGCTGAAGCCGTGCTGCACGGTGGCTTGCACCACATCGGGCTGGTGCACGAGCGATAGGTTGCGTAATTGTCCGGCAGCGACGCTGAAACGGGTGGTGCCGGGCCGCAATAGTTGTGCGACTGAGGCGTAGGGCACGGAGAAGGTTCGCGAGCGCCCGTCCGCTTCGGTTATCGTGACATCGAAATTGCCACCGTAGCCGGTTGGGTAGAGATCGTTGATCGTGAAGGGGCCGGGTGCCACGGTGGTCTGGTAGATTTGCACGCCGTTCTGGCGCACCGTCACTTTGGCGTTGCTGTCAGCTACGCCACGCACAACTGGTGCATAGCCGCGCACCGAGTCCGGCAGCATGCGGTCATCTGTTGCCAGCTGCACTCCACGCAGGCCAAAGCTGTCGAATACTCGGCCGTCGGTGTAACTGTCACCAATCGTCAATTGCGCGCGCAGTGACGGCAGGTCGCGCTGCACGTAGCTGTCGATATTCTGCCATTTCAAACTCGCAGAAGTGCCGGGCACCGCAGATTGCCAGATGGCAGTGGAATCCTGGTGCAAATGCCACGGGCCAAAATTAAAACCGGCATTCAGACCTAGATACGCGGTGGTCTGACTCAGGCCCTGGCTGCTGGAGCGGTAACTGTTGAAATTGTAGTTGAGCAAGCCCGCCGGAACGCCGACATCCCAATATTCCGGGCTGATATAGCCGCGTGCCGTTTGCTCCAGATAGGCCTGCGGTACGCTGGTATCAAGCCGCAGCTCGCCCATGTCGAAGGTCATCGTGGCCCCAGGAATGAGGCTGCTGATATTCACGCAGACGGCCGGATCCTTCAACTCGGACAGTAGTTGAGCAGACAGTTTGTTCGGGTGCAGACCGAGTTGGCCTAGCAGCTGGCCATCCACGCATGGCGTTGCGCTGGTTTGCGCGCTGCCAGCTGCGAAACGCACATCGCTGCGTCCGACCCATGTGGCGTTAAGGTAAACATCGATGTTGTAAGAGCCGGCCAATACCGGATTGCCATGCTCAAAGCGTGCAAGATCGGTGGTGTTGGTACCTGCGCCGGACAGTAAGTTACGATCGAAACTGGTATCCGCAGCATTGGCATCTGCACCAGCGTTTGCCGGGCCGACTGCAGCTGAACTGGCGGCTCCATCTACGGCAGCTATCGGGCTTGTGGCATTTGCAGACGCCCATCCACACAGCACAGCAGCAATCGCCGCACGCAGCAATATCGGGTGGCGCACAGCATGCCTGCGCGGACGAACCGCGTGGCTTGTTGTGTGCCTTTGATTCATGGGGTTACGGCGCCCTTGAACGAGTTCTGCGCACCGTAATCATTGATGATGTCATAAGCGACCGGAGTGCCGGCCGGGGCTGCCTGCGTCAAGCCTTTTACTGGTAGGCGCAGTGTGCTGAACGGGTCGACCATGTCGGTGTTTGCGATGTACTGCTTGCCGGCGACATTCAGCGACAGCCTGGTGAAGGTAATGTGGTATGGCGTTGGGTTGTGCGCTTCCAGTGCATAGCCTTGCCCATCGGGCACGATTTTCCAGGTCACCTGTTCGGGCGCCTTGAGTACGTCGCCCGACAATTGAGTCGGGCGATAGAAAAATTTGAGCCGCGAGCGGATCGCGAACTGCAGCAGGTTTTTGCCTTGTATCTCAGCCGAAGTGGGTTTGGGCGGGATTTCCAGCACGTTGAGCCAGAACAGCGATTCGCGATCGCTCGGCATTGGCGCCGGTGTCGCAATAATGCGCAGGCTCTGCTCCTTGTGCGCCTCCATGCGAAACAGCGGCGGCGTGATCAAGAACGGCACGTCGACCTTATCCGGGGTGGAATGCGGGTTGCCACGATCCATCCACGCCTCGATCAGTGCGGGCCGGTCACCCTCGTTGCTCAGGCGCACGGTGACTTCACCATCCTGGGCGGGAAACACCACACGGGTGCTGCCAACTACCACGGTGGCATGCGCGCCGACGGTAAATAGGCAGAGCGCGATCAAGCACGCGCGGACGGCGTGGAGAGGGCTTTTCATTGAAGGTATTTCGCCGTGAAAGTGGGATCGATCAAGATTGCGCTGCGGCCGGAGCATCCGGCCGCAGCGCAAGGCGTCACACTTACTGATAGATCATCGTGAACTGCGCACTGCTGACCACGGTGCCGGCACCGACAGCAGCCGTTTTGGCGAAATACTGTGCGTAATAGTTCAGCGTGGCAGAGCCAGCGGCGACAGTGGCCTGCCCGGAGTTCTGTGCGGCCACGGTGCCTGCACCCAAAACGATTGGGCTGAAAACGGCGGCGGTGCTACCGGCACCATTGAGCAGCTGCACTTCAACGTTGGCGGCCGTGCCGGTGTTGATCAGATTGCCGGTAACGGTATCGATGCCTACGCCCGGCTCAAAATAGGTCGTGGCGCCGGTGATGCCGGCGGCACACCCGGTGATCGCAAGGGTGAAGGGGGTCCTTGCCGCCACTGAGCTGATCGTCGACAGGGCCGAGGTCTGCACAGACGGCAGCGTGACCGTGACAGTCGCCGGCGAACCGCCGTTGACCTTGCAGGTTCCGGCAGTAACCGTACCGTTGATATTGATGGTGCCGTCAGCTGCCTGAGCGGCCTGCGGAGCGAATGCAGCAACGCCGAAACCGGCGATCAGTGCAGCGGAGAGTAGAGCCTTATTCATGCATATTTCCTTTCAGGGTGTTGAGTTTGTTTGCTGGTTCGACGCGCGTCTGGACTAATGATGGTTGCACTTGGCACTACCCCGACTGCAGCCGTGCGCGTGGCTGGTCGTCGTGACGTCAGCAAAGTGCGTGCCAAGTCTCAATTGAAAACGATTACGTAGCGACCTAACCTCGTTAGGGGAATGACTGCGGCCGCATGGGCACTATGCAGGCCGCGCGCTTTGTGGTCCTCCCCTGACAAATTATGGCATCAAAAAATGCGAACCACGTCACCTATTAACGAATTGTTCATCTAATCGTCACATCAAAGCCTTGCGATGAAATAGGCGTGGGAGCGGCAGATATGTAAAGCACGCTTGACATGGTGCAAGCGCGTCTCTATTCTGCGAATGTCAAGTTAACTTGACACTTCAAACAGGAGGGCGTCATGCACAAGATCCATGGGTTTCGTCGAGTGATTTCCCCGCTGCTGGCCTTGGCGCTGCTGGTGGGCAGTGGTGCCTTACTGGCGCGTGAAGCGGAGACAAGCAACAGCGTCGGTACGCTGAAGGTCGAGCGTCATGGCGACCACGGTCGACCGGTGATCCTGATTCCCGGCCTGCAGGGCGGGCCGTGGGTGTGGCAGCAGACCATCGCGCAGCTGCAGAAGGATCATGTGGTGTACGCGGTGACGCTGGCCGGTTTTGACGGCATGCCGGCATCGACCAGTGGCGGCAGTCTGTTCGATCGCGCCGACGCGTCGCTGCTGCAGTTGATCGAACAGCAGAAGCTCGCCAAGCCTGTGCTGGTCGGCCACAGCCTCGGCGGCACGCTGGCGCTGCGTTTCGCCGGTGAGCATGCGGATCTGATTTCCGGTGTGGTGGCGGTGGATGGGCTGCCGATTTTCCCCGGTATGGAGCGAGCGAGCGCCGAGCAGCGGCAGGCGATGGCCGCGCAGATGCGCGAAAAGATGTCGGCGGCGACACCGGCGCAGTTCCAGGCGCAGGCGCTGGGCTACATGCAGAAGGTGGGCGTGATCGATCCGCAGCTGGCCGCGCGCTACGCACCGATGAATGCGCGCAGCGACATCAAGGCCAGCGCGCAGTACATGGCCGAGGATCTGGCCGCCGACCTGCGTCCCGGCCTGAAGAATGCGAACGTGCCCATCCTGGAAATCTCGCCCTATTACGCACCGGATTTCAGTCAGCCGCCGACACAGTTCAGTGAGGCGCAGAAGACGGCGTACTACCAGAGCCTGTTGGCAGATGCGCCGAACGCGAAGGTGGTATCGATCTCGCCGTCGCGGCACTTCGTGATGCTCGACCAGCCGGCGAAGTTCCAGCAGGTGCTGGACGATTTTCTGAAAGCCACTGAGCGGAGTGCGCAGCCTTGAGCCGTTCGATTCACCAGCGTTACCAGCGCGAATTCTGGCCGGCGATGGCGGCTTATATGGCCATCATGTTTCTGCTATGGCCGCTACTGCCCCAGGTGCACAACGAACTGTTGAAGATTGCGCTGGCCGTGTTGCCGGTACTGCCGGTGCTGTTCGTGGTGCGCGCGATGGTGCGGCTGGTGCTGGGCAGTGACGAACTGGAGCAGCGCATCCATCTGATCGGTTTGGCGATTGCTGCCACCGTGGTGAGTACGCTCAGTCTGGTCGGCGGTTTCCTCGCCGCTGCCGACGTCATCAAGCTTGATGGCGCGATCCTGATCTGGGTGTGGCCGATCCTGGTGGTGGTGTATGCCGCCGGGCGCGGCTGGGCCAGTCGTCGTTACGGTGGCGATGTGATGTGCAACAGCGGGATTGCCTGGCATTGGCGGGTTTTGCTTGCGGCGCTGGGGTTTGCCGCGATCGCCGGACTGGGACGCCATCAACTGCTCGACTACCAGCTCGGCATGCTGTGCGGCATGAGTGTGGCGCTGGCGGCGTGGGCGCTGGTGCTGGGGGTGCTGCACTGGCGCAAGCGGCGGCATGGCGGGGACGAGACGCCGTGATGCCGCATGAATCCTTTGTCACCGAATCGAAAAGGGGTCGCCATGCGCGCCGTCCATAAACGCTATCTGCGTGAATTCATTCCGGCGATGTCCGCCTACGTATTGCTTATCGTGCTGTACGGCATCTTGATGCCGCGGACGGAAAGCGCGCTGTGGCGGATCGTGCTGGCGGTGCTGCCGTTGCTGCCGATCATGCTGGTGATCCGCGCCATCGTGCGGGTCATCCGCGATCAGGACGAGCTGGAACGCCGCATCGACCTGGAGGCGATTGCGATCGCCGCGATGTCGACCGGGTTCGGTTATTTCAGCTACGGCTTTCTGCTGAATGCGAATATCGGCTTGAAGGTCGAGCCGGCGGCCGTCGCGATCTGGGTGCTGCCATGCCTGTTTGCCAGTTTTGGTGTGGCCAAACTGCTGGTTGCCTGGCGTTATCGAAGCCATGAATAACCACGTGCGCGAACTGCGCGGCGAACAGAGCTGGTCGCAGGCGGATCTTGCCGAACGGCTGGATGTGTCGCGGCAGACCATCAACGCGATCGAGACCGGCAAGTACGATCCCAGCCTGCCGCTGGCATTCAAGATCGCACAATTGTTTGGCCGTCCGATTGAATCGATTTTTTTACCGGGTGAGGAGTGACAGGCATGGCAATGAAGGGACGTACCGCGATCCGCATCGGTGCGGTGGCCGTGGGCCTGGGCTTTCTGGCCTGGAACCAGTTCCACCACGGCGAACAAACCGCGGCACCGGCGGCAACTGCCGCCGCGCCAGCCGTCGCGGCGAAAGCGGTGCCGCCGGCGAAACCGCAAACCTGGACGCTCGGTTCGCTGACATTGACCGCATGCAATCTGGTCCAGCCGAACAGCGGGCTCAGTACGGCGGCCTGGTGTGCGGATTTTCCGGTGCCAGAGAATCGTGCCGATCCGCACAGCCGCACGATCCGGCTCAAGCTGGCCGTATTGCGCTCGAGCGCACAGGTGGCAAGCAAGGACATGCTGGTGTTCCTCGTCGGCGGCCCGGGTCAGGCGGCCACCGATTCGGCCAGCCAGATAGCGGTGATGTTGCAGCCGTCGCTGGCGCATCGTGACGTGCTGTTGCTGGATCAACGCGGCACCGGTGGCTCAAACGCTCTGACCTGCAAGGATTCGGGCGATGCGACCAAGCCCGACGACGACAGCACGTTCGATGCGGCCAAGATGCGTGCTTCTGCCGCCGATTGCCTCAAACAATTGAGCGATCACGCCGATCCGCGCTATTACACCACCACGATCGCGGCGCAGGATCTGGAGGACGTGCGCAAGGCGCTCGGCTCGCCGCAGTTCGACCTGCTCGGCGTGTCGTACGGCACGCGGATGGCGCAGCAGTACCTGATGCGTTATCCGGATGCGGTGCGCAGTATGTTGCTGGACAGCACGGTGCCGAATTCGCTGGCGCTGGGCGAGGATTTTGCTCGCAACCTCGATGACGCATTGAAGGCGCAGTTCGCCCGCTGCACGGCGCAGCCTGCATGCAAGAAGCAGTTCGGCGATCCGGACCAGACGCTGTATCAGCTGCGCGATGCGCTGCGCGCGAACCCGCACGAGGTCAGCTTCCGCGACCCGCAGAGCTACCGCACCGTCAAGCGGGTGTTGAACGAGAACGCGCTGGCCAGCGTGGTGCGGATGTTCGCGTACACGCCCGCCACCGCCGCGCTGTTGCCGTTGTCGATCGACGCGGCGGCGCATGGGGACGTCGGTCCGCTGCTGGGTCAGGCCAAGATCCTGTCCGGCGACCTGGCCGAGCTGATGGGCAGCGGCATGCAGTATTCGGTGATCTGCAGCGAGGACGCCGACCTGCTCGCGCCGCGTCCGCAGGATGCCGACACCATTCTTGGCACGCACATGATCGATGCACTCGGCGCGGTCTGCTCGGCGTGGCCGAAAGGCACGCGTCCGGCGGATTTCCATCAGCCACTGAAAACCGACAAGCCGGTACTGCTGCTGGCCGGGCAGTACGATCCGGTGACGCCACCGCGTTACGCCGACGAGCTGGCGAAGGGTTTGCCGAACGCACGTGTGCTGGTTTTCAAGGGCCAGGCACATGGCGTGATGGCGGTCGGCTGCGCGCCGCAGCTGGTGCAGCACTTCATCGAAAAGCTCGACCCGAAGACGCTGGACGCAAGCTGTCTGGATCGGCTGCAAGCCACCCCGATCTTCATCGACTTCAACGGAGCCACGCCATGAGAAAACGCTACGTGCTGGCGAACGCCTTGCTGTGGGCCGCGGCCATTCTCGCTGCCGCCGTGCTCAAGGCGCCGAACTTCCTTTCTCTTGTCCTGCTCCCGATGCTGGCCACGCTCTCGCTGCTCACGGTCGGCCCGGGCGCATGCCTCAACCGGAGTGACATCTCGTGATCGAAGTCAGGGATCTGCACAAGGCGTTCGGCACGGTGAAAGCCGTCGACGGCGTCAGTTTCATCGCCCGCGACGGCGAGATCACCGGCCTGCTCGGCCCCAACGGTGCCGGCAAGACCACCACGCTGCGCATGCTGTACACCTTGATGGCGCCGGATCGCGGCCAGGTGCTTGTGGATGGCATCGACGCGGCGGTCGACCCGCTTGGCGTGCGTCGCCAGCTCGGCGTGCTGCCGGATGCGCGAGGCCTGTACAAGCGGCTGACCGCGCGCGAGAACATCGACTACTTCGCTCGCCTGCATGGCTTGCCGGAGGAGCTGCTGAAGAGCCGCCGCAACGCGTTGATCGAAGCGCTGGAGATGGGCGACATCGCCGATCGACGCACCGAAGGTTTCTCGCAAGGCCAGCGAGTGAAAACCGCGATCGCCCGCGCGCTGGTGCACGACCCGCGCAACGTGATCCTCGACGAGCCGACCAACGGCCTCGACGTGATGGCCACGCGCGCGCTGCGCCAGTTCATGACCCGGTTGAAAGGCGAAGGTCGTTGTGTGCTGTTTTCCAGCCACATCATGCAGGAGGTGGCCGCGTTGTGTGACCGCATCGTGGTGATCGCGCACGGTCGCGTGGTGGCCGACGAATCACCGGATGCGCTGCGCGCGCAGACCGGCGAGAACAATCTGGAGGATGCCTTCGTGAAGATCATCGGTAGTGACGAGGGGTTGGCCGCATGAATACCGTTCCAACGAAACTGCAGCGCAGCCGCGCCTTCCTCACCGTGTTCCTGAAGGAGGTGAAGGAAAACCTGCGTGACCGGCGCACCTTGATCAGCGCGTTCCTCACCGGCCCACTGCTGGGGCCGCTCATCTTCGTGATGCTGATCAATGTCACGCTCAATCGCGAACTGGACAAGGCCGAGAAGCCGTTGCCGGTACCGGTGATCGGTGCCGAATACGCGCCGAATCTGCTCGACGCACTGAAAGCCGGCGGCGTGGTGCCTGGTGCGCCGGTGGCCGATCCGGAGAAGGTTGTGCGCAAGCGGGATGCCGACGTGGTGTTGCGCATCGCGTCCGACTACGGCATGGCTTGGCGCAAGGGCGAGCCGGTACAGGTGGAGCTGATCTACGACTCCTCGCAGAGCGATGCCAACACGGCGGTGGAACGGGTAACCCAGCTGGCCGAAGGCTACGCCCGCCAGCAGGGGGCGATGCGACTGGTGGCGCGCGGACTGTCGCCCAGCACCGCATGGCCGTTGCTGGTGGCCAAACGCGATCAGGCCACACCTCAATCGCGCGCAGTGCTGATGTTCGCGATGCTGCCGTACTTCTTCGTGATCACCATCCTGACCGGTGGCATGTATCTGGCGATCGACCTCACCGCGGGTGAACGCGAGCGGCAATCGCTGGAACCGCTGTTCGCGAACCCGGTGCCGCGCTGGAAGATCCTGTGCGGCAAGCTGGCGGCGATCTGCGCGTTTTCCACTACCAGTCTGTTGATCACGGTGGTGGCGTTTGCGGTGGTAGGTCGCTTCATTCCTGCCGAGAAGCTTGGTATGGAGCTGGATCTCGGCTTGCACTTCGGCAGCAACGTGTTGTTGCTGATGCTGCCGCTGGTGCTGCTGTTTGCCGCGCTGCAATCGATGGTGGCGGCATTCGCCAAGAGCTATCGCGAGGCACAGACCTATCTCTCGCTGCTGATGCTGGTGCCGATCATCCCCAGCCTGCTGCTGGCGGTCATGCCGATCAAGGCACAGGCATGGATGTATGCGGTGCCGCTGCTGGGCCAGAACCTCGGTATCACGCGGTTGCTGCGCGGCGACGGCGTTAGTGCCGAGCAGATCGGGCTGTGCCTGGTCGGCAGCCTGCTGGCGGCAATGATCGCGGTGCTGGCGACGATCCAGCTGTACCGCTCCGAGCGGCTGGCGATTTCGGTCTGATGCAGGCTGCTCTGCCCCTTCCTCTGCGAGCAGGGGAGGGGCAAACGCTCAGCGTGGCGGCGCGGTCAGTTCCTGCGCATTGAGGTAGCCGCGGTGATGGCGGTCGAGCTTGTGGAACTGTTGGCGCAGGTTGTCCTGGTATTCCTTCAGCGTGATTGGCTTGCCGCGGCCGCCGGGCAGTTCGCTGGTTTCCAGGACACCATCGCCGTTGGTATCCATGTTCCGGAAACCCTGGCTCATATAGGCCACGTATTCGGCCTCGCTGACCTTGCCATCGCCGTTGCTGTCGAACTGCCGGAGATAGTCGGCGCGGGAGTCCTGCGCGAATGCGACCAGCGGCGCGAGCAACACCATGGCAATGACGAGCCGACGCATCAGCGGCTGCTGCCGTGGATGCCGATGAACTGCAGGAACTCGGCGCGGGTGCGCGCATCGTCGCGGAACGCACCGAGCATCTGGCTGGTGATCATCGACACGCCGCGCTTGTGCACGCCGCGGGTGGTCATGCATTCGTGGCTGGCGTCGATCACCACCGCCACGCCGGCCGGCTGCAGGTTCTCCTGGATGCAGTTGGCGATTTCCGCGGTGAGCTTTTCCTGCACCTGGAAGCGGCGCGCGAATCCGTCCACCACGCGCGCCAGCTTGCTGATGCCGACGACGCGGTTGGTTGGCATGTAGCCGACATGCGCGCGGCCGATGATGGGTGCCATGTGGTGCTCGCAATGGCTCTCGAACTCGATGTCGCGCAGTACCACCATCTCGTCGTAGCCGGCGACTTCCTTGAAGGTGCGGCGCAGATAATCGCCCGGATCGGATTCGTAGCCGGAGAACCAGTCGCGGTACGCCTTGACCACCCGCTTGGGCGTGTCGAGCAGACCCTCACGCGCCGGATCCTCGCCGGCCCAGCGCAGCAGGGTGCGCACGGCCTCCTCGGCCTGTTCGCGGGTGACGTCGTGCTGATCGCTCATGGAGTTTCCTTTCGGTTCTGCGGATTCCCTCCAGTTTAGCGAATGCGTCAAGGGATGCCCGGATTTCGATGGGTAAGGTCATCCCTGCCGCAATGAACCGGCGCTCAGGGATCGGGCACGAAGTGGTCCGGGAACGGTTCCGGGGTGCCTGGGCGCGGCACCGGCACCACGCCGCGGGCGAGCAGGTGTTCCCAGGTGTCGTAGTACAACGTGATTACTTCGTCCGGTGTGCTGGAAGCACGCTCGAAATCGACATAGGTGATCGAGGAATCTTCGCGCTGACCGTGACCGGTGCCGAGCGGGCCATCGGTCGCGGTCTTCCGCACTGCCATCAAGGGTGCCTGCATGGCAGAGCGTGCCATCGATTCTGCGACCGGCGGGGCTGGCGAGGGCGATGCGGCCGGCATCGGTTCGCCTGCCGAATCGGCCGCGATTGCCGGTTGCATCGGCCTGACGAAGATGCGCTGGCGACGGAACACCGCCACGCCGATCACGCCGACATTGTCGGGACGTCCGGTGCGTACTGCGTAACTCTGTGCGAAATCCGCGAAGACGAAGTCGGCGACCTGCGACATGCTCTTGCGCCAGCCGAGTACATCGGTGCTGGCGTATGGATCCAGAACATAGCCAGTCTGCGACCAGTCCGCGGTGTCGCCCGAGATCGCATTCACCGCATCGACCGAAAGCACCGTCATCACGTCGGCGCCGGAACGGTTGCGCAGGCTGATCTGATAGCGATGCCCCGGTTCGCCGGCGATGTAGTAGCGGCCGTCGTGCCGGTAGACTGGCAGGGCGCGCTGGCTGGTGCGGTCGTATACGCCCAGATCGACCAGCCGGCCCACCGCGGCGGCGGGTGCGCTATGGGCCACGCCCGCCGCGAGGGCGAGTGCAAGCAACAAGGTTTTCATGAGGCGACTCCGGCATGCATCGCGGATCGATGCAAGGGATGTAACGTCGCGTCGCTGTGGATGGGGTTAACTCGTGACTGGATTTCGTGGTGCCCGTTGAGGTGGTACTCGTCGAGATAGGGCGGTCGTCTTTACGGTGGTGCGCGACCAGCGAACCAGTGTCGCCCCAGTGCATCGAACACGAGTGTCACTAGCAGATCGAGCCGGCGGCAATGTCCAGCCAGCGATCGGCGCGGTTCGATCATGCTTCCTCGTCAGCTTCGCTATCGGTGTCGCCGTTGTCGTCGTCGATCAACGGATTGCCGAGTAACTGGGTAGTGTCTTCGCTGGACAGGGACTCCACGCCGCGAAGCTTCTTTTCGATCGTGCGGGTCTTCTTGCCGGCATCGCTGATGCTCTTGCTCACGGTGTTGAGCTGGCGTTCGGCCTTTTCCAGCACGAGTCCGAATTTTCCGAACTCGTTCTTCACCGCGCCAAGCAGCTTCCATACCTCACTGCTGCGTTTGGCAATCGCAAGTGTGCGGAAGCCCATTTGCAAACTGTTGAGTAGAGCGCTGAGAGTGGTGGGGCCAGCCACCATAACGCGATGGTCGCGTTGCAGGCTCTCGAACAGCCCCGGTCGGCGCAATACCTCGGCATACAGCCCCTCGGTCGGCAGAAACAGCACGGCAAAATCCGTGGTGTGCGGCGGTGCCACGTATTTGGACTTGATGCGTTTGGCTTCTTCGCGCACACGGGTTTCCAGCGCGCGGCCTGCGGCGGCGGCTGCGTCGGCGTCGGCCGCGTCCTGCGCTTCCAGCAGCCGCTGGTAGTCCTCGACCGGGAACTTCGAGTCGATCGGCAGATAGACGTTTTCGCCATCGCCCTGGCCCGGCATGCGGATCGCGTACTCCACCCGTTCGTTGCTGCCGGGCACTGTCACGACGTTGGCTGCGTATTGCTCGTTGGTCAGCAGGTCTTCCAGCAGTCCGCCGAGCTGCACCTCCCCCAGAATGCCGCGACGCTTCACGTTGGTAAGCACTCGCTTCAGGTCGCCCACACCGATCGCGAGGTTCTGCATCTCGCCGAGGCCACGCTGTACGGCCTCCAATCGCTCGGAAACCAGCTGGAACGACTGGCCCAGCCGCGTCTCCAAGGTGCTCTGCAACTTCTCGTCGACGGTGGCGCGCATCTGTTCGAGCTTGGCCGCGTTGTCTTGCTGGATCGCGCCGAGCTTGGCTTCCAGCGTGGCGCGCACTTCACCCATGCGCTTCTCGTTGTCGGCAGTGAGCGCGGCGAGGCGTTGCTGCTGCTGTTCACCAAAGCGGTTGAGCGAAAGCGTGACTTCCTCGCGGCTCTTGCGCGCATCTTCGGCCAGCCGCTGCGCCAGCGATTGCAGGCCATTGTCGGTGCGCTCGGTGAGCAGGTTCAGGCGCTGACCGAAACCGTCAATGCGTTCGATCTGCTGCTGCGACATGCCGCCGAGCTGTTCGACGACGTGACTACGAAAGCGGTCGAAGCCCTGTTGCAGCTCTTCGCGGCCGCTGCGCTGTTCCTCGCGCAGCGCTCGCTGCAACCGCTCGCCGTCATCCTTCAGGGCATCCAGCCGCGGGGCGAGCCCCGCATCGCCGCGCCCGCGCAACAGCGCCACGACCTGCAGCACGATGACCAGCAGCACGGTGATGACAAGAACGATCAACAGCATTTCGGTGGCAGGCATAAGGGAATCCAGTGATGCTGACTGCGAGTTTACGCAACGCTGTCTCGCCCGCTGCGATCGAGCCGATCAATCCACCCGGCAGAACACGGCCTTGAGGTAACGCCCCTCGGGTACATCGGTACGGAACGGATGATCGGCGCCAGCGCCGCGCACTTCCAGCACCTGGATCTCGCGGCCGGCGTTGAGCGCGACCCGGCGCAGCATTTCCAGAAACTCGCTTTCGCCGACCAGGCCGGTGCACGAGCAGGTCAGAAGCAGACCGCCGGGCGGGATGATGTCGAGCGCCATACGATTCATCGCGAAGTATTTCTTCAGCGCGTCCATCACCTTGCTGCGGTCGCGGGTGAGCTTGGCCGGGTCAAGGATCACCGCGTCATATTGCTCGCCGCGCGCCACCGCCGCGCGAACCCAGTCGAAGATGTCGGATTGTTCGAACGTCACCGCGACGTTGTTTGCGGCGGCGTTGGCGCGGGCGACCTCCAGGATGCCCGCGTCCAGATCCACGCCGACCGCTTCGCGTGCGCCGGCCGCCATCGCGTGCACAGCGAAACCGCCGGCGTTGCAGCACAGGTCGAGCACGCGCCGACCCTTCGCCAGTTCGGCGAAGCGGCGACGGTTGTCGCGCTGGTCGGCGAAGAAACCGGTCTTGTGGCCGGAGCCGGGCGCGGCGTGGAAGCGCAGGCCGTGTTCGTGGACCTCGAAGGCCGCGGGCACGTCAGGACTGCGGCAGTCGAACGATTCCTGTTTCTGCACGTGCGACTCGGCGAACCAGTACAGCTGCGCACCCGGGAAGTGGCCGAGCAGGGCAGCGTGGATCGCTTCGCGGAAGCGCCACATGCCGGCGGCGAAATATTCGATGACGAGAATGTCGGCATAGCGATCGACAATCAGGCCCGAGAGGTCGTCACCCTCGCTGTGCACCACGCGCCAGGCGTCGCTGACCTGATCGAGCCGCAGCCAGTCGCGGCGCAGCTGCACGGCACGGGCGATGCGCGCGGCGATCCAGTCGGCGTCGATCGCCGCGTCCGGATGACTGTCGAGCAGGCGCAAGGCGATCCGCGCATGGCCGTTCCAGAACGCGCGGCCGACGAAACGGCCCTTCGCGTCCTGCACCTCGACCACGCTGCCCGGCGGCAGTTTCGACTCCGGCTTGTAGATCTGCGCCGACCATACCCACGGATGACCGGGGTTGCGATCGGATTTCAGGCGGATGACGGGCAGGGTCGGTGCCGGCGGCAGCTGGTCAGGTGAGTTCATCCGCCCATGATAGCGTGCGCGCCCGGTGAGGCATGGCTCAGCGCAGTCTGAGCACTAGCCACGACAGCAGCGCCAGCAGGTTGATGCCAAGCCGCGATACCGCTGGGCCGGCCACCGCGAGCACGAAGCCCTGGCTGCCGAAGTGCCAGTCGATGCCGAGTCGCGGCGCGGCCTGCAGCGTGGCGAATACATTCACGAAGGCGCCGCAGTGCAGCGCATAGCTGAAGACCGGAAATGCGATCAGCGGCAGCTGCAGCAACTGCGCCCAGCCCGACATGCGCACACCGTGCTCGCTGCCGGTCATCAACTGCACCCCGGCGGCCAGCACGAAGCCGTACAACGCCAGACCGATCAGCGCGACCAGGCTGTCGTGCGCGCCGAACGGCAAAAGCCGATGCAGCATCGCGGCTACGCCATAGAAGCCACCGGCGATTTCGAGAACGCCGATCAGGCGAAAGAGGGTGTTGCGCACGTGTAGCCTCACTCAAAAGCACAAGCTTAGCCGAGCGGGACCGATGCCATCTGCGTGGAGTGTCGTGATCTTTCACGCTGGTGTCATAAGACACGCGGCAACGCGACTTAGGCGATCAGCAGGCCACGCGCTTCCTCGACGATCGCGTGCGACACGAAGCGGGCGCTGTCCTGCGTGGTCGCATCGCCGCGAGTCAATTATCAGACGCACCGCGCAGCAAAACGCGGCCAAACAGGGGGCGTGAAATCGCCCAAGCACGGTGGGCATCGCCGTCATCGAGCGTGAAGCGGCGGCACACAGGAGCGCTGCGGTCACGACGGGATCAGGCCATCCCAAGAAATTCGACCAGCCCAGTTGACTGAATAGCGATCGTTATCTAAACTCAGATTGCGATCGTTATTTATACGCTCGTACATCCGCACACATGCTGTGTCATCGCTGTGTCATCGCAATTTTTTACTAGGAGCTTCCAATGCCACTGACTCTTACCGTCACCGAAGGTGTTCTGCCGAAGGGCACCGAAAAAGAGACCTTTTCCCTCCTGTCGGATTGCATGATCAAGTGGCATGGAATGACGGGAAACAAGGAAATGACACCGAATATCGTCGGCTCCATCCACGTCATACCCAAGGACCATACTTTCTCCGGCTCGGTAGAAGCTCCAGTGGTATTCGTTGAGTGGAAGGTTCCTGCGTTTGCCTTTTCCACGCGTGAAATCCAGAAAGGTTATATCGAAGAGGCAACCAACATTGTCCACGAAGCCTCCAAGGGTAGGCAGCCAAAAGAGCGCATCTGGGTAAACGTCGTCCACGCTGTGGATGGCGCATGGGGTATTGCCGGCAACGCGTTGACCAATGCGCAACTGACGGGATCGGCTCCCGCGGGCTAGTACATGCACATGGCGGCTGCTCTTACGAAAAACAGAATTAACCTATTTATCCTACGAAGGAGATGGTTTTATGTTTTCCAAGGTTGCCTTAAATATTCATGGACTTATTTCAAGCCAGAGCCGAAAAGCTCTTCGGCTATTGGCTGCATCGGTGGTGCTCGGAGCATGCGTGGTTTCTCAAGCTGCATACAGCTATGACTCCAACTATCCCTATGCTAATTACTTCATTAGCAGCTACGGCAGCAATCAGGTAATGCAATATAACGAGGATACGGGCAAATTCCTTGGAGTGATTTTCAATGTGCAGGGACCCGTAGCGTCCCAGGTCGGGTTCGGTGGCGATTTGTTCCTGTCAGCTAATCTGTCGGGTCAGGTCTTGCGCTTTGACGGGTATACCGGTGCATATAAAGGGGTTTACATCGACAAGGGCAACGGTGGTCTCGTTAGCCCGTCGGCACCCAATTTTGGCCCCGATAACCTGGTATACGTTGGCGACACGACATTGAATCAGGTGCTGCGCTACGACAGGAACGGCAAATTCGTCGATGTCTTTGCGGACCCGAGCAGCGGTCTCAACCAGCCGTTTATGCAAACGTTCGATGACAAGTACATGTACATCGCCAGCGGTGGGAGCAATAGCGTCATTCGCTATGACCTGGTGACCAAGGAGTACAGTGACTTCGTACCTCCTGGCGGTGGCGGGTTGGTCCGTCCGATCGGATTGGAATTTGGTCCAGATGGCAACATGTATGTAGGCAGCGCCAAGACCAATGCCGTTCTTCGGTTCAATGGAAAAACTGGTGCGTTTATCGATGCCTTTGTCCCGCCGGGATACGGCGGAATAGTCGACCCGCATGCGATCAGGTTTGGTGGCGCCAACAGCAACCTTTACGTAGTTAGCACCGGTACCAATCAGGTCATGGAATACGACCGGGTCACCGGCAAGTTTCTTCGGATTGTTGCAGATGGAACCATAAACGGACTATCGGAGGCGCGTGGGCTTACGTTCACCCCACGGCCCATTTTCAACGTTCAGTCCCATGTTGTGGGCGATGAACCATTCGACGTTACTCGTGAATTCAAGCGAATTTATGTTGAGCACAAACTCAAAGACTACAGTGATAAAGCACCTCAGGCCAAGCTGGTGTCAATTACTTCGTCGGATAAGAGCATCAACATCTACAAGGCGGTACGGCATGCCCATATTGGTGAGGCAGACTACGATTTTGATCTGGATTTTTCCAATAAAACCGGAGCCGATCAGCACTATACGGTAACGTACATCGCTTCCAATAATCATGGCCTTACAACCATCGCTACGACGGATGTCGATGTTCCACCGGAACAATAAGCACGCCGGCTCATAAGGAGCCGTATTTAAGCAGCTTGCTGTGTCAACCATCTAGCGCGGAATGCTCTGATTCTACCTACGCCACAAAGTATTCCATTCGCTTATTTATTCGATGATCTGTGCACGGATGCCGGATGACCGAAAGTGGCTGTGCTTGCCAATGTGACCTCGGCCCGTGGGCGGTTTTGCCCACGGGCATATCAATTAAATCGTTAAGTCAGGCAGTCAGCGTGTTCACGGAGTGCGCCGCGTACATAGTAGGCAAAGGTCGCCGCATGTCGCTTCTCGGTGGTCATCCAGACTCTCGCTTCTTGAGCAAGATCCGGCGAAATGGGCTTGATGTCTCCGGCGCTCATCGCGATGAGTTGAGCCTTGGCGGCCCGCTCGATCAGCAGGGAAAGAACGCAAGCCTCTTCGATTGTTCTTCCAGCCACCAGATATCCATGATGGGCAAGGAGGACGGCACGTTTGTCGCCGAGTGCATGTGTGATGATTTCGCCTTCTTCATTTCCTACAGGGACGCCAGGCCAGGTGGCGAGAAAGGCGCAATCGTCGTAAAGCGGGCAGAAATCCATGTGCGATACCGCAAGAGGAACCTCCAGCATGGACAGTGCCGAGGCATGTGGAGAATGCGCATGGATGATGCAGTTGGCATCTATTTTATGTCGATAGATCCAGGCATGAAATCGATTGGCCGGATTCGCCATTCCGTTGCCTTCGATGACCTCGAGGTCTTCATCAACGCGAACAAGATTCGATTCCCGTATTTCGTCAAGTCCGAGACCAAATTGCTGGGTATAGAAGGTGCTGCCGGATGATGACCGGGCGCTCACTTGACCGGACAGCGATGAGCCATGTCCGGCCTGAAAAAGTATCCGGCATGTCAATGCCAGCTTTTGACGCGCTGTCCATAGTTGATCTGTAAACATGCGTTGCATCTTCGCATGGGCTTTATCCATGAGTTCGGATTTCTCTAAAGCGAACGTTGATGCCATTTTGAACCTCACGACAGTCGATGATTCGGCGGTTTGTTGTTCGCCGTCGGACGTCAACCTGCTTTAGGGAATGAACGTAGGTCTGATTGTGGAGGTTGGCGAGGATCAGGAATCGATAATGTTGTGCAGTATAAACATGCTTGTCTCCGATGGCGTTATTTATTCGTGATCGAAGATTGACGTATTCCGGGTGAAACATGAAAGTAATTAATAGCGTTGATCATGTCACGGCGCGTCACATGGTTTAGTTTAAAGCTGTGAATGGGATGGGCGCGAAGTTACGTCAAAAATGTGAATTCAAGGAAACTACGAGGACACTTATGGCCATTCCAAAGATCAAGTACTACGACGCTCCCACGAGCGTCGGGCTTGTCCGCTCTCCGCTAACTTGGAAGGTAGAGGCGGACAGCGCTGCGTTACTTGTTCATGACATGCAGAATTATTTTCTCAGGCCGTATGAATCGAATCTGTTCGTCGACAAAATCGTCGCAAATATCCGTTCCATAAAGCAGATGTGCCATGACCTGCATATCCCGACTTTTTACACGGCACAGCCTGGCGGGCAGACCAAGAACAACCGGGGGTTGCTGGTGGATTTTTGGGGTGCAGGGATGCCCGAAGACGTAGAAGCCCAGGCCATCGTGAATGGACTTGAACCCGTCGATGGAAAAGATCACGTGCTGATAAAGCATCGCTACAGTGCGTTCGCCAAAAGCGATCTGCTGGATCGGCTGAAGGCATTGCAACGCACCCAACTGATTATTTGTGGCGTATACGCACATATAGGTTGCTTGGTAACGGCTACTGACGCATTCATGGCCGATGTGAAGCCATTTTTTGTTTCCGATGCGCTCGGCGATTTTTCGCTGGATCATCATGAAATGGCCTTGCACCATGTTGCTCATTGTTCGGGGAGGGTGATGTCCGCAAAGGAAGTGATTGGTGAGCTGGCTTGATCGCGGATCAGGGCAAGGATTGACGACATAGCGATCGTTATGTACACTAAGAAACGCTATCAGACCAACTGTTATTAATCGTAATGGCTATGCCATTGGCGGTGTGATTTGGTGCGTCTTATTTGTTTTGTATTCGCACATGCGCAGATCAGTGCTGTTTGCTTTACTCAATCTCAAAGGCCGTTTGTTTTTGGCCGGCTTGGCATAAACGATGCCCATGGGCCATCCCGTCCCACGCAGATTATCTGCGTGGGTTGAGATTCGGCGTCGGCGGATTAGCTGTCTCAATCTCGTTTTAGTTCGAACTCTGGTGCACCCATTCGTTCAGCTACTCAGGATGAAACATGACGGGTTCAGCGCGACAAAGATTCGAAAGTAAGACGATCGTCGTAACAGGAGCGGCCCAAGGCATTGGGGAAGCTGTGACACGTTTGCTGATCGCGGAAGGTGCTTTTGTCTACGCGCTTGACGTCAACGAGGATCGACTCGCGTCGCTCTCCGCGGAGATGAATCGGCTACGTCGTGTGCTGGAACCCGTGGCTGTCGATATCAGCCGTGCGGATCGCGTAGAAAGCACCGTAGCGCGCATCGAAAACAGGCTTCCCATCGATGGCTTGGTCAATGGAGCCGGTGTCCTTTTCCCGGGTTCCTTCGAAGCGACGACACCGGAGAGCTGGGCGAATACTTTCAACGTCAACGTCAACGGAACTTTTTTCGTATCGCACAGCGTTGCGCTGCGGATGATCAGAAGAGGCGCTGGGGCCATCGTAACGATTGCGTCTAACGCGGGTACGACGCCGCGAGTGAACATGTCGGCGTACTGCGCCTCGAAGGCGGCTACCGTGATGCTCACGAAATGCATGGGCTTGGAGCTTGGCAAGCACGGTATCCGCTGCAACGTCGTCTCTCCTGGATCGACGAATACGGCGATGCTGATGGCGCTCGACAGCGATCCGAATGCGAGAGATCAAAAGCTGATTGATGGTGACCAGAACCTGTACAGGACGGGTATTCCTCTTGGAAGGATCGCAGAGCCGGAAGACATTGCTATGGCTGTTGCTTTCCTGCTCTCCGATGAAGCGAAACACATCACCCTGCACGATCTCGTCGTGGATGGTGGCGCTACGTTGTAATCGATCCGAAAGGACATCTCCCAACTCATTTCTTTATAGGTAGAAAGGATATGAACAGTCGAGAGTCGCTGGAGCTCAATCGATGGCTTCCTCGGGGATGGCGTGACAAAGAGCTCAGACACATGCCCCGATACCCGCAGGAAGATAGCCTCACTGATGTGACAACGAGCCTCTCGCGCCTACCGGGTCTGGTGGATGCCGCGGAAGTGCATAGCTTGAAGGCCGAGCTCGCAGCTGCGGGAGAAGGGCGGATGTTCGTCCTGCAGCTGGGCAATTCCAATGAGCGGTTCGAGGATGCGAGTTCTGGTCTCGTGAGCGAACACATGAAAAGCCTCGAGTCGGTTCGTAAGTATCTTGCATTGATGCTCGGGAAGCCCGTGTTGCCCATCGGCCTCGTTGCAGGCAATTACGCCAAGTCATGCGCGCACCCCACCGAAGAGATTGATGGCATTACCGTCACGAGCTACTACGGGGATATGGCGAATGAAATATCTCCCGATCCCCGGGGCCGCAATCCGGATGCCAGTCGCATGCTTATGGCTTACGAGGCAGCGTTGCAGTCGCTGAGATCGATACGCCATGGCCAGTTCAAAGCCTACACCTCGCACGAAGGAGCAAATCTTCATTTCGAGGAAGCTTTGGTGCGTCGAGGAAGCGTTACCGATGGTTTTTACGCATCAAGCACGCACTTGCTGTGGCTCGAAGGCATCAATCTTTTCTCGGGAAGTGGCTACCTGGAATTTTTGCGCGGCGTACTCAATCCGATAGGCATACGCGTCGGCCCGACGTTGGCGCCGGCGGATCTCCTCTCCACCTACATGCTTCTAAATCCCAATAAAGAGCCGGGGAAAATCGTTGTCCTGACGAGTCTTGGAGCAAAGGTAAGCGCACTGAGGGACTTCATACATGTGCTGCGGGAAGCCGCTGCACCGGTGGTATGGATGTGCGATCCGCTCTGGGAGAACATGGTGACACGGCGGGCGGACTCCGATGCGTCAGTAAGCGATGTCATCGCCGAGGTGGAGAAGACTGCGTTGCTCCACGCCGACGAGGGGGGTCAACTGGCGGGTTTGCGTTTGGAAGTCGAGCATGATCCTTTCATTGATAAGGCGAGTCGCTCTGGCTGCGAGCGAGGATCATGGCTGCGCAACGAAAATGGCATTTCGTTGCGATCCCATGGACTAGATTTCCTCCAGGCACTTCACGTTTGTAGCAACTTGGCGCGTGCATATAAGGGAATCCGGTGATGGCGATGAAGGAAGTCACCTTCAAAAATCCCCATGCGGAAATGCCGATTAGCGCCGTTGGTGCCGCGATTGCGCAGGTTTTCGAGGCGCGATATCCAGAATCAGCGAAGGAGTTTCTCGGACTGTTCAGCATTGCCTCGAGCGAAGACACGCTGTCGATCGTCGGCGTAGGGAGCGAGTTTCACGTGGAGTCCGCAAAAAAAGGCCATACACTTCAACTTCGGCTGAGGCATCGAGATGTCGTTGAGCGTGAAGCCTCCTATCAGCTGCAAGGTGGCGATCATCATGATGAAATGTTTCAGCATGTGGCTACCTTCATCGACGAAATACGGCCTTTCCTTACCCTGCACCATCGATTGCCGCCTTCGACGTTCTTACTCGGTGGTTGGCGTTGTGGGATTCATCCGGAAAACATCGATGAGCCGCTGGTATTCACCATCCCTCGCATCACCTGCCGGATAACTGCGGAGGAGTGCCATTTCAGTTTCTTCGAGAGCGAGGAATGCAATAGCATCGAAAACGATATCGTCACGTTATCTGGTGATCTTTCGCCAAAAATCGGCTTGATGGTTGCGCGGCGGCAGGAGATACCGGAGTGCCGGGAGTACATCGATGCCCTTGTTGATCTCATCGACGAACTGTCCCAAGAAGCGACGGACAAGGTGGTCATCTGTCGCGAGGTCAGGCTCTTCCTCCGAGAGAAGATTTCCCCGGTACAACTGCTCCGCATTGCAGCCGCGAAAAAGAATCCACGCTACGAATACGTCTTCAGATGGTTCGGAGCAGACGCCTGGATTGGAATCTCTCCCGAAATGCTGGTGAAGAAGGAGCGTGATCGGATTGTTGTCGAGCCTTTGGCCGGCACTCGTAAGGGATCGAACGACAAGGAAAAGAGTGTTCGCTATCGCGAAGAGCTCCTTAGCGACGACAAGGAGATCGAAGAACATGAAACCGCAGCGCGGATGTTCTACGACCATCTCAGTGCCGTCTGTCTGCCGGAGTCCATTGAACAAGTCGAATCTCTCAATGTTATCGATCTCGGATATGTGCAGCACCTCAAAAGCACTATCACAGGGAGACTTCAGCCAGGCAAAGGCGTATTTCGGCTACTGGCTGCGATCTATCCTCCCGCAACGATATGGGGCAAGCCGATCTCGCTGAGTGGAAAACGTATTCGAAAGCACGAAAGGATAGAACGCGGATTTTTTACCGGCGGTTTTGGCTTTTTTACATTAGATGACAATGCCAACTTCGCCCTTGCCATCCGAACGGCAAGGATGTCCGGTGACGAAGTGCGAGTGTACGCTGGCAGCGGAATCGTCAAGAAGAGCGATCCCTATCGAGAATGGCGTGAAACGAGCAACAAGATGCAGCCTTTCTTGAACAATGAGTTCATTGTTTACCAGTAAGCAGTCCGTACTTCTTCACCGAAACCATCTCAAGCAGCGCTATTGATATCGGAGGCTAAAATGGAACTTTCAAACTATCTGTTTTTCACCACGCACTGTGAGGAAGCGCTGAATTTCTATTCGAAGTGTGGTATCGGAACCGTGGTATCCATGATGCGTCACGGCGAGAACGGCATGCCGGTGCGCACCGAATCGATGCGAGGGAAAATAATGCACGCCCAATTCAAAGGAGCGGGTGTCAATTTTTTTGCCTCAGACAATGATGATGCCGAGCCAATGAGAGGTTCCGCCATGATCTTCATGCTGGAGGATAGATCTCAAACAGAGCGACTCTTCGGCGGACTTGCGGATGGCGGCCGGATTACCACGCCACTGGCTGTGCAGCCCTGGGGTGACTACTTCGGCAAGTTGACAGACAAATTCGGTGTCCAGTGGATGTTGAATTGCACATCCAAGACATAAACACATTTGACCGTCGTAGGAATGCGCGAGTCGGTCCAACTTTTCATGGCGGCGTCAGGGCAGGCCGGGCGCGGCTTGAGCTTCCTACCGCTTATGGCGACGGCTTCGGCAGCAGTGCGCGCAAGGCGCCTTCTGCGATCTTGTCTGCCAAATCTTTGCTGGCAACAGCGCGCGCTAACGTGACCGCGCCGGTGAGCAGCGCCAGCGCGGCGTAAGCCGAATCTTCGTCGGACGGAGTCAGCGGTGATGGTGGGCCGCTAATGATGGCCTTTACGACGTCACGAAATCCGGTTTCGAATTCTGCGCGTAGAGACTCATCCAGGCGAGCCACCTCTGGGGGCAGACTCTGTAGTGCACAGCTCTCAGATAAGTCACAGGTGCGCTTGGCGCTCAGATAGTAGCGTACGAATTCGGGCCACCATGCCGGTCCACACTCGGACTGAAGGTGTAAAACACCCCCGTGCAATTCGGCGATACCTTGAAGCATCGATTCCCGAAATGCAGCCTTTTTGGAGTCGAAATGAACGTAAAAGGCGCCTGAGGTCATGCCGGCTTCTTTCGCCAGACCATCCACGCCGATACCACCATAGCCGCCCCTGCGGAAGCCACGACCCGCGGCATTGATGATGCGCTGGCGCGATATCTTTTTTTGCTCGTTTCTGTAAACCATAGTTCGCTAATCGGTATGAATTTGGCCATCAGGCACAGTTGACAACATAGCGATCGTTATGTAATCTCACAGAACGATAGTTATGTGGCCTCGGCAAATCAGCGGACGAATCCAAAGGCCGTTAAAAGCGACGAGCCCGGTTGGTTTCGTATCTAATTTAAGTAAGTGGCGGCGTTCAACGAATATCGCCATTAGATGACGAGATGTTGGTGGCCGTGTTCCGCGCACTGTTAGTGACCAATGACAAACGGTGATGGATGTATCCCAGCCGCAATGTATAGCCACTCGGTCCATGTAAGCCAATCGTAATACCATAGTTCTAGTAGTGCAACATCTTTTGCGGAAATTTTACTGAATAAGAGTCGTCGAATTTTCGTTTTAACTGATTTAAAAGTTACTGGACTAAAGAGTGGGGACTGAGCAGTTATTGGTTTGGTGCCCATATGAAATAGCGTGTAATCGTTAGGTAGTGCAGTCGCCGTCTCGTCACTAATGAGTGGCGCGTAAGCGTTGCCAAATGGTTTTGAGTTAGAGGCGGGTGCTTGAGTGTCGAGACAACGGTTCAAATTCGAGCCGCGGGCTGTGTTGGCTTTCAAAAATGTGATTCCAGATTAATAATTCTGTAAAGCATATAGAGTTTCATACGTAGCTTGCCACGCGATTGGCGTGCCTGCGCGATATGTGAATTTCTGAAACTAAATCGACTTTAAAAGGGGCTTTCGCGATATGTTTCGTACATATGGCAGTCTTGGTCTTAAAGTAGGATGTAGGTCATTCGCGGTCATATCGACAGTGATGGGCCTATGCACGTTCATACCCAAAGTTGCATTCGGTCAGGGATCCAATCCTCCAGCCCACAGCATCGCGGTGGCAGACAGTTTGAGATCGAGCTATTCGAGCCCGATAGCGCTGAGTGCCGACAATCAGCTCCTCTGGACGGTTAATCCGGACTTGAACACGGTGACGGTCATTCGCACCGACACGCAAAGCGTTGTGGCGAAGGTCAGCGTGGGCAAAGATCCGAGGAGCTTGGCATTATCGCCTGATGGGCGATATGCCTATGTGGCCAACGCCGCTGACGGCACGGTTTCGGTCATTAAAGTGGTCAATCCGGACCCGAATAAATTCAAGGCTTCTTTGGACGCGGCAGTCGGTCGCTACGGCAACTTGACGACCGGCGCGGAGCCTCGGGGAGTAGTGGTTTCACCCGACGGGAAGAGGGTGTTTGTTGCGAACCGTAGCCAGGACACTATTACTTGGATCGATACGAAAAACAATAATATCCTTGGCACGTTCGATCTAAGAAATAGCGAATGCAACAGTCCCGATAACGAGCGGCACTTCCAACCGGCTGCGCTGGCCGTTACGCGCGATAGCCGCTATCTGTTCGTCACGCGATATTTGTCATTCACCTCTCGGGGTGGGGTACAACGCGATGATTTGGGGAAAGAAGGCGTTGTATGCCGCCTGAGCATCGATACATGGAGTGCGACCAAGAGCGCCTTGAGCAATCCGGTGGTCGTAAGACTGGCATCTCAAAATACGGGAGTTCTCGATACCAAGGGAAATGTCACGCATGCATTTCCCAATCAGCTGCAAAGCATAGTAATCCGTGGCCAGGCAGCGTATCTGCCCAATATCGCCGCATCGCCCTCCGGTCCGTTGTATTACAAGACAGATACGCAGGCGTTCGTCAACTCGATCTTTGATATCGAGGGCAGGCCTGGAGATGCTGGTGACATTAATCTCCACCTCGGAGGACGGGTTCCGGAAGCGGGCAAGCAGGAACTTTACTTTGCCAATCCAGACGCGATTGCATTTACTACCCAAGACGGTGACGGCTATGCGTATGTAGCCTCGGGCGGCAGCGATATTTTGGTGAAACTGCGCGTGTCGGGTAAAGGGGCGTTGGCGTTCACAGTAGATGACAATACAACCCGTTATATCGACCTCAACGATCCGGATGTAGCCGCTACCAGCGGCGCAAATGCCGGCAAAAATCCCATCGGCATAGTTATCAATTCAGCAGGCAGCGTCGCCTACGTCCTAAATTTTGTATCGCGAAATGTGTCCGTCGTTAACCTGAACGTCGATCGAGTCGTAAAGGTCATCCCTACGGAAAATTTGCCGGCTCCGGGCTCTGAAGCCGAAATGATGCTGGTCGGTGCCGAGCTGTTCTTTTCTTCGCGAGGCAACTTTGTAAATCCGGCCGGTAGTGGCGCAAGTCGAAACCGGCTATCGGAAAAAGGCAGACAGAGTTGTGCGAGTTGTCATCCCGGAGGATTGACAGACGGGGTGGTTTGGCAATTCAGTACGGGACCACGAAAAACTCTGGCGATCAACGGCACCTTTAACCCGAGGAATGCGCTCGATCAGCGAATCATCGATGCCTCCGCGATCTTCGACGAACTGCAAGACGCGGATTTCAACACGCGACTTGTTTCAGGTCCGGGTTTGCTAGCTACACCTCGTCCATGCGTGGTCACGCCTGGCTACCCCGATATAACCGAAAGTACGGTCGACCCCGATCACGGGTTGGTGCTGGGGGATTGGTACAATTTTGAAGAAGCGCCATGCGTTATGACACCCTTCACAGTGCCGAATGCGGGCAGGCCTCAGCCGACGGTTGAATTGTCCGGCAGTGATATCGAATTTCCCGCATTGGACGCCATGAAAGAGTGGCAGCATTACGGAATTCGTACGCCCAACCGCCCAATGACGAAGCAAGAGTTATATACAAGGGGCGGCGACCCAATCGGTGGTGTAGACGACACGGAGATCGCTCAGGGGAGGCAGCTTTTCCAAAAGGCCGGATGCAGCGGCTGCCATTCCGGGGGCAAGTGGAGCGCGAGTTCAAGGGACTCAAGTTCGCCGCCGGCACCCGGCGACATCGAGACAGAATCCGCATCAACAGGCGCGAATCGATCCCAGTTTCTGTACAAGTACCTGAAGGATATCGGGTCGTACGGGATAAACGTCGCGGGTTCTGGTAACTCGATTGAAGGATTTCCTGCCATCGGCGGAATCGAAACAGACAGTAACGGGCTAAAGGCGCTCGGCTACGACTTCAACGGCGATGGGAAAGGATCGGGATACAGCATTTCATCCGTCCTCGGAACGTATAGCCTTCAGCCGTATTACCACAACGGAGCTTGCGAGACTCTGAGGTGTGTTGTATCCGACAACAACCATCGAAACGCAGGATTATCTACGAAGATAGACTCATTGTTTGATGAGAAGACACGAATGGTTCTGGTGAAATTTTTAGAATCCATTGACGCAAATACGAACCCGTTCTAAGAGAGCCTGATCGTTGATCGAGGCCCATGCTGAGAAAATTCAGTAACGACCGCGAACTACGTTTGCGTATCGTCACATGTCGTGGTGAATACTCCTGATAAGCTGATATTGCGGAGAAAAGCATGAATCGTTTTGCATTTTTTGCGGCGACAGTATTGCTGTCGAGCGGCAGAGCTTATTCGCAGGATTATGTCCTTCCGTTGGGCCTTGCATTACAGGCGGCGCAAGCAGCAGTGAATTCGTGCGAATCACGTGGCTACCACATAGGGGCTGCGGTGGTCGATATTAATGGTGAAACACGTGTCCTAATACGGAGCGATGGGAGCACCGTTCACACAAAAGACACGGCGTTTCGTAAGGCATATACGGTGGTTACGTTAGGTCCGGTATTTAAGTTCAGTAAAAGCTCGGAAGCCGCCGCGGCGTTCAATGGAAAGCCGAGCGAGCCATCGTTTTTAACCATTCCGAATATCGCACTGCTACCCGGTGCTGTTGCGATCAAGGCAAATGGGAGCATTGTTGCAGCGCTTGGTGTCGGAGGGGCACCAGGGGGAGACAAGGATGAGGCATGCGCTTCTGATGGCGTCAGAGCGATCGCGGATAAATTACCGAAATAACAATATTCGGTACTTTCGATAGTTATCAATTGCAGGGACGTAACCGAGAGGGGGCGATGTGAAGAATTCGCATTACTTTACGAATTTAACGCCTGTCACGTTTTTAGAGAGATGCGGTCGATATCTCTCTAATGAGATTGCAGTTTCGTCTCATGGCGGCGATATTACTTTTGAAGTTCTTCTGCGCCGCTCGCGTCGTATGGCTGCTTTATTGCACAGCCTCGGTGTCGAGTACGGGCATAGAGTCGGTTTGCTAACGCATAATTCGCTTCAATCCATAGAAGCTCACTACGCAATTCCTTCTCTCGGTGGGGTCATCGTTTCATTCAATCCGTGGCTTCAATCGAACGACATACGAAAACAGATTGTATATAGCGGCTCGCGGGTTATTCTTGCAAGTAGTGAGCTAGTTCGTAGGCACCGCGAATTATTCACGGAGTTGTCAAGCAATATTGTTGTGCTACTTGATGCATCTCCCGAGTTGAGTGGTGCTTCCTCTAAATATCGTTTTTATGATCTTGAGCAGCACAAATATGATTCCGTTATTCCTCTGGACAAACGTATTCGGTCAGAAAACGATCCTATAGCGATAAATTTTACTTCGGGCACTACAGGAGACCCAAAAGGAGTTGTTTTCAGTCACCGTGCGGCTTACCTGCATGCTTTGGGGCAGGTCATGATGATGAATCTTTCGTCTTCATCGGTGTATTACTGGTCGCTTCCCATGTTTCATGTCAACGGGTGGGGGCATATGTGGGCTGCGGCCGCCGTCGGTGCAAAGCAAGTAGTTGACGAGAGCGCCGTCACCATGGATCCGGCTTCATTGAAGAACGGGATTGCCTCGAGAGGAGTTACGCACCTAGCTGGATCCCCGCGATTGGTTCGACATTTGACGGATGAAATATTCGATTCGTCGTCGCTAGAAGGCCTGACGGTTTTGACGGGCGGTGCCGGGCCGACGCCTGACTTGATCAGGTCAATGAAACAACGGGGCGTAAATTTGATTCATCAGTATGGGTTGAACGAAACCTGCGGCCCGTTTGTTGTTTGCGAGGCACGCGATGAGTGGGGCGATTTGCCTCAAGAAAATGAGATAAGGCTGCGCATGCGGCAGGGCATTGCGGGCATCCACGCCGGTACTGGGCTCAGGGTGGTCGATCAGAACATGAATGACGTGGCATGGGATGGGGTCTCGCCAGGCGAGGTGCTCATGTCGGGAAACACCGTGGCGCAAGGGTATTTCGGCAATTCACGCGCGACAGAAAATGCATTCAAGGACGGGTGGTTTCATAGCGGCGATATTGCCGTTGTGCATCCGGATGGATATCTCGAAATAAAAGACAGACTGAAAGATCTGATTTATGTCGAAACGCCTTATGGTTGGGAAAATATCTCGTCAGTGGAAATTGAAAATGTAGCAAGCCAACTCCAAGGCATTAAAGATGCTGCTGTCATTGGAGTGAATGGAGATGGTCAGAAACCTTTAATAGTTTTGTTTTATGAAAAGGCTATCCATAGCGATATCGACGAAAAGATCATCGCCGAGTTCTGTAGAAAAAATCTCCCGGACTTTAAGGTTCCAAGCCACGTCTTAGAGATTTCGATACCCAAGACAGCGACGGGTAAGGTAATGAAGAATTTATTGAAAGAAGAATTTATGAGGCGGTGTACGGCTGATATGGGAATGGCCTGAAGTAAAATTGTGGATTTTTCACTTCATTTTTAAACAAAGGACTATATATGGAACAGCTGGCCAGTCACCTTCAAGTGAAGTTTGATGTGATGAAATCGGTGGGCTACATAGGTGAGTTTGACTCAATCGTCCGTGAAGCACTTTCCAACAAGAAATCTGCTTTATGGGGCGCTCTTCAGGAAAGCCTGTACCATCTCAATGTTAAACTGATGTCCGACGGGTTCGCTCTGGGTACGGAGCGTGGCGAACTAGAATGGAAGCTTCGCTCGGTGATCGAAAATGCCGAGCGCGAATTGGCTCAAGAAACACATGTACCGCCGCACATTACCGAGCCAGCGGAATTTATCGAATGGCTGAAGGCGCGTATTCACGAACACCGCGTCACAGATCACGAGCTTTTTACATATTTCGATAAAAATGATTTGACCGACGAGGAAATACGCTATTTCTTGTCGAATTATCGCGTCAACATGCAGCGCTTTCATCTCCATGTCGCGGCGTATAGCCTATTCGTGCCTTTCAATATGCGCGAGGAGTTGTACGAAAATTTACATGACGAATTCGGCCAGGGGGATTTTGAACAGGCACATCCTAATCTGTTCGAACCCCTCATGGATCATTTCGGCGGCGCGCGCGAAGACGATTGGAATCCAGAGACATTCCATCTGCTGAATACCAAGATGAACCTGTGCTGGTTCGCTGATGGTTTGCAGTATGGCCTGGGCGGCATGGGCGCGCTTGAGCTCACGATCCCGGCCCAGCAAAGAAGGATCTTGGCGAACCTCCGGAAAAGAGGCTTGAACGAGAAGCTGCTGAAATTCTTTGTGGTTCATTGCGAGTGCGACGAGGCACATGGCGATGGCTGGTTCGCCGCTGGGCTTCCGTACATCAAGTCGCACAAGGATTTTGAGAAGACCTACACGGCGGCGATGCGCATGTTGGATGCGCGGGCCGGAGTTTATGACGGAATCTTGTCAGGCATTCTGAAGCGCAGGGCGGCGGGCCACGGCCGAAAGGCCGGCACTGGACGGTTGGAATCGTACGAGCAAACCGCTCAAGAGCAAATCGCTTAGTAGCAGCTCTTTATTGATCTATGGGACGACGATCCTTCGTCATTTAAAGACGAAGAACGGATACGTGTGGCTAATCGGTCAAAAGGATACCGCAAATGAAGAAGTATGATGTCGCAGTGATAGGCAGCGGAATGGGCGGTAGCGCCTGCGCTTTGGTGCTCGCTAAGCTCGGGTACGACGTGATGCTGATCGAGCGTGGAACCCATCCTCGATTCGCGCTTGGAGAATCGGGCACGCCGGCGCTGAGCAGAAAAATGAGGTTTATCAGCCGGACCTACGGAATTCCAGAACTCGACGAGATGTCGACATACGACAACATCAAGGCATCTGGGAACGGAGTTCTTTGCGGACCCAAAGAGCTATTCCAATATTTTGTACATAAGAAGGGCCAGACGGCCCCAGGCCAATTTGGTCCGTTTCCGGAGGTCATAGTTCAGACACCGGAAGTCGATGCTCAGTACAACAGGGCCGCTTCGGACAAGCATCTAGTCGACATTGCCAAGAAATATGGCGTGGTGTATTCGGACGAAACATCTGTGGAAAATATTGATTTCATGGATGATCGAGTGGACTTGGCCTGCAAGAGGGGCGAGGAAAATTTTCCCGTCGTTTGCGACTTTGTCGTAGATGCGACCGGGTTTAACTCAATTATTGGAAAGAAACACGACCTGAAGCTACAAGGCGATGCCGTCAATACACCACTGAAGAGTCGTTGCATATTCACTCACTTCAAAGATATCGGCGCATTTGACGAAGTGATCAGGAAAGACGATGCGTACGCCGATATATCGCCCGTTCCCCGGTCAAGAGCGACTCAGCATCATTGCTTCGATGGCGGATGGATCTGGTTTATCCCCTTCGATAACGGAGTGACTAGCGTAGGCATCAACCTGGACATCGATCTGTATCCGATGAATGACAAGGAAGCCCGCGCAGAATTCTGGGAAATCATCGAACAATACCCGATGGTGAATGACTTGCTGAAAGGCAGGGAAACGCTGATGCCTTTCATAAAGACAGGCCGACTCCAGTTTATCAACAAAGAAATTGTCGGCGATCGCTGGGCAATGTTACCCGCGTCCGCCTACGGATTGGACGCATGGTTCAGCACCGGCTTGGCAGCAACATTTCTGTCCGTTCACCGGCTTGCCGAGGTGCTACACAACGAAGTGCTTCCCGAAGGGAAGTTCGATAGAAAGCTGTTACTTGATTACGAGGTGGCGATACAAAAAGAATATTTCCATATCGCCAAAATGGTTGACGGTATGTATAAGACTTTCAAACATTTCGATATCTTCAAGAATTATTGCTTCTTTTGCTTCATGGGGACCGAGAGTTACATGGAAAAAGGTGGTGCTGGAAAAGGAATGGATCTCAACCATCTGCTGCTAAGCGCGGGTGACGAAGAATTTGTCAAGAAATTCGACTCTATCTACGAAAAAGTCATCCAGTATTCAAAGACTGAGAGTGTCAGTGAGGAAGATGTCGAAGCACTCGGTAAATTCATACGTGAAGATATGAAGCCATTCAATTTCAGGAAGTACGGAAATCCGGAGATGCAGGGAGTGCATCCGCGAAGGGTCATGCATATGTCCGAATACGATTAATTAAAAGGGTGTCACTATGGCGCTTGAAGAGAAACTGTATCGAAGTGCCCTCGGTCGATTTACGACGGGCATATGCGTTGTGTCCGCATTCGATAGCTTGAATATTCCCATCGGAATGACGATAAATTCTTTTTCTTCACTGTCACTTGATCCCAATCTCGTTCAGTGGAGTATAAAGAAGAAATCGTTGTGCTATCCATTGTTCTCCAAGTTGCAGCTTTATTCGATAAGCGTTTTATCGGACAGGCAGGCGGATGTATCTCGTCGATACGCGGCGGCTGGTGATCATGCGATGAGCTTTGAGGACTATTCAAGCTCCGAGAATGGAGTTCCGTTCATCAGAGGCTCTCTCGCTCATTTTGAATGTCGAAGTTGGGGGCGCATGGAGGCGGGTGATCATGACATTCTGATCGGTGCCGTCGATAGATTTTCAACTGACACGGACGGAAAGCCCTTGGTCTTTTTCGGTGGTGCGTACAGGCCATTGCTTATTGAGTAGCAGCGATGCACGTTGTCCTGACGCTCCGAATGAGGTGATCAGGTGGGTGCCCGATTGTGCCCCGTTGAATTGGGTCAGAGCAGTGATTGGTCGCCAACGCACATCTTTGGCGCGTTGGTGCATGGGAATGACAGACAGGAGCTGACAGTGATCCCTCATATTACGCAGCCGGAAGCGTTTCTGATCGCGATTCTGATCATATTCAGCGTTCCGTTTTTGATATGGCGCTACCTGAAGACAGATTATTATGCGCCGATGGTTGTTGTCCAAATCATTACAGGAATCATAGTGGGACCTTGCGTACTTGGATACTATTTCAAGGATTATTACGGACTGGTATTCAACCCTATAACCATACAGAATTTGAACGGTATAGCATCATGGGCCGTCATGATTTTTGTGTTTGTGGCGGGACTGGAGCTTGATCTGAGGAATGTCTGGCGCTACAGAGTGGAGAGTGGTGTAACGGCAGGCTTGGCGCTGGGTGTTCCACTGTCGCTCGGGTGCATCATCGGCGTTCTTCTGGCAGGGCATGCAGGATGGATCGGGGCACGGGCCGAAAGCTGGCAGTTTGTGCTCGGCATAGGAATGTCTTGTTCGATCACCGCCTTACCGATACTCATCGTCTTTTTAGAAAAAATGGATCTGCTGAGGCAACCCATCGGGCAACGGGTTTTACGTTATGCGAGTCTCGATGACGTTCTGATATGGGCGGTGCTGGCAGTCGTCATGTTGGACTTGCAGCGCCTCGAGACCCAGATGCTGTTTCTGGTCGGTTTTGGCGTGGTCTCGGTTTTCTTCAGAAGGCTCATGGTCACCATTTCAGAGGCAGATCGATGGTTCTGTGCTCTTATTTGGCTGGCTGTCGTCGCATTTATGGCGGAATGGTCTGGGCTACACTTTATGGTTGGCGCTTTTATGGCTGGCGCAGTTATCGATTTAAGGTGGTTTGACCAGAAGAAAATGGATTTATTGCGGCAGTATGTGCTGCTGATGATGATGCCGGTTTTCTTCCTGATTACCGGACTTAAGACCAATTGGTCCATTGGTGGCCTGACGGTTTTCGTCGTAGCAGGATGCCTTCTTATTGCCGCGGTGGCGGGCAAACTTATAGGTGTACATATCGCCGGCCGCATCTTGAAGTGGAGCGAAGGCGAGGCTTCGATCATAGGGTGGCTTCTGCAATCTAAATCATTAATTACAATAGTATTCGCCAATGTATTGCTGGATAAGGGAATCATTTCTGGCGACTCCTTTACGGCTTTGCTAATTATGTCCATCGTAAGCACGACGCTTACTGTTCCGATTGTTTCTTCAAAGCTTGCGATGAATCCCAATTTAGCTACGAAAATGAGTTGAAATAGACGCGCGTCTATGTAATGCGGTGGCATTTGTAATAATTGTCGATGCATAATAACAACGCATTATTTGTTGAAGGATGTAATCTTAAAATTTCATGTGATTTATTCATCAGAATGTCTTTGCGCAAGAGTTAATAACTTCAGGCATTTAATGCCGTAACGCTCGTGTGCACGTGACTTAGGAGCGTGGCTTATGACGACCGCAGCGATGAATCTGCCTTATTACGGCGTTACCGCGGCGAAAGAGTGGGCTCCAGATTCCTGGCAGCAGCGGGTCTCTCTGCAACAACCGCGCTATGAAAGTGCTGACGAGCTCACGCGAGTGACCTCCATGTTGGCGCAGCTACCTCCGCTGGTGACTTCCGCAGAAGTTCTGGCGCTAAAGCATGCGTTAGCTGAAGCACAGGAGGGCAGGAGCTTCCTGTTGCAAGGTGGTGATTGTGCGGAGGCATTTGCCGATTGCATCAGTCCGATTATCTCAAACCGGCTTAAGGTGCTGCTGCAAATGAGCCTGGTGCTGGTGCACGGGCTGCACAAACCGGTGCTGCGCGTTGGCCGTTTCGCCGGCCAGTATGCCAAGCCGCGCTCGACTGATACTGAGACACGCGATGGAATAACGCTGCCGAGTTTTCGGGGCGACATGGTCAACGGACTGGCTTTTACCCCGGAGACGCGTCGCGCCGATCCTCAGCGTTTGATCCAGGCTCACGCTCATTCGGCGCTGACCATGAATTTTGTGCGGGCGCTTGTCGATGGTGGGTTCGCGGATCTGCGTCATCCGGAATACTGGGAACTGGCGTGGGTCGAGCATGCACCACTGGCAGCTGAGTATCGGCGCATGGTGGCGGGCATCGGTGACTCGCTCCGCTTTATGGAAACACTGGCCGGGCCGATCGACGGCCGCGCCCGCGTCGATTTCTATACCTCGCACGAAGCATTATTGCTGCCCTACGAACAGGCCTTAACGAGACAGGTGCCACGCCATCAGGGCTGGTTCAACCTTTCCACGCATTTTCCATGGATTGGTATGCGCACCGCATCGATGGACGGCGCGCATACGGAATACTTTCGCGGCATACGTAATCCGATCGCCGTGAAAGTAGGGCCGTCGATGCAGACGGACGATTTGCTTCGCCTGATCGATGTGCTTAACCCGAACGATGAGCCCGGGCGCTTGACCCTTATTCATCGTATGGGCAACGCACAGATTGCCAGAGGTCTTCCGCCGCTGCTCCAGGCGGTGCATGAGGCGGGCAGGCGTGTCCTATGGGTGGCTGATCCTATGCACGGCAACACCGAAAGCACTTCAAACGGCTACAAGACGCGTCGCTTCGATAATATACGCGGCGAGCTGGAACAGGCGTTCGACATCCATGCCGCGGTGGGAACCCGATTGGGAGGCGTGCATTTGGAACTCACCGGCGAAGACGTCACCGAATGCATCGGCGGCGCTCGCGATCTCAACGAGACCGATCTCGCACGCGCTTACACCTCGATGGTTGATCCGCGGCTCAACTACGAGCAGTCG
Source organism: Rhodanobacter sp. (assembly GCA_035566635.1). Taxonomy (GTDB): domain Bacteria; phylum Pseudomonadota; class Gammaproteobacteria; order Xanthomonadales; family Rhodanobacteraceae; genus Rhodanobacter. The sequence goes on from DATMQY010000012.1 coordinate 97,265, forward strand.
TTGGAATTGGCGATGTTGATCGTGCGCAAGTCGGGATACCACAGCACTGAAAGCCTGCCAATGTTGCCGAGCAGAGGCGTCATTGAGTCGTTTTCGCCCGTGGCAGCAACCGTGTCCTGAATCTAGGTGCCTTCATCCGATCTCCAAAGGGACCCGAGAAATGGAAACGGAATGTGTCGAGCCGCTGGAGTCCGAAGCGGCCCCCACCTCGCTGCCGACCTGGATAACGGTGCTTCTGGCAACGGCGTGCGGGATGATCGTGGCCAGTCTCTACTACGTACAGCCGCTGATTGGCCCGATCAGCGCAGCGTTGGGTCTGTCAGCCCAAGCAGCAGGACTGATCGTTACGATGACGCAGATCGGCTATTGCGCGAGCCTCATTCTTGTCGTGCCTCTCGCTGACATTCTGGAAAATCGGCGCCTGATCGTTACGGCTTTGATAGCCAGTGCGCTCGCACTGACTATAGCTGGCATCTCACAGCATGCTTCGATCTTCATGCTCGCGATGTTCTTCATCGGTTTGAGTGCCGTCGCGTCGCAGATTGTCATACCTTATGCCTCGCATCTTGTCGCGCCGATCGTCCGAGGCCACGTGATCGGAAACATTGTGAGCGGCCTCATGCTTGGAATCATGTTGGCGCGTCCCACGGCGAGCTTTCTGACCGGTGTGGGGTCTTGGCGAACGGTGTTCATGTTGTCTGCGGCAGGGATGGCCATTCTGGCGACGGTGCTGGCTCTTGTTCTTCCGGTGCGACGCCCAGCTCCGAGCCTGGCCTATAGCGCACTTCTCCGGTCGATGATGCGTCTTTATATCCAGACCCCTCTTCTACGGCGACGAGCCTTCTATCAAGCGTATCTCTTCAGCGCCTTCAGCCTGTTTTGGACGACGGTTCCTCTTTTGCTGGCGGGGCCGGAATTTCGGTTGTCGCAAACGGGTATTGCATGGTTCGCACTTGCTGGCGTCGCTGGTGCGATCGCGGCACCCATCGCCGGCCGGCTTGCCGACAAGGGCTGGACCCGGCCGTTGACCGGCTTTGCCATTGCCATTGTCGCGGCGTCTTTCTTGATAGCACATGGGGGAACGCTCGGACCCGCCGGCCGACTCGGCATGCTCGTCATATCCGCCATCGTTTTGGATTTTGGTGTCTCGATGAATTTCGTGGTCGGTCAGCGCGCTATCTTCGCACTGGCACCCGAGTACAGAGGGCGCCTAAATGGCCTGTATATCGCGACCTTTTTCATGGGCGGTGCGATGGGCTCGGCGGTCGGCGTGTGGGTGTTCACACAGGCTGGATGGTCCGTGACATCGCGGTTTGGATTCGCGCTACCGGTCGTCGCGTTGATCTATTACGCGACAGAGAGAAGAGAGTCCTGAGCGCTTGCTGGCTTGCTGATTACCCATGCGACACCTTGGTCATTCACACCGATGTCATTGGCACGCGGCAATGCGACTCAGGCGATCAGCACACCACGCGTTTCCTCGACGATCGCGTGCGGCACGAAGCGGGCGCTGTCTTGCGTGATCAGCGAGTTGTCTTCGCGGATGCCGATGCCGCAGGCGCGGTCACCGACGATCCAGCTGCCGATCAGCGGGTAGTGGCCGTCGAAGCCGGTCAGCGAATGGCAGGCCTGACGGATGCATGGGCCGTCGCGGTACGGGCCGTCGGTGCGCAACTCGCGGCCATCGGCCAGATGCATCGCGATGTTCGCGCCCTCGCGCGAATGCAGCGGCTTGCGCACCCAGCCGCGCGGCAGTTCGCCGCCGTCGTCGAACTCGGCCGCCAGCAGATTCGGATGGCCGCGATGCGCATCCCACAGCAGCGGCAGGATGCCCTTGTTGCTGAGCAGCGCCTTCCATGGCGGCTCGATCAGCTGCAGGCCGGAGCGTGGCAGGTACGCGCCGAACGTCTCGCGGAACATGTCCTCCAGCGGATACAGCTTGAACAACGCGCCGATCACCTGGTCGTCCAGATCGGTGAAGCGGCCATCGGCGGACACGCCGATGTCCTCGATCGCCAATGTGCCGCAGTCGATGCCGGCCTGCAGCGCGCAGTCGCGCAGATAGGCGACCGTGCCCTGGTCTTCCACCGAGTCGCGCATAGCAGCAAAGTGGAACGGTCGCGCGATGCCGCGAGCAATCGTGCCGAATGCCTCCACCAGCGACTCGTAGATCGAGTTGAACTGGTCGCTGCCGGCCGGCAGCTGGCCGCGCGCGAGCTGATCCTCCAGCCATTGCCACTGGAAGAACGCGGCCTCGTAGAGCGAGGTTGGCGTGTCGTAGTTCAGCTCATAAAGTTTCGCCGGGCCGTTGCCGTCGTAGGCAAAATCCAAACGGCCGTACAGATGCGGCTGGCGTTCGCGCCAGCTCCGTGCGATCCAGTCCCAATAGGGCTCGGGAATCGCCAGCTGGCGCAGCTGCTGTTCGTTGCCGACGATGCCGTCGAGCAGATCGAGCGCCATCGCATGCAGTTCCTCGCTGGGTGCTTCGATGTCGTGCTCGATCTCGCTCAGGCTGAACGCGTAGTAGGCGGATTCGTCCCAGTACGGCGCATCGTCGATGGTATGGAAACCGAAGCCGCACTCGGCGGCTTTGCTGCGCCAATCGGGACGCTCGGCAAGTGCAATGCGGCGCATCAGCTGCCGAAGCCGCGACTGCTGCCGGATCTGCCGAAGCCGGAACGGCTGGTCGTGACCGCGCGATCGGCCGTGGTGTTGATCGGCACCATCGCGTTGCCGGCACTGCTGCGATAGACGCCTCCACCGGCGCCGCCCGGGGCCGGCTGTTGCCAGCCGCCGTTGCTGTCGCGGAACGCCGGCGCGCTGTTGAAGCCGCTCATCGGCGAACCGTTCCGCAGCATCTGCGACAGGAAGAAACCGGTCATCAGTGGGCCGAAGAACGAATGGCTGGCGCCATCATTGCGCTCGGCGCACTGTTCTTTTCCGTAGCTGGCTTCGCATGCTTCGCGATTCGCGAAACGCGGCGCAGTGGCCGCGGCGTCCTTCTGCGCCTTGTCAAATGCCTGCTGGCAGGTGTTGCGGTCGTTGGTCTGCGCCACGCAGGTCTCGACCGAGGTGTACACACCCTCGCGTGCCGCGCTTTCACTGCGGTCGCACGCGCTCAGCAACAATGGAGCCGTGCCCATCAGCAGCAGAACGGCAGTCTTGGATCGCTTCATGGGAGACGCTCGCACAGGATATCCGGCCAAGCATGCCTGCTTGGCCGCGCGGATGAAAGTTACTGCGGATCCGGTACGCGCGAATGCCGTATCGGCTTCGTCGATCATTATTCGAGTTCGTCGGCCAGCTCGTGCAGGTCGGCGATGTGCTGCTCCCACCAGCGCGACTCGGCGGCGAACGGGAAGGCAGCGGGGAACGCCGGATCATGCCAGCGCGCGGCGATCCAGCCGGCGTAGTGCAGCTGGCGCATCGCGCGAAGCGCCGGGATTAGCATCAGCTCGCTGTCGTCGAAATCGCGGAATTGCCGATAGCCCTCAAGTACCGCGTCCATCGCGCGTTCGTCGTTGGCGAGCATCCACAGATCCTGCACCGCCGGGCCGGCGCGCGCATCGTCGAAGTCGACGAAGTGCGGGCCGGCATCGGTCCACAACACATTGCCCGGGTGGCAATCGCCGTGCAGACGCAGCTGCCGCAGCGGACCGATCGCTTCCAAGCGTGCGGCGATGGCGGCATCCAGGCGCGTCGCCGCCGCGCGGTAATTCGTCTGCAGCGAAGTCGGCAACAGCGACGAGTCGAGCACGGCCTGCATCGGTTGCCGCACCATCGTGTCGCGATCGAGCCGGCCGCGATGGATGAAGGGCGCACGTGCGCCGACGACATGCATGCGTGCGATCAGCCGGCCCAGCCACTGCAGCTGATCGAGTGCTTCCAGTTCCGGCGCACGACCACCGCGGCGTGGCGTCAGCGCGTAGCGGAATCCGTCGTGGCGCAGCAAGGTATGGCCATCGAACGCGAGCGGTGCGACCACCGGCAGCTCGGCATCAGCCAGCTCCTGCGCGAAGCTGTGTTCCTCGACGATCGCCGCGTCGCTCCAGCGACCGGGCCGATAGAACTTCGCGATCACCGGCGCGGTCGGCGCCGTGCCGATCTGTTCCAGTCCGACCTGCCACACGCGGTTCTCGTAACTGTTCAGCGCCAGCAGGCGGCCATCCGGCCACAGTCCGCAGGCGCTTACGGCGTCGAGCACCAGGTCGGGCGTGAGGCTGGCGTAAGGCGTGTCGTTGCTCAACGCAGTCCCACGGTACGCGCAGCAATCACCGCCATGGTGATGCGCGAGATGCACACCAGCGCACCTTCCTCGTTCTCGATGCGGATTTCCCACACCTGGGTGGTGCGGCCGAGATGCAGCATTCGCGCGGTGCCGGTGACGTTGCCGTTGCGCACGCCGCGGATGTGGTTGGCGTTGATGTCGAGGCCGACCGCCAGCTCCTTCTCCGGATCGAGCGTGAGCATCGCGGCAGTACTGCCGAGCGTCTCGGCCAGCGCCACCGAGGCGCCGCCGTGCAGCAGGCCATACGGCTGGTGGGTACGGTGGTCGACCGGCATGGTGCCCTGCAGCCAGTCATCGCCGATCGCGGTGATGCGGATGCCCAGCGTCTCCATCATGGTGTTGGCGCTCCACGTGTTGATGCGGGCGAGGTCGGTGGGCTGTTTCCAGAGGCTCATCGTTGATTCCTGTGTGTCGAGCCCGCATTGTTGTCCGCTCTCATCGCCGCGACAATGCATGCGTGTTTAACGTCACCCTCAAATCCTCCGACCGCCAGTTCTCCGTGGCTGCCGGTGAAACCGTGCTGGAAGCAGCGCAGCGGGCGGGCGTGGCGTTGCCGTATTCCTGTCGCGCCGGCGTCTGCGGCAGCTGCAAGGCGACCTTGCTGCACGGGCATTGCGAGTATCCGCGCAATCCGCCGCTGGCGCTGAGTGCCAGTGCGCTGGCGCACCATGCGGTGCTGCTGTGCCAGGCGGTGCCGACCAGTGATCTACTGCTGGAGGCGCGCGAGGTGACCTCGGTGGAGGACATTGCGCGGCGCCAGCTCGGCATGGTGGTGACCGACAAATGGCCGCTGGCGTCGGACGTGACCGGCGTGCGCCTGCTGCCCGCGCACGGCGAGCGCCGGCTCAACCGGCTGCCCGGCCAGTATGTGGATGTGCTGCTGGAGGACGGCAGGCGGCGGCCGTTCTCGATCGCCAACGGCCCGCAGGCGGACGGCATGATCGAACTGCACGTGCGGCACGTGGCCGGCGGCGGCTTCACGTCGTGGGTCAACGATGCGTTGAAGGTGGGCGATCACCTGCGTATCGAAGGGCCGCTGGGTACCTTCGTGCCGCGCGAGGATTCCGAGCGGCCGATGCTGTTCATGGCCGGCGGCACCGGCTTCGCGCCGGTCAAGGCGATCGTCGAGCACTTCATCGCGCTGGGCACACGCCGACCGATGCAGTTGTACTGGGGCGCGCGCACGGCGCCGGACCTGTATCTGCGTCCGCTGGCCGAACGCTGGGCCAGCGAACTGCCGAACCTGCAGTTCCATCCGGTGGTATCCGACGCGGAACAGGCCGCGGGCCTGCGCACGGGGCTGGTACACGAAGCGGTGCTGGCCGATCAGCCCGACCTGTCCGGCCACGACCTGTACATGAGCGGGCCGCCGGCGATGATCGACGCGGCGCACCCGTTGTTCCTCGACGCCGGCCTGCCGGAAGAGCGGCTGTACTACGACTCGTTCGAGTACGCGCCGGATGTGCTGGCGCAGATCATTGCCGCGCGCGCGGGCATCCACGATCTACAGGGCTGAGGTTCGGCTACTGCTTGCACCTTGCATGGGCCGAGGCATCCCCGGCAAAGATCACGAACGCTTGCTTACTTGTTGCCCTTGGCAACGGGCAGCTGTGCCGCCTGCCACGCCAGCACGCCGCCACCCAGCGTGTGCACCTTGTCGAAGCCAGCCTTGACCAGTCGCTGCGCGGCCTTGACCGAGTTGCCGCGGCCGTCCTTGTCCATCACCACGACGGGCATGTCCTTGGCCTTGGCCAGCTCCTTCTTTTCCGGGTCGAACTGGCTCATCGCCACGTGCTTCGCGCCGGGTACGTGCATCTTCTCGAAGTCGGCGATTGCGGACAGGTCGATCAGCAGCGGGTTTTCGCGGTTGATCAGCCCGGTCAGCCCGGCCGGGGTCAGTTCCTTGACCTTGCTGAACAGGGTGCTGACCTGGGCGACGATCAACGCCACCAGCAGGATCGCGAACAGGGCCGCCAGGGCCGCATGATTGCCGATAAATTCGGGCAGCTTGTGCAGAAAATCGTTCATCGTCATTCCACGGGCACGTTGAGTGCGCCGATCCGGGTAAACCAGCAATTATACGGGTATGCCGCGCCCGGCACGCGGCGGGCTCAATCCTGCGTGATATCCGGCAGGCCGCTGGTCAGCCACCAATGCTTGGTCTTTTCGTCGTAGTGCCAGGTCTGGTGGTCGACGATGGTGCGTTCGGACTGGGTATGCACGTTGACCAGGCTGATCTGCGCGGTCTGCTGTACATCGAAGTCGCCGGTCGGCACCGGACCTGCGCCGTTGTCGTACTCGGTCACGCGTACCTGCTGGTAGCGCGCCAGATCCAGCGGCTTCAGCGGGTGCGCCGCGCGGATCGCGGGATCGATGAACTGCGCCGCGCTCTGGAAATCGCCCCAGCGCAGCATGCTGCCGTAGGCGGTCAGCGTGCTGGTCAGCGCGTCGCTGCGGGTCTTGGTGGCGCAGCCGGCCAGCAACAGCACGGACAGCACGGCGAGAAGGCTCAGGATGCGGCGCATGGGTGGTTCTCCCCGATGGATACCCACCCATTCTGCCTCAAGCGGATGCCGGCGACTCAGTCGCGCTGTTCAATCGCGCCGGATTCAATCGAACCAGATTCAATCGCGTCGTTTGGCGACGAAGCGCGCGCTCAGCGTGGCGGCGGGCTTGCCGTCATCGCCGGGTACCACGCAGGCGACCTCGATACGTGCCCGGCCGCGTGCGGTCAGCGTATTGAAGAACGTGGCCCAGGCGGCATTCGCGGCCAGCCGTGCCTCGCTGCGGAAGTCCTGCCACAGCGGCGACAGGTAGCGCACGCTGGATTCGGCCACGAACACGTCGCAGTCGTGGCCGTACCGGCGCAGCGCCATTTCCACCAGCGCCCAGCCGCTCAAGGTCATCAGGCTGACCAGGCTGCCGCCGAATGCGCAGCCCTTGTCGTTGACGTTCGGTGCCAGCGGCACCTGCAGGCCGAGCATGTCGTCGTCGCAGTGGGCCAGCTGCAGATCCATCGCGTGGGCCAGTGGAATTTTGTCGCGGATGAACTGGATCAGCTGCTGCGCGTGCGTGGTGGTGTCGGTCGTGCTCACGTTGATCGATGGTCCTTGGGGAAGGGAAGACCTCCCAGTGTAGGGCGGCCGCTACACTGGGGCCATGGCAGCAACCGGATGCGGTGCGCGAATGCAGCAGCAACCCCCCGTCGACAACGGCAACTTGCGCGGCCGGATCGTGCTGATCACCCGGCCCGCCGGCACCGCCGCGGCGTTGTCGCGCCGCGTGCGCGCACTCGGCGGCGTGCCCGTGCTGCTGCCTGGGCTGGCCTTGCGCGGCGTGGTCAATGAAGCCGCCGCGCGCAGCGGTCTGCGCGCGGCGCTGGCGGATGAACTGCTGATCTTCACCAGCCCCGCGGCGGTGCGCTACGCCGCCGCCTTGGCGCCCCTGCACACGAAGGCGATCGTGCTGGCGGTGGGTCAGGGCACCGCGCGTGCGCTGCGTCGGCATGGCATCGCCGCGCCGCTGGTGCCGCCGCGGCAGCACAGCGAAGGCCTGCTCGAACATTCCGCGTTGCAGGATCTGCGCGGTCGCCGCGTCGCCCTGATCGGCGCGCCCGGCGGTCGCGACGTGTTGCGCGAACAGCTCGCTGCGCGCGGTGCGCAACTGCGCGAGCTGCACGTGTATCGGCGGCTGCCGCCCCGCCTGGATCGTCGTCACGTCGATGCGCTGCTGCTGTTGCCGGCCTCGGCGCGGGTGCTGCTGTCCAGCGCCGAAGCACTGCAGAATCTGCAGCAGTTGTTGCCGCCGCCGGCATGGGCGCGGTTGTGTACAGCAACCGCGGTGGTCAGCAGCGAGCGGCTGGCCGCGGCCGCCCGTGCTGCCGGTTTCAGCCGCATTGCGCTGGCCGCCTCGGCGCTGTCGGCCGATCTACTCGATGCGGCGCGGCGCGCGGGCTGATTCTTCACGTCTTCGCGCTACGAACGCGGGCGTATGGGCTGGTAGCATGGGCACATGAGCAACGTAGACATGCCGAACGAGCCCGCCGCGCCCGAGGGCGCCCGTCCCGACCCCATGAGGGTCGATCCGTTGTCGCCGCGTCCGCTGCGATCCGCGCCACGTGCGAGCGGTGGTGGCAGCCTGGTGCTGGCGGTGTTGCTAGCCATGATCGCGGTGGGTGCGTCCGGCTATGTCGGCTGGCGCCAATGGCAGCAGGAGCAGGGCAGCGCTGCCGATAGTAAGGGCGTGGCCAGTCTACAGCAGCGTGTGGGCACGCTGGAAACCACACTGGTCAGTATCAACAGTGAACGCAACAGCCTCAATCAGCGCCTGAGCGATGCGGCGGCGGTCAACCGTTCGCTGCGCGAGGAATTGCTCGGTCAGGCCGAACGCACGCGCAATCTCGAAGACGCGGTGGCGAAGCTCGCCGAGAAGAGCCTGTCCGGCCACGACGCGATGTTGCTGGACGAAACCGAATCGCTGCTGCGCATGGCCAGCGAACGCTACACGCTGTTCCACGACGCGCAGGGCGCGGCTGCGGCGTACGCGTTGGCCGACCAGACCCTGGCCGCGGTCAACGACGGCGCATTCAGCGGTCTGCGCCAGAGCATCGGTGCCGAACGCGAGGCGCTGGCGAAGAGTCAGCCGGCTAGTCAGGTCAGCGCGTTGCAGCAACTGATCGAACTGCGCGGCACTCTCGACAGCCTGCCGCTGAAGCCGCTCAATTCGCTGGATACGACGCAGGCGCCGGATGCGTGGTCGCGCATTGGCCGTGCGCTGGCCAGTGTGGTCAGTGTGCAGCGCGACAATGGTGCGCCGCTGGCGGTCGCCGACGCGCGTTTCGCGCGCGAACTGGCTGCACTCGATCTGGCCCAGGCGCAGGCCGCGCTGCTGGCCTATGACAGCAAGGACTATGCGGCCGCGTTGCAACGCGTGGACAGCAGCTTGTCGACCCAGTTCGATGGCGCTGCACCAGCAGTGCAGCAGGCGCGCAAGACGCTCGCTGAACTGGCCAAGCAGCTGCCGACGAGCGCACCGGTGCAACTTGGTGCCGCGCTGACCGAACTGCGCAATTTGCGCGCGGTGCATGCGCTCAGTCCGGCCGCGGCCAACGCCGCACCGGCCACTGCCGGCAGTGTTGTGCGGCCGGGCGGAGCCCGGCCATGAAGGTGTGGCGCTGGATTCTGCTGCTGGTGATCGTCGCCGCGCTGGCCGCGTTCGGCTGGCATTGGGTGGCCGAGGATCCCGGTTATGTGTACGTGCATATGCGCGGCTGGTATGTCGAGCGCACCGTAGTCGGCGCCGTACTAACTCTCTTGTTGTTCTGGGCCTTGCTCACGGTGCTGTGGCGGCTGCTGCGCTGGCCGTTCGGCGCATTCTCGCGCCGGCATCGGCGGCTCAGCCAGCAGCGCATGGGCGAAGGTCTGGTCGCGCTGATGGAAGGTCGTCACGGCGACGCCGAGCGCGATCTCAATCGTGCCTCGCGACTGGACAGCCTGCGCGGGCCAGCGCTGCTGGCCGCGGCTGAGGCGGCTTCACGCCGCGGCGAACATGGTCGCGCGCTGGAAGCGCTGAACCAGGCCGCGCAATCCGCCCCGCAGGCGGCGCGCGTGCTGCGCGCCCGCGTGCTGCGCCGCGATGGCAAATCGGCCGAGGCGTTGACCTTGCTGGTGCCCGAAGCGGACAAGGGCGCGCTGACGCCAGGCGGCTGGCGCGAGCTGGCACTGGCGGCACTGGCCAACGGCGATCTCCGCCGCGCGCGCGCGGCGCTCGATCCGCTGCAGAAGAGCGGCGCGCTCGGCAGCCGTGCCTACGCCGCATTGGAAGCACAGATACTGACCGCCACCATCAACGCCGCATCGGACGGCGCCGCGCTCAACACGTTGTGGTCGCAATTGCCGAAAGCGCAACGGCGGGTGCCTGCAGTGATCGACGCTTATGCCCGCCGCGCGGCCAGCTTCGGCCTGACCCTGCCGGCGATGGACGAAGTGGAATCCGCGCTGCGTCGCGAATGGTCGCCGCTGCTGATCGAGACCTATGGCACGCTGGCAGGCGACGATATCGAAGCGCGTCTGCGCCGTGCCGAAAGCTGGCTCGACGCACACCCGAACGACGCCACCCTGCTGCTCACGCTGGGCCGCATGTGCGTGCGGTTGAAGCTGTGGGGCAAGGCGCAGCAGCATCTCCAGCGCTCACTCGCGCTGGCCCCCAGCGCCGGTGCGTGGGAAGCGCTCGGCGACAGCTTCGCCGGCCAGGACAACCCGGGACAGGCGCAGCGCTGCTACCGCAATGCACTCGCGTTCATCCGTGGCGATGCGGTCGATCCGCTGGCGCCAGACAGCCGCGGAACCCGTCTTGATACCCAACCGATCGCGATCGAGGAACGCGACCAGCATGGCGTGCCGCGGTTGCGTGGGTGAGTGCAACCGGTTTCGACGAATTCATGGTCAAGGACGCGCGGCGCCAGCGCACGATTGTTGCGTTGCGCATCTCTCAAACATGGAAGTCCACCAAATCTTCACGGTCACTCCTCAGAAAAAAAAGCAAATGCGATTTGTCGCAATCACAATCCCACGCTGATCAAAGATACGTAGCGCCGATGCCGCTATCGGCTCGGGCCTGAGGCAAGACTACGGAGTGAAAGGAAAATTTGTCCGCGCCGAATGTCGCGGCAAATGCGATCGCCATGGATGGAGCGCACGGGCACATAACGAGCGCACGATAATTTAGTGAAATTCGTCACATTTTTTCACGATGCGACTTCCATGCCTGTACTTGGCTTGAATAAGATCGATCCAAGTTCGAAGTGCCGTGGTGACACCTGCAGCGCAGATGCGAGGTGTTCCCGGAGAACCCATGGCTTCACCACACAGGTGCTCACAGGGGGCATCGGGAGCAGGCTGCCGCGGATCGCGGCTCGAACACTCATGTATCCGGCGCGGGGTCACATGCCCTGTCGTCGCGTCGGGGTATTGCCTCACGAGGGCCGACTTCCTTAGACCAACTCCCCATGGCATCGCATCAGCGAGGAACCTGGACGTTCATGCCGGTATATCGGACCGTACACGCCCACGTAGCGCGCGGCGTACAGGGAATGGTCGCATCCGCGAACCTTGCGCGGCCGACACAACCGCTAGTTTCTCCGGTTCATGCAATCACTATGCGCATCCGCCCGTCGACCGGCGCAGCGATGGTGCACGCCGGTCCTGCGAACAGGCTGGGTCCTGCGGCAACAGATGATGGGAACGGCTTCCCGGGACGGGAAGTGGCTTACGCAAAGGACATGTATCCATCGAGATGGACATAGAGATGGGAGTACCCGATGTCGCTGATTGAACCGCGATACTTTCACGCACCATGGTTCGATGATTTTCTCCGCCACGCCCCGCTTCTGCACGCGCCACCCACGCCTCGGCAGGTCTAACCGTTCCCCCACAGCTCGTCTGAGCGATTGATCCGGGACACTGTCTCGTCATGACCCTCGCGCACGGTCGGCGATCGCGCGCGTAAGCAAACAGGGGCGCGGGAAAACAGGGGGCACACTTCGTTCGCGTCGAATGCCGGCCCGGAACCCATAGCGGCTCCGAGCCCAGGGCATCTGCACGCCCACGATTCGTACCCTCCGGCTTCCGGCTCCTGTCCCCCACGCAAGGAGAAAGGTATGAACAAGATCCACAGCAAAGTCTGGAGCCGCGCGCTGAACCAGCTCGTGGTCGCCTCGGAGATAGCCGCGTGCCATCGCGGTGGCGGACAAGGGCAAGGTCGACGCAAATCATCATCGCGAAGTCTTGGTCCTGCAGTGTTCACCCTGCTGATGGCGTCGGGCTGGATCGGTTGGGCTTTGCCCGTGCATGCGCAGGCGGTGGATTGCACTAATGCGCCTTACAACATCTACAACGGCACTGCCTCGTGCATGGGTCTTCAATCCGCGGCCAGTGGTACTGGAGCCACCGCGCTAGGATCGCTTGCGCACGCCAACGTGTTGGGCGCATTGGCTGTGGGCTACAACTCTCTTTCCAATGGACAGAACGGTATAGCCCTGGGCTTTCAAGCCTACACCAGCGCTATCAATACCATTTACCTGGGTGCACGTACCGCTGGCGGTACCGGTGCGACAGGTGGCGGCGCGATCGGCATTGGCACCGATGTCACGGCTTCCGGCGCCAATGCCCTTGCCATGGGATCTCTTTCGATCAGTGCCAGCACCAATAGCGTTGCTTTTGCCAACAGCAGTTCGGTGGACGCGAACTCGGTCAACAGCATCGCCATTGGCTATGTGGCCAATGTCGTCAACTCCAACGATGCCGTTGCTGTCGGTTCGGGCTCGACCGTGAGTGGGGGAATCCACGGGACGGCTGTCGGCTGGCAAGCCTATGCGACGGCTCTCAACGCGATCTACCTGGGCGCGCGTACCGTTGGCGTAGGTGCATCCGGAGTATCAGCCGTCGCGATCGGTACGGATGTGAGCGTTGCCGGCACCGAAGGCATCGGCATGGGATTGCAGGCGAATGCGAGCAATACGGATGCGATCGCCATCGGCACGTCGTCCGCTTCTTCAGGTAGCCAGTCGACTGCAGTGGGCAGGCAGACTTCGGCCAGTGCGCAGTACGGCACGGCCTTGGGCAGCAACTCGGCTGCTTCGGGCGTGGCGGCGACAGCGGTGGGCGCCAATGCCCAGGCTTCGGGCGTCGCCAGCGTCGCAGCTGGCCAGAACAATGTCGCTAACGGCGACCAGTCGATTGCCATCGGTTTCTCGACCCACGCCTCGGGGACCGCCTCCATCGCTATCGGCGGCAATGCGGCCGGGGGCGCCGCGTCGTCGAACGCCAACACCATTGCCATAGGCTCTCAATCAGCGGCAACGCAAAGCAGTGCCATTGCCGTCGGTCTGCTGGCGAACGCAACCGCAACCAATGCTGTCGCGATGGGCGCTGCAGCCAATGCATCAGCCAACCAGACGGTCGCACTGGGGTATGGCACCGCCGCGAGTGCTACCAATGCGGTGGCCATCGGCTTGAATGCCAGCAGCAGCGGTACGAATGCCGTCGCGGCGGGCAATGCGTCCAAGGCGCTGGCGGCATCCACAGTGGCGTTCGGCGACAGCAACACCGTCGCCGCCGCGGCCGGGACGGGATCCATCGCCGGCGGCCACAACTCACAAGTGAAGGGCGGCACCGGCGCCGTCGCGCTGGGCGAGGGGCAGACCGTCACCGGCAACGGCGCGGTGGCGATCGGCGATCCGAACACCACCAACGGCAACGGCGCTGTGACGATGGGCGCCAACAATGTCGCGGCGGGCGATGTCGCCGGCACCACGGCGGCGGCCGGCGCTGTGGCGATCGGCAACAGCAACCAGGCCATCGGCCAGGGTTCGGTCGCGCTCGGCAACGCGAGCAAGGCGTTGGCCGCTGGTGCGCTGGCTTTCGGCGATACGGCCACAGCGAACAACGCTAAGGACGTGGCGCTGGGCTCCGGTTCGACCACTGCGGTCGCGGTCGGCACACCGAACTACACCATCGCCGGCACCACCTATAACTTCGCCGGTACCACGCCGACCAGCACGGTGAGCGTGGGCGCATTGAACGCCGAGCGCACTATCACCAACGTCGCAGCAGGTCGCATTGGCGGCAGCAGCACGGATGCCATCAATGGTTCGCAGCTCTACGCGGTGACGCAGGCCGTGCAGTCTCTCGCGACCAACACGCCGCTTCACTACTACAGCGTCAACGACGCCGGTACGCAGCAGGCGAATTACCTCAACAACGGTGCGACCGGAAACAATTCCGCGGCGGTCGGCGTCGCGGCTAGCGCTTCGGGAAACCGGTCTATCGCCATGGGCTTCCAGACTCAGGCGAGCGCGACGCAGGCGTTGGCGATCGGCGACAGCGCGACGGCGTCGGGCACCCAGGCAACCGCGCTGGGCGCGGGTGCCGTGAGTTCCGGCACGAGTGGTTCGACGGCTCTCGGCGCCAACAGCACGGCCAGCGGCGTCAACAGCGTGGCGGTCGGTGTCTTCTCTAGCGCGACTGGCGCGACCTCTGCCGCGTTCGGTCCCGGTGCACTCGCAGCGGCCGATCGCGCCACCGCGTTCGGCCCTTCGGCGCAGGCCCGTGCGGTCTCCACCGTAGCGTTCGGCGATACCGCCGTGGTGGTGGCGACGGCCGGCACGGGCTCCATCGCCGGAGGTCACAACTCGCAAGTCACCGGCGGCACCGGCGCGATCGCATTGGGCGAAGGCCAGACGGCGAACGGCAACGGTGCGGTGGCGATCGGCGACCCCAATACCTCCACCGGTAACGGCGCCGTCACGGTGGGTGCGAACAACACCGCCAACGGCGACGGCGCGGTGGCCTTGGGCAATACCAACAATGCGCAGGGCCTGGGTTCCGTCGCCATCGGCAACACCAGCAGCGCGCTGGCCGCCGGCGCGGTGGCTTTCGGCAACTCGGCTAAGGCGAATAACGCAAACGACGTTGCATTGGGTTCTGGTTCCACGACTGCCGTCGCGGTTGGTACGGGTAACGCCACCATCAACGGCGCCACGTACGCCTTCGCGGGTACGACACCGACCAGCACGGTGAGCGTGGGCGCGTTGAACACCGAGCGCACCATCACCAACGTGGCGGCCGGCCGCATCAGCGGAAGTAGCACGGATGCGATCAACGGCTCGCAGCTGTTCGCCACCAATCAGGCGGTGGATACGGTAGGGACCACGGTCACCAATCTCGGCAACACCGTCGCCACCAGCATCGGCGGTGGCACGACCTACAACCCGAGTACCGGGGCGGTGACCACCAGCCTTACCTACAGTGGCAACACCTATAACTCCGTGCAGAACGTGTTGAATCAGATTGGCGGCGCGGTCGACGGCGGAGGTATCAAGTACTTTCACGCCAATTCCACGCTGGCCGATTCGGCGGCGAACGGCACTGACAGTGTCGCGATCGGTCCGGTGTCCACCGCGGTCACCACCAACGCCGTGTCGATCGGCAACGGTGCAACCGCCGGTGCGAATGCGGGCGATGTCGCTCTGGGCGCAGGCAGCGCCACGGCGGTGGCGGTGGGCACGGCCAGCACGGTCATCAACGGCACCGCGTACAACTTTGTCGGTACCGCGCCGACCAGCACGGTGAGCGTGGGCGCGGTGGGTACCGAACGCACCATCACCAACGTTGCGGCCGGTCGCATCAGCGGCAGCAGCACGGATGCGATCAATGGCTCGCAGTTGTTCGCCACCAACCAGGCGGTGGACAACCTGAGCAGCACCGTTACCGCCAACGCCACGCACTACTACAGCGTAAACGACAACGGCACGCACGGCGGCAACTACACCAACAACGGCGCTACCGGCATCAATGCGCTGGCGGCGGGCGTGGGTGCCGCAGCGACGGCGGTGAGTGGTACGGCGCTGGGCCAGAACACGAACGTCTCGGTGCTGGGCGGCGTGGCGCTGGGTTCGGGGGCGGTATCTGATCGCGCGATTGCACCAAGCTCCGGTTCGATCCTCGTGGGCACCAATGTGATCCCGTACAACACCACGGATCGCAACTTGCTGGGCGCCGTATCGGTGGGCAACGCCACCGACTTCCGCCAGATCACCAACGTAGCGGACGGTACGACGGATCAGGACGCAGTGACGTTGCGTCAGTTGAAGGGCGCGATGAGTTCGTTCTCGGTCACCCCGATCAAGTATTTCCACGTCAACTCCACCGCCACCGATTCGGCCGCGATCGGTGCGGAGTCCGTTGCGATCGGTCCCAAGACCACGGTGAATGGCGACAACGGCATCGGCATGGGCAACGGCGCAATCGTGCAGCAGACGGCACCGGGCGGCACGGCGATCGGCCAGAACGCCACGGTGAATCTTGCCGACGGTGTAGCACTCGGCACCAACGCCACCTCCAACGGCATCCAGGCACTCGCACTCGGTGCCGGCGCACAGGCCGCGTTCGCAGGTAGCGTGGCGTTGGGCGCAGGCTCGGTGACGGACGCAGCAGTGGGCACCGCCAACACTACCCTCGATAGCACTACCTACAACTTCGCCGGCACGACGCCGGGCTCAACCGTGAGCGTGGGCGCGGTAGGTGCGGAACGCACTATCACCAACGTGGCGGCGGGACGGATCAGCGGCGGCAGCACGGATGCGATCAACGGCTCGCAGCTGTTTGCCACCAACCAGGCCTTGCAGACGTTGAACAACAACGTCACTGCCAACACGATTCATTACTACAGCGTCAACGATGGCGGCGTGCAGCAGTCGAATTACGCCAACAACGGCGCGACGGGAGTCAACGCCCTCGCGGCCGGTGTCGGCGCCTTGGCGGCTGGCGCTGGCTCGGTCGCCATCGGCCACAACGCGCAGGTACAAGGTGGTACCGGGGCGGTGGCGATCGGCGAAGGCCAGACAGTGAACGGTAACGGCGCGGTCGCCATCGGCGATCCGAACACCGTCAGCGGTACCGGTGCGGTAGGTATGGGCGCTAACAACACCGCCAACGGCAATGGTGCGCTGGCGTTGGGTAACGGCAACAACGCGCAAGGGCAGGGTTCGGTGGCGCTGGGCAATACCAGCAGCGCGCTAGGTGCCGGCTCAGTAGCCTTCGGCAATGCGGCCGCCGCCAACAACGCGAACGACGTGGCGCTGGGTTCCGGTTCCACCTCTGCCGCCGCAGTGGGCACCGCCAACACCACCATCGACGGCACCACGTACACCTTCGCGGGTACGACACCGACCAGCACGGTGAGCGTGGGCGCGTTGAATACCGAGCGCACCATCACCAACGTGGCGGCCGGCCGCATCAGCGGAAGTAGCACGGATGCGATCAACGGCTCGCAGCTGTTCGCCACCAACCAGGCAGTGGATACGGTAGGGACCACGGTCACCAATCTCGGTAGCACCGTTGCCACCAGCATCGGCGGCGGCACGACCTATAACCCAAGCACGGGTGCGGTGACCACCAGCCTTACTTACGGCGGCAACACCTACAACTCGGTGCAGAACGTGTTGAACCAGATTGGCGGCGCGGTCGACGGCGGAGGCATCAAGTACTTCCACGCCAACTCCACGCTGGCCGACTCCAATGCGGCTGGCACGAACAGTGTAGCGATCGGTCCGTTGTCCACGGCAAATACAGCCAATGCCGTATCCATTGGCAACGGCGCCATTGCAGGCGCCAACGCTGGCGACGTGGCGCTGGGCGCGAGCAGCGTCACCGGCGTGGTGGTCGCCACCACCGGAGGCACCATTGCGGGCAACGTCTACACCTACGCAGGCATTACGCCCACCAGTACGGTGAGCGTAGGCGCGGCAGGGGCCGAGCGCACCGTCACGAACGTGGCAGCGGGTCAGGTGAATGGGAGCAGCACGGATGCGATCAACGGCTCGCAGCTGTTCGCTACCAACCAGGCCGTGGACAACCTGAGCAGCACCGTCACTGCCAACGCGACGCACTACTACAGCGTGAATGACGGCGGTACGCAGGGTGGCAACTACGCCAACAACGGTGCTACCGGTATCAACGCGCTGGCGGCAGGCGTGGGAGCCGCGGCAACGGCGGTGAGTGGTACGGCGCTGGGCCAGAACACGAACGTCTCGGTGCTGGGCGGCGTGGCGCTGGGATCAGCTGCGGTATCCGATCGAGCGATCGCGCCAAGCTCCGGCTCGGTTCTCGTCGGTACCAATGTCGTGCCGTACAACACGACGGATCGCAACTTGCTGGGTGCCGTCTCGGTGGGCAATGCCACCGACTTCCGCCAGATCACCAACATGGCGGACGGCACGCTGGATCAGGACGCAGTGACGTTGCGTCAGTTGAAGGGCGCGATGAGTTCGTTCTCGGTCACCCCGATCAAGTATTTCCACGTCAACTCCACCGCTACCGACTCGGCCGCGATTGGCGCGGAGTCGGTGGCGGTCGGCCCCAAGACCACGGTGAACGGCGACAACGGTATCGGTATCGGTAACGGTGCGATCGTGCAGCAGACGGCACCGGGCGGCACGGCGATCGGCCAGAACGCCACGGTGAATCTTGCCGACGGTGTAGCGCTGGGTACCAACGCCACGTCCAACGGTATCCAGGCGATGGCATTGGGCGCGGGCACGCAGGCGGCCTTTGCAGGCAGCGTTGCACTTGGCGCGGGTTCGGTAACGGACGCGGCGGTAGGTACTGCCAATACCACCCTCAACGGCGTCACGTACAACTTTGCCGGCGCGACGCCAGGCTCGACGATGAGCGTGGGCAGCGCGGGTGCCGAACGCACGATCACCCATGTGGCGGCTGGACGGATCAGCGCGACCAGTACGGATGCGATCAACGGCTCGCAGCTGTTCGCTACCGACCAGACGCTGTCGGCGCTCTATTCGCAGCTCGTCAGCCTCAACAATACCGTCAACAACCTGCCGCAGGGCGGCAGTAGCACCAACAACACGTTCCAGACCAGCACGGACAACACATCGAAAGCCTCGGCAACGGGCAACAACGCCACTGCCGCCGGTGCCGGCTCCACCGCGACGGGCAACAACAGCACGGCGGTCGGTGCCGGCTCCACGGCCAGCGGCAACAACAGCGTGGCGATCGGTGCCGGCTCGGTGGCGTCGCAGGCCAACTCGGTATCGGTGGGTTCGGCAGGCAACGAGCGCACCGTCACCAACGTGGCAGCGGGCGTGAACAGCACTGACGCAGTGAACGTAGGTCAACTCAACCAAGCCATCGAAACCGCCAAGAACTGGTCCAAGGACTACGTCGATCAGCGTTTCCAGAGCGTGGACCGCAACCTCAACCGCATCGGCAATCGCGCTGACGCGGGCGTCGCCGCGGCGATGGCCATGGCAAGCCTGCCGCAGGCCTATCAGCCGAACCAGAGTTCGGCGGGAGTGGCGCTGGGCAGCTTCCACGGTGAGGCCGGCATCGCCATCGGCGTGTCGACCATCACCGAGAGCGGTCACTACGTGTTCAAGCTCAACGCCACGAGCAACTCGCGCGGTGATACCGGCGCTGGCATCGGCGCTGGCGTGGTGTGGTGAGGAGGAACTTCATGAACGCTATTCCAGGAGTCAACAACATGCGTGCATCGCTCAAAGGTATTGCTCTGGCCTCGCTCGCACTGGCGCTCGTCGCCTGCGGCAACGTCAGCCATAACGTGGCGAAGGATGGTCGTTCGGCTGGCGAGATGGTGTGGCCGGCGCCGAAAGACATCACGCCCATGCACAAGGGAGGCACCTTTCCCAACCTCGCCAACCTGCGGCAGATGAGGGCCGGCCTCAACAAGCAGCAAGTGTCGGACCTGATCGGCTATCCGCACTTCAGCGAAGGCATATGGAGCGTGAGGGAATGGAACTACGTGTTCAACTTCCACAAGGCCGGTGGCGACGAGGTTACGGTGTGTCAGTACAAGGTGTTGTTTGACGAGGACAAGCTCGCGCGCAGCTTCTACTGGAAACCGGAAGCTTGCGCCGATCTGCTGAACGCGCAGGCTCCGGCAGCACCTGTCACACGGACGCCGGCCAAGCCGCGCGTGTTGTCCGCCGACGCGCTGTTCGCATTCGACCGAGCCGAACTCTCGCCGACCGGACACGCGACGCTGGATGACCTGACGGCGAAGTTGCGCGAGCAGGGCGACAAGCTGCGCTCTTTGCGCATCGTCGGCTATACCGATCGCCTCGGTGGCGAGGCCTACAACCAGGCCTTATCGCAGCGCCGCGCCCAAACAGTGAAGGACTACCTGGTGGCGCGAGGCGTGCCGGGCGATCGCGTCATCGCCGAGGGCCTGGGCAAGGCCGATCCAGTGAAGGACTGCCAGGAAGGGCCGCGTGCGCGGCTGATCGCGTGTCTGGCGCCGAATCGAAGAGTGGAGATATGGATTGATGGCATGGAGTGAGGGCGAGCCATTTCATGTGGCTCAATCGGCCACCTTCGCGCCGTTGTCGGCTAGCCCGGCAGCGGCGTAGTCGTTGAACGATATCCCCTGTCCATTGAGCGGGATCGGGGAATCCTTAACCGACCTTTTGCTCCGGACGTCCGTGAGTCTGTCCGCGGACAGTGGTGTGCTCCCTGGTGGCATGCGCAAGCTATTGGAATGGTTCGGTTCAATGGGTCATCTCCGACTGGCACGCGCTTTGCTCCATCAGGCAACACCAGCGTTTCCATCGGAGAGAGTACGCATGCGTCCTGGATTGCTATCGTTCATCGTTGTGCTCGGTCTGTGTGTCAGCGCGTCATGCCTGCGAGCGGAAGAGCCGCCATCGCCAAGCAATCGAGCCGAAGCCGTGAAGATCATCGCCGACATGCGACGCATCGTGACGCCTGATGGTGTCGAGCGGCACGAGAAGGTTCGCATTGGCGGGATCGATCAGTGGGTCAGCATCCGTGGCAACGACAAACGCAACCCCATTTTGCTCATGGTGCATGGGGGGCCAGGCTGGGTGTCGATGCCGACGAGCTGGTACTTCCAGCGCGGCTGGGAGGAATACTTCACGGTGGTGCAGTGGGATCAGCGCGGCGCCGGGAGCACCTATGCGGCCAACGATCCCGCGGCCGTGGCCCCGACCATCACACCGGAGCGCATGATCGCCGACACCGAAGAGATGGTCGGCTGGCTGAGAAAAGAGTTCGGCAAGGAGAAGATCTTCGTACTCGGCCATTCATGGGGTTCGTACCTTGGGCTCGAAGTCGCCCGGCGGCATCCGGACTGGCTGTACGCCTATATCGGTATCGGCCAGATGACCAACATGCCGGAAAGCGAGCGCCAAGGTTGGCAATTCGCCATGGATGAGGCGCGCAAGGCAGGAAACACGGAAGCGGTAAAAGAGCTTGAGTCCATCGCTCCGTACGCCAAGGGTGCGAAGCCTGTCCCTCTTGCCAGTTTGATGGTTCAGAGAAAGTGGCTCAATCAGTTCGGCGGCATGGTGTACCGCCGAACCGGTGGTCAGGCCGAGAGTGCCGCCATGTCGTTATCGCCGGAATACACCGATCGCGACGTCCAGCTGATTGGCGAGGCAAGCAATTACTCGCTCGACAAGCTGCTCAGCCACGCGCTTACACTGGACCTCAGCAGCGTCAAGCACCTCGATTGTCCTCTCATCCTTTTCCTGGGCCGACACGATCACAATGTCTCATCCAGCCTCGGCGAGGCCTGGTTCCAGAAGATACAGGCGCCTTCAAAACGACTGGTGTGGTTCGAGAATTCGGCGCACGAGGTCATGAACGAGGAGCCTGGCAGGACGCTGATGTCGCTGGTGCAATATGTGCGTCCGCTGGCCAATGAAAACCTCGACGACGTGCATGCTCAAAGCGTTTCGAAAGTCGGCTCACCATGAACGTACGTGAGCTCACGATTTCCGATGAGCGTTGCTGAGGTGTGATCGGCTGGTCGATCGCGGACCTTAAGACAGTCTCGTCAAGCTGGAAGAATCCGCTTTCGACCCCAAGCGGACTTCGCCTTCGATGCCGGCACGGATGGGAGATGACCTCGATCAGAGCTGCACTTCCTGTGGGTCGGTAGGTTATGGAGCGCTGGCTTCCCACCGAGAACCATCGAGCGCGTGCGCGTTCACGTGGCAGTTCGCCCTCTACTCGACGCCTCCGCCTCATGCAGATAAGTCGTGAAACCATCCTTCGCCAGTGGAATGGAATTGAGGAGCATGACTGCGCTGACCTGTCCGCGATGACCTATGCCGTGGGTGATCACATGCATGAGCATCTCTTCGCGGGACATACGGCCCGGGGCACCGTCCGTGAACGCGAAGGCGATCCGTTCCGCCAATTGGTCGCGATCGAGCGCCGACACATACTCGATGTACTCCCGATCGCTCTTTCTGATGTCCGCGGACAAATCTTCCAGCATCGGCATTTCGCTTGAATTGGCCGATGTGTACCCGTGAGCCTTTTGCATCAGGTGCGCGGCGAAGATCCGGTCGACGATGTAGCTGTGACTCAGGGCTTTGA
This sequence comes from Rhodanobacter sp., assembly GCA_035566635.1. Lineage (GTDB taxonomy): Bacteria > Pseudomonadota > Gammaproteobacteria > Xanthomonadales > Rhodanobacteraceae > Rhodanobacter. The sequence goes on from DATMQY010000012.1 coordinate 119,492, forward strand.
TGGCCAATCCGGTTATGGGGGATTCGCCGCCAAGCCTGGCCAGCTCGGTCAAGAGCTCATTGTTCGCCCAGGCTTTGTATCGGAACAAGCGCCGCAATGTGTCGTGCATGTCGTGGTCTCCTGAAGGATTTGCGCGCTGCGCGTGTTGTGTGAGGTATTGGCTTGTCATTTCCACTTCGGACAGAATATGAGCGATCATTCGCTTTCGATACTCGCATTGGCGACGTGTGAAAATGGCGCGCAGACCGCCCACAAAACCCAGGAAATTCGCCTCTCAGGAGCGATCGCGCGCGACCGTCGACGCGCTCGTTGAAGCGACCGCTCGCATTCTCGTCAAGGAAGGCTTCGACAAGGCCAGCACCAACCGCATTGCGGAAGTGGCCGGCGTGAGTGTCGGCTCGCTCTATCAATATTTTCCCAGCAAGGAGGCGCTCGTTGCCGTCGTCATCGAGCGCCACCAGCAGGAGATCATGCAAACCGTCCGGGGCGAGTTGGCGGAGGTTTTGGTACAGCCGGTGGAGAAGGCAATACGCAAACTCGTCGCGATCGCGCTTAGAGCGCACCGTGTCGATCCCAAGCTGCATCGTGTGCTCGCCGAGCAGATTCCGCGTGTAGGCGAGCTCGAGAAGCTGGAAACCTTTAACCGCGATAACTACACCATTTTCAGGACGTATCTTGAGAGCCACCGGGATGAACTCCGTGTCGGTGACCTGGAGCTGGCATCATTTGTATGCGTGACTTCGATTGAGGCGCTGACGCACAACGCGGTACTGCACCATTCCAAAATGATTTCGGACGAAAGGTTGGAGGCGCTCATCGACGAGGCCACGCGTCTCGTGACCGGATATCTGAAGGGCTAGCTCAGTTTCGCGCCCGAGATCAGCGCGATCCGTAAATCGCTTTCAGGCGGTATGGAGTACCCGGAAACGGTCCGGTTTTGCCGGATCTCGATCTGTAACTTGCATTGGCGTCCAAGCCCATTGCCAAACGCTGATACCCGGCATGCGGGAGAACTGGATCTGCCCGCGGGTGCCTTCGACTGCAACGCGCGACCAGGACTGGGCCATGCGCGTTCGGTCCGCGCCGGTAGAACGCAGCATGTCGGCGAGGATCGCGATCGTATCGTAGCCCTCGAAGGCGACGAAGGATGGCGCTTCGCCTAGCCTCTCATGGAGGACCATCCCGACTCGTACACCGAGCGGGCTGAGGCTCTTGGGCAGATAGCGCAAGAACGGGATCTCGACGCTGTCGTCGCCCAGCAACGTCAACCATTCGGCGAACTCCGGCTGCCCGGCCGGAGCACCGATCATGATTCCGGCGAGGCGCTGGTCGTTGCGGACGGACTTGACGATCGACACTGCCGGCTCCGGGTAGCCGACTAGAAGAAGGATGGCTGTCGCGCCGTTGTCGGCGAGTTCGTCACACACAGCCGTGGTGGCGAGCGAGCGCATGTCGAGTTCGATGACGGTGCCACCGCGCGAAGAGAGGTAATCCCGCAAGATGCGGGCCCCCGATGCCCAGTACACACTCGACTCGGTTGCCAGGGCGATTCGATTGTGGCCCGCGCTGAGGAGGAAGTCTGCGTAGACCTGCCAGCCGTGGGACTGCGCTGGGGCAAGGCGCGCGACCCATTCAGTTGGCTGTTCGGTGAGGGTGTCGAGGACCGCTGACGAGCAGAGGAAAGGCAGGCCTAGGGCGTCGGCCTGGGCGGCAGCGGCGCGAGCGGCGACGCTGTGATACTCGCCAGCCAAGGCAGTGACGCCCATGCGGGCCAATTCATCTACGGCCGCCGCGGCCTTCTGTGGATCGGCGGCGGTGTCGCGGATCACCAGCTCAAGTGGAGTTCCGGCGATCCCGCCGGCGTCATTGACTTCACGAACGGCCAGTTCGAGTCCAGCGAGCAAGTGTCGACCGGCCTCGACCCAGCCAGGTCGAGTTAACGGAACAAGAGCGCCAATCTGGACGGTTGATTCGCCAGGTCGTTCCGTTCGAGGTGGCGATGATGGCGTGGTCATGCGTTGGCGTCTCTTCGTATGGCGATTTGGTTGCAGTTTGCCCCGTGCGCAAGTGAATGTCCCGGTCATGTAGCGCGACAATCTGGGTGAGATCGCTGTCGGTTGTAAAAGGCCTCGATGTAATCAAAGATGGGCGCGCGCACATCGTCACGATCGTCAAACGGCGTGTGATCTGCCAGCTCTTGCTTCAGCGAGCCGAAGAGGCTTTCCATCGCAGCGTTGCGTACGTCATGCCTTTACGGTTCATGCTCGCGACGAGCCGCGCTACTTGTTGTGCTGTTCTACGTTTTGCTGGCCACCTGTCAGGTGGTTCCCTCAAGGGGAGCGTGTAGCGCTTCCGCAATCGCAATCGCTTTGAGCGGCAAAGCCCTCGGCTTTGCCGAGTGGTACTTCTCGCCTGCAGACGCGGTGGTGCACCAGGCGGACCAAACAATCGAGAGACAGGGGGCGGACATGTCGTTTGAACCGGTAAAAGGGCAGTTCTATCGAATCGTCGCGAAACACAGCGGGAAGGTCGCCGAGGTCAACCATAATCAGGTTCATCGCGGAACAGCGATTCAGCAAGGTGACTGGGTCGGAGGGGAGTATCAGCAGTTTCAGTTCAACCGGGCCGGGCAGAATTTCTACAACATCGTAGCCCGCTCAAGTGGGCGGAGTTTCGACGTACCGGGCGAATCATCGGCCGATGGTCTGGGCATCGTCCAATGGGACAGGCACGACTACTCGACCAATCAGCAGTTCGGCATCCTTCCTGCCGGAGGTGGCGCGTACTACATCAGTGCGCGGCACAGCCAGAAGTTTCTCTGTATGAAAGGCGGTGGCAAGGACTATGGCGTGCCGCTCGTGCAGCAGATCTGGAACGGGGGCGACCATTTTCAGTTCTCGTTTGTGCCGTGCGAACCGAATATCGACGCGCGAGCGTTGCGCGAAATCGTGCTGCGCGGTGCGGATCCGATTCGCGATTCCGTCCTCGCGCTCAGCGGGCTGATTCCCAAGGCGGGCGGTGGTGTGAAGTTCCTGCTCGGGCTGTTCTGGAAGGACTCCGGCGGAAGCCTGATCGATCAGGTACGCGACAACGTGCGCAATGTCGCGAAGCGGATGACTTCGAAGTCCGGACTCTTCGGCGTGAAGCGAGGAACAGCGTTCGACAGCGAGAGCCTCGATAGGCTGCGCATTTCGACCACCGCGATCACGATCAAATTCAATGCTGCCGGTGACCGCGTCCTGGGGGGTGATGATCGAGCGTGGCGTGGCAGTCTGGAACTACCCATGGTATTTAACACTTTCCGTCCGGTACCTAAGCAGGCTACACATGAGCAATGAAAGTCAAGGAACAATATCTCGCCGGAAAGCCATAACCATGCTCGGAGCCACTGCGCTTGTCGGCACTTATTCGTTAAAAGCAAGCGCTCAGGTTGCAGCACAGAATCTCCTCATTGTTAACACAGTGCAAGACCTTCGAAATATATCTGTGAACAATAACGCCATCCAGATCCTCGGAAGAACACAACTTGGCGATGGAGGTGGACTTTTTTACTGGGATCCCAATTCCGCCCTGCCTGAGGATGGGGGCATTATTTTTCAATCGTCCACCCTTGCGTCGGGGTCGAACGGGCGGTGGGTGCGCTTTTTTTTAAAGACTGATGGTATAGAGCCGAGCTGGTTTGGCTGCGTATCCGATGGCGCTACTGACGACACACTCGCGTTTCAAGCCACCGTGAACGCGGCATTTTTATGGGATGCCAAGATAAGAGTCCCCCGAGGCAAAACAAAAATAACCAGCGACATACAACTATCCGGAAATCCAATCATCGAGGGGGACAGTCCTCAAACATCTGAATTGGTCTTCTTCAATAACAGCGGCATACGTTATCTAAATGGCGCCGTGTCGGAATACTCGAGCAACAACCAAGTCGAAATCAGACATGCCGGATTTCGTTGCGCAGACCAGAAAAACAGCACAGCAATTATCGATCTAAGATTTACAGGAGGCAATGGAACAACCTCGCAGTCCGTAATATTGGAGGATGTTGAAGTCACCGGCAATGCCGGGAATACCGGCTTTACCAAGGCTGTATACCTATCCAACGCCAGAAACATAAAGGTTCGTGGCATGAGGATATCTGGCAATGCTTCTGAGGCGGATTGGTCAGGCACGCATGGTCTCTATCTCGATGGAAACGCACAGCCCGTTGAATTCTACATCTCAGATTGCAATTTCTATAACGTAGACGCCGGCATCTATGTCAATGGCCTTGGCGCGAGTCAAGGCATCGAGGGTGTTTATATCACTCAATGCTCTTTCGTGAGCTGTAACTACGGCGTCTACGCGAGCGGATCCGTTACTCACCCATTAATAAAGGTCAACGGATCGCAATTTAACTGCTTTTACTCAAATGTATATGCATACAACTATGTGCACCTAATGATCACTAGCAACGTTTTCTATGCAGCCGGACCAAGACTTGGAAAGCCACATATCTGCATCAGTATTGGGGCAAACCAGCCCAATGGGGGCTTTACAAGCATTATTTCAAGCAACATCATTCTCGGATCGAATTTCACCGGGCAACCGAAGAATGGCATAGTCATCGGCGGTAGCGGCTTATTTAGCATATTGATTTCCGACAATTACATTGGCGGCTATGACACGCCCATCTGGCTGACAAGCGGGTCAAACAGTGTCGTTGTCGCCGCATCGAATCAATTGATTGGAAATTATAGCAATTGCGTCAGAGATGACGGCGTCAACAATACCGTTAGCTTGACCAAGTGCTAATCGCCCCGAGACCTCGGTAGATTGAGCTTGCCACATCAAGGGTCACGCTCTTCTCGAAGGGCCAATACTCATTCTGCCCCCCCCCAATGCGGCACTGGGAATGTCCGCTTTCGACGGCGGCCTCAACCGATTGAGGCCGCGACTCAAAGCGGGCGTCTCCGATAAACGCGAGACTCCTGCTCGCTGGGCGGATGCTCAGCTGTGTGGTGGGGCGGCGTTGAGGTCCATCCACATCACTTCCCAAATGTGACCATCCGGATCCTCGAAGCTGCGGCCATACATGAAGCCGAAATCCTGGACAGGTGTGGGGTCGGTTTTGCCGCCGGCGCCGCGAGCCTTTTCGACCAGGCTGGAGACCTCCTCGCGACTATCCGCCGATAGACACAGCATCACCTGCGCGTCTACGTGCGCGTCGACGATCCGCTTGTTAGTGAACTGACGCCATTTGTCGTGTGTCAGCAGCATCGCGTGAATCGTATCGGAGAACACCATGCACGCCGCGGTATCGTCACTGAATGCGGGATTGTTGATCGCGCCAACCGCCTCGTAGAACCCCTTTGATCGTTTTAGATCGGTCACTGGCAGGTTAACGAAGATGAGCTTGCCCATTATCTTGTCCTTCTGATGTAAGCCGCGGCACGATTGCCGCGGCATCTTACAGACGAGCGAGCTGGAACAAAATCGACAAGAGTCGCAAAATTTTTACGCGATCTATATGGCGAACGCACTTTGCCATATCGCATGTTTATGGAACACAGCCGCACAATGACTGCATGAAGACCTTCGCCAGACACTTACGTCGCGACTACCGCGTACGGAACATCTGCCTGATCGCAACAGGATTGCTCTTCTTGCTCTCAGTGTCCGAGCTCATCGTTGGCGTCAACAGCGACAATGTCGGCATCTGGCGCGGTTTGGCACTGAGTTCGTTGTACCTGAACGTGTGCCTGACGCAGAAACGGTTGTTCGTTCCGCCATCGAGACAGGTCATCCGATCCAGGTGGCACAGCCAGCACGGGGACTAACAAACCCGATGCAATGAGCGACATGGCTTGGGCTGATGATTCGCCATCTCAGCCATATGACACAGCTCGGCGACATCTACAGATGCTCAGAAGGCTTGCAGCCGGGGGCCGCAAGTCGGGTGTGCGGGCAGCGCTCCGCGCTTGCGGCACCGGCTGCAAACCTTCTGTGCAACGCTTAGACCTCCCTACCCGAACTGGTCCTTGCCCTGTTTTATCCGCTCAATCACAGAGGCAGCATCAGCAAGCTCGGCGGTCTGTCGCGGGTAGCGCTCATGTATCACTCCAACGGTCTATGGTTCATTGATGGTGTGTCGAGCTGACGCCTGACTCGTTCCTGTCCCGAAACGCCGTCGGCTGTGCGGCCTGGTCGATCAAGAACTGTGCGAGCAAGGGCACGGGTCGACCTGTTGCCCCCTTGGTCGCACCACTTTTCCAGGCGGTACCGGCGATATCCAGATGCGCCCAGGGATATTTGGCAAAGCGCGACAGGAAGCACGCGGCCACCACGCTGCCAGCACCACCTCCGCTGCCGATGTTGGCCATGTCTGCAAAATTGGAATCAAGCCGCTCCTGGTAGGCTTCCTCCAACGGCATTCTCCAGGCCGGATCACAGGCTCTTCGGGCTGCGCTCGACAGCCCTTCGGCCAAACTATCCTGATTCGAAAAAAGCCCGCTGTTGATATGTCCCAAGGCGACGACACAAGCACCTGTCAGTGTGGCAACGTCGATGACGGCAGCAGGTTCAAAGCGTTCGGTATAGGTCAGCGCATCACACAGAATCAATCGGCCTTCCGCATCGGTATTGAGCACTTCGATGTGTTTTCCGGACATGCTCTTGACGATGTCGCCCGGCTTCACCGCATTGCCTGATGGCATGTTTTCACAGGCCGGGATGACACCAATCACATTCAGGGGTAGCGCCATTTCCGCGCAAGCGCGCAGCGTTCCCAGTACCGCTGCCGCACCGCACATATCGAACTTCATCTCGTCCATCGCCGCCGCCGGCTTGATCGAGATCCCGCCGGCATCGAACGTCACACCCTTGCCGATCAGTACGATGGGGGCCTGCTCGGTAACACCGCCCGCATGGCGAATGACGATCAGCTTCAGTGGCTCGATTGAGCCACGTGCTACCGACAGGAAGGCCTGCATACCGAGTTGTTTCAGCTCTGCGCGGTCAAGCACTTCAACGGTCAGTGGCCATTGCTTGCCCAGCGCCAACGCAGCCTTGGCCAGATAGGTGGGTGTACAAATGTTCGGAGGTGCATTGCCCAGATCCCGTGCCAGTGCAACGCCATTGGCTATGGCCACGGCATGGGCGACGCTGCGCAACTCTTCCGCGCTGGCCGGTTTGCCGGTAGTCAGACTTACTCGCTTGACGGTGGGCGTCGCCGTAGCGATGGCCTGGCGATAGTGGTCAAAGCGATAGCAAGTCTCACGCAAGGCCCTGACTGAAAGCTGCAGCGATACGGTGCCCGGACAGGACGTCAAGTCGTCACCTGCCAGCGTCCACAACACCTCGACCGATTTGCTATCCGATAAAGCCTTTGCCGCCGCACGGGCGGCTTTCAGGAAGTTCGCGGCATCGCATTTATGCCCGGTTCCCAGTCCGACCAGCAGCAACCGGCGCGCGGACAATCCCGGTACCTGATGCAGCATCAGCGTGGCACCTGATTTCCCGGGAAGATCGCCGGCCTCCCTCAAGCGCTTCAGCAACCCGCCGCTGGCTCGGTCGATGGTCATGACCAAGGCCGACTCTGCAGCGTCGCCACTCGACAGTCCCACGACCAGACAGTCAGTCTCGTGCAGCAGCAGCTCGTCAGGGCCGTACGCCCCATCATGCAACGCGATATGCATCGAAATATCCTCCGCGGCACTACTCACCTTTTTGATCCAGCACCTGGACTTCACCGATATGCATCGCACGTAGTGGCTGCTCGATCTTCGAAAGATCGCCAATGACCACCCAGGTGAATGCATCAGGCACGAAGAGCTGTTTGGCCGCTTCGGCGATCTGCGTCTCGGTCTTGGCTTCGATGTTCTTCTTCAACGTTTGTACGTAATCGTCCGGACGGCCATACAGCTGGTTGGTCGACAAGGTGTCGAGCACGGATTCGGCGGTTTCGTAGCTGCCTGGCAAAGTGCGAACGCGCTGTGTCTTGATCTTGTCGATCTCGGCAGCAGTCGGTGGCCGGTAGGTGCCGATCGCTTTCAGCTCGTTGAAGATCTCGCGGACCGATTCGGCAGTCTTGTCCGTCTGCACGGGCGCGGAGATCACCAGCGGGCGCTGACCGAGGGTATCGGAGATACCGCTACGGACGCCGTAGGACCAGCGCTTGTCCTCGCGCAGGTTCATGTTCAGGCGCGAGGTGAACGTGCCACCGAAGATCGCATTGGCCAGTTGTGTCGGCAGATACCAGGGCGATTGCACCGGCGACACCAGATTGCCCGCCACGATCTGCGACTGCGTGGCATCGGCGCGATGGACCAGGAACAGACGCGGGCGTTCGCGGGCGGCCACATACGCAAGGTTCTTCGTGGGCAGCGGCGACGTGGGCGCGGCCCAGTCGCCGAACGCCGCATCGAGCAACGGCAGGATCGTTTCCAGCGTCGTATCGCCGGCCACGAAAATCGTCGCGTTGTCGGGTCGGATGAAATCGCGATGGAAGGCAAAGAGATCGGCCGGGGTCAGCGATCTGACCGAAGCCTCCGTACCGGTTCCCGAGAACGGTATGCCATAGGCATGATCCGCACCGTACAGCAGCGGCGGCAGCAGACGAGAGCCCAGTTCGGCGGGATTGCTGAGTTCCTGCTGGATGCCGGCAAGCGACTGCGCACGGATGCGTTCGAGATCGGTGTCGCGAAACGCGGGATGCCGCACGATGTCGGCCAGCAGTGCCAGCGCTGCCGGCATGCCGGAGTTCAACGCGCTCAGGCCTACGTTGCAGGTGTCCAGTTTCGCGGAGGCTCCGATCTGTGCGCCCAGGCGCTGCTGCTGTTCGGCAATCTGCACCGAGTCCTGGGTCTGCGTGCCCTCGTCGAGCATCGAGACGGTCATCCGCGCCGTGCCAAGCTTGCGCCCCTGATCGGCGGCCATGCCAGCGTCGAACTGCAATTTCACATGGGTGACCGGGATCGCATGACGCTCGGCCAGGACGACCTCGATACCGTTCTTCAGACGGGCGCGTTGAACGACGGGGAAGCTGAGATCCGGAAACCGATCGATCCGGGGAGCGCCTTGCTGGCGGTCGATGCCGCTTTTCGTCGTCGCAAAGGGCCTTGCCGGCGCCGTGATCGCAGCCGGCTTGCCCGGCATGGCCGGCAGACCTTGCGGCGCCAGTGCATCGCCAGTCGGGACGGCTTCAGTCCCGATGGGCATCACGGTCAACGTGTAGTCGCCTTGCGCGATCCAGTGTCTTGCCGCGGCGAGTACCGCTGCCGGCGTCGCGACATCCATGCGGGCGAGATCGCTCTGGTAGGCGGCGGGATCGCCGCGATAGACCTGGCCCTCGGCCAGGATTACCGCCTTGCCGCCGAAATCGCCGACTTTTTCCAGACCACGCACGAAATCCGATCGCAGGACCATTCTGGCGCGCACGAGCTCGTCTTCGGTCGGACCGTCCCTGAGAAAAGCCGCCCACTCGTCCGCAATCGCCGCCTCCACCCGCGTCGGATCGACGCCATGCCTGACGCTGGTGGTGAGGACGAACATGCCGGCCAAGGCCAGGACGTTCACGCCGACGGACACGGCATCGACCAGCTTGTCCCGATAGACCAGGCGCTGATATAGACGGGAAGTGACGCCGCCGCCGAGCACCATGGCCGCAAGCTCGAGCAGCGGAGCGTCCGCGTGGCCCAGCGCCGGCACATTCCATTCCCGCATCATGCGCACCTGCGGGACGTTGTCGTATTGCGTGCCGCGCGTGGATTTGGTGCGCGGCGCGAACCATGGGGCCGGGCGCGCGATTGGCGGCCCGGCCGGAATATCGCCGAAGTAGGCCTGCGCCTTTTCCTTCGCGATCGCCGGCGTGATGTCGCCGGCCAGCACGAGGGTGGTGTTCGCCGCGCCGTAGTACTCGCGGAACCATTGCTTGACGTCGTCGAGCGAGGCCGCCTCCAGATCGGCCATCGAGCCGATCGTGGTGTGCTGGTACGGATGATTGGCCGGAAACGCATGCAACTGGATGTTTTCCCAGACACGGCCGTAAGGCTGGTTCTCGTTCTGGCGCTTCTCGTTCTGCACCACGCCGCGCTGCGTATCCAGCTCGACCTGACCGATCGCGCCGAGCAGATGGCCCATGCGGTCCGATTCCATCCACAACGCCATGTCCAGCGCGGTGGTCGGCACGGTCTCGAAGTAATTCGTGCGATCGAACCAGGTGGTGCCGTTCTGATCCGTCACACCGGCCAGCTCGAACGGTTTGAAGAAGACGTCTTTGTGATGTTCGGAGCCGGAAAACATCAGATGCTCGAACAGGTGCGCGAAGCCGGTCTTGCCTGCGGGTTCGTTGGCGGAACCGACGTGATACCAGATCGACACCGCCACGACCGGCGCCTTGTGATCTTCGTGGACGATCACGGTCATGCCGTTGTCGAGCTCGAATTTCTGGAACGGGATATCGATGGCATCCATTCCGTGGACTCCTGTCGCGACGACGTTGTTCAGGCAATCGAGCAAGCCGGCATGCAGGTGTTCGGCGAGCCGGCGCCGGGCCTTGTCCGCGATCGTCGCCTCTGCGTGCGAGAGCACGTCAGTATGCAGGCGTTCGGCGAGCCGGTACGCGGCCATGTTGGTGGTCGCCGCCTCTCCGTGCGGGTTTACCAGCGCCTGCAACCGTTTGCTTTCCGGCAACGAGGCGACCAGTTCACTGTAACGTTCAAGAACCCACTGTATGGCTTTCTCTTCGACTGCGGGATCGACGTCTTCCTTTCCAAGCAACTGGTACTCCGGCGTGGAGTGATACGACTCCTTCTGGAGTTTTTTGAAATCAGCCGAACTGATTCTCTCCTGGAGCGCGGCTTTCGCGCCTGCGCGTGCACGCCAGAGCTCGGGTGTATAGCTTTGGCGAACGGCCATGTTGCCGAACGCCTCGATGAACTCGTGCGGTCCATTACTGAGCGCCACCGCGGCTTTTTCTGCAGGACAGGCGAGGGTTCCGGCAAGGCGAGCGAGCATGGTCGAGGCGAGGTCATCCGGATCATCCGGGATGGCGGTGGCTACCGCATGGGCGGCCGCCCATTGCGCCTCGGGGGGCGCATCGCCCTCGACCGAGCGCGCGTGCAGGGCGGCCACGGTACGTGCGGCCATTTTGGCGGACTCGCTGGCGGCGGCCAGGGTCGCCGCGGGCCCATCGATCAGATCAAGCAACAGCCAGCCCAGGAAGCGTGGTGCAACCGCCTGCAAATCGGCGCCCGGTGGAATTTGTTCCAGCCAATCCAGCGGGGCGGTGTGCGTTGGCGTGGTTTGCCTGACGTCGGCATCGGGCAGGGCGGGCGCGAAGAAGTGCGCGTCGATGCTTGTCTGCAGCCAGGCCAGCGCTGCCGGGATACCCAGCTCGCGCTCATATTGCGCCAGTTCCTCGCCGTGCACGGTGGCGCCGACAAGACTGTACTGCCGCCTCTCGGGATCGTACAAAGGTGCGCCGACATTCTGTATCTCGTTGGCTTCGATGTGTTGACGCAGACGCTCGACGAACGTCTGTCGAACCGCGGCATCGCCATGGAACGCACGATAGATTTTGTGCGGCGCTTCCGGGTCGATCGATGTGGTGGACGATGGCGCATGCGCATCGAGAAAGGCGATCAGGCGCGCTTTGCTGCCCCCATGCGAGCGCTCGATCACTTCACCGTTTTTCAGCAGCAGCAAGGTGGGAATGCCGCGGATGCCGAAGCGTTTCATGAGGTTCTTGTTATCGTCGGCATTCACCTTGGCGAATTTGATGCGCCCTTGATAGTGCTGCGCGAGCTCGTCGAACAAGGGTGCCAGGGCCTTGCAAGGCCCGCACCAGGGCGCCCAGAAATCGACGAAGACGGGCAGATCGGCCTGTTCGACCTCGACGGCGAAGCTGGCTTCGGTGACATCTGTGATGGCGGTGTTCATTAGGCTTTCTTCTTTGGGTGGTCGGAATGATTCGGCGATTCACAGGTGTCGCTGCACCGGTTTTTCCACGGGGATGCAAGGTGAATACGGCTCATGCACTCGCCTTGCGGGACCGCTCGGTTCGTTCTATCGATGAGGTGTGGCGGCGGTCGACAATAGCGAAGGCAGGCATGCGATGAGGCCCACATGCAGGCGTTCGGCAAGCATCCACTTCATTTTTTCCATCCAGGCGGTGTCTGCTTTTGCGGACGCCTCCCTCAACCGCTGCATCTCCGGCAGCGCGGAGAGATCGTCCTGGGTATACCCCGCCACCTTCTTCCTTTCCTTGGCAGCAGAAAGGAAGGCCGCCAGTGCGGCTTCATGTTGATGCCACTGCTCGTCCGTAAAGGATTGCCGCACGAGCAGGCGACCCAATATCGAAAACAAGGCAGGCACCTCACTGGCCCTGACGGTTTCGTCCGATGGCCAGGCGACGACTTCGGCAAGGTTGGCGACCGCTTTCGATACTGCATCGTCGCTGCCATGGAGGACGTTCATCGCCGCGTTGCGCGCCGCGGTCCATTCCGCTGCGGTTACTACTGCGCCGGATGCCACGCGCGCGTACAAGCCGGCCATCGTGCGCGCGACCGCCTTGGCTTCGGCGCTGGCCGCCGTGGTCAGCGGATGCTGCATGTCGGTGAGATCGAGCAGCATCCAGCTGAGAAAACGCGCCGGGACGTTCTGCAGGTCGGCACCGAGCGGCAGGCTTTGCAGCCATTCCACGGGGTAGTTGCTGGCGTAGGGTGCGAACGCGAATCGCGTCTCCTGTGCATCGTGGGAGGCGCGCTGCAGGAACAAGTTACTGATACTTTCCTGGATAAGAGCCAGAACGGCCGGGATGCCGAGCTTGCGCTCGTATTCGGCCAGATCCTCGCTATGCACGGTGGCGCTGGTCAGGTTGTAGCGCCCTTGCTCGGCGTCACATGCTGAATGGCCAACGATGTGACCCGCCTGGATGTGCAGGCGCAGGCGCTCGACGACGGTCTGCCGAAGTACCGCGTCGCCGTGGAACGCCGACCAGGTTTTCGCCGGTGCCGGTGCCGCGACCGATTCGCCGCCACCGGATAACTGCCGGTCCAGCAGAGCGCACAGGCGCGTCTTGGTGTCCGCGCCTGTGCGCGCAATGGCCTGGCCATCCTTCATCAGCAGCAGCGTGGGAATGCTGCGGATCGCGAAACGCGAAATGAGGTCCCTGTTGTCGTCGCTGTTGATTTTGGCGAACTTGATTCGCCCTTGATAGATCTGTGCGAGTTCGTCGAACAAAGGCGCGAACGTCTTGCAAGGCCCGCACCACGGTGCCCAGAAATCGATGAAGACGGGACAGTCGGACTGTTCGACTTCGGTCGCAAAGTCAGCCTGGTTGATATCGATGACGTATGGACTCACGAAGACTGCTCCAGCAGGCATTGCAGGGATTCACGCGCGGAACGAAAGAGGATCAGGCGGATGCGGCCTGCGGCTCTCCCGCAGCGGCGATGTGCAATTGATGGGTATGGAAGGCATTGAGCGTGGTGCGGTGTGCGACGCTGATCAGGGCGGTGTGCGGGAGCCTGTCCAGCAGCAATTGATACAGGTGCTGCTCGGTGGCGTTGTCCAAGGCGCTGGTCGATTCGTCGAGAAACAGAAAATCCGGTCGGATCAGCAAGGCGCGGGCAAAGGCGAGCCGCTGTTGTTCGCCCGGCGACAATTGCTGCTCCCAGCGCGTCTCATCGGCGAGCCGATGCGCCAGCGCACCAAGGCGGCAGTCCGTCAGAGCCTGCCGGCATGCCTCGTCGCTGAACGCATCCGGTTCGGCGGGATAGGCCAGCGTCGCTTTCAGGCTGCCCATCGGCAGGTAACTTTTCTGCGGCAGAAAAAGCAGCGAACCGTGAGGTTGGTCGATACGTCCGCGACCGTAAGGCCACAAACCGGCAATGGCGCGGAGCAAGGTGCTTTTGCCCGCTCCCGAGGGGCCGCGTACCAGCCAGCGCTGTGCCGGAAGTATGCTGAAATTGTCGATATCGGCCAGCGCGCTGCCATTGGGCAAATTCAGCGCCAGGTCGGTCGCGGATAAGGGCGACTGTTCCCGACGGGCCACGACAATACCTTCGATCGGCGGCGCATCGATCGCGCGGTCGAGTCCGTCCAGACGTTTGACGATCGCCATCCAGACAACGATGTTGCTCCACGAGTTGGCGAACCAGCTCAGGCTGTTCAAGGCCAGCAGGAAAGTGACCTGCAGCGTCGCCAGGTTGCCGATGCTGAGCTCGCCGGAAAATACGCGCGGCGCGAGCACGATATACATGAAGAAACTGGAAATCTGAGCGGTGGTGGAGCTGAAGACGCTCAATCGAAACTGATAGCCGATCAACGATCGCCAATTTTTGCAGATCGCCTCGAAGCGGGCCGAAAGGCGCTCGTGCTCCGTCGCCGCGCCGCGGTAGAGCGCGACCTGCTCGGCGTGTTCGCGCACCTGGATAAGGGTAAAACGAAAATCGGCCTCGACATGCTGTTGCTCCTGGGTCAGCTTGATCAGGGGTTGGCCGACCCAGCGCGTCAGCCAGGTATTCGCCAGAGCGTAAAGCAGGCACAACCAGACCAGATAGCCGGGGATCGACCAGGACGTGCCACCCAGGTGGATATCCAGTGGTCCGCTTTTTTGCCACAACGCGGTCAGGAAGGTTCCGAGGCCGAGCACAGCCGTCACCAGACCCAATCCCAGGGTCAGCGTCTGCTCGACGAACAGGCGGATATCCTCGGCGATGCGTTGATCGGGATTGTCCGTCTGCTGCTCGCGCTCGACGCGGTAGATCACCTCATCGCGCAGCCAGCGTCCAACCCAGGAATCGGTCAGCGTGGTCCGCCAGTCCATTTGCAGAATCTGTCGGACATAGATGACCAAGGTCGCACTGACCACCATGGCGAATATGCAGGCCGTAAGCAGTAGCAGGGTCGTCTGAAATTGTTGCGGCATGCGTTTCTGCAGCGAATCGGTCAGCTTGCCAGTCAGCACGGTGAAACGAGATACCGCCCAGATTTCAAAATACGACATGGTCAAGAGCGCCATGAGCATGGCTAACCCGCGCCATCGATTTTTCGAGGTCCAGTAGGTCAAGAACAACTTCCAGACGATAGGTTTCTTGTTCATCGGGCACAGCACCGCTGTAGCGATGCAGCGATACGCTGCACCGCGGGTTATCAGTCGAAACGGGATTTTTGCCGCGACCCGGCGCTGGATCGATTAAAAATTGATCTTGCTGGTCAACATGTAGGTGCGTCCGGCATCCTGCACGCCTGCATACCAGTCCTGTGAATCGACGGAATAGTTGCGCCGGTCGAAAATATCCCGGATGCCGAAATTGACCGACCAGCTATGCCCGGTGTAACCGATATGGAGATCGGTACGCACATTGCCCGGATTTTTCATGTACAGATTCTCGCCGTTGGGGCCGTAATAGGAACGCTGGTTCAACGCCGCGCTGCGCGCAAAGACGCCGAGCCCCACACTCCAGTTCTTCAACGGCGCTTGCTGGAATTGATAACCTGCCCACAGGCTCATCGTGTTTTTTGCATTAGCCGTGGCTGGAGTGCCGTCGCTGGTTTTCACGATCGTGTGCGTGAAGGTCGAACTCAGATCCAGGCCCGGTGCCAGCTGCCCCTTGAGCTCGATTTCGACGCCCTTGCTGGTCTGACCGGGGCCGACTTCAGAGAAGGGCGTGCCGGGTATGCCGATGGGATTGTTGTTGATCTTGATCTGGTACACGGCAGTGGTCAGGGACAAATGCTTGTCCATCAGATCGAATTTGAGGCCGGCCTCGTGCTGTTTGGATTCCATCGGCGGCAATCGCTTGCCTTCGGGGGTAAGCGCGTAGAAGTTCGGTGCATAACCTTGCATGCTGCTGACGTAGGCAGCGATATTCGGCGACAGCTTGTACAGCAGGCCCAGATTGGGCAGCCATTTGTTCTTGTCGGGGATGGTGGAATCGTAGGAATGATAAATCGCGTCGCGCAGGGCGATCAGCGCATGCCATTTTTCACCATAGCTGATCTGATCCTGAAAAAAATAGCCCACTTCGCTGTTATGCCCAGTGGCGTTGTACGCAAATAGATTTCTGGTAAAGCTGCTGACGGATTGCAAGGGCGGCGAGGTATAAATGTTGAAAGCGGACATGGCTTTCGCTGCGAGATCGGTAACTGTCGACGTGTACTGGAAATCGCTGCCGATCACGATCTGATGGGAAAAATCTCCCGTTGAAAATTTCCCGGTGATATCGTTCTGGATCGCATAGCTACGCATATTTTCTGACAGTTGTTTTGCTTGCAGCAGGATGTTTCCATGTCTGAAATCGGGATCGATAAAAAGGGGAAGCCTGCCCCATAAACTGACGCGAAGTCCTTGCTCCAAGTATTGACCACGACTGCGAAAAGACCAGTCGGAGTTGAACAAGGTCTGCTCGAATTTGAAATATCCGCGTGTCTGGTTGGTGACGTTTCCATCGTCGACGGCGCCAATGACCCGAAGCGGTGCGCTGTCATCCGGCTTGACACCTGTCACGACGGTGGTGAGACCCAGCGGGGCATGGGTGACGCTGCGCTCCGCACCGACCAGCAGGCTCGTGGCCTCGTTGCCCCAGCGCAGACTGGGCGCCAGATAGAACTCATGTTTGCCGTCGTAGCCGGCGGCGTCGTTGTTCGCGCGATCGAGCTGGCCGACGAGGCGATAGCTCAGTTGCTTGTTGTCGGTGAGTGCGTCGCCGAGATCGAATCCGGCCTGGGCCTGGCCGTACGAGCCGACGCCCAGCATCATGGCCGCGACCGGGGTGGCCTGCGGCTGCTTGGCGACGATATTGATCGTGCCGCCAAAGTTCTGGTTCGTTGCCGCTCCGGCAAGAATCGACTCGGGCCCCTTGAGCACCTCGATACTGTCGACGGCCCAGATGGGGGTCTGCGAAGGCAGCTGCGTGCCGCTCAAGCCATCGTTCATGACGCTGGCGTTGCCGAACCCACGTATCGTATAAACCGAGCCCATTGTGCTGAGGCTGGTGTCAACCAGCACACCGCTGGCATTGGCCAGCGCCTCGTCCATGGTCTGTACTTGCTGATCGTCCAGCAGCTTGCGCGTGATCACGCTGACGGATTGCGGCGTATCGAGCAGGTCCGTGTCGGTGCGGGTGGCGCTGTTCGAGCTGCTGACGTTGTAGGTATTTTCGGCCTGGGCCACGACGAAGACTTCGGATTCTTGCCGGACCCCTCCGAACGCCGGTGTCGAATCGGCATGAGCAATCCTTACGCCAGACGGTGTGACTTCGGCATGCAGCCCGGTACCCACCAGCGCCTGCTGGATCGCCTCGACGGTAGTCAGATGCCCGCTGATGGCGGAGGCGGTGTCTTGCGAGATCAGTTTTGTGTCGAAGTCGATCCGTTGCCCGGTGGTCTGCTTGATGGTTTGCAGCGTGGCCGCCAGGCTTTGCGACGGGATATCGAAGTTATAGGCCTTCGATGGCCGTGGAGTAGGGTTTGCCACGGAACCCGGCGCATGGGCCGCCTCCACCAGGAACGAACCGCCTTGCGTCGTGCGCAAAACCAGCCCGGAACCTTCAAGCAAACGGTCCAGCGCCTGTCGCGCGGAGTAGCTGCCCTTCAGTGCAGGCGCGTTCCGGCCTTGCACCGTCGCAGGTTCGAACGCGATGTCGACGCTTGCCTTGCTGCCCACGGCGCGCAGCGAATCGGCAAGCGATTGCACCGGCAGGTTGAAGTTGTAACTGACTTGCGCGTAGACGGCCAAAGGCGTTGCGCACAGAGCCAGCGAGAGCGCGGTGACCAGTGTGCGGCGGTTTGCAGAAAATGACATGGCTTCCTCCCCAGGACCCAGGACGGCTCGTCGGCGACAAGCTCGTTCTCTGGACTAGACGTCCGGTCGAAGCCATCCGGACATGTGGATGTCATATTTTTTTGTCGGGAAGAGCGGAGCGCCGGCCGCTCACCGCTCGATGAGCGTCCTGCCGTTGGAGCGGGCGACCTTCAAGCCATGCAATTGGGCGATGGTGCTGGCAAATTCGCCCGGATCGCGGATGGCGAACACGCCGGACACTCGCAATGGTGCCAGCGCCGGATCCCCCAGCTGCACATGCGAGTCGCCGTAGCGATCGAGTTCGGCGATGGCCTCGGCCAGCGTGGCGTTGTCGAACATCACCTCACCCTGCCGCCACGCTGTGATCTCTGCCGCGTTCGGGCGGTCCAGTATCTGCTTCGCATGGGCGCTCAGGGTAATCCGCTCACCCGGCGACAACACCGTCGCCTGCGCAAGTTGAATCTGTGACCGCGAGGCCTTGCGCTGACTTACTTCCACGCGTCCCTTGATCAGGTAGACGGCAATGCGATCAGGGTCGCTGCGCACGTCGAAGACCGTGCCCAGCGCGCGTACCTGCGCGGCGCTGGTCTGGACGATGAACGGCCGTTGCGGATTCTTGGCGACATCGAACATCGCCTCTCCGTGATGGAGCCGGAGGCGGCGCACGCCTTTGCGATAGGACACGGTGAGCTCGGTATCGGTATTCAGGGTGACGTACGAGCCGTCACTGAGCGTGACCGTTCGCTGCTCGCCGATGGCGGTCCGGTAGACCGGATCACGCAGATAGAACCATGAGCCCGCGCCGGCTATCAGCAGGCAGGCGAAGCATGCGGCCGCGGCCAGCAACAGGCGTTGCCGCGGCCGACGTGCGCGGGGTGCGGTTGCCCCGACGGAAAGTCGAGCCGCGCCGGGAATGATGTCCCAAGTGTCGGTGACGCGAGTGAAGGCGCGTGCATGCGAGGCATCCGCGGCAAGCCAGGATTTGAACGCCGCTTCTGCCGCGGCCGTACGCGCCGGACCCTGCAATCGGGCCAGCCATGCCGACGCCTCTGCGAGCACCAGTTCTTCGATGATGTCAGGCTGCGGGCGCATTTAGTATTTATCCATCCATTGAGTTAGGAACATGACGGCACGGGCGACACGCTTTTCGACCGCCGACACCGACATGTTCTCGAGTACCGCGATTTGCGGAAACGTAAGCCCTTCCAGCCGCTGCGCCAACAGGCATCGCCGCGTGACCGGATCGAGCTGCGCGAGGCCGGTATTGGCCCGACGCAAACGTTCCTGTGCGTATAGATGCTCCTCCGGGTTGGGAAGGCCATCGGCGATCGCTTCCAGATCGAGCGTGCCCCCATCGAACGGCGAGCGCATGCGATGACGCGCCTGATCGCGACTGAGGTTCACCGCGGTGGTGACGAGAAAGGCTTCCTGGGAATTCACTTCATGGGCGCGCGTGTAGGACTCCAGCCGCGCGAACGCCTCCTGCAGAATATCGTCCGCGTCTTGCACGGCCACGCCTTGCCGTAGCACCACTGCACGGACTTTCCGCAGCATTTGCATCACGTCGCTCATGCACCCGTCCCGCGTATGGATCACCGCCCACTTTTCAGGGCCTGATCGATAACTAAGACGATCCTACTAAGAAATCCGGACATGGGCGCGGTCTTTTCGTTCGACCCGCCTGACGGGAAATGATCTCAACAAACTGATTTGCAATAACTAATCAAGGGTGGAGCCGGGCTTGCCGCAGACCTAAAGCGGCGTCAGATTCGCATACGCCGCGACCAGCCACTTGCTGCCGGCGCCTTCGAAGTTCACCTGCAGCCGCGTATGCGCGCCGCTGCCTTCGGCGCTGAGCACCACGCCTTCGCCGAAGCTGGGGTGGCTGACGCGCTGGCCGAGTTTCACCGGCAAGGCTTCCTCAAGCGATGACGATGTCTCGCGCGGACGACCGGCGTACATCGGTCGGGTGACGTGCACGCGTGGGCGCACTTCGTCGATTAGTTCGGCCGGCATCTCGCCGAGGAAACGCGAGGGGCGCGCCAGCATTTCGGTGCCGTGCATGCGGCGTGATTCGGCGTGAGTCACCACGAGGCGTTCGCGGGCGCGGGTGATGCCGACGTAGGCAAGCCGGCGCTCCTCTTCCAGCCTGCCTTCGTCATCGACCGAGCGCTGGCTGGGGAACAGGCCTTCTTCCATGCCGACCAGGAACACCAGCGGAAATTCCAGGCCCTTGGCCGAGTGCAGGGTCATCAGCTGCACGCAGTCGTCTCCGGCCTCGCCCTGGCCTTCGCCGGATTCCAGCGTGGCGTGCGACAGGAATGCCGACAGTTCGCCGAGGCCGGCGTCGATGTCATCCTGCGTGCGCTCGAAGCGGCTGGCGACGTTGACCAGTTCGTCGAGGTTTTCCACGCGCGTTTCGCCGTTGCCGCGCGAGTCCTTCTCGTAGAAGTCGCGCAGGCCGGTGTGGATGATCGCGTGGTCGATCTGTTCGGCGAGGGTGAGGTTCTTGTCATTCCGCTCTCCCTCCACGTCGTGGGAGGAGAGGGCGTTGGATGCGGTGGAGTTGAAGGTGCGTGCCATCTCGTCGATCAACGCAAGGAACGCCTTCACCGCGTTCTTCGCTCGACCGGCGAGTTCGCTGCCACTGCTCAATTCGGTGAGTACGGCTTCCCACATCGAGGTGTTGTCGCCGCGCGCGCGACGGCGCAGCGCGTCCAGCGTGCGGTCGCCGATACCGCGTGGCGGCGTGTTCACGGCGCGCTCGAATGCCGCGTCGTCGTGACGATTCGCGGTGAGCCGCAGATAGGCCAGGGCATCCTTGACCTCGGCGCGCTCGAAGAAGCGCTGGCCGCCGTAGACGCGGTACTTGATGTCGCGCTGGATCAGCTGCTCCTCGAAGTTGCGCGATTGCGCATTCGAGCGATACAGGATCGCGCAGTCCTTCGCGTTGCCATGCTCGGCGACGTATTCGCGGATGCGCTCGATCACGAAGCGCGCCTCGTCCTGCTCGTTGTAGGCGGCGTACAGCGCGATGCGCTCGCCGTCGTCGCCGGCCGTCCACAGCTGCTTGCCGAGGCGGCCGCTGTTGCGTTCGATCACGCTGTTGGCGGCTTTCAGAATGGTCGAGGTGGAGCGGTAGTTCTGTTCCAGCTTGATCGTGCGGGCACCGGGGAAGTCGCGCAGGAACTGCTGCATGTTTTCCACCTTGGCGCCACGCCAGCCGTAGATTGACTGGTCGTCGTCGCCCACCGCGAACACTTTGCCGAGGTTGCCGGCGAGCACGCGGATCCACGCGTACTGCAGCGTGTTGGTGTCCTGGAATTCGTCGATCAGCAGATGCCGCCAGCGTTGCTGATAGTGCTCCAGCACGGCCGGGTTTTTCAGCCACAGCTCGTGCGCGCGCAGCAGCAGCTCGGCGAAGTCGACCAGCCCGGCGCGGCGGCAGGCGTCTTCGTAGGCTTGATAGATCTTGACGAAGGTATGCGTGACCGGATGGTCGCGATGCTCGATGCTGTCCGGGCGCTTGCCTTCGTCCTTCCAGTGGTTGATCTGCCAGCTGGCCTGACGGTGCGGATACTTCGCATCGTCCAGGCCCAGCCCGGCGATCACGCGCTTGACCAGCCGCAGCTGGTCGTCGGAATCGAGGATCTGGAAGCCTTCGGGCAATCCGGCCTCGCGCCAGTGCCGGCGCAGCAGTCGATGCGCGATGCCGTGGAAGGTGCCCACGGTAAGGCCCTGGGTGCCGCCGGGGATCAGCGCTTCCAGCCGCGCGCGCATCTCGCCGGCGGCCTTGTTGGTGAAGGTGACGGCGAGGATCGCCCACGGCGGCACCGCCTCGGCCTGGGTCAGCCAGCCGATGCGGTGGGTGAGTACGCGGGTCTTGCCGGAGCCGGCGCCGGCCAGCACCAGGTAGTGGCCGGGCGGGGCGCAGACGGCTTCGCGCTGGGCTTCGTTGAGCGGGTCGATCAGGTACGAGACATCCATCGCGTCAATTGTAGCGGGCCGCAAACGAAAACCGCCGCAGAGGCGGCGGTTTTCCGGAGGTTTTGGCGCAGCTCAACCCTTCTTCAGGAAGCCGCCGACTGCCAGCAGGCCGCCCACCACGATGCCGGCGATGCCGATCCACTGGGGTACGCCCTTGTCATGGGTGGCGGTGATCTTGGCCGAGCCGATCTGCAGAAGCGTATCGGTGCCCTGGTAACTGGCGTGGCCGGAGACGATCCAGATGCCGGCCACCAGCAAGATGATGCCGACGATGATCAGTCCTGCGCGCATGGATGCCTCCCCTCGATGGATGTGGCTTGAGTATGCCGGGTCTCCGTGTGCACAAGAAGTACAGGCCGGACAGCAGGCAAAAAAAGGCCCCGAAGGTTAGGGGGAACCTTCGGGGCCGGGCGGACGCGAGGGACCCAGGGGAGAGGTTCGCGTCCGTGGCGGCTCAGGGAGGTGAGCCAGCCGTGGATGCCGTTGCGTGCATCCGAAGACTTAGATGCGGACGTACCGAGAAAGTTTCAACCGTCGATGAAAAAAATTTAGTGCCGGTTCAGTTGATGAAACCTTAACGTGCAAGCCGTTATTGCATATGCCGTTCTGAGTGCTTCGCACATGAGTGATTGCCTCAATGTGCTTCGTCCCAGTTCGCGCCCACGCCTACATCGACCAGCAAGGGCACCGTCAGTTCCGCGGCGCCAGACATTCGCGAGGTGACCGCGGCACGCACTTCGTCGACTGCATCGGCACGTACCTCGAACACCAGTTCATCGTGCACCTGCATCAGCATATGCACGTCATCGCGTCCGGCGATCCAGCCGGCCACCGCGATCATCGCGCGCTTGATGATGTCGGCTGCGCTGCCCTGCATCGGTGCGTTCACCGCGGCGCGCTCTGCGCCTTGGCGCAGGCCCTGGTTGCGCGAGGTGAGGTTTTCCAGATACAGCCGGCGGCCGAAGATGGTTTCGACGTAGCCGTCGCGATGTGCCTGTTCGCGGGTGGCGTCCATGAACGCGCGCACGCCCGGATAGCGTGAGAAATAGCGGCCCATGTAATCGCTGGCCTCACCGCGGTCGACACCGAGCTGGCGCGCCAGACCGAATGCGCTCATGCCGTACATCAGGCCGAAGTTGATCGCCTTGGCAGCGCGTCGCTGGTTGGTAGTGATCTCTTCCGGCGGCACACCGAACACCTCGGCCGCGGTGGCGCGATGTACGTCGCCGCCGGAATGGAACGCACGCAGCAGGCCTTCGTCGCCAGACAGGTGCGCCATGATGCGCAGTTCGATCTGCGAATAGTCGGCTGCGAGAATCTTCCATCCGGCTGGCGCGATGAACGCCTGGCGGATGCGCCGGCCTTCCTCGGTGCGCACCGGGATGTTCTGCAGGTTCGGATCGGACGAGGAAATGCGCCCGGTTGCCACCGAGCCCTGGTGATAGCTGGTGTGCACGCGGCCGGTGCGCGGATTGACGATGCCCGACAGCTTGTCGGTGTAGGTCGAGCGCAATTTGGCCAGGCCGCGGTAGTCGAGGATCAGCCGCGGCAGCTCGTGGGTATCGGCGATCGCTTCCAGTGCTTCCTCGTTGGTCGACGGCTGTCCGGTCGGTGTCTTCAGTTTCGCCTGCAGGCCGAGTTCGTCGAACAGCACGGCCTGCAGTTGCTTGGGCGAATCGAGATTGAACTCGTGTCCGGCAAGCGCATACGACTGCTGCTGCAGCTCCAGCATGCGCTTGCCCAGCTGCTGGCTCTGCCGGCGCAGTTCGTCGCCGTCGATCAGCACGCCACGTTGCTCCATGCCGGCCAGCACCGGCACCAGCGGGATCTCGATGTCTTCGTAGACCTTGCGCAGCGCCGGCACGCTCTCCAGCAGCGGCCACAACGCGAGGTGCAGGCGCAAGGTGATGTCGGCGTCCTCGGCGGCATAGCGGCAGGCGGTGTCCAGGTCCACCTGCGAGAACGAGATCTGCTTGGCGCCCTTGCCGGCGACCTGCTCGTACTTGATCGTCTCGTAGCCGAGGTATTTCTTCGCCAGCGAATCCATGTCGTGGCGCGTGGCAGTGGCGTTCCACACGTAGGATTCGAGCATCGAGTCATGCTTCAGCCCCTGCACGACGATGCCGTAGTTCGACAGGATGTTGATGTCGTACTTCGCGTGCTGGCCGAGCTTGGGCCTGGCCGGATCCTCGAAGACCGGTTTCAGCGCGCGCAGCACCTCGTCGCGATCGAGCTGCTGCGGTGCGCCGGGATAGTCGTGGCCGAGCGGGATGTAACAGGCCTTGCCCGCTTCCACCGCGAAGCTGATGCCGACGATGTCCGCGCGCATCGCGTCGATGCTGGTGGTCTCGGTGTCGAACGCGATCAGCTCGGCGTGGCGGAGTTTTCCCAGCCAGGCGTCGAGTTGCGGCTGGGTGGTGACCAGCTGGTATGTGCCGGCGAAGGAAAGGTCGGCCGCCCCGGCTTGCGAGAGACTTCCCGCGTTCGTGGGGGCAACTTCAGTCGCGATGTTTTTTGCCGTGACCGGAGCAGGAGTGTCACGACTGAAGTCGCTCCCACCGGTAGCTGCTGCGCCATCGAGATCCTTCAGCGCCGCCTTGAATTCATAGCGCGCATACAACTCGCGCAGCTGCGCGGTATCGGCGTCGCGCTGGGCCAGGTCGGTGGGACCGAACTCCAGCGGCACGTCAGTCTTGATCGTCACCAGTTCGCGCGACAGCGGCAGCTGCGGCAAGGCCTCGCGCAGGCTCTCGCCGATCTTGCCGCCGATCTTGTCGGCGTTCGCGATCACGCCGTCCAGCGTGTGGTATTCGGCCAGCCATTTGGCTGCGGTCTTGGGGCCGCACTTGGGTACGCCCGGCACGTTGTCGACGGTGTCGCCGGTAAGTGCCAGGAAGTCGATGATCTGCTCCGGTCGCACGCCGAATTTTTCCATCACACCGGCGCTGTCCATCACCGTGTTGCTCATGGTGTTGATCAGGGTGACCTGCGCGCTCACCAGCTGCGCCATGTCCTTGTCGCCGGTGGAGACCAGTACCTCGATGCCGAGCGCCTGTGCCTGTACCGCCAGCGTGCCGATCACGTCGTCGGCCTCAACGCCGGGTACGCGCAGGATCGGAAAGCCGAGCGCGCCGACGATCGCCAGCATCGGCTCCACCTGCGCGCGCAGGTCGTCCGGCATCGGTGGGCGGTTCGCCTTGTACTGGTCATACAGCGCATCGCGAAAGGTCGGGCCGGGCGCATCGCTGACGAAGGCCAGATACTCCGGCTTCGCCTTCAGCGTGGCACGCAGCATGTTGACCACGCCGAACAGCGCGCCGGTCGGCTCGCCGTGCGCGTTGCTCAGCGGCGGCAGCGCGTGGAACGCGCGGTACAGGTAGGAAGAGCCGTCGATCAGGATGAGTTTGGGCATGCACCATTCTCGCATGCGGACGTGGGACGTCGAGCTTCACGGGAGCCGTGCCGATGCCCCTGCTATGCTCTGCTCCCCGATCGAGGTTGCCGCCATGAAAACCGCCGCCTTGCTGGTTGCTGCCAGCGTCCTGTTCGCTTCAAGTGCGTTTGCGCAGTCATCTCCGTCGACGAATGTGCCACCGCCGCCCGGCATCAACGATCCGGGCGTGAAAGCCGCGACGCCGCCGGCCAAGCCGGCCGTCAAATCCAAATCGGCCCACTCGGCTCGGCAACCGCTGGATCTGAAACCGCAGGCATTGCCAGCGATGCAGGACAGCGGCAACGCGCCCGCCGGCAGAGACAAGTCGCTGCCGCAGATCAGGGTGCGTCAGGAGGGCGACAACAACATCCAGGAATACAGCCGCAATGGCCAGGTCTACATGGTGGTGGTGACGCCCAAGGTCGGCATCGCGCAAACCTACATGGTCGATCCCCAGGGCCGGCTGGTCGACGAGCACGGCCAGAAGCCGGTGCGGCCGGTGATGTACAAGGTGCTGGAGTGGGGCAAGAGCAAGCCGGCCGCCGAAGGTTCCACCGAGACAGCGCCGGGCGACGACGGCCACTGAATCACGCGTTGAATGTCGTCATCGGCGCGTTGCGCCGTGACGGCCCCAGACCGATGTCGAGCGGAGGGCAGTGCGATGCAACTGCGTGAAAGCTGGCTGCTGTTTGCGTTGGGCTCGGCGCTGTTCGCGGCGCTGACGGCCTTGTTCGGCAAGCTCGGCGTGGTCGGCATCAATTCCAATCTCGCCACCTTCATCCGCACCATCGTGATCCTGATCGTCACCGCCGGCATCCTCAGCCTGCGCCAGGAGTGGGCCAAGCCGACCGGCTTGCCGCTGCACAGCTGGCTGTTCCTGGTGCTGTCCGGCATCGCCACCGGCCTGTCGTGGCTGTGCTACTACCGCGCGCTGCAGCTGGGGCCAGTGAGCAAGGTGGCGCCGATCGACAAGCTCAGCGTGGCGATCGCGATCGTGCTGGCGCTGGTATTCCTGGGTGAAAAGCCGAGCCTGCCGCTGCTGATCGGTGGCGGCCTGATCGTGGCCGGCGCGATGGTGATTGCATTGTTCTGACGGTGACGGGTCAGCGGCAAACGTGCCTCAGTGCCGGGCCTGCTTGATTTACTTCCGTCACTTCAGTGACGGAAGTGGCGCATGCCGGTGAACACCATTGCCATGTCGTGCTCGTCGGCGGCGGCAATCACTTCGGCGTCGCGCATCGAGCCACCGGGCTGGATCACCGCGCTGATGCCGGCCGCGGCGGCCGCATCGATGCCGTCGCGGAACGGGAAGAACGCGTCGGACGCCATCACCGAGCCACGCACCTCGAGTTTTTCGTCGGCCGCCTTGATGCCGGCGATCTTCGCGCTGTAGACGCGGCTCATCTGGCCGGCGCCGATACCGATGGTCTGGCGGTCGCGCGCGTAGACGATGGCGTTGGACTTGACGAATTTCGCCACCTTCCAGGCGAAGATCAGGTCGTGGATCTGCGCCTCGGTCGGCGCGCGGCGAGTGACGATCTTCAGATCATCCGCGCTGATCATGCCGGTGTCGGCGCTCTGGATCAGCAGGCCAGAGCCGACGCGCTTGGAATGGTTGCCCGGATGGGCATGCAACAGGCTGCCATCGGCCGGCAGCGGAATCACCAGCACGCGCACGTTGCCCTTCTTGGCGAAGGCTTTCAGCGCGTCGTCCGCATAGGCCGGTGCCAGCACCACCTCGACGAACTGGCGCGCCACGA
This sequence comes from Rhodanobacter sp., assembly GCA_035566635.1. GTDB lineage: Bacteria > Pseudomonadota > Gammaproteobacteria > Xanthomonadales > Rhodanobacteraceae > Rhodanobacter. The sequence goes on from DATMQY010000012.1 coordinate 146,460, forward strand.
TCGCCTGCGCGGTGGCGCCGTCCACCTCGCGGTTGAACGCGATGATGCCGCCGAAGGCCGAGGTGGGGTCAGTCTGGTAGGCGAGGTCGTAGGCGTGGCCGATACCGTCCAGGCTCACTGCAACGCCGCACGGGTTGGCGTGCTTGACGATTACGCAGGCTGGCTTGACGAAGCTGCGCACGCATTCCCACGCCGCGTCGGCGTCGGCGATGTTGTTGAACGACAGCTCCTTGCCCTGCAGCTGGCGGAACGTGGCGAGCGTGCCGGGTGCCGGATACAGGTCGCGGTAGAACGCGGCCTGCTGATGTGGATTCTCGCCGTAGCGCAGATCCATCAGTTTGACGAAGCGGCCATTGACCTGACCGGGGAAGGCGGCATGACCGGCGATCGCATCTTGCGTTTCGTTGAGTTCGAGGCCGGACAGGTAGTCGCTGATCGCGCCGTCGTAACTGGCGACGTTGTTGAACGCGGCCACCGCCAATTTGAAGCGTGTGGTGCGGGTCAGGCCGCCATGGTTTTCGATCTCGGCCAGCGCATCGGCGTATTGATCCGGCGAGGTGAGCACGCCCACATCGTTCCAGTTCTTCGCCGCCGAACGCAGCATCGCCGGGCCGCCGATGTCGATATTCTCGATCGCCTCGTCCAGCGTGCAGTCCGGTTTCGCCACCGTGCTTTCGAACGGATACAGGTTCAGCACCAGCAGATCGATCGGGGCGATGCCCAGTTCGCTCATGACTGCGTCATCGGTGCCGCGCCGGCCGAGCAGGCCGCCATGCACCTTCGGGTGCAGCGTCTTGACGCGGCCATCCATGATCTCGGGAAAACCGGTGACGTCGCTGACGTCCTGCACCGCGATACCGGCCTCGCGCAGCGCTTTCGCGCTGCCGCCGGTGGAGAGCAGCTCGATGCCCTTGGCGGCGAGGCGTCGGCCCAGATCGATCAGGCCGGTCTTGTCGGAAACGCTGAGCAGGGCGCGACGGACCGGGACGAGCTGGGGCGTGGACATGAGCGGGTTTCCAGGAGGGGAAAGCCGCTCATTATAGCCGTCTGATTGGTCGACGGCTTTGGCGGGCGGCCCTGGTGGGCGGCCTTTGGTGGGAATTACAGCAGGCCGTGCGCGGCCAGCTTCTTGCGCAGGGTGGCGCGGTTGATGCCGAGCGCGCTGGCGGCGCGGCTCTGGTTGCCGTCGTGGAAGGCCAGCACCTCGCGCAGCAGCGGCATTTCGACCTCGCGCAACACCAGTGCGTGCAGACCCTCGGCGCATTCGGTATCGCCGATGTCGGCGAGATAGCGCCGCACCGTGTGGCTGACGCACTCGCTCAACGCACTATGAGAGCTGGCACTTTGCGAGCCTGCAATTTGCGACGAGGTCTGTTTTGCGGCCTCGGCAGCAGGCAGTCTTACGGCATTCACGGACATCTTCCCTCACGTACGAAACGGCGGCTGCGTGGGCCGCTGCCTGTGGTTATGACTGACGTTGCAGATCGCGGCGTGTATCGAATGCCATTGGCAGTCGGCGCGAAGCGACGAGTCTACCCTTGCGGGCCGATAATTTTAAGTACCGAAGCAGCGTTATTCGAAGCCGAATTCAAATGCCACGGCCTTGTCGCCGGGATCTTCGACCTCCAGCAGCAGTACCGCGCTGGTGCCTGGTGCCAGGCCGCGGCGCAGGATCGCGCCGTCGTCGAGGTACTCGCGCGGCTGCAGCCGGCGCATGGCGATGCGCTGGCCTTGCGCGTTCGACAAGCTGATCGTCAGTATCGGGTACGGTTGTGCGAATGCCGCATCGTTGCGCACACTGGCGCTGATCATCAGCGCGCCGGTCACGCTGGGGTGCGCCTGCACATTGCTGGCGAGCAGGTGCAACTGCTGCGGGGCAGCGACCAGCGGAAGTTCGCAACCGAGCACGGCACAACTGCTGCGCAGCCAGCGGCCCGTGCCGGGGTTGCGGATCAGCGGGTCGCGTTCGGCCCACGCGAGCTGGATGACGAGCAGCAGCATCAGCAGCAGGCACGCGACGATCCATGGCCAGCGCCGCTCGCCGGAGGCGCGTGAGCGGCGTCGATGCCCGCGCTTGTGAGACCGCTCGGGTTGCCGCGCGCGCGGTTCGCGGGCAAAGCGCGGCGCGAACACCAGCTGCGAGAAATCGTCGCTGACGACCGGCGCCACCGCGCCAATATCGCCCTTGATGACCACCGGTGGATCAGGTCGCGGTCGATAGACCACCAGGTCGAGGCACGGCGGCTCGAACGCCGGCTCGTTCACCAGGAGTTCGATGAACGGCTCGGGTGGCAGCTGGTCGGTGAGTGTGGCAACGCTGTCGAAGCTGGCCTCGCAATGTCCGCACACGACGTGGCCGTGCGCCTTCGCGAGTGTCTGCGCATCCAGCGAAAACACGGACAGACATTCCGGACATTGTGTGTACATGCAGGCCGTTTTGAATCGGTATCCGGCAAGCTTAGCAGGGTGATCGCGCCGGCAAGCCGGCGCGCGACTTCAGCCGCGGCGACGGCCGCTGATGCGAACCCAGTCTTCGCGCGTGTCCACACGCAATTCGTCGAACCATTCGGCGTAACGCAGCAGCAGTTCGTCCTGCTGGCCAATCAGGATGCCCGAGATCGCGAACGGCGCGCCGGGCTTCGCGGCGGCGGCGAACGTCGGTGCGAGTTCGCCGAGCGGGCCGGCGAGGATGTTCGCGATGAATACGTCGGCTTCTTCGGCATCGACGTCTTCAGGCAAGAACAGCGCGAGCCGATCCACCACGCCGTTGCGCTCGGCGTTGTCGGCCGAGGCGGTGAGTGCCTGCGGATCGTTGTCGACGCCGACCGCGCTGGCCGCGCCGAGCTTCAGCGCGGCGATCGCCAGGATGCCGGAGCCGCAGCCGAAATCGGTGACCGTCTTGCCAGCCAGTGCGAGACCATCCAGCCATTCCAGGCACAATGCCGTAGTGGGATGGGTGCCGCTGCCGAACGCGAGGCCGGGATCGAGTCGCACCACCACCAGCTCGTCATCGGCCGGCGGTTCGATGTTCCACGGATAGATCCACAGCCGCCGACCGAACGGCATCGGCTTGAATTGATCCATCCACGCGCGCTCCCAGTCTTGGTCGGCGACGTCGCGGAACGTCAGCTGATCCGGCTCCAGCCATGGCAGCAGTTCGCCGAGCGCTGCGGTGAGGCCGCGACGGTCCGTGTGTTCGTCGAACAGCGCGTTCAGCGTGATGGTCGGCCACAGCGGCAATTCGCCCACGCCGGGCTCGAAGATCGCCTGTTCGTCCGGCGTCTCCGCATTGGCATCCTGCAGCGTGATCGACAAGGCGCCGAGATCGTCCAGCGCTTCTTCGGTGCCAGGCTGTTGCTCGGTGCGGACAACAAGGGAAAGTTCGAGCCAGGGCATGCGATGTCCGTGGGTAGGCGGTGACGATAGGCGCGATCCGCTGCGCGACGAATCATGCCTCGCGCAGCGGACGGTTCTGGCGGCGCGCCGGTCAGTGACCGGTGGCGGGGTGTTCCTTCTGCTCCGCCATCCGCTTTTCCAGATAGTGGATGTTCTGCCCGCCATGCTGGAAGCCGACGTCGGCCATGATCCGCTGCTGCAACGGGATATTGCACTTCACGCCTTCGATCACTGTCTCGGCCAGTGCCAGGCGCATGCGTGCGATCGCGGTCTCGCGGTCGGGGCCATGCACGATCAGCTTGCCGATCATCGAGTCGTAGTTCGGCGGAATCTTGTAGCCGTCGTACAGATGCGTGTCGACGCGCACGCCGGGGCCGCCGGGTGCCTCGAAACGCTTCACCGTGCCCGGACTCGGCATGAAGGTGTCCGGATCCTCGGCGTTGATGCGGCATTCGATCGCGTGGCCGCGGATCACGATGTCTTCCTGCTTGATCGACAGCTTCTCGCCGCCGGCGATGAGCAACTGCTCGCGCACCAGATCCACGCCGGTGATCAGCTCGGTCACCGGATGTTCGACCTGGATGCGGGTATTCATCTCGATGAAGTAGAAGTGGCCGTTTTCGTACAGGAACTCGAACGTGCCGGCGCCGCGGTAGTTGATGCGGATGCAGGCGTCGACGCAGACCTTGCCGATAGCGGCGCGCTGCTCCGGCGTGATGCCCGGTGCCGGTGCTTCCTCGACCACCTTCTGGTGGCGGCGCTGCATCGAGCAGTCGCGCTCGCCCAGGTGGATCGCGTTGCCCTGGCCGTCGGCGAGTACCTGGATTTCCACGTGGCGCGGATTTTCCAGGAATTTCTCCATGTAGACCTGCTCGTTGCCGAACGCGGCCTTGGCTTCGGCCTTGGTCATGGTGACGGCGTTACCCAGGTGCGCCTCGGTGCGCACCACACGCATGCCGCGTCCGCCGCCGCCGCCGGCGGCCTTGATGATCACCGGGTAGCCGATCTCGCGGGCGATCTTGATGTTGGCGTCGACGTCCTCGCCGAGCGGGCCGCCGGAGCCGGGCACGCACGGCACGCCGGCGGCCTTCATCGCGCGGATCGCCTCGACCTTGTCGCCCATCAGGCGGATCACTTCGGCGGTGGGGCCGATGAAGATGAAGCCGGACTGCTCCACCTGTTCGGCGAAGTCAGCGCGCTCGGACAGGAAGCCGTAACCCGGATGGATCGCCTGGGCATCGGTGATCTCGGCCGCTGCGATGATGCGCGGGATATTGAGATAACTGTCGACCGACGGGCCGGGGCCGATGCAGATCGACTCGTCGGCGAGGCCGACATGCTTCAGATTGCGATCCACGGTGGAGTGCACCGCCACGGTCTTGATGCCCAGACTGTGGCAGGCGCGCAGCACGCGCAGCGCGATTTCGCCGCGGTTGGCGATGACGACCTTCTCGAGCATCCGGGCGGCCTCAGGCAATCACGAACATGGGTTCGTCGAATTCCACCGGCTGGCCGTTCTCGACCAGAATCGCCTGCACGGTGCCGGCCACGTCGGCCTCGATCTGGTTGAACATCTTCATCGCCTCGATGATGCCCAGCGTCTCGCCGGCCTTGACCTGCTGACCGACCTTGACGAAGGCCGGCGTGCCCGGCGTGGCCGAGGCGTAGAACGTGCCGACCATGGGCGCCTTGACCACGTGGCCGGCGGGCAGTGCATCGACGGCTGGAGCCTCGACGACGGCAGCAGCGGGTGCGGCGACCGTGACGGGAGCTGGTGCGGCGGCCACGGCTACGGGCGTAGCAGCGACCGGCGCGGTGTTCTTGGGTACGCGCGACAGGCGGACGACTTCCTCGCCCTCTTTGATCTCCAGTTCGGCGAGGTTGGACTCCTCGAGCAGGTCGATCAGTTTCTTGATTTTGCGCAAATCCATCGGATCAGCCTTTTTCAGTCATGCCACCAAAGGTGGCCGGAAGGGGATAGGTTGGCCGTGCGGCCGTATTCGTTTGTTATGCGGCGCCGGGAGCGGGCGCCTGCAGTCGCTGGATCGCCGCGTCCAGCGCCAGCCGGTAGCTGTCGCCGCCGAAGCCGCAGATCACGCCGATCGCGAGGTCGGACAGGTATGAGTGATGGCGAAAGGCTTCCCGCGCAAACACATTCGACAGATGCACTTCGATGAACGGAATCGCCACCGAGGCGAACGCGTCGCGTAGCGCAATGCTGGTGTGGGTGAACGCGCCGGCGTTGCACAGGATCAGTGCGGTCTGGTCGTCGCGGCCCTGATGGATGCGGCCGATCAGCTCGTGCTCGGCGTTGGACTGGAACCAGACCAGCTCATGCCCGGCCACCTGCGCTTGCGCGGCCAGTCGCTGATTGATGTCGGCCAAGGTCTCGCGGCCGTAGATCTGCGGCTCGCGTGCACCCAGCAGGTTGAGGTTGGGTCCGTGCAGGACCAGGATCTTCGCCACGAAACCATCCAGCCAGCGTCCGGAGAGCCCGGAACCCGGCGCAGTGTGCGCGCAGTCGGGAATGTTGTCCAGTTCACCGCAGATCGGCGATGTTTGCCGGAGAAGTGCAAGGTTCCCGTGCGGAAGCGTATGTCGGCCGTGGCTCAGGGTGTGTCGTGGGTTGGCGCCAGCCATTGTTCCAGCTGCTGGGTGGACAAAGCTCCGGCATGTGCGGCCAATAGGTGCCCATTGGCGTCGATCAGTACGCTATAAGGCAGGATTTGGCGCGCATCACCCAGTTGCAGCGAAGTGCTGGGTGAATCCAGTCTGCCCAGTAAAATCGGGTAATTCACCGGATGTGCGGTCAGAAAGGCGCGCACATGGGTGGGTTCATCCATCGCAATACCGATCACGATCGGTGCATGTTCGCCGAACTTTGCCTGCGCCCGGGCCAGTGCCGGCATCTCGTCCAGGCACGGGCCGCACCAGCTGGCCCAGAAATTCAGCAGTACCCGGCGGCCGCGATAATCGCTCAACGCATGAAGCTTGCCGTCGAGATCGGGCAGGCTCAAGGTCGGCAGCGGCTGGCCGATCAGCGCCGAGTCCGCCAAGTCGCTCGGCGCCGGCTGCCGATTGTGGTGTTCGACATAGCCACCCACGGCCGCGGCCAATACCGCCAAGCCCAGGATCAGCCAGTTGCTGCGGCTCAGCATCAGCGTGCCGCTTCCGTCAGCGCCTGCTCGACCATCGAGGAAGTCAGTACGGTCGACAGCTGCTTGCCCGGCCCGCCGTTCTTCGGGAACACCACGTACAGCGGCACGCCGGGCGAATGGTATTGCTGCAGGAACGCGCTGATGCTCGGGTTGACGTCGGTCCAGTCGCCTTTCATGTAGACCGCACCGGTGCGTTTGAGGAGCTCGCGGAACGTCTGCGTATCCAGCACGGTGTGTTCGTTCGCCTTGCAGGTGACGCACCAGTCGGCCGTCATGTCGACGAACACCGGCGTGCCAGCTGCGCGCAATTCGGCCAGCTTTTCGGGGCTGTACGCGACCACGCCTTGCTCGACGGCGGCGACGCGTGACGGCGGCTGCACATGGGCGAGGAGATACATCGGCACCAGCGTGGCGATTGCCAGCAGTACGACCAGCAGCTTGCTGACTGCGCCGCGCGAACGGCTGCGCTCGAACCACCACAGTGTCATCGCCAGCAGCACCATCGCCACCAGCACCAGTCCCACCGCATCGGCGCCGCGCTGGTTCGCCAGCACCCAGACCAGCCACGCCGCAGTCAGATACATCGGAAATGCCAGCACCTGCTTCAGCGTTTCCATCCAGCGCCCCGGCCGCGGCAGCAGGCGCGCCAGCGCCGGCACGAAGCCGATCAACAGGAACGGCAGCGCCAGCCCGATGCCGAGCATCAGGAACACCAGCAGGGCCGAGACCATCGGCGCGGCGAACGCGTAAGCCAGCGCGCTGCCCATGAACGGCGCGGTACACGGGCTGGCCACCACCACCGCCAGCACGCCGGTGAAGAAGTCGCCAGCAGGGCCGGAGCGTGCGGCCAGGCCGGCGCCGGTATTACCCAGTGCGGCGCCGAACTGCACCACGCCGGACATCGACAGCCCGACCGCCAGCATCACGCAGGCGAGCGCGCCGACCAGCAGCGGCTGCTGCAACTGCGAACCCCAGCCCAGCGCATGCCCGGCGGTGCGCAGCGCAAGAATGCCTAGTCCCAGCGCGGCGAAACTGCACAACACGCCAGCGGTATAGAACAAGGCGTGGCGCCGCGCCGTGGCGCGGTTCTCGCCGCTCTCCAGCACGCTGACCGCCTTGATCGACAGCACGGGCAGCACGCATGGCATCAGGTTCAGCACCAGTCCGCCGCCGAGCGCCAGTAGCAGCGCCGTGATCAGGCTGATCTGCAGCGGACCTTGATCGACGTCGGCCGGCGACAAGGTCGACGCGGTTGGCGTCGTCGTTCCGGACGTGGCGACATTGCTGCCCAGATCGACGTTCAACGAACGCGTCATCAGCGGGTAGCACAGGCCACCGTCCTGGCAGCCCTGGAAACTTGCTTCCAGCGTCAGCTGTTTGCGATCACCGAGATCGCCGTCGACCGTGACCGGCAACTCGACCTGATCGAAGTACACGGTGACGTCGCCGTAGTGCGCGTCGTGATGCGCGGTGCCGGCCGGCCATGCCGGTTTCAGGCTGAGGCCAGTGGCATCCTTCAGCTTCAGCGTGGTCTGGTCGCGATACAGGTAGTAGCCCTTGGGCATCGTCCAGCGCAGCAGCAGTTGATGCGGGTTCTGCGCCAGTGCCTCGAAATGGAACGCCTGCTCGGCCGGCAGCGGCGCGCTGTCCATGCCGGCACTGGCGGCAGCGGTGTTATTGCTACCGAGTCGATTCAACGCCGAGCCCAGCGTATTGCCGGCTGCGGGTGCTGCCATGTCGCTGACGTTCGCCGGCAACGGCAGATCAAGCTGCTCGGTATGCGGCGGGTAGCAGATCTTCGGATCGACCTCGTGGCAGCCCTGGTACTGCACGCTCAGCTTCAGGCGCGTGGTGCCGGCAGCGACGGTGTACGGAAGGCTGGCGTCGACGCCGTGGTGATAGGTCTCCACGTCGCCCAGATATTCGTCGTGGTGCTTTTCGCCGTCGGGCAGCTGCGCTGCGCCCAGCGTTACACCGTCGGCACTCTTGAACTTCATGCGGCCGCGATAAAGGTAATAGTCGGGTGCGATGGTCCAGTGCAGTTTCACGACGCCCGGGGTCGATGTGTCGGCGCTGAGCTTGTACGCCTCGGTCACCGGAAGCAGGCCGGCGAGGTCATCCTGTGCGAATGCCGGCAAGGCGCTCAGGCACAGGACGAGCCAGAGACAAAGCAGGGCAGAGAAGCGGGCGGCCAGATGGCCAGGACGGATCGAACGCATTGCTACTCCAGCATCAGGGGCCCGGGCCAAGGCTCGGGCGAAAGGGGATTATGGCCCAGCCGGGGAAGTTGCCGGGCTAGGGATGCTCTGATCTCTTCAACGCAGGCGGCATGATGTCCAGAAGGTTCGCAGGTGGTGGTGCGTGGCGCAGCCAAGGCTGGTTGCCTTGGCAAGCCGCGCGCTGCCGGCTGCGGGCCTTCTGGACATCACCCCGTCATTTGTTTTCAATCGGCTGGGGCCGGTTCTGTCTGCCCACATCGCCGCGGCGCACCTCCTCGACAGGCGGCCAGCCTGCCTTCGTCGGCGCACCTTGATCTGCGGGCAGACAGAACCGGTGACGCCTGTGTTGAAGAGATCAGAGCATCCCTAGGTCTCTTCCACGATGGGCATCGGGTCGGCTGCCGTAACCGGGCGAAAACGGATCACGCCCGTGGTCAGTGCGGTACCGAGCAGGATCACGGCACACCCCACGGCCATTGCGACGGTGAATGCTTCACCCAGGAACAGCGATCCCCACAACACGCCGAACGCAGGGATCAGGTACAGCACGATCATCGTGCGCGCCGCACCGGCGCGCGCTATCAATCGGAAAAACAGAACGTAAGCCACCGCGGTACAGGCAACCGCAAGACCAAGCATGGCGATCCATGCCTGTGCGCCCGGCGCCTTCGCCGGCCACAGCCATACCGTGGATGGTGCCAGCACCAGTGCCGCGACGAGCTGGCTGCCTGCCGCCGCCGTCATCGGGGACACGGCCTTCAGGTGCCGGTGGCTGTAATGCACCGAGAACGCGTAGCAAACCGTGGCTGCCACGCAGGCCATCATGGCCAGCATCGTCCCTGTTCCGCCGTGACCGAAGCCGGCCGTATCGCCAATCAACCAAAGTACACCGGCCAGGCCGATCACCAGCCCGGCCATGTGTGGGGCGTTGAGTTTTTCGTTCAACCACAACCAGCCAGAAGCCGCGACGAGCAACGGGGTGATCGCATCGAAGATGGCTGATAGCCCTGCCGGAAGGATCTGCGCAGCAAACGAGAACAACACATACGGCAATGCGGAATTGGTCAGACCCATCACGGCGAGCGGTTTCCAATAGGCGCGCAGCTCGACGACGCGACTGCGCGAAGCGAACAAGGGTGTAAAGCAGATGGCGGCACCGATCGCCCGCATGCCGGCCAGGGGCATGCTGCCAAACTCGCTTGCACCCATGCGCATAAACAGAAACGATGCGCCCCACAAGGCGCCTAGCAGCAGCAGTACAGCGATGTCTGACCTTTTCATGGCAGAAGCTCGTCGAAGTTTGGTCGGTGCAAGCTATTCCAGCTCGCTGACAGGGATTGTCAGCAGTCTTGCGGGTGTCGCCCTTTGCCTGTGCTGCGCGAGCAGATGAATCAGCGCGCGCTCGAAGGGTGATGAGCGATGGATGCAGATTAGGTGTAATTTTGGCATGTTATAAGATCCACACTTTGGCAAAATCATGGATCCAATTTTCGGTTTTCCGATTACCTTGCCCCCACCCGGTTCGCGCGAGCTGCTGCGTGTTCTGCACAAAGAGTTGCGTGGGGCGATTCTCGACGGGCGACTGAAGCCGGGTTTGCGATTGCCGGCGACACGCGAGCTGGCAGGCATGCTGGCGATCTCTCGCAACACCGTGGTCGCGGCTTACGACTTGTTGCTGAGCGAAGGTTACGTGGTCGCACGACGTGGTGCAGGCAACTACGTCGCCGACACGCTGGCCCGGCGCGATGCTCCACGTCTGTCTGATGCCGGTGTCGATATGGATCGCCGCCTGGCGCCACATTGGCGGAAGTCGCCTGGCCCCTTTTCAGCGGCACCAGACAGAGTGTTCCGCCATGATTTCAGCCTAGGCGTGCCTGACAACACCCAGTTTCCGTTTGACGTGTGGCGTCGCTTGTCGGCTCGCGCGCTGCGCACGCTGTCGAAGGCGCCGCCGGCCTACGGTCAACCGGAGGGACGGCCGGCCCTGCGTGAGGCCATCGCCAAGCACATCTCGTTCGCCCGTGCTGTCGCCTGTCACGCCGATGATGTGATCGTCACCAGTGGGGCGCAGCAGGCGTTCGATCTGCTTGCGCGGGTGCTGGTGACGCCAGGACGCAGCACGGTGGCGGTCGAGGATCCCGGCTATCCGCCGCTGCATGCCGCGTTCGCTGCAGCCGGTGCGAACGTGGTCGCCGTGCCGGTCGATGACGAGGGTTTAGTGGTCGAACGATTGCCTGTCAGTGCACGGGTGATCTACGTGACGCCATCGCACCAGTTTCCGCTCGGTGTGGCGTTGTCGCCGCAACGTCGCGCGGCGCTGCTGGAGTTCGCGCGGGTGCGGCGCGCCGTCGTGATCGAGGACGACTACGACGGAGAGTTCCGATACAGCGGGCGGCCACTGGATGCATTGCAGACGCTCGACCGCAGCGGTTCGGTCTGCTACGTCGGGACGTTTTCCAAATGTCTCTTCCCGGCACTGCGCCTGGGCTATGTGGTGGCACCGCCGTGGCTGCGACCGGCACTTGCCGTGGCGAAGCAGCTCGCCGACTGGCATTGCGACGTGCTGGCGCAGGACACGCTCGCGGCCTTCATTGCCGAAGGGCATCTGGTGCGCCACGTGCGCAAGATGCACAAGGTCTATGCCGAGCGGCGCGAGGTATTGCTGGACGCACTGGTGCGGCACAGCGATGGTCGTCTGCTGGCGCTGCCATCGGAGGCTGGCCTGCATCTGTCAGCGCGGATTCCGCGTTCATCGAATGCGAGGATGCTGGTTGCCCGTGCCGCGGCAGAAGGCATCCGGCTGGATGCTGTAGGTCGCTATGCCTTGGGTCGGTCAGCGCCGAATGGTCTGGCATTCGGCTTTGGCATGATCGCTGCCGATCGTGTCGACGAAGCCGTGCGCCGGGTTGTGATGTTGATGGGTGGCTAAAGCGATCGCGATGAACTGGTCTGCCGTGTCCTTGCAGGTGGCCCCATCACTTTGCTGCAAAGTGGCTCTTATGGCGGCCATGGGAAATCGTGAGCATGCGTATGTGTGCTTTCATCTTCGGGAATCGTCATGCGCTATATAGCTTTGCTGTTTGTGATGCTGCTTGCATTGGTTAGTGCGCCGCTTCGTGCCGACACCGGCCAGCAGCGTGCTGAAGCCGCCGGTCATGGCTTGGTGGGCTCGCCTGCGCCGCGCATGGTGCTCAAGACCATCGACGGACAGACCATCGACCTGGCCAGCCTTTATGGCAAGAAAGCCGTCTATCTGAAGTTCTGGGCCACCTGGTGTGTGCCCTGTCGCGAACAGATGCCGCACTTCGAACACACTTTCGAACAGGCGGGGCCTGACATGGCGGTGATAGCCATCGATGTGGGCTTTGATGACACGGTGGCGGATGTCCAAAAGTACCGCCAGGCGATGGGACTGCATATGCCGATCGTGTTTGATGACGGCACACTGGATCAGGCCTTTCAGTTGCGGGTGACGCCACAACACGTCGTAATCGGCCGTGACGGCCGCATTCTGTATGTAGGCCACATGGCCGACGCCAGGCTGGATGCTGCATTGCTTGCTGCACGCACCACATCGGGAGTGCCCGTAAAGAGCGTGCAGGCACCGAAGGAGGAGCCGCCTGTCGACGTGGGTGATCATCTGCCGGCGTTTACGGCACAGACGCTGGACGGCCAGACGTTCCATGCGCAGGACGCCGGCAAGAAGCTTCCGACGGCGCTCGTGTTCCTCTCGCCGTGGTGCGAGTCGTATCTCGCGACCAGTCGGCCAGGTGTGGCGTCAAGTTGCCGTGCGGTGCGCAAGCAGGTGGCTGCACTGTCTGGCGATGGTCATGCGCGCTGGCTCGGCATCGCTTCGGGCTTGTGGGCGAGCAGGGACGATCTCGGCAATTACCAGCGCAAGTACCATCCCGGCATTCCGCTCACTCTGGACGAATCCGGTGCGTTGTTCCGGCGCTTTCGTGTCATGCACGTGCCGACCTTGTTGATCGTCGATGCCGACGGACGCATCGTGCGTCGAGTCGAAGGAACGGATGTGGACCTGGCGGCGGAGCTGAAGTCGCTGGCGAAGAGGCAAGCATCAGCGCCGTGACGCTTGTTCTATTCAAGCCACCGTCAAACCAACTTCGGAGTCATGCCATGCACCGCCTGTTGAGCTTTGCCCGTTACGCTGCGGCCAGTCTGGTTTTCATAGTGGGTGTCGCCATGCCATCCATCACGATGGCTGCCGAGGAGCACCACGTGCTGGATGCCCATCTGACCCAGGCGCCGGGCCGCCAATTGATGGCGATCAGCGTCACCTATGCTCCCGGTCAGTCGACCGGGCCGCATCATCACGGTGGTGATGCTTTCGTCTACGTGCTGTCGGGCCATATTCGCAGCCAGATGGCGGGAAGTCCGGTGCGGGTCTACGGACCTGGCGAAAGCTGGTTCGAGCCTGCGGGCACGCACCATGTGGTCAGCGGCAATGCGAGCAAGAGCGAGCCGGCAACCATGCTGGTCGTCTTCGTCTCCCTGCCGCAGGCCGAGCTGACGACGATGGACGCGCCATCGGCTCAGCCACCGGCGCGCACCCAGTCCAGATAGGCGTCATGACCCCGTTCCACGGGTATGGCGATCAGTTCCGGCAATTCGTAGGGGTGCAGTTCCAGTAGCCGGGATTTCAGAGCCTCGAAGCGCCGGGCCGTGGTCTTGATCAACAGCAGCTCCTCGCGCTCGGTGGTTACCGCACCCTGCCAGCGATAGGTGGAACTGATGCCAGATAGCCGGTTGACGCAGGCGGCCAGTCGTTCGCCGACCAGCGCCTCGGCGATCGCCTGCGCGCTGTCGCTGTCGGGGCAGCTGCAATAGCAGAGCAGGACGGTGTCGGGGATGGTCCGTGGCGGCATCGGCGAAGCGTAAAGGGAAACGGACCCGCCATGTGCGGTGTCTGTGCCGGGAGGCGATTTCGCGGGCCGCCCTTGAAACCTGTCTCCGCCCACCCAATTAGCTTTCCATCCCCGGTTCAAAGATCTTGCAGCGGCGTCTCATACCCGTAAAATTGGCACTCATTTACCATGAGTGCTAACAAGACTGCCGATCCGGGTCTTCAAAGCCTTGTCCCACCTCAATAGTCAGCTGGAGTCATCCATGAGCACACTGCGTCCGTTGCACGACCGCGTCATCGTCAAGCGTCTGGAAGAGGAGCGCGTCTCCGCCGGCGGCATCGTCATCCCCGACAGCGCCACCGAGAAACCCACCCGTGGCAAGGTCGTCGCGGCCGGCACGGGCCTGATCATGGCCGACGGCAAGGTGCGTCCGATGTCGCTGAAGGCTGGCGACACCGTGCTGTTCGGCAAGTACGCCGGCCAGGAAATCAAGATCGACGGCGAAGATCTGGTGTTCCTGAAGGAAGACGACATCGTGGCCGTGATCGAAGGCTGATAGCTGGAAATCGGGGTTCTCAGAGCGCGTACATCCGCGCACGTTGACCTCCCCGGCTCCGAGCCTTCGCGCTACTGCTCGAAAAGCAAAAAACCATTCCTATTCAAAATTTTTGAGGCAAAAATTTTATGGCAGCTAAAGAAGTACGTTTCGGCGAAGACGCCCGCGCCCGCATGCTCAAGGGCGTGAACACCCTGGCCAACGCGGTCAAGGTCACCCTCGGTCCGAAGGGCCGCAATGTCGTGCTCGAGAAGAGCTTCGGCGCCCCGACGATCACCAAGGACGGCGTGTCCGTCGCGAAAGAGATCGAACTGGCCGATCGCTACGAGAATCTCGGCGCGCAGATCGTCAAGGAAGCCGCTTCCAAGACCTCCGACGTCGCCGGTGACGGCACCACCACCGCGACCGTGCTGGCACAGGCGTTCATCCAGGAAGGTCTCAAGGCCGTCGCCGCGGGAATCAACCCGATGGACCTGAAGCGCGGCATCGACAAGGCCGTCGCGGCCGCCGTCGCCGAGCTGAAGAAGCTGTCCAACCCGACCGCGAACGACAAGGAAATCGCCCAGGTCGGCACGATCTCGGCCAACTCCGACACCAACATCGGCGACATCATCGCCACCGCGATGAAGAAAGTCGGCAAGGAAGGCGTGATCACGGTCGAGGAAGGTTCGGGTCTGGAGAACGAGCTGGACGTGGTCGAAGGCATGCAGTTCGATCGCGGCTACCTGTCGCCGTACTTCATCAACAACCAGCAGAGCCAGCAGGTCGAGCTGGACGACCCGTACATCCTGATCCACGACAAGAAAGTGTCGAACGTGCGCGAGCTGTTGCCGGTGCTGGAAGCTGTCGCCAAGGCCGGCAAGCCGCTGCTGATCGTCGCCGAGGAAGTCGAAGGCGAGGCGCTGGCCACGCTGGTGGTCAACACCATCCGCGGCATCGTCAAGGTCGCCGCCGTCAAGGCGCCGGGCTTCGGTGACCGTCGCAAGGCGATCCTGGAAGACATCGCGATCCTGACCCATGGCCAGGTCGTGTCCGAGGAAGTCGGCCTGTCGCTGGAGAAGACCACGATCGCCGATCTGGGTCGCGCCAAGCGCGTGGTGATCACCAAGGAAAACACCACGATCATCGACGGTGCCGGTGAAGCCGAGAAGATCCAGGCGCGCATCGCACAGGTCAAGGCGCAGATCGAGGAGACCTCGTCCGACTACGACAAGGAGAAGCTGCAGGAGCGCGTGGCCAAGCTGGCCGGCGGCGTTGCAGTGATCAAGGTCGGTGCCGGCACCGAGATCGAGATGAAGGAAAAGAAGGCTCGTGTCGAAGACGCCCTGCACGCTACGCGCGCAGCCGTCGAAGAGGGTGTGGTCCCGGGCGGCGGCGTTGCGCTGATCCGCGCGCTGAAGGCCGTCGAAGGCCTGAAGGGTGACAACACCGATCAGGACCTGGGCATCGCGATCACCCGCCGCGCGCTGGAAGCGCCGCTGCGTGCGATCGTCGCCAACGCCGGCGAAGAGCCGTCGGTGGTCGTCAACAAGGTCAAGGAAGGCAAGGGCAACTTCGGCTACAACGCGCAGACCGGCGAGTTCGGCGACATGGTGACCATGGGTATCCTGGATCCGACCAAGGTGACCCGTACTGCCCTGCAGCACGCGGCATCGGTTGCCGGTCTGGCGATCACCACCGAGGCGATCGTTGCCGAGCTGCCGAAGAAGGACGACGGCCACAGCCACGGCGGCGGTCAGGGCGGCGGCATGGGCGGCATGGGTGGTATGGACTTCTAAGTAGTCCCGCCTCCTCGCTGCATTGAAGAAAACCCCGCCTGGTGCGGGGTTTTCTTTTGGGCGCGACGGATAGATTGCGCGCACGGTGTGGCCCAGCAAAAGGCCCCGGGAGTTTCCTCCCGGGGCCTCGTCTTGCGCACACTACTGAAGATCAGTGTCCGTGCGCAGTCGTTTTGGCATCCACCTTGACATCGGCACCTACCGATTGCCCGGTCGCGGTCTGCTTGACGGCATCACCGACCGAGCCGGCAGTGCGGTCGGTGGCCTGGATCGCCGAATGTGCGGCAACGCGTACGTCGCCACCCACACCCTGGCCGGCTGCACCGGCCTTGCCGGCAGTGTTGGCGGTGTCGATGCCCGCGCCCGCATCGACGTTGGCGTTCGCGTCAGCATGCGTATCGCCTGCACCAGCTTTGGCCGAGCCGCCGGCATTCATATCGGCATCGGCGTTGCCGGCCGACTGGGTTTTATCGACTGCCTTCTGCGCCGCGTGCTTTGTCTTGTGGCCGACACGGTGCATGGTCTCCATGGTCTGGGCACCGGTCTGGTCGACCGCGTGCACTGCGCTGGGTACGGCAGCACCGGCATTCACACCGGCGGCCACATGGGTGGCGCCACCGAGGCTGACCTGGGCGAACGCGGGCACGCTGAGTGCACTGGTGGCAGCGATGAGGGCGGCAAGCATGGTCTTGTTCATGAGATGGATTTCCTCCAGGTAAGGGTGCCCTGAAACAGGTGCCTCAAGGCTCCGTCCACGCTAAGTGCCGTAATCCCACTGGCGCGTGAACAGGCTGGTTTCCACTTCAGTTGGCAGACAGCTCGCTGAATCGCAGCTTCGTTTTCGCAGCGACGTTGACGATGTTTTTACAAGCCAGGCCGAGTCCGACTATTCATCGCTGCAGCGCGGTGGTGAGCGGAGGTTGCGCCGGTTGCGTGCTGCTGCGGGCAATGCCGCTGGCGGGTGGCGGTGCAGGTTTCGGCAGCAGCTTGTCGAGCTTGCCGCTGATGCGCAGCTGGTCGACGCTGGCCATGGCGCGGTCGAGTATCTGCAGGTCGCTGCCTTCGGCCGGTGGCGGTGCACCAGGGGCCTCGGTCAGCGCGGCCAGTTGCGGGCCGACCAGTGCGGTCAGGGCGAAGTAGGGATCGTCGTGGATGCCGGCCTGCGCCAGCAGTTTGCCGGGCAGCAGCCATGCGGCGGTGTCCTCGCGTATTGGCTGGCCTTGAGAATGTGGATCGACCAGCAGCCAGATGCCGGCTTGGCTCAGCATGTCGCCGCCGTCGACGAAACCGGCGGTCTGGTAGCTGTTGCTCAGCGCCGGCAGATGATCGCCATAGAACAGCACCAGGCTCGGCCGCTGGCGCTGGGCCAGCAACTTCACCAGCCGGCCGAGTTCGGCGTCGGCGTGCTGCAGGTGGTAAAGGTAGGTCTGCAGTTCCTGTTTGTCCCTGCCGTCGATGCCGTCGGGTACCGGGATGGCATCGCGCTCGCTAACGTGGCTGGGCTCTACGTCGTACGGGCCGTGCGCCTCGATGCTGATGGCGAAGATGAATTGCGGCGGCCCGCTATCCTTCAATTGATCCAGGATCTCGTCGGTCATCGCGCTGTCGGCCATGTACTTGCCGTCCATCGCCGCATTCGCAGGAAATGACGATTGCGACACGAAGCGATCAAACCCGAGGGCGTGGAACGCGGCAATGCGATTCCAGAATGCCGGGTCATTGCCGTGCAGTGCCGCAGTCGTGTAGCCGTGCGCGCTCAACGTGCGCATCAGGCTCGGCAGTGCCTTGTGGCTCATCTGCAGGTAGGGAAACTGCAGATTGTCGAGATAGCGCAGCGACAACCCAGTTAGCACCTCGAATTCGGTGCGGATGGTGCCGCCGCCGAAGGTGGGCACGTGCAGTTTGCCGCTGGTGCCGTGCGCGGCGAGCTGGCGCAGGTTGGGCGCGAAGTCGCTGTGTTCGTAGCCGCGCACGATGGTGGGATCGAAGAACGATTCGCTTTGCACCACCACGATATCGGGCAGTGAATCGCTGGCCGTCGGTGTCTGCAGCGACTGCAGCAGGGCCGGCGTGAACTGCGCGATCAACTGCGTGGCGGTGGCCCGGTCAGGCTTGTGCTGGCCGTGGCCGTACTGCAGATGGAACATCACCAGCGAGCTGATCAGGCCGGCATGGATCGTGGTGGACGCGGCCGACCACGGCTCCAGCCAGAGCACCTGCCCGTTGTAGATTCTCCCCCACGCAGGCAGGCCGGCCAGCAAGCTGATCAGCGCCGCTGCCAGCACGCCGCCGCCCAGCAACCGCCGACCGCGGGTACGCCGCGGGAACAACGGCGGCTCCAGTCGCCATGCCACGACCACCAGCGCCAGCGCGGCGAGCAATGCCAGATACGGCCACGCGCTGTGCGGCAGGTAGCCGGACAGCAGATGCATGCCACCCTTGCGCAACTGGCCGAGCATCCGGAAATCGTCCGGCAGCAATGGCGTGCCGAGGTTCGCCGCCTTCAGCACATTGACGCCGTACACCAGCCCTTGCAGCAGGAACGCTAGCCCGAACGACAGCAGCGCGCGCCGGCTCAGCGCCAGCAACACGCCGGCCAGCAGCAAGCCCGGCCACGCATTGGCCAGCGGGAAACGCGGCTGGTCGAGCATGCGCATCGGCGCCACGCCGATGCCGCCATCCAGCAAACCGGTCAGCAGCACGAACGCCAGCATCAGCAGCAGCACGATGCGTGGAGCCAGTGCACGCCAACGGCTGGGCGGGTTTGTGGAAGTCAGGGGCATGCCAGTCCTGTGCTTGCTGTCATGGTATGGACACTCAAATGTAATGGTGCGCAGATGAACCGCGCGTTGGCGGTGGATGGCGAGTTTCGGGCCCGCTCGCGGGTTGTTCAACGCGCCAGCCGCATCGCTGGTGCACCGGTATGGAATCGGCTGGCACCGGCTGGGTCGGCAGCCTGCCCGCACTGCGGCACAATGGCTGGATGTCCGCTCAAGAATCCCCCGCGCTGCGTGCGCTGATCGACGATCGTTACGGCGATCTCGCCGCCCGTTGCCGCGCCGCCGGGGTGCCGCTGCACGACGATGCCGGTGTTGCCGAACGGATCCGGCGCACCTTGCTGGCCAGCGACTTCGCGTTTGACGTGTGGTGCCGCCAGCCGCAGTTATTGGCACCGCAGGGGCTGGAACGGCTGCGTTCCGGCAGCGATGCCAGCGCGCGCATCGACGCGCTGAAACTGCCCGCCGACGAAGCCGCCTGCATGGTCGCGCTGCGCCGCTTCCGTCATGCCGAGGCGCTGCGGCTGGTGTTCCGCGACGTCAACGGACTGGACGAGTTGCCGGAAACCCTGTCCGCCACCAGCGTGTTGTATGAGGCTTTGCTCGATGTGGCGCTGGGCTGGTCCGAGCGGGCGCTGGTCGCGCGCTATGGTCACAGCCGCACGCCCGACGGCGCATTACAGCGACTGCTGGTGATCGGCTTCGGCAAGCTTGGCGGCGCCGAGCTGAATTTTTCCTCCGATATCGACCTGGTGCTGGCCTATCCGCACGGCGGCCAAACCGACGGTGCGCGACCGCTCGACAACAGCGAGTACTTCATCCGGCTCGGCCGCCAGCTGGTGCGTCTGCTGAACGAGCCGACCATGGACGGTATCTGCGCGCGGGTCGACCTGCGTCTGCGCCCGTTCGGCAACGCCGGCCGACTGGCGCTGTCGTTCGCCGCGATGGAGCAGTACTACCAGAGCGAGGGGCGCGACTGGGAGCGTTACGCCTGGATCAAGGCGCGCCCGGTCGCCGGCGACCGCGCCGCCGGCAAGCAGCTGCAGGAACTGCTGCGGCCGTTCGTCTACCGCAAATACCTCGACTACACCGCGTTCGCCGGACTGCGCGAAATGAAGGCGCTGATCGATGCGGAGGTCGCGCGCAAGGATCTGGCTGACAACCTCAAGCTCGGCCCCGGCGGCATCCGCGAGATCGAGTTCATCGTGCAGCTGACCCAGCTGATTCGTGGCGGGCGCGAACCGAGCCTGCGTGTGCGCGGCCTGTTGCCGGCGCTGACCGCGTGCGAAGCGCGCGGTCACATCGGCGCCTCGCGTGCACGCATGCTGCGCGAGGCGTATGTGCTGTTGCGCCGGGTCGAGAATCGCGTGCAGATGCTGCGTGACGCGCAGACGCACGACATACCCGACGACGTACTCAGCCGCGAGCGCATCGCGCTGAGCCTGGACTTTCCTGACTGGGCTGCGCTGGATGCAGCGCTTGCCACGCATCGCGCGATCGTCAGCGAGGAATTTGCCGCGGTGCTGATGCCGCAGGGTGGTCGCGCCGCAAGCGTGCCGGCGGCCGACATGGTGCTGTGGCAGCGCGCCTGCGACGAATCGCTGGACGCCACGGTGCTGGAAGCGTCCGGCTTCGTGCCCGCTGCCGAGCTGGCCGAGATTTTGCTGAAACTGCCGCAAGCCGCTGCAGTGCGGGCTATGTCGGCTCGCTCACGCGAGCGGCTGGATCACCTGATGCCGCAGCTGTTCGCCGCCGCCCGCGCCTCCGCCGCGCCGGTGCCGAGCCTGCTGCGGCTGTGCCGGCTGATGCAGGCGGTAGCGCGGCGCTCGTCGTATCTGGCCTTGCTGGAGGAACAGCCGGCCGCGCGCAAGCGGCTGGTGCGCCTGTTCGCCGACAGTGCGTTCCTGGCCGAACGCGTGATCACGCAGCCGCTACTGCTGGATGACGTGCTCGATCCGCGCATCGATCAACTGCCGTTCAAGCGCGCCGATATCGCCGCCGAGATCGCCCGTGTGCTGAGCACGCTGGACGAGCGCGAAGCCGAGGCCGAGCTCGAACGAATCAACGAGTTTCGGGCCTCTACCGCCTTCCGGCTCGGGCTCGCGTTCAACGATGGCCGTGCCGACGCGGTGGCCACCGCGCGTCGCCTGGCTGCCTTGGCCGAGTCGGTGGTGGGCGCGGTGCTGGCGCTGGCCGAGCGCGAGCTGATCGCCCAGCACGGCCGACTGCCGGGCGAAGGTTCCGGTTTTGCCGTGCTCGGCTACGGCAGCCTCGGTGGCGAGGAACTCGGCTTTGCCTCCGATCTGGATCTGGTGTTCGTCTACGACGGTCGCCGCGCGCAGGCGATGAGCGACGGCGCGCGATCGATCGAGGGTTCGCGCTGGTATCAGCGGCTGGCCCAGCGGGTGATGAACTGGCTCACCGTGCTGACCCGCGCCGGTCGCATGTACGAGGTCGATACGCGCCTGCGTCCGGACGGCTCCAAGGGTCTGCTGGTCAGCAGCCTGGACGCGTTCGCCGCGTACCAGAAAAGCCGCGCGTGGACGTGGGAGCATCAAGCGCTGTTACGTGCACGTCCGGTGGCCGGCGATGCGGCGCTCAACGGCGAGCTGGCCGATGTGCGGCGCGAGATTCTTGCGGTGCCGCGCGAGCTCCCCGCGGTGCTGGCCGAGGTCAGCAGCATGCGCCAGCGCTGGCGTACCGAGCGCGATCGCTCCGACCAGGGCCAACTCGATCTCAAACAAGGTCACGGTGGCCTGCTCGACATCGAATTTGCGCTGCAGGGTCTGGTGCTGGCGCATGCGGCCCAGCGGCCGAACCTGCTAGGTGTCACCGCCAATGCCGGTCTGATCGAGGCGTGTCGCGTTGCCGCGCTGCTCGACAACGATCAGGCGGCGATTCTCACCGTGGTCCATGCCAACCTACTGCAGCGCGCGCTGGCCTGCACGCTCGACCTGCGTCCGCGCATCGCACCGCGCGATGCGGAACTGGAGCAGCTGTGCGGCAGAGTGCGCGAAGTCACCGCTGCGCTGGGCTTTGCGTTCGGCTGACGGATGTTTGCCTGTCGCCCATCCAACGCAGACCGGTCAGTCCGATACCTGTTGCGACTGCTGTGATTGAATCCGCACGCGTAATTCGTTGGCGATGCTTGCGGTCTCGCGCAGAGGCATGGCTGCTGGGCCTGCGTTGCTGTCCAGATCCTGCAGTAGTCCGGCTTCGCGCAGTGCGCGATGGAACCGCGCGATCTTCGCCGGCAGCGGTGCCGTGACGAAGGTCTGCACCGGACAGCCGACGGCGCAGGCTTCGCTGAGCATGTTGACCGAATCAGGGGTGACGACGAGGCGGTCGGCCCAGCCGAGTACGCCGGGATAGGGGTTGCGGCCGTCGTCGCGACCGGCCCAGATCAGACCGGGCACGCCTTTCAGGGCGTGGCGAAAAACCTCGATCAGCTCGGGCGAGGTGCGTCGCGAGGCCAGCACCAGCAGACTGCCCCCTTCATGTCGCTGACGTTCGAGCAGACGGCCGGCGAGTTGGCGAGCGTAGTCGGCATCTAGCGCGATGCCTTGGCGCGAGCCACCCAACAGCACGCCGACGCGTGGCTGCGGCAGCTCGACAAAGCTGGGGCAGGATTCACGGCCGTCGGCCAGCCACTCGTCGTCCACCGAGTTCAGCGAGCCGAGCGGTCGCAGCACGTTGCTGCCGTCGACCCGATCGTGCTGTGGTGCGATCACCGTGTCCCAGTGTGTGGGGTCGATGCGCGGATCGAGAATCTGCACGGTGTGGCACTGGCCGTCGGACAAGCGGCGCAGCATGCGGGTGAACAGGGCCGCGGCACGTCCGCAGCCGATCGCCACGCTCGGCCACGGCGCGACGAACAATCCGCTTTGACTTGCGGGCAACGCCAGCCCGCCGCCGAGTGTGAGGCGCGGCGCCAGCCATGACCATGGCGCGCGCGGTTCCAGCTGAAGATGACGGATCGGCATCTGCAGGTGCTCGGCCAATGCCAAGGCCTGGCGCTGGTTGCCCGCGGCCGCGTCGGTGATGACCCAGCATTCGCCTTGCAGTTTCAGCATGGGCGCGGGCGTCGCGGCATTGTTTCCGAAATGAACACAGTACGTTCCCCAAAACCCTGGTCTGTTCGTATACGCCCACCTATACACTTGCAGGCTATGGCGCCACCGTCGGCGCGTCTTTCAGCAGAGGATACCCATGAGCGAGTTGCTTTCCGAGGCCAGCCTCGACCAGTTGTTCCGCCACGCCCGTACGCTCAATGCGTGGTTGCCGAAAGAAGTCAGCGACGAGCAGCTGCATCAACTCTACGAACTGGCCAAGTTCGGCCCGACCAGCGCGAACTCTTCGCCGATGCGGGTGGTATTCGTGAAGTCGGCCGAAGCCAAGGCGAAGCTGGAGCCGTTTCTGTCTGACGGCAACCGCGCCAAGACCATGGAAGCGCCGGTGACCGCGATCATCGCCACCGACCACGAATTCTACGAGCGGCTGCCCGAACTGTTCCCGCACGCCGACGCGCGCAGCTGGTTCGTCGGCAATCAGCCGCTGATCGATACCACCGCGTTTCGCAACGCGACCCTGCAAGGCGCCTATGTGCTGATGGCAGCGCGCGCGCTGGGTCTCGATTGCGGGCCGATGTCCGGCTTCGACAACGCCGGCGTGGATGCGGCATTCTTTGCCGGCAGCGCGATCAAGTCGAACTTCCTGATCAGCATTGGTTACGGCGATACCGGTCGCAACCTGTTTCCACGCAGTCCCCGCCTGGCATTCGATGAAGCCTGTCGGATCGCCTGAATAGTCGTTTGAAACCCATTTCCCACTTCCAAGGAGTCGCCTCATGCGTGCACTGAAGTATCTCGTTCTTGCCGGCCTGCTCGGCGCTGCCATGTCGGCGCAGGCTGCACCGGTCACCTACAAGCTCGATCCCGGCCATACCATGGTGCTGTTCAGCTGGAGCCACTTCGGCTTCTCCAACCCCACCGCCGATTTCGGTCTGGGCGAAGGCACGCTGGTGTTCGACGAGCAGCATCCGGCCCAGTCCAGCGTGGACGTGACGTTGCCGCTGAACGGTCTCGACACCCACGTATCGGCGTTGGACAAGCACCTGAAGGAAGCCGATTTCCTCGATGCCGACAAGTACCCGGCGGTGACGTTCAAGAGCACCAAGGTGGAGCCGCTGGGTGGCCACAAATTCAAGGTCACCGGCGATCTCACCGTCCACGGTGTGACCAAGTCGGTGGTGCTGGATGCCACCTTGAACAAGGTCGGCCCGCATCCCATGAACAAGGCGCAGTCGATCGGTTTCGACGCCACCGCCAGCGTCAAGCGCTCGGACTTTGGCGTGGGTGCCTATGTGCCGAACGTCAGCGACGAGATCGCCATCCGTATCACCACCGAAGGCGCGGTGCCGAAGGCCGCCTCGGCCAAGTAAGTTTTCGCAGCCCACAAAAAAACCGCGCCGATGAGGGCGCGGTTTTTTTGTGTCCATGGAGCGTGGCTCAGTTCGACTTCACGCCAGCATCCTTCAGCGATTCCAGCTTGCTCATGTCGACGCTGGCCACCGCCTGCTTCAGCTGATCGATGCTGTCGACGGTGCCGTTCGCCTTGACCGTGAAGCGCTTGCCCAGCACCACGCTGTACTCGCCGGACTTGGACTGGGTATCCCACGCCTCGTGGACCATGTTGCCGTTGGCGGTATAAGTCTTCTCGTAGCCGTGGTCGGTTTCCTTCTCTTCTTCCGGCGCCATCGCGGCGGCCATCGCCATGAAGCCCTTGGCGCCGCCGGTGTCGGCCACGTCCAGCGTGATGCGCTGGCCGTTGTCGTTGGAGTATTCCGCGGTGGCGTCGGAGACCTGCATGCCCATCGCGTTGTTGCGCTGGGCCGAGATGCTGGTGCGCTTGAGGTTACCCAGGCTGTCGGGCAGGAAGGTCTTGATCTGATCCGGCGCCAGCGCCTCGACGCTGCCATTGGTGCCGGACACCGCGCCCAGCATCTTGCCCATCGCGGCCGACTGCGCCGAGCTGTCGCCGGATTTCTGCGCGGCATCCAGTTCCTTGCTGGCCTGCTCGGCCTTCTGGCCCATCGCGGCGAGCTTGCCGAGGGCGCTGTTGTCATCGACGGTGACATTGTCGCCATTGCTGCCGGTGATGTGCATGCTGCTCATCGAGGCGCCGGTCATGGCGGCGGTGCCGACCACACCGAGGACGATCACACTGATGATCCAGCCCAGTACGATCGCGATGATCACGCTGACCGCGGTGTAGCCACCGGCCTTCTCCGTCGGGCACTTCATGGTGTGCGGCAGGCCCAGGTACAGCAGGTAGATGCTGTAGACGCCACCAGCCAGCGCGATCAGCCAGCCCAGCCACGGCACGATCACCGCGATACCGGCGATCCAGTAGGCGGTCCACGCGTAGGCGACGGTCTTGAGCGCCTGCACCATGTCTTTCTGGCCGCCGAAGGTGGGCGCCAGCGCGTTGATGATCAGCGCCACCACATACGCCAGCGCCAGCGTCAGCACATAGTGCAGCAACATGCCGACGATGCCCATGCCGATCGGCGTGCGCACGGTGATGCCGAATATGCTGGTGCCGATCAAGCTGCCCTTGAGGAAGCTGGCGATTACCGGCACCGCGGCGACAATCGCGATGTAGCCGGTATACAGGCCGTTGATCGTGGCCGGCTCGGCCGCAACGACCGGCCACTCGGTCCTGGGCGTCGTCAGAATGGCCTTGACGCGGTCGATGATTTTTCCGAAATCCATGAGTGTCCCCTTGAGGCTGTTGGTTCCAACGCAAGATCGTACAGAGATTCTCGGCCTCGGGGATTGCAAACTGCATTGACCGCACGGGCTATGCCCTTCGGTTGCTTCGCGTTTCGTGCGCGGGCGCGGGTGATGCCGTCGGCCTGTTACCATTTGCGGCCTGATGTTCCAGTCTGGAGTTCGCTGATGTCGCCCTCTCTGTCCGCGACGGTGCCACTGGTGCCGGCAAATGCCGAAAATCGTTACGAAGTGACGCGCGCCGACCTGCCGTTGTCCTGCCCGATGCCCGGCATGGCGCTGTGGAATTCGCACCCGAAGGTGTATCTGCCGATCGTCGATGACGGCGGAGAATCAACCTGTGCCTACTGCGGCGCGCATTACGTGTTGCGCGACTGAGCATCTGACTGCATCCGAGCCGCTGGCGGCATTGTTTTTGCTTGCCTTCGGAGAATGAAAGCCTCCAGCCCAGAGCTCATGTCCAGCGTTGCCGTTCCCGCCAAGCTGCTGACCGTGGTCCAGCTGATCCCCGCGCTGCATTCCGGCGGTGCGGAACGGTCGGCGCTGGAGATCGCCCGTGCACTGGTGCAGGCTGGCCACCGTTCGGTGGTGATCTCGGCCGGTGGGCGGCTGGCCGAGCAGTTGCAGGCCGAGGGCAGTGAGCACGTCACGCTCGACCTCGGGCGTAAGTCGCTGCGCACGCTGGGCCGGCTCGGCGCGCTGCGCCGGGTATTGCGCGAACTGAAACCGGACATCGTGCACGCCCGTTCGCGGCTGCCGGCGTGGCTGGGCTGGTGGGCGCTGAAGGGTATGACGCCGCAGCCGCACTTTGTCACTACCGTGCACGGGCTCAACTCGCCGGGTCGCTACAGCGCGATCCTGCTGCGTGGCGAGCGCGTGGTGGCGGTATCGCAGACTCTGCGCGATTACGTGCTCAGCCATTATCGCTGGCTGGAACCGGGCAAGGTACGGGTGATTCCGCGCGGTATCGATCCGCTCGCGTTCCCCTACGGACACCGGCCGGACGATGCATGGCAAAAGGCCTTCTTCGCCGAATTTCCGGCGCTGACCGGCGCTCCGCTGCTGACCCTGCCCGGGCGCGGTACGCGCCTGAAAGGCCATCACGATGCGGTCGAGTTGCTGGCCGATCTCAAGCGCCGCGGCATCGAGGCGCGCCTGCTGCTGCTGGGCGTGATCGAGCCCGGTCGCGAAGCCTACGTGGCCGAGTTGCGCGAGCTGATCCGCATGCGTGGGGTTGCCTCGCAGGTCGTGCTGACGCGGCCGCGCGATGACATCCGCGACATTTACGCGGTATCGGCGCTGGTGCTGCAGTTGTCGAACAAGCCCGAATCGTTCGGGCGCACCGTGATCGAGGCATTGTCGCTGTGCCGGCCGGTGCTCGGCTATGCGCATGGCGGCGTCGGCGAGTTGCTGGCAGAGCTTTACCCGG
The DNA here is from genome assembly GCA_035566635.1 of Rhodanobacter sp. Taxonomy (GTDB): domain Bacteria; phylum Pseudomonadota; class Gammaproteobacteria; order Xanthomonadales; family Rhodanobacteraceae; genus Rhodanobacter. The sequence continues at coordinate 173,429 of DATMQY010000012.1, forward strand.
CCGGTCGCGTGCCGCCGGGGGATCGTGAGCGACTGGTCGAACGTGCCGCCGAACTGCTGCGGGTGGCGCCGCCGATTTCGCCGCTGCAGAGTTATCGCCTGACCGACATGCAGCAGGCCACCCTGGCACTGTACGACGAAGTGGCCAGCGGCTGAGCAACGGCGTCGAGTCCGCGGCAGGTCGTGCTCGCCTACAATGCGTGACCACCTTTGCTCTGGTCCGCGCATGAATTCCTTCGGTACCTCACTCAAGGCCGCACTGCGTTCCCCGCTGTTGCCGTTCTGGCTGGTGGTCGCGTTGCTGCCGTTCGGGCGCAGTTCGGAGCTGGGCACGTTCCTGTGCCTGCTCGGCGTGATCATGCTGTTTGCAAGGGATCCGCAGGCGCTGCGGCAGCATGCCGGCGCGCGCCTGCTGCTGTGGCTGCTGGCCGCGTACGTGGGCGCGGCGCTGGTGTCCGCCGTCGACGCGATCATGCCAGGCAAGAGCTGGGGTACGGTGGTCGCACTGTTGCGTTACGCGCCGCTGGGTTTGTATGCGTGCTTCGCGATCCGTCGCGAGCACAAGCTGCAGGCGTTATATGTGGCCGTCGCGCTGGTGTTGGCGTTGTGGTGTGCCGATGCGTGGCTGCAGGCGTTCACCGGCTGGAGCCTGGGCGGGCACGCCGAGGCGGAACGCGTTTCCGGCATCTTCGGCGCCGACAATCTCAAGCTCGGCCCGACCCTGGCAGTGCTGTCGCCGTTTGCGCTGTGGGCGGCGCGACGGCGCTGGGGCTTGCCGGGTCTGTTGCTCGCCTTCGTGCTGGTGCTGGGGCCGGTGCTGCTGGCCGGCTCGCGTGCGGCGTGGCTGTGCTACGCGCTGGTGGCGCTCGGGTTTGCCTGGCGCGAGGCTGGGTCGTCGCTGCGCTTTGTCGGCTTCTGCTTGATCGCGACGATGCTGCTGGCGCTGGCCGGCGGTCTTGCCTGGAAAACTTCCGCGCGCTTTCAGGATCGAATGCAGCGCACGCTGCTGGTGTTGCGCGGCACCGACCAGTCGGTCGACACCGCGCTCAGCGGCCGACTCGAGATCTGGCACACCAGCGTCAATATGTTTGCGGCGCATCCGGTCAATGGCGTCGGCGTACGCGGCTTCCGCTATGCGTATCCACAGTACGCGTCGACGAACGATCACTTCGTGGTGACCGGAGAAGCCTGCGGTGTCGGCGAGGGCGCCTGCCATGCGCACCAACTGGTGCTGGAGGTGCTCGCTGAGACCGGCACGATCGGCCTGCTGCTGTGGCTGGCCGCCGTGGGGCTGGCGTTGCGCGCATGGCGCCGGGTCGGTGCGGCGGCGCGTGCGCGTGCGTTCCCGGTCACGCTGGCGCTGGGCGTGATGCTGTTTCCGCTGAATACCCATTTGGCCTTCTATTCGGCGTGGTGGGGGCTGCTGTTCGCGTGGCTGCTCGGGTTGTGGTGCGCCGCCCTGTACGTGGAGGGCGACGATGAGCGGGCGTGAACCGCTGTCGGTGGTGGTGACCACATTGAACAACGCCGGCACGCTCGACGCCTGCCTGCGCGGCGTGAGCTGGGCCGACGAGATCGTGGTGCTGGACTCGGGTTCGACCGATGCCACCGTGGCCATCGCTGCGCACTATGGCGCGCGCATCCACACTCAGCCGTTTGCCGGCTACAGCGCACAGAAGCAGGCGGCGATCGATCTGGCCAGCCATTGCTGGGTGCTGCTGCTGGATTCCGACGAGTCGCTGGCGCCGGACGCTGCCGCGTTGCTGCAGCAGGCGCTGCTGATGCCTGCGCATGCGGGCTACCAGTTGTGGCGGCGCGAGTGGCAGTTCTGGCGCTGGCAGTCTGCGCGCAGCCGGCTCAATCACTATGTGCGGCTGTTCGATCGGCAGCGCGCGCGGATGAGCAGCCACGAAGTGCACGAGTCGGTGCTGGTGGACGGCTCGGTCGGCGTGCTGGATGTGATCATCGATCACTACGGCGAACCCGACATCGCCGGACGCACGGCCAAGGCCAACCGTTATTCCACCATGCAGCTGGACGACCTGGCACGGCGCAAGGTGTCCTGGCTGCGCCTGCGCATGCTGGCCTACCCGGCGGTGGCCTTCCTGCGCTACTACGTGTTGCGCGGTCATTGGCGCTCGGGCTGGGCCGGCTTCATCGCGGCGCGCATCCACGCGTTCTACGCGTTCCTGAAATACGCCAAGTTGTACGAGTTGCGGCGACAACGCGATTGATCCGGCAGCGAAGCGTCAGTCCTCGACCAGAATCCGCTGGAATTCGTCAGCGATCACCCGCGTGCTGAAGTGCTGTTGCACGTATGTCTGCGCCGCCGTACCCATCGTCGCCCGCAGGGCGGGGTCGCACAACTTCAGGATGGCCGCGCGCCATGCGGCCACGTCGCCCGGCGGCAGCAGCAGGCCGGTCACGTCCGCCTGCAACGTCTCGGGAATTCCGCCGATATCGCTGCCCAGCACGGGCACACCGGCGGCCTGCGCCTCGACCGAGACGCGGCCGAACGTTTCGGTCGCGACCGACGGGAACGCCAGCATCGAGAACGCGCTGTAGTAGGGGTGGACGTCATGGATCCAGCCCAGGAAGTGATGCCGCGCCGCCGTCGGATGCGCGATGGCGCGCTCGCGCAAGGTCTGCGCATCCGGCCCATCGCCCAGCCACACGCAATGTAGCCGCGGTTGTTCCGCCATGGCGCCGGCGACGGCTTCGAACAGGGGGAAGATGCCCTTGCCGGTGTGCATGCGACCGGTATAGCCGAGCACGATCGCGTCGTCATCCAGGCCGAGCGAACGCAGGATCTCGCTGCGCTGTTGCGGATCGAACCGGCACAGATCGAGGTTGACCGGGTTGTACAGCACGCGTACCAGATCGCCCGGGATGCCGCGATCCAGGTAGGCCTGGCGGGCGTGCTGCGAGACGGCGAAGAATCGTTGCGCGAGACGTGGAATCAGGTAGGCGGAAACAGCCTTCATGGCGGGCGTGCGATGCCGGAACAATGCCACCGGTACGCGCAGCAGCCGTCCGGCCAGGATCAGCGGCCAGTACTCCTTGCCGAAGTTGCCGACCAGCCATTCGGGATTCAGTTCGCGCGCGGCCTTGAAGACGGCGGCATAGCCACGCAGGTCGAGCACATTGCGGAATTTCGCCTTGTACAGGCGGACACGGGAGTGCGACAACCCCTGCCAGATCAGGCCGTCGGGATAGACAACCGCACCGACCTCATGCCCGGCCTCGGCCATGGCCTGCACCAGGGCGACAAAGTGACTGGCGGCACCGGTGTTCTCGGGGTTGGTGCCGACAAAAAGGAGTTTCACGCGCGGCGATCCTCGTAGCCCGACATCACGCGCAGGGCGAACTGCGGCAGCAGATGATGGCGCGCAATCTGTACCCGCGGCAGCTGCCACAGATTCATGCCGGCGGTGGCCCGGCCGCGGCGGGTGGTGGTAGCGGCGATGAAGCCGGCTTCGCGTACCGCGCCGGCCACGCGATCGTCGGTGTCGCCATACGGGTAGCAGAACTGCGTGACCGGTACGCCGAGGTGATCCTCGAGCGTCGCCTTGCTGCCATGGATCTCGTCGCGCAGTTGCACGTCACTGCATTGGGTGAGGCGGGGATGGCTGCGGGTATGCGCACCGACCTCCATGCCGCCGCGCTGCCAGCCGCGCAGCTGCTCCGCCGACATCAGCGGCTTGCGCACACCCAGCTTTTCGTCGTCCCACCGGTTGTATTGGCCGATGCTGCCGCTGACGACATAGCAGGTGGCGCTGAAACCGTAACGCTGCAGTACCGGCAGTGCAGCGTCCAGGTTGTCCACGTAGCCATCGTCCAGCGTGATGACGGCGATGCGGCCGCTGCGCTCGCCTTGCAGGTAAGGCATCGCGGCAGACATGGACAGTCCGGTGTAGCCGAACCGTCGCAACAGCCACATCTGCCGCGCGAATGCGGCCGGGCTCACGTACAGGCTGCGCCAGCGGCGGAGGTCGCGTGGGGCGTTCGCGATGTTGTGATAGGTGAGGATCGGCAGTGCGGCTGCCTGCTCCGGTGCGGTGCGCGTCATGCGTGGCCCCATCGGCCATGCACCGGACGCGTCAGGGTTGCCGCATTGCATGCGTGGGCGCCCCGGCTTTCGCCATGCCAGGCAGAGGGCTGGTGCGGAGGACGGCAGATCGGCATGGTTCGTGGCGGTTCCGAAAACCGGTGTGGATTCATGGGGCATTTTCGCACGAAGCGTGCCGGCTTCATTACGGCCCGACTTCGGTACGGCCGGCTTCAATATGGGGATGGTTCGTCGCCTGGTCGCGTCTTGAACCGCTTGTGCACCCACAAGTACTGCGCAGGCGCCTCGCGCGCCATCTGCTCGATGCACGTGTTGACGCGGGCGGTATCGTCCAGCACATCCGTGCCGGGCAAATTTTCCAGCGGCGCACCGAGTCGCAGCGCATAACCGTTGCCATCGGGCAGGCGGCGGTGGAAGAACGGGATCACCACCGCGCCGGACATCCGCGCCAGATGATGGGTCGCCGTGATGGTCGCTGCCGGGACGCCGAAGAACGGCACGAACACGCTGTCCTTGCTGCGCATGTCCTGGTCGGGCGCGTACCACAGCGTGCCGCCGTTGCGCAGATATTTCACGGTGCCGCGGATGTCGTCTTTCTCGAACATCGCGGCGGCGTAGTGCAGCCGCGCGCGCAGTACGACCCACTCGAACACGGCCGAGTCCATCCGGCGGTACATGCCGGCGATGCGGATGCGCTGCGAGACCAGTCGCGCGCACAGTTCCAGGTGCGAGAAGTGACCACCCACCAGCAGCACGCCCTTGCCTTGCGCGCGCGCGGCTTCGAGATGTTCCAATCCCTCGATGCGGGTCGGCATGTCGGCGATGCGGCGATCGCTGCCCATCCAGCCCAGCGCGAATTCCACCAGCATCATGCCGATGTCGCGCAGGTTGGCGTCGACCAGCGCGGCTTGTGCAGCTGCGTCGAGTTCGGGAAAGCACAGTGCGATATTCGTTTCGGCAATGCGCCGCCGTTCCGAGGGAACCCGCAACACCAGCGCGCCGAGCAGGCGGCCGAGCCAGCGCAGCGCAGTCTGCGGCAGTCGCGCGATCAGCCAGATCACGGCCACGCCCAGCCATGCCGGCCAATGGCGCGGCGCAAGCAGTGAGCGGGTGAAGGTGGGGCGGGGCATGCCGGGCATCGTCGGCATTGTAGCGGGCCAATCCCACTCAGGCTTGCATGGAGTCGGTCCGGCGCGGCCGCTCTCGCTATACTCGCGCGTTCGTTGCAAGGAGCGATCGTTGCGCTATCTCTACACCCTCGCGATGTTTCTGGTGACGCCGCTGCTGGTGCTGCGGCTGCTGGCACGCGGGGTGCGTTCGCGGCCTTACCATCGCCGCTGGCCCGAGCGGTTCGGCATCTTCAAGGCACCCGGATTCAGTGGCAGCCTGTGGGTGCATGCGGTGTCGGTCGGCGAGGTGAACGCGGCGGAGCCGCTGATCAAGGCGTTGCGCCGGGATTATCCGAACGCGCCGGTGGTGATCACCACGGTCACCCCGACCGGCACTGCGCGCGTGCACCAGCTGTTCGGCGACAGCGTGTTCCACGTCTATCTGCCGTATGACCTGCCGTTTTCGGTGAGCCGATTTCTCAATCGGGTACGTCCGCGATTGGCGCTGATCGTGGAAACCGAGATCTGGCCGAACCTGTACTACGCCTGCCGTCGGCGCGGCATCCCGTTGATGATCGTCAATGCGCGGTTGTCCGAGCGCTCGATGCGCGGCTACCGTCCGCTGCGTGCGCTGGCACGCTCGGCGTTGCGTTGCGTCCGCCAGATTGCCGCGCAATCGCGCACCGATGCCGCCCGCTACCGGCTGCTGGGCGCCGACCCGCAGCAGATCGTGGTCACCGGCAACATGAAGTTCGACATGCCGATACCGCTCGGCGCGGTGGCCGACGGTGCGGCCAAACGCGAACACTGGGGGCCGCGCCGGCCGGTATGGATGGCGGCCAGTACCCACGAAGGCGAGGAGCTGCCGGTACTTGAGGCGCACCTGCAGGTATTGAAGCGCTTGCCCGATGCGCTGCTGCTTCTGGCGCCACGGCACCCGGAGCGTTTCCGGCTGGTCGAGCATGCGGTACGCAGCCTGGGATTCTCGGTCGCCACGCACAGCGCCGACGAGGTGCCGTCGACGTCGCATCAGGTGTTCGTGATCGACGCGATGGGGCAGCTGATGCCGCTCTTCGCGGCGACCGACGTGGCCTTTGTCGGCGGCAGCCTGGTGCCGATCGGCGGGCACAACGTGCTGGAGCCGGCGGCGCTGTCGGTGCCGGTGCTGGTCGGGCCGCACACGTTCAACTTCGAGGAAATCACCCACAGCCTGATCCAGCAAGGCGGCGCCGAACGGGTGACCGATGCCGCCCGGCTCGGCCCGGACGTACTGCAGCTTTTGCTGGATGCTGCCAGGCGTGAGCGAATGGGGCAGGCCGCGCAGCAGGTGTTCGAGCGCGAGCGCGGCGCAGTGCAGCGGATCATGCAGCTGATCGATGGGTTGCTGCAGGAATGACCTGATCTTGCCTTGACAGCAAAACGGCCGGGGTGATCCCGGCCGTTTTCGCAAGTGACGCGCGGCGATTTACTGCAGCAGCGCGTTGATTCCTTCGATGTCCTTCAGCTCGGCAGTGCCGGCGGTTTCCTTGAGCAGCAGCTTATTCAGGATGAACTGGTGGCGGGCTTGCGAGTAGCTGCTTTCCGAGGAGGTCAGCACCTGAATCGCCAGTAGCACGTTGGTCATCGTCTGCGTGCCCACCTCGAAGCCGGCGCGGGTCGCTTCCAGCGCCTTCTGGCCGGAATCCACCGAGGCCTTGGCCGACTCCACCTGGGCGATGCCGGCGATCACCGAGCGGTAGTAGTTGAGGGTATCGCGCACGACCTGGCGGCGCTGCGATTCCATCGCATCGGTGGCGGCGTCGCGCTGGTCGATCGACTGGCGCACGCGCGACTGGGTCGCGCCACCAGAGAAGATCGGCACGTTCAACGTCAGTCCGATCGTGGTCGAAGCCGGATCATGGAAGCGGCCAGTCACATTGGTGTCCGACCAGCCGGCACTCTTGCCGTAGGACACCCCGGCGCTGATCGTCGGCAGGTGACCGGCGCGCGCGGCGCTGATGTTGTGCTCTGCCGTTTCCACGTTGCTTTTCTGCGCCAGCAGGCTGGGGTTGGTCTGCAGTGCTTGCTTGACCCAGCTGTCCTGGTCGGCCGGTGTCGGCGGTTGCAGCGGCAGGTCGTCGCGCAGCTTCTTCAGGTCGCCGGTCGGCTTGCCGGTGATCTGGGTGAGCGCCTCGCGCGCATCGTTGAGCGTGTTTTGCGCGGCGATGGTCTGCGATTTGGCTGCCTCGTAATAGGCCTTGGCCTGATAGACGTCGGTGATCGCTGAGAGGCCGACCTTGAAGCGCTGGTCGGACTGCTCGAACTGCTGCCGGAAGGCGTCTTCGTTGGCTTTGGCGTAGGTCAGTCCGTCTTCGCTGGTCAGGACGCCGAAGTAGGCCGTGGCCACGCGCACGTAGAGTTCCTGCGCGGCGGCCTGGTACAGCTCGTCCTGCGCATCCGACGCCGAATGTGCCGCCTTGAGGTTGGCGTACTTGCTGAAGTCCAGCACGCTCTGGCTGAGCGTGCCGTTGATGGTGCGCGTGCGGTCGTGGCCGATCAGGTTGCCACCGCTGGTCTGGTTCAGGCTCATGCTTGCGGAGATCTGCGGCAGCAACAGCGCACGTGCCTGATCCACCCCTTCGCCGGTGGCCAGTCGCGTGGCATCGGCCTGGGACAGCACCGGGTCGTTGGCGCGCGCGTCATGGTAGGCACCCAGCAGATCCTGGCCGTGGCTGGGCAGCGAGATGGCGGCCAGGGCCAGTGCAAGAGTGAGCAGCTTCAAACGCATGGAGTGCCTCGTGGGGATTGATTCGGGGAGCGAAATCAGAAGACGAACCGCTGCGGCGGTTCGGCGTGGGTCAGGTAGGGCAGGTCGGTTTCGAACAGGGTTTCTTCGCGGTAACGACCGGCGCCTTCATGGGTAAGCAAGGTAGCGTGCTGCACCGGCGAGGTGCCGCGCACCACCAGCGCGCGCGCGCCGGGCTTGAGCCAGGTCAGCCAGCGCGACGGAATCTCGAACACTGCACCGGTTACCACCAGCGCGTCGTACAGGCCATCCGGCTGCCAGCCGTTGACCGCTTCACCGGTGATGAGGCTGGCATTGGTGATGCTGGTCGCCTGCAGTCGCTGCGCCGCTGCACTGGTGAAATCGGCATGGATGTCCACACTGGTCACCTGCGCCGACAACGTGGCCAGGCAGGCGGTGAGAAAGCCCGAACCGGTGCCGATTTCCAGCACGTGATCGGTCGGCAGCAATTCCAGCGCCTGCAGCACGCGGCCTTCCACCACCGGCTTCATCATCACCTCGCCATGGCCGAGCGGCAGGCACAGGTCAGCGAAGGCGAGCTGGCGGTGCGTCGGCGCAACGAAATCCTCGCGGCGCACGCGTGCGATGACATCCAGCACACGACCGTCCAGCACGTCCCACGGGCGCACCTGGTTTTCCACCATGTTCAGTCGCGCCTGCTCGATATTCATTACCATCTGCTCGTGTCCCGTGCGGATCGAAAAAGGTCAAAAAGGATAAGCGCTTGCGCCCGCTCCCACAATGACATCCCGACAGTGACAAGCCTGCCGGTTGTATGCCGGCCCACGAAGTGCCGGAAGTCATCGCAAGCAGTTGACGGACGTCACACGAGGCCGAGTGCGCGCGGAAGGCGCCAAAATCGCGGGGGCGGCAGCATTCTGGAAAATAATTGAACCGATGCGTATAATAAAGCTCGAATTCCCTTTTGTGAAGGTGGAGGCATGAATACCAGCGCGCCAATCAGAGCCCAGGGCCCCGGCCGCCCGAAGGACATGGAGAAGCGTGCGGCCATTCTTGTTGCGGCCAAGGCGTTGTTCATTCGTAACGCGTTTGCCGGCACCAGCATGGACGCGATCGCGGCCGATGCTGGGGTATCCAAACTCACCGTGTATAGCCATTTCGGTGACAAGGACAACCTGTTCCGCGAAGTGATCCGTTCGCGCATCCAGGATCTGCTGCCGGAGGAGACCTACTTCTTCAACCCGCAGGTCGATATCCGCGAGACCTTGCTGCGGGTGGCGCTGACTCATGCGCATGTGGACTGCAACGCCGAAACCGTGGGCACCTTCCGCGCGATCCTCAGCGATTGCCGCCAGGGCAATCCGCGCTACGGCAAGCTGATCTGGGAAGAAGGTGCGACGCGTACGCATGGCCTGATGGAACGTCTGCTGCATCAGGCGGTTGACGCCGGCCAGCTGGACATCGACGACGTGCCGCGCGCCTGCGTGCAGTTCCTCGCCCTGATCAAGGGCAACTTGATGATGCGTCAGATGTTCGGTTGCACCGAATGTCCGGAGAGCTACATCGAGGAAATCGAGGCCACCGCGCGCGCCGGCGTCACCATGTTTTTGCGCGCTTACCTGCCGCGCTAGAACTTCCCGCTCGCCTGTCGCCCCGCTTCGTGCTTGAATGGCCGCTGTTCTGAAGCGGGGGTGCCGGCAACAGCCGGCTGAGAGAGTCCCTTCGAACCTGATCCGGTTAGTACCGGTGTAGGGAGCTTCGTCGCACGATGTCAGCCCTCGTGCGTCCGGTGCCGCCGCTTCTGTTGTTTCCATGCGAGTCCCTCGCAGAACCCGCACATGTCTGGTGAGGGTTTTCACAGAAGCCGGAGTCATGCCGATGAATGCTCAACTCTCTGATCTCGCGCGTGCCGCGCAGGAACTTTCCGAGGCCGTGACCCGGCCGATTCCCGGCTCGCGCAAGATCCATGTGCAGGGCAGTCGGCCCGATCTGCAGGTGCCGCTGCGCGAGATCGGCCAAGCGCAAACGCCGACCTTGTTCGGTGGCGAGGCCAATCCGCCGGTCACCGTCTACGACACTTCCGGCCCGTATACCGATCCCGCCTACCGCGTCGATCTGGCCGCCGGCCTGCCGGCGTTGCGCGCGGCCTGGATTGCCGAGCGCGACGACACCGAGCTGCTGCACGGCCTCAGTTCGGAGTTTGGTCGTCAGCGTGCCACCGATCCGAAGCTCGATCCGCTTCGCTTCACCGGCACCCGCGTACCGCGTCGCGCGAAAGCCGGCGCCAACGTGAGCCAGATGCACTACGCGCGCCGCGGCATCATCACGCCGGAGATGGAATTCATCGCGATCCGCGAGAACCAGAAGCTCGACGCGCTGGCCGGCAGCGCGCTGCTCGACCAGCATCCGGGCCAGGCATTCGGCGCGGCGTTGCCGGCACGAATCACGCCGGAATTTGTGCGCGAGGAAGTCGCGCGTGGCCGCGCGATCATCCCGTGCAACATCAATCATCCCGAATCCGAGCCGATGATCATCGGGCGCAACTTCCTGACCAAGATCAACGCCAACATTGGCAATTCTGCCGTCTCTTCGGGCATCGCCGAGGAGGTGGAGAAGCTGGTGTGGTCGATCCGCTGGGGCGCGGACAACGTGATGGACCTGTCCACCGGCAAGCACATCCACGAGACGCGCGAGTGGATCGTGCGTAACTCGCCGGTGCCGATCGGCACGGTGCCGATCTATCAGGCGCTGGAGAAGGTCAACGGTGTGGCCGAGGATCTGACTTGGGAGATCTATCGCGACACCCTGATCGAACAGGCCGAGCAAGGCGTCGATTACTTCACCATCCACGCCGGCGTGCTGCTGCGCTTCGTGCCGCTGACCGCCAAACGCGTCACCGGCATCGTCTCGCGCGGCGGTTCGATCATGGCCAAGTGGTGCCTCGCCCATCACAAGGAAAATTTCCTCTACACGCATTTCGAGGACATCTGCGACATTATGAAGGCGTACGACGTCGCCTTCAGCCTCGGTGACGGTCTGCGTCCTGGCTGCATCGCGGATGCGAACGACGCGGCGCAGTTCGGCGAGCTCGATACGCTGGGTGAGCTGACCCAGATTGCGTGGAAGCACGACGTGCAGGTGATGATCGAGGGCCCCGGTCACGTGCCGATGCATCTGATCAAGGAAAACATGGATCGTCAGCTGGAGAAATGCGGCGAGGCGCCGTTCTACACGCTGGGGCCGCTCACCACCGACATCGCGCCGGGCTACGACCACATCACATCCGCGATCGGCGCAGCGATGATCGGCTGGTTCGGCACCGCGATGCTGTGCTACGTGACGCCGAAGGAACACCTCGGCTTGCCCAACAAGCAGGACGTGCGCGACGGCATCATCGCCTACAAGATCGCGGCACACGCGGCGGATCTGGCCAAGGGTCATCCCGGCGCGCAGGTGCGCGACAACGCGCTCAGCAAGGCGCGCTTCGAGTTCCGCTGGGACGACCAGTTCAACCTCGGCCTCGATCCGGAGAAAGCGAAGGAATTCCACGACGAGACGATGCCGAAGGATGCGCACAAGAGCGCGCACTTCTGCTCGATGTGCGGACCGAAGTTCTGCTCGATGAAAATCACCCAAGACGTGCGCGACTACGCCGCCGAACACGGCATGGGCGCGTTCGAGGTGATTGACGAAGGCATGGCCGGGAAGGCCGCCGAATTCCTCGCGACCGGTGCAGAGGTGTATCGCAAGGCCTGATTCGCCAACGCTGCAGCGCCGTCCCTTCGAGCCAGGTGAAGTTTCTTCACCTGGCTTTTTCATGCGCGTTCCTACGCTGTGCGGACTCTTTCGGCGTCGATGGATGGCTCCGTCGATGCCATCCCCACGTTCCGCAGGAGCAAGCCATGGCCAAGAGCAAGCCGTTCGTCAGCGACATTGAGAACATCCGCAAGCGCGCACGCAAGGACATCGACAAGGGCGCGATGACCGCGGGCTACAGTGCCGACCGCGCCACCGTGGTCAAGCTGCTCAACCATGCGTTGGCGACTGAACTGGTCTGCGTGCTGCGCTACAAGTATCACTACTACATGGCCTCGGGTATCAACTCGCAGGCGATCAAGGCCGAGTTCTTGCAGCATGCGAACGAGGAGCAGGGTCATGCCGACCTGATCGCCGAGCGCATCACCCAGCTCGACGGCAAGCCGAATCTGTCGCCGGATGGTCTGCTCAGCCGCAGTCATTCCGACTACGTCGAGGGCGACGATCTGGTCGACATGATCAAGGAGAACCTGGTGGCCGAGCGCATCGCGATCGACAGCTACCGCGAAATCATCGACTACATCGGTATCGACGATCCGACTACCCGCCGCATGCTGGAAGGCATCCTGGCGATGGAGGAGGAGCACGCCGAGGACATGAACACGCTGCTGGAACAACTGGGCAAGAAAGGTGAGCCAGCCAAGTCGGAACCGGACAAGAAGCCTGCCGCCAAACGCGGTTGATTCGATGCGGGCGATGCGCCTGGCGTGCCCTCCGTCAGTCGGCAGGCATCACCAGCCGGCCAGCACCAGTTTGCCGATCGTCGTGCCTGATTCCAGCCGGCGATGTGCCTCGCGCAGGTTTGCCGCATTGATCGGAACCAGCGTTTCGCTACGCGTGCCGCGCAATTCGCCGGCATCGATCAACGCAGCCACGCGTTCGAGAATGCGACCCTGCTCGGCTTGGTCGGCTGTCTTGAAGCGCGATCGCGCAAACATCATTTCCCAGTGGATGCCGATGCATTTGGCCTTGTACGGGTCACCGATCTTCAGCGCGCCGGATGGTTCGACGATTAATCCGACATGGCCTTGCGGTGCCAGGATCTCGCCGATCGTCTCCCAGTAGCGATCGGTGTCGGCGAAGTTGAGCACCACATCGATCTGTGCGAAACCCTGCGCCGCCAATTGAGGTGCCAGTGACTGACGATGATCGATGACATGCTGCGCGCCCATCGTGCGGCACCAGTCTATGGTCGCGGCGCGCGAGGCGGTGGCGATCACCGTGAAGCCCGCGCGGCGCGCCAGCTGGATCGCGATCGAACCGACGCCGCCGGCGCCGCCGATGATCAGCAGCGACTTGCCCTGGCCACCATGCTCGCTGTCGAACGGCATGCGTTGGAACAACAGTTCCCAGGCGGTGATCGTAGTCAGGGGCAGCGCCGCGGCATCGGCCAGGTCGATCGACCGCGGCGCGTGGCCAACCAGGCGTGCATCGACCAATTGATACTCGGCATTGCTGCCGGCGCGGGTGATATCGCCGGCGTAGTACACGCGGTCGCCGGGTTGAAAGCCGATGACTGACTTGCCGATCGCCTCGACCACGCCGGCCGCGTCGTAACCGAGCACTTTCGGCTGCGCCTCGACCTGCGGCTTCGGCGAACGGACCTTGGTATCGACCGGATTTACCGAGATGGCCTCGATGCGCACGAGCAGGTCGTGCTCGCCGGGCACCGGTTTGGGCAATTCGACATCGATCAGTGACTGCGGGTCGTCGATCGGCAGGTAACGGGTGAGTGCGACGGCTTTCATGCTTGCGACTCCGTGGGGACGTTGAACGGTACCGATGGCGGATTGCGCTCGGCGAACATGCCATTCCAGTAAGGGTAGTAGGGATAGGGTGGGGTGACCGCGCTGGCCGCGTCGAGCCGTGTGACCTGTGCGTCGTCGAGTGTCCAGCCGACCGCGTCGAGGTTGTCGCGCAGCTGTGCTTCATTGCGCGCGCCGATCAGCACCGTGGAAACCGTGGGTCGCCGCAGCAGCCAGTTCAACGCAATCTGCGGAATCGTCCGTCCGGTTTCCGCGGCTACCGCCTCCAGCGCATCGACCACGCGATGCAGCCGATCCTCGTCGACCGGTGGTGCATAGCCCGCGGTCTCGTGCAGGCGGCTGCCGTCTGGTAGCGGTTGGCCGCGACGGATCTTGCCGGTGAGCCTGCCCCAACCGAGTGGACTCCACACCACTGCGTCCACGCCCTGGTCGAGCCCCAGCGGCATCAGCTCCCACTCATAGTCGCGGCCGATCAGCGAGTAGTAGGTCTGGTTCGCTACGAAGCGCGAGTAACCATGCTTGTCGGCGGCGGCTTGCGACTTCATCAGCTGCCAGCCGGAGAAGTTCGATGCGCCGAGATAACGAACCTTGCCTGCGCGAACCAGGTCATCCAGCGTCGACATCACACTTTCCACCGGCGTCATCGCGTCGAAGTGGTGCAGCTGCAGCAGGTCGATGTAGTCGGTACCGAGGCGTTTGAGTGCACGCTCGACGCCGGTGATCAGATGATGGCGCGAGGCGCCGACATCATTCGGGCCTTCGCCCGCACGCAGGGTGAGCTTGGTCGAGATGATCGCCTGCTCACGCCGGCCTTTCAGTGCCGCGCCGAGGATTGATTCCGACGCGCCGTCCGAATAGACGTCCGCCGTATCGAACAGGTTGACGCCGGCGTCGAGGCAGATGTCGATCAGCCGCTTCGCTTCTTCGATATCGGTGTTACCCCACGCGCTGAACAGTGGCCCCTTGCCGCCGAACGTGCCGGCGCCGAAGCCGAGTGCGGGCACCTTGAAGCCGGATGTGCCGAGATAGCGGTATTCCATGAAGGCGATCCTTACGAAAGTCAGAGAAGGGTTTCAGTACAGGTCACGACGGCTATTCGCCGTGACGGTCGGATGTCCAGCCGCATGCTCCATAGCGCGATGACGAGTCCGAGCACCGGCAGCAGCGCCGCCACCCAGCTCACCGCGCCGAGGCCCGGACCGTGGCTGATCACCATGCCGCCCAGCCATGCACCGATCGCGTTACCGAGGTTGAACGCGGCGATGTTGAAGCTCGACGCCAGCACCTGGCCGCCGGTGGCCTTCTGGAGTACGCGCAGTTGGAGCGGCGCCACGGTGGCGAACGCAGCGATGCCGAGCAGGCCGCTGAACGCGATCATCGCCGGCTTGCTGTGCAGCGCGAACGTCATCGCGCCGAGCACGATCGCCAGTGCCGCCAGCGTACCCAGCAACGTTGCCACCAGCCGTCGGTCAGCGAGACGGCCACCAAGCAGGTTGCCGACCACCATGCCGCCGCCGAACACCAGCAGGATCGGCGACACCGCACTGTCGGCGAAGCCGGTGACGCGGGTGAGGATCGGCTGGATATAGGTGAACACCGCAAACACGCCGGCGAAGCCGAGCACGGTCATCAGCAAGCCGAGCAGCACCTGTGGATGCGCGATGCCTTTCAGCTCCTCGACGAACTTCATCGGTGCCAGATCGCCGCGGTCGACCGGCACCAGCGTGGCGATGATCACAGTGGCGAGCACACCGATCGCACTGACTGCCCAGAACGTGGCCCGCCAGCCGAAGTGCAGGCCCAGCCACGCGCCGGCCGGCACGCCGAGCAGGGTCGCCACGGTGAGGCCGGTGAACATGATCGATATCGCCGAGGCCTTGCGATCCTCCGCCACCAGCCCGGTCGCCACCACTGCGCCGACACCGAAGAAGGTACCGTGGGCCAACGAGGTGATCACCCGCGCGAGCATCAGCACAGCGTAGTTCGGTGCCAGTGCGCTGGCCAGGTTGCCGATGGTGAAGATCACCATCAACGCGACCAGTGCGGTCTTGTGCGGCAACCGACTGGTCGCGGCGGTCAGCAGCGGCGCACCGACGAACACGCCCAGCGCATAGCCGGAGATCAGCAGGCCGGCCGCGGCGATGCTGACGTGCAGATCGGCAGCGACCTGCAGCAGCAGGCCCATGATCACGAATTCGGTGGTGCCGATACCGAACGCGCCGGCGGTCAGCGCGTACAGGGCCAGCGGCGTGCGTGGTCGGGCGGTGGAAATGGAGGGCATTACGACAATCCAGGCAGGAACGATGCGTCAGCTTAGGCAGTTGCCTTTTAGTCAAAAACCGCCAAGATAACTAATCATTATCAATGAATGGTTGATAGTTATGGATCGTGTTGGCGACCTCAGCCTGTTTCTGCGCGTGCTCGACCTGGGCTCGATCAGCGCGGCCGCACGCAGCCTCGACCTCTCGGTGGCGGTGGCCAGCCAGCGCCTGAAACGGCTGGAACGTGATCTCGGCGTGCGCCTGCTGCACCGGACCACGCGCCAGCTGCATGCCACGCCGGAAGGTGTCGCGTTGGCCGAACAGGGGCGCGTTCTGGTGGAAGATCTGGAGGCGCTGACTGGCGGCCTGCGCCAAGCCGCCACCGAGGTGGCCGGCACCTTGCGAGTCACCTTGCCGGCATCGTTCGGACGTCAGTACATCTCGCCGCTGCTGCCGGAGTTCCTGGCGCGGTACCCACGGCTGAAGCTCAGCGTGAACCTCAACGACCAGATGCTGGATCTGGTCGGTTCCGGTTTCGATCTGGGCATCCGCGTCGGCGCGCTGGGCGACTCCGGCCTGGTGGCGCGCCAACTGGCCGTCAACCGGCGCGTGCTGTGTGCCTCGCCGGATTACCTGCTTCGGCGCGGCACGCCGCACACACCGGCAGATCTGGCCGAACATGATTGCCTGCTGCTGGTCGGCAGTCAGGGTCGGCAAGATGTGTGGCGTTTCGGCGATGGCCGCGGCGGCGAGATCGTGCAGCGGGTGGATGGCCGCTTCGAGAGCAATCTTGGCGAGTTACTGCGTGATGCGGTGGTAGCCGGATTGGGCGTCGCGATGCACTCGGTCTGGCATGTGCACGAAGAGTTGCGTGCGGGGCGGCTGCAAGTGTTGTTGCCGGACTATCCGCTGGCCGCCACCGGCATCCATGCGGTGATGCCGCAGCGTCGATTGGTGCCGCCGCGGGTACGCGCGTTCGTCGATTTCCTGGCCGAGCGACTGGGGAATCATCCGCCATGGGAGCACTGAGTAGGGTTCAACGGTTCGCCATTCGGTTTTCTCGCCAACCATTCGCTGATGATGGTGAACAGCATGTCGCGCGCCAATGCCGATGCGGCGATCATCGACCTGCGCGAGCTGCTCAAGCGCGGTTGAGTTCGGCGCGGCCAGACAAAAGGAAACGCCCCGCTGTGGCGCGGGACGTTTCAAGGCCGGATCCGTTCCGGGCAGCTTCTTGACGACAGGATTCCTACTGGATCGTCAGGTGATAGATGAAGGTGAGGTCCGTGCCGTTGCTGTCGTGGTTGTGCCGCACGATGGTGTGCATGCCCGGCGACATCGGGCGGAACATCATGAAGTAGCCGTACATCACGCTGGGTTGGTAGGCGCCGGTGATGCACGGATCGAACTGCACCTCACTGGCGTCGCCTTTGAGCGCGAACAGGTCATCCGAGGTGTAGATGTAGTGCAACGGGTTGAAGATCGGTCGTCCGTCCAGCGTCAGGTCCAGCTCGGTGACCATGTTGTAGGCCCGCGCGTCGGCGACCAGGAAGTCGTACAGCGGCTGCCCCGGTTTCGGGCCGAAGGCCGGGTCGGGGCAGGGCCAGTCGTCGGCGACGGCGCCGATTTGCAGGAACACCGCCTTGCCGAACGGAATCGTGCAGGCGCGCGTGTAGGTGCCGGACATCATCATCGCGGCGATCGGCGCCAACTGCCAGACCGGCCCGCTCTGGTCGATCGCGCAATCGGCGCCGGTGGGATCGAGGTACGGGTTGTGGTCGAACGGCTGCGCGTAGATCCATTGCCAGTTGAGCTCGGCCCAGCTGGACATGCTCTTGCCGAACGGCTGCGAGTCCTTCGGGTACAGCATCGGATTGAGCCAGTCATCGATGGACGACGGCTCGGCCGCATTGGCGGCGGTCAGGGTGCAGCAGGCAAGCAGCAGTGCGCAGAGTGTCTTGTTCATGGGGCTCTCCATGTGCGGGTTAAGGAGCGCGGGAAACGCAGGCGTGGGAACAGGTGACGCTTCGTCTTGCGGAACTCGTGATCGCCTGAGATGCGGAGTGAGTCCAGCTTCGCGTGGTGCCACTTCGGACGCTTTTAGAAACCTGCGCAGATGCTGATGCCATGCGTGTTTCCAACGCGGAAAAATCCCAGCAGTACGCTACGTAGGGAGCGCGGCCGCTTTCAAAATCGTGCGCATGTTTTGCGCGTTGCATGCCGATGGAGCGAACGCGATTGGCGAGCGTATGATCAGCATGGGACAGGTGTTCTTTCGGAGCCATGCACATGTCGATCATGCAGACCATGCTGCGGTCGTCGCATTTCGAAGTGGTCAGTCACGTCTGTCAGAACCCGCGGGTCGATTGCGGGGGGCCGCTGGACGGGAATACGGCGCACTTCCTGTTCACTCGGCGCGGGTCATTCGCTTTGCAAGTGGGTCGCAAAACCTTTTTCGCGCGACCCGGTAACGCGGTGCTGATACAGAGGAACGTCGAGTACCGCATCACGCACCCGGACGCGCTGAGCTGCGACTGCTGTACCGACTTGTTGATCGACGAAGCGACGATGGAAGCGATGAAGCTGACTGGTCCGAGCGCCTTGCCGTGCCGCAATATTCCGCATGATCTGCAGTTTCAGAAAACCCATGTGGAACTGCTGCTCGGCCTGCGTCGTGACGGTGGCGACATTTTGTCGGCGGAAGAAACGCTGCTGGAGACGCTCGCGTACTTGTTGAAGTTGCACGAGAACGATGCATGCGGACGCGTGCGCAGCTCCACGAACACAAGGCGTGTGGCGCGCGCGCAGGAAGCCATCATCGGTCACGTTGGCGAGAATCTTGAGATCGATGCATTGGCGCGTTACGCCGACTGCTCACCGTTCTACCTGTGCCGCATTTTCCGCAGCGGCACGGGGCAGTCTCTGCGTCAGTTCCGGCTGCAACAGCGGCTCGGCAACGCACTGGGACGGTTGGGCGATGGCGAGGAAGATCTGGCAGCACTTGCCTGCGATCTCGGTTTCAGCAACCACAGTCACATGACCGAGGCGTTCCGCCAGTCGCTGGGCGCATCGCCCAGCGAGCTACGTGAAGATCTGCGGCACAGCGATCTGTCGCGGTTGCGGAGCCGGCTGCGTGCTCCGTCTGGATCACGCAGCCGCTCGATCTAGCTGCTGCCGTCTGGCGGCAGGGGTTGAATTCAGCTCTTGTTCTCGACCTGGTAGCGCGCGATGCCGGCCACGATCTCGGCCTTCGCTTCTTCGGCGCCGACCCAGCCCTCGACCTTGACCCACTTGCCCTTCTCCAGATCCTTGTAGTGCTCGAAGAAGTGGCCGATGCGCTCCAGCCAGTGCGGCGAGACGCCCTTCATGTCGGTGATGTGCGCATAGCCGGGGAAGATCTTCGGCGCGGGCAACACGATCAGTTTTTCGTCGCTGCCGGCCTCGTCGGACATCTTCAGCATGCCGACCGGGATGCAGCGGATCACCGAGCCCGGGATCAGCGACAGCGGCAGGATCACCAACGCGTCCAACGGATCGCCATCACCGCCGAGCGTGCCCGGCACGTAGCCGTAGTTGCACGGATAACGCATCGGCGTGGACAGGATGCGGTCGACGAAGATCGCGCCGCTGACCTTGTCCACCTCGTACTTGACCGGCTCGGCATCCTTGGGGATTTCGATGACGACGTTGATTTCGTGCGGCACGTCGCGGCCGGCGGGAACCAGATGCAAACCCATGAGTTGTCCTTGCTGCGGAGGAGAAAGTTGGTCCGCAAGGATACGTCAAATGCTGCTGCGGCGCAGCAACGGCAGATCTGCCACGTCGGCGATCAGGCCTTTTTCGTAGCCTTGTAAGGCCGCTCGCGTAGCCATTTGGTGGCGATCCACTTCTCGCCGCTGAGCACCGGCAGTCCGGCGTGCAGTGAACTATGGTCGCCACCTTCGTAAGCGAAATAGACGGCCGAACCACGCCGTGCGGTGACGGTCAGGCCGATCTCCGGGAACGCCGTGCCGCCGCCTTGTGCAGGCGTATTCAGATACATCACCACGCTGGCGATGCGCTGGCCGCCGACCGCGGTGATCGCGGCATAGCCGGGCAGTTCCGGATCGAACCAGTCGAAGTGCGGTTCGTATTCCTGGCCCGGCAGGTAATGCAGGATCTGCAGGCCTTCGCCGTGACTCGCCGGCACGCCGACCAGGCTGGCGAGGCGCTGTTCGATGCGGCCGATCAGCGGCAGTTCGTTCAAGGTGAAGAACATGCCCTCGCTGGTGCGCCGCGGATCCACCTGGTTGCGGCCGTCGCTGTCGACGGTGAGCGCGCGTTGCAGCCGCGGCTGCGCCAGTTCGATCAGCTCGCTGCATTCCGCTTCGGTGAGGATGCCGTCCAGCACGCGCAGCGCTGGGGCCTCCACACTGAGCGGGATCTGGATGGTGTGTCCGTCGATGATGACGTCGGGTGCTTCGGGATGTTTCGTGCGCAATCCTTGCGGCGCCACCTTGGCAGTGCTCGCATGCAGCGCGGCCAATGGCAGCTTCAGTACCTCGGCGACGATGCTGCGGCTTTGCCGCGGGTCGTAGCCGTTTTCCTTCATCAGCCGCAGCACGTCGGGGACGCCGTGGCCTGCGCGCGTGGTGGCAAGAATCCATTCGCGCAGTTCGGGGCTGATCGTGATGCGTGAGTGCATGGCTGAGTGCGGTTGACTGACGAGCGAAAGAGCTTACTTCACGTAGAGTCGCCGGCGCTGCGGGCAGTGCCGGAAATCATGCGGGCGTCGATCTCGTCCAGGCATGCTCCAAACAGCCTCATGGCGTCACGGAGCTCGCCGGTCGACAGGCCGCAATAGCCGAGCAGCAGACCCTGGCGTGACGGCGGATTCAGGTAGTGCGGCGCCATCGAATACATGCCCAGACCGCGAGAGCTGGCAAGTTCGAGCAACGCCTCCGCGTGAGCCTTGTCGTAGTCGCGGAGCCACACGACCACATGCATGCCGGCCGGTGAATCGACGATCTCCACACGCTCGCCGGCATACTGGCGCAAGCCCCTGATGAGCTCCTCGTGACGGGCCTTGAGCTCTTTGCGAACCACCCGCAAATGGCGCTCGAATCCACCGTCTTCCATGTAGTGCGCCAGCGCAGCCTGTTCGAAGCCCGGACAGGCAAAATCATTGAGGAACTTGGCGGTGATGAAGTCCTCCCGCAGCGCGACAGGTAGGACCATGTAGGCCAGTCTCAAGGTGCCGAACAGAACCTTGGAGAAAGTCCCGACATAGATCACCCGATCGGCTTGGTCGAGCGAACGCAATGCCGCCAGCGGCTGGGCGTCATAACGGAATTCGCCGTCGTAGTCGTCCTCGAGAATCCAGCATTGCTGCGCATCGACGTAACGCAGCAGCTCCAGCCGGCGCGACAGCGACAGCACGGCGCCAGTCGGAAACTGGTGTGAGGGTGTCACGCAGATCAGCGAAGGCGCCGTTGCGGGCAGTTCGCTGCACACCAGTCCGTCGTTGTCGGTGCGGACACCGCAAACACGAGCACCATGCGCGATCAGCGCCTGATAGGCGCCGAAATAATGCGGCTCCTCCAGCACTACGCTGTCGCCTTCGTTCAGCAGCACGCGGGCGGTCAGTGAGAACGCCTGTTGGGCTCCACTGACGATGAGCACATTCTCCGGCAGTGCCTGCACGCCACGTCGACGGGCGAGATAGTCGCAAACCTGCTGGCGCAGTGCCGGCAGACCCTGCGATCCGGCGCCGCTTGCCGGCATATAGGCTGCTGCCCGGGCCAGTTCGCGCGCCCAGGCACTGTTGAGCATGGGATTGATGGTCGGCTCGCCGTAGTTCATGTGATAGCGCAATTCGCGGTGCAGTATGGCCATCATGCGATCCTGTACCTGCCGCGCACGTTCCGCGTAAAGCGAAGGTGCGCTGATCACATCGGCTGGCGGCTGCAGTGCCGCCCCCGGCTGGAGCGTGGCGACATAGCTGCCCGAGCCCACGCGGGCGTCGATGAAGCCTTCCGCACGCAGTTGTTCGTAAGCGGCCAGCACCGTGGTACGCGAAAGTTCGAGTTCGTGCGCCAGAACCCGTGTGGGCGGCAGTCGCGAGCCTGCAACCATGCGGCCGTCGAGGATCGCGGCCTTCATGGCGCGGGTGAGCTGCGCGTAGTGCGGCCCATGGCCATCCAGTTCCAGAAACATGCCCACTCTCCGATTGGCTCTTGCAAATATGGCGAAATTGGTCATGGATGACAGGGACCGCAGTGTCTAGTCTGCCTTGTGCTTGTGCCAAGATCAGGCCAGGTTTGCCGACAACGTCCCCCGGCATGCCCTGGATTGCATGGTGCGGTCGACCTCGTGCTTCATCCGACATAAGGAAGCCTCATGGGAAGTGCCACACGTCTTGGCAGCGGTCTTTTCGGTATCGGCATGCTGGCTTTCGGCATGCTCAACTTCGTGTTTGCCACTCCCATTCTCGGGCTGGAGCCGCTGCCTGACTGGCTGCCGGTGCAGACGCTGTGGACGTATGTCACCGCCCTGCTGCTTGTCGTGGGCGGCGGGTGTGTCCTGAGCGATCGACTGCGGCCAGGTCAGTCGGCGATCGCACTGGGCGTGCTGCTCTCCCTCTGGTTGATCTTATTGCAGGTGCCGACACTGTTTACGCATCTTCACAATGGGAGCAAGTGGACCTCCGCGTTCGAGTGTCTCGCATTGTGCAGTGTTGCGTGGGTGCTTGCGCACGCACTGTCGGATGGCACGAACGGGCGCACACCCTGGAACGGTCGACTCCGTCGACTGGCAGACGCTGGACGCTACGGTTTCGGCGTCTCGCTGCCGGTGTTCGGTGCATTGCATTTCATCTACTGGCAATACGTCGCCAGCGTGATTCCCGGCTGGATCCCCGGCTCGCCGGTGTTCTGGGCGTATTTCACCGGTTGCGCGCACATCGCGGCCGGTCTGGCCATCCTGAGTGGTGTGCAGGCGCGGCTGGCCGCGACGATGCTGGGCATCATGTTCGGGAGCTGGGTACTGATCGTGCACGTTCCGCGAGTGCTGGCGACTCCACAAAGCCAAGCGGAATGGACCAGCCTGTGCGTTGCCATAGCGCTGTGCGGTGGCGCCTGGCTGATGGCCGGATATTTCACGCGGTCAGGCGTGCCGGTGGATGTTGGCCCGGAGCATCGTCCGCAACGGGAGCCCGCTTCCGCGTAATGCGTGGTTGGCCGGATGTTGTGAGGTGCCAGCGTCCGTTCCGGGGCAAGCTCATGTCCATGCCGGAAAATATCGGCGTCTCCATACCCCTGTCACTCGTGCTTGTTTCTGGCAGCACTTGTGCTGGTGACCATCCAGCACCACGCAACCTTTTTCGCGAAACCAAACAGGCTGAGCATCTCGTTCGAAGAGGCTTTGCCAAAGACCCACTGCCCGTTTGTTCGTGCAAGTCGGCTATGCGTATGCGTGTATCGACAAGACGAAAGGTCGGCGGCTACCCAGCGACAGCAGCAGACGATCGCTGACCAGCGATTGATTCTCAAGGTACTGCACCCGCTGACTTGCGCATCGGCGGAGTTGCTGAAGATCACCTTGTTCACGTGAGTCATTGCCGCCGAGCGCGCCTACATTCTGGCCTGCCAGGATGCTGATCGGTATTCGGATCGCTCTTTGCCTAGACCCATGTGCCAAAAAAAGCCACCGACCCGCAGGTCGGTGGCTTAGTCATGCCAGTCTCATCCAATGTTACGTATCAGTAGTCGTAGGTCACCGACAGACGCACCGTGCGCGGCGGCTGCCAGAAGATCCCCTGGCCGTAGGTGTTGTTGATGGAGATCAAGGCCGGAGCCGGGGTTTTGCCGTCTGGAGCCAGGCCGTTGTTGAAGGCAGCCTCGCCGAGCGGGTTGGTTTGTACCGCCCTCTGCTGGTCCAGCACGTTGATGATGTCCAGGTTGATGCCCAGTTTGTGGTCGGCGAATGCCGGCGTGTAGTGCACGCCGAGGTTGACCTGCTCGGTCCATGGCGTATGCCCGGCGGAACCTGGCGGCATGCGAATACCGTGGCACCAGTGGTAGTTGCCGGCACCGCCGTTGTTGTAGCCGGTCGGGTCACCGGTGTCGGTCGGACCGTAGTAGCCCAGGCACTCATTGGGTGTGCCGGACTGCGCCAGCAGCGTGCCGGAGACCAGCCATTCCGGCGTGATCTGGTAGGCGCCGCGGAAGCGGATCTGGTGCTTGCGGATGTTGGCCAGATCGCCGTCCTGGCCGTCCATGAGTTGCCAGGAATCCCAGTCTTCGGTCTTGGAAACGTCAGACTGACCGAAGTCGGAACGCACCTGGCCCTCGGTGTTGCCCCAGCCGTGGCTGAAGGTGTAGTCGACACGACCCATCCACGTGCCGTCGAACGGATGCTCCATGTACAGGTTCAGCGAACCGATCTTGCGCCGGGCAGCGTTGATGTAGCCCCAGTCCTGCTGGCTCATCGACACCAGGACATTCTGGCCGGTCGTGCCCGCGTTCGGCTTCACCAGGATGGTGTTGGTCAGGCCCGGGTTGATCAGACGGCAGTACGACGCACCGTAGAGCGAATTCGAGTAGTTGCCCGGATTCAGACCCATCTTGGTCATCTTCGCGCCGATCTGGCCCGGCGAGCACTCGTCGTCGATCGCGGTTCCCAGCTGGCGCCACGTTGCCTTGGCACCGTAGGTCCAGTTATCGTTGAGCTTCTTGTCGAAGCCGAGGATGAACTCATCAATGTATTCCGGCTTCAGGTTGCGCGCGGTGACCTGCAGCGGATCCTTGGGCAGGCCGAACTCGCCATCGGGTGAGGTGACACCGCCAATCTGCGTCAGGCCGGTCGGGATACCGTTCGGGTCGATCCCGGTATAGCTGTACTTGGTGATCTCATAGGTGGAGATGTTCGCAGCGCGCTCAGCCGCATTGTCCGGCAGTGCGAGGTAGTAACGGCCCAGATTGCCGTAGACCTTGAACGACGAGTCACCCATGACGTCCCAGCTGGCACCGATACGCGGCTCCCACTGGTTCTTCTCGTCGACGAACGCCACGCCCAGATCGTTGAAGTTTTTGAAGTGGTCGTTGCGGATGCCAATGTCCAGCAGCACGTTGGGCGTGACCTGCCAGTCGTCCTGCAGATAGAAGGCCTTCTGGGTCGTCGACATGCTGGTGGCCCAGCCGACCTCGCGCTTACGCACGATGTTGCCCGGATAGTAGCGCCAGTAATAGTTGATCGACGGGTTGAACGGATTGGTCTGATCCGGACCCTGATGGCTGGCCTGGTAGGTCATGTTGTCGATACCGACGGCCAGGTCGTGCGTGCCCAGCTTGTAGTCGAAGTCGACGCGCAGGCCGTGGGTGTTGTTGGCCGCCTGGGGCGAGGTCCAGCTGATGTTGGTCTGGCTGTTGACGACGCCGTTTGACCCCGTGCCCGGCGGCAGAAAGGCCGGATTCTGGCGATCCGGACGGTCAATGAACGGCAGCGGGCTGTGGTTGGCGTAGACGACCGGATCCTGGAAGTTGGCCTTGCCGTACAGGATGCTCAGCGTGGCCGCATCGGTGATGTAGCTGGTGAAGTGACCAAGGTAGAACCGGGCGTTGTCCTTGGTCACGTCGTTATTCGTGACGAAGGCGCCCGACTTCAGCGTGTCGGTGTTGAACGCGTAGGTCGATCCCGCGCCGGTGGCATCGTGGTTGTCCAGCGCCGTCAGTTCGAGGACGTTGCTGTCGGTGATGTTCCAGTCCAGCTTGGCGTAGAACTTGGTGTTCTTGTCCCGGTTGTACTGGACGAGCTGCTTGGCTGCAAAATCCACATTGTTGGACTGTGTCTTGGTCTCCTCGGCTGCCAGGAACATGAACAGCTTGTCCTTGATCAGCGGGCCGCCGACGTAGGCCGAATAGATCGTCTGCCACTGCTTGTTGTCGTTGCGGTACTGGTTCAGCGTACCCGACTTGAGCGGGTCTTCAAGCTGATAATGGGTCAGACCGTCAAGGCTGTTGGGGTTGGCAATCGGCGCGGGAATCACCGGATGGCTGTTGAAATAGTTGTTGACCGGAGTGCCCTCGAGGAACCGCGGCTGCCAGGACACCTGAGCGCCGAAATGCCATTCGTTGGTACCGCGCCGGCCGATCTGGTTGATCACGCCGCCGTCGGAGCGGCCGTACTTGGCGTTGTAGCCGCCGGTCAGCGTTTCCTGCTGGTCGATCGCGCCGTAGGGCAGCTGGAAGCCGCCGATGTTCTTGTACGGCTCGCCGGTGTTGTAGCCGTTCACGTAGTACGCGTTCTCGGACACGCTCGAGCCGCCGAAGGAAACCGCGTTACCGAAGAAGCTGCTGCCCTTGACGGTACCCGGCGCGAGCAGGGCGATGGACTCGGCATTGCGACCGACTGGCAGCTTTTGCAGATCAGCCGCGGTGATGACGGTGCTGGAGTTGACGCTGGAGACGTCGATGGTCGGCAGCGCATTGGCCGACACGGTCACCGCGCCCAGCGAGGTCGTTCCGGCCGGAGCGGCGGCTGCCGCGGCGAACGAGATCGAGGCACCGGCACCCGGCGACACCGCCACGTTCTTGCGCGTGTCGGTGACAGCGCCGTCCTTCTTCAACGAGACCGTGTAGACACCGACC